>NZ_REFK01000014.1:0-1194 GCF_003688535.1 Enterobacter sp. WP_7_1 | reverse complement strand
CCTGCTGACGTCCCGCTATGTTAACGGCAAGATTACCCGCGTGGCGGTCAGCGCCGTCGAGCTGACGGGCACCCGCTATGCGGTGTACCAGCTGACGGTTGAGCCGGACCTGTGGCCGATGAAGCGCGACCGTAACCTGCGTATCTTCCAGGGCCAGACGGTGCCGCAGATTGTGAAAACCCTGCTGGGCGAGCATCAGGTTAACGTTGAGGATAAACTCACCGGCAGCTACCGCGTATGGGACTACTGCGTGCAGTATCAGGAGTCGAGCCTGGACTTCATCAGCCGCCTGATGGAGCTGGAGGGGATTGCCTATCACTTCAGCCATGAGGCCGACAAACATACCCTGGTACTCACCGACGCCGCCACGCAGCATCAGCCGTTCAGCGGCTATGAGGTCATTCCTTACCACCAGACGCCGTCCGGCGGCAGTACGGATGAAGAGGGCATCAGCCAGTGGGCGCTGGAGGACAGCGTGACGCCGGGGATTTACAGCCTCGACGACTATGACTTCCGCAAGCCGAACGCGTGGCTGTTCCAGGCCCAGCAGAACCCGGCGTCGCCGAAACCGGGCAGCATCGACGTGTACGACTGGCCGGGGCGCTTTGTGGATAAAGGGCACGGGGAGTTCTATGCCCGTATCCGTCAGGAGCGCTGGCAGGTGGAGCATCAGCAGATTCAGGCCACCGCCACGGCGGCGGGGATTGCGCCGGGGCACACCTTCACCTTAACCAACGCGCCGTTCTTCAGCGACAACGGTGAGTATCTGGTGACGGCGGCGGGTTACCACTTCGAAGAGAACCGCTACGCGAGCGGCGAGGGTGAAACCATTCACCGCACCGATTTTACGGTCATCCCGTCGGCGGTGGTGTACCGTCCGGCGCAGACCACGGCGTGGCCGCGCACCTACGGCCCGCAGACCGCGAAGGTGGTGGGCCCGAACGGCGAGAGTATCTGGACGGACAAATACGGTCGCGTGAAAGTCAAATTCCACTGGGACCGTCTGGCGAAGGGCGATGACACCAGCTCCTGCTGGGTGCGCGTGTCGAGCGCGTGGGCGGGCCAGGGCTACGGCGGGGTGCAAATCCCGCGCGTCGGCGATGAGGTGGTGGTGGACTTTATCAACGGCGACCCGGACCGGCCGATTATCACCGGTCGCGTGTACAACGACGCGAGCATGCCGCCGTGGGCGCT
>NZ_REFK01000013.1:0-1201 GCF_003688535.1 Enterobacter sp. WP_7_1 | reverse complement strand
TGATGAATCGAAAGAAACATCTTCGGGTTGTGAGGTTAAGCGACTAAGCGTACACGGTGGATGCCCTGGCAGTCAGAGGCGATGAAGGACGTGCTAATCTGCGAAAAGCGCCGGCGAGGTGATATGAACCTTTGACCCGGCGATGTCCGAATGGGGAAACCCAGTGCAATTCGTTGCACTATCGTTAACTGAATACATAGGTTAACGAGGCGAACCGGGGGAACTGAAACATCTAAGTACCCCGAGGAAAAGAAATCAACCGAGATTCCCCCAGTAGCGGCGAGCGAACGGGGAGCAGCCCAGAGTCTGAATCAGCTTGTGTGTTAGTGGAACGGTCTGGAAAGTCCGGCGATACAGGGTGACAGCCCCGTACACGAAAGCACACAGGTTGTGAACTCGAAGAGTAGGGCGGGACACGTGGTATCCTGTCTGAATATGGGGGGACCATCCTCCAAGGCTAAATACTCCTGACTGACCGATAGTGAACCAGTACCGTGAGGGAAAGGCGAAAAGAACCCCGGCGAGGGGAGTGAAAAAGAACCTGAAACCGTGTACGTACAAGCAGTGGGAGCACCTTCGTGGTGTGACTGCGTACCTTTTGTATAATGGGTCAGCGACTTATATTCTGTAGCAAGGTTAACCGTATAGGGGAGCCGAAGGGAAACCGAGTCTTAACTGGGCGTTAAGTTGCAGGGTATAGACCCGAAACCCGGTGATCTAGCCATGGGCAGGTTGAAGGTTGGGTAACACTAACTGGAGGACCGAACCGACTAATGTTGAAAAATTAGCGGATGACTTGTGGCTGGGGGTGAAAGGCCAATCAAACCGGGAGATAGCTGGTTCTCCCCGAAAGCTATTTAGGTAGCGCCTCGTGAACTCATCTTCGGGGGTAGAGCACTGTTTCGGCTAGGGGGCCATCCCGGCTTACCAACCCGATGCAAACTACGAATACCGAAGAATGTTATCACGGGAGACACACGGCGGGTGCTAACGTCCGTCGTGAAGAGGGAAACAACCCAGACCGCCAGCTAAGGTCCCAAAGTCATGGTTAAGTGGGAAACGATGTGGGAAGGCACAGACAGCCAGGATGTTGGCTTAGAAGCAGCCATCATTTAAAGAAAGCGTAATAGCTCACTGGTCGAGTCGGCCTGCGCGGAAGATGTAACGGGGCTAAACCATGCACCGAAGCTGCGGCAGCGAC
>NZ_REFK01000012.1:0-1470 GCF_003688535.1 Enterobacter sp. WP_7_1 | reverse complement strand
GGGTGACGAGCGGCGGACGGGTGAGTAATGTCTGGGAAACTGCCTGATGGAGGGGGATAACTACTGGAAACGGTAGCTAATACCGCATAACGTCGCAAGACCAAAGAGGGGGACCTTCGGGCCTCTTGCCATCAGATGTGCCCAGATGGGATTAGCTAGTAGGTGGGGTAACGGCTCACCTAGGCGACGATCCCTAGCTGGTCTGAGAGGATGACCAGCCACACTGGAACTGAGACACGGTCCAGACTCCTACGGGAGGCAGCAGTGGGGAATATTGCACAATGGGCGCAAGCCTGATGCAGCCATGCCGCGTGTATGAAGAAGGCCTTCGGGTTGTAAAGTACTTTCAGCGGGGAGGAAGGCGATAAGGTTAATAACCTTGTCGATTGACGTTACCCGCAGAAGAAGCACCGGCTAACTCCGTGCCAGCAGCCGCGGTAATACGGAGGGTGCAAGCGTTAATCGGAATTACTGGGCGTAAAGCGCACGCAGGCGGTCTGTCAAGTCGGATGTGAAATCCCCGGGCTCAACCTGGGAACTGCATTCGAAACTGGCAGGCTAGAGTCTTGTAGAGGGGGGTAGAATTCCAGGTGTAGCGGTGAAATGCGTAGAGATCTGGAGGAATACCGGTGGCGAAGGCGGCCCCCTGGACAAAGACTGACGCTCAGGTGCGAAAGCGTGGGGAGCAAACAGGATTAGATACCCTGGTAGTCCACGCCGTAAACGATGTCGACTTGGAGGTTGTGCCCTTGAGGCGTGGCTTCCGGAGCTAACGCGTTAAGTCGACCGCCTGGGGAGTACGGCCGCAAGGTTAAAACTCAAATGAATTGACGGGGGCCCGCACAAGCGGTGGAGCATGTGGTTTAATTCGATGCAACGCGAAGAACCTTACCTACTCTTGACATCCAGAGAACTTAGCAGAGATGCTTTGGTGCCTTCGGGAACTCTGAGACAGGTGCTGCATGGCTGTCGTCAGCTCGTGTTGTGAAATGTTGGGTTAAGTCCCGCAACGAGCGCAACCCTTATCCTTTGTTGCCAGCGGTCCGGCCGGGAACTCAAAGGAGACTGCCAGTGATAAACTGGAGGAAGGTGGGGATGACGTCAAGTCATCATGGCCCTTACGAGTAGGGCTACACACGTGCTACAATGGCGCATACAAAGAGAAGCGACCTCGCGAGAGCAAGCGGACCTCATAAAGTGCGTCGTAGTCCGGATTGGAGTCTGCAACTCGACTCCATGAAGTCGGAATCGCTAGTAATCGTAGATCAGAATGCTACGGTGAATACGTTCCCGGGCCTTGTACACACCGCCCGTCACACCATGGGAGTGGGTTGCAAAAGAAGTAGGTAGCTTAACCTTCGGGAGGGCGCTTACCACTTTGTGATTCATGACTGGGGTGAAGTCGTAACAAGGTAACCGTAGGGGAACCTGCGGTTGGATCACCTCCTTACCTTAAAGAACCTGCCTTTG
>NZ_REFK01000011.1:0-5069 GCF_003688535.1 Enterobacter sp. WP_7_1 | reverse complement strand
AGCGCGAACGACTCGGACATCGCCTCGCGGCCCGTCAGTTTCCAGAACAGAAGCCCCTCCACCGGGAGCTGAACGGTAATTCGGTTGAGCATAATATTTATTCCACTATGGACTGATCTCGGTGTTCATTGAAATATTTTTTTATCGTGCTTATTTAAGCCATAAACCTTTAAACATAAGGACGCTACCCAGGGAAACTACGCTTTTAGCAACGATTAGTAAGCCAGGCGCAATGACGCGTGTTATAGACGATATTGCTTCATAATTTTCAGCATTGTATTTTTTGTGCCCCCCTATAATCCCGGAAAAGATCGTGCAGAGCAGCACAACGGTAACTTTTAGCCCCCATACGCACAGGAAAGACATGGAAAAGATAATCGTATATTGTTTCGCCGTTGCGACGGAGAATAATGACATTGACTGAGCGAGCCATTTCAACGTAAAACCAATAACACCCGTAGTCACTAGCACCAGAACAAACATCAATCCGGCCAGGAACCATTGTTTTTTGTCGAACAAATCCTTTCCATTCCAGATGTATGCTAAAGTAATAAGGATGAAAAACACACACCCAATCCATTTCATCTTTTCCTACTCCACTCATTTTTATTCGTCGTCATGCAAACAGTAAAAATAAAACAATCGGGACTAGAATGTTCACAGCTTATCAGACATTAAAACAAAAAAACCTTAATCACTTGAGATATCTTTTTTGTCTTTTCAAATACTCCACATCTTGTTCATGAGGAAGAATGACCTTTAATCCTTGCCCCATCTGCGAAGCTATATAATTAGCATTAGATAAATGCTCAGCAAGCTCGGCATCTGTTGTATCAAATTCTTTGGACGCGAGCACTCCAAGATTTAATGCATGTAATTTACTTTTATCTTTTTCAGCACCTATTAAAATTGATTTGATATAATCCAACTGGCACTTCACCATAACATACAGTGAAAAATCAGGCTTTGCTTCCAACCGTTGACTGATTATGTCAAGGGCATCATTGATATAATTCAGCTCGGTATAATTTTCTTTATTCATGAGCAATCTCAATCATATTTTTATATTGAAAATATACTGTATCCCTCCACCTATTGACTGGAAGAGATGTTTTTAACTGACCAAATATCAGGCACGGAAAAATAGCCGTGCCATAGGGATTATACAATTATAAAAAATTGTCCTCAGGTGCTCTATCGAATAACTCACCTGCCATTGTGGCGATACGTTCGTGTTGCACGAGTTTATTTTTCCACTCCTGGGGAATACCGGAATAACCATATAATGCTCCAGCTATTTGCCCCGCCGTCGCCGCAACGCTGTCAGCGTCATCGGCAAGATTGGCGGCCAGCAGAATTGCATCGCGGAAATTATCCGTATTCCATACCGACCACATCGCGGCCTCAAGCGTATCGATAACATAACCACTTGAACGAATCTGATCGCGAGTTTTTTGCTTATATTCACCCGCGTTGATAATCATTACGCGTGGCTGAAGCGGCATAACGTGCGGAGAAAAAACAAAATCTTTATTGCTACCGTTAATCATATGCACAAGCAAATAACTTAAATACTGTGTGCTATTTATTGCTTCCGCGGCACCGTGTGTTGCGATACTCTGTTTTTTAGCTTCATAAAATGCTTTGTTTAATGACTTTCTAAAAAAAATAGAGACAGGGGCTTGTCTGATAATGGAAGCATTACCTGCAGTTTCTGCCGCAGTATTGCCGCTCCATCCTGGGCCAATTGTTAAATATTGCTCTAAAGCAAATCGCGTTGTATTACCTATATCAAAACAGACGCCATTTGAACTGTTATAACCATGCTGATACCATGCCAAAAGCTTATTCCTGAAGCAGGTAGTATCAGCATCACCTTTCTCAAGAAGCGTTTCCGCAAGACATAATGCCATGGATGTATCATCCGTCCACTCGCCTGCGCGAAGTCGAAACGGCCCACCACCTGTCATATCGTTGACGTGTGCTTTGTCACGAGGTAAAAATTCGAGCGTCGTCCCTACAGCATCTCCAACAGCAAGACCAATAAGCGCACCAACAGCACGATCTCGCGATTCCGCTAGTGAGATGTTACATGATGGTGTTAAGTCCCATTGTTTTTGTGCATCACTATTCGGCGATGATTCTAAGGGTTTATTATCATAAGTATACTGCATCCTCCGCTGAACCAAAGGACTGCTAACGGGTAAGTATTGTCGATATTTGTCCACATACTTTAGTAACGTATTTAAATCAGTGTGCAGATCGATCATTATAATTCCTTATATGTAAGCGCGGTTTTACCACCAGAATCAACACGCTCAACAACTTCAAATTTGGTACCTGGTTTGAAAAGCACTTCCGTTTCAGTTCCTTTATATTCAGAAAGAAAATCAATAGGCTTACCTGTTTTACCATTAATTGTAATCGTGGTATCTCCCGAAAAAGGAACTTTCTGATCGGTGCTCATAAATGCTGGATCAGAAACAACATTGCCCACCTGGTTTTCCATTAGTACGTTTTCAGGTAACGTCGCGCCTCGATATGTTATCCCCTCATAGGAAGGAAGCTTATCAAGCGCGTTAGTGGCGTGATCCGCAAAGGCTTGTATTTCTGGTGTAAGTTCAGCCTGACCTCTTAGCGCATTGTTAACCATCGGATAACCTTCATTCGTAGTATAACCGTAAAGAGCCCCTACTTCATCATCGGTTAGCAGGGAGGAGAGTCGTTTATCCCCTTGTTCAGCAAGTTGTCTTCCCTTCGTTATCCATGTATTCGACAGGTCTTTACCTACAGCCTCGGATAAACTCATCTTCGGTTTATTTAAACCTGTAGCGCCTAATGGGCTTGCTTCGACAGGTCTGACTGCCGGTATTTTACCAGCCCGCCACGCATCAAACCTTGCCCCTCCCTTCATGCCAGCCCCGCCGCCGATAACGGAGCCGATCAGCATCCCCCATTTCTGACCGTCGCTGCCTTCGCCAAACAGCATTCCACCCGCGTAGCTACCCACAGTGCCACCGCCCATCGCACCGAGGGTACTCAGAAGTGCGATTGCCGGACTGGCCAGCACCGCCATGGCTCCGGCACCAACGGCGAGCATCGTCCAGTTCACCCACTCCGGGATTTCAGGACTTATTTCATCGGTCTGAACCTTGCTTCCACCGATAATAACATTACGCGATCCCTGACTAATCTCAGCGCTGCAAGTCAACTTATCGCCTGTGCGAGAGGCGGGAAAGTTGTTGATGTAAACTTTTATCGAACCTTCCGCAACCCGTTGCAGGCTACCGCTGTGCTCATCACACTCTCCGGCTGACAGATGAGCGCGGATAGCCTTTCGGCTGTTGATAAAGACATTGGGTGAACCTTCTTTTAGCGTACCGGTAGTATGGCGTGGAGCCCATGACATACTACCGAGGAGCTCACCCACCCCACCCGCAGCACATGCCCCAGCCGCAACGGCAGAAACAGCAACCAACGCGGTCCCTCCGGTGACGACAACGGCAGCTGCGCCCAGAATTGCCCCACCAACCAATCCTGCGATCATCCAGCCTTTTGAGGCTGTATGAGCAATCTCATCATCCACGCGAGCGGCCAGACATTCGGACATAACTATTCGGCTCGCTGTGCCATCAGATACCCACGTATCCGATCGGGTGTATTAAGTTGGTCAGAACCAGAGACCTGGCGGCATACGGAAAGCTGTGAAAGCAAGTGATGTGATTTGTCTGAGGAAGTCGTCCAGAGCGCGTAACGAAGGGGTTGGCTGTCCGGAACGGGTGCAATACTGAGTGGTTTACCCCGCTTTTCAAAAAGCAAATACTGCCCCTCTTTCGCCCGCTGAAGCGAAAGGTGTCCATACAGTTCCTGAATGTTTTCAAAGACACTGAGTACCTTACTCTCACTATCAAGCGCAAAAAATGGCCCCTGGCTGTCGGCAGCGAGCATTTCCTGGGTTTCAGTCTGAGCCGGTTTGTGGAACTTAATACTGCGGATAATTTCCTGATATTGATTATGATAATAATCGCTAAACTCGCCCGGGCAAGTACCGATATAACACACCATCTTTTGGCCGCCAGGATGGTCACCGAGCAAAATAACGGTCTGCCTCTGGAAAATGATCGCATTATCATTTTTGAACTGATAATAAAGCTCAACCGCAGGGTGACCATCAACAGAGGTCATCTGAGAGGATTCGAGACGAAAGTCGGGCAACGTAATTTCCAGTTCACGTACCAGCCGTGTTGCCGCATCATGGACTTTATCTTCGTTTTTAGCACTCGCACGAGAAACAACAAAAGTAAACTCGCTGGCTCCATTATCACTCAGGGTAAATAAATTCATGGTTCTGTCTTTAAACACATCAGGTAAGGCGAGGGATGCTTCCTGAAGAATATATTCAGCCATTCGGGTTACTCTTATTTATTGCCATTAATAACAAAAAAACTATCCACTTCCTGCTGGATTTCACCCTGATGGGATGCGCCAGGAGGATCGATAACGTTTCGTCCATCATCAGGATTTAAATGCAATTCACCGGAAAGCGTATTAATTTGCGCATTCTCTTTTGCAGTAAAGTTAAAATTATTCCCAATGATATTAACGCTGCCGTCTTTTGATAGCTCGATAGCACTTTCACCACATTCAAGTCTCAGTGTATTACCTGCGGAAAGGATAAAATTGTTAACCACTTTATCGTTTCGACTCTTACCCGTCAGGCATATCACATCGCCTTTAATACCTGATTTCTGGTTTTTCGCTACCCGTAAAGTTTCATCTTCTCCAACAAACTGAGTGCGATTTTTTTCAGTAGAATGCGACTCGTCGTTTTTGACGTTAATATCCAGATTCCGCTCGGCCTGGATCCACACCTGCTCTGCGCCCGCCTTGTCCTCAAAGCGCAGGGCGTTGGCGTTGTCGACGGAACCGTCTTTCGTGCGGCTCATAAAACCCATCTGCGTCGCCGCAGCCGGTAGCGCCCACGGCGGCATGCTCGCGTCGTTGTACACGCGACCGGTGATAATCGGCCGGTCCGGGTCGCCGTTGATAAAGTCCACCACCACCTCATC
>NZ_REFK01000010.1:0-81617 GCF_003688535.1 Enterobacter sp. WP_7_1 | reverse complement strand
TTTATTTTCGCTATTCTCTGCTGACCCGGCGGCGTGTGTGCCGTTGTTCCGTGTCAGTGGAGGCGCATTATAGGGAGTTATTCCGACGTGACAAGCATAAAATACAAAAAACTTTTCGTTCGCTCACTTTTCAAACTTAACGCTTATTTATGTCGCGAATCGCCCGTTAAATGTGCGATTTCCCGCGCAAAACTGGCCACCTGCGACCAGTCGGTATAAACCACTTCTTTACGCGTATCGGTTTCACCCCCGGTCATCTTCATAATCAGGCGGATCATAAAGCGGTCATACCAGCGGTAGCGAGGGTAGCGCAGCGCGCCGGCAAAGACGGCGCACAGGTCTGGCTGCCACGGCGAGCTGAGTAAAAACTTGCGCGTGTAGCTGTTGGTCTGCGGTGTACGCTTCTCAGCTTTACGTGCGACCAGGTTGACCGAGTAAAAGGCACCGGGCAATTTGTTGAGCACCGCCGTGTGCTTTTTCACAAAGCGATCCAGCGCCGGATGGAAATGCCCGTAACGAATTGACGCGCCAATTACCACGCGATCGTAATCCTGCCAGGTTATCTGCTCCGCACGGTTCAGGTTCACCACATCCGAGTAAATACCCAGCTCTTTTAATTCCGATGCCAGATACGCGGCAATCTCACGCGTTTGCCCGTCTCGCGTAGAGAAAAGAATCAGTGTTTTCATCAACGGCTCCTTACTCGCGCCAGAATGTAGGGGTGAACAGCACCAGCAGCGTAAAGACCTCAAGACGACCAAACAGCATATTGGCAATGAGGATCCATTTCGCGACCGGATTCATGCTGGCAAAGTTATCCGCCACAACGCCCAGGCCAGGCCCGAGGTTATTCAATGTTGCGACGACGGACGCAAAGGCGGAGAAATCATCCACTCCCGTCGCGATAATCGCCAGCATGCTGACGATAAAGACCAGCGCATACGCCGAGAAGAACCCCCACACCGCTTCGAGGATACGTTCCGGCAGCGCGCGGTTCCCCAGTTTGATGCTGTAGACCGCGTTCGGGTGAACCAGGCGCTTCAGCTCGCGGTTCCCCTGCTTAAACAGCAGCAGAATACGAATCACCTTCAGACCACCGCCCGTAGACCCCGCACAACCCCCGATAAATGCAGAGCATAACAGCAGCACCGGCAGGAACAGCGGCCAGCGCGCGATGCTGTCCGTGGTAAACCCGGCGGTCGTCGCCATCGATACCACCTGGAAGAACGCCTGATTTAGCGTAGTCAGCGCGGAGTTGTAGACATCATGGAACCACAGCACCAGGGTACAGATGATCACCAGCGTCAGCTGGACGCCAATGAACATGCGGAACTCTGGGTCACGCCAGTACACCTTCAGGCTGCGCCCGCTCAGTAAAGAGAAGTGCAGACCGTAGTTACAGCCAGAGATCAGCAGGAAAATAGCAATGATGGTATTAATCGTTGGGCTGTCGAAGTAGCCGACGCTGGCATCGTGAGTGGAGAACCCGCCGATAGCTATCGTCGCGAAGCTGTGTCCGATGGCGTCGAAAGCGGGCATCCCGGCGAACCATAGCGCCAGCGCACAGGCCACCGTCAGCAAGACATAGATAAGCCAGAGAGTTTTCGCCGTCTCGGCAATACGCGGGCGCATCTTATTATCTTTCAGCGGTCCGGGCATTTCGGCGCGATAGAGCTGCATCCCCCCGACGCCCAGAATCGGCAGAATAGCCACCGCCAGGACGATGATCCCCATCCCCCCGAACCACTGCAGCATCTGACGATAAAAGAGAATGGCGTGCGGGAGTGAATCCAGCCCCACCAGCGTCGTCGCCCCGGTGGTCGTTAAACCGGAGAAGGATTCAAAAAAGGCATCCGTGATGCTCAGGTTAGGCTGCTCAGAGAAGATAAAGGGCAGCGAACCGACACTCCCCAGCACCGTCCAGAACAGGACCACAATCAGAAAACCTTCGCGAGATTTCAGTTCACCTTTCTGACGACGGTTTGGCCACCACAGCAGCGAGCCAATCGCCAGCGCGACAAAGAAGGTCTGGGTAAATGCCCGCCCCGCGCCGTCCCGGTAGATAAGCGCCACCAGTCCTGGGAGAATCATCGTCCCGGAAAAAAGTATGACCAGCAGTCCAACGATTCGGGTTATGGCACGAAAATGCATCTCTGCCGCTTCCTTTGGTATTCAAAAGTGAGGTGGGGATTATTCTTCAATCGGCAGCAATTGCAACGAACCACGACTAAAATCAGCTAGTTTTGCTGAAAAAGCAGCCAGTTCCGCCTGAGGAAGCGCCACGCGTAATTGCACCATTGCCTGATATTCACTGTGCGCGATGACGCCGTTAAACTGCCTCAGCAGCGCCTCGATGCCGGATAACTGGGCGTAATCGCACAGTAAAGTATATTCGGTGAGCGGCGTTTTGCGGGTGGTTATGAGCATATTCAAAGCCTGCTGAACCCCACCGCCGTACGCTTTAACCAGCCCACCCGTGCCTAACAAAATACCACCGTAGTAGCGCACCACCACGGCGGTAATTTCACCCACGCCGCTGCCCATCAGCTGCGAAAGCATAGGTTTACCGGCCGTGCCCGCCGGTTCACCGTCGTCGGAAAACCCCAGCTGTTGCGAATCGTCAGGCGGCCCTGCCACCCACGCCACGCAGTGGTGACGCGCGTCAGGATGCTCCGCCCGGACGGACTCGACAAACGCCTTTGCCGCCTCTACGCCGTCGGTATGCGCCAGCAGCGTAATAAAGCGGCTTTTCTTGATTTCCTCAACAAAGGTGACCGGTTCAGCCGGTATCAGCCAGCTTTCCATCAGGCCAGCTTCAGGTCTCGCGTCATGTTCTCGATACCGTTTTCGTGAACCACAACGTTATCTTCGATGCGAATACCGCCAAACGGCTTCAGCGCGTCAATTTTTTCCCAGTTGAAGTGTTTGCTGAACTGGCCTTCACGCCACGGCGCCAGCAGGGATTCGATAAAGTAGATCCCCGGTTCAATCGTCAGCACCATACGCGGCTCCAGAATACGGGTGCAGCGCAGGTAAGGATATTTAGACGGTGCCGCCAGGTGCGTACCGGTATCATCCTGCATAAAGCCCGCAACGTCGTGAACCTGCAGGCCCAGCGGGTGGCCGATACCGTGCGGCATGAATGGCCCGGTCAGATCGTTCTCGACCATCGCCTCTTCGCTCATGTCTTTCACAATCTGATGCTTACGCAGCAGTTTTGCGATGCGCTGATGGAACTGGATGTGGTAATCCACATAGCTGGTTCCCGCCTTCATGGTGGCAATCAGCGCCAGCTGTTCATCGTTCACGTCTTTAATCAGCTGCGCGAAATCGGTATCCGCATTCGCCGCCCAGGTACGGGTCAGGTCGGCCGCGTAGCCGTTGTACTCTGCCCCTGCGTCCAGCAGGAAGCTGCGCATTTCCGACGGAACATGGTGATCCAGTTTGGTGTAGTGAAGCACAGACGCGTGCTCGTTCAGCGCGACAATGTTGCTGTACGGCACGTCGGTATCACGGTGGCCTGTCGCGGTCAGATAGGCCTGGTTGATGTCGAACTCGCTCATACCGGACTGGAACGCTTCATGCGCCGCACGGTGACCGTTCACCGCCGTTTTTTGCGCTTCACGCATGCAGTAAAGTTCGTAGTCGGTTTTATACGCGCGGTAATAGTGCAGGTAATCAAGCAACCCTTTCGGGTTGAGTTTGTCTGCCGGAATATCCAGACCCAGCGCGCGCTCCGGAACAGGGCCAATGTAGCCGATATTGCCACGCGCCGCAGGCAGCTGGCTGCCAATGCCGTCCGCTTTCGGCAGCGCAATCACGTCAATCTCTTCGGTCCAGAAAGAGGTCGGCAGCGGCTCTACGTTGTGCCAGTAATCGACAGGCAGGTAGAACCACAGTTTCGGCTTGTTCACGCCATCCACCAGCAGCCAGCAATTTGGAACCTGAGTTACCGGTACCCAGGCTTTAAACTGCGGGTTCACCTTAAACGGATACGCGTGGTCATCCAGAAAGGTATTCATCAGCTCGCCGGAGTGGATCAGCAGCGCATCCAGCTTAAAGCGGGCCAGTACATCGCGGGTACGTTCCTGTAGGGTAACGATATGATTTTTATAAAGCGAAGCCAGTGAGTCCATCATTCTTCCTTTCGTTTTTTTGACCTCAAGTCATCGCATCTTAGCACACCTCACTCCGGCTGCGTGATTTCCACCGACCGTGATCAATGCAGCATTTTCTTAATGAGTAATTTGCATTTTATTAACATAAATCCCACACTCCGATTCATCTGGTATGACCAGATCCAATTGCTGGATTCAGGAGACTGACATGCTCTACAAAGGCGACACCCTGTACCTCAACTGGCTGGAAGATGGCATTGCCGAACTGGTGTTCGATGCCCCCGGCTCAGTAAACAAGCTTGATACCGCGACGGTGGCCAGTCTTGGCCAGGCGCTTGATGTTCTTGAAAAACAACCTGAATTAAAAGGGCTGCTGCTGCGTTCGAACAAAGCGGCCTTTATTGTCGGTGCCGATATCACCGAGTTCCTTTCGCTGTTCCTGGTCCCGGAAGAACAGCTGAGCCAGTGGCTGCACTTTGCTAACAGCGTCTTTAATCGTCTGGAAGATCTGCCTGTCCCGACCATTTCCGCCGTTAACGGCTACGCGCTGGGCGGTGGCTGCGAGTGCGTGCTGGCGACCGACTACCGTCTGGCGACGCCGGACCTGCGCATCGGCCTTCCGGAAACCAAGCTGGGCATCATGCCGGGCTTTGGCGGCTCCGTGCGCATGCCGCGCATGCTGGGTGCCGACAGCGCCCTTGAGATCATTGCCGCAGGTAAAGACGTCGGCGCCGAACAGGCGCAGAAAATCGGCCTGGTCGACGGCGTCGTGAAGCCAGAGAAACTGGTTGAAGGTGCTGTCGCCATTCTGCGTCAGGCCATCAACGGCGATCTCGACTGGAAAGCCAAGCGCCAGCCGAAGCTGGAGCCGTTAAAACTCAGCAAAATTGAAGCCACCATGAGCTTCACCATCGCCAAAGGCATGGTGATGCAGACGGCAGGTAAACACTACCCGGCGCCGATCACGGCGGTGAAAACCATTGAAGCGGCGGCCCGCCTCGGTCGCGACGAGGCGCTGAAGCTCGAAAATCAGAGCTTTGTCCCGCTGGCGCACACCAATGAAGCCCGCGCGCTGGTCGGTATCTTCCTCAACGATCAGTTCGTGAAGGGTAAAGCCAAACAGCTGACTAAAAACGTTGAGACGCCAAAACATGCGGCGGTACTTGGTGCGGGCATTATGGGTGGCGGCATCGCTTACCAGTCGGCCTGGAAAGGCGTGCCGGTAGTGATGAAAGACATCAGCGAGAAATCTCTGACGCTGGGCATGACCGAAGCGGCCAAGCTGCTGAATAAACAGCTGGAACGCGGAAAAATTGACGGGCTGAAGCTTGCAGGGGTGATCTCCACCATTCAGCCTGTGCTGGAATACAGCGGTTTCGACCGTGTCGACGTGGTGGTCGAAGCCGTCGTCGAGAATCCGAAAGTCAAAAAAGCGGTGCTGGCGGAAACGGAAGACAAGGTTCGTCCTGAGACCGTGCTGGCCTCTAACACCTCCACCATTCCAATCAGCGAACTGGCGAGCGTGCTGAAGCGTCCGGAAAACTTCTGCGGGATGCACTTCTTCAACCCAGTACACCGTATGCCGCTGGTCGAAGTGATCCGTGGGGAAAAAACCTCTGACGAAACCATCGCCAAAGTGGTGGCGTGGGCAAGCAAGATGGGCAAAACGCCGATCGTTGTTAACGACTGCCCGGGCTTCTTCGTCAACCGCGTGCTGTTCCCTTACTTCGCCGGTTTCAGCCAGCTGCTGCGCGACGGTGCGGATTTCCGCAAAATCGATAAAGTGATGGAAAAACAGTTCGGCTGGCCGATGGGCCCGGCGTATCTGCTGGACGTGGTCGGCATTGATACCGCCCACCACGCTCAGGCGGTGATGGCGGCAGGCTTCCCGCAGCGTATGCAGAAAGATTATCGCGACGCCATTGACGCGCTGTTCGATGCTAACCGCTTCGGCCAGAAAAACGGCCTGGGCTTCTGGCGCTATAAAGAAGACAGCAAAGGTAAACCGAAGAAAGAAGAAGATGCCGCGGTGGATGGTCTGCTGGCCGACGTCAGTCAGCCGAAACGCGACTTCACCGACGATGAAATCATCGCCCGGATGATGATCCCGATGGTCAACGAAGTGGTGCGTTGCCTGGAAGAAGGCATCATCGCCAGCCCGGCAGAAGCCGATATGGCGCTGGTATACGGCCTGGGCTTCCCTCCGTTCCACGGCGGCGCGTTCCGCTGGCTGGACACGCTCGGCAGCGCCCGCTATCTCGATATGGCTCAGCAGTATCAGCACCTCGGCCCGCTTTATGAGGTGCCGGAAGGGCTGCGCAACAAAGCGCGCCATAACGAACCCTACTATCCAGCAGTTGAGCCAGCCCGTCCGGTTGGCGAGCTGAAAACGGCTTAAGGAGTCACAATGGAAAAGGTTGTCATTGTTGATGCGATTCGCACCCCGATGGGCCGTTCAAAAGGCGGTGCATTCCGTAACGTGCGTGCGGAAGACCTCTCCGCACACCTGATGCGTAGCCTGCTGGCGCGTAACCCGGCGCTGGATCCTGCTGCGCTGGACGATATCTACTGGGGCTGCGTGCAGCAGACCCTGGAGCAAGGTTTCAACATCGCCCGTAACGCGTCGCTGCTGGCGGAGATCCCGCATTCGGTTCCGGCTGTCACCGTGAACCGCCTGTGCGGTTCATCAATGCAGGCGCTGCACGACGCGGCGCGTATGATCATGACCGGTGATGCGCAGGCCTGCCTGGTGGGCGGCGTTGAGCACATGGGCCACGTGCCGATGAGCCACGGGGTCGATTTCCACCCGGGCATGAGCCGTAACGTGGCGAAAGCCGCGGGGATGATGGGTCTGACCGCCGAGATGCTCTCTCGTCTGCACGGCATCAGCCGTGAAATGCAGGATGCCTTTGCCGCGCGCTCTCACGCTCGCGCATGGGCGGCGACGCAGTCCGGTGCCTTTAAGAATGAGATCATCCCGACCGGCGGTCACGACGCAGACGGCGTACTGAAGCAGTTCAGCTACGACGAAGTCATCCGCCCGGAAACCACCGTAGAAGCGCTTTCCACACTGCGCCCTGCGTTTGATCCGGTCACCGGTACGGTAACGGCAGGTACTTCGTCGGCGCTGTCAGACGGTGCCGCCGCGATGCTGGTGATGAGCGAAAGCCGCGCCCGCGAGCTGGGCTTAACCCCTCGTGCTCGGGTACGTTCGATGGCGGTCGTGGGCTGCGATCCTTCAATCATGGGCTACGGCCCGGTTCCGGCCTCGAAGCTGGCGCTGAAAAAAGCGGGATTAACCTCCAGCGACATCGACCTGTTCGAAATGAACGAAGCGTTCGCCGCGCAGATCCTGCCGTGCATTAAGGATCTGGGGCTGATGGAGCAGATCGACGAGAAGATTAACCTCAACGGCGGCGCGATCGCCCTCGGTCACCCGCTGGGCTGCTCCGGAGCGCGTATCAGCACAACGCTGATTAACCTGATGGAACGCAAAGATGCCCAGTTTGGTCTGGCAACGATGTGTATCGGGCTGGGTCAGGGTATCGCGACGGTGTTTGAGAGAGTGTAAGGCTATAACGTAGGCCCGATAAGCATCGCGCCATCGGGCTTTTGCCGGGAGGCGCTGCGCTTTCCCGGCCTACGAGAGGTATCTCGCCGCCAGTGGCGTCATTGGCGAAGAGAGAGAGTTTAGTTGCCGTTCTTCCCGCCTGTCAGGGGCGGGTTTTTTATTTAAATGAAGGCAAACGCATCGCCGAACAGGCGGTCTTCACGCGCGTCACGTTCGTTACAGAACAGGTCACGGGCAATTTTCGCCATCTCAAAACGGCCAGCGATATAGATATCGTGCCCTGCCAGCGTGCCATGATCCTGCAGCACCGCCGTCAGCACCGTCCCACTACGACCACGCCAGCCCTCTTCCGGCTGCTCAACCACCGGCTCAATACGCAGGTTAGGATGAGTTACGCTCAGCGCTTCCAGTTCAGACAGGTCGTACAGATGTTTCTCTTCGCGGCCACCCCAGTAAATGGTGATGTCGCGGTCCGGGTTTCGCGCCAGTGCGGTCAACAGAATAGAGCGCACATAAGAGAAGCCCGTACCGCCAGCGATCAGGATCAGCGGACGGTCTTCGTCATCGCGCAGCCACGCATCACCGTGCGGAATATCCACTACGATTTCACGTTCCTTCAGGATCCGATCCATCACCGCCATCGCATACAGGTTAAGCTCTGACGCACCAATATGAAGCTCAATAAATTCCTGCTCCGCTGGCGTTGAGGCCATAGAGAAAGGACGCTTATCACGCTCATCCATCACAACCATCAGGTACTGACCCGCGCGGAAAGAGAATGGCGCTTCTGGCACTAAACGGACGCGATATACGGTGTCGGTGATGGCATCTACCGAGGTCACTTTACAGCTTAAGGTTGTCATTCGCTCTCTCTGTCGGGAAGTCTATAGGGCTTAACGGTCAGCTCAGGGTTTACCGTTATTCATTATGGCCAGCTCGTCCCAGATCGCGTCAATTCGCGCGGTCACTGCAGGATCTTTTTTGATCGGGCGACCCCATTCACGGTCGGTTTCGCCAGGCCATTTATTTGTGGCATCCAGTCCCATCTTTGAGCCAAGACCGGAAACCGGCGAGGCAAAATCCAGGTAATCTATCGGCGTGTTTTCGACTAACACCGTGTCTCGCGCCGGGTCCATTCGCGTGGTAATGGCCCAGATTACGTCATTCCAGTCGCGGGCGTTAACGTCATCATCGCAGACAATAACAAATTTGGTATACATAAACTGGCGCAGGAAAGACCATACGCCCATCATCACGCGTTTAGCATGGCCAGGATACTGCTTCTTCATCGTGACCACCGCCATGCGATACGAGCATCCTTCAGGCGGCAGATAAAAATCAACAATTTCCGGGAACTGCTTTTGCAGAATTGGCACAAACACTTCGTTCAGCGCCACGCCCAGCACCGCCGGTTCGTCCGGTGGACGTCCGGTATACGTGGAGTGATAAATCGCATCTTCACGCTGCGTAATGTGCGTCACGGTGAACACCGGGAAGTTATCCACTTCGTTGTAATAGCCGGTGTGGTCGCCGTAAGGGCCTTCTGGCGCCATTTCACCCTGCTCAAGGTAACCTTCCAGCACAATTTCCGCACTGGCCGGAACTTCGAGATCGTTAGAAATACACTTCACGACTTCGGTTTTCGTTCCGCGCAGCAGGCCTGCAAACGCATATTCAGAAAGGGTATCCGGCACGGGGGTGACGGCTCCCAGAATGGTGGCCGGATCGGCGCCTAAGGCGACAGACACCGGGAAACGTTCCCCCGGATGCGCAGCGCACCACTCCTGGAAATCCAGCGCGCCGCCGCGATGCGACAGCCAGCGCATAATGAGTTTATTCTTGCCAATCAACTGCTGGCGGTAAATACCGAGGTTTTGCCGCTCTTTGTGCGGGCCGCGCGTAACGGTCAGCCCCCAGGTGATAAGCGGAGCGGCATCTTCAGGCCAGCACTGCATGATAGGGATTTTGGTCAGATCAACCGCATCGCCTTCCAGCACTTTCTGCTGGCACGGCGCGCCGCGCAGACGTTTGGTAGGCATGTTCAGCACCTGCTTAAACTGCGGCAGTTTGTCGAACAGATCGCGGAAGCCTTTCGGTGGCTCCGGCTCTTTCAGAAACGCCAGCAGTTTACCGACTTCACGCAGCGCCGTGACGTCTTCCTGTCCCATCCCCAATGCAACACGACGCGGTGTACCAAACAGGTTGCACAGCACCGGCATTGAGTAACCTTTTGGATTTTCAAACAGTAATGCGGGGCCACCGGCACGCAGGGTGCGGTCAGCAATTTCTGTCATCTCCAGATAAGGATCAACAGGAAGTGTAATACGTTTGAGTTCACCCTGCTTTTCCAGCAGCGTCAGGAAGTCGCGGAGATCGTGGTATTTCATGCAGTTAATCATGGCCTCTCTGTAAGCGCTTCATTATACGGCGTATGCCTGCTTGATGCTGTAATTTTGTTAAATAAGCGTGAACTTATGCGTTCTGTTCCATTTTCCCCCATTATAATCAACTTAGCGATCCCGCCAGGGTTTTGATATGCTTGCGCCCCGAACTAAGGGAAAGAGTGATTATGCAGGCCTGGTATTTACTGTATTGCAAACGCGGGCAACTTCAGCGCGCGCAGGAACATCTTGAACGTCAGTCTGTCAATTGCCTGACACCCGTGATCACGCTTGAAAAAATGCAGCGCGGGAAGCGCACAACCGTCAGTGAGCCGTTGTTCCCGAACTACCTGTTCGTGGAGTTCGACCCGGAAGTCATCCACACCACCACCATCAGCGCAACGCGCGGCGTTAGCCACTTCGTTCGTTTTGGCGCCCACCCGGCAACGGTTCCGTCGACGGTCATTCATCAGCTGTCGATTTATCAACAGCCTGAAGGGATCACCGATCCCGAAACCCCTTACACCGGCGATAGCGTCGTGATTACCGAAGGCGCTTTCGAAGGCCTGCAGGCGATTTTTGCCGAGCCGGACGGGGAAGCGCGCTCTATGCTGTTGCTCAATCTGCTGAACAAGCAGGTGCTGCAGAGCGTTAAAAACACCGACTTCCGCAAACTTTAAACGTTTATCCCGAACAGATTACGCACGTTGTCATCCGTCTGCGCCGAAAGCCAGTGCGGATCCTCTCCGCGCCACTTCGCAACGCTCTCAACAATGTGCCCCAGATACGCGGGCTCATTTCGCCGCGATGCCGGTTTGGGCTTCATATCGCGCGGTAGCAGATAAGGCGCATCGGTTTCAAGGAGTAGCCGGTCAGCAGGGATTACCGGCAACAGCTCACGAAGTTCAAGCCCGCGACGCTCATCGCAAACCCAGCCGGTAATACCCAGATAAAGCCCTCGCTTCAGGCAATCCAGCGCTTCCTGCCGTGAACCGGTGAAGCAGTGCAGTACCGCGCCGGGCAGTTTATCCAGCCACGGATCCAGAAGTGCCAGGAAACGCTCATGCGCGTCGCGGCAGTGCATAAATACGGGCATTCCAAGCTCTGCCGCCAGCGCAAGCTGGGCAGTGAACGCCTTTTCCTGCTCTTCAGGCGTGGAAAAGTTACGGTTGAAATCGAGACCGCATTCGCCGATCGCCACAACGTCTGGCGTCTTCGCCAGCCTGTACAGGGTGTCGCCGCTTTCCGGGGTCCACTGGCTGCTGTCGTGAGGATGCACGCCGGCCGTAGACCAACAGCGATCGTAGCGTTGCGCCAGCTGCTGCGCCTGCTCGCTCTCATGCAGGTTGGTGCCTGTCAGCAGCAGCCCTTTCACCCCGGCTGCAAACGCGCGCGCAACCACCTCATCACGATCTTTCGCAAACTGCGAGCTGGTCAGGTTAAGTCCGATATCAAACATGCAAATCCCCATATAACAACCGCCCTGACGGGCGGCTGGTTTTACTCTTCAGTGGTCTTGTCGGACGTATCGTCTTCGTCATCCGCTCGACGTCCTTTACCCACGTAGAAACGCGAGAAGAATACGCCGACCTCAAACAGACAGTACATCGGTATGGCCAGCAGCGTCTGCGAGAACACGTCCGGCGGCGTCAGCAGCATGCCGACCACAAAGGCGCCCACCAGGATATACGGACGCTTCTTACGCAGGTCATCCGGGGTGGTTACCCCTACCCAGCAAAGCAGCACAATGGCCACCGGCACTTCGAATGCCACGCCAAACGCCATAAACAGCGCCATCACAAAGCTGAGGTAGCTGGCGATATCCGTTGACACCTGGACCCCTTCCGGCGCGGTATGCGTCAGGAAGCCGAAGGCCAGCGGGAAGACAACGAAGTAGGCAAACGCCATCCCGATATAGAACAGCAGCGAGCTGGACACCAGCAGCGGGATCACCAGCTTGCGTTCATGCTTATACAGCGCTGGCGCCACAAACGCCCACACCTGGTAAAGAATGACCGGTGCAGAGGCAATCAACGACACCCAGAAGGTCAGCTTGATGGGGGTAAAGAACGGAGAAGCAACGTCTGTTGCAATCATCGTTGCGCCCAGCGGCATCTGCTTGATCAGCGGCGCAGAAACCACCTGATAGATGTCGTTGGCAAAATAGACCAGGCACAGGAATATGAGTAAAACCGCAATAATGCAGTTTAACAGGCGCTTACGCAGCTCAATGAGGTGCGTAATCAGCGGTTGAGTATCATCTACTGCCATGTTTACGCTTTATCACTCGACGAGGGGGAGGGTTCGGAAACAGACGCAGCGGGCTTCACTTCCGCCGTTTTTGCTACCGGCTCTTCCGGCTGCGCCTGTTTTTTCACTTCGGTTTCCTGCGGCGTCTGCTCTGGCGCGGCAGCCTGATGTTCAGCACTGGCAGGCGTTATGCCCTCGCGCTGCTCCTCGCTGCCCTTCACCACCGGATTATGGATGGTGTTCGCTTCATCGCTCGCTTTTTCAGGATCGTTAACGCTATAGGAGCGCTTCATCGATTCCGCCGCTTCGCGCAGCTCATCCATTGACGCTTTCAGTTCCGGCGTCAGGTTATCCATGCTCGCCTTCTCGACCTTTTTCAGGCTTTCCTGAAATTCCTGCAGCTTAAGCTCCTGCGCCAGTTCATTCTGAACGGTCGATGCCAGCGATCTCAGCGCACGAACCCATCCCGCAACGGTTTTCACTGCCACCGGCAGACGCTGCGGCCCCAGCACAATCAGGCCAATCACAAAGACCAGCAGGAGCTCACCAAAACCAATGTCGAACACGACTTACACCTGCTCTTTATCGTGGCGTTTAGCGTCATCCTTTTTGGCTTCTTCTTGCTTATCGGCGATGGATTTAGCAGTAAAATCAGCGTCCTGGCTGGTTTTATCCTGCTTGGTCTCATCATCGCTCATCGCTTTCTTGAAGCCTTTGATAGACGCGCCCAGATCGGAACCAATAGAACCGAGCTTTTTGGTGCCAAACAGCAGCACGACAATGACGGCAATGATCAACAATTGCCAGATACTGATACCACCCATACATGTTCCTCAGGGATAGATGATTAATGAGTCAGATCGCATTATACGTATGCGACCCGTCGATAGCGACGCACGCTCAGCGCGTTTTTCGCCAGCCTGCTAGCCAGACTACCACCCCGCCAGCCATCAGCCAGGCGGGCATCATCTGCCAGTCCGGACGGTTGATCAGCAGCAGCGTACCGCTCAGCAGCAGCGTTGCGCCAATTCCAAAGAGATAGCGTGACTGTCCCTGGCGAACACGGCTGGACTGAAGCTCGCGGGCGATTTTATCCATGCTGTGCTGAAGGTTCTTGCTCTGACGCAAACTGTCATAAACCAGTTCAGGAATTTCAGGCATTTTTTCTATCCAGAACGGACCTTTCTCTTTCAGCGAGCGCACCAGCGCCGGAATGCCAACCTGATCCTTAATCCAGGATTCAAGGAAAGGTTTCGCGGTCTTCCACAAGTCTAACTGAGGATAGAGCTGTCGGCCTACACCCTCAACGTAAAGTAATGTTTTCTGGAGTAAAACTAGCTGTGGCTGAACTTCCATATTAAAGCGGCGAGCCGTATTAAACAGGTTTAACAGTACGTGCCCGAAGGAGATTTCCGCCAGCGGTTTTTCAAAAATCGGTTCACAAACTGTCCGGATCGCGAACTCGAACTCTTCGACGTTGGTATCCGGCGGCACCCAGCCGGAATCAACGTGCAGCTCGGCCACTTTACGGTAGTCGCGGTTGAAGAACGCGATGAAATTTTCTGCCAGATACCGTTTATCTTCTTTGTTCAGCGACCCCACAATCCCGCAGTCGATCCCGATATACTTCGGATCCTCAGGGTGTTCGTAGCTCACGAAGATATTGCCCGGGTGCATGTCCGCATGGAAAAAGCTGTCGCGGAATACCTGGGTAAAGAAGACCTGTACGCCACGTTCGGCCAGGAGCTTCATGTTCGTTCCCTGTTTCTCCAGGGCCACCACATCCGAAACCGGAATACCGTAGATACGCTCCATCACCATCATGTCCTGGCTGCAGTAGTCAGAATAGACTTCAGGTACATAGAGCATCGGGCTGTTTTCAAAGTTGCGACGCAGCTGAATGGCGTTTGCCGATTCGCGCAGCAGATTAAGCTCATCAATCAGCGTTTTTTCATATTCCCGCACCACTTCCATTGGACGAAGGCGACGCCCGTCCGGCAGCAGGCGTGGTACCCAGCGCGCCAGACGATAAATCAGCTTCATGTCCGCTTTGATGATGGGCAGGATGTCCGGTCGAATGACCTTAATAACGACTTCTTTGCCGTTTTCTTTCAAACGCGCGGTGTGCACCTGCGCGATTGAGGCCGACGCCAGTGGCTTAATGTCGAAATCGTCGAACCAGGTCTCGACGGGTACATTCCCCATCGCCTCTTCAATCTGCTTTTTCGCGCGCGCGCCGTCAAACGGTGCGACGCGATCCTGCAGCATCGCGAGCTCATCGGCAATGAGAGGCGGGAAGAGATCGCGGCGGGTCGACAGCATCTGTCCGAATTTAATCCAAACCGGACCGAGCTCCTGCAGCGCCAGGCGCAGACGCTCACCCAGCGGTTGACCTTTATGGCGATTGGGCATCCAGAACAGCATCCGCCGCCAGATACGAAGCGGCAGCGTGATACGCATTTTGGGGATAAGCTCGTCGAGCCCGTAGCTCAAAAAGGTGCGAATAATAAAATAGAGGCGCCGAATTTCACCAGGCGTCATTTGCCCTCCAGTTTTTCCAGCCGTTTGGTTAACGCGTCAACCGCACGTTCAACAGCAGCGGTCTCTTCCGCAAACCATGCAACTTCCAGTGCCCCGGGCGCCATTCGCCACTCCTCAGTCAGCACTTCCGCCGCATAGCGTTGCTGGCGCTGAAGGCTTTTACGCGCAAAGGAGGCGCCACCATGAAGGACTTTCCCGATGCCTTCGGCGGCGATGTCGCCGATAAAAGGCGCAAGCAGCTCTGCCGGATCGAACTCCGCCAGATCGGTGAGCGCAACGAAGTTCTGCACGACCTGAATGTCGCCTTCCACTTCCAGCTCACCGCTGCGGATAAGCGCCGTTAATTGCTGGCGATCGCGCAGTTTTGGCAGCACGCTCATGTGCGTGATGACCGAGCAGTCGGCTTCACCTTCCCACGCCCCCAGAACGTCAAGCTGACGTTCGTTGAATACCAGCACAAGCGGCGCCGAGAACTCTTTTAAAACAATGCGCAATACCTTCCCGTTTAGCCGCTGACGTGCAGCTTTCAGCGCCGGAGCGCGATACAGAAAAGCGTTCAGTACATTCTCGACGCCTGCGGAGACTAAGGGTTTAAAGGGCACGGGACACCTCCACTCAGAATTTGTAACCGCGATGCAGCGCGACGACGCCCGCCGTCAGGTTGAAATATTCAACGTTCTCAAATTCTGCATCCTGCATCATGGCTTTTAATGTGTCCTGATCCGGGTGCATACGGATAGATTCTGCCAGATAGCGGTAGCTTTCAGCGTCGTTAGCTACCAGCTCGCCAATACGCGGCAGCACGTGGAAGGAATAGGCGTCGTAGGCTTTGCTCAGCGGCTCAATGATCGGTTTAGAGAACTCGAGCACCAGCAGACGTCCACCCGGCTTCAGCACGCGGTACATGGAGCGCAGCGCTTTTTCTTTATCGGTCACGTTACGCAGACCGAAAGAGATCGTGATGCAGTCAAAGGTATTATCCGGGAATGGCAGCGCTTCGGCGTTTGCCTGCACATATTCCACATTCCCCACCACGCCGATGTTACGCAGCTTTTCGCGTCCCATTTTCAGCATGGAGTCATTAATATCGGCAAGAACAACGCGACCGGTTTCGCCCACCAGACGGGAGAACTTCGCGGTTAAATCGCCCGTGCCGCCGGCTAAGTCCAGCACCGTTTGTCCACGTCGAACGCCGCTACAGTCAATGGTGAAGCGCTTCCACAAGCGATGAATGCCGAACGACATCAGGTCATTCATCACATCGTACTTCGCCGCCACGGAATGAAATACGTGGGCCACCATGTCAGCTTTCTGCGCTTTGGCGACAGTCTGAAAGCCAAAGTGCGTTGTGTCTTGTGAATCGTCAGCCATCTTAGAGCCTGCTTATCAGTAAAATGTTCGTGAAGTGTAACAGATTGGGCGCGTTTGCCCTACGTTTCAACCACCGCGAAAGAAACGCGCTGGAGCCTCGTCTGGTGATAAATCCGCCGCTAACGTGTTGTCTTCACTGTTTGTCTTTTGTTCGTCTGCCCCTTCTCGCAGGCGAAACTCGTCGTCCTGGGCGGTGGCCTGTTCGACCAATTCCGGATTAATCTCGCGTTTAACCTCAACTCCCAGGCTGCGGAATGATTCGGCCTGTGCCAGCAGATTGCCGCGTCCGGAGGCAAGTTTTTTCATCGCCTGACGGTAGTTATCCTGCGCACGATCGAGGCTCTGCCCGACTGAGGACATGTCGTCCACGAAAAGGCGCATTTTGTCGTAAAGCTTGCTGGCGCGATCGGCAATCTGCTGCGCGTTGCGGCTCTGGTGCTCATAGCGCCACAGGTTCGCAATGGTGCGTAACGCCACCAGCAGCGTGGTGGGGCTGACCAGCATAATGTTATTTTTGAGCGCTTCAGTGATAAGCTCAGGCTGTCTGTCGAGTGCCAGCAGAAACGCGGGTTCTACCGGGATAAACATCAGGACATAGTCCAGCGAGCGGAGACCCGGCAACTGCTGGTAGTCTTTTCTGCCGAGCAGGCGAATGTGGTTACGCACGGAGGCAATGTGCTCCTGCAGCGCCGATTCGCGGATGTAGTCATCTTCGGCGTTGAAGTAGCGCTCATAGGCCACCAGCGTCATTTTGGCATCAATCACCACATCTTTACCCTGCGGCAGCCGCACAATCACATCCGGCTGCATACGCGAGCGGGCGTCGTTTTCGATACTCACCTGCGTTTCGTATTCATATCCTTCCCGCAGGCCAGAGGCTTCCAGCACGCGGGTCAGCACCACTTCTCCCCAGTTGCCCTGGGTTTTGTTATCCCCTTTCAGCGCTCGGGTCAGGTTGACCGCTTCCTGCGCCATCTGGGCATTCAGCTGCTGGAGATTGCGAATCTCATGCGCCAGCGTGTGACGCTCGCGCGCCTCCTGCCCAAAGCTGTCCTGCACCTGACGACGAAAACCGTCAAGCTGTTCGCGCAGGGGCGTCAGCAGGCTGTTCAGGCTCTGGCGGTTCTGTTCATCAACGCGGCGGTTGCTGTGCTCGAAAATACGGTTGGCGAGGTTCTCAAACTGTTCGCTGAGGCGCTGCTCGCTGTTGATCATCTGGCGGATTTTGTCTTCCGCGTGCAGCTGGGTGGATTCAAGGCGGGTAGTCACTTCGCGGAGATCGGCCTCCAGCGAGGTGTTGATATCTCGCAGGTTGCGCAGCTCGTTATTGAGCAGCTCGCACTCCTCTCGCCAGTGGTCACTCAGCGCAAGCTGCTGCTTTGCCGCACTTAATTCAGCGACTATCTCTTCACGCTCTGCCAGCTGGTCGGCCTTCTGCTGTGCATGCTGATAGCTGGAAATGAGCCAGCCTATCGCCACACCCGCCAGCGCAATCACCGCATAAATCAGGACTGAGATATCCACAATGCCCCCTGCATCAACGTATTACCCGCACAAAATAAGATTGTGCTGTATAAACGTCCAGTTTGAAAGGGATTTCCTGCGAGGCGCTACGCAAAAAATAAAGGCCGAACGTGTCGGCCTTTGATTTCGAAAGGAGAGGACTAGATCAGACGACGCGCGGCTTCAACCACGATTTTCACCGCATGACTTTCGGTCTGCTTCATGGTTTCGGCGTTCGGGATCTCCTGCTGGGTACGGTTGACGATAACGCCCGCCACCATACCGGCACGCAGACCCTGGCTTGCGCACATGGTCAGCAGCGTTGCGGATTCCATTTCGTAGTTCATCACGCCCATGGACTGCCACTCCTCCATTGAGCCTTTGAAACGGCTTACCACGCGGCCTGAGAAGGTGTCGTAACGCTCCTGGCCCGGGTAGAAGGTGTCGGAAGAGGCGGTTACGCCCACGTGGGTGGTTGCGCCTACGGACTTCGCGGCTTCAACCAGCGCGGTGGTGCATTCGAAATCAGCCACTGCCGGGAATTCCATCGGTGCAAAGTGCAGGCTTGCACCGTCCAGACGGACGGAGGCGGTCGTGACCAGCACGTCGCCGACGTTGATGTGCGGCTGGATAGCGCCGGTGGTACCGATACGCAGGAAAGTACGGATGCCCAGCTGTGCAAGCTCTTCAACAGCAATAGACGTAGACGGACCACCGATACCGGTAGAGCACACGATCACCGCTTTGCCATCCAGCTCTGCGCGCCAGGTGGTGAACTCACGATGGGCAGCCAGCTTGACCGGCTTATCCATCAGCGCGGCGATCTTTTCCACACGCTCAGGATCGCCGGGGACGATAGCGAGCGTAGCCCCTTGTAAATCGTTTTTAGTGAGGCCGAGATGAAAAACATCAGACTTAGACATAGGGTGACTCCTCTGTGGGTCGGTTAGTCAGAAGAAGTAAAACGGTACTTTACAGAAGCACTACGCAGAATTTCGTGACACACCTCACCATGAATGAAAATGATTGCAGTTAATTTCCATTAAATAGTGACTTACATCACATTAACAAGTTATATCGCCAGGTGCTGCACAAAAGATAGACCGTTTAAGGCACTGTGAGTTGTTAACCTGGTGTCTATATTTACCTTTGCGCTAACTCATTGGTACGGAGAATGCCATGACTGAAAAAACCGGATTTGCACCTGCTGCGGCTCCGCATGCTTCAACCATCGTGTCGACGCCAGAAGCGGCAATTACCGCGGGTGAGACCTCCATTCCCTCGCAGGGGGAGAATATGCCTGCTTATCACGCACGGCCAAAATCGGCAGACGGCCCGCTGCCCATCGTGATTGTGATTCAGGAGATATTTGGTGTTCACGAACACATTCGCGACCTCTGCCGCCGGCTGGCGCTGGAAGGGTATCTGGCCGTTGCGCCAGAGCTCTACTTCCGTCAGGGCGATCCGAACGACTACAGCGATATTCCAACATTGCTCAGCAACCTGGTCAGCAAAGTCCCGGACGCGCAGGTGCTGGCCGATCTCGACCACGTCGCCAGCTGGGCGGCGCGCAACGGCGGCGATCCGCATCGTCTGCTGGTCACCGGTTTCTGCTGGGGCGGGCGCATTAGCTGGCTGTATGCCGCGCATAACCCGCAGCTCAAAGCCGCTGTCGCCTGGTACGGCAAACTGGTGGGTGAAAAAACGCTGAATTCACCGAAACATCCCGTCGATATCGCCACCGAGTTAAATGCCCCCGTGTTAGGGCTTTACGGCGGACAGGACACCGGTATTTCGCTTGATTCGGTAGAGACCATGCGCCATGCGCTCCGTGCGGCAAATGCGAAGGCGGAGATTGTGGTCTACCCGGATGCCGGGCATGCGTTTAACGCCGATTATCGTCCGAGCTATCACGCTGAATCAGCCAAAGATGGCTGGCAGCGGATGCTGGCGTGGTTTAGCCAGTACGGCGGGAAGAAAGCATAAAGCAAAAAGCCCGGTGGCGGCTTCGCCTTACCGGGCAATCTAACACCACTACGCCTGACGCAAATTCTGCGCCGCCTTCACCATGTTGGCGAGCGCCGCACGCGTCTCCGGCCAGCCGCGGGTTTTCAGTCCGCAGTCCGGGTTCACCCACAGGCGCTCTGCCGGAATGCGCTGGGCCGCTTTTTTCAGCAGGGCTTCTATCCACTCCACGCTCGGCACGTTCGGGGAGTGAATGTCGTACACGCCCGGCCCGATTTCATTCGGGTAGTCGAACTCTTCAAACGACTCCAGCAGCTCCATATCCGAACGCGAGGTCTCGATGGTGATCACGTCGGCGTCCAGCGCGGCAATCGAATCCATGATGTCGTTAAATTCGCAGTAGCACATGTGGGTGTGGATCTGCGTGTCGTCCTTCGCCACCGCGGCGTTAATGCGGAACGCTTCCACGCCCCACTGCAGGTAGGCGTCCCAGTCGCTGCGGCGCAGCGGCAGGCCTTCACGCAGCGCCGGCTCGTCAATCTGGATAATGCCAATACCTGCCGCTTCCAGATCGGCCACTTCATCACGCAGCGCCAGGGCTATCTGTTTGGCGATGGTTTCACGGGTCACGTCTTCACGCGGGAACGACCAGCAGAGAATGGTCACCGGACCGGTGAGCATCCCTTTTACCGGCTTGTCGGTCAGGGACTGGGCATACTTCGCCCACTCCACGGTGATCGCTTCCGGGCGGCTGACGTCACCAATGACCACAGGCGGCTTCACGCAGCGGGAGCCATAGCTCTGCACCCAGCCGTTTTGGGTAAAGACAAAGCCGTCCAGGTGCTCACCAAAGTATTCCACCATGTCGTTACGCTCGGCCTCGCCGTGCACCAGCACGTCCAGCCCCAGGCGTTCCTGCTCGATAATCGCCTGCTTGATGTGTTCCGCAATACCGGTGCGGTAGTGATTCGCATCCAGATTGCCCTTTTTGAAGTCCAGACGCAGGCCGCGGATCTCCGTAGTTTGCGGGAAAGAGCCGATAGTCGTTGTCGGCCAGGCGGGCAGGTTGAAACGGGCGCGCTGCGCTTCAGCACGCACCTCGTACGGGCTCTGGCGCTGGCTGTCCTGAGCGGTGATGGCCGCCAGGCGTTTTTCCACCGCCGGGTTGTGCACGCGCGCAGAGTGGCGACGCGCCTGAATCGGTGCGCTCCATTCGGTAATCGCCGCCGTATCGCCGCCGTTCAGCGCGTCGCGCAGCAGCGTCAGCTCTTCGCATTTTTGCAGGGCGAAGGCAAACCAGCTTTTCACCTCGGCATCCAGACGCGTTTCCACGCTCAGATCGATCGGGCTGTGCAGCAGGGAACAGGAAGAGGCCACCCAAAGCTCACGTTTGCCGACGATGTCTTTGATTTGTGCATATTTCTCGGTGAGATCGGCGCGCCAGACGTTACGACCGTTAATCAGCCCGGCGGAAAGCAGCCAGTCCGCTGGCAGGCGCTTGTGCAGCTCCGCCACATCATCTTTACCGTGTACGAGGTCAACGTGCAGGCCCTGCACCGGCAGCGCGTTAATGGTCTTCAGGTTTGGCGTCACGCCTTCGAAATAGGTAGTGAGCAGCAGCTTCACCTGCCCGGTGAGCGCGTCATACGCCGGTTTGAAGGCATCGAGCCATTCCTGCGGCAGCTCAAGCACCAGCGCCGGTTCGTCGATTTGTACCCACTGAATGCCGCGCTTGCCCAGCTCAATCAGCACCTGCTTGTAGACCGGCAAGATATCCTTCAGCAGGCTGAGTCGGTCAAACGGCTCACCTTTCACTTTGCCCAGCCACAGATAGGTTACCGGCCCGAGCAATACGGGCTTCACCTGATGACCCAGCGCCAGCGCTTCGTCCACCTCGTCCAGAAGCTGCGTCCAGGTCAGCCTGAACTGCTGACCTTTCACGAACTCCGGCACCATATAGTGATAGTTGGTGTTGAACCACTTGGTCATTTCCGCCGCTGCCGCTGGCTCCCCCGTTGGCGCGCGGCCGCGGCCGATGCGGAACAGGGTATCGATATCTACCGATCCATCTTTGTTCTGATGACGAGCCGGCACGTTGCCAAGCAGCAGGCTGGTCGTCAGAACATGGTCGTACCAGGCGAAATCGCCCACCGGCAGCAGGTCAATGCCCGCCTGTTTTTGCTGCTCCCAGTGGCGGGCGCGCAGCTCGCGACCCACCGCCAGCAGCTCTTCACGGGTGGCGTTCCCCGCCCAGTAGCTTTCTTGCGCTTTTTTCAGCTCGCGACGCAGGCCAACGCGAGGGAAACCGAGAGTGTGATTGCGGATTGTCATGGTATGCCCCTTGTGAAATTCGTTATTTAGACGTCCAGATGTTTACACCTCTATAATTGGCAGGTACTGTATATTCCTCAAGCGCAATATGTTCATGGCGAAGTGAAGGACTTTCATGATCGAGATTAAACACCTGAAAACGCTACAAGCGTTGCGGAACTGCGGCTCGCTCGCGGCGGCTGCGGCCACGCTGCACCAGACCCAGTCCGCCCTTTCTCACCAGTTCAGCGATCTGGAACAACGCCTCGGCTTCCGTCTTTTTGTGCGTAAGAGCCAGCCCCTGCGCTTTACGCCTCAGGGTGAAATTCTTCTTCAGCTGGCGAATCAGGTGCTGCCGCAAATCGCCAGCGCGCTGCAGGCGTGTAACGAACCGCAGCAGACCAAGCTGCGTATCGCCATTGAGTGCCACAGCTGTATTCAGTGGCTGACCCCCGCGCTTGAGAACTTCCGTCAGAAGTGGCCGCAGGTGGAGATGGACTTCAAATCCGGCGTGACCTTTGACCCGCAGCCGTCGCTGCAGCAGGGCGAGCTGGACCTGGTGATGACCTCTGACATCCTGCCGCGCAGCGGCCTGCACTATTCGCCGATGTTTGATTATGAAGTGCGCCTGGTGCTGGCCCCGGACCATCCGCTGGCGACCAAAACGCGCATCACGCCGGAAGACCTGGCGACGGAAACGCTGCTGATTTATCCGGTCCAGCGCAGTCGTCTGGATATCTGGCGTCACTTCCTGCAGCCCGCAGGCATTAGCCCGCAGCTGAAAAGTGTGGATAACACGCTGCTGCTGATTCAGATGGTGGCGGCCAGAATGGGTATCGCGGCGCTGCCGCACTGGGTGGTGGAGAGTTTTGAACGCCAGGGTCTGGTGCAGACCAAAACCCTGGGTGAAGGACTGTGGAGCCGACTGTACGCCGCCGTGCGCGATGGCGAGCAGCGTCAGCCGATCACGGAGGCGTTTATTCGCTCAGCGCGGAACCACGCGTGCGACCATCTTCCCTTTGTGCGGAGCGCGGAGCGACCCATCGGCGATGGACCCACAGCGAAGCCAGGATCACCGCTCCCCCAATAATGAAGCTCGGCCAGTGCGGCTGTTGCTGCCAGATGGCGAGGTTAACCAGCAGCCCTGCCGGGACATGCACGTTGTTCATGATCCCCAGCGTACCGGCGTCTACCTGCGTAGCGCCGTAGTTCCACATGAAGTACCCCAGCCCTGACGCCACCACGCCCAGCCAGACCAGAACGCCCCACTGCACGGTCGTGGTCGGCAGTTTTTGCGGGTTACCGAGCATAAACCACGCCGCCACCGCGACAATTGCGGCGCCCATATAAAACCAGGCGAACGCGTTATGCTGCGGCATCGGACGGGTTTCCATCAGACGTTTGTAGCCCACCATGCCGATGGCAAAACTGATGTTGGCGAGCTGGACGAACATCAGCCCGGTCCAGAAGTGATCGCTGACTTTGTCATAGCGAATAATCGCCGCGCCGATCACCGCCAGCGCCGCGCTAAGCAGGTATCCCCAGCGCAGGCGGCGCCTGCTGAGCAGGTCGTAAATCAGCGTGATATAGAGCGGCGTCAGCACGGTAAAGAGCAGGAATTCGGAGACAGACAGGTAGACATAGGCCCGGAAGCTGAACAAGTACATGATGCCGAGCTGCATCGCCCCCACCAGCATGTACAGCACAATCGTTTTCAGCGATTGCCCGCGCGTGCGCAGAAACGGCAGGAACACCAGCGCCGCCAGCCCCACGCGCATCAGCACCGAGAAGTAGCTGTCGACCGAACCGGCAAGGTATTCGCCAATCAGGCTAAAGGAGAAGGCCCACAGAATAGTGGTGATAATGAGTAGCGCCACAATGCTTGTCTCTCAAAAAGAAGGAGAGGCATTGTAGCGAACTCTTTAGTTGACATCTGAGCAATAAACAACCAAATGAAGATTATTCAAGGAACAGTTTGCGCAGATACTTCGGCACCGCGTTGTCTGCGTTGGTGCCGATCACTTCCAGCTCCGGGTGCAGATCTTTCAGACGCTGGTGCGCATTCTCCATAATGCAGCCCTTGCCTGCCATCGAAAGCATCTCGGCGTCGTTCATGCCGTCACCAAAGGCGATGCAGTCCTTCAGCTCGAAGCCCAGGCGTTTCGCGACGGCTTCCAGCGCGTGACCCTTGGAGACGCCCCCCGCCATCACTTCCAGGCAGGTCAGGGTTGAGAAGCTCACGTTGACGCGATCGCCCCAGCGGGCGTTGATCGCCTGTTCCAGCGGGAGCAGCTCTTCGTGGCTGTCACAGGTGAAGAACACCTTGCTGATCCCTTCCGGCTCCAGCAGGCCAGGTTCGTAAAGGGAGTAGTTGAATACCGCTTCCTTGAAGAAACGCATTTCGTCCGGACGGTGGCGGTTCATAAACCAGTCGTCGTCGCGGTAAACGTTAGTGACGATAGCCGGGTTGTTATGCACCACGCCAAACAGATCGGCGGCAATATCGCGATCCAGGTTGTGGGTAAAGATCAGGTTGCCGTCAGTATCGTGCACGCGGGCACCGTTGGAGGTGATCATGTACGATTTGATTTCCAGATTATCGCGGATCTGCCCCACGTCCACGTGGTGGCGACCGGTGGCAAACACGAAGTTCACGCCACGGGCGGTCAGGAGTTTTAAGGTCTCTTTCGCGTAAGGCGAGAGGGTGTGGTCGGGGGAAAGCAGCGTGCCATCTAAATCAGATGCAACAACCTGGTACATAGGGATTTCAACCTCTGGTGGAAAACAAAAATCAATTATGCCTGTTGAAAAATTCAACAATGGCGTTGAGCGCGACTGAGCGCATAGCGTCCTTTTCAAAAAGGATCTCATGGTACGCGCCGTTAATGACCAGCGGTTTTCCCCCTTCACAAGGGTGACCGGCGGCAGCGCGCAGTTCGCAATAACGGTCATGCATGCGGTTATCCACCACACGCTCTTCTTCAGCCTGAATCAGGAGCGTTGGCGTGTCGTCATTGCCGACGCCAGCCAGCACCTGCTCACCGGCAAGAATACCTTCCCGCACCCAGTGATAGGTCGGACCGCCCACGCGCAGGCGCGGTTCATCGGCATAAAAACGCAGGTTACGACGATAGCGCTGTCGGCTGTGGGTCAGCACGTTCATCGCAAACGGCAGTGCGCGCCAGCGCCCCGTCCCGATGGCATAGCCTTCTCGAATGCGCTGATGGCCCTCAGCCCAGTCAAGAATATGACGCACCATCCAGTCAGGAAAACGCATGACGATGCCATACATCGGCGCGGTGAGCGCAATGGCGTCGCACTGGTGCGCGTGGCGCTGTAAAAACAGCGTTGAAATCGCGCCGCCCATTGAATGCGCCAGAATATAGCGCTTCCGCCAGGGGCCGGGCTCGACCTCCTGCTGCCAGAACGCGGCGAGATCGTCGACGTAATCGCTGAAGTTATCCACGTGGCCGCGATGCGTATCCGATAGCAGGCGGCCAGAAAGCCCCTGCCCGCGGTGATCGATAATCAACACATCGAAGCCCAGATGGAACAGGTCATAGGCCAGTTCGGCGTATTTGATATAGCTCTCAATACGCCCGGGGCAGACAACAATGACCCGGTCATTTTTCTTATCGTGAAAACGCACAAAGCGTACCGGAATATCGCCGACGCCCGTAAACTCATCTTCCTCACGCTGCCGCCAGAAATCGGTCAGCGGCCCCATAGAGAAAGCAGCAAAAGCGTTTTCTCGTGTTTCCCAGTCCTTTTTCTGCTGAAACATTGGGTTTCCACTCACGTAATCCAGGGAATATCGTTTTTTTCGTCACCGGTCACAAAATGACTCAATAATAGCGTATTGTGGCATAAAAATAGACGGTTCGGGAGTTTCAAATGACCTTTGAATGGTGGTTCGCCTACCTGCTGACATCCATTATCCTCAGCCTTTCTCCGGGTTCGGGGGCTATTAACACCATGACCACCTCCATCAATCACGGCTATCGCGGTGCGGCGGCGTCGATTGCCGGTTTGCAGACCGGGCTGGGCATTCATATTGTGCTGGTCGGGATCGGTCTGGGGACCCTGTTCTCCCGCTCCGTGCTGGCCTTTGAGGTGCTGAAATGGGCCGGGGCAGCGTATCTGATTTGGCTCGGCATCCAGCAGTGGCGCGCGGCGGGCTCCATCAACCTGAATACGCTCGCCCAGACGCAAAACCGCGGCCATCTGTTTAAGCGCGCAGTGTTCGTCAACCTGACCAACCCGAAGAGCATCGTTTTCCTCGCCGCGCTGTTCCCGCAGTTTATCGTTCCGCATCAGCCCCAGGTGATGCAGTACGTGGTGCTGGGCGCGACCACCATTATCGTCGATATCATCGTGATGATTGGTTACGCGACGCTGGCGCAGCGAATTGCGGCGTGGATTAAAGGGCCTAAGCAGATGAAGGCCCTGAATAAAGTCTTTGGCTCGCTGTTTATGCTGGTTGGCGCGCTGCTTGCGTCAGCGCGTCATGCTTAGCGAGAAATGATGAGATGAATGCCGAAGCCGGCGAACAGCGCGCCGGCGAAGCCGTCAATCCACTTCGCGATACGCTGATAGCCGCGACGCATCGCCGGTAAGGCAAACAGGCTGGCCACGATGGTAAACCAGGCAAAGGTTTCAACGACGATCAGCAGGAAAATGCCCCAGCGTGCGCCAGTGCCGACGCTATCGCCGACAAACAGCGAGAACACCGAGCCGAAATAGATAATGGCTTTCGGGTTCGCCAGATTGGTCAGCAGCCCTTTTACAAAGCTGCGGCCGCCCGTTGCCAGCTCGACCTTTGGCTCTTGCGGTTTTTTCTCTTCTTTCTTCAACGCCCCGCGCAGCATCTGGTAGCCCATCCAGCACAGGTACAGCCCGCCGCCGACCATAATGATGTTATGCAGCCAGGCCATCTTCGCCAGGATAAGGTTCAGACCGAGCAGCGCAACGGCCGCCCAGACCATAACGCCCATGGTGATACCGAGCACGCCCATCATCGCCTCTTTGCGGGAGCGGCTGACGGCCGTTTGTGATACGAAGAAAAAGTCCGGGCCGGGGCTCATCAGCGCAACGATGTGCACTAACGCCACGGTGAGAAATAGCATTAACATAATTAGCTCGCGAGGAAATAATTTAGTGAGTCATCATCCTGGCACTTTTTCGCCCGGCTGACTACTCCTCATCATCACCGTCGGCGTGAGAGCGGATGAGCGCCATAAACTCTTTACCGAAGCGCTCCAGCTTGCGTGTTCCCACGCCGTTGACGCTGAGCATCTCGCTGGCGCTGAGCGGCATTTGCTCGGCCATCTCGATCAGCGTCGCGTCGTTAAACACCACGTAAGGCGGGATGTTTTCTTCGTCGGCGATGGCTTTACGCAGCTTGCGCAGTTTGGCGAACAGCTTGCGGTCGTAGTTGCCGCCGTAGGATTTCTGCATCACGCGCGGCTTCAGGGCGATGAAGCGCGGTACGGCGAGCTTGAGTTCGACGTCTCCGCGCAGGACCGGACGCGCCGCCTCGGTCAGCTGCAGGGCGGAGTGTTGGGCAATGTTCTGCGTGGCGAAGCCGAGGTGGATCAGCTGGCGAATAATACTCACCCAGTGCTCGTGGCTCTGCTCCTTGCCAATACCGTAGACCGGCAGCTTGTCGTGGCCCATATCGCGGATACGCTGGTTATTGGCGCCGCGCAGCACCTCCACCACGTAGCCCATCCCGAAGCGTTGATTCACACGGTAAATGGTCGAGAGCGCCTTACGCGCGTCCATCAGGCCATCGTACTGCTTTGGCGGATCGAGGCAGATATCGCAGTTGCCGCACGGCTCCTGGCGCCCTTCACCAAAGTAGTTGAGCAGCACCAGACGACGGCAGGTTTGCGCTTCGGCAAACGCGCCCATCGCGTTGAGCTTGTGGCGCTCGATATCCTGCAGCTGTCCCTGCGGTTTCTCTTCCAGACAGCGGCGCAGCCACGCCATATCGGCCGGATCGTAAAACAGCATCGCTTCCGCAGGCAGCCCGTCACGCCCGGCGCGTCCGGTTTCCTGGTAGTAGGATTCGATATTGCGCGGGATGTCGAAATGCACCACAAAGCGCACGTTGGGCTTGTTGATGCCCATTCCGAACGCCACCGTCGCGACGACGATTTGCAGGTCGTCGCGCTGGAATTTTTCCTGCACGTCGGCACGGATGTGGTTCTCTAACCCGGCGTGATACGCGGCGGCGCTAAAGCCTCGGTTTTGCAGACGCGCGGCGGTGTCTTCCACCTTCGCACGGCTGTTGCAGTAGATGATGCCGGACTTGCCGCGCTGCTCCTGGACGTAGCGCAGGAGCTGATCCAGCGGCTTGAACTTTTCCATCAGCATATAGCGGATGTTAGGGCGGTCGAAGCTGCTGACCTGAATATAGGGGTCGTTCAGCCCGAGCAGGCGAACGATATCGAGCCGCGTGGTGTCATCCGCCGTCGCGGTAAGCGCCATAAACGGCAGCTCGGGGAAGCGCTGACGCAGCTGGCCGAGGGCAGCGTATTCCGGGCGGAAATCGTGTCCCCACTGGGAAATACAGTGCGCTTCATCTACCGCCAGCAGCACCGGGTTCCAGTGCGCAAGATGGTCGAGGAAGTTATCCAGCATCAGGCGTTCCGGGGCGATATACAGCAGGCGGATCTGCCCGGTGCGGCACCCGGCCATCACCTCTTGCTGCTGCTCCCGGGTTTGCGTGGAGTTAAGACAGGCTGCCGCCACGCCGTTGGCGAGCAGCTGGTCAACCTGGTCTTTCATCAGAGAAATGAGAGGGGATACCACGACCGTCAGGCCGTTAAGCACCAGCGCGGGCACCTGATAACAGAGGGACTTACCGCCGCCGGTCGGCATCACCACCAGGCAATCACGACCTTCCAGCACCGTTTCAATGATGGTTTCCTGGCCGGGGCGGAACTGCTGGTAGCCAAAGGTTTCATGCAAAACCTGTTTAGCCAGCGACTCCTGATTCAATACTTCCGCCTGCGCCACGTTAACCCCATATGCCAGAAATGAAACAGGCGCTATTTTCAGCGCCTGAGAGAGAAACTTCAACGTTTAACGCAAAAACATTCGAACAGCCTAGAGAATATCGTTCAGCATCACGCCCACGCCGACGCGGGTCTGGTTGAAGTTGTAATCGATAAGCGACTCGCCGTAACCGCTGTACACCTGAGTATAGATGCGGACATGCTTCGTCATTGGATAGCTTAAGCCCACTTCCGCACCGCCGTAGCCGGTGTTCCAGTTGTACTGGCCTTTGGCGCTGAGCACGGCATCACCCAACTGATAGCCGACTTTGAGCTGGTAGTAGCCCATATATTTGGTGATATCCGGGTTATCATCGGTTTCGCCCACCACATACCACGGCTTCACTTCCACCATCCAATTACCGTTCTGCGCCATCAGACGCGTATAGGCGCGGTTCCAGCTGCGGGATGTCGGGTCAGAGCGACCGTTGGAATCGTGGTTAAAGCCCACTTCGACGTCACGCAGCGTCCAGCCCGCAAACTCATAATCCGTTGCAAAACCGAGGAACAGCTGCGGCTCATAGTTGGTTTCACGGAACGGCGAGGACTCTCCGCTGTTAGACAGCTGCCACCAGGATTTTTGGGTGTAAGACGCCCCGAGCACCGAGTTAGGCCCCAGAATACCGCGCCAGAACGGGAACGCGAGGCTGAGCTGGAACTTCACCTCATCTTTACGCGCATTATCAGACCAGTTATAGGAGCTTATCGCCTCTTTGTTGAGATCGCTGGTCTGGGTATAAATTACGTAGTTGGTGTCATACGGATAGAGCGTGAACGGATTGTCATGCTCCTGAAGAAGGTTCGCGATAATGCTACCGTGAACGGCAGGTTTATCATGCACCTCTTTAATCGTCGCTTCCTGCGCATATGCTGTGAGGGGCAGCGCAACCGCCGCCAGTAACCAGGCCAGATACGTCCGCATCGGTGGTGTTCTCCTGCAAAAGAGTAAAATTAGCTGAATAGTTATGTGGCGAACATTCTACAGACTTCTGCGACAACTGCTGCATCCTCGTTTCTGAAAGTGGAATTCCTTGTTGTCGAGGCATAAAATCAACATTTCGTTAACAATAAGGATGTGATGCCTCATGTCAGCCATGCTTACCGCCGAAGAAGTTTTAAAACTCGTGGGCGAGATTTTTGTTTACCATATGCCGTTTAACCGCGCGCTGGGACTGGAGCTGGAGCGTTACGAGAAAGACTTTGCCCAGCTGAGCTTCAACAACCAGCCGATGATGGTGGGTAACTGGGCGCAAAGTATTTTGCACGGCGGCGTGATTGCCTCCGCGCTGGACGTGGCGGCAGGTCTGGTCTGCGTGGGCAGTACGCTGACCCGCCATGACACCATCAACGAAGACGAACTCCGCCAGCGTCTGGCGCGTATGGGCACCATTGATTTGCGCGTCGACTATCTTCGCCCGGGGCGCGGAAATCGCTTTACCTGTACCAGCAGCCTGCTGCGCGCGGGAAATAAAGTTGCCGTGGCGCGCGTTGAATTACACAACGAAGAACAGGTGTATATCGCCAGCGCAACCGCCACTTATATGGTGGGTTGAGGCGGCAAAATCGGGTAAAATTAATTCACTTTTTTGTAACGGATTTTCCCGATGGATGCTAAACAGACGCGGCAGGGCGTTTTACTCGCCCTTGCCGCTTATTTTATTTGGGGTATCGCCCCGGCGTATTTCAAGCTTATCGCCTACGTTCCGGCCGATGAGATCCTGACTCACCGCGTTATCTGGTCATTCTTCTTTATGATTGCGCTGATGAGCCTCAGCCGTCAGTGGTCGGGCGTCAAAACGCTGCTGCAAACCCCGAAAAAGATTTTCCTGCTGGCGCTTTCAGCGGTGCTGATTGGCGGCAACTGGCTGCTGTTTATCTGGGCGGTGAATAACCATCACATGCTCGAAGCGAGCCTGGGGTACTTCATTAACCCGCTGGTGAACATCGTGCTGGGGATGATTTTCCTCGGTGAGCGCTTCCGCCGGATGCAGTGGGTGGCGGTGATTCTGGCCTTCTGCGGCGTACTGGTGCAGCTCTGGACCTTCGGCTCGCTGCCGATTATTGCCCTCGGCCTGGCGTTCAGCTTTGCGTTCTACGGCCTGGTGCGTAAGAAGATTGCGGTGGAAGCGCAGACGGGGATGCTGTTTGAAACCCTGTGGCTGCTGCCCGTGGCGGCGATTTATCTCTTCGGCATCGCCGACAGCGCCACCAGCCATATGGGCAGCAACCCGTGGTCGCTGAACCTGATGCTGATGGCGGCGGGCGTGGTGACCACCATTCCACTGCTGTGCTTCACCGGTGCCGCGACGCGTCTGCGTCTCTCCACGCTGGGCTTCTTCCAGTACATTGGCCCGACGCTGATGTTCCTGCTGGCGGTGGTGTTTTACGGCGAAGTGCCGGGGGCGGATAAGATGGTGACGTTCGCCTTTATCTGGGTGGCGCTGGCGATTTTCGTCGCCGATGCGATTTATACCCAGCGCAGGGTGCGCAAAGGGCTGTGATGTTGCCTTCACCCTAACCCTCTCCCACAGGGAGAGGGAATTCGATCGTAGGGCGGGTAAGCGCAGCGCCACCCGCCAGATTTTTACAGCCAGTTCCGGCGCTTAAAGTACAGATACGGCGCCAGCCCCGCGAGGATCATAAAGATAATCGCCCCCGGGTAGCCAAAGCTCCACTTCAGCTCCGGCATAAACTCAAAGTTCATCCCGTAGCTGGACGCCACCAGCGTCGGCGGCAGGAACACCACGGACACTACCGAGAAGATCTTGATGATGCGGTTCTGCTCGATGTTGATAAAGCCCATCGCCGCCTGCATCAGGAAGTTCACCTTCTGGAACAGAGATTCGTTGTGCGGCAGCAGGGATTCGATATCTCGTAAAATCTCCCGCGCCTGCTCCAGCTGACCGCCCGGCAGACGCGCCTTGCGCACCAGGAAGTTCAGCGCGCGCTGGGTATCCATCAGACACAAGCGCACCTTCCAGCCGATATCTTCCAGCTCCGCCAGCGTGGAGAGCGCTTCGTCGTACTCATCGCCCTGATGGCCTTCCATGATCACGCGGCTCAGCTTTTCCAGATCGCTGTAGATGTTTTCGATTTCGTCCGCCAGCTGTTCAATTTTGGTCTCGAACAGATCGAGCAGCAGCTCGTACGCGTTGCCGTCCACCATTGCCTGGCTGCGGGCGCGCATGCGGTAGAGACGAAATGCCGGCAGCTCGCGCTCGCGCAGGGTAAACAGACGGCCGTCGCGAATGGTAAACGCCACGGTGGAGTTACCCGCGTGGTCTTCCGCATCTTCAAAGAAGAAGAAGGAGTGAATGTGCAGACCGTCTTCGTCTTCAAAAAAACGCGCGGATGCTTCGATGTCTTCCAGTTCCGGGCGAGTTGCCAGGCTTTGCCCCAGTTCAGATTGTACGCGAAGGCGTTCATCGTCGTCCGGCTCGACCAGATCCACCCATACGGCATCAATGAGGGGCTGTGACTCTTCGGCTTCAAGCCGAGTCAGTCGGTTATTTTCGAGTTGAAATGCGCTCAACATGACCGGGACTCCCAATGCAAAAAATATCGGACAGTTCGGTGGGCACACAGAAACAAATTGGGTTTCAGACCATTAAACAGCCTGACTCAGCGCGACGGGAATAATGCAGGTCGCTGACAACCACTAAGGCCATCAGCAAGAGGAGATAGCCTTAGGAGTTGTTCCTGGATGACAGGGAATTGAGCCAGTATCTACTGGGTGTGTCCAAGGCGAATGTCCTCTTAGCGTAATCGTGCGCGCATGTTACGCCAGCTATAACTGTGGCGTCAACACGCAACGGAACGCTGAAGGGCATTAATTGACCTTCACTGTATAAGGCTAGCAGATTATTACAAAATAATGATATTTTTCTGAATGTTAGACTGTTTCCAGCTTCGCATAGGCCGCCACCAGCCATTTGATACCCTGCCCCTGGAACGCTACCTGCAGGCGGCTGTGCTCGCCGCTGCCTTCCAGATTCACAATGGTGCCTTCGCCAAACTTCGAATGGCGCACGCGCTGGCCCAGCTTGTAGCCGGTGTCGGTTTCCGCAATCGGCGAGCCCATGCGCTGATGGCTGACCGGACGGCTGATGCTCGCCCGCAGACGCACCTCTTCCACGCACTCCTCCGGCAGTTCGCCGATAAAGCGCGACGGACGGTGATAAACCTCTTTACCGTACAGACGGCGTGTTTCGGCGTAGGTTAGCGTCAGCTTTTGCATCGCGCGCGTCACGCCCACGTAGGCCAGACGACGTTCCTCTTCCAGACGGCCGCCTTCATCCAGCGACATCTGGCTCGGGAACATCCCCTCTTCCATCCCGACGATAAACACCTGCGGGAACTCCAGGCCTTTGGCGGAGTGCAGGGTCATCAGCTGAACCGCATCCTGCCAGGTGTCCGCCTGCCCTTCTCCCGCTTCCAGCGCAGCGTGGGACAGAAACGCCTGCAGCGGCATCAGGTCTTCGTCTTCTTCGTTGTAGCTGAACTGGCGCGTTGCCGTGACCAGTTCCTCTAAGTTCTCAATACGGGTCTGGCCCTTCTCGCCTTTCTCCTGCTCGTACATGGTGCGCAGGCCGGAGTCTTTAATCACCCGGTCGGTCTGCACGTGCAGCGGCATATCGGCCGTTTCCTGCGCCAGGGCGTCAATCAGCTCGAGGAAGCGCTGTAATGCGCTGGCGGCACGTCCGGCGAGGGCTTTTTCCTGCAGCAGCTCGCGGCACGCCTGCCACAGCGTCAGCTGGCGATCGCGCGAGGCCTGACGCACGACGTCCAGCGTGCGGTCGCCAATCCCGCGGGTCGGCGTGTTCACCACGCGCTCAAACGCCGCGTCGTCGTTACGGTTCGCAATGAGGCGCAGATACGACAACGCATCTTTGATTTCCTGGCGTTCGAAGAAGCGCATGCCGCCATAAATGCGGTACGGCATGCTCACCTGCAGCAGCGCCTCTTCCAGCACGCGCGACTGGGCGTTGCTGCGGTAGAGAATGGCGCACTGCTCCAGCGCGCCGCCGTTGTCCTGCCAGGTTTTTATGCGGTTCACCACGAAGCGGGCTTCGTCGAGCTCGTTGAAGGCGCAGTAAATCGAAATCGGTTCGCCGTCGACGCCGTCGGTCCAAAGCTTTTTACCCAGACGCCCGTTGTTGTTCTCAATGAGGGCGTTGGCCGCGCTCAGGATGTTGCTGGTTGAGCGGTAGTTCTGCTCCAGACGGATGGTTTCCGCGCCGGGGAAATCGTTGAGGAAGCGCTGGATATTCTCCACCTGCGCCCCGCGCCAGCCGTAGATCGACTGGTCATCATCGCCCACGATCATCACCTTGCCGGTATCACCGGCCAGCAGGCGGATCCATGCGTACTGGATGTTATTGGTATCCTGGAACTCGTCCACCAGAATATTGGTGAAGCGTTCACGGTAGTGCTGCAGGATGTGCGGCTTGTTGAGCCACAGCTCGTGGGCGCGCAGCAGCAGCTCGGCAAAATCCACCAGGCCGGCGCGATCGCACGCTTCCTGATAGGCCTTGTAGACGTTCTGCCAGGTCTGCTCGACCGGGTTGCCGAAGCTCTGAATGTGGTGCGGGCGCAGCCCCTCGTCTTTCTGGCCGTTGATGTACCACATCGCCTGACGCGGCGGCCACTGCTTCTCGTCGAGGTTCATCGCCTTGATCAGGCGCTTCAGCAAGCGGAGCTGGTCTTCGCTGTCGAGGATCTGGAAATCCTGCGGCAGGTTAGCGTCCATATGGTGCGCGCGTAGCAGGCGGTGCGCCAGACCGTGGAAGGTGCCAACCCACATGCCGCCCTGGCTGGTGCCCATCAGCTGGGCGATACGGTGGCGCATCTCTGCTGCCGCCTTGTTGGTAAACGTCACCGCCATGATGGAGTACGGGGAGCAGTTCTCCACGCTCTGCAGCCAGGCGATACGGTGAACCAGCACGCGCGTCTTACCACTGCCCGCCCCAGCCAGCACCAGCATGTTGGTGCGCGAGGCGGCAACCGCGTCACGCTGTTTGTCATTAAGGCTGTCGAGCAGGTAAGAAACGTCCATTGGCACCGTCACATAGTATTCAGGAACACAGCAAAGCGCCCGGTGGCGCTTCGCTTACCGGGCCTACAACTGCAAACCCCTGGTAATTTATACAATATTACTGGTGATTATATCAGCGTCGTGAGGGATGCCAACCGTGAAATTTCCACGTGCGGCAGAAGACGGCTGTCGGTTGCGGTCATCAGCTCCGCATTTTCCGGCTTGATCCAGCAGGCCTGCATCCCGCAGCGGATAGCACCGGCCACGTCCGTGGTCAGGTCATCCCCCACGTGCAGAATGTTACCCAGCGGCAGGTTAAGCTTATCCGCCGCCAGATGGTACATATCGCTGAACGGCTTCGCACGCCCGTGCGGGCCTGCGCGCAGCACAAATTCAAAGTAATCGCTAAGGCCAAACAGCTCGGGCTGTGCATTGCCGTTGGTGATGGCCACCAGCGGCCACTTTTCGGCAAGCTTCGCCAGCGTGTCGTGAGTCTCCTGAGGCACGTCGATACGGCTGCGCCATTTGGCAAAGTTTTCCATGGCCGCTTCGGCACCGATGGCCGCATCCTGCGCGCTCAGGCCGGCATTAAGCATCGCCTGCTCAACCGCACGACGACGCCATTCGGTCACGTCGTGGTAAATGTCCGGCTCGGTCTCCCGCAGGGACTGACGGAGCTTCTGAAAGTCCTTGTTCTGCATCGCTTTCAGCGCAGGATGGTAGTTCTGCACAAACGCCAGCGACTCCTGCTCGGTACGCAGGATCACCTCGCGGTTGTCGTAAAGGGTGTCATCAAGGTCAAACGTCAGGGCTGAGATCTGACCAAGTGGGCGGTAAAAACGCATTATTTCCCCCGTTTGGCGCGTGGATGCGCCGCGTCATACACCGAGGCAAGGTGTTGGAAGTCTAAGTGGGTATAGATTTGAGTGGTCGACAGATTTGCGTGGCCAAGCAGTTCCTGCACGCCGCGCAGATCGCCGCTCGACTCAAGCATGTGTGTCGCAAAGGAGTGGCGCAGCTTGTGCGGATGAACGTGGCTGTTCAGCCCCTGCTTAATGCCCCACTCCGCAAAGCGCTTCTGGACGTTACGCGACGAGATCCGTTTGCCGAGTTTCGACAGGAACAGCGCATCCTCTTCGCTGCCAAACAGCCCGCGCAGGTCAAGCCAGTGCTCAATCCAGGAAACCGCATTGCGGCCAATCGGCAGGCGGCGCTCTTTGCTGCCCTTGCCCATCACCCACACTTCACCGGACTCCAGATCGAGGTGTTTGATATCAAGATTAACCAGCTCGGACAGACGCAGCCCGGCACCGTACATCACCTCCAGCATCGCGCGGTCGCGCACGGCGAGCGGATCGTTAAGGTCGATATCCAGCAGGCGATTTACGTCGTCAACGTCGATATTTTTAGGCAGATGGCGCGGCGCTTTCGGCGTGGCGATCCCCTTTGCCGGGTTGGCTTTTAAGGCCCCCTGGCTGACCAGCCAGTCGAAGAAACTGCGCAGCGCTGAGAGCCTGAGCGCCAGGCTTGCCGGGCTGAGATTTTTTTTACGGCTACGCACGACGAACCCGCGTACCGTCGCAGCGTCACATTGTTGCCAGCTTTTCAGGCCGATTTCGTCGGCAATCTGCATGATGGCATCAAGCTGACGCTGGTAGTTGAGCAGGGTAATGGGGCTAAGCTGACGCTCCACGCCCAGATAGCGCAGAAAGCGCGAGACGTCAGTGGCGAGCAGTCCGTCCGTCATACGCGCTCAATCCAGCGCTCCAGCAGCTCGGGCAGCATCAGGGCGATCTCCTGCAGCAGGTGCGTGGCTTGCCCCTGCTCATAGTGATGCGCATCGCGGCTGGTAAATAACATGACACCCAGATCGCCATCGCGCCCCATCAGCGACATCGCCACCGAGCCAATCGCTTTGGCTTCCGGTAACACCACCAGCAGTTCAGGCCCGTTCAGCGGCCCCAGATAGTGGTGCTCATGGCCCAGACGCTGAATGCGCAGCGGTTCAAACGCCTGACGGCTGAGCGCCAGATGGGTGAACCCCGACGGTGCGCCAATGCGCCAGCGGTCAGGGAAAAGACGAATCGTTGCGCCCGCCAGCCCCAGCTCGCGAGCCCAGCGGTGGAAGCGGCTGAGGAACTCGTCAAGGCTGTGCGCCGACGCCAGACGCGCCTGCAGATGCAGCAGACGATAGAACAGGCTTTCGTTGGTGCTGGCCTGCTCCATCAGCAGCGTCATGTTCTCTTCTAACTGATTGATGTGGTTGCGCGAGCGCGCCATGTGCCATTCGACCAGCGACACGGTCCCGCGAACCGGATGCGGCACGCGCATCTCTTCGACGACGCGTGCATTGCGAATAAAAAACTCAGGATTGCGCAGCAGATAATCAACAACAGCTCTGTCGTCCAGTTCCGTCACTGTTTCCTGCAGTTCTTCCCCTGGTTGTTTCATAGATGGATAAACCCGTCATAGACATGTGCCGCCGGGCCAGTCATATAAAGTGGATGACCCGGTCCTTTCCAGGCGATATCAAGCCGACCGCCCGGTAACTCCACGCGAACCTCTTCTGCCAGTAACCCCTGAGAGATGCCCACGGCCACCGCAGCACAGGCGCCGCTTCCGCAGGCCTGAGTCTCGCCCGCGCCGCGCTCGTAAACCCGCAGGCGAATGTGCTCGCGCTTCACCACCTGCATAAAGCCGATGTTCGCGCGCTCCGGGAAACGTTCATGGCTTTCCAGCACCGGGCCGAGCGTTTCGACCGCGGCGGTTTCCACATCATCAACCTGAATCACGCAGTGTGGGTTACCCATTGAGACGACGCCGCACAATACTGTCTGCTCGGCCGCACGCATAATATAGGTCTTTTCCGCTTTGTTTGCGCGAAACGGCACGAGGGAGGGCTCGAAGTTAGGCTCGCCCATATTCACGCGCACCAGCTCATCATCGGTGACGCTGAGCACCATGCGGCCATTGGCCGTGCTGACGCGAATATCACGCTTGTTGGTCAGCCCTTTCAGGCGGACAAAGCGGGCAAAACAGCGCGCGCCGTTGCCGCACTGGTTAACTTCGCTGCCGTCCGCGTTAAAAATACGGTAGTGAAAATCGAGGTCGGGATCGTACGGTGGCTCGACCACCAGCAGCTGATCGAACCCCACGCCCAGATGCCGATCCGCCAGGCGACGGATCAGTTCCGGGGAGAAAAACACATTCTGCGTTACCGCGTCGACGACCATAAAATCGTTGCCAAGGCCATGCATTTTAGAGAACTGCATCATTTGCTCCATTGCGCGGGTACAGAACGTTGTCGTCAGAGATTAACCTGAGTCGGGCCACCGTTGTCGCCACGGTCGTTAGTATTTGGCGTGGTAGACTCAATGCCGCTTTGCACGGGTTTCGTCGGCGGCGGCGCGGTTTTATCCTCTGGCGGGAAGTACAGCGGTCCTTTCAGTCCACAACCAGTCAGGCTAAACAGCGTGATGAGAACGGCAAGCGTTCGGAAGACGTTTTTCATTATAAAGTTGCTCGTAAGTTCAAATCTGTTTCTATCATCGCAGGAGAAGACACAAAAGCAAGAGTTTGCCGCTTTCCTGCAACGGGAATTATTTAGGGTTATACTGCCGGCATCACGAAAAACAGGAACAAAACCATGAACGACAGTGAATTCCATCGCCTTGCCGACAACCTGTGGATGACCATCGAAGAGCGTCTTGACGACTGGGACGGCGACAGCGATATCGATTGTGAAATCAACGGCGGCATTCTGACCCTGAGCTTCGAAAATGGCAGCAAAATTATTATTAACCGCCAGGAGCCGCTTCACCAGGTGTGGCTGGCCGCGAAACAGGGCGGCTATCATTTCGATCTGAAAGACGGGGAATGGGTTTGCGACCGCAGCGGCGTACTTTTCTGGGATCTGCTGGAACAGGCGGCGACCGCGCAGGCGGGTGAGGCTGTGCGTTTCAGATAGTTTTGGTGCCGGGTGGCGCTGCGCTTACCCGGCCTACGGGTTCGAGTTGTTGTAGGCCCGGTAAGGCGTAGCCGCCACCGGGCGAGCGAAAAGGCTCAGGAGAAATACTGCTGCAACAGCGGCGCGGTGTCCTGATTGGCAGGCGCGGCAGGCGTTACGGCCTGGGTACGGAACGGGATCACCTGCGTACGACCGTCGACGTTCACAATCTGGTAGAACTGCGGCAGGTTAAAGTTGATAAAGCTTGAGCCGTAGGTGAAACGGTCGTGCGAAGAGGAGTAGAAGCGGCTGACGTCGCGCACCAGCTCCTCTTTACTGCCTTCACAGTGGTGATACACCTCGGCGCGGTTGGTTTCATCCAGAATGTAGATGTTGAACCCGGCATCGTCGCCCGACTCTTCAAAGAAGAACTGAATAATCCCTTCGCTGGCGAATCCATCCACCACCTGCGGCAGCTTAACGTGGTTGGTTTCCACCTGCACCGACAGGCCATGCAGCTTGTTGTGTGAAATCGCGCCGTAGAACTCGATGGCGTTTTCCAGCTTCTGTACCGACACGTTCAGACGTTCGAAGAACAGGCCCCAGGTCTGGCCGGAGACGCGCAGCGCTTTAAAGCGCCCGGTTTCCTGGCGAGTACTGGAGAGACGCAGTTCGATACACTCGGAAACCAGCTGCTGCACGCGGGTACGAATTAAACCGCGCAGGTGCTGGCTGTAGCAGAACACCTCAACGCTGTCCGGCGGTGCGGCATCCTGGTGCATCTTGCCGAGAATGGTTTTCAGCGCTTCGATCATCGCCTGCTCGCCGTTGAAATGCAGGGTACGCACTTCGTTCCACGAGTTGCGGTACAGCAGATCCACGCTGCCCACCAGGCAGTTTTGCTGCTCGCCAAAGCTGAAGACGTCCAGCTTGCGGAAGTCAAAATGAACCACCTGATTGCGGAAGGCCGCCGTCGGGTCGTATTCCAGGTTGACGATAATCGCCAGATGGCGAATTTCGCACGGGCTGTAGAGCGCTTTCGGCGTTGGAGCAGGCAGGCGCAGCGGGAAGTGGTGCGACACATCCGCGACCATCTCCTGCAGCTTAGCGAGATCAACCACCTCGTTGCCTTTGATAAACAGGCGCGTGCGCGAGGTCAGCAGGCCGTTAAACCAGGCCCAGGCCACCAGCTTGTTCAGGTAGCGGTTATACTCCAGCGGCTGATGGCTGATGATTGAGTCCATGCTTGGCGCACGGTTATACAGATACCACCCGGTGCGGTTTGCGCGGCCCGGCGGCACATAGATAAAGGTCAGATTCGGTTCTGACAGGTCTGGCGAAATCTGCGGGTTAACCAGGGTGACTTTACCTGGCAGCGCTTCAAACGCGGCGTACAGCTTACGGGTTAATACCCCGATGTCCTGCGGGCTGGCGGAAACGCTGAGGTTGTTACGGCGCGCAAAGCGGATCAGGTTACGATAGCTTTGCATCATCGCATCGAGCAGTTCGTTGTGCGCTTCACGCACCTGATCGATTTTCCAGTTGGCCCGGTTGTCGAGCATGGACAGACGCGCTTCGTCCCATCCCCACTCTTTCACTAACTGACTGACCACTTCACGACGCCAGCCCACGCAGGCGCGCTCGCGGCTCAATTTCTCACAGACTTTGAGATAGAAACATCGGCGCACCAGGTCAAGACGCGTGGTGTCATCAATGGCTTTCAGGTATTCGGTCACGCGCTCCAGCATCATGCAGTAGGCGTCCAGCCCGAAGGAGACGATCTCCCCGTCGTGCAAACGCTGCTTGATATCTTTCGCCAGCAGGCGCGGCGTAGGGTATTCCCAGGAATAGGCTTCCAGCAGCAGCGTTTTCAGCACCGCTTTGTACGGCGAGTCGATACTTTTATAGAGCTGCCAGAGGCTTGCGCCAAAGTATTCTTCGGCTGACAGAGAGCTCAGACCGCCGAGGTCCAGCCATTCGTTTGGCGTCAGTACGCCCTGCGCATAAAGCGACATGACGTAGTCATCGTAATGCTCTTCTTCTTCGCAAGGGACCATATTCCACAGAATACGCTTCCCGGCTAGACGCACGGCAGTACGGTAAAATTCATCCAGCAGTAAGATGTGCTGAGTCGAGCCGCAGTCCTCACCACCCAGACTGCCGCTTTCGTTATGGCGGAAACGGTTTTCATCAATCAGGAAGAAGCTTACTTCCACGCCGAGCGAGGCAGCCCAGCTCTCCAGCAGGCTGCACTTGCGCTGCAGCAGCTGACGCTCGTCGTTATCGAGCCATGACTGATGGCAGACCCAAATGTCCAGGTCCGAAGAACAGCTTTGCCCTACCGATGAGGTGCTCCCCATAGAGTAAACGCCGGTAATCGGCAGTTCACCTTTTGGAGACTCTTGTGGCGGCATGCCGCGGTAGAGTTCCAGTTCGTTGAGGTAATGCTGTTGGGTTTCATCAGGCGTGAAAAGGCAAATGCCCTGGGGAACGTTACCGTCAAGGTAGCCAGGCATCAGCGGATGGTGATAGTGCAATAATGTCGGCAGCAGACTGTATACCTGCTGGAAAGCAGGGCCCATGGCAGCAAGCGCGCGATCCACACGCAGTTGATTAATGGCATCCAGTCTCTGTTTCAGAGTCTCAATATAGAGGTACAAGACGTATCGCCTGATGTTTCCGGGTGTCGCAAGCTATTCAAAATACGAATAACAGCGGACCCGCAGTATTTCAAAAAGATAACCGTTACCCTTTTTCGCCCTTATCATTTTTAGTGGTAGCGACGAAAAAATGGTCTAAAACGTGATCAATTTAACACCTTGCCGGTTGACCGTAAAGAAAGATGCGCTACATACAAGTGTAGCACCGTTCTGTACGTGTAAATTCCTGAATACGGCTATGGCTGACGAATACGCCGCCTTGTCCCTCTCACGCTTCATCAACCGTAAAACTGCCATCCCAGAGTCAACAATGTTAGGATGGTTAGCGATTGATAATGACGGTAACAAGCATGTTAGACAATGTTTTGAGAATTGCCACACGCCAAAGCCCTCTCGCGCTCTGGCAGGCACATTATGTGAAGCAGCGCCTTGAAGCCTGCCACAGTGGATTGCGCGTCGAGCTGGTGCCGATGGTCACGCGCGGTGACGTGATCCTCGATACGCCCCTGGCGAAAGTGGGCGGCAAAGGCCTGTTTGTCAAAGAGCTGGAACTGGCATTGCTTGAGAACCGCGCCGATATCGCCGTACATTCAATGAAAGACGTGCCCGTCGAGTTCCCGGAAGGGCTGGGGCTGGTGACCATCTGCGAGCGCGAAGATCCGCGCGATGCGTTTGTCTCTAACCACTATGACTCGCTCGACGCGCTGCCGAAGGGTAGCGTAGTTGGCACGTCCAGTTTACGCCGTCAGTGTCAGCTGGCAGAGCGCCGTCCTGACCTGATCATTCGCTCGCTGCGCGGTAACGTCGGCACGCGCCTGGGCAAGCTGGATAACGGCGATTACGATGCCATTATCCTCGCCGTTGCCGGCCTTAAGCGTCTGGGGCTGGAGTCGCGCATTCGCGTGGCGTTGCCGCCAGAGCTGTCGCTCCCGGCCGTGGGCCAGGGTGCCGTCGGCATCGAGTGCCGTCTGGACGATGCGCGTACCCGCGAACTGCTCGCGCCGCTGAACCATGACGAGACCGCTATCCGCGTAAAAGCCGAGCGTGCGATGAATACCCGCCTCGAAGGGGGATGCCAGGTACCGATTGGCAGCTATGCTGAATTAACAGAAGGTGAACTGTGGCTGCGCGCGCTGGTGGGCGCTCCGGACGGTTCGCAGATGGTACGCGGCGAACGTCGCGGCAAGGCGCAAGATGCCGAGCAGCTTGGCGTGTCGCTGGCTGAAGAGCTGCTGGATAACGGCGCCCGCGAGATTCTGGCTGACGTTTATAATGGAGAGCCCCCTGCATGAGTATTCTCGTCACCCGCCCTTCTCCCGCAGGAGAGCAGTTAGTGAGCCGTCTGCGCGCACTGGGGCAGGTGGCCTGGAGTTTTCCGCTCATTGAATTCTCCCCCGGTCGGGAGCTCTCTGCGCTCGCCGACCAGATGAATACCCTTCAGGAAGGCGACCTGCTGTTTGCGCTGTCGCAACATGCCGTGGAATTTGCCCACGCGCAGCTGCAACAGCAGGGTTTGACCTGGCCAACCGCCCCCCGCTATTTCGCGATTGGCCGCACAACGGCACTGGCGCTGCATACCGTAAGCAGCGCGGACGTTCGTTACCCGTTAGATCGGGAAATCAGCGAAGTCTTGCTACAATTACCTGAATTACAAACTATTGCCGGAAAGCGTGCGCTCATTTTGCGCGGTAACGGTGGTCGCGAGCTGCTGGGCGAAACGCTGCGTGAACGTGGTGCAGACGTGACGTTCGTTGAGTGCTATCAGCGCTGTGCAAAACACTACGATGGCGCGGAAGAGGCGATGCGCTGGCACGCGCGCGGCATTAATACGCTGGTGGTCACCAGCGGTGAAATGTTACAACAGCTTTGGTCGCTGATACCGCTCTGGTATCGCGAAAACTGGTTACTCCGCTGTCGGCTTTTAGTCGTCAGTGAGCGTCTGGCGAACCAGGCCCGGGAACTGGGCTGGCAGGATATTCGGATCGCTGATAACGCCGACAACGATGCGCTGCTGCGCGCATTACAATAACTCTCAAATGGGAAGCCATAATGACGGAACACGACAAATCCTCCGCCGTGGTTGAAGAGACCAGGGAGACTGTGGAGACGACGCCACAGCCAGAGACGACAGAGAAAACCGCTGAGAAGAAAAACGGCAGCAACAAAACGAGCCTCGCGCTGAGCGCGATTGCCATTGCCATTGCGCTGGCAGCAGGGGTTGGCCTGTACGGTCTGGTGAAGCAACAGGGTGCTAATCAAACGTCCACCAGCGACGCGCTGGTGAATCAGCTCACCGCCCTGCAAAAAGCGCAGGAGACGCAGAAAACCGAGCTGGAAGCGGTGATTAAGCAGCAGGCCGCCGCGCTTGCCGAGGCGAACAGCAAACAGGAAGAGCTGACCAAACAGCTGGGCGACGTGCAGCAGAAAGTCGCCACGATTTCCGGTACCGATGCCAAAACCTGGCTGCTCTCGCAGGCTGACTTCCTGGTGAAGCTCGCCGGGCGTAAGCTCTGGAGCGATCAGGACGTCACCACTGCCGCCGCGCTGCTGAAAAGCGCCGATGCGAGCCTGGCAGACATGAACGACCCGAGCCTTATCACGGCCCGTCGCGCGATCACCGAGGACATCGCCAGCCTCTCCGCCGTCTCGCAGGTGGATTACGACGGCATTATCCTTAAGGTGAACCAGCTGTCGAATCAGATTGATAACCTGCAGCTGGCGGATAACAACGACGACGACTCCCCGATGGATTCCGACGGTACCGAGCTTTCCAGCTCCCTGAGCGAATGGCGCATAAACCTGCAGAAAAGCTGGCAGAACTTTATGGACAGCTTCATCACTATCCGCCGTCGCGACGAAACCGCCGTGCCGCTGCTGGCGCCGAACCAGGATATCTATCTGCGCGAGAACATCCGTTCCCGCCTGCTGGTAGCGGCTCAGGCCGTGCCGCGTCATCAGGAAGAGACGTACAAACAGGCGCTGGATAACGTTTCAACGTGGGTACGCGCCTACTACAACACCGATGATGCGACGACCACCGCCTTCCTCGAAGACATTGATAAGCTGAGCCAGCAGAACATCACCATGAACGTGCCGGATAAGCTGGCCAGCCAGCCGATTCTGGAGAAACTGATGCAGACGCGCGTACGTAACCTGCTGGCGCAACCGGGCGTGCCGGCAGAGCCGTCGGGCGAAGCTGCTCCGGCTCCGGCTCCAGCGCCTGAAAGCGCACCACAAGGAGAGTAATGATGCTTAAAGTCCTCTTACTCTTCATCCTGCTGATCGCCGGGATCGTGCTGGGACCTATGCTTGCGGGTCATCAGGGTTACGTCCTGATCCAGACCGATAACTACAACATTGAAACCAGCGTAACCGGCCTGACGATCATTCTGATCCTCGGCGTGGTGGTGCTGTTTGCGATCGAGTGGATCCTGCGCCGCATTTTCCGCACCGGTGCCCACACGCGCGGCTGGTTCGTTGGCCGCAAGCGCCGCCGCGCCCGTAAGCAGACCGAACAGGCGCTGCTTAAGCTTGCCGAGGGTGACTATCAGCAGGTTGAAAAGCTGATGTCGAAAAACGCCGATCATGCCGAACAGCCGGTGGTGAATTATCTGCTCGCTGCCGAAGCGGCGCAGCAGCGCGGTGACGAAGCCCGCGCCAATCAGCATCTGGAGCGGGCGGCAGAGCTGGCTCATGGCGACCCGATTCCGGTAGAAATCACGCGCGTTCGCCTGCAGCTGGCGCGCAATGAAAATCACGCGGCGCGTCACGGTATCGATCGCCTGCTGGAAGTTGCGCCACGTCATCCGGAAGTGCTGCGTCTTGCCGAGCAGGCGTATATTCGTACCGGCGCCTGGGGTTCACTGCTGGACATCATTCCGTCAATGGCGAAGGCCGAGGTGGGTGACGATGAACATCGTGATGAGCTTCAGCGTCTGGCATGGATTGGCCTGATGGATCAGGCGCGCGCCGACCTGGGCAGCGACGGTCTGAAAACGTGGTGGAAGAATCAGAGCCGTAAGACGCGTCAGCAGGTTCCTCTGCAGGTCGCCATGGCGGAACATCTTATTGAATGTGACGATCATGACACGGCTCAGGAGATCCTCCTCGACGGCCTGAAGCGCCAGTATGACGATCGTCTGGTGATGGTGATCCCGCGCCTGAAAACCAATAATCCTGAGCAAATCGAAAAAGTGCTGCGTCATCAGATTAAAACCGTCGGTGACCGCCCGCTGCTGTGGAGCACGCTTGGTCAGTCGCTGATGAAGCACGGAGAATGGCAGGAGGCGAGCCTCGCCTTCCGCGCGGCGCTGAAACAGCGTCCGGACGCGTTTGACTACGCGTGGCTTGCCGATACGCTGGACAAGCAGCATAAGCCGGAAGAGGCAGCCGCCATGCGTCGTGATGGGTTGCTGCTAACGCTGCAAAATAACGGTACGCAGCAGTAAATAAAAAGGAGGCCAGCGGGTCTCCTTTTTTTATCGCCTTTCTCCTGCTACATTCTTTGCACCCACATCCGCAAACGAATCCGCCAATGTAACGATGTCTTTTCATTAACCTTTTTTCACACACGCGCACATTTTGCAGCGTGGACTAAATCGTTTTTGAAAGGAAATCTCAATGAACTCGCTTTTGTATGCGCTTATCCAGGCGCTGCGCTGCCACCGCTGGCTGCGCCTGCTTGCCTGCGCTTTTATCTTTTCTTCGCTGGGGAATGGTCTAACCCAGGTTGTGGTCTTCGGTTTGCTCTTAGCATGGTCAGCCCCGCCCGCTCTGCTGACTCTCGCTTTTCTTTTCGCTACGGTACCCGGATTCATCGGCAGCACGATCGGTGAAAAGCTGTGCTCACGCTGTTCTCCGATCTCCCTGCTGATACTGACCGAGGTGCTGGGCTTGCTCGCCCTGCTCTTTCCCCTGCTTGGCGTGGGTTACCACAGCGTTGCCGCATTGCTCGCCGTGCAATCCACCGAAGCGCTGCTCAGCGGGATGAGTTGGCCCGCGCTGACATTGCTCTTTAAGCGCGGATTTAGCGAAGCAGAGCTGCCTGCTGCGACCTGTCTGGAAAATGTGATTTTTGCTTCTCAGGTGTTGTTAGGGACCGGCCTCGGCGTGGTGCTGTTTCAGAAGACATCCGTGTTTACCCTGCTGGCCATTGATGCCTTGAGCTTTTTCGGGTCACTGTTACTGCTATGGATGGCTGGACGCCGGTTTTCTCCGGCACCAGGCCCCACTACTATGGAAAAGGGGGGTTCTGCAACATTACGCTGGCAGGCGTTGACCGTTCGGCAGAAACGCAGCCTGCTCATCCTGCCGGCGCTGGCCGCCGTCGGATCACCGGCCATGGCGCTTCTTCCTGCACTGGCCCAGCAGCTCCGTCCTCAGGATGCGGCGGGCCTTGCTTTGCCCCTGCTTTTCGCGAGGAGTCTGGGGCAGCTTTGTGGCCCCCTGCTGCTAAAAAAAGAGAGCCTGATGCGCTTTGCGGCCCACACGCCGCGAATAATCGTTTGTCTGAGCATCTTTCTGGCCGCTTATGGCATGCTGCCGTTTTTGTCCGGGTGGACGGTATGTGCGCTGGGGATGATCTTTATCGCGCATCTGGCCTCGAATGTTCTCTTCGCAGCGGGCACGTTTGGCGTACTCAGTAGTTTTCCTCTCACGCAAACCGCTTCTGCCAGCGGTAAAGCCTGGCGCTGGCAAACGCTCAGCGCCTCTCTTTTCACCGGCATTGCAGCGGCGGTGGCTTCAGGGTTTGGCTCAGCACAGGCGCTCTATGCTGTCTCTGCATCGGCCCTGCTGATGGTCGCCCTGATCGTGCGCAGGTACAGGAAATAAGGCATAAAAAAACGCCTGCTATAAAAGCAGGCGTTAAAACAGGTCTGTAAGACAACATATTTGGTGCTTCACTCAACGTTGTGTCCATGGTGTCTGATGAGGCCGAAGCGACATCTGTCAGTGGACGATAAGCACCGTAAATGGCTCTGCGTCATTCCTGAGTTTATGAGGCACTAAGGCGAACATAAGAGATGGAATGAGCATCTACACGCATATTATTGCACGTAACGTGCCAACATAACACCCAGAACTTTTACATGACGCAACATTTTAAGATAAAAGGAAATTATGCTGCTAAGCGCCGTCTTAAGCGCTACAACGTAGCGGGAAAAGGCGGGAATATGTCGCCAGGAGGAGACGGCAAAACCCATAAATGGTTTTTTATATGACTTTCAATGAGTTGCATGTCGCTGGATTGCGACAATGAAAAAGGACGTGGTTGGGGAATAACGACAGGGATGAAGAATCGCAGAAAACAAAAAACCCCGCCGAAGCGGGGTTCAAAATTGGTCGGCGAGAGAGGATTCGAACCTCCGACCCACTGGTCCCAAACCAGTTGCGCTACCAAGCTGCGCTACTCGCCGATGTACTGCTTTTTGAATTTTTAGTTCAATTCATTTAAAAAGTCGTGGTGCGAGGGGGGGGACTCGAACCCCCACATCCAAAGGACACTAACACCTGAAGCTAGCGCGTCTACCAATTCCGCCACCTTCGCAATTCACAACTCTTTCAAATAATGGGGTGGCTAATGGGATTCGAACCCACGACAACTGGAATCACAATCCAGGGCTCTACCAACTGAGCTATAGCCACCACTGTATTCTTTCACGCGGTACTGACTACTTCTCAGACCACCGCAGCTCTAGCGCCGGGACTAAAATGGCGCGCCCGACAGGATTCGAACCTGAGACCTCTGCCTCCGGAGGGCAGCGCTCTATCCAGCTGAGCTACGGGCGCTTAGCGCCGTTGCGGGGCTGGATATTACGTACCTCCGTCCCCGCTGTCTAGTGCTTTTTTGAAAAAAATGCGCGTTTGGTTATGGTTTGCACATTTTGCCGCTTATTCCTCCACTTTCTGCGTGGTGCCGCGGCGACCCAGGCCAAAAAGCTTATATGCGGCCGTCACAGCCGCCAGGAAGATCATCCCGACAAACAGCGACATGCGGGTATCTTCATTAAAGTACATGCCGATTAATACGCAAATCAGGAACGCCATCGTCAAATAGTTCGCATAGGGGAACAGAATTGAGCGGAACGGATGGCTTTCGATCGCTTTTTTATGCGCATGGCGGAAACGCAGCTGGCTGATGAGGATAACAAACCACGGCACCATGCCCGGCAGCACACTGGCGCTATAAACGTAAACGAACACGCGTTGCGGATTCGGGATGATGTAGTTCAGACACGAACCAATCAGCAGGATCGCAATGGAGACCGCCACACCCGCCACCGGTACGCCGGCACGTGAGACTTTACTCATCGCCGCAGGCAGCTGGTTATTCTTCGAAAGCGCATAGAGCATACGCCCGCAGCTGTACATCCCACTGTTACAGCCTGACAGCGCTGCCGTCAGGACCACAAAGTTGATGATACCCGCCGCCGCCGTGATACCAATTTTGGCGAAGGTTAAAACAAACGGGCTACCCGTCGTGCCAATTTCGTTCCATGGGAAGATGGTCACGATGACGAAGATCGCACCCACATAGAAAATCAGGATACGCCACAGCACTTTGCCCACCGCGCTACGCAGCGTGACCTGCGGGTTTTTCGCTTCACCGGCGGTAATACCGATCAGCTCCACGCCCTGATACGAGGCCACAACGATACACAGCGCCGTCAGGAAGCCCTTCCAGCCGCCGGCAAAGAAGCCGCCGTTTTCGGTCAGGTTGCCAAAGCCGATAGCGTGTCCACCGTTGCCAAAGCCGAAGAAAATCACGCCCAGGCCAACGACAATCATCACAATAATCGTGGTGACTTTGATCATTGCGAACCAGAACTCAATTTCACCGTAAAGGCGCACGGCTGCCAGGTTTGCCAGCGCCACCAGCCCCACGGCAATGAGCGCGGGTATCCACTGGACCATGTCCGGGAACCAAAACTGGACGTAGACCCCTATCGCGGTGATCTCTGAGATGCCCACCGCCATCCACATAAACCAGTATGACCAGGCCGTCAGGTAGCCGAAGAAGGGGCTCATATAGCGATGCGCGTAAACGGCGAAAGAGCCGGTTACCGGCTCCAGGAAGAGCATTTCGCCCATGGAACGCATAATGAAGAAAACAAACAGCCCGGCGATAATATACGCCAGTAATACGGAAGGGCCTGCCCATTTGAGCGTGCTTGCGGAGCCCATAAACAGGCCCACGCCGATAGTGCCGCCCAGCGCTATCAGTTCAATATGACGAGCTTCCAGCCCACGCTGTAGCTCCGGTTGTTTCTCTGCCATAGATCCTCGATTGTGTTTGCTGTTTCCCGGCTTAATACCGGGTATTGTTTTTTAGGGGTACTAAAATACGGAGCGAATGGTTTCCTAAAATCTGCCAAATGGCAAACGATGCATTAAAAAAATGAATGCATTGCACAGATTATCAGCAGTTTTGCAGGCGAGTTGCAGCGCGAATAGCATATCGCGCTACATTTTGATTACATTTTCCCGGTGTAATGCCAGGCGAGGTAGCGAAGCAGACGGATCTGTCGTTTAATGCGCGTCGGTTGCGATAGCAGGCGGTACAGCCACTCCAGCCCCAGATTTTGCCAGATCTTTGGCGCACGCTTAACGTGGCCGGTAAAGACGTCGTACGTGCCGCCGACGCCCATGTAGAGGGCATCAGGACAGACCAGACGGCAGTCACGCATCAGGATCTCCTGGCGCGGGGAGCCCATCGCCACGGTGACAATTTTCGCCCCGCTGTCACGAACGCGCTCAAACAGAGCCTGTCGATCTTCCGGTTTGAAGTAACCATCCTGGCTGCCGACGATATTAACATTCCATTGACGACGCAGTTTCTCCTCCGTCTGGGCCAGTATCTCCGGCTTACCGCCAATCAGGAACACGGGCGTGCCCTGCGCACCTGCGCGGGCCATAAGCTGCTCCCAGAGATCGGCCCCCGCCACGCGGGAAACATTAGCGTCAGGATACTTTTTACGGATAGAGCGGACCACGCTGATCCCGTCCGCGTATTTAAATTCAGCCGCTTCAATCAGGCTTTTGACTTCCGCATTATCCTCAACCGCCAGCATTTTTTCCGCGTTGATGGCCACCAGCGTACCGGATTTCATCTGGCCGTCGGCGAACAGAAAGTCCAGCGCGTGCTGCATATCGCGCCAGCCAATAAGCTGCAGGCCACGTAGCGCATAGCGCGGTGCAGAAATTTTATCAGTCATTACTATCCTTACTCAGACTTGCGACAGCGTTGTGCTGCCCTGCCGCTCGCGCTTGTGCACGAGTCCTGCGCTGTCAAACAGCCAGTACAACAGTTTGGCCAGTAACAGGCAGAGGCCGAACACGACCATGAAAAACACCACGCGCGACACGAACGAGTCCAGCCCTTCGCGCGCCAGAACGATCATATTGAAAATGGCACCAAAGCAGAAACTGTGCAAAATGGCGGCTTTATAGCGGTTGGTCTCTTCGTTGCCACGCACGTAAAGCCAGTCGAACCACTTGATAATCAGCCCCACGGCAACCGCCCCGGGGAGAATGAACCACGCCCCTCCCATCACCACCAGGGAACCAATCAGCGTTGGCGAGATTGCCAGACCGGAATGGTTGTTCAGCACTTCCCAGGTAAAGTAATTTGCCGTGTTAAGCACCACGCCAGGCCGGTCCGGCCATAGCCAGGAAGGGATAAAGACGTAGAAGTCGCGAACAATCGGTGCCAGCCCCTGGAAATCAATCTTGTCGTAGTTTTGCAGCAGCAATGCCAGGTTTTCCCACGGCGAGAAGGTATCGCGCGTCAGGTAGAGGAACGTGTAAAACGCCTCATCGCCCGCCACGTTCATCCCGTAGCGTTTCAGCGCCAGCCAGAACATCCCGACAATGCCAAACACGCCTGCTGCAACCAGCATCCACAGCGAGATCCAGCCGCGGATGATGCCGATAAACAGGAAGATGGCGAAGGCGATGATAATGTTCGCGCGCGTACCGCCCACAATCATGTAGGTCAGAATGCCAAACGCGACGGTGCTGACCAGAAAGAACAGCCACGCTTTGCTGTCCTGGCGCAGGAAAAAGACCACCAGCATCGCCGGAATGAAGAAGTAGAAGAAACGCTTAAGCGCCACGCCCGAGACTTCGGCCGAAAAAATCTGGCTGTAGGAGTGGAGCTTAAACAGCAGAAAGCCGTTATGCATGAAGAAGATACCGACGCTGACCAGGGCGATGGTCATCAGCATCACCCACGTCAGGTGGGTTTCCACCCGATTCATGGTAAAAAGCGGCCGGCGCGGGGCAGCAGCCTGCGCTGAACGCAGACGCGTTTTATAGGTGACGTAGTAGACGGCATAGAAGCAGGTTGCCGCCAGAAGCGCCTGGAGCAGGATTTCCGGCGGCGCGACGCTCACGTCAAAACGGAAGACCAGAATGCTGGTCAGCGGGAAGCCGAAAAAGAAGGTCAGCAGAAACAGTAACGAGAAGAAAACGTTAAAGTTGAAACGCACCCGGCGGAATTCAAACCAGGTAAGCGTGGCGATAAATAGGGTGCTCAGAAGCCAGACAACCAGTAAGCCGCTGAATTGCAACTGACTCATGCTTTGTCTCCTGAAGCGATACGCAGCGCGCGGTGCCACGGCGTGAGGTAATTCGGGCTGAAAAAATCGATGCTATTCTTATCCACCAGCGTGAGCTGGCGTTGGGCTTCCCGTACCACCTCGACATTCAGCGTGTCAGAGGTAAACAGCACCGGAATATGCTGCTCGGCCATGTCCTGCCAGAACGGGTTGTCGCGGTTGAGCACGCACGGTACACCCGCCTGGATCAGCAGACACAGCGTGCCGATTCCCTGCTGTCGGGCGAAGATGAAATAGCCAAGATCGCATTTTCTCAGCAGCGCAAGATACTCATCAAATTCCAGCTTATCGCTGAGGATGTGCAGGTTTTCTGCACTAAACAGCGCAAGCCCTTGTTGGCGAACGTCAGCAATATAGGCGTCGTTGTTGGCGGGATAGCCCATCGGCACCACCACGTTCACCGTATCGCCAAACTGCTGATGCACCGCCCTTAGCGCCGCGACGTGTTCGTTACTGCGATCGCCGGAATTCCCCACCAGGATCGTCAGCTTGCCTTCACGCACCGCGTCATTCGCCATGGCGTTCAGCGCCGGATCCATGCGGGTTGGGAAATAGAGTAGTTCTCCGCGCACGTTCGGGTGCTGTTTAGCAAAATAGTTGAGATCGCCTCGGGTGGCAAACACACAGCCTACGCGCCCCTGCGCCATGCGCCGCAGCGGATAGAAAAGACGGAATTTCCAGCCGCGGGAGACTTCGTAGAGATCGGCTCCCCAGATATGCCAGCTGCACTGGGAGGGTTTAATCCCCCCGCTGAGCAGTGCCAGCCACAGGCCGGTATTGAACTGCCCGTGGAAAAAGAAACGTTGCTTACGGTCCGCTTTGGCTTTGGCAACAACCGCCTTCGCCAGCGCGGCCTTATCCGGCCAGAAGCGAATCGTCAGCGCCGGAAACGCCTCGCTCAGGCCCTTATCCTGACCTGCAACCATAAACTCACGCGCATCAGGATTACCCGATGCCAGCTCGTCGTTGAAGAACCGCAAAACGGTCTGGTTATGGTGTGGGATATCCGATCCCAGGATGTGAATCAGTGCAGTCATGCGCGTTTACGCCACAATAAAAATACGCCGCAACAGGCAGCGAAATAAACGATATAGGTTGCCATGTAGGCCTGAGCCGCCCCCAGCGCACCGTGCACGGGTATCAGCCAGTGTGAAAATGCTGTCAGTAACGCAAACTGGCTAATTTCCGCCAGGATATACAGCCGCAGGGACGCTTTTGCAATCACCAGATAGCCGAAAACGTAAGCACCCACTTTCAGCACATCACCCACCAGCTGCCAGGCAAAGAGATCGCGCATGGCGGTAAACTTCGCCGAGAACAGCAGCCAGATGGCGACATCGCGCAGTAACCAGACGGTAAAGCTGGCCGCCGCGACGGCCGGCAACACAAAGCGCAGCGATCGGAAAATCTCACGGGTAATATCCTGTCTGGACGTCAGACGCGATAAGGTTGGCAGCAGGTAAACGCTAAAGGAAGCCGTAATAAACTGGAGATAGGCGTCGGAAATACTGCTTACGCCCTGCCAGATCCCCACTTCATCCCAGCTATAATGCGCCGCCAGCAGGTTTCGCATCATCACGTAGGCCACCGGCAGCGTGACGGAGGTGATGAGCGCCATCAGGGTAAATTTACCCAGCTGGCTGGCAAGCATCGTGTCCCATTGCGGTTTCAGGTAGCTCAAAGGGATGACGCCCCGACGCATCAGCATAAATGCCGCAGGCACAACAACCAGGGCCGGGACCAGCGCAAGCCCCAGCAGCGCGCCTTCATAGCCGCCCAGGCGATAGCAGAAGTAATAGGCAATCACGCCGATGACGCTGCCCAGGATTAAGGCAAGCGCGTTCCCGGCGGCATCACGAAAACCTTTCATCAGCGCCAGCAGCAGGTTTGCCCAGGCAATGCCCATCTGAACCAACGCGACCAGACGCACCAGCCCCTGATAATGGGTGTGCCCGAACAATCCCTGGCTGATGGGCGCCGCCGCAAGCAGAAAGACAACCGCCATCAGGGTCGAAAAACCCGTGACCATCGCCGAAGAGGTGCCCACCACCCTGCGCAGCTGAGCCGCATCATCGTGATACTGCGCAACGTATTTGGTAACGCCGTTGAAAATACCGGCGCCGGCCAGCACCCCAAGGACGGTAACGAGCTGGCGGAAATTACCCGCCAGCCCCACGCCAGAGGGGCCAAATGAGACGGCCAACAGCTTGACGACCAGTAGCCCGGCGCCAATTTTTACAAGCGTGGACGCGGCGGTCCACACCGATGCTTTTGCCAGAGACATATCAGCCGAAATAACTCAGAAGGGTATTAATCACCGTACGCTGGTTAACAGGCGCGAGGTTGTAGAACAGTGGCAGGCGAAGCAAACGCTCACTTTCTTTCGTGGTGTAACGATCTTCACCCGCGAACGTGCCAAACGCTTCGCCGGCCGGGCTGGAGTGCAGCGGGATATAGTGGAATACCGCCATAATTTCGGCCTCTTTCAGCCAGGCGATGAGCTCGCTGCGGTCGTCGTTATCGCGCAGCTTGATGTAGAACATATGCGCATTGTGGACGCAATCTGCCGGGATGGTTGGCAGCTCAATACGCCCGGCTTTGGCGAGCGGCTCAAGCGCATCGTAATACGTTTGCCACAGGGAAAGACGCTGAAGGTTGATACGTTCAGCCGCTTCCAGCTGCGCCCACAGGTACGCCGCCTGCAGATCCGCCATCAGATAGCTGGAACCGATATCGCGCCAGGTGTATTTATCTACCTGACCCCGGAAGAACTGGCTGCGGTTAGTGCCTTTTTCGCGGATCACTTCCGCCCGCTCCACGAGAGCCCGGTCGTTAATCAGCGTCGCGCCACCTTCTCCGCCCGCCGTGTAGTTTTTGGTTTCGTGGAAGCTAAAGCAGCCAATGTGGCCGATAGTGCCCAGCGCGCGTCCCTTGTAGGTGGACATCACGCCCTGCGCGGCATCTTCCACCACGAACAGATTATGTTTTTTGGCGATGGCCATGATGGTGTCCATTTCACAGGCCACGCCCGCGTAGTGAACCGGCACGATCGCGCGCGTTTTGTCGGTGATCGCCGCTTCAATCAGCGTCTCATCAATGTTCATGGTATCCGGGCGGATATCCACAAAGACGATTTTCGCTCCGCGCAGGACAAAGGCGTTCGCGGTGGAAACGAAGGTATAGCTCGGCATAATCACTTCATCACCGGGCTGGATATCCAGCAACAGTGCCGCCATTTCCAGCGATGCCGTGCAGGACGGGGTCAGCAGCACTTTGGCGCTGCGAAAACGCTGTTCCATCCACTGCTGACAGCGACGGGTAAAACCGCCGTCACCACAGAGTTTGCCGCTGCCCATGGCAGACTGCATATAGTCAAGTTCAGTTCCGACAACGGGTGGTGCGTTAAATGGAATCATCTTGTCACCTGTATAACCAGTAGGCGGTGGCGTCGATGTTGGCACCACTCGCAATATAACGTTTAAGCGCGGCGGTGTTGCCCAGTTGGGTCGCGACCCGCAGCGTCACAAGCTGTTGCTGCTGCGCCCAGTGCAGCGCCGCCTGCATGAGTTTCTCACCCATGCCGCGCCCGGCTAATAAGCCAATACGCGCCTCGCGCTCGTTGAGCTTACGCAGCGAGACGAACCCCTGGATTTGACCGTCCCCAGCACGGAAAACCAGGCAGACGTGGTCAAAGGTGCCTTTGACCGCATTCTCTATCCACTGGGCATAGAAACGTCCGCTATCGTCAGGTGCATACCAGGGCGCACGAAAGCGGCTCTGTGCAAATGCCTGGGCCGCCATCTGACGCAGCACGGGGATGTCCTGTTCGTTTGCAATTTCCGCGCCGGACGCATCGTGCCGGGTAAGGGTAATGGAAAGGTCTACCTCACCTTCAACCAGCTGAAAGCCGTGCTGCTGGAGCGCGTCAAGCAGATCGGCGCGCTCCGCCGGGATCTTAGCCTGCACCCGTTGCCAGGCGATAAAATCTGATTCAGCCAGCACCGGCGCATCATCGCGCAGACGTACGATGGCCGACGGCAGGCCGAAAAAGGCACTCTCCCACTGCAGGGACTCAAGCACCCCATTCAGGCTGTTCAACGCCAGACACCTTTGGTATCCACAATATACTGCTGACGAACAGCATCGCCGGACGTCGCTTTAAACTCTTTATGATCTACCAGCAGCACCAGCACGTCCGCCGTCGCCAGCGCGCCTTCCAGCGCCGTCAGCGTGCAGTGTCCCGCCAGTTTTGCCGGTAATTCATGGATATTCGGCTCAACCACCAGCGTTTCACCCTTGTGCCATTCGGCAATCATCTCGGCAATTTCCATCGCCGGGCTTTCACGCAGATCGTCAATATTGGGTTTAAATGCCAGACCAAAGCAGGCAATTTTCAGCTCGCTGGCGCGCTTGCCGCTCTCTGCCAGGCAATCCGCTACCGTCGCTTTAACCTGATTGAGCACCCAGTGAGGCTTGCTGTCATTCACTTCACGCGCGGTGCGAATCAGACGCGCCTGCGCCGGATTCTGCGCCACGATAAACCACGGATCGACGGCGATACAGTGTCCACCCACGCCCGGGCCTGGCTGGAGAATGTTCACGCGAGGATGGCGATTTGCCAGGCTAATCAACTCCCAGACGTTAATCCCCTGGTCGGCGCAGATCAGCGACAGTTCGTTCGCAAAGGCGATATTGACGTCGCGGAAGCTGTTCTCCGTCAGCTTGCACATCTCGGCGGTGCGGGAGTTGGTCACCACGCACTCGCCTTCCAGGAAAATCTTGTACAGCGCGCTGGCACGTTCGGAACAGACGGGCGTCATACCGCCAATGACGCGGTCGTTTTTAATCAGTTCGACCATCACCTGGCCCGGCAGCACGCGCTCCGGACAGTAGGCGATGTTGATATCCGCCTGCTCACCCGCCTGCTGCGGGAAACGTAAATCAGGACGCGCCTCGGCCAGCCACTGTGCCATCTGCTCGGTAGCGCCGACCGGAGAGGTCGATTCCAGGATCACCAGCGCCCCTTTCTTCAGCACGGGCGCTATGGATTTTGCCGCCGCCTCGACGAATGCCATGTCGGGCTCGTGGTCACCTTTAAACGGGGTAGGGACGGCAATCAGGTAGGCATCCGCTTCAACTGGGCTCGTGCTTGCACGCAGGAAGCCCCCCTCCACCGCCTCTTTCACCACGCGGTCAAGATCGGGCTCCACAATATGAATCTCGCCACGGTTAATGGTTTCTACCGCCCGTGCGTTGATATCCACACCAACAACCTGTTTCTGACGAGAGGCAAACGCGGCCGCAGTAGGCAAGCCAATGTAGCCAAGACCAATGACAGAGATGGTAGTAAAACTCATAGCGATACCCGATTGTGTTTAAGTGCATGCAAGATACGGCCACAAGCCTGCCCGTCTCCATACGGATTATGGGCACGGCTCATCGCCTGATACGCTTCATCGTCATGCAGCAGGCGCGTGACCTCTTCGACGATGAGCTGCGCGTTGGTGCCGACCAGACGCACCGTACCGGCTTTGACGGCTTCCGGACGTTCGGTCGTTTCACGCATCACCAGCACCGGTTTGCCGAGGGATGGCGCTTCTTCCTGAATGCCGCCGGAATCGGTGAGGATCAGCCAGGCGTGGTTCATCAGCCAGACAAACGGCATGTAGTCCTGAGGTTCAATCAGAAGGACATTTTCGACATGGCCCAGGATCCGGTTAACCGGCTCGCTGACGTTAGGGTTAAGGTGTACTGGATAGACAATTTGCACATCGTCATTCTGCGCGGCGATTTCAGCCAGCGCGTGACAGATTTGCTCAAAACCCCGGCCAAAGCTCTCGCGACGGTGGCCAGTGACCAGAATGGTTTTTTTGCCGTTGTGAAGGAACGGATAGCGTGCAGCGAGCTCTTTCTGAAGATCGCTGTTTGCCAGGACGCGGTCACGTACCCAAATTAACGCGTCAATGACCGTATTGCCGGTCACAAAGATTTTGTTATCGGCGATATTTTCACGCAGCAGGTTCTGACGAGAGTTTTCCGTTGGCGCAAAGTGGTACATCGCCAGATGACCCGTTAACGTGCGGTTGGCCTCCTCCGGCCACGGCGAATAAAGATTGCCGGTACGCAGACCCGCCTCAACATGCCCCACGGGAATTCGCTGGTAAAATGCGGCCAGGCTTGTCGCCACGGTTGTGGTGGTGTCACCGTGTACCAGCACGACGTCGGGCTTAAATGACTCCAGGATCGGCTTGAGATCTTGCAGTATGCGGCAGGTTATTTCGGTCAAGCCTTGCCCCGGTTTCATAATATTAAGGTCGTAATCCGGGGCGATGGAAAAGAGCGTTAAAACCTGGTCGAGCATTTCACGGTGCTGTGCCGTGACGCAGACTTTCGCTTCAATATCAGGATCGCTGGCCAGCGCATGAACCAGAGGCGCCATCTTAATGGCCTCCGGCCTGGTGCCAAATACGGTAAGTACTTTCACATCGATTCTCTTCGATTAGGCGATGAAGGCCATAGCCTTCATCGTAAACGGCGTTCTTAGTTTTTGCGGCGACGCGCTAACGCCACGCCAGCGCCCGTCAGTGCGCCCACAATCCCCCACATGATCATCAGGAATGCGCGGCGCGGACTGTCGCGTTTTACAGGTTCTTCAGGTGTTCGCAAATAACGATAGGTCTGAAAACGCGGGTCCAGGGATGGGCCGACATTAAGCGTATTGAGCATCGCGCGATTTTGATCGTAATCGAGGTCAAAATCAGGCCCGACGGCCTTCAGGTTTTCCAGACGCGCCTGCAGCATGGGGCGTCCAAGAAGGAACATTTCTGAATCTGGCAGCTCATCGGCCGGCACGTCCGTCTCAGTACGGGAAATATTGTGCTGTTCCGCAATTTTCAGCGCCTGCTCAATGTTATGCACGCGGCGACCGAAAATAGTATTCGCCACCTCTTCCTGACGTTTCACCTGGGCTTTCATCTGGATGGTACGAGCCGCCCAGGCACCTTTAAGCTCTTCGTTAAGATGGCTTGCGGCACGCTGGCTGGCAAACGCGACATACTGACGCAACAGGTTGTTGGCATCCGGCGCGGTTTCTGCAATCAGCTTGACGCTGTCATTCACGCTACGCAGCGCGTCGCCCGGCATAAACTGAATATTGTTAATCAGATCGTCCAGCAGGGCGGCATCGGCTTTTGTATTATCCACCCGGCGCTGCTTGTAGTAATCCGTCTGGGACCAGAAATCGCGGCGGGTATCCCACGAGGCCAGCTGCATCACAAACTCTTTATAGGCTTCATCCATAACGGAAGCCTGGTCTGGCGTAGCAAGACTGGCTTTGATGTCCAGGTTACGCAGGAATTGCTGCTGGGAATAGTATCCCCCGAGCATGTTAACCGTTGGCTTGTCTGTGATTGCCGTGGCGCTCCACTCTTGCTTTGCAAAGAACGTATAGGCCAGCGCTAACAGGGCAAACCCCAGCGCGATCCCCGCAATCCAAAGTTTGCCTGCCCATAACACGCGAAACAAACCCCGAATATCCAGCTCATTCTCTGTTACCACTGATTTCGCTCCCGCCAACGGTTGAGTCATCATAGTCCCGGTTTTACTTAGTTAATGTTGTATGTTTGCCACTGTTACGACGCATCCTGCGCTTAATACGTTTAATGAAGCGTGCTACCTTCCATGCACGCTTGATGCAGTAGCCGTAGAGAGAAAAAGCTAGCAAGAACAATACCAACATAGCCCATTCAGGCACAAAATGTGTATATTCCGCCGTCACGCCAATCCCCGCTAGAATAGCAGCCGCCAGCGTAATAAGCACAAATGCTTGCCGGGAAGTGAATCCGGCTCGCATGATCAAATGATGAATGTGCTGACGGTCAGCAGAGAAAGGACTCATCCCTTTACGCAGGCGGCGATACATAATCGCAACCATGTCCATTAACGGGATAGCGATAATCCATAATGCCGTTACTGGGCTAATGGGGTGCACATCGCCCTGAGTGGTTTCCAGCAAGATCCAAATGATAGTAAAGCCGATAAGTGTGCTACCCGCATCACCCATGAATACTTTATAGCGCCGGCCCAATGCGCCGAGATTCAACAGGATATAAGGCAAGATGGCCGCAATCATGGCAAAACACCACATAGCAAGGCTATATTGCCCATCGAACCATAAAATGAAACCAATTGCGGCAAATGAGACGCAGGACAAGCCTCCCAATAAACCATCGATACCGTCAACCATGTTGAACGCGTTAATTGCCACCCACACGGCAAAAAGTGTCAGGAAATAACCGAACGGACCGAGTTCCATCTCCCAGGAGCCAAAAATATAGCCCAGGCTACTCAAGTGCAGCTTAGCGAACACCATCATAGCGATAGCTACAGCAGCCTGAACGAAGGCGCGGATTTTGACGCTGATATCATAACGGTCGTCAAGAGCGCCAACCACCACAAGCACTGTCGCACAGGTCAGGTACAGCCTGGCATGTGGAATATAGTAATCCGCGATGGCAAACGTGAAGCAGATCCCCGCGAAAACAGAGATACCGCCGACCAAAGGAATCATACCTTGATGACGCTTACGGAAGTTGGGTTTATCCACTAACCCCAGATATTTCGCCACCTTACGTGCCAGAAACAAAAAGCAGGTGGTAAACAAGAAAATACTGGTTAGTTCAGTAAACGTATCAAGTAGGTTCACAATGGATGTTCTCAACAAATGTTAGTCAAGGAAGTATAACCATCAAGGCGCTGAGCCTGAAGTTATAAAGCAAACCTCTTACAATTCCATTTGTTTATTATTCAAGCTATTAATGTTTTTACTGTGCGAATTATCTTATTGTCGCACTGACCAGTCAAAATTGGGAGTTGGTAGTACTAGCGTATAGTCCATAAAAGGAAAACGCCACGTAAAAACGTGGCGTTCGCTGGCTTTATTTGCGTTACGAGCGTTTCATCATGTCGAAGAAATCGTCGTTGGTTTTGGTCATCGCCAGTTTATTAATGAGGAACTCCATCGCGTCAATTTCACCCATTGGATGGATGATTTTGCGCAGGATCCACATTTTCTGCAGCTCTTCCTGCGTGGTGAGCAGCTCTTCTTTACGGGTACCGGAACGGTTGTAATCGATAGCCGGGAAGACGCGTTTTTCAGCGATTTTACGAGAAAGATGCAGTTCCATGTTACCTGTACCTTTAAATTCTTCGTAAATCACTTCGTCCATTTTTGAACCGGTATCGATCAGCGCCGTCGCGATGATGGTCAGGCTACCGCCCTCTTCCACGTTACGTGCGGCACCGAAGAAGCGTTTCGGACGATGCAGGGCGTTAGCATCCACACCACCGGTCAGCACTTTACCGGACGCTGGAACCACGGTGTTATAGGCACGCGCCAGACGGGTGATGGAGTCAAGCAGGATGATCACGTCTTTCTTGTGCTCAACCAGGCGTTTCGCCTTCTCGATAACCATTTCCGCAACCTGAACGTGGCGAGATGCTGGCTCGTCGAAGGTAGAAGCAACCACTTCACCTTTAACCAGACGCTGCATCTCGGTCACTTCTTCCGGACGTTCGTCAATCAGCAGCACCATCAGCACGCAGTCTGGATGATTATAGGCAATGCTCTGCGCGATGTTCTGCAGCAGCATGGTTTTACCCGCTTTTGGCGGTGCTACAATCAGACCACGCTGGCCGCGACCAATTGGTGATGCCAGATCCAGAACACGCGCGGTTAAGTCTTCAGTAGAACCGTTACCACGCTCCATGCGCAGGCGAGAGTTCGCGTGCAGCGGCGTTAAGTTCTCGAAGAGGATCTTATTACGCGAGTTTTCCGGTTTGTCGAAGTTAACTTCATTGACTTTCAACAGCGCAAAGTAGCGTTCACCCTCTTTAGGAGGACGAATCTTACCTGAAATGGTGTCACCAGTGCGGAGGTTGAAACGGCGGATTTGGCTGGGGGATACGTAGATGTCGTCAGGGCCGGCGAGGTAGGAGCTGTCTGCAGAGCGGAGGAAACCAAATCCGTCTTGCAATATCTCCAGCACACCGTCGCCAAAGATATCTTCGCCACTCTTAGCGTGCTGCTTCAGGATGGCGAAAATGATGTCCTGCTTGCGCATACGAGCCTGGTTTTCCAGCCCCATATTTTCGCCGAGAGTGATCAGCTCAGAAACCGGCGTATTCTTTAATTCGGTAAGATTCATAATGGTGTGGGTTCTTAAACTCGGGGTGATTCTCGAACTTAATGTTGTGAATGGTATGGCAGGGTCATCCATGCCTGTTTAGCGGCCATCAACTCATGTCTGTTCGCTGTCTGGTCACAGGGAAAGAACGCAGAACTGAAACGACAAGACGGATTGAGTGACAAGCCCGGAATTTAGCCACTTCACGCACTGTTCATGTTAACAACGGGAAGTATCGGGTAAAACAAGATTCAAACAACAAGATATGTTTAAAACGAAGTCATAGCTAACTTAGCACGACTTCAGCCGGGCGTCCAGAGTTCCACATCATTTAGCCGGGAGCTCTGAACGCACAGCGGAGAAACCTTACGCCAGGTTAGCGTCCAGGAACTCTTTCAGTTGACCTTTGGACAGCGCGCCCACTTTGGTCGCTGCCACTTCGCCGTTTTTGAACAGCAGAAGGGTTGGGATGCCACGGATACCGTATTTTGGTGCGGTGCCCGGGTTCTGGTCGATGTTCAGCTTGGCAACGGTCAGTTTGCCCTGATATTCGTCGGCGATCTCATCCAGAATCGGGGCGATCATTTTGCAAGGACCACACCATTCAGCCCAGAAATCGACGAGGATCAGCCCGTCAGCCTTAAGTACGTCCGTGTCAAAACTGTCGTCAGTCAGGTGAATAATTTTATCGCTCATATATAACTCCACAGGAATAAGCCTGGTACGTTGGTTTTGTCTCCACCAACGACGTGTTGATGTCGCATTAACCAACTAAAGGTTGACTTTATTTCACCGGATACGCTTTCGTAAAGCAATAGTAAGCTGATATTCTACCACACTATGAGCAAAACACATTTAACAGAACAGAAGTTTTCCGACTTCGCGCTGCACCCGAAGGTGATTGAAGCCCTTGAAAATAAAGGGTTTCATAACTGCACGCCCATTCAGGCCCTCGCGCTGCCGCTGACGCTGGCCGGTCGCGATGTTGCCGGGCAGGCGCAAACCGGTACCGGCAAAACGATGGCGTTTTTAACGTCAACGTTTCATTATTTACTTTCTCACCCAGCGATTGCAGACCGCAAAGTTAACCAGCCGCGCGCGCTAATTATGGCCCCGACGCGAGAACTTGCGGTACAGATCCACGCAGACGCTGAACCCCTGGCGCAGTCTACCGGACTGAAGCTTGGCCTGGCCTATGGCGGCGACGGCTACGATAAACAGCTGAAAGTGCTGGAAAGCGGTGTGGATATCCTGATCGGTACCACCGGCCGTCTTATCGATTACGCCAAACAGAACCACATTAACCTCGGCGCAATCCAGGTTGTGGTGCTCGATGAAGCTGACCGCATGTACGATCTGGGCTTCATTAAAGACATTCGCTGGCTGTTCCGCCGCATGCCGCCGGCCAATCAGCGTCTGAACATGTTGTTCTCCGCTACCCTTTCTTATCGCGTACGCGAGCTGGCGTTCGAACAGATGAACAACGCCGAATATGTAGAAGTGGAACCGGAGCAGAAAACGGGTCACCGCATTAAAGAAGAGCTCTTCTATCCTTCCAATGAAGAGAAAATGCGTCTGCTGCAAACTCTGATTGAAGAAGAGTGGCCAGATCGCGCCATTATCTTTGCGAACACCAAACACCGTTGTGAAGACATCTGGGGCCATCTGGCTGCAGACGGTCACCGTGTTGGCCTGTTGACCGGCGACGTGGCGCAGAAGAAACGCCTGCGTATTCTCGAAGAGTTTACCCGTGGCGATCTCGATATTCTGGTCGCAACCGACGTAGCGGCTCGTGGTCTGCACATTCCGGCCGTGACGCACGTCTTTAACTACGATCTGCCAGACGACTGCGAAGACTACGTACACCGTATCGGTCGTACCGGTCGTGCGGGCGCAAGCGGTCACTCGATTAGCCTTGCGTGTGAAGAGTATGCGCTGAATCTCCCGGCCATTGAGACGTATATCGGTCACTCTATTCCGCAGAGCAAATACAATCCGGAAGCGCTGTTAAGTGAACTGCCGCCGCCTAAGCGTCTAACCCGCCCACGCTCCGGCAATGGTCCGCGTCGTTCAGGTGGCGCGCCGCGTAATCGTCGTCGTTCAGGTTAAGAAAATATGCTCAGCTCCACCTCGCTTTATGCGGCAATTGATCTCGGTTCGAATAGTTTTCATATGCTGGTTGTGCGCGAGGTGGCGGGAAGCATACAAACGCTGACGCGCATCAAGCGCAAGGTCCGCCTCGCGGCGGGCCTGAGCAGCGATAATCACCTCTCACCTGAGGCTATGGAACGTGGCTGGCAGTGTTTGCGGCTCTTTGCCGAACGTCTGCAGGATATCCCGCACGCCCAAATCACCGTGGTCGCCACTGCGACACTCCGTCTGGCGGTTAACGCCGTGGATTTCATTGCCAGAGCGCAGGAGATTCTGGGTTGTCCGGTACAGGTTATCAGCGGTGAAGAAGAAGCTCGCCTGATTTATCAGGGCGTTGCGCACACCACAGGCGGTGACGATCGCCGTCTGGTGGTGGATATCGGCGGTGCCAGTACCGAGCTTGTGACCGGCACCGGCGCGCAGGCAACGTCGCTGTTCAGCCTGTCGATGGGCTGCGTGACCTGGCTTGAGCGCTACTTTACCGATCGGAACCTGGCGAAAGAGAACTTCGACGAGGCAGAAAACGCCGCGCGCGAGGTGTTACGCCCGGTGATGGACGAGCTGCGCTATCACGGCTGGAAAGTCTGCGTGGGTGCCTCGGGTACCGTGCAGGCTCTGCAGGAAATCATGATGGCGCAGGGAATGGACGAGCGGATTACGCTTGCCAAGCTTCAGCAGCTGAAACAGCGCGCTATTCAGTGCGGGCGCCTGGAAGAGCTGGAAATTGAAGGCCTGACGCTGGAACGCGCGCTGGTCTTCCCGAGCGGGCTGGCTATTCTTATCGCCATTTTCACCGAGCTGAACATCCAGTGTATGACCCTGGCCGGCGGCGCGCTGCGCGAAGGTCTGGTCTACGGGATGTTACATCTGTCGGTCGATCAGGACATCCGCAGCCGTACCCTGCGCAACGTTCAGCGTCGTTTTCTGGTTGATATCGATCAGGCAGGACGCGTATCGCAGCTGGCGTCACGCTTCGCCGATCGGGTCGCTAACGTCTGGGATCTTGATCATCTGAGCCGGGATTTACTGCTGAGCGCCTGCGCACTACATGAAGTGGGGCTGAGCATTGATTTTAAGCAGGCACCGGCTCACGCAGCGTATCTGGTACGCAACCTGGATTTACCGGGCTATACACCCGCGCAGAAAAAATTGCTGGCAACGCTGCTGCTGAACCAGACCAATGCCGTCGATCTCTCCTCTTTGCATCAGCAAAACGCCGTCCCGCCGCGCGTGGCCGAGCATATGTGCCGCCTGCTGCGTCTGGCTATCCTCTTTGCCAGCCGCCGCCGCGATGATTTGCTGCCCGCCATTAATCTGGTGGCCGATGACGAGAAGCTTTCGCTGACGCTGCCGGAGAACTGGATTGATCGTCACCCGTTAGGGGCAGAAATGATCGAGCAGGAATGCCAGTGGCAGAGCTATGTGCACTGGGTGCTTGAGGTAAAGTAATACACTGAACATTGCCGGGTGGCGGCTTCGCCTTACCCGGCCTACAGCTCCCTACGGCCTTATCCTTTCTCTTTGGCTTTTGCCAGCATGGCGCGGATGTTCGCCACGTTAGCCTGACCCTTGTGCATCCGCTCTTCCGCGGTAATCACTTTGCGCTCCTGTTCCCAGATCACGTCATCCTGCGGCAGTTCCAGCAGGAAACGACTCGGCTCCGGGCGTACCAGTTCACCATACTGGCGGCGCTCTTTACACAGCGTGAACGTTAGCTCTTTCTGCGCGCGGGTGATCCCCACGTAGGCCAGACGGCGCTCCTCGTCGACGTTATCTTCATCAATGCTGCTCTGGTGCGGCAACAATCCCTCTTCCATGCCGACCAGATACACATACGGGAACTCCAGCCCTTTGGACGCATGCAGCGTCATCAGCTGAACCTGATCGGCCTCTTCTTCGCTCTCGCCGCGCTCCATCATGTCGCGCAGGGTAAAGCGAGTGACCACCTGCGTCAGGGTCATTGGCTCGTCGATTTCAGAGCCCTCGAGCATTTCGGTCATCCAGCTGAAGAGCTGGTTAACGTTTTTCATGCGCATCTCTGCCGCCTTCGGGCTGGCTGAGGTTTCATACAGCCAGGACTCATAGTCGATGCCGTGAATGAGATCGCGCACTGCCGCCACCGGCTCGCGCTCCGCGAGACGCTGCACTTCGCCGAGCCAGTGGGTGAAGCGGGTTAACGAGTCATACCCGCGTCCGGTTAACGTCTGGCTTAGCCCCATGTCGAAGCTGGCGGTAAACATACTTTTATTGCGGGTCATCGCCCACTCGCCGAGCTTTTGCAGCGTCGCCGGGCCAATTTCGCGTTTAGGCGTATTCACGATGCGCAGAAACGCGCTGTCGTCATCCGGGTTCGTGAGCACGCGCAGGTAGGCCAGCAGATCTTTGATTTCTGGTCGTGAGAAGAACGACGTGCCGCCCGAGATTTTGTACGGAATGCGGTTCTGCATCAGCATCTTTTCAAAAACGCGCGACTGGTGATTGCCGCGATAGAGGATCGCGTAATCCTTATATTCGGTTTTGTTGACGAAGTGGTGAGCGATGAGCTCGCCCGTCACGCGCTCTGCTTCATGATCCTCATTGTTGGCGCTGAGCACTTTCAGCTCCGTGCCGTAGCCCAGTTCTGAGAAGAGACGCTTCTCAAATACGTGCGGGTTATTGGCAATCAGGATGTTTGCCGCCTTCAGGATACGCCCGGAGGATCGGTAGTTTTGCTCCAGCTTAATCACCTGCAGGGCGGGGAAATCTTTGCTCAGCAGCACCAGGTTTTGCGGGCGCGCGCCGCGCCAGGAGTAAATCGACTGGTCATCGTCGCCTACCACGGTGAAACGCGCGCGCTGCCCCACCAGCAGCTTCACCAGCTCGTACTGGCTGGTGTTGGTGTCCTGATATTCATCCACCAGCAGGTAGCGGATTTTGTTCTGCCAGCGCTCGCGCACTTCTTCATTGCGCTGCAGCAGCAGCGTGGGCAGCAGGATCAGGTCGTCAAAGTCCAGCACGTTGCACGCTTTCATATGCGCATCGTACAGACCGTAGCAGTGGGCGAAGATCCGATCCCGTTCACCTTTGGCGATCGCCGCGGCCTGGGCTGGCGTCATCAGATCGTTTTTCCAGTTCGAGATCGTCGAGATCAGCTGCTGCAGCAGCACTTTGTCATCTTCGATCAGCCCCTCGGTGAGCTCTTTGAGCAGCGCCACCTGATCGGTATCATCGAAGAGCGAGAAGTTGGACTTCATTCCCAGCGCCGCATACTCGCGTTTGATGATATCCAGCCCCAGCGTGTGGAAGGTGGAGATCATCAGGCCGCGCGCCTCTTTACGGCCCAGCGTCTGACCGACACGCTCTTTCATCTCGCGCGCCGCTTTATTGGTAAAGGTGACCGCCGCAATGTGTCGCGCCTGATACCCGCAGTTGTGGATCAGATGGGCGATTTTGTTGGTGATCACGCGGGTTTTACCCGAACCGGCCCCTGCCAGCACCAGGCATGGTCCAGTAACGAATTCGACCGCTTGTTGTTGTCCAGGGTTTAAACGCATGGGAGTGTTGCTCAATCTTCGAACGGGGTGTGGATTGTAGCAGAAAGCCGGGCGCAGATTTACCGGCTAATGATAAAGTGGAGAAATCGCGTTTAACCCGTAGAGCAGAACCATGAAAAAGACCGCAGCAGCCCTGCATATTCTGGTAAAAGAAGAGAAACTGGCCCAGGAGATCCTGGCCAAGCTGGAGCGCGGCATCAGCTTTGATCATCTGGCGAAGCGTTACTCTAAATGCCCTTCCGGGCGCAATGGCGGGGATCTCGGCGAGTTTCAACAAGGTGCGATGGTCGGCCCGTTCGATCAGGCGGTCTTTAGCTGCCCGCTTCTGAAGCCCTACGGCCCGGTAAAAACCAAATTTGGCTACCATATCATTAAGGTGCTTTATCGCCGCTGACGCGTGGTATATTGCGCCCCGATTTATTTCAACCTATTCAAGGCACGATCATGGCAAAAACAGCAGCAGCAGTGCACATTCTCGTTAAAGAAGAGAAACTGGCTTTAGATCTTCTGGAGCAGATTAAAAACGGTGCCGACTTCGGCAAGCTGGCTAAGAAGCACTCCATCTGCCCGTCAGGCAAACGCGGCGGCGATCTGGGTGAGTTCCGCCAGGGCCAGATGGTTCCGGCGTTCGATAAAGTGGTGTTCTCCTGCCCGGTGCTGGAGCCAACCGGCCCGCTGCATACCCAGTTCGGGTATCACATTATTAAAGTACTGTATCGGAAATAAACAGCAAGGCCTTCTCTAAGAGAAGGCTTTTAATGTTTGCACCCTCTCCCCGTGGGAGAGGGTCGGGGTGAGGGCATCAGCCCGCACCTGGTGTTAGCCCGCTACCGCGATACGCTTCATATCGGTCATGTAGCCACGCAGTTTGTGACCCACTTTCTCTATCTGGTGGCTGCGAATCGCTTCGTTCACATCGCGCAGCTGCGCGTTATCCACGGCACCTTCCGCAATCGCTTTGCCCAGATCGCCCGTCTGCAGAGTGGTCATAAACTCTTTCAGCAGCGGTACGCAGGCGTAAGAGAACAGGTAGTTACCGTATTCTGCGGTATCAGAGATCACCACGTTCATTTCGTACAGACGCTTACGGGCGATGGTGTTCGCGATCAGCGGCAGCTCGTGCAGAGATTCGTAGTACGCGGACTCTTCGATGATGCCGGAATCCACCATGGTTTCGAACGCCAGCTCAACGCCTGCTTTCACCATCGCGATCATCAGTACGCCTTTATCGAAGTACTCCTGCTCGCCGATTTTACCTTCATACTGTGGCGCGGTTTCGAACGCGGTTTTACCGGTCTCTTCACGCCAGGTCAGCAGGTTTTTATCGTCGTTCGCCCAGTCCGCCATCATGCCGGAAGAGAATTCGCCGGAGATGATGTCGTCCATGTGTTTCTGGAACAGCGGTGCCATGATGGTTTTCAGCTGTTCAGACAGCGCGTAAGCACGCAGTTTTGCCGGGTTGGACAGACGGTCCATCATCAGCGTAATACCGCCCTGCTTCAGCGCTTCGGTGATGGTTTCCCAGCCGAACTGAATCAATTTTTCCGCGTAGGCCGGGTCGGTGCCTTCTTCCACCAGCTTATCGAAGCACAGCAGAGAACCGGCCTGCAGCATGCCGCACAGAATGGTCTGCTCACCCATCAGGTCAGATTTCACTTCGGCAACGAAGGAAGATTCCAGCACGCCCGCACGGTGACCGCCGGTCGCCGCTGCCCATGCTTTGGCAATCGCCATGCCTTCGCCTTTCGGATCGTTTTCCGGGTGAACCGCGATCAGGGTCGGCACGCCGAAGCCACGCTTGTACTCTTCGCGTACTTCCGTACCCGGGCACTTCGGCGCCACCATCACCACGGTGATGTCTTTACGGATCTGCTCGCCCACTTCAACGATGTTGAAGCCGTGGGAGTAACCCAGCGCGGCGCCGTCTTTCATCAGCGGCTGTACGGAACGCACTACGTCAGAGTGCTGCTTGTCCGGGGTCAGGTTAACCACCAGATCCGCCTGCGGGATCAGCTCTTCGTAGGTGCCCACTTTGAAGCCGTTTTCGGTCGCTTTGCGCCAGGAAGCACGCTTCTCGGCGATCGCTTCTTTACGCAGGGCGTAGGAGATATCCAGACCGGAGTCACGCATGTTCAGGCCCTGGTTCAGACCCTGTGCGCCACAGCCGACGATGACCACTTTTTTACCCTGAAGGTAGCTCGCGCCATCGGCAAATTCGTCGCGCGCCATGAAGCGGCATTTGCCCAGCTGCGCCAGCTGCTGGCGCAAGTTCAGTGTATTAAAGTAGTTAGCCATGGGTGATACCTCGTGATGTTGTGTGTCTTATTGTTCGGTTCGCGTTTCAGCGAGAATGTACCCACATTACAACAGGAAATTTATTGCGGAAATTGATATATTCACAACGTCATGTTGCAATTTTTGCAATATAAAAAGAGGGAGTGGAATCGATGGATTTACGCGATCTGAAAATGTTCCTGCACCTGGCGGAAAGCCGCCATTTTGGCCGCAGCGCCCGGGCGATGCACGTTAGCCCCTCCACGCTTTCACGCCAGATCCAGCGGCTTGAGGAAGACCTCGGCCAGCCGCTGTTCGTGCGCGACAACCGCACCGTCACCCTCACGGAAGCGGGTGAAGAGCTGCGCATTTTTGCCCAGCAGACGCTGTTGCAGTACCAGCAGCTGCGGCACTCGATTGACCAACAGGGGCCGTCACTTTCCGGCGAACTGCATATTTTCTGCTCCGTCACCGCCGCCTATAGCCATCTGCCGCCCATCCTTGACCGCTTCCGCGCGGCGCATCCGTCGGTTGAAATTAAGCTCACCACCGGCGACGCCTCCGACGCAATGGAAAAAGTGGTGACGGGCGAAGCGGATCTCGCTATTGCCGGGAAACCCGAAACTCTGCCGGGTGCGGTGGCATTCTCAATGCTGGAGAATCTGGCGGTGGTGCTGATCGCGCCGGCGCTGCCCTGCCCGGTGCGTAATCAGGTGTCGGTGGAAAAACCGGACTGGTCGACGGTACCGTTTATCATGGCCGATCAGGGGCCGGTGCGCCGCCGCATCGAGCTGTGGTTCCGCCGTCAGAAAATCAGCAACCCGTCGATTTACGCCACGGTCAGCGGCCACGAGGCGATGGTGTCGATGGTGGCGCTCGGCTGCGGCGTGGCGCTGCTGCCGGAAGTGGTGCTGGAAAACAGCCCGGAGCCCGTTCGTAATCGCGTGATGATTCTGGAGCGCAGCGACGAGAAGACGCCGTTTGAGCTTGGCGTGTGCGCACAAAAAAAGCGGCTGCATGAGCCGCTTATTGATGCGTTCTGGACGATATTGCCGAACCACTAAAGCCGGGTGGCGCTGCGCTTACCCGGCCTACACGCAGCTCAGCCCTTAGCCCGCGAGGAAGAAGCGGAAGGCCGGGTTATGGGTTTCGTCGTGGCACTCATAGCCCAGCTCGTTCAGCCGCGTTTCGAAATCCGGCTCGTGCTCGCCCAGTTCGAACGCCGCCAGCACGCGGCCGTAGTCGGTGCCGTGGCTACGGTAGTGGAACAGTGAGATATTCCAGTGCGTGCCAAGCGTGTGAAGGAACTTGAGCAGCGCGCCCGGCGATTCCGGAAACTCGAAGCTGAACAGACGTTCCCTGAGCGGCTTCGATGGACGCCCGCCGACCATGTAGCGCACGTGCAGCTTCGCCATCTCGTCATCAGAGAGATCGACCACGCTGTAGCCGCCCTCATGCAGCAGGTTGAGGATCTCTTTGCGCTCCTCGACGCCGCGGCTCAGACGCACGCCGACAAAAATGCAGGCGTCTTTGGCATCGGCAAAACGGTAGTTAAATTCCGTCACCGAACGGCCGCCCAGCAGCTGGCAGAACTTCAGGAAGCTGCCTTTCTCTTCCGGAATCGTCACCGCCAGCAGCGCTTCCCGCTGTTCACCCAGCTCGCAGCGCTCGGAAACGTAGCGCAGACCGTGGAAGTTCACGTTGGCGCCGGAAAGCACGTGCGCCAGCCGCTCGCCGCGAATGTTGTGCTGCGCGATGTATTTTTTCATCCCCGCCAGCGCCAGCGCGCCGGAAGGTTCCGCCACCGCACGCACGTCCTCGAACAGATCCTTCATCGCCGCGCAGATGGCGTCGCTATCGACCGTGACGATATCGTCGAGATATTCCTGGCACAGGCGGAAGGTCTCATCCCCAATGCGCTTCACCGCCACGCCTTCGGCAAACAGCCCGACGCGCGGCAGATCTACCGGATGACCCGCATCCAGCGCCGCTTTGAGGCAGGCAGAGTCTTCCGCTTCAACGGCGATGACTTTGATCTGCGGCATCAGCTGTTTGATCAGCACAGCCACGCCTGCGGCTAAGCCACCGCCGCCGACCGGCACAAACACGCGATCGAGATGGGCATCCTGCTGCAGCAGTTCCAGCGCCAGCGTGCCCTGCCCGGCAATCACCATCGGGTGATCAAACGGCGGCACCCAGGTGAAACCCTGCTGCTGCGCAAGCTCAATCGCTTTGGCTTTGGCTTCGTCAAAGTTGGCGCCGTGGAGCAGAACTTCGCCGCCGAAACCGCGCACCGCGTCGACTTTGATATCTGCGGTAGCGACCGGCATCACGATCAGCGCCTTCAGCCCCAGACGAGCAGACGAGAACGCAACGCCCTGGGCGTGGTTGCCCGCAGACGCGGTAATCACGCCGCGTGCTTTCTGCTCATCGGTCAGCCCGGCCATCATCGCGTAGGCGCCGCGCAGCTTAAAGCTGTGCACCGGCTGACGGTCTTCGCGCTTGACCAGAATGACGTTGTCGAGGCGCGAAGAGAGCTTTTCCATTTTCTGCAGGGGCGTAACCTGCACGGCTTCATAGACCGGCGCGCGTAGCACCGCTCTCAGGTATTCCGCCCCCTCGGGGGCGGCGGATAAGGGTTGTGACTCGGCCATCATTAGCCCCCAAGTTTAGATTTATCGCGCACCGCGCCTTTATCTGCACTGGTGGCAAGGCTCGCGTAGGCGCGCAGGGCAAAGGAGACTTCACGCTGGCGGTCTTTCGGCGTCCAGGCTTTATCGCAGCGGGCTTCCTGCGCTTCACGACGGGCCGCAATTTCCTGGTCACTCAGCTTCAGCTGAATACCGCGATTCGGAATGTCGATTTCGATCAGATCGCCGTCTTCGATGATGGCGATGTTGCCGCCGCTTGCCGCTTCCGGGGAAACGTGGCCGATAGAGAGGCCGGAGGTGCCGCCGGAGAAACGCCCGTCGGTGATCAGCGCACACGCCTTACCGAGTCCCATGGATTTCAGGAAGGTGGTTGGGTAGAGCATCTCCTGCATGCCGGGACCGCCTTTCGGCCCTTCGTAGCGAATGACAACCACGTCGCCTTCCACCACTTTGCCGCCGAGAATTGCCTCTACCGCTTCATCCTGGCTTTCGTATACCTTCGCCGGACCGGTGAATTTCAGGATGCTGTCGTCCACGCCTGCGGTTTTCACGATGCAGCCGTTTTCCGCGAAGTTACCGTACAGCACGGCCAGACCGCCGTCTTTGCTGTAGGCATGTTCCAGCGAGCGGATGCAGCCTTCGGCGCGGTCATCGTCCAGGGTATCCCAGCGACAGTCCTGCGAGAACGCCTGGGTGGTACGGATACCGGCAGGACCGGCGCGGAACATCTTTTTCACCGCGTCATCTTTGGTCAGCATGACGTCGTACTGGTCCAGCGACTCCGGCAGCGTCAGGCCGAGCACGTTTTTCACGTCACGGTTCAGCAGCCCGGCGCGATCCAGCTCGCCCAGAATGCCCAGCACGCCGCCGGCACGGTGCACGTCTTCCATATGGTACTTCTGGGTGCTCGGCGCGACTTTGCACAGCTGCGGCACCTTGCGGGAGAGCTTGTCGATGTCGCTCATGGTGAAGTCGATTTCGGCTTCCTGCGCGGCGGCCAGCAGGTGCAGAACGGTGTTGGTAGAGCCGCCCATGGCGATATCCAGCGTCATGGCGTTTTCGAACGCCGCTTTGCTGGCGATATTGCGCGGCAGCGCGCTGGCGTCGTCCTGCTCGTAGTAGCGTTTGGTCAGCTCAACGATGCGCTTACCGGCATTGAGGAACAGCTGCTTACGGTCGGCGTGGGTCGCCAGCAGCGAGCCGTTACCCGGCTGAGAAAGACCCAGCGCTTCGGTCAGGCAGTTCATGGAGTTAGCGGTGAACATCCCGGAACAGGAGCCGCAGGTCGGACACGCGGAGCGTTCCACCTGGTCGCTCTGCTCGTCAGAGACTTTCGGGTCCGCGCCCTGGATCATCGCATCGACCAGGTCGAGCTTGATGATTTTGTCGGAGAGCTTGGTTTTCCCCGCTTCCATTGGACCACCGGAGACGAAGATCACCGGAATGTTCAGGCGCAGGGAGGCCATCAGCATCCCCGGGGTGATTTTGTCGCAGTTGGAGATGCAGACCATCGCATCGGCGCAGTGGGCGTTAACCATATACTCTACGGAGTCGGCGATCAGCTCGCGCGACGGCAGTGAATAAAGCATGCCCCCGTGCCCCATCGCGATACCGTCATCCACCGCAATGGTGTTGAACTCTTTTGCCACGCCGCCGGAGGCTTCGATTTGCTCGGCAACCAGCTTACCGAGATCGCGCAGGTGCACGTGGCCCGGTACAAACTGGGTGAAGGAGTTCACCACGGCGATAATCGGCTTGCCGAAATCGGCGTCGGTCATTCCGGTGGCGCGCCACAGCGCGCGGGCTCCCGCCATATTACGGCCGTGGGTGGTGGTGGCTGAACGATACTTAGGCATGCTTTATTGACTCCCGTCTGACTATTTAATGGGACGGTGCGTGCCGTCCCAAATTTATGCTTAGTGATTAACCTGATCCAACCAGCCGTATTTATCTTCTGTCTCGCCGGTGAAGAGGCCGAAGAACGCTTGCTGAATACGTTTGGTGACCGGACCGCAGCGGCCTTCACCCACCTGGATACCGTCTACGCTGCGCACCGGCGTGATTTCAGCCGCGGTACCGGACATGAACACTTCATCGGCCAGATAGAGGGATTCACGGGACAGCACCTGCTCGCGCACTTCGATACCCAGATCTTTCGCCAGCTTGATGATGGCGTCACGGGTGATGCCCGGCAGCGCGGACGAGGTAAACGGCGGCGTGAACAGGATACCGTCTTTAACCTCAAACAGGTTTTCACCCGCGCCTTCAGAGATGTAGCCATTCACGTCCAGGGCGATACCTTCCTGATAGCCGTGGCGGCGCGCTTCGCTACCGACTAGCAGGGAAGAAAGGTAGTTACCGCCTGCTTTCGCGGCGGTCGGAATAGTGTTTGGCGCCACGCGATTCCAGGAAGAGACCATTGCGTCGATCCCCTGCTCCAGGGCTTCTGCACCCAGGTAGGCACCCCATGGGAACGCGGCAATGATCACATCGGTGTTATAACCGGCTGGCGGGTTCACGCCCATGCCGACGTCGCCCACGAACACCAGCGGACGAATATAGGCGCTGGTCAGGTTGTTTTTACGGATCACGTCGCGACAGGCTTCCATCAGCTCGTCAACGCTTTGTGAAACCGGGAAACGATAAATTTTGGCTGAGTCATGCAGACGCTGCATGTGTTCGCGATGGCGGAACACCACTGGCCCTTTGTGAGAATCGTAGCAACGGATGCCTTCAAATACGGAGGTACCGTAGTGCAGCGCGTGGGACATCACGTGGACCTTCGCGTCCTCCCAGCGAACCATCTCACCGTTGAACCAAATGTAATCAGCTTTTTTTGTCGTCATTTTTTCGTCCTGTCACGCTCAAGCGCGGATTTGTTGTGATGTGGTTGTGCTCTGGCAGATGGCAACATGGGCAACGTCTACCAGCTTTGATAACTGACTAAACAGTAAGTCGACCGACCGCGGGCTGGCAACGGTTAATTCGATACTGATGTTTTGGGCGTCTGTGGCCGTTTCCATATTCATAGAGCAAATCTGAAAACCACGATGACGCACCACACGCAAAACGCGTTCTAAGGTTTCCGGGTTGAAGCGAGCCTGTACGGCGACCTGATGCTGCATCATGATAATTTCTCCATCATTTGTGAGTTACTGGCACCAGGCGGTACCAACGGCCAGACGTTCTCGAGTTCGTCGATTGAGACATGAAGCAGGTAAGGCCCATCGCTGTTCAGCATGGTGTCGAGCGCCGCTTCAACCTGATCTTTACGGGTGATGTGCTGGCCAGGGATGCCAAAGGCGCTGGCCAGGGTGAGGAAATCGGGGTTATCGGTGAGAGTCGTTTCGCTGTAACGCTCCTGGAAGAACAGCTGCTGCCACTGGCGAACCATCCCTAAACGCTGGTTGTCGAGCAAGACGATTTTCAGCGGCAACTGCTTGCGCTTAACGGTGCCGAGCTCCTGGACGTTCATCATGAAGGAGCCGTCACCGGAGATACAGATAACGGTATCGTTAGGGCGAGCAACCTGCGCACCAACGGCTGCTGGCAGACCGAAGCCCATGGTACCCAAGCCGCTGGAGGTGATGAAGTTTTCCGGGCGGGTGTAGGTCATATGCTGCGCGGACCACATCTGGTGCTGGCCTACATCGGTTGTGACGACGCTCTCAGCAGGTTTACGGTCAGACAGCTGCTTCAACAGCAGCGGCGCGTAGATGGCCTCGCCGGGGTGGTCGTAACGCCAGGCGTGCTCGGCGCGCATGTCTGCGGTGTGCTGACGCCATGCGTTGATATCCAGCGGCTGCTGCAATGCCGGTAACAGCGCGTTGAGATCGCCCTGCAAGGCGACATGCGCCTGACGCAGCTTGTTCATCTCCGCCGGGTCGATATCCATATGGATGACTTTGGCGTTCGGCGCAAAGGTATTCAACTTGCCGGTAACGCGGTCGTCAAAACGGGCACCTACGGCGATGAGCAGATCGCACTCCTGCACCGCCAGGTTTGCCGCTTTGGTGCCGTGCATCCCCAGCATGCCCAGATAGTATGGGTAATCCGCCTCGACAGCACCGAGACCTTTCAGCGTGCAGGTCGCTGGCATCTGCGTTGTTGCGATAAATTCGCGCAGGGCTGGAACGGCCTGCGCCATGCCGACGCCACCGCCTACGTACAGCATCGGCTGCTTCGCCTGCGCCAGCATCTGACGGGCCTCTTCAACTTCCGCTTCCGGAAACGCACCGTCGCTTTCAACGGTGGAGAAGTGCGGTTCCAGATCGCCGAGTGCCACCTGGATATCTTTCGGGATATCGACCAGAACCGGACCAGGACGGCCGGAGCTTGCCACTTCGAATGCTTCTGCCATTACGCGCGGCAGCTCTTCGAGAGACTGGACGAGGAAGCTGTGTTTGGTGCAGGCCAGCGATAAACCGAGGACGTCGACTTCCTGGAAAGCATCAGTACCGATGAACGGAGACGCCACCTGCCCGGTGATGGCGACAACGGGAACGGAATCCAGCAGCGCGTCAGCCAGACCGGTGATCAGGTTCGTTGCGCCCGGGCCTGAAGTCGCCATACACACGCCGGTTTTACCAGTCGCGCGGGCATAGCCAATGGCTGCCATCGCTGCGCCCTGCTCGTGTCGGCACAAGAGATGTTCCACGCCGCCGTCATACAGTGCATCGTAAATCGGCATAATTGCGCCACCCGGATAACCGAATACGGTTTCGACTCCCTGCGCGCGCAACGCATGTACTACCCACTGTGCCCCATTCATAGTCAGTTCCCCGTCATAAATCGGGAGAAACAGAATTTTGTGCTAGTCGTCATTCTCTGCTCCTCATTTACGTTTTTTAGTCATAAAAAAACCCCCGGACCTTTCGGTGCGGGGGTCTTAGTTCGTTAAGGCTTGATTTCTAAGCCTTTCCTCGTCCAAGTGCAGCCCCGCACGGTGGGATAATAATCACCACCACGCTAATCACGACCAGGCTAATCACTCGTAGAAGGGCTGTCATTTTCAGTTCTTTCTGCATCTTGTTCGAAGGAATACCTAAAGAGTTATCACAGAATTCAAAACAAACACAAGATTTATTTATGGCTCATTTGATTAGCCAGCAAATCATATTTCTTAAAATCGTTGTTTTATATGAGGAAAATAGAAAATGAATATTTTTCATTTTTTTACTGAGGTTTTAAGCGTCAAAACGGGTCTTTTTACATTCTGCGAGGAGGCTTCCACGGTTATGCAATGGTTTCATTGTGCGCTTAAAATCTCTGAACGGGCGGCGTAAATTCGCAAAATGATGCTAAACAGACAAAAGAGACGCTGGCATAGTCACACCAGGAGGTAGTGCAAATGTCACTGTCAGTTGTTTATACGCGTGCGGCTCTCGGGGTAAAGGCACCGCTTATTTCCGTCGAGGTTCATTTAAGTAATGGGCTACCGGGACTCACGCTTGTCGGGTTACCTGAAACGACGGTTAAAGAGGCCAGGGATCGCGTTCGCAGCGCAATAATAAATAGCGGTTATACCTTCCCCGCGAAGAAGATCACCATCAACCTTGCCCCCGCCGATCTGCCTAAAGAGGGGGGACGATACGATTTACCTATCGCAATTGCCCTTCTCGCGGCTTCTGAGCAGCTTAATACGACACGGCTAGGCTCGTATGAGTTCGTTGGCGAACTCGCGCTTACAGGCGCGTTAAGAGGCGTTCCCGGTGCGATATCGGGAGCGCTGGAAGCCATACGAGCAGGACGGCAAATCATTGTCGCCAATGAAAACGCATCAGAAGTGAGTCTTATCGCCGAGAAGGGGTGTCTCATCGCGGGGCATTTACAGGAAGTTTGTGCCTGGCTGGAAGGGCGTCATGAACTGTCCGAGCCGGAGGAGTGCGATGATGCTATAGCGGATGCTCCAGAGGATCTCAGCGAGATTATGGGACAGGAGCAAGGGAAACGGGCGCTGGAGATTACGGCGGCAGGTGGACACAATCTTCTGTTAATTGGCCCGCCGGGTACGGGTAAAACAATGCTGGCAAGCAGGTTAAGTGGGTTGCTTCCACCGCTCAATAATCATGAAGCGCTGGAAAGTGCCGCCATATATAGCCTTATCAGTTCGACGTCGTTGCAAAAACAGTGGCGCCGCCGTCCTTTTCGTTCGCCACATCATAGCGCTTCACTGACGGCAATGGTTGGCGGTGGGTCTATCCCCGGGCCGGGTGAGATCTCGCTGGCACACAATGGCATTCTATTTCTCGATGAGCTGCCTGAGTTTGAGCGCCGCGTGCTGGATGCACTGAGAGAGCCCATTGAATCCGGTGAGATACATATCTCACGCGCACGAGCGAAAATAAGCTATCCCGCGCAGTTTCAGCTGGTCGCGGCGATGAACCCCAGCCCGACGGGTCACTACCAGGGCAACCATAACCGCTGTACGCCAGAGCAGACGTTGCGCTATCTGGGTAAGTTATCCGGCCCGTTCCTCGACCGTTTCGATTTATCCCTCGAAATCCCCCTTCCCCCGCCGGGTCTACTCAGGCAAACGGGCATAACGGGTGAAAGCTCAGCGGATGTACGCGAGCGGGTGATTGCAGCCCAGACGCGGCAGTACGCTCGTCAGAACAGGCTGAATGCGCGGCTGGATAATGCCGGGATCCGACAGTTCTGTTCTCTTAACGTTGAGGATGCGGGATGGCTGGAGGAGACGTTGACGCGGTTCGGGCTGTCTATACGTGCGTGGCAGCGTTTGTTGAAAGTGGCCAGAACTATTGCTGACGTGGAGGGATGCACTGACATTGAGAGAAAGCATTTGCAGGAGGCGCTGAGCTACCGCGCTATCGATCGTTTGCTGCTGCATTTGCAGAAATTGCTGGCATAAAAAAAGGGGCCGTAGCCCCTTCTTTTCGTTTAGTCATCAGACTCGGTGTAGTCTTCTGCACCTTCCATCTGCGGCTTGCCGCCAGAAAGCGTATGGAAGCGTTTTGGACGCTTAATGCGCGCCATGTATTTGATCCATACACGTTCCGCTTCAGACTCCGGCTCACGCTCACCACGGCAAACAGAAACAAACTGTTTTTCGTCTTCGGTTGCAGGTTCACGCTTACCAAGATCCAGCTCGTTAAAGGCATAACCATGGCGCTCAAGCAGTTGAGCTTCTTTGATGGTGAAATCGCCGTGACGAGAGAACCCGCGCGGATAATGTTTATTGTCGAAAAAACGATTAGTCGTCGTAAAGCTTTCCGCCATCCTACACGCTCCTAATTCTTTGGCCGAGCTATTTATGGCGCGGAGTATTAGTTACGCTTGACAGAGTGTAAAACAAAACATTTAAATCATAACGACAAATAATTTTGCGGAGAAAGATGTGGATACGGAATTGCTTAAAACTTTCCTTGAAGTGAGCAGAACACGCCACTTTGGGCGAGCAGCTGAAGCCCTTTACCTGACGCAGTCAGCAGTCAGTTTTCGTATTCGACAGCTGGAAAATCAATTGGGTGTGAATCTTTTTACCCGCCATCGCAACAATATTCGCTTAACGCCAGCTGGCGAGAAACTGCTGCCGTACGCAGAAACGCTGATGAATACCTGGCAGGCGGCACGTAAAGAGGTCGCACATACTTCAAGACATAATGAATTTTCGATAGGGGCCAGCGCTTCTCTGTGGGAATGCATGCTAAGTCAGTGGCTTACCCGGCTGTATCATTCACATGGCCACCTGCAATTTGAAGCCAGGATTGCACAGCGGCAGTCGCTGGTTAAGCAACTTCATGAACGCCAGCTTGATCTTCTGATCACAACCGAAGCCCCCAAGATGGACGAATTTAGCAGCCAGATTGTGGGCCAGTTTGGCCTGGCGCTTTATGCGTCTGAACCTTCGATGATGAAGGTAGACCTGACCTATTTACGCCTGGAATGGGGACCGGATTTTCAGCAGCACGAGACGGGACTGATTGCACCTGATGATGTTCCGCAGTTAACGACCAGCTCGGCAGAGATCGCCTGTCAGCAGCTGTCTCTGCTGAAAGGTTGTACCTGGTTACCTGTTCGCTGGGCAGATGCTAAAGCAGGGCTGCACACCGTGCTGGATTCCACCACGCTTACCAGGCCGCTGTATGCAATTTGGCTGCAAAACAGTGATAAGCAATCTCAGATAAAAGATCTGTTAAAAATCAATGTAATGGATTGATGCATCAGCCAGCAGGGATGCTGGCTGAAAATTAAGAAGAGAATTTTCTGCAGTGTTTCAGGCAAAAAAAAATCCTTTGCCGAAGCAAAGGATTCTATATGGCAGGGGCGGAGAGACTCGAACTCGCGACACCCGGTTTTGGAGACCGGTGCTCTACCAACTGAGCTACGCCCCTAAAGTTTTTTGCCATTAAGCCTGCCAATAAGGCAGGCTTAATGTCTTAATAAGTGGCGGAACGGACGGGACTCGAACCCGCGACCCCCTGCGTGACAGGCAGGTATTCTAACCGACTGAACTACCGCTCCACCGAAGACT
>NZ_REFK01000009.1:0-88396 GCF_003688535.1 Enterobacter sp. WP_7_1 | reverse complement strand
ATTCATTTATTGTCCGAAGACATTAAGAATCCATGTCACTTTGAGTGCCCACACAGATTGTCTGATAAATTGTTAAAGAGCAGTTGCAACGCGGCGTTAAGCTCACCGTTGCGAGGTCCCGTATATTACGTTTTCCTCATTCAGAGTCAAGCGATTATTTTTGCTTTTCTCTGTCGGCGTTCATCTCTGAACCCCGCTAACCCGGCGGCCTGTAAGCCGTTGTTCCGTGTCAGTGGAGGCGCATTATAGGGAGTTCTCAGACGTTGACAACCCCTCTTTTAAAAAAAACTTTCAACCGTCTCTTTTTTGCTCAAAACCGTGCTACAGCGCCAGTTTTTCGAGCGTTTCAAAGCCATAACGGCGTAAAACGGGTAAAAGTTGCTCAGTCTCTTTCGTGATGGCCATACAAAACGCGATATTCGCATCGGTAGATTTCGCATCCGGCGCTTCATGCTCCAGCAGCCAGGCCGTGCGACGGGCGATAGCCGCGCCGGAATCCACCAGGCGCGTCCCCTCCGGCAACACCTCTAATAGCTCTTCCTGTAATAGCGGGAAGTGGGTGCAGCCCAGCACAACGGTATCCGGAGGTTCGGGCATCCGCAGCCACGGACGAAGAATACGACGCAGCTCGTCGAGTGATACCGCTTTTCCATGCAGCTTCGCTTCAGCCATCTCCACCAGCTCAGCCGAACCCAGCATCGCAATCTGGCATTCGTTGGCAAAACGGTCGATCAGCTCACGGGTATAAGGACGCTTTACCGTGCCTCGCGTTGCCAGCAAACCCACAATGCCGTTCGCCGTCAGGCGTGCGGCAGGCTTTATCGCAGGAACAACGCCCACAACCGGGAACTGGAATTTTTCACGCAGGGCGGGAAGAGAAACGGTGCTCGCCGTATTACAGGCGATGACGGCCAGCGCAAGGGGATAGCGCTTTTGTACCGCGGTGACGATTTCAACCACACGCTCAACAATAAAATCTTCACTCTTTTCCCCATACGGGAAAGCGACGTTATCGAAGGCGTAGATGTAATGGAGATCCGGCAGGAGATGCCGAATCTCATCATAGACCGAAAGCCCACCGACGCCGGAATCAAAAACCAGCACGGTGGGACGCGGATTAGAAGGTGTAGCTGCCAGACAAGGTGTATTCCCGTCCTGCAGTTTGGTAGCCATAAACTGTCTCGTAATCTTTATCGAACAGGTTGGCTATTTTACCACGAACTGTGAGATGTGAGGTGACAGGATACGAAACTGCGACATCCCACAGGCTGACACCACCCATTTTTACTTTCTCAGACGGATAAGCACCAAAGTCAGTGTCGTAACGCGTACCGAGATAGTGATAAGTCAGGCTCCAGTCGAAATCATAGATCTGCGTGTCGAGCTGATATTTCACCTGCTGCTTAGCACGACGGTCCAGAAGTTCGTTGGTTGCGGCATTGCGGGCATCCACATAGTCGTAGCCTACAGTATGCGTCAACGGGCCCGTATCAAATGATGCTGTCGCTTCCACACCTTTAATGCGCGCTTTACCGACGTTGTAATATTGCTGAAGGTTATTATCGAAGTCGATGAGATTATCGACGTCATTACGGTAGCCGGAGACGCGCCAGCTCACGCCCGCCGTCAGGCCTTCAAACGCACCTTCCCACTGCTTGCTCTCTTCTGGATCAAGATGGTCATTGCCATAGAAACCATAGAGTTGACCCAGATTCGGTGCTTTATAGGCCGTACCATAAGAAGCAACGAAGCGGTAACCCTCCACGAACTCCCAGGCCGCACTACTTTGCCAGGTGCCATGGCGACCGAACTGAGAGTTGTCATCGCTGCGAACCGCTCCTTCCAGAGTGAAGTCACCAAACTGCTGCAACCCGGTCAGGTAAACGCCGGTGTTACGCAGGTCGTAGCCGCTGGTCACGTAGTTTGTACCCGGCTCGGTGCTCTGCTTCTGCCAGTCAACGCCCGCGCCAATGTTCCCATGGCCAACATCAACGGAGTTCAGCCACTGGACGTTGTACTGTTTGATTTCATCCAACGTGGCTGTTGAATCGTAGCGGCCCAAATTTGGGTCGTAGTTATAGTCCTTGCTGTGGCTATAGCTGGTGAGCAGCTGTGAATGGAAGATGTCATCGTTGAAGCGCAATCCTGCATCCCAGGTCTGACTATAGAGCTGGCGGGTATCGACCAGTACGTCAGGGGTAAATGAACTGTAGTAACCGTCGTAGGCAGTACGGTTGCTGTAGCCAAAGCCGCGAACAAATCCGCTCCACTGCTCCGAGAATGCGTGATCCACTGCACCATAGAGCGTTTTATTCATAAAGCCGTCGCGATCGGTCTGGGCAAGGCCACCATTGTTGCCGTCCGCAACCACATCAAACCCTTTGGTATAGGTGTAATCACCCGCAAGCGTGACGCGCGTGCTGTCGCCCAATGTTTGCTGAGTACTGCCGCCATAATTCTGATAACCATGCGACCCTGCACCTGCGTTCAGCGTGGTACCGTCCTTCGCGCGAGTGGTAATAATGTTTACGACTCCGCCGATCGCGTCCGAGCCGTATACCGCCGAACGCGGTCCACGAACATATTCGATACGCTGCACCAGGGAGATCGGGAACTGGCTGAGATCGGATGACCCCGTGACGCCCGCCTGGTTAAGGCGGATCCCATCAACAAGGATCAGGACGTGGCTGGAGTTGGTGCCACGTATAAAGAGAGAAGAGAGTTGCCCCATCCCGCCATTTTGCGCCGTATCCACGCCGGGCAGGCGACGCATAACATCCAGGACTGAGGTTGATTGCCAACGGTCAATATCGGCACGCGTAACAACGGAGGTTGCAGCCAGAATAGTTTTTTCAGGTTGTTCAAAACGATTTGCCGTCACCACCAACGAGTCGGCGCTATCCTGCGCCCAGCCCGAAAATGCCGTGACGGACAACGCCGTCAACAGCGATACTTTTTTAATCATTGTTAAAGCATCCACAATATAAGAAGGATGCCGCAGGCCTCATCGATAGCACGCGATGATGAAACCAAATGCGACGTGATCCCGGCAGGTCTTCGGGCTAGGTGGCTATATAAGGATGAAGACTTCCCATTTTCACAGTGTCTACAACGCTCATCCCGCCAGACTTTACCGCTGCGCGTCAGCTCCAGATTTACACTGGATTCCCTTTTCACTCTCAGGAGACCGGAAACAGAATGCTACAATTAGACACGTATGGATGTCCAGACAGCTATTACCCATTAAATCTGGACATCCCCTGAACAATGCCTACAATCCCCGCGTAATTCTTTATCATTCAGGACGCATCATGACCCCAGAACACCTCCCGACAGAACAGTACGACGCGCAGCTGGCAGAGAAAGTCGTCCGCCTGCAAAGTATGATGACGCCTTTCAACGCGCCCGTTCCCGAGGTGTTCCGCTCTCCCGTCAGCCACTACCGCATGCGCGCCGAGTTCCGCATCTGGCACGACGGTGACGACCTGTACCACATCATTTTCGATCAGCAGACGAAGTCCCGTATCCGCGTGGACAGCTTTCCGGCGGCGAGCGAGCTCATTAACCAGTTGATGACGCTGATAATGGACGGCGTGCGCAACAATCCGGTACTGCGTAACAAGCTGTTCCAGATTGACTACCTGACCACGCAAAGCAATCAGGCAATTGTCTCTCTGCTGTATCACAAAGCGCTTAACGACGAGTGGCGCGAGCAGGCAGAAGCGCTGCGCGATGCGCTGCGCGCGCAGAACATCAACGTTCACCTGATTGGCCGCGCGACAAAAACCAAAATCATGCTGGATCAGGACTACATCGACGAGCGCCTGCCGGTGGCAGGTAAAGAGATGGTGTATCGTCAGGTCGAGAACAGCTTCACCCAGCCGAATGCCGCGATGAACGTGCAGATGCTGGAGTGGGCGCTGAAGGCGACGGAAGGGTCAACGGGCGATCTGCTTGAGCTCTACTGCGGTAACGGCAACTTCTCCCTGGCGCTGGCGCGTAACTTCGATCGCGTTCTGGCAACGGAAATCGCCAAGCCGTCGGTGGCTGCCGCGCAGTACAACATCGCCGCTAACCATATCGACAACGTGCAGATCATTCGTATGGCCGCAGAAGAGTTCACGCAGGCCATGAACGGCGTACGCCAGTTTAACCGCCTGGAAGGGATCGATCTCAAGAGCTACCAGTGTGAGACAATTTTTGTCGACCCGCCGCGCAGTGGCCTGGACAGCGAAACCGAGAAGATGGTGCAGGCGTACCCGCGTATTTTGTACATCTCCTGTAACCCGGAGACGCTGTGCAAGAACCTCGAAACATTAGGCCAGACGCACAAGGTTGAACGTCTGGCGCTGTTCGATCAGTTCCCGTATACGCACCATATGGAGTGCGGCGTTTTACTTACCGCACGGTGATCTGTAGGCCGGATAAGCGTAGCGCCATCCGGCGTTTTTGGCAGGTGGCGCTTCGCTTACCTGCCCTACAAATAATTCATTACTCTGGTAACTGGCTCTTACGGCTACGCATGCGCGAGCCAATCCAGAACACCAGCGCCACAGACAGTACCGCAGGGAAGAAGTTAGAGCCGATATCCGGATATTCCGCGCGAACCACGGTGCTATACAGCAATACCCCCAGAATAAAGCAGGCAGCGGCCAGCCCCGGTAACCCCACCGGCATGGTGCGGTTCAGGTAACGTTGATGCAGGCAGTAAACCGTCAGCACCAGCGCAATAAGCGGGAAAATCGAAAATGGAACGATTGAGCTAAAAATAGCGGCAAACGTACCATTAATGGATAAGCCAGCGATCAATGCCAGCAACAGCGTCCCTTTATCCTGACCTGACTGTTTCATTACTCACCTTCACTCTTCGGTTTGATGTGCCAGTTTCTCTTGTTCACGGCGATACCAGTAGTACGCGCCTTTGGAGATCATCCTGAGCTGCAATACCAGCCGCTCTTCGAGCTGCTTGCGTTGTTCAATGCTGACATCCAGCGCTTCGGCACCCGCGCTGAAAACAATCGTCACCATCGCCTCAGCCTGTGCTTCAGTAAACGCACGCGGCATATGGTTTTCGAGTTCAAGATAGTCGGCAAGTTCCGCGATGAAGTGCTGAATTTCACGCGCGACGGCGGCACGAAACGCCGCCGATGTGCCCGAACGCTCGCGCAGAAGCAGACGAAACGCGTTGGGGTTATTGCCGATAAATTCCATAAAGGTCGATACGGAGGTGCGGATCACGCTGCCCCCTTTGGCGATACGCTGACGCGCCTGCCGCATCAGCTGGCGCAGCATCAGACCGCTCTCGTCGACCATGGTCAGGCCCAGTTCATCCACATCACGGAAATGACGATAGAAGGACGTTGGCGCAATCCCGGCCTCGCGTGCGACTTCGCGCAGGCTCAAACTGGCAAAACTCCGCTCAGCACTCAGTTGACTGAATGCGGCTTCCACCAGCGAACGCCGGGTTTTCTCTTTTTGTTGTGCTCTTACGCCCATCACGATAGTTGAATCCTTCCAAAGGCCTGATGGCACTATACCAGAGAATAAAATTAATCTGTTTGCCTGGCTTTGTGAATGATTGTTTACGTGCGGTTTGTGCCCCACTGCCCGAAAAAAGCACAACGATAATTGGGTTACTCTGCCAATGATGTTATGATTCTGTTGCTTTTATGTATAAGAACAGGTAAGCCTTACCATGCCACATTCCTACGATTACGACGCAATAGTTATTGGTTCCGGCCCCGGCGGCGAAGGTGCTGCTATGGGTCTGGTGAAACAGGGAGCCAGAGTAGCGGTCATCGAGCGCTACCATAATGTCGGCGGCGGTTGCACCCACTGGGGCACCATCCCTTCGAAAGCCCTCCGCCACGCCGTTAGCCGCATTATCGAATTTAACCAGAACCCTCTTTACAGCGACCACTCCCGACTTCTTCGTTCATCCTTTGCTGACATCCTGAATCACGCGGATACCGTTATTAACCAGCAGACACGCATGCGTCAGGGATTTTATGAGCGTAACCACTGTGAAATTTTGCAGGGCAACGCGCATTTTGTGGATGAACACACCCTGGCACTCGAATGCCACGACGGTTCGGTTGAAACCATCACGGCTGAAAAATTTGTGATTGCCTGCGGCTCACGCCCTTACCATCCGGCCGACGTGGACTTCTCGCACCCGCGCGTCTACGACAGCGACTCGATTCTGAGCCTGCACCATGAACCCCGCCACGTCATTATCTATGGCGCAGGGGTCATTGGTTGCGAATATGCGTCGATCTTCCGCGGAATGGACGTCAAAGTTGACCTGATCAACACCCGTGACCGCCTGCTGGCGTTCCTCGATCAGGAGATGTCGGACTCCCTCTCCTACCACTTCTGGAACAGCGGCGTGGTGATTCGCCACAACGAAGAGTACGAGAAGATTGAGGGCTGTGACGACGGGGTGATCATGCATCTGAAGTCCGGTAAGAAGCTGAAAGCAGACTGCCTGCTGTACGCCAACGGTCGTACCGGCAACACCGATTCACTGCAGCTGGAAAATATCGGGCTTGAAACCGACAGTCGCGGTCAGCTGAAGGTCAACAGCATGTATCAGACTGCCCTGCCGCACGTTTACGCGGTCGGCGACGTGATTGGCTACCCAAGCCTGGCCTCAGCCGCTTACGACCAGGGACGCATTGCCGCACAGGCGCTGGTAAAAGGCGAAGCGACGGCGCACCTGATCGAAGATATTCCGACGGGCATCTATACCATCCCGGAAATCAGTTCTGTCGGGAAAACCGAGCAGCAGCTGACGTCAATGAAGGTGCCTTACGAGGTGGGACGTGCCCAGTTTAAACATCTGGCGCGGGCGCAAATCGTGGGGATGAGCGTGGGAACGCTGAAGATCCTGTTCCATCGCGAGACCAAAGAGATCCTCGGCATTCACTGCTTTGGTGAACGCGCGGCGGAAATCATTCATATCGGCCAGGCGATAATGGAGCAAAAAGGCGGTGGTAACACCATTGAGTACTTCGTTAACACCACCTTTAACTACCCGACCATGGCGGAAGCCTATCGGGTAGCTGCGCTGAACGGCTTAAACCGCCTGTTTTAACGCGCTGTCGAAATGGCCATCCATCGAACCACGGATGGCCTCTGCCAGCTGCTCATAGCGGCTGCGCAGCGGTGAACCCGGACGATACACCAGGCCGATAGTGCGACGCGGCTCCGGCTTAATGCACGGTAGATAAACCACGCCATCACGCTTACGCTCGCGCGGCACGGCCAGCGCAGGCAGCAGCGTAATACCGCTTCCCGCCGCGACCATATTACGCAGCGTTTCCAGGCTGGTTGCGCGGAAATGGGTATCCTCATCCGCACCCGCTTCAAAGCAGAAGCCCATCGCCTGATCGCGCAGGCAGTGGCCATCTTCCAGCATCAGCAGCTTTTCACCGGCCAGATCGGCCATCGGTACGCGATCGCGGTTCGCCCACGGGTGATCTTCATAGATCGCCAGCATCATCGGCTCATCGAACAGCGGCACTTCAATAAAGGCTTCACTCTCTTTCACCAGCGCCAGAATGGCGCAGTCGAGCTTGCCGCTGTCTAGCTGCGCCAGCAGCTGATGGGTCTGCGCTTCATGCAGGTACATTTCGAGTTTCGGGAACGTCTGGTGCAGCATCGGAATGATGTGCGGCAACAGGTACGGGCCAACGGTTGGGATCAGGCCGATATGCAGCGGGCCGGACATCGCCTCCCCCTGCTGGCTTGCCATTTCCTTGAGCACTTTGACCTCGCGCAGCACGGTGCGCGCCTGATCCACCAGCAGCAGACCTGCCTGTGTGAACAGAACCTTACGACTGGTGCGCTCCAGCAGCATCACGCCCAGCTCGTCTTCCAGCTTGCGGATCTGACCGCTCAGCGTGGGCTGGCTGACGTGGCAGGAGTCTGCCGCGCGGCGAAAGTGACGATGCTCGGCTAACGCTACCAGGTATTCAAGATCACGAATATTCATTATTCATCCTCCGTCGCCACGATAGTTCATGGCGATAGATAGCATAGCAACGAACGATTATCCCTATCAAGCATTCTGTTGAATAATACACCACATAGACGAGGCGGCACGTGTTTGACCCTTGACGTCCCCGCACCGTCAGCGAATTTCTCTCAAAACTCGAACAACTAAAGCCAACGTGAACTTTTGCGGACCCCGTGGTCCGCTTTTTTTTGCGTAAAAAAACCCCGAGGTAAAAGCAAAATGGCAACCGAAGTTGCCATTTTTAGTGTTTGCTCCCTCTCCCCGTGGGAGAGGGCCGGAGTGAGGACACCAGCCCGCACTGTTCAAACCAAATCAAACCAACCGGTTTTTCGCATCCGCTATCGCCTGCGCCACCTGCTTAGGCGACACGCCGCCTTTCGCGGCACGCTTGTCCAGGCAAGACTGCAGCGCAAGGATCGGATACACATCATCCCCGATAACCGCGCTGAACTTCTGCAGGTCGGCCAGCGCCAGATCTTCCAGCGGTTTACCCTGACGAATGGCTTCCACCACCGCTTCACCCACAATATGGTGCGCTTCACGGAAAGGTACGCCTTTCGCCACCAGATAATCCGCCAGTTCGGTAGAGTTCGCATAGCCCTGCTGCGCCGCTTCCTGACAGCGCGGGCGTTTCACCTGAATGCCGTCCAGCACCAGCGCGCCCATATGCAGACAGTCCAGCCAGGTGTCGAGCGCGTCGAACAGCCCTTCTTTGTCTTCCTGCATGTCTTTGTTATACGCCAGCGGCAGCCCTTTCAGGGTCATCATCATGCCTGTCAGCGCGCCCTGCACGCGGCCACACTTGCCGCGGATCAGCTCCAGCGCGTCCGGGTTTTTCTTCTGCGGCATCAGGGATGAGCCTGAGGTCACGCGGTCGGACAGCTCGACGAAGCCCGCTTCGCCAGAGTTAAAGAAGATCAGGTCTTCGGCAAAGCGCGACAGATGCACCATTCCGATAGACGCATTGGAGAGCAGCTCCAGCACGTGGTCGCGGTCGGACACGCTGTCCAGGCTGTTACGGGTGGCGGAGGCAAAGCCCAGCCAGCCTGCCAGCTGCTCACGGTCGATTTCATACGCCGTACCGGCCAGCGCGCCGCTGCCCAGCGGGCTGACGTCCAGACGTTTCAGGGTATCCTGCAGACGGCTTTCGTCACGCGCCAGCATCTCGACGTAGGCCAGACACCAGTGCGCGAAGGTCACCGGCTGCGCGCGCTGCAGGTGGGTATAACCCGGCATCACCGCGTCCTGGTTGTTCTGCGCGGTTTCCACCAGCGCGCTCTGCAGCTGACGGTTAGCCGCCAGCAGTTCGCCAACGGTATCTTTACACCACAGCTTCAGATCGGTGGCGACCTGGTCGTTACGGCTGCGGCCGGTATGCAGCTTTTTACCCAGCTGGCCGACCTTGTCGATCAGTTTACCTTCCACCCAGCTGTGAATATCTTCAGCATCGCTTTCGAGGATCTGCTGCGGGTTAAGACGCACCTCTTCCAGCAGATTGTTCAGCGCTTCTTCCAGCTGTAATTGTTCGTCTGCGGTCAGTACGCCCACCGTCACCAGCGCTTTGGACCAGGCCACAGAGCCGACAATATCCTGTTCGGCCAGGCGGTAGTCGAAGCGCAAAGAGTCGTTGAACTGTTTGAATCGCTGATCCGCTGCCTGTGTAAAACGCCCACCCCAAAGTGCCATAACATGATTCCTTTATTCGTTAGTTCTGCCGGGTGGCGCTTCGCTTACCCGGCCTACGGTCATTCAATAAAAACTTACGCTAAAATACGCGTGCCAATCGGCGTGCCGTTAAACAGCGCCGGCAGTTGTTCCGCGTGACGCCAGGAGGCGATATCCACCGGACGGCCCAGCGTGCGTGCGGCATCCAGCGCGGCATTCACTTTGACGATCATGCCGTCAGTAATAATGCCCTGAGCAATCAGCTGCTCGGCTTTCTCAGCCGTCATTTCCGCAATGCGCTGGCCTTTACCGTCCAGAATACCGCTCACGTCGGAGAGCAGGATCAGATCCGCGCCCAGCGTTGCCGCCAGCGCGGTCGCCGCCTGGTCAGCGTTGACGTTCATCAGCTCGCCCTCTTCGGTCACGCCGATAGAGCTCACCACCGGCAGGAAACCGCCTTCCAGCAGGGTGTTAATCAGCTTAGGTGAACCTGGCTGTGCCAGTCCAACGTGGCCGAGCTCTTCGTCGAGCTGGGTCACTTTTACGCTGTCGCCATCGCCCAGATAGAGGCCAACGGACGCGATGTGGTGTTTCTTCGCCCACGCCAGCAGCGTTTTGTTCGCCGTACCCGCCAGCGCGCCGGTAATGATGTCAATCTGGTCAGCAGGCGTCACGCGCAGGCCGTTCTTCTTTTTCACCGGCAGGTTGAGCCCTTTCATCAGCTCATCCACCACGCAGCCGCCGCCGTGCACAATCACCAGCGGACGCTGGTGTGATTCGCGATAGTTCACCAGCGCGGTAAACAGGCGCTCCAGCGCTTCTTCGCTGTCCAGCAGTACACCACCGAGTTTGATAATTAATGGGTTCATCATCACACCTTAAATAAGAGCCTGCGTTTCCGGGAAACCGAAACGAATATTTGCACACTGCATTGCCTGTGCGGCAGCGCCTTTGAGTAAGTTATCTTCCGCGGCGACAACGATGAGATGCTCGCCCTGTACGGCAAAGCCGATATCGCAGAACGGCAGGCCGACCACGTTTTTCAGCGCCGGCACGCCTTTGTCGTACAGGCGCACCAGCGGTTTATCCGCATACGCCTGGGTGAAGACCTCGTTCACCTGCTCTTTGGTCACGCCGGGCTTCAGGCGGCAGGTAATGGTTTCGAGGATCCCACGCGGGAAGCTGCCCAGGTGCGGGGTGAAAATGACGTCCGCGCCCAGATGCGTCGTGATTTCAGGATGATGACGGTGATTAAACACGCCATACGGCTGAAGGCTCACTTCGCAGAAGCTGTTGGAGATAGCGGCCTTGCGCCCTGCTCCGCTCACGCCGCTGGTGGCGTTAATCACCGGCCACTGACTCAGATCCAGCAGACCCGCGTCGATCAGCGGCTTCAGGGAAAGCTGCGCCGCCGTCGGGTAGCAGCCCGGAACGGCAATGAGGTCCGCTTCTTTCAGTTTATCTGCGCTCCACTCCGCCAGGCCGTACACCGCTTTTTCAAGCAGATCCGGATGCTGATGGGTGAAACCGTAATATTTTTCATAAAACGCGCCGTCGTTCACGCGGAACGCGCCGGAAAGGTCGAAGACCACGCAGCCGGCCGCCAGGAACTGCGGTGCCAGGTCGTGGCTGACCTCGTGCGCGGTGGCTAAAAACACCACGTCGACGCCGTCGGTAAACTCGCTGATGTCAGACATGGGCTGCAGCGGCAGATCGACAATGCCCTTAAGCTGCGGATGCAAATCGGAAATTAACTTTCCTGCATCATTGCTTTGCGCTGACACGGTCAAAGCGGTTATGGTCATATGTGGATGGCGATTCACGTAGCTTACAAGCTCTGCGCCCGCATAACCGCTAGCGCCTACAATCAGCGTATTCAACATCGGGTTCCTTTATGCTCAACGTTAATGTATTTTTATTCACATTTATTGCATGAATATTGATACTATCACGACCTAAGGTGTGTCAACAATGAAAATGAACTTACCGCCATTTATCGAGATCTACCGCGCCCTGATTGCCACACCGTCCATCAGCGCAACGGAAGAAGCGCTGGATCAGAGCAATGAGTCTTTAATCAATCTGCTGGCGGGTTGGTTTAGCGATCTTGGGTTTAACGTTGAGGTTCAACCCGTCCCCGGAACCCGCCACAAATTTAACCTGCTCGCCAGCACCGGAACCGGTGCGGGCGGCCTGCTGCTGGCCGGTCATACCGATACGGTGCCGTTTGACGACGGCCGCTGGACGCGCGATCCGTTCACCCTGACCGAGCACGACAACAAGCTCTATGGCCTGGGCACCGCCGACATGAAAGGCTTCTTCGCCTTTATCCTCGACGCGCTGCGTGACGTGGACGTGACGAAACTGAAAAAACCGCTCTACATTCTGGCGACCGCCGATGAAGAAACCAGCATGGCGGGGGCGCGCTACTTCTCTGAAAACACGTCGATTCGTCCGGATTGCGCGATCATCGGCGAGCCGACGTCTCTGCAGCCGATCCGCGCGCACAAAGGCCATATTTCTACCGCCGTGCGCGTGCTGGGCCAGTCCGGCCACTCCAGCGATCCGGCGCGCGGCGTGAACGCCATTGAGCTGATGCATGATGCCATCGGGCGCATCATGACCCTGCGCGACGATCTGAAAGAGCGCTACCACTACGACGCGTTCACCGTGCCGTATCCGACCCTGAACCTCGGTAGCCTGCACGGCGGCGATGCCTCGAACCGCATCTGCGCCTGCTGCGAACTGCATATGGACATCCGCCCGCTGCCGGGCATGACCCTCAGCGATCTCGACGGCCTGCTGAATGAAGCGCTGGCGCCGGTGAGCGAGCGCTGGCCGGGCCGCCTGACGGTCTCCGAATTGCATCCGCCGATCCCGGGTTACGAATGCCCGCCGGACCATCAGCTGGTTGAGGTGGTGGAAAAGCTGCTCGGTGAGAAAACCGACGTGGTGAACTACTGCACCGAAGCGCCGTTTATTCAGACGCTTTGCCCTACGCTGGTCCTGGGCCCCGGCTCCATCAACCAGGCGCACCAGCCGGATGAATATCTGGAAACCCGCTTCATCAAGCCAACCCGCGAACTGATTACTCAGGTTGTGCATCACTTCTGCTGGCATTAAAACCGCACCGAAGAGTCCCCTCTCCCTGTGGGAGAGGGTTAGGGTGAGGGCAATAAACCGCATGATCTCCGTCACATTCCCATAAGCATCTCTTATCTGAAGCAATGCGAATTAAATTTCGTAAATTGCCCACATTTATTCGTTTGCTGAACCGTTTTCGCAGCAATTGACGACGGGGGTTTTACGTGGCTTTATAAAGGGAGATGACAAAATAATGTCCAGAAAATTTTCGCCTGGACATAAACAAAAATGATGGGGTGACTGGGTTTTTATGAACGAACAATATTCCGCGTTGCGTAGTAATGTCAGTATGCTCGGCAAAGTGCTTGGAGATACCATCAAAGACGCGTTGGGGGAGAACATCCTCGACCGCGTTGAAACCATCCGCAAGCTGTCCAAATCTTCCCGTGCCGGTAACGAGGCCAGTCGTCAGGAGCTGCTCACCACCTTGCAGAACCTCTCAAACGATGAGCTGCTACCCGTTGCACGCGCATTCAGCCAGTTCCTGAACCTGGCTAACACCGCTGAGCAATACCACAGCATTTCGCCAAATGGCGAAGCGGCAAGCAACCCGGAAGTCATTGCCCGCACCCTTCGTAAACTGAAAGATCAGCCAGACCTCAACGAAGCCACCATAAAAAAAGCGGTGGAGTCACTTTCGCTGGAGCTGGTGCTGACCGCACACCCCACTGAAATTACCCGTCGCACCCTGATCCACAAAATGGTGGAAGTGAACAACTGTCTGAAGCAGTTGGATAACAAAGACATTGCCGACTACGAACGCAACCAGCTGATGCGCCGTCTGCGCCAGCTGATTGCCCAGTCCTGGCACACCGATGAAATTCGTAAGCATCGTCCAAGCCCGGTCGACGAAGCCAAATGGGGCTTTGCGGTGGTGGAAAACAGCCTGTGGGAAGGGGTACCTAACTACCTGCGCGAGCTGAACGAACAGCTGGAAGAGAACCTCGGCTACCGCCTGCCGGTCGACTTTGTTCCGGTGCGCTTCACCTCCTGGATGGGCGGCGACCGCGACGGCAACCCGAACGTGACCGCAGAAATCACCCGTCACGTCCTGCTGCTGAGCCGCTGGAAAGCGACCGACCTGTTCCTGAAAGACATTCAGGTGCTGATCTCCGAGCTGTCGATGGTTGAGGCAACGCCTGAACTGCGCGCGCTGGCCGGGGAAGAAGGCGCCAGCGAGCCGTACCGTTTCCTGATGAAGAAACTGCGTGGTCAGCTGATGGCCACTCAGGCCTGGCTGGAAGCGCGTCTGAAAGGTCAGCGCCTGCCGAAGCCGGAAGGGCTGCTCAGCCAGAACGAACAGCTCTGGGAGCCGCTCTACGCCTGCTATAAATCACTGCAGGCCTGCGGGATGGGCATCATCGCTAACGGCGAACTGCTCGACACCCTGCGCCGCGTGAAGTGTTTCGGCGTGCCGCTGGTGCGTATCGACGTACGTCAGGAAAGTACCCGTCATACCGAAGCCCTGGGCGAGCTGACCCGCTATCTCGGCATCGGCGACTATGAAAGCTGGTCCGAAGCCGACAAACAGGCCTTCCTGATCCGCGAGCTGAACTCGAAGCGCCCTCTGCTGCCGCGTAACTGGGAGCCAAGCAACGAAACCCGCGAGGTGCTCAACACCTGTAAAGCGATCGTGGACGCGCCGAAAGGATCGGTGGCCGCCTATGTGATCTCCATGGCGAAGACCCCGTCCGACGTGCTGGGCGTTCACCTTCTGCTGAAAGAAGCGGGAATCGACTACGCTCTGCCGGTCGCCCCGCTGTTTGAGACCCTCGACGACCTGAACAACGCCAACGACGTCATGACCCAGCTGCTGAATATCGACTGGTACCGCGGCTTTATTCAGGGCAAACAGATGGTGATGATTGGCTATTCTGACTCCGCGAAAGATGCGGGCGTGATGGCGGCATCCTGGGCGCAGTATCAGGCGCAGGACGCACTGATCAAAACCTGCGAGAAAGCCGGTATTGAACTGACCCTGTTCCACGGACGCGGTGGCTCGATTGGCCGTGGCGGCGCGCCTGCACACGCAGCGCTGCTGTCGCAGCCGCCGGGAAGCCTGAAAGGCGGCCTGCGCGTCACCGAGCAGGGCGAGATGATCCGCTTCAAGTACGGTCTGCCGGAAGTGACCATCAGCAGCCTGTCGCTCTACACCAGCGCTATCCTGGAAGCAAACCTGCTGCCGCCGCCGGAGCCGAAAGCATCCTGGTGCCATATCATGGACGAGCTGTCTGATATCTCCTGCGATCTGTACCGCGGCTACGTGCGTGAAAACAAAGATTTCGTCCCTTACTTCCGCTCGGCCACGCCTGAGCAGGAGCTGGGTAAACTGCCACTGGGCTCACGTCCTGCGAAGCGTCGCCCGACCGGTGGCGTAGAGTCTCTGCGCGCGATCCCGTGGATCTTCGCCTGGACGCAGAACCGTTTGATGCTGCCCGCCTGGCTGGGTGCCGGTGCCGCGCTGCAAAAAGTGGTGGAAGACGGTAAACAGAACGAACTGGAAACCATGTGCCGCGACTGGCCGTTCTTCTCTACCCGTCTGGGTATGCTGGAGATGGTCTTCTCGAAAGCCGACCTGTGGCTGGCGGAATACTACGACCAGCGTCTGGTGAAACCAGAGCTGTGGGCGCTGGGTAAAGAGCTACGCGAACTGCTGGAAGGCGACATCAAAGTGGTGCTGGACATCGCCAACGACTCACATCTGATGGCGGACCTGCCGTGGATTGCCGAGTCTATTCAGCTGCGTAACATCTACACCGACCCGCTGAACGTCCTGCAGGCAGAGCTGCTGCACCGTTCGCGTCTGGCGGAAGAAGAAGGTAAAGAGCCGGATCCGCGCGTTGAACAGGCGCTGATGGTGACGATTGCGGGTGTTGCTGCGGGTATGCGTAACACCGGCTAATACGCTATGCCTGGCGGCGCCGCGCTTGCCCGGACCTACACTGGTAGGCCGGGTAAGCGTTAGCACCACCCGGTACATTTCGGTAGTCTTCTCATGCATTTCGATATCACCCGAATTTTGGCAGACCTGGTGAACCGCACGCTACCGCTGGGTCAGATTCATTTCTCAGCGCTGTCTGAACAATACACCCGAACATCTCCCTGCCTCGTCATTACCCTTGATACCCCCTGTGAGGCGATATTTTCATCCTTTGGACACTTAACGCAGCCATCGCCTGACGCCCTGAGCATACATTTCGGTAAGCAGCTGCTGGCTATCGAGTTACAGCATGACAATACGCTTGTGCAGCAGCTCCAGGTTGCCCGCCGCGGTCCGCGAACGGGTGCTTTTCTTCTGCAGACGCTAACCGAATTACAGATGCAGCCGGATGAGCAAGAGACCGCGATACTGGTGGTATTAAGCCTGCTCAGCCACTGCCGGGATCTGCTTGGCAGCGATATCCACACCGCCAGCCGCAGCCGCGCCCTGTTTGAGGCCATTCGCCGCTTCATTGAAGAACATCATGCTTCGGCGTTAACCCGTGAATCCGTCGCGCAGGCGTTCTACGTCTCGCCGAACTACCTTTCCCACCTCTTTCAGAAGATTGGCAACGTGGGGTTCAACGAATACCTGACCCAAACGCGACTCGAACACGCGCGCCAGCTGCTGAAAGGCTACGATCTTAAAATCAAAGATATCGCCGCAAGCTGCGGGTTTACAGACAGCAATTACTTCTGCCGTCTCTTTCGCAAGCACACCGAGCGTTCCCCTTCCGAATATCGTCGCCAGTATCACAGCGAGCTGATCGCCAAAAAATAGCATTGTGATCGCTCTCGCACTTCGCTAAGGACATTACATTTGTCCAGTATTTGGCAAAATTGGCCTGTATCCGCTCTGCCTGCCCGCGTCTTATCCTTTATTCAACCTTTCTGACTTAAGGAAAAATAATGGAACTGTACCTGGATACCGCCAACGTGGCGGAAGTTGAACGCCTGGCGCGCGTTTTCCCCATTGCGGGCGTCACCACCAACCCGAGCATCGTTGCCGCCAGCCGTGAATCCATCTGGAACGTGCTGCCGCGTCTGCAAAAAGCCATCGGACCGGAAGGCACGCTGTTTGCTCAAACCATGAGCCGCGATGCCGAAGGCATGGTGGCGGAGGCCAAACGCCTGAGTAACGCCGTCCCTGACATCGTGGTGAAAATCCCGGTGACGGCTCAGGGGCTCATCGCGATTAAGGCATTGAAAAAAGAGGGGATAACAACGCTGGGAACCGCCGTTTACGGCGCGGCACAGGGCCTGCTCGCCGCGCTGGCAGGCGCGAAATATGTCGCGCCGTATGTAAACCGCGTTGACGCTCAGGGCGGTGACGGCATTCGCATGGTCCAGGAGCTGCAATCCCTGCTGGAAATGCACGCGCCGGAAAGCTGCGTGCTGGCCGCCAGCTTCAAAACGCCGCGTCAGGCGCTGGACTGCCTGCTGGCGGGATGCGAGGCAATCACGCTTCCCTTAGACGTAGCGCAACAAATGCTCGGCACGCCAGCGGTAGAGTCAGCCATAGAGAAGTTCGAGCAGGACTGGAAAAACGCGTTTGGTAACCTCAACCTCTAAGGGAGAACTGTTATGGACCGTATCATTCAATCGCCGGGAAAATATATCCAGGGCGCTGATGTGCTTACCCGTCTCGGCGACTATCTGAAACCCCTGGCCAATCGCTGGCTGGTTGTCGGCGATAAATTTGTGCTGGGTTTTGCCGAAGAGACCCTGCGTCAGAGTTTTAAAAAAGCCGAACTGCATGCCGAAATCGCGCCGTTTGGCGGCGAATGTTCACAAAATGAAATCGACCGACTGAAAAAACTGGCCGACAGCGCCGACTGTCTGGCGGTGTTGGGTATCGGCGGCGGTAAAACGCTCGATACCGCCAAAGCGCTGGCCCATTTTATGGATGTGCCGGTCGCTATCGCCCCGACAATTGCCTCCACCGATGCGCCGTGCAGCGCCCTTTCCGTCATTTACACCGACAGCGGTGAGTTCGATCGCTACCTGATGCTGCCGCACAACCCGAACATGGTTATCGTCGATACCAAAGTGGTAGCGGGCGCGCCGGCACGCCTGCTGGCCGCCGGGATTGGCGACGCGCTGGCAACCTGGTTTGAAGCACGCGCCTGCTCGCGCAGCGGCGCAACCACCATGGCGGGCGGCAAATGTACGCAGGCAGCACTCGCGCTGGCCGAGCTGTGCTACAACACGCTGGTTGAAGAGGGTGAAAAAGCCATGCTGGCCGCGGAACAGCATGTGGTTACACCGGCGCTGGAACGCATTATCGAAGCCAATACCTATCTCAGCGGCGTAGGCTTTGAAAGCGGCGGGCTGGCGGCAGCACACGCTATTCATAACGGAATGACGGCGGTACCGGACGCGCACCACTTCTATCACGGTGAAAAAGTGGCGTTTGGCACGCTGACGCAGCTGGTGCTGGAAAACGCGCCGGTAGAAGAAATAGAGACCGTCGCCGCGCTTTGTCACAGCGTTGGGTTGCCGATCACGCTGGCGCAGCTGAACATCAAAGAGGATATTCCGGCCAAAATGCGCCTGATCGCGGAAGCCTCCTGTGCCGAAGGGGAAACTATCCACAACATGCCCGGCGGCGTAACGCCGGATCAGGTGTATGCGGCACTGCTGGTGGCCGACCAGTATGGGCAGCGGTTCCTGCAGGAGTGGGAGTAAATAGCGTGAATAAAAATCCCCGCATCAGCGGGGATTTTTTTGTCCGTAAGCCGGGTAAGCGTCAGCGCCACCCGGCACAACGGTTACTGCAGGTCAAACCGGTCCAGATCCATCACCTTCGCCCATGCGGCAACGAAGTCGCGAACAAACTTCTCATGCGCATCATCACTGGCATAAACCTCTGCCAGCGCGCGCAGGACGGCGTTAGAACCGAAGACCAGATCGGCGCGGGTGGCGGTGTATTTCACTTCACCGCTGGCGCGATCGCTTCCGGCAAACAGTTCATTAGATTCGTCGGTCGCCTTCCACTGGGTGTTCATGTCCAGCAGGTTCACGAAGAAATCGTTGCTCAGCACGCCCTCGCGGTCGGTGAACACGCCATTCTTGCTGCCATCAAAGTTTGCGCCCAGCACGCGCAGGCCACCGATCAGCACCGTCAGCTCAGGCGCGGTCAGCGTCAGCTGCTGGGCTTTATCAATCAGCAGTGACTCAGTGGTGGACACATCCACCTGCGCACGGTAGTTGCGGAAGCCGTCGGCAATCGGTTCGAGCAGGTTAAACATCTCGATATCCGTCTGATCCTGACGCGCATCGACGCGGCCCGGCGTGAAAGGAACGTTGACGTAAACGCCTGCCGCTTTCGCCGCCTGCTCAACGCCCACCACGCCCGCCAGCACGATGATATCGGCCAGAGACGCTTTGTTGGTGGTGCGCTGGATAGCTTCCAGAGCCGGCAACGCGCGAACCGCTGCGGCGTTCACATCCCAGTCGCGCTGAGGGGCCAGCGCCAGACGCGCGCCGTTGGCGCCGCCACGCTTGTCGCCGCCGCGGAAGGTTGAAGCTGACGCCCAGGCAACGGAAATCAGTTCGCTCACGGAGAGGCCAGATGCAGCGATTTCCGCCTTCAGGCTTTCAATGTCTTCTTTCGACGGATTGAACACCGCCTGCGGCAGCGGGTCCTGCCAGATCAGATCTTCTTTCGGCACTTCCGGGCCAAGGTAACGCGATTTTGGCCCCATATCGCGGTGCGTCAGCTTGTACCACGCGCGCGCGAAGGCTTCGTTGAAGGCCTGCGGATCGTTCAGGAAGCGGCGGGAAATTTTCTCGAATTCCGGGTCAAAACGCAGCGTCAGATCGGTGACCAGCATAGTAGGTTTGCGTTTTTTCGACGGGTCGAACGGATCGGGCATGATTTCCGGCGCATCCACGGCTTCAAACTGAATCGCCCCCGCCGGGCTGCGGGTCTGCACCCATTCGTATTTGAACAGGTTCTCGAAGAAGTAGTTGCTCCACTGGGTCGGGGTTTGCGACCAGATAACTTCCAGACCGGAGGTAATGGTATCTGCGCCAATCCCCGTGCCGTGCGTGCTGGCCCAGCCCAGGCCCTGCGCTTCAATCGGCGAGGCTTCCGGGTCGGTGCCCACGTGCGTGGCTTCACCCGCGCCGTGGGTTTTGCCGAGAGTGTGGCCGCCCGCGATCAGCGCAACGGTCTCTTCGTCGTTCATCCCCATGTTGCCGAAGGTCGCGCGAATGGCCGCCGCAGCAGACAGGGGTTCGCCGCTGGCGTTTGGCCCTTCCGGGTTAACGTAGATCAGGCCCATTTCGGTGGCGGCCAGAGGACGCTTCGCCAGCGCTTCCGGGTCACGGTGGGTCAGCCAGGCTTTTTCATCACCCCAGTTCACGTCCAGATCCGGCTCCCAGACGTCTTCACGCCCGGCACCAAAACCAAAGGTGCGGAAACCGGAGTTCTCCAGCGCCACGTTACCCGCGAGGATAAACAGGTCGGCCCAGGAAATTTTTTGTCCGTATTTTTGCTTAATTGGCCACAGCAGACGGCGCGCCTTATCCAGGCTCACGTTATCCGGCCAGGAGTTCAGCGGCGCAAAGCGCTGTTGACCACGACCAGCGCCACCGCGTCCGTCCACGGAGCGATAGGTACCCGCGCCGTGCCAGGCCATACGGATAAACAGGCCCGCATAGCTGCCCCAGTCGGCAGGCCACCACGGTTGAGAGTCGGTTAAAAGGGCTTTGAGGTCGCCTTTAAGGGCGGAGTAATCAAGTTTGCTGAATTCTTTGCGGTAGTCGAAGTCTTCACCCAGCGGGTTCGAACGATTGGAATGTTGGTTAAGAAGATCGATGCGGAGTTGTTTTGGCCACCAGTCGCGGCTGCCTGTACCTGCCCCCGCGCTGTGATCGACGCCGCCCTGGTGGAACGGGCATTTGCCGACCGATGCCGCTTTATTGGTCTCGTCTGACGTGCTCATCGCTATGCTCCCTTTTACAGTGTTACCGTTACGATATACACCACTAGCAATAAGTTATAGTTGAATTAATCCACAGATTCGATAGCTAATACCTTTTAACTATTCGCGTGACAAAAAAGCCCTCGTAATACGAGGGCTTTGTGCTTATTACGCCGGACGAACACCCAGCGTATGGCAAATGGCGTAGCTCATCTCCGCGCGGTTCAGCGTATAGAAGTGGAAATCTTTCACCCCTTCACGGCTTAAAATTTTCACCATGTCCATCGCGATATTGGCTCCCACCAGCTTGCGGGTTTCCGGGTCGTCGTCCAGCCCTTCGTACATTTTGGACATCCACAGCGGAATGCGGACATTGGTCATATCGGCAAACTTCTTCGCCTGTTTGAAGTTAGAGACCGGCAGAATACCCGGGATAATTTCAACGTCGATGCCCGCGGAGACGCAGCGGTCACGGAAACGCAGGTAGCTTTCCACATCAAAGAAGAACTGGGTAATGGCGCGGTTCGCGCCGGCGTCCACTTTACGCTTGAGGTTCAGCAGATCGGCCTGGGCGCTTTTCGCTTCCGGATGCACCTCAGGATAAGCGGCAACGGAGATATCAAAGTCGGCCACGTCTTTCAGCAGCGCGACCAGATCGGCGGCATACATGTCCGGCTTACCGCTGCCCGGCGGCAGGTCACCGCGCAGAGCGACGATATGACGAATGCCGTTATTCCAGTAATCCTGGGCGATGGCCCGCAGCTCGTCGCGGGTCGCGTCGATACAGGTGAGATGCGGCGCCGCTTCCAGACCGGTACGATCTTTGATGCCTTTAATGATGCTGTGCGTACGGTCACGCTCGCCGGAGTTAGCGCCGTAAGTCACGGAGACGAACTTCGGCTTCAGGCTGCTAAGACGATCGATAGAGCTCCACAGGGTTTGCTCCATTTCACTGGTGCGCGGCGGGAAAAATTCAAAAGAGACGTTAATCTGGCCGTTTACTTCGGCCAGGCTCTGATTCAGTGCTTCCCGCTGGTTGGCGTGAAAAAAGCTCATACCTTACCTCTATCAATCGCATGTCGTTATTTGTTGTGTTGTGAACTTCTATACGTTTAGACGTCCAGATGTAAAAATGACGGAAAAGCGGAGTGACGTCAACATAAATAATCAACAATAACGGTGAGGTTTGCTCAGGGAATATGAGGGAAATTCAGGATGAGGGTGAGTGCGGTCTGATGCCCTCACCCTAACCCTCTCCCACAGGGAGAGGGAAATTCAGGTTTTACAGCAGTTTAGCCAGACGGTTGATGTCGGACTGAATGGCTCCAGCGGTGACATCGCGCCCCGCACCAGGACCGCGGATCACCAGCGGGTTATCGCGATACCAGCGGCTTTCGATGGCGAAGACGTTATCGCACGGCAGCAGCGCCGCCAGCGGATGTTCAGGACGCACCGCCTCGACGCCGACTCGCGCTTTTCCGTTGGCCTCGAAACGCGCCACGTAGCGCAGCACCAGCCCCATCTCGTTCGCCGCTTCCAGTCGCTGTACCATCTGCTCGTTAAGCTCTTCACCATTTTCAAAGAAATGATCCACAGAACCTTCTTCACAGCCGGCAGGCACCAGCGATTCGACGCGTACGGCATCCGGTTCGATGTCGTAACCGGCTTCACGCGCCAGGATCACCAGCTTACGCATTACGTCTTTGCCGGAAAGGTCAACGCGCGGATCGGGCTCGGTTAAGCCCTGCTGCCACGCCTGATCCACCAGGTCGGTGAACGGTACGGTGCCGTCAAACTGCAGGAAAAGCCAGGAGAGCGTGCCGGAGAAGATACCGCTCAGCGCCAGAATGCTGTCGCCGCTTTCAATCAGGTCACGCACAGTGTGGTTAACCGGCAGGCCAGCCCCAACGGTGGCGTTATAGAGCCAGTGGCGCCCTGTTTTTTCAAACGCGTCGTGGATCTGGCGGTATTTATCGGTGCTGCTCGCCCCCGCCAGCTTGTTCGCGCTAATAACGTGGAAACCGTGGCTGGCGAAATCCAGATACTGATCCGCAAGCTGTTCGCTGGCGGTAACGTCCAGCACTACCAGATCGTCATACGGGTGCGCGCGCATCCACAGGAACAGCGACTCTTCGTCCTGCTCTACGGCTTCATCATTAAAGAAGGCAAGCGCGCGGCTGGCGTCCAGCCCTTCGTAGTTCAGCAGGCTGCGGCGGCTGTCCACCACGCCCGCAAGAATAAATTCAAACCCGGTACGCGCCGAGAGCGTCACCTGTTCGCGGGCAAACAGCTCCAGCCAGCGGGAACCAATGTTGCCTTTACCAAACAGCACCAGACCGATGCGCTTTTCCGCGCGGAACAGGGAGGTGTGCAGACCCTGAATCAGGCTCTCGGTTGGGCCTTTGCGCAGGACGGCGACCAGGCTGATGCCCTCTTCCGACTGCCAGGTGAACTCCACCGGCTGGCCTTTCAGCTGCTGCCAGAAGCGGTGGCAGTGCAGCGGGTTACGGGTGACGCCCGCGCCCACCATCGCCACCAGCGCCAGCCCCTGACGCAGGCGAAGCTCGCCCGGCAGGCCCGCTTCATCCAGAATTTTCAGCGCGCTGTCCGCCACTTCAGCGGTGTAGCAGAACTGCAGCAGCTGACGATCGTTATGCACGCCAACGGCAAGCGGACGCACCTGGGCGCGTTTCAGGATAGTGTCGATATCTTTATGCGCCAGCTTGAAGTCCTGGCCCGCAGGCACCTGGAACTCAATCAGGCAGATGTCGTCGTGGCTGGTGACAATACGCGCCCCGGTACCGGACGCCAGCACGCGCTCAATGCGCGTGGAGCCTTGATCCGGGGTATAGCTGCAGCGCAGCTGGAGGTCGATATCGCTGCCGGAAACCGGCTGCAGCGTGCGCGCGTGCAGCACCGGCGCGGCCAGACGCGCCAGCTCGCTGGCTTCGTCGAGACGCAGCAGCGGCAGCAGGCAGGCATCTTTCACCTTACGCGGGTCCGCGCTGTACACACCGGCCACGTCGCTCCAGATGGTGACGCGGGACACGCCAGCCAGCGCACCAATCTGCGTTGCCGAGTAGTCAGAACCGTTACGGCCCAGCAGCACGGTTTCGCCCGCGTTGCTGCGGCTGATAAAGCCGGTGACGACAATACGTTTACCCGGGTGCTGCACCAGCAGCTGTTGCAGCAGCGGGTAGGACAACCCTTCATCCACCTGCGGCTGCGCGGCGCGTTCGGCGCGCAGAAAATCACGCGCGTCGAGCCAGGCCGCTTCTACGCCCAGGTGTTGCAGCACGGCGGCCATCAGGCGCGCGGACCACACTTCTCCGTGGCCCACCACTTCGGCATACACCGCGTCGGTAATCCCGCTGTCCAGCAGGGCAGCCAGACGTTCAAGGTCATGCGTGAAGGCGCCGATCAGCCCGTCCGCCACGTCCGCAGGCAGCAGGCCGGCAATCAGCTCGCTCTGGTAGCGGCGTAAGGACTGTTGCACCTGATGCGCAGAAAGGCGATCGGTCTGGCTCAGTTTCAGCCAGCTAATCAACTGGTTGGTGGTGCTGCCCGCCGCCGAAACAACCATCATGTCACCCGGCTGTGAATATTCCGTCATGATGCCTGCAACGCGCAGGTAACATTTCACATCAGCAAGACTACTACCACCAAACTTGTGCAGTTGACGACCCTTCGCCCCTGCCTGCGCTATCACACTCATGATTACCCCTTGGCTGCGATCCGGAAGGCATTTTCCAGATCGGCAATTAAATCTTCAGAATCTTCAATGCCGGTTGAGATACGCAGCAGCGTCTCAGAAATTCCGGCGGCGGCACGTGCTTCCGGTGCCATACCTGCGTGCGTCATGGTTGCGGCGTGGGAGATCAAGCTTTCAACCCCACCTAAGGATTCCGCCAGCGTAAACAATGACAGCCCGCTCAGGAAGCGACGCAGCGTTTGCTCGTCACCGTCCAGTTCAAAACTTAACATCGCGCCAAACCCTTTCTGCTGGCGCGCGGCAATCTCGTGCCCCTGATTTTCCGGCAGCGAAGGATGATAAAGCTTCTTCACCAGCGGCTGGGTTTTCAGGAAATCGACTATCGCCTGAGCATTGCGCTGCGCCACGTCCATGCGCGGCGACAGCGTGCGGATGCCGCGCAACAGCAGATAGCTGTCGAAGGCCCCCGCGGTGACGCCAATATTATTGGCCCACCATGCCAGTTCGGTGACAACGTCGGGATCTTTGGCAATCACCACGCCCGCCACCACATCAGAATGGCCGTTCAGATATTTAGTGCATGAATGCAATACCAGATCGGCACCCAGTGCGAGTGGGTTCTGAAGGGCCGGACTGAGGAACGTATTATCCACTACACTTATCGCTCCCGCATCCCTTGCGAGCTGACAAATTTTCGCAATATCGACAACGCGCAACAATGGATTGCTTGGACTTTCCACCAGAACCAGCTTCGGTTTCTCTGCCAGGGCCTGTTTCAGCGCCTGTTCGTCGTTTTGATCGACAAACAGCACGCGATAGCAGCCGCGTTTCGCCAGGCTGTCAAACAGACGATAGCTGCCGCCGTAGCAGTCGTGCGGCGCAACCAGCAAGTCACTTGGTTTCAGGAACACCGTGGTCACCAGGTGAATGGCGGACATCCCCGTATTGGTTAATACTGCACCTGCGCCACCTTCCAGTTCGGCCAGCGCGCGCTGGGTCACGTCACGCGTAGGATTGCCGCGACGCGAATAATCATGCGCGCGGGGTTCATTAAATCCGGTGAAATTGTAGGTACTGGAAAGATGAATCGGCGGGACAACGCAGCCGTACTGCTCGTCATCATTTAATCCGCTACGCACTGCAATAGTGGCCTGTTTACGCGTCATGGTGAGGGCTTCCTGGCGAATGAGGTGAAAAGTCAGGCACCAGAGTAAACACTGAAAGTATGGACGTCAATACATCTGGACATCTAAACTTCTTTGCGTATAGATTGAGCAATGCGCAAATAGCCGTTAAAATTATATGCTTTAGTGCACGCTGCAGCGGCAATATCCGTGCCACGGTATCGTCTCTACGGTAAACTAGACAAGATTGCGGTTCAAAACGGGTGGTTACAGGTTTTGCACCTTTAAATAAATGACTGAGAGGATTAAAGGTATCTCATGGCTGAATGGAGCGGCGAATATATCAGCCCATACGCTGAGCACGGTAAGAAGAGTGAGCAAGTAAAGAAAATTACGGTTTCCATTCCTCTGAAGGTGTTGAAGATCCTCACCGATGAACGTACGCGTCGTCAGGTGAATAACCTGCGCCACGCGACCAACAGCGAACTGCTGTGCGAAGCGTTTCTGCATGCGTTTACCGGTCAACCGTTGCCGAACGATGAAGATCTGCGCAAAGAGCGTAGTGATGAAATCCCGGAAGAGGCGAAGGTGATCATGCGTGAACTGGGTATTGACCCGGAGACGTGGGAATACTGAGAAGCGGATACAAAAAAGGCACCTTGCGGTGCCTTTTTTTCGGGAAACTTATTTAGCGCCCGGGATGCTGAAACGCTTGTTGAAGCGGTCAACACGGCCACCGGTTGCAACGTCACGCTGCTTACCAGTGTAGAACGGGTGGCATTTGCCGCACACGTCCAGGTTCAGATCGTGACCCACGGTAGAGCGGATCTGGATAGAGTTACCGCAAGAACAGTTTGCAGTAATCATTTCGTATTTCGGGTGAATATCTTTTTTCATGGGAGAACCTCAGTTAAGGCCGCGTCGCTCTTCCAGCCCTAACGCCAGACACCACGCGATGTTGATTGTAAGTTCTTTGGCGTAAAGTACACCAAAGGCGGCGAATCATACAGAATTTGACCAACGTATGCAAACTGATCCGCACGCCGCTTTTACTAATGTGTATACTAACGCGCCACTTTTCAAGTCAGGAAGATTCGATGCCCGTCGCTCACGTTGCCCTGCCCGTTCCGCTTCCCCGCACCTTTGACTACCTGCTGCCCGACAGCATGAGCGCCAAAGCGGGCTGCCGCGTGACCGTGCCGTTTGGCAAACAGCAGCGCGTGGGGATCGTCGTCTCCGTCAGCGATAAAAGCGAATTACCGCTTAACGAGCTGAAGTCGGTCGTTGAGGTGCTGGACAGCGAGCCGGTTTACTCTATCAGCACCTGGCGACTGCTGCTGTGGGCGGCGGATTATTATCATCACCCGATTGGCGACGTGCTGTTCCACGCCCTGCCAATCATGCTGCGCCAGGGCAAAAGCGCCAGCCATGCGCCGATGTGGTACTGGTTTGCCACCGAGCAGGGCCAGGCGGTGGATATCAACAGCCTGAAGCGATCGCAAAAACAGCAGCAGGCGCTGGCGGCGCTGCGTCAGGGAAAAATCTGGCGACATCAGGTCGACGAGCTTGAGGTCAGCGAAACGGCGCTACAGGCCTTAAGAAAGAAAGGGCTGAGCGAACTGGCCAGCGAAGCCCCCGCTCTTTACGACTGGCGGGAGAGTTTCTCTGTTTCAGGGGATCGCCTGCGTTTGAATACCGAGCAGGCCACCGCCGTGGGCGCGATTCATAGCGCCTCCGATCATTTCTCTGCCTGGCTGCTGGCGGGGGTCACCGGTTCCGGCAAGACCGAAGTCTACCTGAGCGTGCTGGAAAACGTGCTCGCGCAGGGCAAACAGGCGCTGGTGATGGTGCCGGAAATTGGCCTGACGCCGCAAACCATCGCCCGATTCCGCGAGCGCTTTAACGCGCCGGTTGAGGTGCTGCACTCCGGCCTGAACGACAGCGAACGCCTCAGCGCCTGGCTGAAAGCCAAAAACGGCGAAGCGGCGATTGTGATCGGCACCCGCTCGTCGCTGTTTACGCCTTTTAAAAATCTTGGCGTTATCGTGATCGACGAAGAGCACGACAGCTCCTATAAACAGCAGGAAGGCTGGCGCTATCACGCCCGCGATCTGGCGGTCTACCGCGCGCACAGCGAGCAAATTCCCATTATTCTCGGCTCCGCCACGCCTGCGCTCGAAACGCTGCACAACGTGCGCCAGCGTAAATACCATATGCTGCGCCTGACGCGTCGCGCGGGGAATGCCCGTCCGGCCATTCAGCACGTGCTGGATCTGAAAGGCCAGCAGGTTCAGGCCGGGCTCGCGCCTGCATTGATTACCCGCATGCGCCAGCACCTGCAGGCGGGGAACCAGGTCATTCTGTTCCTTAACCGACGCGGATTCGCCCCCGCCCTGCTGTGCCACGACTGCGGCTGGATTGCCGAGTGCCCGCGCTGCGACCACTACTATACCTTCCACCAGGCCCAGCGGCATTTGCGCTGCCACCACTGCGACAGCCAGCGCCCGGTGCCGCGCCAGTGCCCGTCGTGTGGCTCAACGCATATCGTGCCGGTCGGTCTGGGGACGGAACAGCTGGAACAGGCGCTTGGCCCCTTCTTCCCGGACGTGCCTATCTCTCGTATCGACCGGGACACCACCAGCCGCAAAGGGGCGCTGGAACAGCAGCTGGCGGAAGTGCATCGCGGTGGAGCACGCATTCTGATTGGCACCCAGATGCTGGCGAAAGGCCACCACTTCCCGGACGTCACGCTGGTTGCCCTGCTGGACGTAGACGGCGCGCTATTCTCGGCAGATTTCCGCTCAGCCGAGCGCTTCGCCCAGCTTTATACCCAGGTGGCAGGGCGTGCCGGTCGCGCCGGTAAACAGGGCGAAGTGGTGCTGCAAACGCACCATCCTGAGCACCCGCTGCTGCAAACCCTGCTGCATAAAGGCTATGACGCCTTTGCCGAGCAGGCGCTGGCCGAACGCCAGACCATGCAGCTGCCGCCGTGGACCAGCCACGTCATCATCCGCGCGGAAGATCACAACAACCAGCAGGCGCCGCTTTTCCTGCAGCAGCTGAGAAACCTCCTGCAGGCCAGCCCGCTGGTGGATAATCAGCTTTGGATTTTGGGCCCGGTTCCAGCGCTGGCCCCAAAACGCGGCGGACGTTTTCGCTGGCAAATTTTGCTCCAGCACCCCTCGCGCGTTCGTCTTCAGCACATCGTCAGCGGCACGCTGGCGCTCATCAACACGCTGCCGGAAGCGCGAAAAGTGAAGTGGGTACTGGACGTCGATCCTATCGAAGGCTGAAGACGGATCGAAAAATTTAACACTCCTCACACTTTTTATGAAAATTCTGTAACCGATTCCATTAACTATCTGTAAAAATGGTGATGTCAGAAGTTCGGTGTTCAGGCGAGGAGAAGACGTTGAAGTCCAGGAAAGAGGTTGCACCGGCGACCATGAAAGACGTTGCCCAGAAAGCACAAGTCTCTACGGCAACGGTATCCCGCGCATTAATGAACCCGGATAAAGTCTCCCAGGCGACCCGTAACCGGGTGGAGCAGGCTGCGCTTGAAGTGGGCTATTTCCCACAGGCGATGGGGCGTAACGTTAAACGCAATGAGTCGCGCACCATTCTGGTGATTGTGCCGGACATCTGTGACCCCTTCTTCAGCGAGATTATCCGCGGTATTGAAGTCACCGCTGCGGAACAGGGTTACCTGGTGCTGATTGGCGACTGTGCTCACCAGAACCAGCAGGAAAAAACCTTCATCGATCTCATTATCACCAAGCAGATCGACGGCATGCTGCTGCTTGGCTCTCGCCTGCCTTTTGATGCCAGCATTGAAGAGCAGCGTAATTTACCGCCGATGGTGATGGCCAACGAGTTTGCGCCAGAGCTGGAGCTGCCGACGGTCCACATTGATAACCTCACCGCCGCGTTCAACGCCGTAAACTATCTCCAGGAGCTGGGGCATAAGCGCATTGGCTGTATTGCCGGGCCGGAAGAGATGCCGCTGTGTCACTATCGCTTACAGGGCTACGTACAGGCGCTGCGCCGTACCGGCGTCACCGTCGATCCGCACTACATTGCGCGCGGAGACTTTACCTTCGCCGCGGGTGGACAAGCGCTGGAGAAACTTCTGGACCTGCCTGAACCGCCAACCGCCGTATTTTGTCACAGCGACGTGATGGCGCTGGGCGCATTATCGTACGCCAAACGCCGCGGCCTGCGGATACCGAAAGATTTATCGATCATCGGATTCGACAATATTTCGCTTTCAGAATTTTGCGATCCGCCGCTCTCAACGGTCGCTCAGCCGCGCTATCAAATTGGCCGCGAAGCGATGCTGCTTCTGCTGGATCAGCTTCACGGTCAAACAGTTAGCAGCGGCTCGCGGTTGCTGGACTGCGAACTGATTGTCCGAGGAACTACCCAGGCATTGACTTAAAGTAAACGTCTTTCGGATACCCTTATCTGGTCAAAGCCCCGCCGCTTAAGTAACATGGCGGACTGACGAACGAATAAATACAGCGAAACGATAGTGGCACAACGAGATTATGTACGTCGCGGCCAGCCGGCACCTTCGCGACGCAAAAAGAGTAGCTCAAGGAAAAAGCAACGTAACCTGCCTGCTGTCTCGCCAGCAATGGTCGCTATTGCTGCGGCTGTAGTCGTCGCCTTTATTGGTGGCCTGTACTTCATCACGCACCATAAAAAAGAAGAGTCTGAGGCGCTTCAGGCCAGTAAAGTTGCCGGAAATGGCCTTCCTCCGAAGCCTGAAGAGCGCTGGCGCTATATCAAAGAGCTGGAAAGCCGTCAGCCCGGGGTGCGTGCGCCAACCGAACCTTCTGCGGGTGGTGAAGTGCAGAATGCGAATCAGCTGACGGATGAACAGCGTCAGCTGCTGGCCCAAATGCAGGCCGATATGCGCCAGCAGCCTACGCAGCTGAACGAAGTACCGTGGAATGAGCAGACCCCGGCACAGCGCCAGCAAACGCTGCAGCGACGTCAGGCGCAACAGCAGATCCAGCAGCAGCAACAACAGCAGCAGTGGGCGCAAACCCAGCCGGTGCAGCAGCCGAAAGCACAGCCGCGGGTAACGGAACAGCCATACCAGCAGCAGACGCGTACGGCGCAGTCTCAGCCTGTCCAGCAGCAGCCGAAAACGCAGCCGCAGAAACAGGCGGCTCAGCCGTATCAGGATCTGCTCCAGACGCCAGCGCATACCACCGCGCAGCAGCCGAAAACGCAGCAGGCCGCGCCGGTCACCAAAGAGACCGAAGCGCCGAAGCAGACGGCTGAGAAAAAAGACGAGCGCCGCTGGATGGTGCAGTGCGGTTCGTTCAAAGGCGCAGAGCAGGCGGAAACGGTGCGCGCGCAGCTGGCCTTTGAAGGGTTTGATTCGCGTATTACCACCAATAACGGCTGGAATCGCGTGGTGATTGGTCCAGTCAAAGGCAAAGAAAATGCCGATGGCACCATTTCGCGGTTGAAAATCGCCGGTCACACAAACTGCATTCGACTCGCCTCCGGGGGTTGAACCCCCCAAAATCCCCCCCATCTATCATTTAATTCAGCCCTGGGCACAGGCTCAGGGCTTCTGTTTCCCGATTCTGTAACCAGGGGGTCTGCTCGTGACAACAATAGTAAGTGTACGCCGTAACGGCCATGTGGTAATCGCCGGTGATGGCCAGGCCACGCTGGGTAATACCGTCATGAAAGGCAACGTGAAAAAAGTGCGCCGTCTCTACAATGACAAAGTGATCGCCGGTTTTGCAGGCGGCACGGCGGACGCCTTCACGCTGTTTGAACTGTTTGAACGCAAACTGGAAATGCACCAGGGTCATCTGGTGAAAGCTGCCGTTGAGCTGGCGAAAGACTGGCGTACCGACCGCATGCTGCGCAAGCTCGAAGCGCTGCTGGCCGTAGCCGATGAAACCGCCTCGCTGATCATCACCGGTAACGGCGACGTCATTCAGCCGGAAAATGATCTGATTGCCATCGGCTCTGGCGGCCCTTATGCCCAGGCTGCAGCCCGCGCGCTGTTGGAGAATACCGACATGAACGCGCGTGATATCGCGGTGAAGGCGTTGGATATTGCAGGTGATATCTGCATTTATACCAACCACAACCACACCATCGAAGAATTGACCTCCAAAGCGTAAGGATCTCCCATGTCTGAAATGACCCCACGCGAAATTGTCAGCGAACTGAACAAACACATTATCGGCCAGGATAACGCCAAGCGTTCCGTGGCTATCGCCCTGCGTAACCGCTGGCGTCGTATGCAGCTTGACGAAGAGCTGCGCCACGAAGTGACGCCGAAAAACATTCTGATGATCGGCCCGACCGGCGTCGGTAAAACCGAAATCGCCCGTCGTCTGGCGAAGCTGGCTAACGCGCCGTTCATTAAAGTTGAAGCCACCAAGTTCACCGAAGTGGGCTATGTGGGTAAAGAAGTTGACTCCATCATCCGCGATCTGACCGACTCGGCGATCAAGATGGTGCGCGTCCAGGCGATCGAGAAAAACCGCTACCGCGCGGAAGAGATGGCGGAAGAGCGCATTCTCGACGTGCTGATCCCACCGGCAAAAAACAACTGGGGCCAGGCAGAACAGCAGGCGGAACCGTCCGCTGCGCGTCAGGCGTTCCGCAAGAAGCTGCGTGAAGGCCAGCTGGACGACAAAGAGATTGAGATCGATCTCGCTGCCGCGCCAATGGGTGTAGAAATCATGGCGCCTCCGGGCATGGAAGAGATGACCAGCCAGCTGCAGTCCATGTTCCAGAACCTGGGCGGCCAGAAGCAGAAAGCGCGTAAGCTGAAAATCAAAGACGCGATGAAGCTGCTGATTGAAGAAGAAGCGGCGAAGCTGGTAAACCCGGAAGAGCTGAAGCAGGACGCTATCGACGCGGTTGAGCAGCACGGCATCGTGTTTATCGACGAAATCGACAAAATTTGTAAGCGCGGCGGCAACAGCTCCGGCCCGGATGTATCCCGCGAAGGCGTTCAGCGCGACCTGCTGCCGCTGGTTGAAGGCTGCACCGTCTCCACCAAGCACGGCATGGTGAAAACGGACCACATCCTGTTTATCGCTTCCGGTGCGTTCCAGGTTGCCAGCCCGTCGGATCTGATCCCGGAACTGCAGGGGCGTCTGCCTATCCGCGTTGAGCTGCAGGCGCTGACCACCGAAGATTTCGAACGTATCCTGACCGAGCCAAACGCCTCTGCTACCGTACAGTACAAAGCGCTGATGGCGACCGAAGGCGTGAACCTCGAGTTCACCGAAGACGGTATCAAGCGTATTGCCCAGGCCGCATGGCAGGTCAACGAAACCACCGAGAACATCGGTGCGCGTCGCCTGCATACCGTGCTGGAACGCCTGGTTGAAGATATCTCTTACGACGCGAGCGACCTTAACGGTCAAACCGTTACCATTGACGCAGAATATGTGAGTAAACATCTGGATGCGTTAGTGGCAGATGAAGATCTGAGCCGTTTTATCCTATAATCGCGGTTACTGGATTCTCATCACGTTTAATGGGGGCTAATGCCCCCATTTTTATTGGCTAAATACTTATGACTGACATCAGCCGTACTCAGGCGTGGCTCGAAAGTCTGCGCCCTAAAACGCTTCCTCTGGCCTTTGCCGCAATTATCGTCGGCACCGCCCTTGCCTGGTGGCAGGGTTATTTTGATCCGCTGGTCGCCGCGCTGGCATTGATTACCGCCGGCCTGCTGCAAATTCTCTCCAATCTCGCCAACGACTACGGCGACGCGGTAAAAGGCAGCGACAAGCCGGACCGCATAGGACCACTGCGCGGGATGCAGAAAGGGGTGATTACCCAGGCGCAGATGAAACGCGCGCTGATTATCACCGTAGCGCTGATCTGCGTATCCGGCCTGGCGCTGGTGACGGTGGCGTCTAAGACCACCAGCGATTTCATTGGCTTCCTGGTGCTGGGTTTACTGGCTATTATCGCGGCCATCACCTACACCGTCGGCACGCGTCCTTACGGTTATATTGGACTCGGGGATATCTCCGTACTGGTGTTCTTCGGCTGGCTGAGCGTGATGGGAAGCTGGTACCTGCAGGCGCATACGGTGATCCCTGCCCTGTTCCTGCCCGCAACCGCCTGCGGCCTGCTGGCGACGGCGGTGCTCAACATCAACAACCTGCGCGACATCGACAGCGATCGCGAGAACGGCAAAAATACCCTGGCGGTTCGTCTGGGGCCGGTCAATGCGCGCCGCTATCACGCCTGTCTGCTCATTGGCGCGCTGGTTTGCCTGGCGCTGTTTAACCTGATTTCCTTGCAGAGCCTGTGGGGCTGGCTGTTTGTGCTTGCCGCGCCGCTGCTGATTAAGCAGGCCCGCTTTGTGATGCGTGAACTCAGCCCGTCCGCCATGCCGCCAATGCTGGAGCGCACGGTAAAAGGCGCGCTGCTGACTAACCTGTTGTTCGTCATCGGGATTGTTTTAAGCCAGACGCTGCGTTAGCTGACAAATATCAATTAACAATTGATGATTTTGCCAACAACGCATTTCGCACGATATACTGAACACATTCGCAGCAACTGAGCGTTAAACCTATGAAATACGATACCTCCGAGCTCTGTGACATCTACCAGGAAGATGTCAACGTCGTTGAACCGCTGTTCTCCAACTTTGGTGGGAGGTCGTCGTTTGGCGGTCAAATCGTCACGGTGAAATGTTTCGAGGACAACGGGTTGCTGTACGATCTGCTCGAACAGAATGGCCGCGGCCGCGTTCTTGTGGTAGACGGCGGCGGTTCCGTGCGCCGTGCATTAATTGATGCTGAACTGGCCGGCATTGCCGTTCAGAATGAGTGGGAAGGCCTTGTGGTGTACGGTTCCGTGCGTCAGGTGGACGATCTGGAAGACCTGGATATCGGGATTCAGGCCATCGCGGCCATACCGGTAGGGGCGGCAGGTGACGGCATCGGCGAAAGCGACGTGCGCGTCAATTTCGGCGGCGTGACCTTCTTCTCCGGGGACCATCTCTACGCCGATAATACCGGCATTATCCTTTCCGAAGACCCGCTGGATATCGAGTAGTAAAAAGTCAGCGAGAACCATAAAAAAAGCCGGGTGGCGGCGACGCCTTACCCGGCTTATTTCATCTGTATTTCCCGAGAGAAATTAGACTTCTTCCATACGTCCCAGCAGCGCCTGCAGGCGATCCTGCCAGCCGTTCTGCTGTTCGCGCAGCTGGTTGTTTTCGCGCTCCAGCTCTTCGCGGCCGTGCTGAGCGTTCTGAACTTCCTGCGCCAGGCTGTTGTTCTTCTCTTTCAGCTCTTCAATTTCCATCTGCAGCAGGGTGATGGTGTCAATCGCCTGCTGTACTTTCGATTCCAGTTTCTCAAACACTTCTAAAGACATGATGCTACCTCTCCTGAATTGCAAGGCGACGCTTTAACATAAACGCGCACGACATATACCGTCGATTGTATGGAGCGCGGCGCTCTGTGTCCAGCGACACACCGCGCAGATCGCGGTTTGCAACACTTTTAGGTCTGGTCCTGGTGTGTTCGCGTCATATACCCCTAAATTGTTAACTGATTCGTTAATGAAATGATTCAGCTCACATTCCTGTACTGATGCAAAAATGTGCTTTATGGCGCGAAAACGCTCATTTTATTGACGCAGACCACACATTTTGATTTCGATATTTCTCGTTTTTGCTCGTTAACGATAAATTAACACTATGTCTACAGGGCATCGTGGCTGTCACGGGCGGCCATGCTAACAATAAACATCAATTTCTTCAGGATTCCGATTATGAGTCAGACATCAACCTTAAAAGGCCAGTGCATTGCCGAGTTCCTTGGTACCGGGTTGTTGATATTCTTCGGAGTGGGCTGTGTTGCTGCACTGAAAGTGGCGGGTGCCAGTTTTGGTCAGTGGGAAATCAGTATCATCTGGGGTCTGGGCGTGGCGATGGCCATCTACCTGACTGCAGGGGTTTCTGGTGCACATCTTAACCCGGCGGTGACAATCGCACTGTGGCTGTTCGCGTGCTTCGACGGACGCAAAGTAGTTCCTTTCATTCTTTCTCAGTTTGCCGGCGCGTTTTGCGCAGCGGCGTTAGTTTACGGGCTTTATTATAATCTTTTCATCGACTTCGAACAGACGCATCATATGGTACGCGGCAGCGTCGAAAGTCTGGATCTGGCAGGCATCTTCTCAACCTACCCTAACCCGCATATCAATTTTGTGCAGGCGTTCGCAGTTGAAATGGTGATTACCGCTATTCTGATGGGCGTTATCCTGGCGCTGACCGACGACGGAAACGGCATTCCGCGCGGCCCGCTGGCACCCCTGCTGATTGGTTTGCTGATTGCGGTGATTGGCGCATCCATGGGCCCGCTGACCGGCTTCGCGATGAACCCGGCACGTGATATCGGCCCAAAAGCCTTCGCCTTTATCGCTGGCTGGGGCGACGTGGCCTTCACCGGCGGCAAAGACATTCCTTACTTCCTGGTACCGCTGTTTGCGCCGGTTGTCGGGGCTGCGCTGGGTGCGTTTAGCTACCGCAAATTAATTGGTCGCCACTTACCGTGCGACACCTGTGTGGAAGAGGAGAAGGAAACGACTTCTACCGCACAACAAAAAGCTTCGCTGTAATCTGACTACGGGACACATACCATGACCGAAAAAAAATATATCGTTGCGCTCGACCAGGGCACTACCAGCTCCCGCGCTGTCGTAATGGATCATGACGCGAACATCGTCAGCGTGTCACAGCGCGAATTTGAGCAAATTTATCCTCGTCCAGGCTGGGTAGAACACGACCCGATGGAGATTTGGGCATCGCAAAGCTCCACGCTGGTTGAAGTGCTGGCGAAAGCCGATATCAGTTCCGACGAGATTGCCGCGATTGGTATTACCAACCAGCGTGAAACGACGATTGTCTGGGAACGTGAAACTGGTAAGCCTATTTACAACGCTATCGTCTGGCAGTGCCGCCGTACATCAGAGATCTGCGAACAGCTGAAGCGCGACGGTATGGAAGAGTACGTGCGCAGCGCCACCGGTCTGGTGGTTGACCCGTATTTCTCCGGCACCAAAGTGAAATGGATCCTCGACCACGTAGAAGGTTCACGCGAGCGTGCTAAACGCGGCGAGCTGCTGTTCGGTACCGTCGATACCTGGCTTATCTGGAAGATGACCCAGGGACGCGTTCACGTCACCGACTACACCAACGCCTCGCGTACCATGCTGTTCAACATCAACACCCTGGAGTGGGATGACAAGATGCTGGACGCGCTGGACATTCCGCGCGCGATGCTGCCTGAGGTGCGTAAGTCTTCAGAAGTGTACGGTCAGACTAACATCGGCGGTAAAGGCGGCACCCGTATTCCTATCGCCGGTATCGCCGGTGACCAGCAGGCGGCGCTGTTCGGCCAGCTGTGCGTCAAGGAAGGGATGGCGAAGAACACCTACGGTACCGGCTGCTTTATGCTGATGAACACCGGCGAGAAAGCGGTGAAATCAGAAAACGGCCTGCTGACCACCATCGCCTGCGGCCCGCGCGGCGAAGTGAACTATGCGCTGGAAGGTGCGGTGTTCATGGCGGGTGCATCCATTCAGTGGCTGCGCGACGAGATGAAGCTGATCAGCGATGCGTTCGACTCCGAGTACTTCGCGACCAAAGTGAAAGACACCAACGGCGTGTACGTGGTGCCTGCGTTCACCGGTCTGGGCGCACCGTACTGGGATCCGTATGCACGCGGGGCGATTTTCGGCCTGACGCGCGGTGTGAACTCTAACCACATTATTCGCGCTACTCTCGAATCCATCGCCTACCAGACGCGCGACGTGCTGGAAGCGATGCAGGCTGACTCCGGCATTCGTCTGCACGCCCTGCGCGTGGACGGCGGTGCGGTAGCGAATAACTTCCTGATGCAGTTCCAGTCCGACATTCTCGGCACCCGCGTTGAGCGCCCTGAAGTGCGTGAAGTTACGGCGCTGGGCGCGGCGTACCTTGCCGGTCTGGCGGTAGGCTTCTGGCAGAACTTGGACGAGCTGCAGGAAAAAGCGGTTATCGAACGCGAGTTCCGTCCGGGCATCGAAACCACCGAGCGTAACTTCCGCTACAGCGGCTGGAAAAAAGCGGTGAAACGCGCCCTGGCGTGGGAAGATCACGAAGAGTAAGACAGACTCACCCCTCACCCCGGCCCTCTCCCCAAAGGGGAGAGGGTTAGGGTGAGGGGAGTACAGACCGCACCTTACCCACTCTGTGATAAACTTCGTGCAATTCCTTTTGATTGCACGAGTACCTCATGAAACGTGAACTTGCTATCGAGTTTTCCCGCGTCACCGAAGCGGCCGCCCTTGCAGGCTATAAATGGCTGGGTCGTGGCGACAAAAATACCGCAGACGGCGCAGCCGTCCATGCCATGCGCATTGTGCTTAACCAGGTCAACATTGACGGCACCATCGTGATCGGCGAAGGCGAGATCGACGAAGCGCCGATGCTCTATATCGGTGAAAAAGTCGGTACCGGCAAAGGCGATGCCGTAGATATCGCGGTAGACCCGATCGAAGGCACCCGTATGACGGCAATGGGTCAGGCCAATGCGTTAGCGGTGATGGCCGTGGGCGATAAGGGCTGCTTCCTCAACGCGCCGGATATGTACATGGAAAAGCTGATTGTCGGTCCTGGCGCGAAGGGCGCAATCGACCTTAGCCTGCCGCTGGAAGAGAACCTGCACAACATAGCCAAAGCCCTGGGCAAACCCCTTAGCGAACTTACCGTGACGATTCTGGCGAAACCGCGCCACGACGCCACCATCGCGCAGATGCAAAAGCTCGGCGTGCGCGTGTTTGCCATCCCTGACGGTGACGTTGCCGCCTCGATCCTGACCTGCATGCCGGACAGCGAAGTCGACGTGCTGTACGGCATCGGCGGCGCGCCGGAAGGTGTGGTCTCCGCGGCAGTGATCCGCGCGCTGGATGGCGATATGCAGGCCCGTCTGCTGCCCCGCCATGAGGTGAAAGGCGATAATGAAGAGAACCGCCGTATCGGGGAAAACGAGCTTGCGCGCTGCGAAGCGATGGGCATCGAGGCCAATAAAGTGCTGGCTCTGGACGAGATGGCGCGTAGCGATAACGTTGTCTTCTCGGCGACCGGCATCACCAAAGGCGATCTGCTGGACGGCATCACCCGCAAGGGTAATATGGCCACCACTGAAACGCTGCTGATCCGCGGTAAATCACGCACCATTCGGCGCATCCAGTCTATCCACTATCTCGACCGCAAAGACCCGGACGTGCAGACGCACATTCTGTAAAACCGTTTGATCGATAGAGCTTTCCGGCCCTGACGGGCTGGAAATTGTCACCACAAGTACGGAAGATAGAACAGAGAAACAGCACAGGAGAAGATCATGGCGGACTGGGTAACAGGTAAAGTCACAAAGGTACAGTTCTGGACCGATGCGCTATTTAGTCTCACCGTACATGCTCCCGTTCACCCGTTTAAAGCCGGGCAATTTGCGAAGCTGGGGCTGGACGTCGACGGCGAGCGCGTGCAGCGCGCCTACTCTTACGTTAACGCGCCTGATAACCCGGATCTCGAGTTCTATCTGGTCACCGTTCCTGACGGTAAGCTCAGCCCGCGCCTTGCCGCCCTAAAGCCCGGCGACGAGGTGCAAATTGTGAGTGAAGCGGCAGGCTTCTTTGTGCTTGAAGAGATCCCTGACTGCGACACGCTCTGGATGCTGGCAACCGGCACGGCCATCGGCCCTTATCTCTCTATTTTGCAGTACGGCAAAGACCTGGAGCGCTTTAAAAACATCGTGCTGGTGCACGCTGCGCGCTACGCCGCAGACCTGAGCTATTTGCCGCAAATGCAGGCGCTTGAACAGCAGTACGGCGGGAAGTTAAAGATTCAGACGGTGGTCAGCCGTGAAACCGTAGCAGGAGCGCTTACCGGTCGCGTGCCGGCGTTAATTGAGAGTGGCGCCCTGGAAGACGCGGTGGGTTTGCCGCTGAACGCTGAAACCAGCCACGTCATGCTGTGCGGCAACCCGCAGATGGTTCGTGACACGCAGCAGCTTCTGAAGGATACCCGGCAGATGACGAAACACCTTCGTCGCCGACCGGGCCATATGACCGCCGAACACTACTGGTGATCAGCGGTATTTCACCTCAACGGTGTCTTTACCGTATTTATTTTCGCTCTGGGTGCCAATAAACGCGCCCAGATCGACAATCATCATCACGAAGATGACCGACGGCAGCAGCCTGCCCACGACCCACGGCAGGATGGACGGAAGCATCGCCCAGTTTCCCGCCACCAGCATCCACGCCAGAATAATCAGAAATGCCCACGCGCCGGAACGTCCGCGATCGTGCAGCCGTTTTACGACAACCGCCGCCGTTGGCCATAGCAGACAGACCAGCGCGAAGGCCGCCGTTTGCGTGCTCAGCCAGGCGTTGTAAGCAACGAAAAACAGAAGCAGCATGGCGACAACCCACGTCACCATCCAGATCCAGAAATCACGGCGTCCAATACGCCCTTTGAATGAAAACAGCCACTGCTGTATGGTCATGTAAGGTTCCTTATTATCGTATAGCGCGCATTTTACCCTGGAGTTGTGACCTTTTGACAAGCCGACCAGATATCGTTTTAATCATGAGCACTTACGGCCAGGGGCAATGTTGATGAAAAGTTCGGCACGTTCTCTTTTCCTGTGTTTAGCGCTGCTCAGCGCGGGTTATCCCCTGCACGCCGCCGAAACCACTGCCCCGACCACAGCACCGTATCTGCTGGCGGGCGCGCCGTCCTTCGATCAGTCCATCAGCCAGTTTCGTGAAACCTTCAATCAGACCAACCCCACGCTGCCGCTGGATGAGTTTCGCGCCATTGATGGCTCACGCGATACCCCCACACTGACCCGTGCGGCAAGCAAGATAAATGAGAATTTGTATGCATCTACGGCGCTGGAGCGCGGTACGTTAAAAATCAAAAGCATGCAAATCACCTGGCTGCCGATACAGGGGCCAGAGCAGAAAGCTGCGAAGGCGAAAGCGCTGGAGTACATGAGCGCGGTACTGCAGGCCTTTACCCCTGCGCTGACGAAAAAGCAAAGTCAGCAAAAGCTGCAAAAACTCCTTACCGCCGGGAAAAACAAGCGTTACTACGCTGATACTGAAGGCGCGATCCGCTATGTTGTGGCGGACAACGGCGAAAAAGGACTGACCTTCGCTGTTGAACCGATTAAGCTGGCACTATCTGACACCCTCGGCGGGGCGAATTAATGACAAAAAGCAAAGCCTTTCGAGGGAAAATCTCTATACTGATTCACAGACCATGCTGCCCGACAGGGTGGCCATATTCCTTAATTCGCTTATTTAGCGTGGAGAATTGAAATGCGACATCCTTTAGTGATGGGTAACTGGAAACTGAACGGCAGCCGCCACATGGTAAACGAGCTGGTTGCGAACCTGCGTAAAGAGCTGGCTGGCGTGACGGGCTGCGCGGTTGCTATCGCTCCGCCGGATATGTACCTGGATCTGGCTAAACACGCCGCTGACGGCAGCCACATCATCCTGGGTGCGCAGAACGTTGACGTTAACCTGTCTGGCGCGTTCACCGGTGAAACCTCCGCTGAAATGCTGAAAGATATCGGCGCGAAATACATCATCATCGGCCACTCCGAGCGTCGCACCTATCACAAAGAATCCGATGAGTTCATCGCGAAGAAATTCGCCGTGCTGAAAGAGCAGGGTCTGATCCCGGTTCTGTGCATCGGTGAAACCGAAGCGGAAAACGAAGCGGGCAAAACCGAAGAAGTGTGCGCACGTCAGATCGACGCAGTGCTGAAAACTCAGGGCGCGGCAGCGTTCGAAGGCGCGGTAATCGCATACGAGCCAGTCTGGGCGATCGGTACCGGCAAATCTGCAACCCCTGCGCAGGCTCAGGCGGTTCACAAATTCATTCGTGACCACATTGCTAAAGCCGACGCGAAGGTCGCTGAGCAAGTGATTATTCAGTACGGCGGTTCCGTAAACGCCTCCAACGCTGCTGAGCTGTTCACCCAGCCAGACATCGATGGCGCGCTGGTTGGCGGTGCATCCCTGAAAGCTGACGCTTTCGCGGTGATCGTTAAGGCAGCAGAAGCGGCTAAACAGGCGTAATTGCCTTTGCGGCGGGTGGCGCTTGCGCTTACCCGCCGCTCTTCTCCTCCCTCTCCCTTTGGGAGAGGGTTGGGGTGAAGGGAAACCGCTCGCACCGAACTACACTTTCCCCAGCAAACTAAACCACAGATAATTCAGCGGCAGCAGCACCAGATAGGTTGCTATCGCCAGCGCCAGACAGAGCACCATCCCCGCCCTTGCAGGCACCTTTCCTAACCCCATCGCCACCACAATCGGAGACGCCTGATACGGCAGCAGCGGCGTGGAATAGCCCAGCACCTGAATCATGATCACCGACAGCAGCGGGAAACCGGTCGCGTCCGAAAAACTCTGCGCCAGCGTGGTGTACAGCGCCGGCACGCCGTTGGCGGTCATAATGAAGTTGAGCGCGGTGGTAATACCGGTCAGCGCCAGGAAACTGGTGAACGGTCTGTCTGCATCCAGCGGCATAATGCGTAGCAACGCCTCACCTACTGCCGTTCCGATACCGGTTTGCGTCACCACGATCGCAAGCCCAAGAATACCCGCGACGTAAATACAGGTGCGCATGTTCACGCCCGCTGAAAATTCTTCCCCGGTGATAAAGCCAACGCGCGGCAGCATGACGACGATCGACGCCGCCAGCCCCGTCCACGCCGGCCCCACGCCGTGCCAGCTCTCCGTCACCCACATCCCCAGCACCACCGCCAGCAGCCAGGCGAGACGCTTTTCATCCCGCCCCATAGGCTCAGACGGCGCCTGTTCCTTCGGCGGTTTCGGGCTACCGGGAAATAGCCAGCAGATCAGGCCAATCAGGATCAGGCCTTTGAGAATACCGAGCACCGGCGTGTGCAGCAGCAGATACGGGACATAGTTCAGATGGATACCGTACGAACCTTCCGCCGCACCGCTCATTACCAGATTGGGGACGTTTGCAGGCAGGATCGTCGCCGAAAGCTGGAAAGTCCCGAACCCCACCGCCAGCGCCAGCCCATACCAGGCGCGGGAGCCGTCGGCGATACCGCCGCGTTTTGCCATCGCCGCGACAATCGGCATCAGCAGCGCAATACGCCCCATGTTCGACGGCATCACAAACGCCAGCGCATAGCTCAGCAGCACCACGCTCGCCACCATCAACACCCAGGAGTCGGTGAGCTTTGACGACAGCGCCCGGGCGGCCCTGTCCGCCAGTCCGGTTTTACGGATCGCCACGCCGAGCACAAAGCCGCTGAAGACCAGCCAGAAAGCCGACGAGGCAAAACCGCCGAAGATGACCTCTGGCGGGGCGATTCTGGCGGTCATCGCCGCCGTGAAGAACAGCAGCGCGGTGATAAATTCCGGCAATAGCGACGTCGCCCACAGCACGATGGTGACGCCAACGATCAGTGAGGGCAGCAGCAGAGGATGCGTTAACCAGAGCGACATACCTGTCTCCTGTAGAATTTTTCAGCAAGTCTACGGTGACAGGCAGCCCGAGTAAACGCGATTTATGGTGGGGTTACTTCAGGATAGTGCATTGATGATCCTGCAGTTCCTCCGCAGACGCGCGGTTAAGCGTGAGCAGGTTACGCTCGGTCGCCAGCAAAACAAAAGAGCCGTCCGACTGCTGCGCCATCGCCAGGGCAAAGCGCCCCATATGGTCGCGCGCTTCCGGCAGCTCTTCAGCCAGCATCATAAACGGGCTGCGCTGGACCAGTTCATTCTCCGTCACGCGGCGAGCAAGATACTCATGTCCTTCCAGCCCCCCAGGAAGAGGCAGCCACTGGGTGCTGATTTCTCCCTGTGCCGCGTTGAGCTTCTCGCGCACGTCCGGGCGCAGGCAGGAGATATGAATATGAAAGTGGTTCTGCGTGCGCCCTGTCGGGGAGTTAATCGTCAGCGAAATGGCGCTGTCAGGCACCTCGGATCCACGCTTCAGGGTCATAAAGCTGCGCGACTGCCACGCCAGCCAGAAAAAGTTCGGCGTATGAGCGTCGGTCAATAGCGGGCTCTCGGTGCCGTTGATGCGATATGTCGGCATCAACAGGTATTGCAGCGGCCCGTTGCGATCTTTAAATACCACATAGCCTGCATCCGTTTTCACCTGCGCGCAGGGTGCCGGGTTACGGTTCTGGATCTGATTCGGCACACACTGGTCGAGAACGATATGGCGCAACGCATTCGGATTACCCGCCTTCATCCAGTACACGCCGCCAGCGGCAAGGGCGATGACAATGAGGATCAATAAGATAATTTTTTTCACAACGCGTTCCCTGTTTTCAATAGAGGCAAAAGAGTAACGCAAAATGATGACCAAATAAAAAACCCGGCGGATTTCTCACGCCGGGTTACCGTGTCATTGGCTAATGGTTAGCGCTGGCTGATCTGGTCGAAAGTGCCACCGTTAGAGAAGTGCTCTTTCTGCGCTTTGGTCCAACCGCCGAACTCGTCATCGATGGTGAAGAGTTTCAGTTTAGGGAATACGCTTTCGTATTTTTTCGCAACGGCCGGATCGCGTGGACGATAGAAGTTTTTCGCCGCAATTTCCTGGCCTTCTGGCGAGTACAGATACTTCAGATAGGCTTCCGCCACCGCTTTGGTATCTTTTTTCTCAACCACTTTGTCGACCACGGAAACAGTCGGCTCGGCAAGAATAGACTCGCTTGGGGTCACAATCTCGAACTTGTCTTTTCCCAGCTCGTTGGTGGCCAGCAGGGCTTCGTTTTCCCATGCGATCAGCACGTCGCCAATCCCGCGCTCGACGAAGGTGTTGGTGGCGCCACGCGCGCCGGAGTCCAGCACCTCAACGTTTTTATACAGCGCCTTCACGAATTCCTGCGCTTTGGCCTGGTCGCCATTGTTGTGGTGCAGTGCATAACCCCACGCGCCCAGGTAGTTCCAGCGAGCGCCGCCGGAGCTTTTCGGGTTCGGGGTAATTACAGAAACGCCCGGTTTTATCAGGTCGTTCCAGTCTTTAATTTGTTTCGGGTTTCCTTTACGCACCAGGAAGACGATGGTCGAGGTGTAGGGCGCGGAGTTATCCGGCAGGCGTTTGATCCAGTTTTTGTCGATGCGGCCACGCTCGGCGATAGCGTCGACATCGTAGGCCAGCGCCAGGGTCACCACGTCGGCTTCAATCCCGTTGATGACGGAGGTCGCCTGCTTACCAGAACCACCGTGAGACTGGCGAACCACCACGTTGTCGCCGGTTTCCTGCTTCCAGTGTGCCGCGAACGCTTTGTTGTATTGCTCGTACAGTTCACGCGTCGGGTCGTATGACACGTTCAGTAACTGGATATCCTTAGCCAGAACGCTGGTCGATGCCAGCAATAATGTTAAACCCACGCCCCATTTATTCATCGCCCAGCTCTCTTGTGTAGTGTTTTGATGAATGCAGCGTGCCAGAAAGCGAATCGCGGATTAAAGAATAAAAAAAGATTGGCTATAACTTAGTGGAATAAAAGAAGTGGATGAGCGGCCTGATGCCCTCACCCCAACCCTCTCCCACGGGAGAGGGAGCAACCATAAAAAAACGGTAACCCTTGGGTTACCGTTTTGCATTTACCTTGCCGCCACCGGGCAACAGAGCCGATCAGTACAGTTTTTTCGCGCAGTCCAGCCAGTCACCTTTGAACGGACGCTTCATGTTTTCAATCGCGTCGATGATGTCATGGTGAACCAGTTTTTCGTTCTGAATACCGACGCAGCGGCCGCCGTGACCCTGCAGCAGCAGATCGATAGCGTACGCGCCCATACGGGACGCCAGAATACGGTCGTAAGGGCCTGGGGAGCCGCCGCGCTGGATGTGGCCCAGTACGGTCGCGCGGGTTTCGCGTTTGGTTTCGGCTTCGATGTACTTCGCCAGCTCGTCAACGTCGCAGATGTGCTCTGTAATAGCCACGATCGCGTGTTTTTTACCCTTCGCGATGCCCGCTTTGATTTCAGCCACCAGATCTTCACGGCTAAATTCGACTTCTGGCACGACGATAAATTCGCAACCGCCCGCAATGGCTGCCGCCAGCGTCAGGTCGCCGCAGTAACGGCCCATTACTTCAACGATAGAGATACGCTGGTGAGAAGACGAGGTGTCACGCAGACGGTCAATCGCTTCAACAACGGTTCCCAGTGCAGTAAAGAAGCCGATAGTGTAGTCAGTACCTTTGATGTCGTTGTCGATGGTGCCCGGCAGACCGATGCACGGGAAGCCCATTTCGGTCAGACGTTTTGCACCCATGTAGGAGCCGTCACCGCCGATAACCACCAGGGCGTCCAGACCGCGTTTCTTCATGTTTTCGATAGCCACTTCACGAACGTGTTCATCACGGAATTCCGGGAAGCGCGCGGAACCGAGGAAAGTGCCGCCACGGTTGATCATGTCAGACACGCTGTAACGGTCGAGCTGAACCATACGATCTTCATACAGGCCCAGATAACCGTCATAAACGCCAAAAACTTCCAGGCCTTCCGTCAGCGCTGCACGGACAACACCACGAATTGCCGCGTTCATGCCCGGCGCATCACCGCCGCTTGTCAACACACCGATTTTCTTAATCATGACTACCTCTGAACTTAGGAATGCAAAATTGAAATCTGTTGCCGGAAGAAACTTATCGACCAACGAATACTGCAAATAGTATATCAATCCCTTCCAGCTGAATTGATTCAGGTCAGACCAAACGGCGGTAATTTATACACAAAATGCTGGCCTGGCTCACTTTTTTACAACGAATTACGAAAGCCCAACATGACCGGGTACAACCGAGCAGGGATCCTGGTGAATGATGACGTCTGAACCAGGAAAACGCTGCAAAATCGCCTGCTCGACCTGCTCAGCAATAACGTGAGCCTGAACCAGTGGCAGGTTGTCTTCCATTTCAATATGAATCTGAATAAAGCGGGTCGGCCCTGACTGCCGCGTTCGAAGATCGTGTGCACCGCTGACGCCGGGCCAGGAGGTCACGATAGAAAAAATTTCATTACGTTCTGAGTCCGGGAGGGCGCGGTCAAGCAGTGATTGCACCGCTTCATACCCCATCCGCAGGGCGCTATATAAAATATAGATACCAATCCCTAACGCAAATAACGCATCGGCGCGATGCCAGCCATACCAGGCCAGACCGAGCGCAATAAGAATAGCCCCATTCATCATAACATCAGATTGATAATGAAGCATATCCGCCCGTACAGCCTGACTTTGCGTTTTGCGAACAACCCAGCGCTGGAACGTTACCAGAACAAGTGTGCATATAAGGGCAACGATCGTCACAACTACGCCCACGCCGGGATCGTTCATCGGTGTCGGCGAAACGAGATGCTGAATGCCGGTTAAAAACAGGAACAGCGCAGAGCCGGAAATGAACATACTTTGCGCCAGCGCGGCCAGCGACTCCGCTTTGCCGTGCCCAAATGTGTGCTCTTCATCCGCTGGCTGCAGCGAGTAACGCACCACCAGCAGGTTGGTCAACGAGGCGGCAATGTCCATCAGCGAGTCCACCAGCGCCGCCAGAATACTGACCGAGCCGGTGTACCACCAGGCAAAGATTTTAATCAGCAACAGGCTGGAGGCCATGACGGTCGCCGCAATGGCGGCCCGGCTTACCAGTCTTCCATAGGATTGATTCATAAACGCTCCTGTCATGTCATGCCGCTAGTATAACGGAAGCATGGGGAGTCTAAGGATGAATAAACGGTTAACAGCGCGGATGCGGGGCAAAAAAAACCCCCACATCATGTGGGGGAAGACAGGGATGGTGTCTATGGCAAGGAAAACAGGGTTTACTGGTTACTACGGGTACTGCTATTGCTACTGAAAAACGTCGTTTCTGAGCTTCGCTGCATCCGTGCAACCTCACGCAGCTGGTCCATTCGCTGCTGATGTTTCGTATTCAAAACCGCTTGCTGCTCGGGCGTTAGCAGGTGGAACATCTGGTTGCGGACCTTCGCCAACTCTACCTGGCGGGCAACCTGTTCTTGTGCCATTTTTTCGGCCTGAGCGCGTACAGCGCTTTCGTCAAAATTTTCTGCGGTGACAAGGCGATGCATTGTCTCCATTTCGCTAACATTAACAGGGGGCTGGTCGTGTCGTGCCCTCTGCATCAGATCTCGCATCTGTTGACGCTGATGTTCGGTTAAACTTATGCCGTCAAACATATGGCTTTGGCTGCTGTTCTGCGTTGCACCCTCTTGTAAGGGACTGTTATCGCTGATGATAGCTTCAGCAGCCTGGCTAAACGCACTGAACGCCAGCGTTGAGGCCATGACGGCAGCGGTAACTTTGCGCATCACTTGCTCCCAAAATCTTTCGTGTCGCGATTCAACGAGAGACAGTCTACGATTCAGGCTGCAAACATGCGTCAGGGGGTGTAAAACAACGTAAAGTCATGGATTAGACAGCCTTGATGTCGTAATTTCTGCCTCGGAGGTATTTAAACAATGAATAAAATCCTGTTAGTTGATGATGACCGAGAGCTCACATCCCTTTTAAAGGAGTTGCTCGACATGGAAGGTTTCAACGTCCTGGTTGCCCATGATGGCGAGCAGGCGCTGAGTCTCCTTGACGACAGCATCGATTTACTTTTGCTCGACGTGATGATGCCGAAGAAAAACGGTATTGATACGTTGAAAGAGCTTCGCCAGACACACCAGACTCCCGTAATCATGCTGACCGCGCGCGGCAGCGAACTTGACCGCGTACTCGGCCTTGAGCTGGGCGCGGATGACTATTTACCCAAGCCGTTTAACGACCGTGAACTGGTTGCCCGTATTCGCGCTATCCTGCGTCGTTCCCACTGGAGCGAGCAGCAGCAAAATACCGACAACAGCTCACCCACCCTTGAAGTCGACTCCCTGAGCCTGAACCCGGGCCGTCAGGAAGCAAGCTTTGATGGCCAGACGCTGGAACTGACCGGCACGGAGTTCACCCTGCTGTATCTGCTGGCGCAGCACCTCGGCCAGGTGGTTTCGCGTGAACATCTAAGCCAGGAAGTGCTGGGCAAACGCCTCACCCCGTTTGACCGCGCCATCGACATGCACATCTCTAACCTGCGCCGTAAGCTGCCGGAGCGTAAAGACGGTCACCCATGGTTTAAAACCCTGCGTGGTCGCGGTTATCTGATGGTTTCTGCTTCATGATAGGAAGCTTAACCGCCCGCATCTTCGCCATCTTCTGGCTGACGCTGGCACTGGTTTTAATGCTCGTACTGATGTTGCCAAAACTCGACTCACGCCAGATGACGGAGCTTCTCGACAGCGAGCAACGTCAGGGCGTGATGATCGAGCAGCACGTGGAAGCCGAGCTGGCAAACGATCCGCCGAACGATTTAATGTGGTGGCGCAGGCTGTTTCGCGCTATCGACAAGTGGGCGCCGCCCGGACAACGCCTGCTGCTAGTGACCAGCGAAGGCCGCGTGATTGGGGCCGATCGCAATGAAATGCAGATTATCCGCAACTTCATTGGCCAGGCGGATAACGCCGATCATCCCCAGAAGAAGAAATATGGCCGCGTAGAAATGGTGGGGCCTTTCTCCGTCAGGGACGGAGAGGATAATTATCAGCTCTACCTGATCCGTCCGGCGAGCAACTCCCAGTCTGATTTTATCAACCTGCTGTTTGACCGCCCTCTCCTGCTGCTGATTGTCACCATGCTGGTCAGCTCGCCGCTGCTGTTATGGCTGGCGTGGAGCCTGGCAAAACCGGCGCGCAAGCTGAAAAATGCCGCCGATGAAGTGGCGCAGGGTAACCTGCGACAGCACCCTGAACTGGAAGCAGGTCCGCAGGAGTTCCTTGCCGCCGGAACCAGTTTTAACCAGATGGTGAGCGCGCTCGACCGCATGATGACCGCACAGCAACGTCTGTTGTCGGATATCTCGCACGAGCTGCGTACCCCGCTTACGCGCTTGCAGCTTGGCACCGCGCTGCTGCGCCGCCGCAGCGGTGAGAGCAAAGAGCTGGAGCGTATTGAAACGGAAGCGCACCGCCTGGACAGCATGATCAACGACCTGCTGGTCATGTCGCGCAATCAGCAGAAAAACGCGCTGGTAAGCGAAACGGTGAAAGCCAATCACCTGTGGCACGAGGTGCTGGACAACGCGGCGTTCGAAGCGGAACAGATGGGTAAATCCTTCACCGTCAACTTCCCGCCGGGCCCGTGGCCGCTGTACGGTAACCCCAACACGCTGGAAAGCGCGCTGGAGAACATCGTGCGTAACGCCCTTCGCTACTCGCATACGAAGATTGAGGTGGCGTTCTCGGTGGATAAAGACGGGATCACCGTCATTGTCGATGATGACGGCCCAGGCGTGAGCCCGGAAGACCGCGAGCAGATTTTCCGTCCGTTCTATCGTACCGATGAGGCGCGCGACCGGGAATCGGGCGGTACGGGACTGGGTCTGGCGATTGTTGAAACCGCCATGCAGCAGCACCGTGGCTGGGTGAAAGCCGACGACAGCCCGCTGGGTGGACTACGGTTAACGCTCTGGCTACCGTTGTATAAGCGTTCGTAGCTGTTAGTGCCGGGTGGCGGCTTCGCCTTACCCGGCCTACTTTCTGCGGAGGACTACTTCCCCCACAATCTCCGCGAATTATCCTCGATCCTGCTGCTTAAACGCCGCTTCTGCATCGTTCTTGTCCAGCTGGTCGATAACCCCGCCGCCGACAGCAGATGGTGATACTGCTCGTCATCAAACGGCATATGCCAGGCAATGGCGCAGGCGTCATAAACAGACACATCGCTCAGGCGCGACGCCAGTTCAAGCGGCGCGTCCGCTGAAACCTGTCCCGCCAGCACCACGCGATACAGCCAGCCGGTTTTACCCGCTTTTTGCAGCTGGGCAGACATATCCTGAATGCCGAAATGGTAGTTGAGCTTGAAGCACGGCGAGCGTGGCTGCGTCACCTGAATCAGAGCATCGCCCCAGCGGTAGATATCACCAATAAACACGTTCTTTTCGGTGAGCCCTTCGGTGGAGAGATTCTCGCCAAACGCGGGGGCAACAAAGAGGTCCGCCTGCTCGGGAAACTCGGTTTTCCAGTGCTGATAGTGTTCACGCGGGTAGTGGCACAGCGCGCGATCGGGCCCGCCGTGGATTTTCTTTTCGGCCTGCTCGTCACCCGCAAGCCCGAGGTCGGTTAACGTCAACTCACCGTCGACCTGAATTTTGGCGATGGCACTCGGGCGGCTGCCGTCGTACTCCCTTACCTTGCCTGTAAACACGTTCACCGGGTAATGCATTGCTGCCTCCATTACGCAGATACAAAAAAAGCGAGTCATAAGACTCGCTTCTCACAGGCGTCTATGCAACCTTATTTTTTAGCGGCGAAACGTGCTGCTGCTTCGTCCCAGTTCACCACGTCCCAGAAGGCTTTGATGTAGTCCGGACGACGGTTCTGGAATTTCAGGTAGTAAGCGTGTTCCCAAACGTCCAGACCCAGGATTGGGAAGCCGGATGCGCCAGAAATTGCTTCACCCATCAGCGGGGAGTCCTGGTTAGCAGTAGAAACCACCGCCAGCTTGTCGCCTTTCAGAACCAGCCACGCCCAGCCAGAGCCGAAACGGGTTGCAGCGGCTTTTTCGAATTCCGCTTTGAAGTTGTCAACGGAACCGAAGTCGCGCTCGATAGCCGCTTTCAGGTCGCCCTGAAGGGTGGTACCGGTCTTCAGGCCTTTCCAGAACAGGCTGTGGTTAGCGTGGCCGCCAGCGTTGTTACGCAGAACGGTTTTCTTGTCCGCTGGCAGCTGGTCCAGCCTGGTGATCAGCTCTTCAGCAGACAGGTTAGCGAACTCTGGCAGGCTTTCCAGCGCGGCGTTCGCGTTGTTCACATAGGTCTGGTGGTGTTTAGTGTGATGGATTTCCATCGTCTGCTTGTCGAAATGCGGTTCCAGTGCGTCGTAGGCATACGGCAGGGATGGCAGTGTATAACTCATAATCCTCTCCATTATTGTCGGGCGGCACAGCTGTTAATGCCGCGTAAGCAGTTGGTTCATTATAGTTAATTAAATGATATTGAAAATGATTATCAATGCCGTAGTTTTTATAAGGTTATTCGCATTCTGACAAAAGCCGAAATGGGTAATTCACTCAGGAGGTTAACGGAAGATGCTGCCGCGATGATGGCAGCATTGTCGGGTTAGTTTTGTTCCGCCACCAGCAGCGCGTGCGTATCCGGCTTCAGCGCCTTAAAGATATGCGGTAGATCGGCGGGATAACAGATGTAATCTCCCGGGCCGAGTTCTTCGGCCGCGTCGATCAGGCCCACTAACGCACGCCCCTGCGTCACAATAATATGTTCAACGGACCCCGGCGGATGCGGCTGGGAAATGCGGTCTGCGCCCGGCTGGGTAAGCAGGAGGTATACGTCGCGTCGTGCGCCAGGCGGACATGCCGCCAGCAGTATCGCCTCGTAGTTGGCCTGCCCGGCAACGACCTTCGTACCTTCACCACGACGGATCACCTGAGTGGTAGGCTGCTGTGGTTCAAGCAGGCGGGCGAAAGGTATATCCAGCGCCACGCAAAGCGACCACAGCGTTTCCAGGCTAGGGTTACCGTTACCGGACTCAAGCTGAGAAAGCGTGGATTTAGCGATCCCGGCACGGCGAGCGATTTCCGCCAGTGAAAGCCCGGTTCGCAGGCGTTCCCGCACCAGACTTTTAGCGATCAGGCTGATTGGCTGCGTCATATAACGGCCTCTTTGTTCTATAAACCGAACGAATCGTTCATCTTGAAAAACACTTCTGTTGCGTTCATTATAATGGATACACGTTCGATATGGCTAAAAATGTATGAAGCATCATCTCTCTTGCCTGAAAGGCGACACCATAAAAGCAATCATCCTGGTCTGCCTCGCGGTCGGCGTGGTCGGGATGTCATACGGCTCCCTGGCGATGGCCTACGGTTTCCCGGTCTGGGTACCGTTTGTACTCTCCATCACCGTACTCGCGGGCGCGTCAGAGTTTATGTTTATTGGCATTGTGGCAAGCGGCGGTAACCCGCTGGCGGCCGCGGCCGCGGGGTTGCTGGTCAACGCGCGGCACGTGCCGTTTGGCGTGACGGTCCGTGAACTGGTGGGCAAGCGTGGCCTGAGCCTGTTGGGCTGCCACATCATGAACGACGAAAGCGTGGTCTTTGGCCTGTCGCAAAAAACGCCCGAACAGCGCAAAGCGGCGTACTGGCTATGTGGTTTAGGCGTGGCGATTGTCTGGCCGCTGGGGGCCCTGCTGGGCGCCATGGTCGGCAAGCTGCTGCCGGACCCGGAAACCATCGGGCTGGATGCGGTATTCCCGGCCATATTGCTGGCGCTGGTGGTTCCCGCGTTTAAAAACCGTACCACGCTGATCCGCGCCTGCAGCGGCGCCGTTGTGTCGCTGGCCGCCGTGCCGTTTGCTCCGGTGGGATTACCGGTGCTGCTCTCTTTACTGGGTCTCGCTGCGAGGAAAAAATAATGGGAAATATGACGTTTTTTATTCTCGGCATCGCCATTTTGTCTGCGGGAACGTATCTGATGCGTCTTGGCGGAGCGAAACTGGGCAGCAGGCTGGCATTGTCAGAGCGTTCACAGGCGCTGCTGTCAGATGCGGCAACGGTATTGCTGTTTTCCGTGGCGCTGGCGACCACGTTTTATGAAGGTGACCACTTTGCAGGCATGGCGCGCGTGCTGGGCGTGGCGTTTGCGGTATTTCTGGCCTGGCGGAAGATGCCGTTAATTGTGGTGATCGTGGCGGCGGCAGTCGTAACCGCGCTGCTGCGCGTGGCGGGCATAAACTAAAAAAGCGCCCCGGGGGCGCTCTTTCGACGGTGTGACAGCTTATTTAGTCAGTTCAGCAGTCATGTGTACGCGGTTACCTGAGAACGCCTGGGTAATTTTGTAAGATGATGCGCCAGCATCCTGAGCCTGAGCCGCGATTTTAGCTTCTGCGCCATCAATGGTAGAGGCGGTTGCGGTCACGGTCTGTGCAGCGAAAGAACCGAAAGAAGTAGCCAGAGCGATTACAGCGACAAAAGTTTTGATGCTTTTCATAATATAAACCCTTTCATTAAGTTGTTTAGGTAAGGCACCGTGCCTTGATGAGATATATACTAGACCTCATCATGAACAACTAAAAGCGGAAGGATTTGCTATTATCATTCAAAATTATTGATTAACTATTAACCGCTGCGGATGGGTATAAATCGTCGCCCTTCCCGGCTTGCAGAAGCCCACCAGCGTCAGGTTGCAGCGCTCCGCCACCTCCACCGCCAGCGTGGTCGCCGCCGATACCGCAAACAGAATTTCCACACCGCACATCGCCGATTTTTGCACCATCTCATAGCTAGCGCGGCTGGAAACGAGTGCCGCCCCCTGCTTCCAGACGTCACTTTCACGCGCACGGCGACCGAGCAGCTTATCCAGGGCCACGTGGCGGCCAACGTCCTCATGCCCCCCGGCAATATCCCCCGACGGCAACACCCATGCCGCCGCGTGCGTGCAGCCGCTCAGCTGGCCGATGGGCTGTACATCGTTCAGGTGCTCGAGCGCATGGTCGAGGCGAGCCAGATCAAAGGTCTGAGTAAACGGCAGTGGCGCAACGGGTTTGCCAATATCATTGAGTTGCTCAACGCCACAGACACCGCAGCCGGTACGCCCGGCCAGCGCACGGCGGCGCTCTTTCAGCCCCATAAAGCGGCGGCTGGAGAGTTCGATTTGCACTTCAAGGCCGTTGCAAGCCTGCACCACGTCCATGCCGTAGATCTCCTGCGGATGGTCAATGATGCCTTCCGAGAGGGAAAAACCGATGGCGAACAGTTCGAGATCTTTCGGCGAAGCCATCATCACCACGTGCGAGATGCCGTTGTAAACGAGCGCAACGGGCACCTCTTCCGCCAGAAAATCCGGCGTGGCATGGGTAATGTGGGGCGGTCTGTGTACCGACAGTTCCACTATACCCGCAGGCAGTGGTGACGAGTGGGGAGCACGGTTTTGTTTAGACACAGCGGTATTCCTGAACAACCACGGAGGTGAGCCTGCTATTGCATCACAAACAACAGGGCTTACGCATAGTATGGATCAACTTTTCAGCATCAAGTTTACCTACTCACTTGTGAGAGGTACAACAAAACGCGTGCTACACCCCTTTAACATGCGGGGTTAATAATGTGATTAATATCACACTTTATAGTCAACAGGGTGATAATACGTTCACTTTGTATTAACGCCATTAGAACAGCTGTACCGACATTGTGGTATTCTGATGATATCCCTCGTGGAATTGAGGGATTAACGCAAATTTTTCTCCTTTGCGGTCAATTCTCAACCGCGAAGTTAAAACTACATATGTAAGCAATGTCGAAACAAGGAGTGACCCATGCAGGTCAGCAGAAGGCAGTTCTTTAAGATCTGCGCTGGCGGTATGGCAGGCACCACGGCAGCGGCACTGGGCTTTGCGCCCGGCGTAGCGCTGGCGGAAACGCGGCAGTATAAACTGCTGCGCACCCGTGAAACCCGTAATACCTGTACGTACTGCTCTGTCGGTTGCGGGCTGTTGATGTATAGCCTCGGCGACGGTGCTAAAAACGCCAAAGCGTCTATTTTCCATATCGAAGGCGACCCGGATCATCCGGTCAACCGCGGCGCATTGTGCCCGAAAGGGGCCGGTCTGGTGGACTTTATCCACTCCGAAAGCCGCCTCAAATTCCCTGAATATCGCGCGCCTGGCTCCGATAAATGGCAGCAAATCAGCTGGGAAGAAGCGTTCGACCGCATCGCAAAACATATTAAAGAAGACCGCGATGCCAACTTTGTTGAGAAAAACGCCGACGGCGTCACGGTCAACCGCTGGCTCTCCACCGGGATGCTGTGTGCCTCTGCTTCCAGCAACGAAACCGGTTATTTAACCCAGAAATTTACGCGCGCACTCGGTATGCTCGCGGTCGACAACCAGGCGCGTGTCTGACACGGACCAACGGTAGCAAGTCTTGCTCCAACATTTGGTCGCGGTGCGATGACCAACCACTGGGTCGACATCAAGAACGCCAACCTCATTGTGGTGATGGGCGGTAACGCCGCTGAAGCGCACCCTGTCGGGTTCCGCTGGGCGATGGAAGCCAAAATCCACAACGGTGCGAAACTGATTGTGATCGATCCCCGCTTTACGCGAACTGCGTCAGTGGCGGATTTCTACACCCCTATTCGTTCAGGTACTGACATCACTTTCCTGTCAGGCGTATTGCTGTACCTGATGACCAACGAAAAATATAACCGCGAATACACCGAAGCCTATACCAACGCCAGCCTGATCGTGCGTGAGGATTACCACTTCGAAGATGGCCTGTTCAGCGGTTACGACGCCGAAAAACGCAAATACGACAAAACCAGCTGGAACTACGAGCTGGATGAAAAAGGCTTTGCGAAGCGCGATACCACCCTGCAACATCCGCGCTGCGTGTGGAACCTGCTGAAAGAGCACGTTTCCCGCTACACGCCGGAGGTTGTCGAAAACATCTGCGGTACGCCGAAGGCCGACTTCCTGAAGGTGTGCGAGCTTATCGCCGAGACCAGCGCGAAAGACAAAACCGCGTCGTTCCTGTACGCCCTCGGCTGGACGCAGCACTCCATCGGTGCGCAGAACATCCGTACCATGGCGATGGTTCAGCTCCTGCTCGGCAACATGGGGATGGCAGGCGGCGGCGTGAACGCCCTGCGCGGTCACTCCAACATTCAGGGTCTGACCGACCTCGGCCTGCTGTCTCAAAGCCTGCCGGGTTACATGAACCTGCCAAACGAGAAACAGACCGATCTGCAAACCTACCTGACGGCCAGCACGCCTAAACCGCTGCTCGAAGGCCAGGTAAACTACTGGGGCAACTATCCGAAGTTCTTCGTCTCGATGATGAAAGCCTTCTTCGGCGACAAAGCGACGGCTGAAAACAGCTGGGGCTTTGACTGGCTGCCGAAGTGGGACAAAGGCTACGACGTTCTGCAGTATTTCGAGATGATGCACCAGGGCAAAGTGAACGGCTATCTGTGCCAGGGCTTTAACCCGGTTGCCTCGTTCCCGAACAAGAACAAGGTTGTTGAGTCCCTGTCGAAGCTGAAGTTCCTGGTGACGATTGACCCGCTCAATACCGAGACCTCAACCTTCTGGCAGAACCACGGTGAATCGAACGACGTCGATCCATCGAAGATTCAGACCGAAGTGTTCCGTCTGCCGTCTACCTGCTTCGCGGAAGAGAACGGTTCTATCGTTAACTCCGGACGCTGGCTGCAGTGGCACTGGAAAGGCGCGGACGCCCCGGGCATCGCCATGAACGACGGCGAGATCCTGGCCGGTATCTTCTTACGCCTGCGTAAGATGTATGCGGAAGAAGGCGGCGCGAACCCGGAACCGGTGCTGAACATGACCTGGAACTACTCGACGCCGGAAAACCCTGCACCGGAAGAAGTGGCGATGGAGAGCAACGGCAAGGCGCTGGCGGACGTTATCGACCCGGCCACCGGTACCGTGCTGGCGAAGAAAGGCGATCAGCTCAGCACCTTCGCGCACCTGCGCGATGACGGCACCACGTCAAGCGGCTGCTGGATCTTTGCCGGTAGCTGGACGCCAAAAGGCAACCAGATGGCCAACCGCGACAACGCAGACCCGTCGGGCCTTGGCAATACGCTGGGCTGGGCATGGGCATGGCCGCTTAACCGCCGCATTCTCTATAACCGCGCATCCGCTGACCCGCAGGGCAACCCGTGGGATCCGAAGCGTCAGCTTCTGAAGTGGGACGGCGCGAAATGGGGCGGCGTGGATATTCCGGACTACAGCACTGCCGCACCGGGCAGCGACGTTGGGCCGTTTATCATGCAGCCTGAAGGGATGGGACGCCTGTTTGCTATCGATAAGATGGCGGAAGGTCCGTTCCCGGAACACTACGAGCCGTTTGAGACGCCGCTGGGTACCAACCCGCTGCACCCGAACGTGGTCTCTAACCCGGCAGCCCGTATCTTCAAGGGCGATTTCGAAGCGCTGGGTAAAAAGGACAAGTTCCCGTACGTGGGCACCACCTACCGTCTGACCGAGCACTTCCACTACTGGACCAAGCACGCGCTGCTTAACGCCATCGCGCAGCCGGAACAGTTTGTGGAGATCGGCGAGAAGCTGGCGGGCAAGCTCGGCATCGCCCATGGCGATACCGTGAAGGTCTCCTCTAACCGCGGCTATATTAAAGCCAAGGCGGTGGTGACCAAGCGTATCCGCACGCTGAACGTTCACGGTCAGGAGGTGGACACCATCGGTATCCCGATCCACTGGGGCTATGAGGGTGTGGCGAAGAAAGGGTTCATTGCGAACACCCTGACGCCGTTCGTCGGCGATGCGAACACGCAGACGCCGGAGTTTAAGGCCTTCCTCGTGAACGTGGAAAAGGTGTAACGGAGACGACTTATGGCTTATCAATCTCAAGACATTATCCGTCGTTCCGCGACTAACGGTTTCACGCCCGCGCCTCAGGCGCGGGACCACCAGCAGGAAGTGGCGAAGCTTATCGACGTGACCACCTGTATCGGCTGTAAAGCCTGTCAGGTGGCGTGTTCAGAGTGGAACGACCTGCGTGACGAAGTCGGTCACAACGTCGGGGTGTATGACAACCCGGCGGACCTGACCGCCAAGTCCTGGACGGTGATGCGTTTCTCGGAAGTGGAGCAGAACGACAAACTGGAATGGCTTATCCGCAAAGACGGCTGTATGCACTGTGCGGATCCGGGCTGCCTGAAGGCATGTCCGTCAGAAGGGGCTATCATTCAGTATGCCAACGGCATCGTCGACTTCCAGTCCGAACAGTGTATCGGCTGCGGCTACTGCATCGCGGGCTGCCCGTTCGACGTTCCGCGCCTGAACCCGGAAGACAATCGCGTCTACAAATGCACGCTGTGCGTAGACCGCGTCACCGTCGGCCAGGAGCCAGCGTGCGTGAAGACCTGCCCAACCGGCGCTATCCACTTTGGCTCCAAAGAGGATATGAAAACGCTGGCGGCAGAGCGCGTGGGCGAGCTGAAAACTCGTGGTTACGACAATGCGGGCCTGTACGATCCGGCCGGGGTTGGCGGTACGCACGTGATGTACGTGCTCCACCACGCCGACAAGCCGAACCTGTATCACGGCCTGCCGGAGAACCCGGAAATCAGCGCCACCGTGAAGTTCTGGAAAGGCATCTGGAAACCGCTGGCAGCGGTCGGTTTTGCTGCCACCTTCGCAGCGAGCATCTTCCACTACGTCGGCGTTGGTCCGAACCGCGCGGAAGAGGAAGACGACAACCTGCATGAAGAGAAAGACGAGGTGCGCAAATGAGAAAACGTGACACCATCGTGCGCTACACCGCGCCGGAACGCATCAACCACTGGGTCACCGCCTTCTGCTTCATGCTGGCGGCGATAAGCGGGCTGGGGTTCTTCTTCCCGTCCTTCAACTGGCTGATGCAGGTACTGGGTACGCCACAGCTGGCGCGCATCCTTCACCCGTTCGTGGGTGTGGTGATGTTTGCCTCGTTTATCATCATGTTTTTCCGCTACTGGCACCATAACCTAATCAATCGGGATGATATCTTTTGGGCGAAGAATATTCGTAAGATCGTCGTCAACGAGGAAGTGGGTGATACCGGGCGTTATAACTTCGGCCAGAAATGCGTATTCTGGGCGGCGATTATCTTCCTGGTCCTGTTGCTGGTGAGCGGCGTGATCATCTGGCGTCCGTACTTTGCGCCTGCTTTCTCAATCCCGGTGATCCGATTTGCGCTGATGCTGCATTCATTTGCCGCAGTGGCGTTAATTGTGGTTATCATGGTGCATATCTACGCCGCCCTCTGGGTGAAAGGCACCATTACCGCGATGGTGGAAGGATGGGTAACCAGTACGTGGGCGAAGAAACATCACCCGCGCTGGTACCGTGAAGTCCGCCAGAAACAGGAAAAGTCATCTGAATGAGTATTCGCATAATCCCGCAAGATGAGCTGGGGTCGAGCGAGAAACGCACGGCGGATTATATTCCGCCGTTGTTATTCCCCAGACTCAAGAACCTCTACAACCGCCGCGCAGAGCGTCTGCGCGAGCTGGCAGAGAACAACCCGCTGGGTGATTTTCTGCGCTTTGCCGCGCTGGTTGCCCACGCGCAGGAAGTGGTGCTGTACGACCACCCGCTGCAAATGGATCTGACCGCGCGCATCAAAGAAGCCAACGCGCAGGGCAAGCCGCCGCTGGACATTCACGTCCTGCCGCGCGACAAGCACTGGCAAAAGCTGCTGCATTCGCTGATTGCCGAGCTGAAGCCGGAGATGAGCGGCACCGCGCTGGCGGTCATTGAGAATCTGGAAAAAGCGTCCGAACTTGAGCTGGAAGAGATGGCGAGCGCGCTGTTTGCCTCCGACTTCGCTCTGGTCAGCAGCGATAAAGCGCCGTTTATCTGGGCTGCGCTGTCGCTCTACTGGGCGCAAATGGCAAGCCTGATCCCCGGTAAAGCCCGCGCCGAATACGGCGAGGCGCGCCAGTTCTGCCCGGTCTGCGGCTCTATGCCGGTATCGAGCATGGTGCAAATCGGCACGACTCAGGGGCTGCGCTACCTGCACTGCAACCTGTGTGAAACCGAGTGGCACGTGGTGCGCATCAAATGCAGCAACTGCGAGCAGACCCGCGATCTGAACTACTGGTCGCTGGAAAATGAAGAAGCGGCAGTGAAAGCCGAAAGCTGCGGCGACTGCGGCACTTACCTGAAGATTCTGTATCAGGAAAAAGACCCGAAAGTCGAAGCGGTGGCCGACGATCTCGCCTCGCTGATTCTGGACGCGAAGATGGAGCAGGAGGGCTTTGCCCGCAGCTCGATCAACCCGTTCCTGTTCCCGGGTGAAGGGGAGTAATTCCCTCTGACAGTGCCGGGCGGCGCGAGCTTGCCCGGCCTACAGCTGGTAAGGTGAAACGACCCCGGTGATGCCCGAAAAGTCTTTCGTATTGCGTGAGATTAACGGGCAACTTCTGCTCTGAGCAGTAGCCAGAATAATGGCATCAGGCAGTTTCATCCCATGTTTCTCGCGAAGTAAAACGCTTCTTTCTGCGATATCCCGAGAAAGATCAATAATCTCAAAAGCCCCCATCACAGCCGCCGTTTTTGCTTCATGTCCGTGCTTGCGCGCACCCACCATGACTTCCATCCACGTGATCAGGCTAATGGCTCTATGCGACGCCGTGCGATCAATCGCATCCGCCGCCTCAACACGATTATTAAAAAGATCGATGAGAATATTGGTATCAAACACTGCCATGTGCTCCATGATTACCACTCCTCACGCAGCTTGCGTTCATACTCAAGCCCATCTTCCTGCTGGTTTCCCCACAGGCCAAGCGCATCGCGGATAACCGATGAACTCTGCTGGTCGAGATATTGCTCAATTGCTTCACGCAGTAATTCGGCACGAGGTTGGTTACGCAGCTGCTTCAGATTATCCAGTCGTTGAATTACGTCATCAGACAAATCGATCAGAATTCTGCCCATATCAAGATCCGCGGAAAGACTCATATATCACCTTAGTATATCACCATTGTCTATTTTTAAGGCAACATACGCTTTCATTCAGAAGGGTTAAAGCCCGTAGCTATAGTTTTCCTGCTATTTGCGAAGCGCTTTCCAGATTTTTAATCCTCGACAATTTTCTTATTTTCTTTTGAATTAAACCAGGTTATAAAACTGTATATCTATACAGTTAAAGGGAATTTTCATGGCACTGGAAAAGGGTATTGCGCAGCTGGTTCAGGGATTTATCGCTGCAGGCCGGCCTTCGTCACGTCGACAGACCATTGAGGTACGACGAGCAGGGTACATTGCCAGCACGGGGCTTGCCGGGAAAACAGAAACGCGCGTTCAGGTGGAGACGCTAGTGCTTGAGGGCCTTACCATTCGGGTATTTGCACCTCTTAATGCCCCTGAAATATTGCCTGCTGCCATCTACTATCACGGCGGATGTTTTATCAGCGGCGGCTTTGAAACCCATGACAACCAACTCCGTCAGTTGGCCTGCTACGGCAATTGCCGGGTGATCGCGGTCCAGTACAGGTTAGCGCCGGAGCATACCTTCCCCGCCGCGCATGACGATGCTGAAAGAGGTGCAGATCTGGTCTGGCAGTATGCAGACAAATTAGGCGTAGATAAGAACCGGCTCACCCTCTGTGGAGACAGCGCAGGAGGACATCTGGCGCTGGTAACGGCGCTGCGGCTTAAGGTTAAAAAGCTTTGGCAACCTGTACAGCTTATTCTTATCTATCCCATGCTCGACGCCACGGCCAGTTTTGAAAGCTATGCCCTTAATGGCACGGATTATATTATCACCCGCGATACCCTGCTCAGCGGATATGAAATGTATCTCGCAGAGACTGACCGCCAGCATCCGGAAGCCAGCCCGCTGTGGCGCGATGATTTTTACGGACTCCCGCCAGTGCACATCATTACCGCAGAATACGATCCGCTATGCGATGAGGGAGAAATGTTGTATCAGCATCTGACTGAGCAGGGTGTGAAGTGTACCGCTCAGCGCTGGCTGGGCGTAATCCATGGCTTCTTCCAGCTTGGCGGCGTCAGCCAGTCAGCGCGAGACGTTATGCGGGATATCGCCGGGCGGATTAAGCACGCCCGAGGTGAATGAACAGGAGATTACTCCTCCTCGTTCCCCCCCTCTTCATACGCGCCGAAGGGCTTCGCTGGAAGAACAATGTAGGTGCCTTCAAACACCGCACCCGGTGTTTTATCGCCAAACAGTTCAACCTGCATTTGTACGCGGGCTTTGCGGCCGCGTGCCAGGCGGTCGAGATCGCCACCCAGTGACCCCAGATCGGCCACGGCGCTCGGCTTGCCGCTTATCGGTGCGCTATAGCGAATGTGGGCATCGGCGAGAATGATCGTGCCACCCAGATGACGCTCGCGAAGCATCAGCCAGATGAGACCCCACCCGGTGAGCGTCGCGAGGGAAAACAGACTTCCGGCAAACAGGGTGTGGTGCGGGTTCTGATTACCGGTTTCCGGCATGGTGGTAATAAATTTTTGTCCGGTGTACTGCTGAATGCGCACGCCCATTTTTTCGCTGAGCGGAATGTGCTGATACCAGGCCTGCTGCAGCTGTCCACACCAGTCGGCGCGATGAAGAATATCATCCAGCGTGGCGATGGGTTTGATCATCAAAAAATGACGAATCGGCGTGGTTTGCGGGGTTGTGATTTCCCCCTGATTCACAAAACCGAGCTTGGCAAAAAATTCTACGGCATCTTCGCGGGCGCTACAGGTGACGCGCTTAACGCCTTCCTGGCGGGCGACGGACTCAAGGGTCATCGCCATTAGCGTTCCCAGACCTTTGTCCTGAACGGAGGGATGAACCGCCATAAAGCGAATCGACGCTTCGTTATCGGCGTTGATATACAAGCGCCCGACGGCGACGAGGTTACCCTCTTCGTCCATCACCATCTGATGGTGAGCCATCGCATCCCAGGCGTCGCGTTCAGATCCTTTTGGCTGATGCAGTGGCTTGCGCAGCATTTCCCAGCGGAACTGGTAATAAGCGTCTAACTCTTCTTCCGTTTGCGGTACTCGAAGGTGATACATAGCTGTACTCTCTCTTGTTACCCGCGGCCACGCCGCCAGTTGGCTCATACCTGAAGCCAGAATGTGACGGGGCCATCGTTCACCAGCGAAACCTGCATATCTGCAGCGAATCGTCCGGTTTGCGTATTCATTTCCTGCTGGCGACAACGCTCAACAAAGTATTCGTAAAGTGCTTCAGCACGATCCGGCGCGGCGCCTTTAGAGAAACTCGGGCGCATGCCGCGCTCGGTATCCGCTGCCAGCGTAAACTGGGAAACCACCAGCACGCTGCCGCCCGCCTGCTGGACGTTCAGGTTCATCTTGCCTTCCGCATCGCTGAAAATACGGTAGCCCAGCACGCGCTCACACAAGCGGTTGGCTTTTTGTTCGTCGTCATCCTTTTCGACACCTAACAACACCAAAAGTCCTGGGCCAATTTCACCCGTCACCTCTCCCTCCACGGTGACGCTGGCACGGGTTACGCGCTGTATCAATGCAATCATGGTTGGTCTGCTTCTAATTGTTTTTCAGCTTCTGCTGCTTTTTTAAGTTCGCGGTACACACCGAGAGTGACAGTTATTTCGGCACCAAGCAAGACGATACACCAGGTCCAGTAGACCCAGACAAACAAAATGGGGATCACCGCCAGCACGCCGTAAATCAGCTGATAGGACGGAAACATGGTGATGTAGAGGGCAAACCCTTTTTTACCGAGCTCAAAAAGCAACGCCGCCACCAGCGCCCCCACAACCGCATCGCGGTTAGGCACGCGCGTGGTCGGCACGACGCTATAGAGCAGCCAGAACGAGAGCCACGACAGGATCAGCGGGAAGATGCGAAGCGCATTATCAATTACGCCGTTTAAATCACTCGCCCAGCGCAAGGAAAGGAGATACGAACTGATCGCCAGGCTCGCCCCGGCCAGCAGCGGCCCCAGCGTGAGGATCATCCAGTACACGGCAAAGGAATACACTTTTGGCCGCGCTTTTTTACTCCGCCAGATCGTGTTCAGCGCGTTATCGATGGCATACATCAACAGCAGCGCGGTAACGATAAGACCGCACGCCCCCACTGCCGTCATCTTGCTGGAATTGGCAACAAACTGTTCAATGTAGTTCTGGATGACATCCCCGGTTGCAGGAATGAAATTAGCGAAGACAAAATGACGAAGCTGCAGGCTGACGTCCGCAAACATCGGAAAGGCGGAAAACAGGGCAAAGATGACCGCCACCAGCGGCACTAATGAGAGCAACGACACGTAGGCGAGGTTACCCGCCAGCGTGGTCATGTTGTCCTCATCAATACGGTGCCAGAGCAGTTTCAGCCAGGCCCTCAGCGGGCGAGTATGATGCGTGGCTTTTTGATGAACGGTTTTTAGCATAGCTGCTTCGCGAAGTAGTTTGGTATCGTCTCTTTTCCGGTCACCAGAATTGACGTTATACCCAACTGGTTAGCTCCCTCTATATTATCGGCGTTGTCGTCGAAAAAGACCGCATCGGCCGCGGTGAATCCCTCTGACTGCAGAACAGCCTGATAAATTCGCGCTTCAGGCTTACGCATCCCCATCTCTTGCGAAAGATAGATCTTGTCGGCCGCCGCCTTAACTTCAGGGTATTCCTCAGGCCAGAACGTGGTGTGCAGACGGTTGGTATTGGACAACACAACGACCCTATGGCCCTGCTCTCGAAGCTTATGCATGATGTCGATCGCTTCAGGCCGGATGGCGACAAATACTGCCTGCCAGCCGTGTGAAAACTGCTCGTAGCTTAAGGGTAGATCCATCTCCTCACAGAAACGTTCAGCGAACTCTTCATCGCTAATCTCGCCGCGTTCATGCTGATGGAAGGTCTCGCCCATCGCGAAATTCTGCTTCAGCGTCGCCAGCGGAACGCGGCTAAAGTCGCTCCACGCCCCCAGCACGCGATTAAAATCGATATCGACGATTACGTTTCCTAAATCAAAGATATAAAGCATGGTTATCTCCTGCTCGCCGTGGAGAAGTAACTGTAGCGGGAATAGAGAGATTTGACTATGCGTGCCGTCTAAGGTGTGCGATCGATTTCTACGGCGCGTTTTTACGACAGTAAAGTGAAGGGACGTTTGACGCGGCGAAAAGCCAGGCCCCGCGATACTCATCGATCATCAGGCTCAGCTCTCTTCCCGGCGTACGATAAAAACCCGGCAGCGTGGCGTTGATATCAACCTCATCCGCATCATCGGCGAAGGTTTTAACAATACGATCGTTATTTAATACGCGCGCGTTCTGATGATAGCTGTAGTGAAAATAGATGGTCCGGTTAACTTCAGAAACCGTCTGACCAAATAATTTACCGTTAATGACGGTAGACCCCTCCCGATGCTGCATCCGCCAGGAAACCGTACCCACAAATCGGTTTTTACCAATCGTCCACTCCACATCACCTGTACAGCGTATCGGCGAACTTGAGAAATGCGAATACGCTAACCAGCCGCTGGTGAGAGCGGCCATCAGAAATGCCGTCAGCAAAATAATACGGTTCCGGAGTGTCTTCATTGCTCATGTGCCCAAAAATAATGCGTGGTACATAATGCTGCCGCGTCACGTCGCGCATCGTTATTACAGACAAACGCCGCGATTCGCTCCGTTTTACTATAGCCGATGAGGAAGACGTATCGTTTTTCGGCGCACAGACCGGGATTGTTTTTTAACAGGCGCAAGTAATGATCCTGAATATGTTCATTAGGTGCGTAAAAAAGCTGGCAGGCGTTGGTCATGCTGCCCGTTGAAAGTGGAATGAAGTGGCTAAACGGCATGTTCTGGTGATGCTTATATAATATTACCCCATTGATAAGTGCGATCAGCAAAAGCGTAGTGGTTATTATCAACCAGACCGGCATCTGCATCGCCGTACCATCAGCTAATACCGCACCTTTATTAATCATCACGGGCTCAGCGGTTGGGGTAAATACTTCAACCTGAGTGGCTTCGGAAAGCATCAGCCCGCGGCGAGAAATCGTTTTTACCGTATCGCGCGGTAACCCTACCTCAGCCAGAGCATTGCGTAATGTCAAAATGGCCTGGTAAAAGGTATTCGGTGTGGTGACGTCATTACGCTCTCCCCATCCCACCACCATGAGCTGGTTATGCGAAATAATTTCCCCAGGATGGGTGACGAGATAAAGAAAACAGAGATTGGCAGGAAGCTGCAATTGTATCGAGCGCCCGGTAATATGATTCACCAGCGTTTTGTTTTCTGGATCATACTCGACCAACTTGTTAATGAGATACAATTTTCCTTTCCTCTGCGATAATAATGCTTAACTTTATACGCTAAAAACATATACGTATATTTAACAACATTATAGGTCAGATGGATTAGGACGCGATACCACCCCACCTAAGATTAAAAACAACGTATTATTTTTCAAACTGTTACAGGCTGCTTTTCTTAGGTTTCCCTCATCTAAAACGACATAATGAGATTTCATTACACTTCACCAGGCCAAATAATTATATTGAGCCGCAACCAGAGGAAAGACTGCCGTTACGGCAGATTTAAGAAACAAATTTTTAGCTATTAGTGCTATTTCGTAAATCTGCTTTTCGCCTTTTTTTTGTCGAATAATCTTAAAGGAATGATGAATATTCCTGGTTTACTTCTGCCAGCAGATGTTCTTTCGCTATGACGACGGCCTGACGGAATAGAGTCCACCAGGAATTTATATTCCCTGCCATTATTTTTGATAAATAAGACAGGATTACGAGATATGTTTCAAGATTGACACATTTGAACGGCAGTGAAATATTGATAATGAAAATAAGACAGGAGTGGACTGGATGATAACATCGTCGCAAAAGGTTGTCCGCTGTATAAGCTGTGAATTGTCCTGTCAGTTATATCCAGATAACGCAGTACGATCACAATACTGTGGCAACGCCTCGTTCGCGGTTTGGCCGCTTGGTAATCATTTTTTGCAGACTGCAATTGAAAATAAGATATTGCGTGGGAACAAGAATCACCTGTCACGTGGGTTTATTTTTGTAGACTTTTCGATGTATAACCTGCGCGCACTTGCCGATCCGCAATGGATTGAACGTCTGGCGATAACCAACATGAATATCGTGATTATCACGGACCGCAGGCTGGAGGCGCTAGCTAATTACTTATTCAATCAGCGCAGTGAAATAAAGGGAGTTATTTATTCAGATGATAAGGACGTTATATTACAGGAAAAAATTAGCCATCTTTTCTCCGGCAGACGGGTGAATAGCAGACGAGGAAGTAAGTTGAATACCGTCGAATTCACTTTACTTAACAGGTTTTTATCAGGAGCGTGCCTCCAGGAGATTATAAAAACAGACAGCATTGATGTAAAAAAAATTTATGTTCATAAAATACGACTTGAAAGGAAATTAGGTATCAGCATTCATAAAATTCTCGTTTCTATTTTGTAATTTCAACCACTTAACATACCCACATTTAATGCTGTGGAGGATGTTCTACGCCTGAAAGAAAGGGGGCAGTTATGCCATATTTAAAACACTCACCAATCGCCGCTGCGATTTCTCTGGCCTTATCGTCAGCGCTATTTACCGCACATGCGGCGGTAATAGACTTTGCTAATTTACCTGCCTCGGGAGCAGTGACGGATTTGCCTGCAGAAATACAGGCGCTGATTCCTGCAACGGCAAATGCGAACTTTAGCAAAAATACCGGCGATCCTAACTATGTCTACCAGTACAGCGCGGGTAATATCCCGATCTACGGAGATGGGATCACCCTCGAAGGACCGGGGGCGGAAGCCTTTGAGCATTCAGTCACCGTTATTCAGAACTCCACGTCCGGCAGCCCGGGGGTGATATTTGGTGACGATCTGACTATTCGCACCCAGTCAAAAGTGGCTACCAATAATGGTAAAGACGTCGACGGCATCCGCACCCATGGTATGAACACGCCGGACAACCCGGTGTTTATCATTACCGGCGACCGCACCCATATTTACGTCAATGGCCAAAGCGGTGACGGCATCAATGCCGGATACAGCTCCTTCAGCCAGGGCTCTCTCGGCTCCGCCAATATTTATGTGGGTGACGATCTCTATATCGAAACCACCGGCAGTACCGGTCGAGGGATCAGCGCCTATGCACTGAATGATGCGTCAAAGGCCAAAAATAACGTTATCGTCGGCGATCGTGCGCATATTGTAACGCGTGGTACCTCCGCCGAGGGGATTCGTACCAACCAGAGCGGCTCTTACGTCCGTCTGGGGAATGAGGCCGCCATCGAAACCTTCGGCACATCGGCCTACGGCCTGTATGCAGGTTCCGCGTCAAAAATTGAGCTGGGAAAAAACGCGGCGATTACCACCGACGCGTCCAGCGCCTCCGGGGTTTATTCTACCGGCTCGTCAACCATCACCCTTGATGAAGGCGCGACCATCTCCACCAACGGTGCCAGCGCGCATGGCGTCTATGCGTACACAGGCGCGGTGAATCTTGGAGATAACGTCACCATAGCGGTCAACAGCAGCGAGAAAACCAGCAGCTCCGCGCAGGCGCCGCACGGGATGTATGCCTGGTCACGCGGCGTGATAACGCTTGAGGGTGGCGCAACCGTTACCACCGCAGGCCAGCGCGACAGCGGAAGCTACGCTCTGAACGCCGGCAACGGTGGCGTGATTGATGCCTCGGCGGGCGGAAAATTCGTCCTCAACGGCGATATCCTCTCCGCAGGCGGCGTCGCGGCCACCAGCACGCTTCCGGCTCAAAACAGTACCATTACGCTGAATATGGATGACAACTCACTCTGGAACGGGGCGTCTTATATTGAGAGCAACGCCAACGGTACCGGGACTATCGCGCTTACGATGAATGATGCCGTGTGGAATATGCGCGACAGCTCCACGCTGACCAGCCTGACGCTGAACGCGGGCGGTACGATTAATTTCCAGCATGCTGAGGATGCGGCGTGGCAAACCCTGACCATCAGTGACGATTTTATCGGCAACGGCGGCAAGCTGGTTTTCAATACCGTGCTGTTTGACGACGCCTCGGAAACGGACAAACTGATCGTTGAAGGGAACACCTCCGGCCAAACCGGGGTGGAAGTGAACAACATTGGCGGTACTGGCGCACAAACCGTAGAAGGGATTGAAATTGTCAGCGTTGGCGGTAACTCGGACGGGACGTTCGAGAAGGCCAGCCGTATCGTGGCGGGGGGTTATGACTATAACGTTGTGCAAAAAGGGAAAAACTGGTTTCTGACCAGCCTGGCTGAGCCCGTTGACCCACCCGTTGATCCTGTGGACCCGCCCGTTGATCCTGTAGACCCGCCCGTTGATCCTGTAGACCCGCCTGTTGACCCTGTAGACCCACCTGTTGACCCTGTGGACCCACCTGTTGACCCGGTAGACCCACCGGTTGCCCCTGTGGAGCCACCCGTCGACCCGGTGATTCCGCCGCAGGAACCGGCGCCCCCTGCTGCACCACCGAAAAGCGAGCATCAGTATCGCCCTGAATTTGGTAGCTATCAGGCGAACAGCTATGCGGCAAATACGCTGTTTATGACCCGCCTGCACGACCGTCTGGGTGAAACGCAGTACACCGACCTGCTCACCGGCGAGCAAAAAGTAACGAGCCTGTGGATGCGTAACGTCGGCGGCCATACGCGTTTCAGAGACGGCAGCGGCCAGTTAAAAACGACTGCCAATCGCTACGTGCTGCAGCTGGGTGGTGATGTCGCCCAGTGGAGCACCGACGGCCTGGATCGGTGGCATCTTGGCCTGATGGCGGGCTACGGCAACAGCCAGAGCCGGAGTGCTTCCAGCCTGACCGGATACCACTCGTGTGGCGAAGTGAATGGCTATAGCGTCGGTCTGTACGGTACCTGGTACGCAAACGACGCGGATAAAAGTGGTACCTACGTTGATAGCTGGATGCTATATAACTGGTTCGACAATAAGGTGATGGGACAGGATCAGGCGACTGAGCGTTATCGCTCCAGCGGCATAACCGCCTCTGTAGAAGCTGGCTATAGCGTTAAGGTGGGCGAAAGCGGCCGCAACAGCTACTGGCTCCAGCCGAAAGCGCAGGCCGTTTGGATGGACGTGCAGGCTGACGACCATCGCGAGCGCAACGGCACGCGGGTGAAAGACGAGACTCAGGGGAACCTGATGACACGTCTCGGCGTGAAGGCCTATATCAGCGGACATAACGCGATTGACGACGGTAAATCCCGTACCTTCCAGCCGTTTATCGAGGCGAACTGGATCCACAATACCCAGACCACGCGCATCCGCATGGATGACGTCAGCAATGAAATGCGCGGCACTCGCAATATCGGTGAACTTAAAACAGGTGTAGAGGGACAGATTACGCCGCAGCTTAGCGTATGGGGCAATGTGGCTCAGCAGTTAGGCGACAAAGGCTACAGCGATACCCAGGGGATGCTGGGGGTGAAATACAGCTTCAAATAACAACAAAAAAGCCGCTGATTTCTCAGCGGCTTTTTTTAATACGCATTAGCCGTATTAGTCTTCTTTCGGACCGCGCATCGCACGTTTACGATCGTTCTCGGTCAGGTGACGTTTACGGATACGAATTGACTGTGGAGTCACTTCTACCAGTTCGTCATCATCGATGAATTCCAGAGCCTGCTCCAGAGTCATCTTGATCGGTGGAACCAGAACCGTTGCTTCGTCAGTACCGGACGCACGCATGTTGGTCAGTTTCTTACCGGTCAGGCAGTTTACGGTCAGGTCGTTAGAACGACTGTGAATACCGATGATCTGGCCTTCATAAACTTCAGCACCGTGACCCAGGAACAGCTTACCGCGATCCTGCAGACCGAACAGCGCAAACGCAACCGCTTTACCCTGACCGTTGGAGATCAGCACGCCGTTGTTACGCTGGCCCACTTCGCCCGGACGCACGTCGTCGTAGTGGCTGAAGGTGGAGTACAGCAGACCGGTACCGGAGGTCATGGTCATGAACTCTGAACGGAAGCCGATCAGACCACGGCTTGGGATCACGTAGTCGAGACGTACGCGGCCTTTGCCGTCTGGATTCATGTTTTTCAGGTCGCCTTTACGCTCACCCAGAGCCTGCATCACAGAACCCTGGTGCTGCTCTTCAACGTCCAGCGTTACGTTTTCGAATGGCTCTTGTTTACGGCCATCGATCTCGCGGAAGATTACTTTCGGACGGGAAACCGCCATTTCGAAACCTTCACGACGCATGTTCTCAATCAGAACAGACAGGTGCAGCTCACCACGACCAGAAACGCGGAATGCGTCTGCATCCGGGGTTTCTTCAACGCGCAGCGCAACGTTGTGCACCAGCTCTTTGTTCAGGCGATCAAGGATCTGACGAGAGGTAACGAACTTACCTTCTTTACCACAGAACGGAGAGGTGTTGACGTTGAAGAACATGGTTACGGTTGGTTCATCAACGGACAGGGCTGGCAGCGCTTCGACGTTCTGCGGATCGCAGATGGTGTCGGAGATGTTCAGCTCACCCAGACCGGTGATAGCGATGATGTCGCCCGCTTCAGCGATGTCGCTCTCGATACGCTCAAGACCCAGGTGAGTCAGTACTTTACCAACTTTACCGTTACGGGTTTTGCCTTCGCTATCGATGATAGTGACCTGCTGGTTAGGCTTCACTTTACCGCGCTTGATACGACCAATGCCGATTACGCCAACGTAGTTGTTGTAGTCGAGCTGAGAGATCTGCATCTGCAGGGTGCCGTCGAGATCGACGTTTGGCGCAGGAACACGGTCAACAATCGCCTGATACAGCGGGGTCATGTCTTCAGCCATGTCTTCGTGGTCCAGACCTGCGATACCGTTCAGCGCAGAGGCGTAAACGATAGGGAAGTCCAGCTGCTCGTCGGTCGCATCGAGGTTAACGAACAGGTCGAAGACCTGGTCAACAACCCAGTCAGGACGCGCGCCAGGGCGGTCAACTTTGTTGATAACAACGATTGGCTTCAGACCATGGGCAAAAGCTTTTTTGGTCACGAAGCGCGTCTGTGGCATTGGGCCATCCATTGCGTCAACGACCAGCAGAACGGAGTCTACCATGGACATTACACGTTCAACTTCACCACCGAAGTCGGCGTGCCCTGGGGTATCAACGATGTTGATACGGTAGTCATTCCATTTAATCGCGGTGTTTTTCGCGAGGATGGTAATCCCACGCTCTTTCTCCAAATCGTTGGAGTCCATCACGCGTTCTTGGGTTTCGGCACGCGCATCAAACGTACCGGATTGCTGCAGCAGCTTGTCAACCAGGGTAGTTTTACCATGGTCTACGTGCGCGATGATGGCGATGTTACGCAAATTTTCGATCACAACTTTGCCTCAGGCATTTAGAAATAGCGCGTTATTGTACACGGATTAATCGCACTACAAAACAGGATCACAAACATCCCCCGCAAACAAGTATTGCAGAGATGCTTTGTGATCGCTTTCACGGAGCGGTAAAAGGGCACTTTAACGTAAATTGCACCAATATGGTGCTCAATGTTCACATTGAAGCACTATACTGGTGCAACAAATCCATTGTGGTGCAGCCCTTTTGCACTATGGTGCGCATGATAACGCCTTTTTGGGGTGTTTTAAAAGTTGGCACAGATTTCGCTTTATAAAAAATACATGGCACCAGCCAGTACAAACAGAAATTGAAGACCTCGTTACCACGACGACAATGACCAATCTGGAGAGTTAAGTATGTCCGCTGAACACGTTTTGACGATGCTGAACGAACATGAAGTGAAGTTTGTTGATCTGCGCTTCACCGATACCAAAGGTAAAGAACAGCACGTCACAATCCCTGCTCATCAGGTGAACGCCGAATTCTTTGAAGAAGGCAAAATGTTTGACGGCTCCTCCATTGGTGGCTGGAAAGGCATTAACGAATCCGACATGGTTCTGATGCCAGATGCAACCACTGCGGTCATTGATCCGTTCTTCGAAGAACCAACCCTGATCATCCGTTGCGACATCCTCGAGCCAGGCACGCTGCAGGGCTACGACCGCGACCCACGTTCTATCGCGAAACGCGCTGAAGAGTACCTGCGTTCTACCGGCATCGCAGACACCGTTCTGTTCGGGCCAGAGCCAGAATTCTTCCTGTTCGATGACATCCGCTTTGGTGCTTCTATTTCTGGCTCCCACGTGGCTATCGACGACATCGAAGGTGCATGGAACTCCTCCACCAAATACGAAGGTGGTAACAAAGGTCACCGTCCTGGCGTGAAAGGCGGTTACTTCCCGGTTCCTCCGGTCGACTCTGCTCAGGACATTCGTTCCACCATGTGTCTGGTGATGGAAGAGATGGGCCTGGTTGTTGAAGCTCACCACCACGAAGTGGCGACTGCTGGTCAGAACGAAGTGGCAACCCGCTTCAACACCATGACCAAAAAAGCGGACGAAATTCAGATCTACAAATACGTTGTGCACAACGTTGCGCACCGTTTCGGTAAAACCGCGACCTTCATGCCAAAACCAATGTTTGGCGATAACGGTTCCGGTATGCACTGCCACATGTCTCTGTCCAAGAACGGTACCAACCTGTTCTCTGGCGACAAATATGCCGGTCTGTCCGAGCAGGCGCTGTATTACATCGGTGGTGTTATCAAACACGCTAAAGCGATCAACGCCCTGGCGAACCCAACCACGAACTCCTACAAGCGTCTGGTCCCGGGCTACGAAGCGCCAGTGATGCTGGCCTACTCTGCACGTAACCGTTCTGCTTCTATCCGTATCCCGGTGGTGGCTTCTCCTAAAGCGCGTCGTATCGAAGTTCGCTTCCCGGACCCAGCGGCTAACCCATACCTGTGCTTCGCAGCACTGCTGATGGCCGGTCTGGACGGTATCAAGAACAAGATTCATCCGGGCGAAGCGATGGACAAAAACCTGTACGACCTGCCGCCAGAAGAAGCGAAAGAGATCCCACAGGTTGCTGGCTCTCTGGAAGAAGCCCTGCAGGCGCTGGACGCAGACCGCGAGTTCCTGACTGCAGGTGGCGTATTCACTGACGACGCTATCGATGCTTACATCGCCCTGCGTATGGAAGAGAACGACCGCGTGCGTATGACTCCACACCCGGTTGAGTTCGAGCTGTACTACAGCGTTTAATTAAAGTTGTTTTACCCGGCGTGATAAGCGCCGGGAGTAGTTGCCGTGGAAACTTTTAGCCCATCTCCGGATGGGCTTTTTTCTCCACCAACAACCTGATCTCACGCGCTTTTTACGCCGAAAACGCTATACTGCACTAAATTAGTGCAAACGACTCCAGGAGACTGCTGAATGGCAACTGGCACGCTGCCCGATGCTGGGCAGATCCTCAATTCTTTGATTAACAGCATATTGCTGGTCGATGACGAGCTGGCCGTTCATTACGCCAACCCGGCCGCGCAGCAGCTGCTCGCCCAAAGCGCACGTAAACTGTTCGGCACCCCGCTTCCTGAACTCCTGAGCTACTTTTCGCTGAATATTGGCCTGATGCAGGAAAGTTTGCAGGCTGGCCAGGGGTTTACCGATAACGAAGTCACGCTGGTGATCGACGGGCGCTCGCACATTCTGTCGCTGACCGCGCAGCGTCTTCCCGAAGGTCTGATCCTGCTGGAAATGGCGCCGATGGATAATCAGCGTCGACTGAGCCAGGAGCAGCTTCAGCATGCGCAGCAAATTGCCGCCCGTGACCTGGTGCGCGGTCTGGCACATGAAATCAAAAACCCGCTGGGTGGATTACGCGGCGCGGCGCAGCTTCTGACCAAGGCGCTGCCCGACCCCGCGCTGGCAGAGTATACCAACGTCATCATTGAGCAGGCGGACCGTCTGCGGAATCTGGTAGACCGTCTTCTCGGTCCGCAGCAGCCGGGAATGCACGTAACGGAAAGCATCCATAAAGTGGCTGAGCGGGTGGTGAAGCTCGTCTCAATGGAGCTGCCGGAGAACGTCACGCTGGTACGTGATTACGACCCAAGCCTGCCGGAACTGGCCCATGACCCGGACCAGATTGAGCAGGTCCTGTTGAATATTGTGCGTAATGCCCTGCAGGCGCTGGGACCTGAAGGCGGCGAGATTATTTTACGCACCCGTACCGCCTTCCAGCTCACGTTACACGGCGTGCGCTACCGGCTGGCCGCCCGAATCGACGTTGAGGATAACGGGCCCGGCATTCCATCGCATTTGCAGGACACCCTGTTCTACCCGATGGTAAGCGGTCGCGAAGGCGGAACCGGCCTGGGCTTATCCATTGCCCGCAGTTTGATCGATCAACACTCCGGGAAAATTGAATTTACCAGTTGGCCGGGACATACCGAGTTTTCGGTTTTCCTGCCGATTAAAAAATAAAGGTGACGTTTATGCAACGAGGGATAGTCTGGGTAGTCGATGACGATAGCTCCATCCGTTGGGTGCTTGAACGCGCGCTCACAGGGGCGGGATTAAGCTGCACGACGTTTGAGAGCGGCAGCGAAGTGCTCGACGCACTCACCACTAAAACGCCAGATGTTCTGCTTTCGGATATTCGCATGCCGGGCATGGACGGGCTGGCGCTGTTAAAGCAGATCAAACAACGCCACCCTATGCTTCCGGTCATCATAATGACCGCGCACTCCGATCTGGATGCCGCAGTGAGCGCCTATCAGCAAGGGGCGTTCGATTACCTGCCCAAACCCTTTGATATCGACGAAGCGGTGGCGCTGGTTGAGCGCGCGATTAGCCATTATCAGGAGCAGCAACAGCCGCGCCACGCGCCCGATTTTGGGCCAACGACAGATATCATCGGTGAAGCGCCGGCGATGCAGGACGTGTTTCGCATTATTGGTCGTTTATCCCGCTCGTCCATCAGCGTATTGATTAACGGTGAGTCGGGAACCGGTAAAGAGCTTGTGGCGCATGCATTGCACCGCCACAGTCCGCGGGCAAAAGCGCCGTTCATCGCCCTGAATATGGCGGCGATCCCGAAGGATTTGATTGAGTCCGAACTGTTCGGCCATGAAAAAGGGGCATTTACCGGCGCCAATACCATTCGCCAGGGGCGGTTCGAACAGGCCGACGGCGGTACGCTGTTCCTGGATGAGATCGGCGATATGCCGCTGGATGTCCAGACACGCCTGCTGCGCGTGCTGGCCGACGGGCAGTTTTATCGCGTGGGCGGCTATGCGCCGGTGAAGGTGGACGTGCGTATTATCGCCGCGACCCACCAGAACCTGGAGCAACGCGTTCAGGAAGGAAAATTCCGTGAGGATTTATTCCACCGTCTGAACGTCATCCGCGTTCATCTGCCGCCGCTGCGTGAACGTCGGGAAGATATTCCCCGCCTGGCGCGCCATTTCCTGCAGGTAGCCGCCCGCGAGCTGGGTGTGGAAGCCAAGCAGCTTCACCCGGAAACCGATGCCGCTCTGACGCGTCTGGCGTGGCCGGGCAACGTGCGCCAGCTGGAAAACACCTGCCGCTGGTTAACCGTGATGGCCGCCGGGCAGGAAGTGCTGATTCAGGATTTACCGGCCGAGCTGTTTGAAGCGACCGCACCTGAAAGCAGTACCGGGCACGCGCTGCCGGACAGCTGGGCGACGCTGCTGGCGCAGTGGGCCGACCGCGCGCTGCGTTCCGGTCATCAAAACCTGCTGTCTGAAGCTCAGCCAGAGATGGAGCGTACGCTATTAACTACCGCGCTTCGTCATACTCAGGGTCATAAGCAGGAAGCCGCTCGCCTGTTGGGATGGGGTCGTAATACCCTGACGCGCAAGCTTAAAGAGCTGGGAATGGAGTGATCGTACGCCGCTGTGTAAAGGTTATTAATTGAGCGCAAATTGCCGTTATTTTGCGCTTTACTGTTCCGATGAGTTTTGTATGATCGTGCCCGGAAATTGGGGGTGAACATCATGCTGGAAACAATCGTGAATATGCTCTCTAGCGGAGCCGCTGAAAGCCACACGCCACAAACAGCCGTTGCGGCTATGCTGTGCGCGGCGCTGGTTGGGCTGTTTAGCTAGCGAGTTGAACGTAAAAGCCGGGTGGCGGCTTCGCCTTACCCGGCCTACGTTTTGTGCATTTTGCAATGCGCCTTAAATCACCCGCGAGAACTGCTGCAGTCGCGCTTTCTGGCGCAGATACGCGTCAAAGCACATGCAAATATTACGGATCAACAGACGCCCTTTCGGCGTGACCTCAATCGCGTTCTCCGACACATCCACCAGCCCGTCTTTCGCCAGCGGTGCAATCAGCTTCAGGTCTTCCGCAAAATAATCTCTGAAGTGCAGATCCCACTGCGACTCAACGTCGCTGAAATCGAGACGGAAGTTGCAGATTAGCGCTTTAATCACATCGCGACGGATGCAGTCGTCGCGCGTTAACGCAATGCCGCGCCACAGCGCGTTGCCCGTTTCATCAACCTGCTGGTAGTAGAGCTTCAGCTCTTTCTGGTTCTGCGCGTAACAGTCGCCAATCATACTGATGGCGGAGACGCCCATCCCCAGCAAATCGGTATCGCCCTGCGTCGTGTAGCCCTGGAAGTTACGGTGCAGTACCCCTTCACGCTGCGCAATCGCCAGCTCGTCATCCGGACGAGCAAAGTGATCCATTCCGATAAACTGATAGCCGGTTTCGGTCAGCGAGGTGATGGTTTCCTGCAGAATATCCAGCTTCTGCTGGGCTGAAGGAAGATCGGCATCTTTGATTTTGCGCTGGGCGGCAAAGAGGGTCGGCAGGTGCGCATAGTTAAAGACGCTCAGGCGGTCCGGGTTGAGTTCGGCCACGCGCTTCAGGGTGAAGGCGAAGCTCTCCGGCGTCTGCTTTGGCAGGCCGTAAATCAGGTCGATATTGGTCGAGGTGAAACCAATCTCACGCGCGTGGTTGAGCAAGGCAAAGATAAACTCTTCGTCCTGCTCGCGGTTCACCAGACGCTGAACCTCTTTATTGAAATCCTGCACGCCCATGCTCAGACGATTGAAGCCTTCGGCGCGTAAGTGATCCAGTACATCCAGCTCAATTTCACGCGGATCGACTTCGATCGAGATTTCAGCGTCGGCGTTAAAACTGAAATTGCCGCGCAGCAGGGACATCAGGCGGCTTATTTGCGCTTTATTCAGATAGGTTGGCGTGCCGCCGCCCCAGTGAAGCTGGCTGACGTGACGGCCAGCAAACAGCGGTGCGCGATGGACAATTTCTTGTTCGAGGGCATCAAGATACTGATCGGCTTTGTGCTGCTGACGGGTAACGATTTTATTGCAGCCGCAGAAGTAGCAGAGCTTGTGGCAGAACGGAATATGGACGTAGAGCGACAGCGGACGCTCAGGATAGCGCGCGACAGCATGCTGGAAATCAGCCTCGCCGAAGGCATCGGAGAACTCCAGCGCGGTGGGGTATGACGTATAACGCGGCCCGGAATAGTTATATTTCTGGATTAGGGCCAAATCCCAGTCGATAGTTGGTGCTGACATGCTCACTCCTTCCGTTGGTGTCGCGTTCGTATACGGCGGCCCGTTCTGGCCCCATCGCGGGCCATCACTCGGGTGCGCAGCCACTTCTGTCGCCGCGACAACCGCCGTAGTTTAACGAATAACCACACCAGATAACATATAACCGGAAGGGTTATAAGCAGGACTATCGTGCCTGCCGGGTGCAAATGTTAGTTTCCACCCTTCAGAAGACGCATCATATCTTCCTGCTTCTCGTCTTCTTCTTCATCTTCGTCATCGTCGTATGACAGGCCCAGCTTCTGCATCAGTTCATCGATACGATCCAGTTTGGCATCCACCCATGACTGCTCTTCAGCGGTCAGGGTTTCACCCTCTTCAAGACGTTCCAGCAGCGCGTCCAGGCGCTCATCGTTCTCCAGCAAATCCAGCTCAGCCTGCGGTGAAAGCATAGGTTTCTCGCTCTTTGGTTTGTGCTGCTTAGTGACCGGGGTGTCTGTCACGCCCAGTGGAATGGGAGTTTTACTGCCGATACGAGGGTCTTTCTGCTGTTTGCCTTTTGCAGAAGCACCCGCTGCACCACCACCGTTGGCACGGCTACCCGCAGTATGACCGCGATGTTTTTTGTCGCGTTTACGATCGCGCGCTTCCTGGTTCAGTTCTTCGCGCGTTTTGCGGCGTGCTTTTGCAGGGCGTTTCGCGCCCGCAGCGGAGGTTGGTTTTTTCATGATGTTTTATCTTTAAGTCGTTTTCTTCAGTATAGAATTGCGGCGAAATCTAGCAGAAAGCAAGCAAAGAAAAAAGGCGACAGAGCAATCTGTCGCCTTTTTTCCTGACTCACAACCCTTAGCGGGTCAGACTTTCCGTGTTTGCCAACAACAAACCCTGTTTATCCCTTGGCTAATACCGTCCGTGATACGGTTCCATTTCCTTTTAAAACGCCTCCAGGCGCTGGTCATCCTGACAATCCTGCGTCTTCGCCTCCTGGCGTTCCTGACCCTTGTCCTTAAGTCGATATCCTGCTGGCTTCCTCGCCCTGACGCACACTTTACCTTGTTCCGTTAAACTAACAAGCAACGAAACGGTACAAAAAGGAATTTTCAGACAATTACCCGGAAATAAGCTTATGATTTAAAACAGTTTGGCTTTTTTGACGCCTGCGATTTCTCTGATATCTCCCATAGCATCACTGGCCGATCTCTCACACCGGTTGGGGCATTCGCCTACAGCTCATAGCAATCAGAAAAGCCTTTTGCCTGCATTCGGGTATAATCCCCTTCAGATTACGATTTTGGAGACGACCACGTGACTACCTGGAACTACCAACAGACGCATTTTGTCACCAGTGCGCCCGATATTCGCCACCTTCCCTCTGATACCGGTATTGAAGTGGCATTTGCTGGCCGCTCCAATGCGGGGAAATCCAGCGCCCTGAATACGCTGACCAATCAGAAGAGCCTGGCGCGTACCTCAAAAACACCTGGCCGTACCCAGCTGATCAACCTGTTTGAAGTTGCTGAGGGCAAACGCCTGGTCGACTTACCGGGCTACGGTTACGCGCAGGTACCGGAAGAGATGAAAATCAAGTGGCAGCGTGCGCTGGGTGAATACCTGGAAAAACGCCTGTGCCTGAAAGGTCTGGTGGTGCTGATGGATATTCGCCATCCCCTGAAAGATCTGGATCAGCAGATGATCGACTGGGCTGTAGCAAGCGATATCGCCGTGCTGGTGCTGCTGACGAAAGCCGATAAGCTGGCGAGCGGCGCGCGTAAAGCGCAGGTGAATATGGTTCGCGAAGCGGTGCTGGCGTTCAACGGTGATGTGCAGGTTGAGCCGTTCTCCTCCCTGAAAAAGCAGGGCGTGGACAAGCTGCGTCAGAAGCTCGACACCTGGTTTAGCGAGCTGGAACCCGCGACGGAAGCGGAAGAAGAGTAATACCGAGCGCGGCGATAGCCGCGTTTTTTTTGCCTGAATTTTTCTTTGACGCAATAAAAAACGCCCCAGTCATTACTGACTGGGGCGGCTAAAATATTCAGCCAAATCCGATTACGTGAAGTAAAAGGTCTGAAAGATAGAACATCTTACCTCTGTACCCTACGCCGACAACTCTACCCCTTTTTGTGCTGCAGAAAAAGCACTTTTTGTAGTTTTTTTTCATTCTTTACATAGGGAATTCTAATGATTGTCACAAAACGCGCGTTGTTATGTTGCAAACTTACATAAAAAGCGCGTTATGCGAAGAACCGTTAGTGAGCCTGATCCCAGTTTTCGCCACTTCCTACTTCCACCAGCAACGGCACGTCAAGCGTCATGCTGCTTTCCATCAGTTCGTGGATCTTCTTCGACACGGCGTCAAGGTCGTCTTTGTGCACTTCAAATACCAGTTCATCGTGTACCTGCATGATCATTTTCACGCGAGGCTTCTCTTCTTCCAGCCAGGCATCAACGGCGATCATTGCACGCTTAATAATGTCCGCCGCGGTACCCTGCATCGGGGCGTTGATCGCCGCACGCTCTGCGCCAGCGCGACGCGCCGCGTTGCTGGATTTGATGTCCGGTAAGTAGAGACGGCGGCCATCCAGGGTTTCGACGTAACCTTTTTCCTTCGCCTGCGCGCGGGTGCGTTCCATATATTCCAGCACGCCCGGATAACGCTCGAAGTAGAGATCCATATACTTCTGCGACTCTTTACGCGGAATGTTGAGCTGGCGCGAAAGACCAAATGCGCTCATGCCGTAAATCAGACCGAAGTTGATCGCCTTAGCACTGCGGCGCTGCTCGTTGGTCACGCTGTCTAGCGGCAAGCCGAAGACTTCCGCCGCGGTTGCCCGGTGGATATCCTTCCCTTCGGCAAACGCGGTCAGCAGGCCTTTGTCGCGGGACAGATGCGCCATAATGCGCAGCTCAATTTGCGAGTAGTCAGCAGAGACAATCAGATAATCCTCTGGTGCGATGAAAGCCTGGCGAATACGGCGGCCTTCTTCGTTACGTACCGGGATGTTCTGCAGGTTGGGATCGGTTGATGAGAGACGACCGGTCGCCGCGACAGCCTGATGGTACGACGTGTGCACGCGACCCGTTTTCGGGTTGATCATCAGCGGGAGCTTGTCGGTGTAGGTAGACTTCAGCTTCGCGAGGCCACGGTACTGCAGAATCACTTTTGGCAGCGGGTAGTCCAGCGCCAGCTCTTCCAGCACCTCTTCAGAGGTTGACGGCGCGCCGCCTGGGGTTTTCTTCAGCGGCTTGATGCCCTGCTTTTCAAACAGAATGGTTTGCAGCTGCTTCGGTGAAGAGAGATTAAACGGCTCGCCTGCAAGCTCATGCGCTTTTTGCTCAAGCTCGGTCAAACGCTGCGCCAGCTCCCCGGAGTGGTTATGCAGCACCGTTGGGTCGATTTTCACGCCGTTACGTTCAATGCGTGACAGCACGGGCACCAGCGGCATCTCAATATGCTGGAACACGTTCAGCGGACCTTCATGCTTCTGCAGTTTTGGCCACATCTTCAGGTGCAGCTGCAGCGTGACATCTGCGTCTTCCGCCGCGTAGCGCCCCGCTTCTTCCAGAGCAATCTGGTTAAAGGTGAGCTGATTTTTTCCTTTACCAGCAATCTCTTCAAAGGTGATCGTTTTGTGCTTGAGCCAGCGGTCAGATAAGGAATCCATATCATGGCGGCCCGCGACGCTGTCCAGAATGTAGGATTCAAGCATGGTGTCGAAGGCAATCCCGCGCAGTTCAATGCCGTAGTTTTGCAGAATGCCGCGGTCGTACTTGAGGTTTTGCCCAACCTTGAGCGCCTTTTCGTCTTCCAGAATCGGCTTCAGCAGCTCAAGCACGCGTTCACGGGAAATTTGCTCCGGCGCATCCAGGTAATCGTGCGCCACGGGAACGTAGGCGGCAATACCAGGCTCTGTCGCAAATGACAGGCCAACCATATTGGCTGAGATGTTATCAAGACTGTCAGTTTCGGTATCAAAGGCAAAGACCGGCGCCTTTTTCAGTTTCTCGATCCAGGCGATCAGCTGTGACTCTTCAAGAATGGTTTCGTAGTTGTCGAAGGAAAGCGCCACGGCTTCTTCTTCTGCCTGCTCTTCTGCGTCAACGACGATCGTCTCCTTCGGCTTTGCAGCAGGTTTGGCCCCTTTTGCCTGTAGCCATTTACCGGCTTCCACGTCAGTGATCCAGCGCTTGAACTCGTATTTCTTAAACAGGCTCAGCAGATCGTCAGCGGAAGGCTGTTGCACTTCAAGCTGCTCACAGCCCAGCTCCAGTTCGACATCGGTTTTGATTGTCGCCAGCTTATAGGAGAGATAAGCCACCTCTTTGTTCTCTTCCAGTTTTCCGGCCATGGTTTTTGCGCCACGGAAGGAGAGCCCGGCGATTTTATCCGATTCCGCGTACAGCGTATCCAGACCGCCCAGCCCCTGGAGCAGCGCCTGCGCGGTTTTTTCACCGACGCCAGGGACACCCGGGATGTTATCCGAGGAGTCGCCCATCAACGCGAGGAAGTCGATAATCAGCTCGGGCGGCACGCCATACTTTGTGACCACTTCTTCTGGCCCCAGAATGGTGTTGGTCATGGTGTTAATCAGGGTGATGCCTGGCGTCACCAGTTGCGCCATATCTTTATCACCAGTGCTGATCAGCACAGGACGACCCATCTTTTCTGCTTCACGCGCCAGCGTGCCGATGACGTCATCAGCCTCAACGCCAGAGACGGCCAGCAGCGGCAGCCCCATCGCTTTTACCATGGTGTGCAGCGGCTCAATCTGTGCACGCAGATCGTCAGGCATTGGCGGACGGTGAGATTTGTAATGCTCAAACAGCTCATCGCGGAAAGTTTTACCTTTCGCATCAAAGACTACAGCCGCATGGGTTGGCTGATACTGAAGGATCAGGCTGCGCAGCATGTTCAGCACGCCGTACATTGCGCCGGTAGGTTCCCCTGCGCTATTGGTCAGAGGAGGAAACGCATGGTACGCCCGATACAGGTAAGAAGAGCCATCGACGAGAATAAGAGGGTTTTCTGGGATCTGAACCATAATGTCCGTGCCTTTAATCAATTTATGGGTAAAGGATGCCACAGAAGGATGAAAACATCAGGTATTAGCGCCAGATACAGGAAAAGATTTTGCGATCGTGAGGATCGCTCGCAAAAATCAAACTGTGGATAAGTTTGTGTATATTTTCACTTCATATGAATAACAGACGTAAAAAATACATATGAGTTAATTTTTAGATCTTAATTATCATGCTGTTATCGCATTAGATCTTCTCTATATGGTCACCTGATGGCAATTTAGTCTATGTGGATATAAGCCTTGTTAAGCGCGGAATCACAGAGAAATCTTCTGCGGCAGTGTAAAAGCGGCCAAATCATCACGTCAAAGCGCCATTAATTTGTCTGTTTTCTGGTAAAATCAGCGCCCGGCGTTGCATAGCCGACCGCTCACTTACAGCTAACCATTTGAAAAAGCTCATCATGTCGAGATTGCTCGCTGCAATAACATTACTGTTAAGCATCATTTTAACTATCCTGGTGACTATCGCCTGCTCTGTGCCGATCATTATCGCCGGGATTATTAAACTGCTGCTGCCTGTCCCTGTGGTGTGGCGAGCCGTGTCCGCATTTTGTAATTTCATGATGTACTGCTGGTGCGAAGGACTGGCGATCCTGCTGTGCCTGAACCCGCATCTGAAGTGGGATATCAAAGGGCTGGAGAGTCTTAACAAGAAAAACTGGTATCTGCTGATCTGCAATCACCACAGCTGGGCGGACATCGTGGTGTTATGCGTACTTTTTCGCAAACACATCCCGATGAACAAATACTTTCTGAAACAGCAGCTCGCCTGGGTGCCTTTTATCGGGCTGGCCTGCTGGGCGCTTGATATGCCGTTTATGAAACGCTATTCGCGCAGCTATTTAATTCGTCATCCCGAGCGTCGCGGCAAAGATGTGGAGACCACACGCCGTTCCTGCGAAAAGTTTCGCGCGCATCCAACGACCATCGTGAATTTTGTTGAAGGCTCCCGTTTTACGGAAGAGAAGCATCAACAAACCCGCTCTCCTTACCAGCATCTGCTGCCGCCGAAGGCGGCGGGTATTGCGATGGCGCTTAACGTGCTGGGAGCACAGTTCGATAAACTCCTGAACGTCACGCTCTGCTATCCGGAAAACGATAAGACGCCGTTTTTTGATATGCTCAGCGGCAAACTGACGCGCATTGTTGTGCGTGTCGATCTGGTCCCGATAGATGCCGGGCTGCACGGTGATTACGTTAACGATAAGAATTTCAAGCGTCGTTTCCAGCAGTGGCTTAATACGCTCTGGAAAGAGAAAGACGAACAGATAGACAAGATTAAATCTTCATACAAAAACGCCGGTCAGTGACCGGCGTTTTTACATCAGCGAAATTACTTCTTCTCAACCAGGAATTTCACGGTATCAGCATACTGCTGTACGAAGATATCCATGCTGCTGGTGTCCATGCCCTGCATGTTCAGCTGGTATTTGCCGTTAACAAACATCGCCGGAACGCCCTGAAGCTGGAGGTCAGCAGCCGCTTTTTCCTGCTGAGCAACCAGAGATTTCACCACAAAGCTGTTCCATGCAGCGTCATACTCTTCACCTTTCACGCCGGCATCAACGAACACTTTACGGATATCCGCGGTAGTCTGAACGGTCTGGGTTTTCTGTACGGCTTCAAACATTGGCGCAGTGATCTTATCTTCCACGCCCAGTGCCATCGCAACCGCCCACGCCTGAGTCAGGTCTTTACCCAATGGGCCCAGGAACTCGACGTGAAACTTGGTCATTTTGGTGCCTTCCGGCAGCTTTTTCTTCACGTTGTCAGACACATGCAGAACCTGCTCGAACTGATAGCAGTGCGGGCAGTAGAACGAGAAGAACTCCAGAACCTGTGGCTCGCCAGCGACCGGTTTGTCCAGCGTGGTGTACTGTTTGCCGTCGGTAAACTGCGCAGCAGAAGCGCTAAATGCCAGAATCATACCTGCCAGCGCCAGCCAAATTTTTTTCATGATTAACTCTCTCCTGGGTGTGTCCAATTAATACATCGGCGTTAATTGCAGAGGGGGTTCCTGAAGAACCTTGACCTGCTCAGTAAATGTAGATATCTGGCTACGCCAGTAATCCTCTCCGGTAAGCCACGGGAAATTCCGGGGAAATGCGGGATCGTCCCAACGCCTGATTAACCATGCGAGATAATAAACAAAACGCATCGCACGTAAAGGCTCAATCAGGGCAATTTCGTCTGAATTAAACGGGCTAAATTCTTCATAAGCTTCAATAATGGTTTCAAGCTGCATGCGTTGCTCGGCTTTATCGCCATTGAGCAGCATCCACAGGTCCTGAACCGCTGGCCCCATACGCGCATCATCGAGATCGACAAACAGCGGGCCATCACGCCAGAGGATATTTCCGGCATGACAATCGCCGTGCAGGCGCAGAACGGTAATATCGTCGCGCCAGCAGGTTTTAACGGCAGCAATGAGCTTATCGGTGGCGTTGAGGAAATCATCCTTTAACGCAGTGGGGATCATGGCAGACGTTTCGAATATTCCCCGCGGTTCAAGAAGGTATTCCTGAATTCCGATAGTCGGGCGGGCAATAAAGGCTTTTTTGCGTCCCGTCTGGTGTATGCGCCCAAGATAGCGGGCAACCCACTCCATCTGATCGATATTATCCGCTTCAAACTGGCGCCCCCCCAGGCTCGGGAATACAGCGTAGTAAAACCCTTCGTGCGTGAGGAGCGTTTGGTTATTAAATTTTAGCGGTGCGGCAACGGGAACATCGTCATCCAGCAGATCGTGAGCAAACTGATGCTCTTCCTGAATTTGTTCTGCGGACCAGCGTTCAGGGCGATAGAACTTTACGACGAAGCGCTGACGATCCTCGTCCTGAAATTGATAGACGCGGTTTTCGTAGCTGTTTAACGGTGTTAGCCCGGAATCCACCCGAATACCCTGTTCAAACAGGGCATCCATAATGGTGTCCGGGTGTAATGTCTGGAAAGTAAAAGCCTGGTCGTTCATCCGATCATCCGGAAATTATACGAATGATTCAGGATATCATCTTGTGGCGATTTCGGTGCCGCCGCTTACAAGCTTTTACTCTTTAATTACGCCTCGGGCGCGCAGTAATGCGGTCTTAAAATCTTCCTCATAATCCTTCTGAATACCAGGAATAACAGCATCTTTGGCAGAATCACGCATTTTAAGGTGGTAGATCAGGATGTCGTCAGAAAGGTCTGCCAGATCGCCGTCAAAGCCTGACTCTTTCGCCAGTTTCTGTAAAAATTGCATCAGATTTAGCTCTGGCTCTTTTTGCCAGGCGGGCTGGAGGAGTTCAATAACTTCATTCAGACGTTTACATTTCATGGTGGGGCTCCTTTCATTTAGAGTGACACGTTAGCAGGGTCAATCCCACAATAAAAGAGGCGATATTCGTGAATCTTAGCCAGGAAATCATTGGGGTCGTTCTGGCAGGTGGCAGAGCGACGCGAATGGGGGGGAAAGATAAGGGGCTTCAACGCCTGAACGGCAAACCCTTATGGCAATGTGTCGCTGATACGCTCGCAGGCCAGGTGTCGACAATGGTCATCAGTGCTAACCGGCATCTCGACACTTACCAGCTCAGCGGGTACGCCGTTTACCAGGATATCCTTGAGGATTACCCGGGACCGCTGGCCGGGATGCTTTCGGTCATGCAACAGTCTTGCGGAGAGTGGTTCATCTTCTGTCCCTGCGATACTCCGTTTATTCCGTCCTGTCTTGTCGAGCGTTTGTTGCTGCTTCGCGGTACGGCTCCTGTGGTTTGGGTACATGACGGCGAGCGTGATCATCCTGCTATCGCATTGATGCACCGATCCCTGGCGCCAGCCTTGCAGTCCTATCTGGCTGCGGGAGAGCGCAGGGTGATGGATTTTATGCGCGAGTCTGGCGGTCATCCCGTTGATTTTAGCGATTTAAAATCAGCATTTGTGAATGTGAATACGCCTGACGATTTGCAGATGATGCAGGAGAAAAGATGATACCTGTTGTCGCCATTTCCGCCTGGAGTGGGACCGGAAAAACCACGCTGCTTAAAAAGCTCATTCCTGCGCTTTGTGCCAGAGGTATCCGTCCAGGATTGATTAAGCATACCCACCATAATATGGATGTCGATAGACCGGGCAAAGATAGCTATGCGTTACGTAAAGCGGGTGCAGCGCAAACAATGGTGGCAAGTACTCAACGCTGGGCGCTGATGACAGAAACGCCGGATGAGGCGCCGCTGGATCTCGCCTATCTGGTCAGCCGGATGGATCATGCCACGCTGGATCTGGTGCTGGTTGAGGGATTTAAGCATGAGGCCGTGCCTAAGATCCTGTTGTTCAGAAGCGATGCCGGGCATGATTTCAGCGAATTAACGCTGGATGAGCATGTGATTGCGGTGGCCAGTGATGTTGTATTGCCGCTTGAGGTTACGGTGCTGGATTTAAATGATGTGGAAGGGATTGCGGAGTTTATTGTGGAGTGGAGTGCGATCTGACTTACCGGGGGGCGGTTTCGCCCTACCCGGCCTACAAATTTCTGAGGTGCTTAAACGCAAAAAGGCCATCCTTTCGGATGGCCTCTTCACTTATTTGATGCCTGGCAGTTCCCTACTCTCACATGGGGAGACCCCACACTACCATCGGCGCTACGGCGTTTCACTTCTGAGTTCGGCATGGGGTCAG
>NZ_REFK01000008.1:0-104687 GCF_003688535.1 Enterobacter sp. WP_7_1 | reverse complement strand
CTGTGGGAAACAGGTCAACTTCACAGACATCCCGGGCTGTGGGAAACAGGTCAACTTCACAGACATCCCGGGCTGTGGGAAACAGGTCAACTTCACAGACATCCCAGGCTGTGGGAAACAGGTCAACTTCACAGACATCCCGGAATGTGGGAAACAGGTCAACTTCACAGACAGCCTGGACTGTGGGAAACAGGTCAACTTTATGGCCAGCCGGTAGTGTGGGAAACAGGTCAACTTGGCGGGCAGTCAGGACTATGGGAAAGAGGTCAACTTTAAGGCCAGCAGGGAATGTGGGAAACAGGTCAACTTAGAGGGCAGCCCAAACTGTGGGAAATAGGTCAAGTTCGGCATGTAATGTGGGAAATACAGCAAGTTTAGTATCCCCCCAAATGTAAGAAACAGACCAGGGGGGGATATAGGAAAAATTTCAGATTATTGTTTTTTATCAAGAAAATTAAACAATAAGCGACCATCTTCTTCGGTTGTATAACTTACCTTTAAGGGCGTCTTCTCATTAATTTTCTTCAGCGCAGGTTCCAGGAAGGTACGTTTCATTTCCGCAATATTGTTCTTCTGCGAGGTTGGAAGCATAAACCTTTCACATAACCAGTCATGTGTGGTGATCCAGACACCTGTGCTCCGGAACTGACACAGGCTTTCATAAAGCCGGATGACACGAACACTATTGAGCTGGCCGCAGTCATACAGAGAATAGGTAGTGAACTGGGAGGTTAAGCCAACAAGGAATGGCATTACCTTGTAGTTAAACTCAATCTGCCAGGAACCCCGGCCTCTCTTCATTCCTGCTTCAGCAAGCCAAGGACGTTTAACTTCTTCAAACTCACCTTCTTTTGGATAGAAGGTAACCGTTGATTCGCCCAAAGCATTTACCCCAGCCTTTACATCACGACTGGCGACAGACGTAGCGACATTGAAGTATTTGACGTAATCGGAAACGCTAATTTTGAAGAGAGGTAATACGTCAGAATCATCATCCTGACTGTCGTTGAAATAGGCCTGCATAAGGCATAACCACAGCACACGTTTTGCCTGAAGAGGCAAGTAATATGCGGCTTCGGTCAATTCGTTAGATTGCTTTATACTGGCGCGTTTTTTAAACGTTTTAGTAGCTGGCAAGAGTGCTTGAGTATCCATTCCAAGACCTATGGGTAAATTATTATTCACCCATAATGACAGTGAAAACAGAAATTGCAAGCTATCGCGTTACTTATCCACTGGGAAAATATGCAATTTATCCACAAGTGGATAGTTGAGATCTAAACTTGACCTGTTTCCCATAGCTTGTTGATGCATATCCCATAGCTTGTTGCTATGGAACCCACAGATACGTGATTAATTACCCATAATATGTTAACCAGTTGCCCATAATGAACTCCTCTCAGGGCGTGCTGCACGCGGCTTTCAGGCTCCCTAAAAGGGGTAAAATAAAGAAAAAAGAATTAAAAAAGACTTTATAAAAATATGCCCGTGGATAAGTGGATAAAGCAGAGTGGGGTATCCATTTAACACCGAGCGTAAGCAGAAATTATCCGTGCAGTTCCCTGGTGCTTCCTCGCTCACTCGCGGGCTTCGCCCTGTCGTTCGGCTGCGGCGAGCACTACTGGCTCTCTCTGAAAAGCGAAATTTAACTGATCCTTGCTATGGGGATATCTTTCCAGCGGGTGGTGTACGCAGGGGAGAGCATGTCGCGTTTCATTTGCCAGGATGGCGCAATCCCTCGTCCGGCAAACCAGACCTGTCCCAGACCGGAATGATTAATGCCATCGAGAACCTTCATCAGCTCGGTGCTGTGAGGACGTGGCGGACGTTCGTCGAACAGCTGCAGCTGCGAAACGCCGGAGCCGGTGAAGTCATTCAGCATCACACCGGCTTTGGCATACCGGTGGCCATCCTTCCAGATACGCTCCAGAGCCGTTGTGGCGGCCGCAATGATGTCTCGGGTGTCCTGAGTAGGGGTAAGCAGTTTCTCGGTAGCCACGTTGCCATAGTAAGGCTCTTTAACGGCGAACGGGGACGTTTTGATGAATACGGAGATATGCCGGCAATACTGGCGCTCTTTCCGCAGCTTTTCTGAGGCCCTCTCTGCGTACTGACAGACAGCCTGCCGCAGCGAATCGTACTCCGTGATTTTCTCTCCAAAACTGCGGCTGCAGACGATCTGCTGTTTCACTGGCGGGGCTTCCTCAAGCGACATGCAGCTTTCCCCGTTCAGGGCGCGTACTGTTCGCTCGAGAACGACGGAGAAGTTTTTCCGGATAAAGGCCGGGTTCGTCAGGGCCAGATCGAGCGCGGTTTTGATGCCCAGAACATTGAGCTTGCGTGCAATACGGTTTCCCACGCCCCAGATCTCTTCGACCGGCTGCAGTGAAAGCAGTTTCCGCGTTCGCTGTGGATTTCCCCGGGTCAGGGCGAGCACACCACGAAACTGTTTCCACTCCTTTGAGGCCCACTGGGCTGATTTTGCAAGGGTTTTCGTCGATCCGGCGCCCACTCCGATGGTCAGACGGGTACAGTCATACACGTGCTGGCGCAGCTGTCGGCCGAAGTCCTCCAGGTCCATGCAGTGCTCCACGCCGGTCAGGTCGAGGAACATCTCGTCAATCGAATACTGTTCCACCCTGGGGGCCAGCTCTTCCAGGCAGCTCATCACTCGCGCTGACATCGAGGCATAAAGTTCATAGTTGCTTGAGAACGCGTATATTTTTTCCGGGTATCTTTCGTTTTTCATCTGAAACCACGGCGTGCCCATTTTGATCCAGGGCTTCGCCTCGGCACTTCTTGCGATTACGCAGCCATCGTTATTACTGAGCACCACAACCGGCTTTCCTTTCAAATCCGGGCGGAAAACACGTTCGCAGCTGGCATAAAAGCTGTTCACATCTGCCAGGGCAAACATCAGTACATCTCCCTCGGGCGGTGGATGATGTGCGTGACGACGCCAAAGATATCCAGATCGTCCGGGTCGGGGTAAATCGGCGACCAGGCCGCGTTCATGGGTTGCAGCGTGAGTCGTGGCGTGAGCAGAAGCCGTTTAACCGTAAACTCCCCCTGCACGCTGGCCACAACAATATCGCCGTGCCGGGGCTTCTCTGCACTGTCCACAACAAGCAGATCGCCATTGTAAAGACTGCCGTCGGACATGCTGTCACCGCTGGCACGCAGGTAGTAAGTCGCGCTCGGATGCCGTATGCAGTAATCATGGAGATCCAGGTCGGACTCGACATAGTCAGCGGCAGGGCTGGGAAAACCGCAGCTGGCCAGGTCGGCAAACAACGGATGGGCCTGTGGCGGGAGTGCTTTCCCGGTGCTGAAAAGCTGCAGTTTCATCTTTCCTCCTGACGTTTAAATATACTGGTTATGCATACAGTATATTTAACAGCGTGAGGATAATCCAGATCACCTGCTCAATGTGCCGTGTGAGTAACCTAAGCTACTCAAAATGTTCTTCTATATCATTTTGGTTATCTTAAATTACTCATAATGAGAAATAAGCCTTTTATTTTTCCATTCTGCTCTTATAATATGTATCAAATTGAGTTTAATTGACGGAGCATAATGATGAATATTTACTGCGATGATGGTTCAACTAATGTTAAGCTGGCATGGTTTGAAGGAAACGAGCTGCAGACCCGGGTCTCTGCTAACTCCTTCCGGCATGGCTGGAAAGTGGCGGAATTCAGTGCTGCAACGTTTAACTATCAGGTGGGCACGCTGAAATACACCTGGGACAGCGTCAGCCGGGATGCCATTCCGACCACAAACGTGGAATATCAGTACGGTGATCTCAACCTGCTGGCCGTGCATCATGCGCTGCTGAACAGCGGACTTGAGCCGCAGCCGGTGAGCCTGACCGTGACGCTGCCCCTGAGCGAGTATTACGACGGGGACTGCCAGCGGAACGAGGAAAATATCCGACGCAAACGGGAAAACCTGATGCGTGAGCTGGTCCTGAATAAGGGCAGGGTATTTACCGTAACGGACGTGAAGGTGATGCCGGAGTCACTGCCGGCAGCGTTCTCCCGTCTCGCGGAGCTGAAGCCCGGACCTGCGGAAACCACCCTGATTATCGATCTCGGCGGGACCACGCTCGATGCCGGCGTGATTGTCGGACAGTTTGATGATATCAGTGCGGTGCATGGTAATCCGTCTGTTGGCGTGTCACAGGTCACCCGAGCAGCTGCAGGCGCACTGCGCGCTGCAGACAGTGAAACCAGCGCGCTCATTGCTGACACGGTCGTCCGCAACCGCAATGATCGTCAGTATCTGCAGCGTGTGATCAACGATGCCGGTAAAATTGACGATGTCCTGAGCAAAATTACAGAGGCCATCACCTCCCTGGGCGCGCGCGTCACCAGTGAGCTGACGGCCTTCAGGAACGTTAACCGGGTATTCCTGGTCGGGGGAGGGGCATCCCTCATTGAAGAGGCTGTCCGTCAGGCCTGGCCTCTGGCTCCTGACCGTATCGAGGTTATAGGCGATCCGCAGCTGGCGCTGGCCAGAGAGATTGCCCTTTACAACAAAGAGGACTAAACGTGCCGGACGGCCTGTATTCTTTCTATCTGCACAGCGACGATCGCACCGACATCGCAGCGATGGCGACCATCAGCACCATCTCACAGCCCCTGCGCGGAGACTTCATCCGGACCGCAGCCACCGCCGGGGCGGTGATGTACCAGACGGATGCCCGTTTACCGGCACTGATCCCGGTGTTCTTTGACGGGCAGCTGAGCGCCATCCGGCTTTGTGCCGTGATGGCCCTGGTCTCCGGCACCTGGTCTTCACTTTCCGGACTTCCTGATGAGCCGGATGGCGGTGTGGCCGCGCTGGCCATGTCACCGGAGACGAAATATCAGCGCCGGCGTTACACCCTGACGCTTCAGGATGACCGTAGCAGTGAACGGGTTGAGCGTGTGCTGACGGGGGTGTCATCGCGCCTGCGTGGAGAGCTGCTGAGAAACCTGATTATCACCGGTCTGGCCCTGCACACGACCGCACCGGAGCTGCCGCGTCTGCTGGCCAGCATGCCGGTACCGCCCGGCACGGTCAGCGAGCTGCAGGTTCTGGTTCAGCAGATGGCCGGTACAGCTGTCGCGAGTAAGGCTGCAGTACCGGAGAAACCAGCAGAGCCTGCCGCACCGGCAACCGGTGATGCGACCAGGATAAAGAAAAATATGCGACGGGCATTCGGAGACTAGAACATGTCAGTGATTAAACAAAAGGCAGAGCAGTGCATTCATAACTTTCTGCGTGCCCGGAATGTGCCTGAATCTCAGTGGCCGGAACTGGTCAAAAAGACCGGCAGGGGAATGATACTGGCAGGCGTGGCCGTTGTGGTTCCCGGCGTTCTGGCTGATAACATCTCCCTGCCGGTGACAATCGCGATGCAGGTCTGCTACGCCTCACTGATCGGCCTCGGGGTTCTCCTGGCGTTTGACGAGAAAAAACCAAAGGGACGGGGATGAATATGAACATTAACCTGAAGGAAACGGTATGAAGCTTGAAGACCTGTCAGGAGACGAACGCACGCTGGTCGTTGTGGCACTGCAGGCGCTGCACCGTGAGAGATTAGCCGCATCAAATGCCGTCTTTACGGTCTGTAGTCTGGCCGGAAAGGAGCAGCCGCCGGAAGATATTTTTGGACTGCGGGAAGTGCAGGATGCTCTGAGGCGTATGGGGGCAGCTCCTGCGCGTTAAATCCTCGTGATACTTCAGGGCTAAAAAAATGGCAGGGTGACATCACATCCCTGCCGTCAAAACTAAACGCTTAATTTTCCTCCGCTTTACTTAAGCCGTAAAAATTACCCGCCGTGCCTTCACGCTAACCCGGCCGCTTCTGCCTCCAGGGAAGCTGTCGCCTCCGTCCTCACCCGTTCGCGCCCTGCACGGTGCATTCAGCCCGTGAAGGGCTTGCGCTGCGGCTTCGGCGTCGCCCTGGCGTCTTCCGCTTTTCGCCGGGTTTTTGTGGCGGCACGGCGCAAGAGGGTGCCGGATGCTGAGGACACAACCATGTTCAGACTGACCTGTATTGAACTGAATAACGGCGAATTTGCCGTGTATATCAACAACCACTACCTGGGGAGCGAGGATGCCAGCAGTGAACGACTGTGCCTGGGTGAAATCCGGGAGCAGCTTTCCCAGCTCCCGGGCGTGGAATTACAGACCCTTCATGAAGCGGTGCCGGAGGAGGATGACTGGTGCTGGAATGACATCGCCGATCGCGTGCTGCCGCCTGTTTCAGCCTGCCGGGATGATGTGACGGTGGCAGGACTCATGGCCAGGCTGAAGCAGTACCCACCGGATGCACTGTGTCTGGGGACATTCTGGCTGGCAGATGATTTTCTTTCACTTGATGACAGTCTGTCTGAAGAGAAAATTGCAGAAGCAATGCGTACCTGCGACCGAAGCCATGATGCCGGAATCGGATTTAACTGGGACACGCTGCAGATTGCCATTGACGGAGTGAAGGGGCGCTGACGAAAAACGCAGGACGCTTTCCGGGAAAAGAGCGTCCTCAAATGTGTCATATTCGTTTTAAGTGAAAACCCATCAGATGTTTTCGGCACAGATAATTGCACAATCGCTGCTTTTTTTCACCTGCCATATATCCGACTGAAAAAAAGGACGTCTCCGGTCGGGGACGTCCTGAAATCAAAGGCACACATGTAAGATAACGGCGCGAATCCATTATCAGTGTGCATTCTGCCATACCCTGCCTGACTCATCAGCTACCAGAACCGGCACCGAAGGATGTCGGTTCCCTCCGCCTTATTGCCGCCAGCCGGCGGCGTGTTCAACGCCGTGCCTTCACGCTAACCCGGCCGCTGCGGTCGCAAGGGTTCACGTTGTCTCCGTCCTCACCCGTTCGCACCTTTCACGGCGCATTCAGCCCGTGAAAGGCTTGCGCTGCGGCTTGCGGCGTCGCCCCTGCGCCCTCCGCTCAGAGCCGGGTTTTTGTGGCGGCACGGCGCAAGAGGGTGCCGCATATCAGAGAGGAGTGTGTCTATGTCCCGTTTTATTCTGGGTGACTGCGTGCAGGTGATGTCCCGTTTCCCGGCGCGTGCCGTCGATTTTATTCTTACCGATCCGCCGTATCTGGTTGGCTATAAAGACCGTACCGGGCGCACCCTGGCCGGGGACAACTCAGCAGAATGGCTCCAGCCCGCCTGTCATGAAATGTACCGCGTGCTGAAAAACGACAGCCTTATGGTGAGCTTCTATGCCTGGAACCGCGCGGATCTGTTTCTGAATGCGTGGAAAGCGGCCGGTTTCCGGGTGGTTGGCCATATCGTCTTCGCCAAGTCCTACGCCTCAAAATCGACGTTCGTGGGTTACACCCATGAGAGCGCCTACCTGCTGGCGAAGGGGAGGCCGCAAACCCCGGACCGTCCCATTCCGGACGTGATCCCCTGGAAATACACGGGCAACCGACACCACCCGACGGAGAAGCCGGTGCAGAGCCTGCGACCGCTGATTGAATCGCTCACGCATCCGGGGGCCATTGTCCTTGACCCGTTCGCCGGCAGCGGCTCCACCTGCGTGGCCGCCGCCGAAGCCAGCCGCCGCTATATCGGGATTGAGATGCTTGAGCAGTACCACGCCGCCGGCGTTCGCCGCCTGGCGCAGGTTGAGCGGGCGAGAAGGATGCCGGCGGCCAATGACGGTGCGTTTTATCCCGACTATCCGGAGGCGGCATGAACTACCCGGGCCTTGAACACCTGCGCGCGGACGTGGCCGCGCTCAGCAATGCCATGTGTGACGTGCGGATGCTGCTGAACCGCCTCGAATCGCAGCACCGGCACGACGCGGCAACGCTTACCGAACGTATGGCTGCGCAGACCCTGCGCCGGATCAACACCCTGCTTCTGGAAGCCTACCGTGAAGCCCTGGTGCTGGACGAAACCTTTCAGGACTGACTGACCCTGCCGGGCTGAGGCCCGGCCTGTAACCCCCTAGCAAGAGAGAAAAAACGATGTACGGAATCCGCGAAGAACTTTGTGTACAGCTTGAAAACATGTTCACGGCTGACGAACCCCTGGTCCTGCTGGTCTGGACGGAGGAGGGGATTAGCGTAGCCTGCCGTGAAGCCCAGCCAGAACCGGACGGGGCTGAAATCCGGGAGGTGATGAAGGCCCTCGGCGAAATGAAAATGACGCAATACCGCCAGGAAGGGGTAAATCATCAGACTATCAGCGATCTCCTGACCCGTCAGCGGGAGGCGGCAAACCATCAGGTGAGTGTTCCGGCGGTACTTCTGTCCCGCGTCCTGCGTAACTATGAATGCGAGCTGGAAAACCGGATCGGTATGGCCTGGGAAGCCGGGCGGCGGGAGCCTGAATCCGTCAGGGATGAGCTGAATAACGTTCGCGCACTACAGGAGGCGCTGGCCGCCTGAGAGAAAGCCGGGGTAACGCCCCGGCAACCGGTGGCCATCCACAGCGAATAAGATACCCTCTTAATTAGCAACCTTCTATTGGGGCCAAAAGGATTCAATCTAGTCGGGAGTGCATGTGAAGGTCAGCTTTGAACGAACTGCGGACATCGACAATGCTCCCCACAACTAACGGAAGCATTACTAACATTACGATTTGTTCATTAGTGGGAGTAGGTTTGACTGTGGGCCAAACATTAATACAGGGGACATTCTTGCTGCCATAACATCCATTTGTCTCAATGACGATCTAAAAGATGTTTTACGCGGAGCGAAACCTACGATTGGCAGAAACTTGATATAGCTCTACAAATGAGTGTTCTAGATTATTGCTCCGCAATAAAAACTTGAAGCATTAAAGCAAGAGAATAAAGTACTAATGCTGCAGAAGTTAGGTGGTAAACACTGAAATTTGATGTTTTAAGTGGGGGGAACATGGAGTTGACAAAAGAATCTGCATATCAAGCGATTGCAGAGTTTTTTACTGAGAAGCCGTTTGTTTTATTTGGCACAGGAACTTCATGTGCACTTGATCTAAATTTTGGGATGCCAGCATTAGAGCGCCACCTTCGAGCCGAATTGATCAGTGGTATGACGGATACCCAGGAACAACAATGGCAGCAAGTTATCTCTGCACTTGATGGGGGGAGCCATGATTTTGAATCTGCTATGGACTTCATCAAGGATGAGGCTCTGACCACTCGAATAGTCGAGCTAACTGCAAGCTTTGTTGCACATCATGATAACATTCACGCCCATCAAATCATTTCAGGATTACGCGATTGGCCTGCTGGTTCACTACTGAAAAAGCTCGTTGAGACTCTGCCACAGGCCGATAAACAACTTCACGTCGCAACGCCTAATTACGATTTATTAGCTGAGTACGCCTTTATTCGATATAAGATTCCATATATTACGGGGTTTTATGGCGGCTTTCTTCAACGTTATGACTGGAGTGAAGCAAAAAAAGCAGTTCAATCTATTCATAAAGGCTTAGGCAAGCCGAGACAGCCATCAAGAATCGTTGAATGTAAACATGTTCGACTACACAAACCACATGGTTCATTAAATACGTTTGAATGGGAAAATCACCTTATTGAGTGTAATAGCTGGATTCTCAACAAACCTGAAGGCGTTGTGCGAGCGATGATCACTCCTGGCACAGCCAAATATCAGCGATTGCATAAAGACAGGGCCCAGTTGGCTGAATATGATAATGCTGTTGGAAACCATACCTGTTTTCTGTTTTTAGGATTTGGCTTTAACGATTCCCAACTTGTAAATAACGCATTTAGACAAAAACTCGAACAAGATCAGTGCCGTGCGTTGGTTATTACTCGGGATTCAAACTCAAGAGTCGAGGAATGGTTAGATAAATGCCAAAATATGTGGCTTATCTGCAAACAGACAAATTCAGATAAAAGCAGAATCTACAATTCAAAGTTTGAAAACTGGCTGCATTTAGATGACAAGGAATTATGGCGTTTTGACGCTTTCGCTAACGAGTTTTTAGGGGGGTAATATGGCTCTTTTTACTTTAAATGACGACAGCTACATACTTGGCAATATTCGTGAGGTAGACACCAGAAAAGTAACCATACTTGTAAATAGTGACAAGGATCTGCGTAAGGCCAGAGTTGGACAACTTGTAACAGTGCAACTAAGCGGAGCAACAGAATGTTGGCTCATTGGCATGATTGATAAAGTAATCAAAGCAGTAGTTGCTCAGCCCCTTACCCAGGAAGTGCAAGAAGATGATGCGGACGAGATAGACGCATTTGAAGATAGTGTTATCAACACAGTCAAGATTACGTTAATGGGCGGGACCCGATGGGACGCAATTGAGCAAAAGTATAAGTTTTCAAGGTCTCTAGATCACGTCCCGGAAATCGACTCAACCTGTTACGTACTTAAAGACGCCCACCTCGAAGAATTCATGCGTGTGATTTCTGAATGTGGCGATGGAGAGCACTCACTGGAACTGGGCTCTTATAAGCTCAATGAAAATGCACGTGCTTATGTTGATGGCAATAAATTGTTCCAGCGGCATGCCGCTCTACTTGGTAGTACGGGATCTGGTAAATCATGGACGGTTGCTTCGATTCTGGAAAGGAGCTCGAAACTGCCATCTTCAAACCTCGTTGTATTCGACTTGCACGGTGAGTACAAAGAACTTTCCTATGCCAAACAAATGAGAATACCAGGGCCGGATGAGGTTGATACAGATGATGACTCACTCCTCTTCCTACCTTATTGGTTGCTCAATTCGGAAGAGATTCAGTCATTATTCGTTGACCGAAGTGAGTTCAGTGCACATAACCAAGTTGTGGTTGTGCAAGATGCGATTACAGAGCAAAAGAAATCTTTCCTACTAGCGAATGAACGAACCGATCTGTTGCAGTCTTTTACACTTGACAGTCCAATTCCCTTTTCTCTCGATAATGTCATTGAAAAGTTAAGGTTTTTAAATGAAGAAAGGGTTCCGGGGGCGCAAGCTGGAAAGGAAAAAAATGGCCCTTTTAATGGTGAGTTTTCTAGATTGCTAGTCCGTATGGCTAGTCGCTTGCAAGATCGACGTTATGGATTTCTTTTCAATAGTCCGGAAAAATACAATCAGTACAGTTCGTTGAGTATGATTGCCGAAAAGCTGATGGGTTTTGGTATTCAAAAAAAGAGTATTAAAGTAATCGACTTCTCAGAAGTTCCGGCCGATATACTACCAGTAATCATTGGGTTGGTTGCCCGTATCATTTATCAAGTTCAATTCTGGACTGATCCGACAGATCGCAGACCAATTGCATTTGTCTGTGATGAAGCTCACCTATACTTGCCAAAAAAAGAAGGCAATCCAGTTGAACGCAGAGCCGTTGAAGCATTTGAAAAAATCGCTAAAGAGGGCCGGAAATATGGCGTTGCATTAATGATTGTAAGCCAAAGACCTTCAGATGTAAGTACAACTATTCTGAGTCAGTGTAACAACATTATTTCACTGCGTTTAACAAATGCGGATGACCAGGCAACTGTACGAAAATTACTGCCAGAAAGCCTAGAGAGCCTATTGGAGGCATTACCCATCATGGATGTCGGGGAAGCTATGGTTGTCGGTGACTCAGTACTTCTACCAAGCAGAATTAAAGTTGACCCTCCAACAGAAAAACCGTTAAGTGCAACAATAGATTTTTGGTCTCGTTGGCAGGAGAACGTTACCAATGCAGACTTTGTATTGGCTGTAGAAAACATGCGTCGACAAAATAGAACGAAGTTATAACCAGAAACAACCCCTCAGGCGAGGGGCATAAGCAGGTCAGGTTTGTTCAACCTCGTATTCGGATGGAGTTGTATCCCTAAAAAATAACAAACTATGATAGGTATCCTGCTACTCGTTGATTAATACATCGTGATATCAGCAACGTCCGCCCCTGGCACAAAGCTGCCCGTTGGCCAAATGGAAGTAGGCACATTTGAACCTGTCCTGCATCAGTCAGTTCTTTAAGTCAGCTTGTAGTAACAGAATCTAGAGCTATACGTGAACTGAACGCTATATTTGACTTTAGTACCCCGAAGACTATATGGATTAGCTTCCGCATGACGGCTCCGACGACGAGCATTCTCGGTTTGCCTGCAAGCAACAAACGTTGCCCGAATGCCTTAATGTCGGGGTTATGCTTCAATGCAGTCAGAGCTGGCATATATAGGGCACTTCTTAGTCGCGCGTCTCCCATTTTTGACATGCGCGTCTTACCTCTGACAGAGCTACCTGATTGATGATGACGAGGATTTAGACCTAAATACGCAGTTACTTCCTTAGCTTTCCTGAATTCTTTACCAGATATGAACGATAGGATGAGATGGCTTGATATAGCTCCTATACCTGGAACTGACTGTATTAGCTCGTCCTGCTTTTTCAGCTCGTCATGGCTCCTTACATGAGCGTATAACTCCTGACGGACGGCCTCGATTTCCTTTTTCAATTGGTTAATGATGCGATCGAGAGAAGCCTGAATATTTGCGTCAGCATTCTCACGACGGTTGCACTCCATTCTTAACATGCCATTGAGCGCGCTGATACGACGAACGAGGGCCTGCAACTTTCTCACTGGTGCAGGCATCGGTTTCCATCTCTCAGGATTGGATGCTTTGCAGAAGCGGGCAATCAGTTTTGAGTCTGCCCTGTCAGTTTTAGTGCGCGAAAGCTCGGATGCGCCGTATCCCTTAATACGAGCAGGATTCACAACACTGACCTTTAAGTTCCTTTCATACAGAAAGGTTGCGAGCCCCGTGCCGTAGTCACCAGTTGCCTCTAAGCATGCGTGAATGTCCTGCTTGTTCTCTGTACTGAGCCACTTGTAAAAAGCCAAGAACCCGGCAGAAGTGTTTGCAAAAGCTCTGCATCGGTAATTTCCGTCACTGAGTTCTGCTACATCAAATTTCTTGCTGGCGATATCGATACCAAGATAAACAGTCATAACCTTTCCTCATTGAGTTCAGCACTGACCTACCTTGCAAATACAGGCTCACCGGTGTGCGGGGCCTTAGATACCCTTCGGTCATTCACTGAATGAAAGGCAAAGCGGTAGTTATCTTATTCACTGGCTTGTTAGCCACAGGATGTCACCGGCCTGCTTTGCCCTGAACATGGTCGTTAACGTAGAGAATTAACTCATTCTGTATAGCCGATAATACAAGGATGTCAGTGCCTTCCGCTTTTATCCGCCGCCGCCCTCCGGGCCGCGTCGGGACAATGAAACTCCCCTGAAGCTCCGTGCGGTGACGGCATGCGCCGTGACTTCACTGTAGCCCGGCCGCATCGGCCACAAGGGTTCGCTGACGCCTCCGTCCTCACCCGTTCGCACCCTTCACGGTGCATTCAGCCCGTGAAGGCTTTGCGCTGCGGCTTGCGGCGTCGCCCCTGTGTCCTCCGCTTTTCGCCGGTCTGTCGTGTCGTCACGGCGATGCCGGAACCGAGAATATGTTAACCGTGGAGGATCTATGAACCAGACCGTGACCTGTTGTGATGCCGTTCGTCTTGAGGGGGCGCAACGCCTGACTTTCCTGCCTGATTTGTTTGGCGGCGATTTTATGACGTCCGAGGCATCCGTGTACGCCTACGCCCAGCGTTACTGCCCGGAGTATCAGGGGGGATTCTGGCAGTTTTACCGGCTGCCGGACGGGGGCGGATATATGGCGCCTGACGTGGATAGTCTGACCCTGTGCAATCCGGAGAACTGGTTTGAGCAGACTGTCAGCGGGGAAGTGGCGGGGATCATCCTCACGGCGCTGGTACTGAATCACCGGAGCTGGCACCACAGTAACCATGACCATGAGGAGCTGTGTCGCCACTTCTGCCGCCGTTATGAGCAGCTTATGGCATTTGCTGATACCCATCCGGAAAGCGCCACTATCTGGCGTGCCCTTGACTGACTGACCACGGGCGGCAATGCCGCCCGATTAAAGGAGAACACCATGCAGCTTTCAACTGAAACCCGTTCCATATTGCGCCAGTACAAAACGCTCATCAACGAGCGACGTCGTGAATCCGGACTCAGCCCCGTAACCACGGCAAAAGTGATGGAAGAGATCTGCGAATCGGCGACCCGCCAGTGCGCAGTGTACCTCTGCGGCCACTTCATCCTTCAGGGCGGGAAGGGAGACGGTCAGTAACAGGACGGGCGGGGCATATGCGCCGCCTGTTCGCGCGCGAAAACCCTGTCATCCCTTCGGGCTGACGGGCGGAAAGGACAGCGCCTGCGGCGCTGCCTTACTCCGCCCCTGTATGCACAAAGCTCGGCCCTGAAAAAGTTGCGAGGGGAATTTGACTCAGACACGGTCCTGCGTGGCGTGGCGTGGCGTGGCGTGGCGTGGCGTGGCGTGGCGTGGCGTGGCGTGGCGTGGCGTGGCGTGGCATGGTCGCCAGCTCTGAAACCCGATCAGCAAATCCTCAGAAATTATCTTAATTATCCCGCTTATGGCCCCCTTCGGCTCCCGGCCAGCGTTGCTGCCCGGTCGTCGAGCCCCACTCCGCCAGGGCGGCCGCTGCGCACCCGCCGGGCTCCGCCGAACCCCTCCGGGTTTCGGGCTGACGCTAGGGTCTGATGGCTAAGGTCAAAGGCTGCGGCTTCTCCGGCCGTGCCGTCCGGAACGCCTTCACCGCGCCGGCTGATGCCGTCGCTTTAATGGCGCCACGCCGTTCCGCCGTGTCGGGTGTGTGCATCCTGTTTCCCCGGTGAGGCCATCCCCCGTGCGTCCTCACGCGGAGGGCTTGTCGTAGCACCGTCAGTTCGTCATCCGAAGGGTGAAATGCACTCCGCCAAAACTTTTTGCGTGCCGCAAAAACTTTCGTCTCCGCCCTTCTCCTGCCGCCCTGCCGTTGCTCCTTTGCCCTTTGCCGCGAGAGAACTCACCAGGGAGATGGACAACCATCACCACAGGAGAAAACCAGGATGCACACACGAAACGTCAACGTCAAAACCGCCGCTCAGGAATCTTCCAGGAAGATGGGGGAAGAACAAAACCCTGTTTCTGTCGCACGGGAGTGGGTGGCTCAGGCCACTTCGCTGAAAGCGGGGGTCACCATCACCCTGTCCGATGTGTCCCGGTACGGCGACGTTCAGGTGGAGATCCGTACCAACGGAACGCTTAACTGGCGCGCCTGGTCGTTTGAGCCGGATTTTCTTTTTGAACTGAAACGCAACCTGCAATACGTGCAGTTTTAACCGGAGGCCGGATGTCCGGCCTTAACCCAGAGAAGGAGGAAACATGCAGAACCTTAACACCCGTCCGGCGACCCGTAAGGTCGGGCAGAGCACCGAAATCGTGAAGCTGCTGCGCATTCAGGCCAGCGACACCCACGTGGTCGAGTTTGACAACGTGGACACCCGATTTAACGACTGCAACAACTGGCAGGTGATGGCAGGAGGCAAACGAGTCCTGTTCAGCAACCGCATGTATGAGCGTTTTTCAGATGTGAAATCGGGGATCGTGGCAACGATCAACGTATGTGAAAACAGCGCCAGCGTAACGGATAAAGCGATGCTGGAAGGGGCAAAAGTCATGATGCAGGTTCTTGATGGCTATCCGTCCTTTGCAGCACTGGCAGCACACCCGAATCGCATTACCGGTTAACCGAGTGCCGTGACCGGAGGGCAATCCGGCCACGGCTAACCACAACTATCACTGAGAGGTAAAAATCATGGTCGCCACCAATATTACGGCAAAAAAACCAGCCAGGACCACCCCTAAGGCAAAATCTGCGGAAAAAATCGCGCAGTCTACCGAGCAGAAGCTCGTCCAGCTGCTCGCTGATACGCCCGTGCAAATCTTCCCGTACTCCCGCCTGTCACGCACTGACTTAAACACGCGCATCATTCCGCATACCGATCGGGAAGTGGAAGAGATGGCAGACAGCATTCAGGCAATGGGCATCCTGCAAAACCTGATCGGTGCAGAACTGCCGGACGGTACGATCGGCATTGTCGGCGGGGAAGGTCGCCGAAGAGGCACAGGCATTCTGGTGATGCGCGGTGTGCTCGATGCAGACACGCCGTTTGTTCCCGTGAAAGTCCTGCCCGTGGAGATGGCGGTGGCGGCCTCGATGATCGAGAACGGTCGACGTAAAAACATGCATCCCGCCGAGCAGATTATCGGTTTTCGTACCCTTCAGCAGGAAGGTAAAACGGCTTCTCAGATCGGCGCACTGATGGGCTATCACCCGCGCCACGTTCAGCGCTGTCTGAAGCTGGCGAATCTTGCCCCCTCCCTGCTGGATGCGCTGGCGCGGGATGAAATCTCCCTTGAACAGTGTGAAGTCCTGACGCTTGCTGATACCCATGAGCGTCAGGAGCAGGTCTGGAAAGAGGCTGTTGTACAGTGGCGCGATCCTGCTGTACAGACCCTGCGCAAAATGGTGACCGACGACAAGATGGCCATCAGTCACCCGATGTTTGAGTATGTGGGCGAGGAAGCCTATACCGCCGCTGGCGGTACGCTGACCGCCGATTTGTTCAGCGATAAAGACAGCACCTTTGCCGATGCGGCGCTGGTGAAATCTCTGCTGGCTGGCAAGCTCACCGTGCTCGCCGCGCGCGTTAAGCAGGAGCAGGGATGGGGCTGGGCTGAGTTCCGTATGACGGAACTGCTCGCCAGCGGTGAGGACGGTGAACAGTACCGTTTTGCGATGCCGAAAGCTGTCCTGACGGATGCAGAACAGAAGCGTGTCAGTGAGCTGGAAGAACAAATGGAAGCTACTGAAACCTACGATGACGAATACGAGCTTCAGCAGCAGATCGATGACATTTACTGCGAGGCGGAGTACCGCGAAGCCACGCCGGAATTTCGCGCCGCACACGGTATCTGGGTGTCATGGGATGGTGACAGTTTTCAGGTTCAGCCTGGTATCCGCAGGCTGACCGACGAAGACCGGGCAGAAGAAGAACAGGCGCGTCAGGAACGTGAAAAGAACGTTATCAGATACACCACGCCTGACATTCCCGCTGACGCCTATCCGGCAACGCTGGTTAAGGCCATGTCTGCGGAGCGCACTCTCGCCGTTCAGGCAGAACTGGCGGGTCGCCCTGATGTATCGGTGGCACTCCTGACGTGGACGCTGTGTCTTGCGCTCTTTGACCGCACCCACGGCAAGCGCAATGAACCGCTGAAAGCCTCCGTGTCCTCGAATCAGTATCACCTTGCATCACTGGCTCCATCCGGTGAAGAAGGGAAGGCGCTGATGGCGCTCAAAGCACAGAAAGAGGCGCTTCAGGCAACGCTGCCCGAAAACTGGCATCTCGATTTCACCTGGCTGCTGTCATGGTCAGCAGAGCAGGTGAACACCCTGCTGGGATTCTGCGCGGCACACGGTATCAACGGTATTCAGGAACGTATGTATAACCATACGCAGAAAAGCGAACTGGACGGGCTGGAAGCGGCGCTGGACTTTGACCTGCGCAAATGGTGGCAGCCGGATGCTGAGAGTTACTTCGGCAAGCTCACGATTTCCCAGATTGGCAAAGCCTATGAAGAAGCCGGACTCAGCGCCCGTGCGGGTGAAGTTGTGAAGCTCAAGCGCCGCGATGCGGCGAAGGCCGCCGAGCAGGATCTGAATGCTCAGGGCTGGCTGCCTGACTGGATGGTGCGCACAGCGCCAGCCGCTGGGGCTGAAGAAGCCACCGAAACCGACGCTAACACCACTGACCACGCTGCTTAATACCGGAGGCCGCCGCCTTCGGGCGGCGGGAACAGACATGACCATGCAATATGACCTGAACCGAATCAACACCCTGACCGCATCCAACCTGGAGTTTATCCGTCAGCAGGGCGAGGACGCGCGCCGCGCCCTCAGCGATGCCGTGACCGGCCTCCTGTCGACACCTGAAGGATGGCGCGTCTGCACCGAGTTCCGCAGCGAGTTCGGCGGCTTCTTCCCCGTCCAGTGCCGCTTCAGCGCGGACGGCAGTGATGACTGGCATCTGTGCGTGTGCAGCCCCGGCGAAGTCTCGCCGTACTGGCTTCTGGTGCTGCTATCCTCCGGCGGTGACGTGGTGCGTACCCTTTACCAGAGCGACACGCTCCAGCCTGATCGGATAAACCAGCTGGTCGCGCAGCTGGCAGGTATGCGCCGCTTTAACTGCACTGCCAGCACCGTGGTGAAGCTGATGAATGTGGAGGTGACAGCATGATCCCGTCCTCACACGCGCTCGTTTCCCTGAAGCCCGCCCGTCAGGCTGCAATACAGGCTATCAGCCATGTTGAGTCTGCCCGCGAACGCGGCGCACGGTTGCCCGCCATGCCGTATGTCCGTACCTTTCTGCGCCTTCTCACGGGTAGCGGACGTCTCAACGCCACGGTGGCCAATAAAATACCTGGCCTGCACTGGGTGCCAAATAACCGTCATTCAAACCTGAAACAGGTCGAGGAGGCGCTTAACACGATGATCGCCACCAGTGGCGAAGCCTGCCCGCTGCCGCTCACGATTGACGTACAGGCCGAACTGTTTCCTGAAGTCATGCACACCCGCACGGGTCGACGGCTGCACAGGTCCGGCATTAAGACCACGCGCCAGCTGCGCCGCCAGTCCCGCGAGTACGAACAGCGCTGGAAACTGCGCCAGAACCTGCTGGAGCAGGCGAAAATCGACCTGAATTTTCAGTCACCGGAAACCGTCTGCACCTGGTACACCCGGTGGAGCGACGAGTTTGACGCGGCAGAGCTTGCCGGACCGTTCTGGCGCTGGCAGTCGCGGTTCGCGTCGCTGAAGGAACTTGACTGGCTTCGCATCAGCGGTGAGCCGCTGTATACAGTGATGTACGAAATCCCGTTTATCGTGCGGGAAACACCTGAGCATGTTCGTGTTGCTGAACGCTGGCAGGTGCCAAATAAGCTGGCTGATCGGAGCGGTGTATGAAGTGGCGCTATTCCCTGCGCTGGAAATTGCCACACAAGCCCTGCCCTGGCCCACTGGAGCTGGTTTCAGTTGTCGTGGAAGCAGGGCAGGCGGCACCTGAAGAGGTGATGTCGCGCTGGGTTGCTGGCTCAGGTTACGCTGTATGCGTGGATTTTCTCGGTCAGAAACAGCTCCAGCGCTGGAGCGATGAACGGAAAGCCGCAGTGAGAAGGCGCAATATGCAGGCACGTATTAACCGTGTTGCCCCTTTGTTTGCCGATGAGTTAATCGAGCGTGAGCTGGCAGCGCGTCCGGCGTATTTTGATGGTAAGTCCGTCCGGTGAGTCAGATACAATGCTGTCTGACTGCTCAGACGGAACATATAAGGAAAGCAGAATTATGAGGTACTGGTTACTCGTTATCTTACTGAACGTGCCGTTCTATGTAATCGTTAAGCATGTTGCGCCAGAATGGCATGGTACGCCTGGATATTATGCAGGCCAGCTCATCCTCACACTAATAGCTGTGGTCATCACATGGCGTGATCCGCCTGGCTGGTTAGATGAAATCCTGCTCGGCGTAATGAAATACGTCGTTCTGAGTGCCGGGATTATCTTCTTTGTCTGGGGTGTCGGGTACAAGCTGGCATTCTGGGGGCAAGGTAATTCTGATGCCGTATTTGTAAGTGCCGGGGACGTGATTCTGCCTAATCTTGCGCTTGTCACGGGCGTAGTGATCGCGGGATGGGGATACGTGAGATATTTCAGGCGCTAAGCAGAATAAAGCGTGGATATACCTGGTAAGAAATAGCACCTGCCCGGTATAATCGACGTGGCGCTTGAGGCTTTTTGCCTCATGACGTGAAGGTGGTTTGTTGCCGTTGTTGTGTGGCAGAAAGCAGAAAGCCCCGTAGTTAATTTTCATTAACCCACGAGGCCACCTGTATGCCTAGACAACATCAGGATAGCCTCTTAGATGCCGCAAGGCAAGGAGAAGAAGGCCATGAAACTGCCGCGAAACACCCTGCTCTGGTGCGTATTAATAGTGTGTCTCACACTGCTGATATTCACTTACCTGACACGGAAATCGCTCTGCGAAATCCGATACAGGGACACGGACAGGGAGGTGGCAGCTTTGATGGCTTACGAATCCGCTAAGTAGCTAACCCCGGCGGGGGGAAACCCCCGCCATTCAGGGGCTGAGACTGTGTGGACATGCCTGAAGCGCCTTTATGAAGGGGTTGCCGGTTTACCGGTAGCCCCTTTTTCCATCCCGAAGGGTGCAGTCGCATGCATGAACAACCCGGAAGGTCTGTTCCCCTGCGGGGAACGGGGGAAGGGGGACGCGCCTCCGGCGCTGCCCCTCGGCTCCCTCCGTCTTGTCAAAACGCCTGCCCTTCCTGCCTGATTTTGCTGAAGTCAGAGCGCCATGAGTTACCTGCCTGTACCTGGCTTCAGCCTGGTTTTCCCTGTGTTCTTCATCCCGGGCGTCATATCCGTCGTCCTGCTGGTTATCTTTCTCCGCTGCAGCTCCGTGGCCATAACCCGAAAACAGGGCAGGGCGATGGCCCCCTTCGGCTCCCGGCCAGCGTTGCTGTCCGGTCGTCGAGCCCCACTCCGCCAGGGCGGCTGCTGCGCACCCGCCGGGCTCCGCCGAACCCCTCCGGGTTTCGGGCTGACGCTAGGGTCTGATGGCGAAGGTCAGGGGCTGCGGCTTCTCCGGCCGTGCCGTCCGGAACGCCTTCACCGCGCCGGCTGATGCCGTCGCTTTAATGGCGCCACGCCGTTCCGCCGTGTCGGGTGTGTGCATCCTGTTCCCCCGGTGAAGCCATCCCCCGTGCGTCCTCACGCGGAGGGCTTGTCGTAGCACCGTCAGTTCGTCATCCGAAGGGTGAAATGCACTCCGCCAAAACTTTTTGCGTGCCGCAAAAACTTTCGTCTCCGCCCTTCTCCTGCCGCCCTGCCGTTGCTCCTTTGCCCTTTGCCGCGAGAGAACTCACCAGGGAGATGGACAACCATCACCACAGGAGAAAACCAGGATGCACACACGAAACGTCAACGTCAAAACCGCCGCTCAAGAATCTTCCAGGAAGATGGGGGGAAAAACCGTGTCGTACACGATCCTCGTCGCTGAGACGAAAAAAAACTCTGAGGAGGAATCGGACGTTCTGAAGTTCAGCAGCCTTGCTGAGCTGAAGAAACTGCGCAGACGTTGCCCCGAAACAATGCGCTGCACCTATTTCTACGCCCTCAGCAGCGGCGTCGATAAACAGTTCCGCCATATCCATGTGGCTGAAGCTGACCACTTCAAACAGTTTGTGCGCCTGATCGAGCGCGCAGGTATCGACATTTAAATCCGGCTCACCCCGTGCGGCAGCCGCCGCACGGAATCTCATCAGACAGGAGCATGAAGATGAACGTTAACACCCCGGCCGCTGCACCAATGGCCTTTTTCGTTCCGTCACATAACGCCGTTTATGACCGGGCAACACAGCTGGAAGGGCAGTGGGTGACTCAGCGTGAAGCGATAACGCTGGAATCCCTGCGCCGCCTCTATCCGGATGCGGAGCTGATCCCCGCGACTCTGGTACAGGAAAAGCAGAATGACGGCTATCGCCGTCCCTGGGTGGAAATCACCGAGGCCCGGTACATCGACCAGATGGAAACGCTGCCGCCTGTGGACTGGTGCCGAGGTTTTGGTGGGGAGTCGTTCAAGTCGATGGAGTTTACGGGCGGGGACGTGACCGCGATTTTTGTACGGTACGGCGCGCGTTTCTTTGAGAGCCATGACCTGCACACCCGCCATCACCGGGAGCTGATTGGCGACGTGATCGCCCGTTTCTGTCTCGATGCGCCGCTGAATTCCGCGCATTAAAAAAGCAGGGTTGCCCCTGCTTTCTCAACGCCGGTTAGCCGCTGGAACGGTGAACCGGCAATCACAACCAAAGTAAGGAGATTGATCGTGAAATTTGACCCGCAAACTGTCGCACAGGCGAAGGCATTTGTAAATGCCCTCCGCGCCGGGAAACGCGCACGCGTACCCGCGCTGCGCTTCTCACAGTGGCAGCCGTTCCTGTCCGTGGTAAATGCCGAAACGGGCTACGCCGCCGATGCTGACTGTGGTCTGGCTGTCAGCGTCTACCCGGCGCTTGGACTGGCATAACAGGAGACGGCCGCCCGCGGGCGGCCGGTAAGGAGAAACCATGTCACAACTGAGTTTTGAATCCCTGTTCCTGTCTGACCAGGCAGAGGCGCAGCCGCAGGCTTCTGCTCCTGCCCGAATGTTGTCGCCAGCTGAGGCGCGTAGAGAGTTCGCCAGTGTCTTCCGTCAGACGGCGAAACATATGCGCCGTTCAGAAGTATTCCGCGACTTTATCCAGCTTGCTGCCAACCAGCTGGATGTGGCTCGGGTGCGCACGCCAGAGGGCATGGAAAGTAGCTATCTGATCTGCAAATGTTATGAACCGTCCGATTTAGACGCCATGAACCAGCTGTTCTGCCTGTTGGTGGAGGGACTGGCGGGTGAAATTCATGATTTCCTCGGCGCACTGTATATGGAGCAGGAGCTGGGCGCGGACGAAATGGGGCAGTATTTCTCTCCGTCCTCCATCTCCCGCCTGATGGCCGGACTACTCATGCCCGGCGCTCAGGAGACGATAAAGCGTGAGGGTTGGATGACGCTCGATGAGCCTGCATGTGGTAGCGCCGGTATGGTCATTGCCTTTGCATACTGGATGACTGACGCGGGATATAACCCGTCAGAACAGCTGTATGCCACCTGCACAGATATCGATCCGATGGTGGCTGATATGGCCTTTATCCAGCTGTCACTGCTGGGTATTCCTGCGAAAGTCGTGACCGGTAATACGCTGATCCTGAAAGCAAATCGCGTGCGTTATACCCCCGTTTATTACTTCAATGACTGGCAGGGACGTCTGGCGTTCCGCAGCCGTTTCGAAGCTATGAAAAAATTTCTGGCCACCGTGGCCGCCTGACTGACAGAGCGGCAGGGCAGACCTGCCGCAGGGAGAGAGAAAATGACAAGCAACACACTGAACGCTGTTCCGGCGACCGTGCTGGAGACGATGGCAGAACGCCTGAACGGCCAGCCTGAACCGCTAAAAATCCGCAGCAACGATGATCACGCCGCACTGGCTGCAGATGTGCTATGGAAATTTGCCCGTAAAACCGGGCTGAACAGGGAAAGCGAAAGCGTGCAAACTGTTATCACGGATTTTCTGGCCAATCTGCTGCACCTGTGCGAACAGTGCGAGCCGGACGGGGCTGGCATTGAGGGATTTAATGCCCTGCTGAATATGGCCATGATGCACTATGAGCAGGAAAACGGAGGTGACAGCGAAGAACCGATCTGATCGGAAATCCTTGCCCCGGTGCATATCATCGGGGCAACCGCAAAAAAATGCTTCCCCTTCGGGGAAACGGGGAGGGCGAAAGCGCCTCCGGCGCTCCTGCCTTTCCCCGTTGCAGTGCTTCTCTCCTTACCTGCGATCATAACCGGCGTCCTGCTGGTTATCTTTCTCCGCTGCAGCTCCGTTATGGCCATAACCCAAAAAACGGGCAGGGCGATGGCCCCCTTCGGCTCCCGGCCAGCGTTGCTGTCCGGGAGCCGAGCCCCACTCCGCCAGGGCGGCTGCTGCGCACCCGCCGGGCTCCGCCGAACCCCTTCGGGTTTCGGGCTGACGCTAGGGTCTGATGGCGAAGGTCAAAGGCTGCGGCTTCTCCGGCCTTGCCGTCCGGAACGCCTTCACCGCGCCGGCTGATGCCGTCGCTTTAATGGCGCCACGCCGTTCCGCCGTGTCGGGTGTGTGCATCCTGTTCCCCCGGTGAAGCCATCCCCCGTGCGTCCTCACGCGGAGGGCTTGTCGTAGCACCATCAGTTCGTCATCCGAAGGGTGAAATGCACTCCGCCAAAACTTTTTGCGTGCCGCAAAAACTTTCGTCTCCGCCCTTCTCCTGCCGCCCTGCCGTTGCTCCTTTGCCCTTTGCCGCGAGAGAACTCACCAGGGAGATGGACAACCATCACCACAGGAGAAAACCAGGATGCACACACGAAACGTCAACGTCAAAACCGCCGCTCAAGAATCTACCGGAAGATGTGATTCAAACCTCACCATGTCCCAGTTCATGGATCTGTTTTGCTGGGTCCTGGCAGCATCGGAAGGGGAGCCACAACCGGCAATTTTTACGCCGCCAGAGAATGCCACTGAGCTGACGTTAATTAATGACGAATGCCCGGATTATATCTCTGTTTGGGTTGCAGATGGTCGCCCGGTGGCAGCTGCAATGCCGCTGGATAATTTTCACCGCGTTATTCCTTCATCACTTACTAAATAATCAGGAGTAAATAAAAATGGTCAGTTTAGCAAGCCGCTATCGTATGCCTACCTCGATCCGTAAAGACCGTCCGTTGACGAATGAGGAATTACAGCTCATCGTTCCGAGCGCGTTTTCATCGGATAAACACGATTCACGCTCTGAACGCTATACATATATCCCGACCATAAACATACTTGATCGTTTACGTGATGAAGGTTTTCAGCCGTATTATGCAACGCAGTCACGTACACGTGACCAGGATAAACGCGACTTTACAAAGCATATGCTTCGCCTGCGTCGTCATGACCAGATTAACGGAAAAGAAGTACCGGAAATTATTCTGCTGAATAGCCATGATGGTTCAAGCAGCTATAAAATGATCCCCGGTATGTTCCGTCAGGTTTGCAGTAATGGGTTGGTTGCGTGGAAGGATTTTGGTGAAATCCGCGTACCCCACAAAGGAGATATTGTTGGGCAGGTTATCGAAGGCGCTTACACGGTGCTGAAAACATTTGACGCGGTTGATGAAAATATAGACCTCATGAAAAGCATTCAGCTGACTTTGCCTGAGCAACGCCTTTTTGGTGCGACCGCCCTAGAACTTAAGTACGATGGAAAACCAGCGCCTATTACACCGGAGCAAATTATTAACCCTCGCCGTGTGCTCGACAGAGGCCAGGATTTATGGACCACGTTTAACGTGGTGCAGGAAAATGTGATCCGTGGGGGGATTCGTGGCAGAACGGAAAAAGGGAAGATCACCAGAACGCGGGAAGTCACCGGAATAGATGGTGACATCAAATTAAATCAGGTGCTCTGGAAAATGGCTGAGGAGTTTGCAAAACTGAAGGCCTGAAAATTAAGCCGCTCAACAGAGCGGCTTTTTACTGTCCGCTGTTAAGCGATGCTGTTTCTGCAGTTTTTATCTCATGCTCCTTACCCGCAGCTGGCGCGAGACGTTCAGAAAGTATTTTTTTTCTGGCCAGTAATACGCGATATATATTCTTGATATTCTGTGCATAGGCCTTGCGCTGCGCAATGAGCTTTTTGCTCGGCCCCGTATTATACATCCCTACACTGTCCCAGTTTTTTCCGTATGACCTGAAGTTGTGCGCCAGTACCCATGCACCCGTATAGACGCAGATACATGGATCATTCAACAGGCGCTCACGGGTAATATTGAAGTTTTTAAGTTTACCGTAATGGGAACTGTTCACCTGCATACCACAGACATCTTCCGTTCCATTCCTGTTTGATCCATTTATCGCATCCGGTACCAGATGGCTCTCTTTAATCGAAATTGACATAAGCAGTAGTGGATCAATTTGATAATCTTTCCCGGCCTGATCAAAGCACATCTGCGGAGTTGCGCCAGCAGATAGCGAAAGAGTCAGCAAAGCAGCAGGCAGTAACGATATTTTCATGGTTTGGCCTTTTAGCGAAATAAACGGGCCCTGGAGAGGCGCTTTAAAAAATACCCCGGCGGATCGTCGTAATCAAGTAAATTCACTACAAACGCGCGTGAACGCTTTCCTGATGGGATTTTACATCTGTCCGAAATAAACATGTCAGAGCAGTAGGCGGTATTAACATGCCGCTCTTTACTAACCCTTTAAAACATCACACCCCACGCAAGACTTCGTCTTGCAGATTTTTTCTTTAATTTCAATTATATGAATGTGCCGACTTTTCGAGATGTTAAAGTGTATGCTCTTAATGTGTGTTGATTAACACACATTACAGTGCCTTTACCCCACACACACCAGTGCTTATTTAGGCACTGCTGTGTGTGTCAATCAAGCACTGCTCAGTGTGGGGATTGTGTGTACATAATAAATAGAGTAACTTAAAACGAAGCAGTGCCTAATCAGCACACTTGATGGTGCCGGATTAACACACATAATAGTGCCGGATTAGCACACTCCACGGTGCTGGATTAGCACACACCCAGGCAAGGTATTCATACTGAAATTCAATAGCTTGCCACAGGAACTAAACACATATGGTCACCACAGAACTCAATTGCAGTGCCGCATTAGGCACTGCATGAAATTCACGAGAAAATACCATGCCAAGAAAAAACATCTACTTCAAAGACAAAATCGACCGTGAGATACAGGATATTCTGGAAATAGAACTTCAGAAGGGCGCCACAACCTCAGATATGAATTATTCGTCCATTGTGAACGAACTAGTCAGACTGGGACTCATGGTGTATAAATCGAAAGAAGAAGGCAACTCTTTCGACCTTGAAGGTTTCAGGCGGGACCTCATTAAAAAAGTATCAGGGTCACGTGAAGGCATTATGATTCTAACCGCCCTGATTTCCGATATCTTCGTAATGCTCAAAGGACCAGACTCCGGACTGAAACTTGAAGAACTTATAAACACGAACATTAGTGCAATTAATGATGCAGAAGATAAAGCTGAAAAGGACCATTTCCTCACAGAGTAAATCAGCACAACTGGCCGGAAAGCTCCGGCCAGAATCGATCACTGAGACGGCTTTTCATCCCACGGGAGGTCACTTTTTTCCACCTCCCTTATTTTTTCCTTCAGAAACACTTCGAATTCCATACAGAGAATTTTAAGCGCCTGCGCATCCTCGTTCTGTCCAAGCAACCTTTCCGTAAAATAACCCAGAGTATTCATCAGACGGGTAAGCATTTCATCATTCAGACTACGGTTATGCACCTTCGCCATTGCTCTGATTTCATCCGCAAGATTCTCAGGAATACGCATGCTATATCCGGTTGTTTTTCCTGGAAGCAAAACCCTTTCACCCTCACGCCACATCCATAATTGCTCCTGTTTTGGCGGAGTTTTTACTTCACTCACGGCATCAACGGATTCACTATCAAGTAATTGCCCTAGCCATTCTTCAAATCTCACCGCCAGTGCAATAAGCCGCTCACCCTCCGCAGTTTTAATGACAGGTTTCCCAGGCTGATAATTCAGCGACAACAAAAGCCTGGCAATAATTTCCTCATTCACACTTCTGTTGCCAGCCCTGGCACATATTCTCAGCTCCATAAGCAGATTATCCGGAGCACGCAATCGCCACTCCACCGCTTCACCCGGCTGGAACTTGCGAGGACGGCCGCGACCATCCCACATTTTCTCTTTTACTTTCATAGCTATAGATCCCGGAGGCCATTTCCGAACTTTCTGGTCAACAAAGCCTACTCACTTACATATTCAGATAAATCCGAATGATTCTAAAAAGTGTGATATGCGTCACAGTTTTTTTTTTTTAGGGTCATGGGACAATTGCGCCCGCGTAAACAAGTACTTACGCGAATCACTTTTGTTTACTTCGGAGAAAACAAACATGTTAACCAAAGGCAGTGCCCTTAACGTCGGTAAGGGATGGGCGGTAGCGTCTTTATTCCGCAAAGCACGCGAAAATCGCAAAGCTAAATTTTACTTAAAGTCAGCAGGCGCTTTTTTAATTGCACTTATGGTCACTCACCCGGCATTCGCATCTGGTACTGACCTTCTTTCCTCACAGAACACCACGGTTAATTCCACCTTCGGTTCTGGTTCCTCACTGGTTAAATGGTTCTACATCGCCGAAATCATCATGGGCCTGTTTATTTACATTAAGGCCCGCTCACCACTGGTGTTCGTCGGTATCGTTATGGCAATCATCTTTACCCGCGTCGCCTTCGGCATCGCGAGCTAAATGATGAATGGGGAAGGAGATAAATATAACTTCCCGGAAACAATGAACCAGCAGGACCGCTATTTAGGCTTACCGATTGACGAATTGATTGTTACTGCACCCCTTTTAGTTTTGGGGGTGCTTAACAATCTGTCACTCGAACTTGGTGTAATCGCGGGAATCCTCTGGTTTATCGTCAGATATCTGAAAAAAGGGCAGGGGTCATACTGGTTACTTAATTTCTGTTACTGGCACCTACCATCACTTTTATTCAAAGTAACCTTTCGCCAGATACCTGATTCAAGTTTCCGGCACTGGAGGGCATAGTTTTTCATGAAACTGAATATTAAAGGAGAGCGCGATAAACAACTCCGCTATGCGTTTATTGGTCTTTCAGCTTTAACTTTACTCATGGGCGCAGGGAATGTACTGACAGGGTCACTGGCATGGTATTTCGCCACAACCCAGAAAACCATCACCACGCCATTAACGTTTAACCGCCCATTTGCATCAGATTCTAAAAGTGTCGATGCCACCGGCCTGACACAGTTCGCCGCTTCCTTTATTTACTGGCGACTCAACGTTACCCCGGAAAACATCGAACATAACCAGAAAATGATTCTTGGATTTGTCCCTTCCGCCGAACGGGACGTACTCAAGAAAGCCCTGGACATAGAAACTGAGCGCATCCAGAAAGCGGGCATCACCACCCAGTTCGACACGAAAGAAATTCGCGTCATGGATGATGGCTCCGTGCAGTACAGCGGGGTACTGAAATCCTCCACCACAAACGGCGCAATCATCACGCCACTGAAAGACCAGGAAAAAACCTACCGACTGAAACTGAGCTATGACAACGGTGTGATTAACCTCCACAGCTTTGAAGAACTCAGGCCGGTATCTTCCACCAACTGACAGGACTGCCCATGAAATTTCGCATTTCACCGGCAGCTGCTGCTGTGTTTCTGGCAGCGGGATTATTTACCAGCGGCCTCCGGGCCGCTTCCGCACCCGCAGCCATTCCGTTTGAGAACGACGCCGCCTTTAACGTCACCCTCAGCAACACCAACCCGAGCAAGGTTGTTGTAGACGGAGAACTCATTACCAGCATCAGCGGACCAACCGGTGCGTATGACCAGAGCCAGACCGAGGACGGAGCGCTTATCCTGTCTCCGCTTGTCGGCCAGAACTTCACCCTGTTTATCCAGACTGACCACGGTTCATCGCTGAGCCTGAACGTCAGACCGCAGCCGGGTAACGGCAAAACACTGCGCTTCACCCCGATGTCACCACCACTTCGCAAGAACGACGATGCGAAGGCATGGGAAGAAGGGCAGACCTATGAAAAAACGCTGGTTGCGCTATCCCGCGCCGTAGTCAATGGTCAGGTGCCGGACGACTACCGGGAATACCCGGTCAGCCGCATGCCGGCTTACTCACCCGCCAGTGATGTACGCCTGACGCCTGAACGCCAGTTCGTAGGCAACCACCTTCGCGTGGTTCGCTTCCGGATGAGCAACCCGGGCAGCATCACCCGCAGCCTCCGCGAGCGCGATTTCTGGCGCAAGGGCGTCCGGGCCGTAATGCTGTCACAGAATCAGCTCTACGCTGGCGGTGAGGGGTATGCCTGGATTGTGTTTTCAGATGACGGAGGCACCCGCCCATGACCATCAGCCTGAATGAAAACCTGAAAACCCGCCGCAAGCAGCTGGCCATCCTGGCCGCCGTCATCATTGGCGGCGCAGCTGCAGCAGGCGGCGTAATGTGGTACGGGCAATACCAGCAAAAACAAAAGCAACCCGCACCAGCTGCAACACCAAACCTGACCGGCGTGGTGACCGCGACGTTTAACGAGCAGGTCAACGATGCCGCACTGACGCAGCAGCAGGCAAAGACCTCCGCTCTTGAGCAAAACCTTGCCACGCTTGCCCAGCAGTTCGCGCAGAACAAGCTCACTACCGAGCAAAAGCTGGCCGAAAAGGACGCTGAAATTCAGCGCCTGAACGACCAGCTTACGAAAGCCCCCGGCAGCAACGTGACCACTGGCCAGCAGACACCACCTGCAGGTCCGAACGGAACACCACTCCCCGGTCCCGTTGCTGCCGGTCAGGCCCGACCACCCGAATACAATGTGACCCCCGCAGGTGCACCGGCCGCCACAGGTGTGAATATGGGGCAGGGCGCAGTGTTCTACCCGGGCGGCTCCGGCCAGCGCATGACAGGCGGTCTGTCGACAACAAAGTTCAGCTACGACAGCCTGAAGAAAAAGCCAACTAAATTGCCCTGGATTCCTTCTGGCTCATTCTCTGATGCCGTCCTGATTGAAGGGGCCGACGCGAACGCCAGCGTCACCGGTCAGCAGAATACCAGCCCTGTAACCATCCGCCTGCAGGGCAACATTCAGATGCCCAACAACAAGGAGTTCAACGCTGACGGCTGCTTTATTGTGGGTGAGATGTGGGGCGATATCTCCAGCGAGCGCGGAAACGTCCGCACCCAGTCCATCAGCTGCATCCTGAAAAATGGCAAGCACGTGGACATGGAGTTTCAGGGGCATGTCAGCTTCCAGGGTAAAGGCGGCATTCGCGGCAAGCCCGTTATGCGAAACGGCATGATTGTCGGTTACGCCGGCGCAGCAGGCCTGCTGTCAGGCTTTGGCGAAGGCATCAAATCTGCCGCCACACCATCCGTCGGCCTCGGTGCAACAGCGGAGGTCGGTGCCGGTGACGTGTTTAAGCAGGGTATAGGAGGCGGGGCCAGCAAGGCGGCCGACACGCTGAGTCAATACTGGATTAAGCGCGCCGAGCAGTACCATCCGGTAATTGATATCGGTGCCGGCAACCAGGTCACAGTCGTGTTCCAGAAGGGTTTCCGCCTTGAAACCATCGAGGACGCCGAGGACGCTAAAGCGAAAGAGGAACTACAGAAAGCCGGCAATGCCGCGCAGAACGCCGTGACCCCTCAACCGGCGAGCCAGACCACTGCATCCAGTACCACCTCAGTCGGCAACATCAACCCGGATGACGTTCTCCGTCAGGCCAGTCAGCTGCGCCTTGGTGACACCATCAATTGATGAGGAAATGCAGATGTCTGCTCGTAAAACAACAGCACAGGGAGGCGGTTACAAAGGACCTGACATCCAAAGCGGCAGCAAAAAGGATAAACGTAATGCGTGACGAAGAGCGTAATAACAGCCTGCTCAGGAGCATGCGGATACATATTGCTGAATGGGAGGCGGGACGCGCCACTCCGGAAGGAAGCCGGTTCATGTTTATCTGGCTTGTCATGTACCTTGGGACCGCGTGGCCGGCTCTCGCGTACTGCCAGCCACTTTTGGCGCTGGGTTTTCTGGTTATCTGGTTCTTTCCGAGTCAATGGATATGCAGGCGAATTGTCCCCCGCTACAACGAAAGCTGGGCGGAGGTATTCGACAGGAAGCTTTCTGATTATGAACCCTTGAATTTGCCCGCCTGGGAACACCTTAAGCACCAGGCCGAAACGGAGGGGCTGACGGTCAGCATTGTCAGCAACTGGTATCAGGAGGAAGCGAGGTCCGTCTGGCCAGAAAAGAAACCAGACCTGAAGTTTCTCCATAAAACTACTGACCGTCGCGGGAAAACGGGAGAGGAGTGAAACGTAATACGGCAATCCTCCTAATCACCCCACCTCCCGCATCAAAACTGAAATCAATATCAATGGTGGCTATATGAGATACACAACCGATTCAGAAATAGGTCTTAACCCTCGCGGGCTTTTCCTCATCATGGGGGGAGCTATCGTCATCGCCAGCCTGCTTATTGCCTGGCTCTCATTTTACAGTATTAACGAAGGTGAAAGGGGAGTGCTGCTGCGAAACGGGCGTATTGTTAAAGTCGCTCAGCCCGGCCTGGGACTGAAATGGCCGATCATCGAAAGCGTGGAGAAAATAACCGTAAGGAATGAGGCCATGCTTTATGAAGGTATGAGCGCCTACAGCTTCGATCAGCAACCCGCAAAAATGACCGTATCCGTGAACTTCCATGTTCTGCCGACCGAAGTGGAACGCGTCTACAGTGGTTATCAGACGGTTGAGAACATGAAAACGCGGCTGATTGCCCGGCAGATACCTACACAGCTGGAAAACGTTTTTGGACGATATACCGCAATAAGCGCGGTTCAGGACAGAGCGAAGCTGGTACAGGATATGCAGGCCGCGCTGCGGAAAAGTGTTGATGGACCGGTGGTGATTGATACCGTACAGATTGAAAACATCGACTTCTCGCCGGCGTATGAGAAATCCATTGAAGACAGAATGAAAGCAGAGGTGGCCATTGCCACACGGACGCAGAACCTCCAGACAGAGAAAATTCAGGCTCAGATAGCGGTCACTCAGGCTCAGGCCCAGGCTGACAGTAAACTGGCGGCAGCAAAGGCAGAAGCTGAATCAATACGCCTTCGCGGAGCCGCAGAAGCTGAATCCATACGCCAGCGCGGCGATGCACTTCGGGATAATCCCGGCCTGGTCAGTCTGACGACGGCTGAACGCTGGGATGGAAAGCTTCCGGCATCAATGATCCCCGGAGGTACCGTACCTTTCCTTTCGGTGAAGTAACCTCTGACAGCCTCTAATTGTTCACCATCACAACCCTGTAATTCATTTCACTGGAGTGTCTATGTCTGCAATTAGGGCACGTTCTTCATTACTAAAAACCCTGCACAACTATCGCTATTTCCTCATTCCAGCACTGGTATTCACTATCGAACTGACAGTGTGGGCAGCGCTCAATCTTAAAGGCGTGGGTGATATGGGCTGGGTCTCCTGGCGAGTGTCCCTGCTATTAAGCGTGTTCCTCGTATGCTTTAGCGGCTCTGCCTTTAACAAACGCGATGACTGGTACTTTATATATGGTTCAGTCGTTCCGTGGGGAGGAATGCTGATAGGGACCATTGTTTATGGCTTCATCCAGATGAACCTGAACTTCCTGACGCTGGACATGTTTTATGTCGGCGTGTTTTGTAGCCTTGCTGTGCAGTTGCTTTTCACTGTGATTCAGTGCAGCTGCAAATAATCGAAATTGAGTATTACCCCTCCCTGAATACCCCTTAAATTAAAACCGGAGTTACCCCATGAAAAATCTACTGGGTGCTGCACTGCTGTGCAGCGCACTGACCGGCTGCGCCGGTCTCAATTCTGATTTCGACTGCAACAAGACTGCGACCGACCAGTGCCTGACTACCGCCGAGGCCAACAAACTGGCCGCTCAGGGTAAAAGTCTGGATGACCTGACGGCAGAGAAAACCGCAAAAAAGCCTGCGGGTGAAACCCTGCCGGCACTGCGCAATTCAGCACCGGTCGTGAATCCCTTCCGTCCTGTCTCCGCCGCAGCAACCGGAACCACTGCCGCTAAGCCTGTTGCACCGCGCCCTCTGACCACTGCGCCGGCGAAATCGTCTGGCTCGCTGGTCACGCCGCTGACCACGTCCAGTCATGCTACTCCCGTGCCGGTTAACACGGCGGGTCGCGTTCCGGTTCAGCGTATTCCTGACGCCACGCAGCGCCTGTGGATTGCACCCTGGGTGGACACGGACGACAACTTTCATCAGCCGGCTGTGGTCGAGTTCGTGAAAAACAAATCCCACTGGGATGAGAGCTACCGCGTCATCGGGGAGGGAGGGGAATGAGCAGCCACTACATTTCCGGCAGGAACGGCGTCGATCATCTGGCGAAATCGTTAGTCCATTCACGGAAAGGAACGACGCAAATCACCGCCACACAGTCAGTCGATACCGACGATGAAACGCTGGCCGTTCTGAGCGTGAGCTGTGACTGGCAGATTAAAACGGCCGGTGATGCCTCGCACTCCGGCCAGATGAACGAAGAGAAGCTGCGTCGCCTGGAGTTAATCCGGGCCGCTGCGGAGGGCCGAAAATGAGTTTTGTCGACAGCCTGATGGATATGCTGAAAAACGGGAAAGAGGAAGACGGCGCAGCAACGGCCCGCAACAACCTTTCCCAGACCTGGGACTATCCGTCCCTGGTTGCTGCGCTGCCTTACCGGTATTACGACGACAAAAATGAAATTTTCGTCAATGCCGGCTCTGCGGGCTTCATTATGGAAGCCGCGCCGCTTCCCGGCGCGAACGAACAGGTGATGGCCGCGCTCGATGACATGCTGCGTAAGAAGCTGCCCCGCCAGACCCCTGTGACCGTCATTATGCTGGCCAGTAAGTGTGTCGGGGAACGTATCGATCGCGGCGTGAGTAACGACATGTGGAAAGGGGGGATGGCCGATCACCTCAATAAAATTACCCGCGCGTTCTGGCAGCGTTCCGCGCTGCACGGCCTGGCCAACGAACGGGAATACCCGCTCTACCTGCGTAACTACCGTATCTTTATTGTCTACGGTCAGCCCATTAAGCGCGCTTCCCAGGTTCAGCGGGTGATGGATGACCTGATTCAGATACGTAACACCATCCGCGTCTCACTGGGAGCCGCGCGCATCGACAGCATGAATACCGATGTGCACGCTTTCCTGTCTGCGGTACGCGAGCAGATGAACTACCGTCAGGAACAGGTGCTGACGTCCTCCGGGGACTACAACGAGGATGAGAAGCTTAACCGCCAGGTGGTTGATCCCGGGATTGACCTGAAGGTGCATCCATCGCATATCCGGATGGAGCTGCCGGAAACCATTGACGCGCGCGGGACACGTCTTCCGGCATCGTCATGCCGCATCATCAACATGCAGCTTGCTAAAAACCCGCGTCGATTCGCACTCTGGCAGGGGGCTGACAATCTGCAAAACCTGCGCTTTCCCGATCTCGGGATACCCTGTCCCTTTATGTTGACCTGGACGACGGCGCTGGAAGAACAGACCAAAAGCCAGAGCGAGGCTTTCCGTAAAGACCAGGACCTCTCGAAAAAAGCCAACTCAGCCTACGCTGCACTGTTCCCCAACACCAAAAAGGCTGCAGAGGAATGGCGGCGCACCCGGGAGCAGCTGCACAGCAATGAAATCGCGCTCTGCAATACCTACTTCAACCTGACCCTGTTCGCCCCGGATAACAATACCGAGGCACAGAAGTGTGAACTGGCCGCCGTCAACGTGTTCCGTAAGAACGAGCTGGAAATGGTGACGATACAGTACCAGCAGATGCGTAACTGGCTGGCCAGCTTCCCATTCGTCATGCAGGAAGGGATGTGGGAAGACCTGAAGATGACGGGGGCAACGCTGCGCTCCAAGTCATGGAACGCGGTGAGCCTGATGCCGGTCGTCGCCGAGCGCCAGCTGTCCAACGTGGGTATGCCATTGCCCACCTACCGGAACCAGGTTGCGTTCTACGACATGTTTGGTGAGGAGAACGGCAGTACCAACTTTAATATCGCCGTCACCGGCACGTCCGGGGCAGGTAAATCCTTCCTGACGCAGGGCATCCTTCGCGATGTACTGAATGCCGGGGGGTACGCCTGGGTTATCGACATGGGGGACAGCTACAAGAACTACTGTCACCAGGCCGGCGGGGTTTATCTCGATGGCTCTAAACTGCGCTTTAACCCGTTCGCCAACGTTAAGGACATTAATCATTCAGCGGAAGGGATTGTGCGCCTGCTGACGGTGCTCGCCAGTCCGACGCAGCCGCTGGATGGCGTCTGTGAAGCGATCCTGCAGAAAGCGGTAATGGATGCGTGGGAGAAGAAGGCAAATAAAGCCCGTATCGACGACGTTCATAATTACCTGACCAATGAGGATGTGAACCAGGCGTTTTCAGACAAGCCGACCATCATCGCGCGCCTTGCTGAGCTGGCCATGCTGCTCGATACCTACTGCACCTGGGGGCCTGACGGCGAATACTTCAACGCCGATGCCCCGACGCTCGATGGTGAAACCCGCTTCGCGGTGCTGGAACTGCTGAGCCTGGAAGACAAGCCGAAGCTGCTCTCGTCCATCCTGTTCTCGCTCATTCTGGCGATACAGGAAAAGATGTACCACAGCCCGCGCGACCTCAAAAAAGTGTGCATTATCGACGAAGCCTGGCGTCTGCTGGGCGGCTCCAACCCGCACGCGGCACGGTTTATCGAAACCGGCTACCGCACCGTGCGTCGTCACCGTGGGGCGTTTATCACTATCACCCAGGGCATCAAGGACTTCAGCGCCAGTAAGGAAGCGGAAGCCGCCTGGAACAACAGCTCCACCAAAATCACCCTCTTGCAGGATGCGAAGGCGTTTAAACAGTACCTTGCCGATAATCCGGATCAGTTCTCGGACATGGAAAAAGAAGTTATCCGTGGCTTCCAGCCCGCCCTGCAGACCGGCTACAGCTCCCTGCTGATAAACGCCGGTGAATACAGCTCCTTCCATCGCCTGTTCGTCGACCCCGTGACGCGTGCCATGTTCAGCTCGCGCGGCGAGGACTTTGCTTTCATGCAGAAAGCGCAGAAAGAAGCGGGGGCGACCGCGGAAGAAGCGGCGTATCTGCTGGCGGAGAAAAAATACGGCAGTGAACTTCGTGAACTTGAAGAGTGGGTGAAAGCGGCATGAGTGAACAACAGAGCAAACCGTATGACGGCGACACCGTTCGGGACGGTGCAACTATGGCGGGATGGTTGACCTCCCGAAGAATGAAATTAGCAATCTGTGTGCTTGTCTCGCAGATGGTTATGACGGGGATAACATGGATTTACATGAAAACCACAGAGCCAGAGATTGTCGTTTTCGACATGAAGGGGACGGTGGACCTCTTCATGCAGCAGTCCGCTCAGTTACAGCTCGATGAAAACCGGGCTAAAGCGATGACCCAGCAGTTCAACGCGGCGCTGACCGGCAGTCTGGATGCATGGCAGTCCTCACATAACGCCATCATTCTGGTGAAGCCGGCGGTGATGAGCCCGCAGCGCGATATCACGAATGAAATCCGTGCTGATATCGCACGACGTACCCAGGGGGGCCAGTGAAAAAACGAACGCAGCTGACGGCCATGATGCTGCTGATGTTCTCCGCCGGCAGCGGGGCTAAAGATCTCGGTACCTGGGGCAACGTCTTCGAGCCTGCAGAGCAGGACATGCTGGCGTTTATCCAGAATCGACTGAAGGGAATGGAGCAGACGGGCGAGCTGGACCGCCTTCGCAAAGAGGCAACGGAAAGAGTGAAGGAGCATGCGGTACGTCCGACTCCGGTGGAAGGGCTAACGAAAGCGAAGGAATACCGCAGCTTTGCCTGGGACCCGACATTTACCGTGAAGGAAACGATCACAGACATGCAGGGCAACGTGATCGCCCGCAAGGGCGATACGGTCAATCCTCTGGATAAGGTGCCTTTCAGCCAGGTGCTCTTTTTTATCGACGGCGATGATAAGGAGCAGGTGAACTGGACCCGACAGCAGCTCGCCGGCCAGACCAGCGTGAAGGTCATCCTGGTGAACGGCAACATCAAAGAAACCAGTGATGCGCTGAATGAACGTATCTACTTCGACCAGTCTGGCGTACTGACCCGTAAATTCGGTTTTGAACACATCCCCGCGCGGATATCGCGCGACGGCCACGTGATGAAAGTGGAAGAAATTCCGGTATCAGGAGCGAAAAAATGAGTGCAACAACGTTAGGGGACCTGTTTCCCGAAATGCGTCAGGCGGTCCCGTCCCATCGGCGTTACGCCAGAAAACCGCGTAAACCCGCTGAGACAGCTCCGCGCCAGGGAACAGCAGAACGGCTGAAGACGCTGTTCCCCGAAATTGACTCCTGGCATCCTGTACTGGTGACCAAAGCCTGGCTCCACTGGTGTGAGCAGAACCAGCAGGACAGCCGGGAGCCGTCCAGGCGTGATGAACGTTTCCCTGACTACATCATTCACCTATTACTGGAGAACATGCGGGCCGAGGACAGCGCGAAACGTAAAAAGGACCCGACGCTGTCACTTTCCGAGCGTCTCGACAGGTTGTTTGCAGGCGAAGGGCAGGAGAACGCCGAATGTCACTGATACACAATACCGCTGTGCCGCCAGTGTATCAGCATATGGCTGGTCACAATGCTGATACCAAAAGCTGTGACGAAACCGTAAATCAACTCTGTCAGCTATACCCTGAGATCGCTTCATGGCAACCGGCGCTGATCGCCGGTGCCTGGCACCAGTGGTGCGCGAATAACCAGCGTCAGCCTGTAGCGCCGGAAGAACGAGATGAGGCGTTTCCCCTGTACCTCGTCAGGCTTATCCGCAACAGAATGGAGGAGATGAACGCATGGCGTTAATCAGCTGCTTCACCGGCCCTCAGGGGCTGCAGGGGATGCTCACCTGTTTGCGTGATACTGAGGGCATGACCGGTATTCTGGTCGTCGTTGCGCTACTCGCTGGCTGGATTGTTGTTCAGTTCGTGGCATGTGCCCGGCGTGAACGCCGGGCGTGGGAGAGCAGGCCGGGAATACCTGTCCATCTGGCGCAATTTGGCAGTGCCCGGCATGCCGATGCGGTTCACGCCTTTGCTAACCGGGAATACTATCAGATATTGCTCTCAGAGCTGGAAAAAGGCCTGACTGAGGCGGGCTATGCACTGACACGCGATGAATCACTGCGCGTGACGATCCCAGAGGCTGACCGGCTACAAATTAGCCGCCGGATTTTCCGGGCACGCCAGAACTATACGTCGCCGAGAGTCTCTGAGGAGGCGATGCAGGACAACTTAGATGCGGCAGTGAACGATGGGTACGCCGGCTCCTGGCTCAGCTTACTCATACGTGGCAGTGAGCGCATTGGCTGGTACATCACGAGACCGGAAAACAGCCAGTGATCAACCGCGCTGCCCTTCAGGATGTTCGGTGCTCACTGCGTTGCGCTCCGCCTCAGCCTGAATGTCATCCCGGTTTCCGATTAACCCCCCGACCAGGTAACGCCATGAAAAAAGACCCTGTTACTGAAAAGGGCCGGAATGTCACCTCAGTACGTCACGATGAGGGTTCGGCCCGACAGATGGATGAAATCCTCAACGATAATCCACTGTACAAACCCTCGCATGTTCTGCGCGGAGCCATTCTTGCCCTGTACGAAATGAGCCAGGAAGAACGTCTGGCCATCATTATGAAAGCGGCCGGCAAAGCCAAAAACCATTAATCCTTTTATAAGCCCTCCCGCCGTCCGGTGGCTGCGGCACTCCCGGAGATACCCCATGACTCACCCTGAATCTGTCAGGCCGGTGACGGTTACCCGTGACCGCAATGGCTTCTGGACGCACCCTCATTATTTTGTACCTGCCAGTGATGAGGCCACACAGACTGAATTCGGCGACTGGATGCGCCAGCACAATCTGATCTGTGCCACCCGCTGGATGGAAAACGACGCGCCTCCCCAGGTGATCGCTGACTGGGAAAAGGGAAAACAAAACATCAGTGAATGGCTTCCTTCCGCGCCAGAGGGGGAGGGCTGGTTCATTGGCTCCATTCATGACACTGAGGACGGCCCGATCTGTGTATGGCTGCGGGAGGTGAAATGAAGCGTTTCTCATGGCTTGCCGGCGTGATGCTGGTCCTGCTGTCCTGGATGCCAGCTCAGGCAACGGCCGCAGCCAGCAACGCGGGTGATGGCCGCTGGGTTAACCCGATAAGCGATGTCTGCTGGAAGTGTCTGTTTCCGATGACGCTCGGCAATATTCAGCTGGCCGCCGGTCCACAAAAGGATACCAACAACCCGGCTTCGCCGATCCAGATTTGTCCATATGGTGTGTTTTATCGTATCGGTCTGGCCATCGGGTTCTGGGAGCCAATGGCGATGGTGGACGTAACCCGTGAGCCTGGGGTCATGGTCAACATGGGCGGCTTTAAAATAGATCTCGGACGAACGGGAACGGGAACCGCAGGGCAGAGTGACCGGCCCGCTGCCGGCACGTTCTACCATGTTCACTGGTACAAATACCCGCTGATTTTCTGGCTGAACATCATCACCAGCCTGGGGTGTTTGCAGACCGGCGACATGGATATTGCCTATCTCTCCGAAGTCGATCCTCTCTGGAATGACAGCACCCTCTCGATGCTGATTAACCCCGAGGCAGCGCTGTTCGGCAACCTGATCGCTCAGGGGGCCTGTGCTGCTGACGCAGCTGCATCATCAGCTGGCCTTCCTCTGTCACCGCTGTTCTGGTGCGCAGGTAGTCAGGGTTCTATCTACCCGCTAACAGGTTTTACCAGCGGTGAGTTTTCTCCGCTCGAGGCCTCTTTGCTGGTCGGAGAGCGAATGGCCTTCAAGCTGCATCGTGAGGGGTTGGTATGGAACTCTGTGGGCGCGGACGTCGCCGTATGTAACCAGTATCCATCCCCGATCATCCCGAAAGAGCGATGGCGATACCAGATGGTGAACATGTACCCCGAACCGGGCAACTGCCATCCCTTCGGGGCCAGCACGCAGCTCTGGGGCACAACGCATAACTCTCCATCCTCCAAAAAGAACTTCGGCTACCTCTTCTGGCGCAAACGTAACTGCGTATTCCTTTAAGGACATGACAATGAAAAACGCTTATCTCCGGGCGCTGACGATCAGCGTCATGATTGCTTTCGCGCCGCTGGCCCTGGCGAGCGCCCAGACCGATATCTCCGTCTCCGACCATAACTGGATCAAAGGTCAGCAGGATGCGCTGGCAGCGATGAAGGAAGACCAGCAGGGGCATCCGGCGGTCGCACCCGTCTTACCGCAGCAGCAACTGGACCTGATTAACCGCCTGCAGGGCGATATAGCAGCCCAGACCAATAAGATGGGGGAAAAAGACACGTTCCCGGCTATTTACTTTGTGAGCCTCGGTATTCCGCGTGAAGGTCTGCTGCCGATGCTGAAGGATGCCCGTCGTTACAACATACCGCCGACGCTGCGCGGCCTGGTTAATAACGACATGCGACAGACCGCAGCGGCAATGTTTGAGCTGAGTAAGGAGGACAAGGACGCCGGCGTGCAAATCGATCCAACGTTGTTCACTCAGTACAACATCACCACGGTACCCGCCCTGGTGGTGACCTGCCCAGGCCGCTATGACGTAATCAGGGGAAGTCTGCCCCTGCAGCAGGCTCTCGAAAAAGTAGCTGAAAGTGGTGATTGTGCGGCAACGGCACGCCATCTTCTGGAGGCCGGAAAATGAAAAAACTACTTTCAACGGTGCTGATGCTGTTTCCGCTTCTGGCTGGCGCAGCTGATCCTGCCTTTGAGGCGGGAGCGAGCTTTGGCAAAGGTAATGCTTCCGCCGGGACGGGAGCCCTGAAAAATCCGGATACCGTCACGGGGGCAATACCAGGCTATACCGCTAACCCACCGGAGAAAGGGTATTACGGCGGCGTGGATGGTGGTGACGGTGGGCTCGCCAACAAAGGGCAGGCCGCTCTGCAGGGCAATGACGCAGCGCAGTCGGTTATCAACTCCGGAAAAACGAACCCGACGCCCGCCATAGACCCGAACGCACCTTTCATCACTATCGGTAAAAATGCGGAAGCTGGCGCTGACGGTGTGCTAAACGGGACCGCGAACCAGTGTAAGGAGGTGACGGTATCGAAAACCACCTTTGAAAATTACACCTGCGATAAGGATGTGGCCTCAGTGGAAGCCTGTTCAAGAACGGCAACACCTGGCGGACATACTTCCACCACGACAGTGCAGAAAACTTTCACACTGACGGCGGCCAATGGCGATGTTGTTTTTACGAATAACGGTACTTCCTTAAGTTTTAGTTTTAAAGCGCCGGCATCAGGACCGGTGATCAGCGCGCATTTTTACTGGGCGGATCGCGATGTCAATGCCGGGAAAATCTCCTGGTGGGGCGTCAGTCAGACGATTGTCGGAAAAGCCTTTAACTGGGAAATGCCGGGCGCTCCGGGGACACCGTTGTCGCAGGGGGGCTCGTTACCTGCCGGTTCCTATCAAAGCACCGGATGTGTTAGCGGAAAGCAGGATGTTTGTAGAAAACATATCCGGGAGCAGATAGCTGACTTTCAGTCAGGCGCGTCAGGCTTCACGCTCGTGCTCGTTATGAATGCAGTCGAGACTACTTTTGTCCCGGAAGTGAACTGGTCCTCATCCTGTGGCCTGGATATGTCGAAGGCGAAAAAAACCACGTCAACCTGCACCTCTCCGGGAGGAAATAAAACCATTGTTAACAACGGTCAGAGCTATAACGTTTACAGCGACTGCTGGCAGTACACCGATAACTATGTCGTGCCGTCAGACTCCACCGGAACCTGCGGAACGCTGATGACGAACCCCTCCTGTACGGCGGCAGGCAACACCTGCACTGAATCGACCGACGGGCAGTGTACCCATATGAGCTACACCTACCAGTGTCAGACCACGCATCAGTCGGGCGGCCTGGTCTGCGGCGGCGACTACATCTGTAAGTCAGGCGAGTGTGACGACACCAATGGTGCCGGAAGCAGCGGTTTTGATACGGCCGTGGCCAAACTGGCAGGACTTGCCTCGGCGGCTGAAGACGCAAAAGACGCCAGCAGTACCATTGAGGTCAAAGCCTTCACGGGGAAAGCCATGCGCTGCCGTAAAGCCTTTGCTGGTTTCTCTAACTGCTGCAAAGACTCTGGCTGGGGACAAAGCGCCGGACTGGCCGCATGTGATGACGAAGAAAAAGCAATCGGCAAGGCCAAAGCCAAAAAAATCACCGTCAGCGTTGGCGAGCGGTGCGATCGCCAGGTGCTGGGTGCCTGCATCCAGAAAAGTCAGGTCTACTGCGTCTTTGACGGCAAGCTTGCCCGCATCATTCAGGAGCAGGGGCGTCGCGACCAGCTGGGCGTTAAGTTCGGCAGCGGTGACAGTCCGAACTGCCGGGGTATCACTGTTCCGGAGCTGCAGAGCATCGACTTCGACAAAATCAACTTCTCTGACTTCTACGAGGATTTGATGAAGAACCAGAAAATCCCCGATACCAGCGCGCAGGTCCAGCAGATTAAGGAGCGTATTGCCGCGCAGGTGAATCAGCAGGGAGGTGGCAAATGAACCGTGTCCTCTGTGGCCTGCTCATGGTGCTGGCGAGCCATACGGTGCTGGCCGAGGAGATTATTACGCCGGCAGAGCCGTTCACCGGCTGGTCCTGGTACAACGAACCGAAAAAGCCGCCGGAGCAGTCCAGAAAGCCACAGCAGCCTGCACCGCAGGCCATTCCGGATCTCAGTAAAATGTCCCCGATGGAGCAGGCCCGGGTACTGAAAGGATACACCCAGGAGGCGCTTAACCGCGCGATTCTGTTCCCGTCGAGGGAAAACACGGCGACGTTCCTGCGCTGGCAGAAGTTCTGGACAGATCGGGCATCGATGTTCAGTCAGTCCTTTGCGGCGGCGCAGCTGAGCCACCCGGACCTCGACTACAACCTGGAGTATCCGCACTACAACAGCATGGCGCCGTTTATGCAGACCCGCGACCAGCAGACGCGGCAGAGCGCCGTGGAGCAGCTGGCGCAGCAGTACGGTTTGTTCTACTTCTACCGGGGCAGCGACCCGATTGACGTGCAGATGGCGGGCGTGGTGGCGGACTTTGCGAAAACCAACGGTATTTCGCTTATCCCGGTATCGGTTGATGGCCAGGTGGCAGCCTCCCTGCCGCAGAGCCGTCCGGATACGGGCCAGTCCCGGTCGATGAATATTACGCACTTCCCGGCGCTCTACCTCGTTGACCCGCGCAGCAAGAATTACCGCGCGCTGTCATACGGCTTCATGACGCAGGATGACCTGTCGAAGCGATTCCTGAACGTGGCCACCGGCTTTAAACCCAACTCCTGAGAGTCTCTTATGACAAAGATGCTTTTACCCCTCATCCGTGATGCAGGGCGTTTCGCCCTGTACACCTTTGTCTTCGGCCCCGCGCTGTTGCTGTACGGTATTGTGATAGCCATCTCGCTGGAGGGCTCGCTGGCGGGACAGTTTGTGAAAGAGGCGCAAACGCTAACCGAAGGCGCGCCCGCCGGAAAGGTGATGCAGTGCGTTACGCATCATGAAGCGGCACCACAACCCCGGCTACCTGAGCCCGGCGAGGACGCAAGTCCCCCTCCTTATGAGTTCCCGCCGGTACAGTTTTGCCATCGTGAACCGGTTGACAGCGAGCTGTGGATAAAGCCGATGAATGCAACGCTCCTCAACCTCTGGCTGATGGGCGCGCTGTTCGGCGCGGCTGTGGCCTTTCTGGCTCATCTTTATATTCATCGTTCCACCACCTCACGGCAGATGCCGGGGGTATGGCAAAAGGAGACACACGAATGAAACCCGCTATTCTCGCAGGGCTGATTTTCTGGGGCACGATGGCGCGCGTACTGAGCGAGCTGATAACCTGGTCGGTTGAGCATACGCAGCAGGGGCTCTTATGGTTGTGCAATGGTATGTGGGCCGTGGCGGCTGGCATGGTGGCGTATGCCGTCTATCGCTGGTTCCGTTACGAAAGAGGGCAGGCGCATAAGGAAGCCGATCATGAACATTAAAACCGGACTCACTGCGCTACTGTTATCCCTGCCCCTGCTGGCGAATGCCGGTGCGCGAGAGGAGTTAATGGCGCTTGAAGCATCAAAAACGGCCTCATCTGCAGACGCTGCAGCCATCACCGCTTCCACCATTCCTGTACCCGCGCAAGCCAGCCTGATGGCGCTGCCGGACGGACGTCGGGCTAACATGAAAGATTATGCTGTGGTGCTCTTTATGCAGGCGCACTGCCAGTACAGCGCTAAGTTTGACCCGCTGCTGAAGGGCTGGGCCGATGAGCATGCCATCAGGGTGTACCCGTACACCCTTGACGGCGGCGGGGACGTATCTTACCCGACCCCGATGATCCCGCGTAAGACGGACCCTAACTCTCCCATCGCAGACGAGATTGTCACCTTCTTCGGAAACGGTTTGCCGATTGCGACACCAACGGCCTTTATGGTCAACGTCAACACCCTGAAAGCTTATCCACTCACCCAGGGCGTGATGGACATCCCGGCACTTGAGAGCCGGATGGCCAGCCTGATTCAGGCTGACATGGATAACGTCGATCCAAAAATGCTGCCGCCAATGCCGGCAAGCGCGCAGGTCACCCCTCAGTAATACAAACGGACTACAAAATGACGACAAATACGTATGCGTTATCGCGTACCGAGCGCGTGTGGCTGTTATTCAGCGTGACGCTGCTTGTGTCCGCAGCGTTCTATGGAGTGCTGGCCCACCGGGTGGTCAGCGTCATGGATCGCCCTGAACTGACAACCTGTCTGCAGGACTTACCGGTGCTTCTGCTCATCTCGTTGAGCATCGGATTCTTTTTCACCGTCACCGGGCTGTACGTCTGCCGGCAGACCCTGGCCAGGAAACCCCGGGAGGAGATTGCATGAGGCCCATCAGACTGAAGACGCTTATCCGAAACCAGGCTTTCGCGATACTGAAAGACTGTAGTGCAGATACTGAAGCCCGAAAATGGACAGACGTGTTAACTCTGAAACTGTTTTATGCCTTAATTTTTACCGCCGTAGTCGAAAGGGTATATGTGACGTGCGCCATCACAACGCTCAGTGCGATGTCCGTTGACCGCTCCGAACAGTTTACGCTCTCGCTTCTTATCCACTATCCGCAATACCTGCTCTGGGGTGTTCTTGTCGCGATTTGCGTGCTCATCGCGGTGAATTTACTCGTCTGCAGCGGGTTCTGTCTGGCCAGATATTTATGCCGCAAACTGAACCGTGCTGACAGCCCGGCAGACAAGGATACACAGGCTGTGGAGGTGCCAAATGATTAAGGCGCTTATTACGGCAGGGGTCGTGTTCTTCTCAGGGCTGGCAGCTCTGCCTGCTCAGGCGGACGTCAACGGCGATCTTAACGGCTTCTTCAATAATCTGGGCTACAGCGGCAACGTCACTCAGGCACAGGCCTGGCAGGGACAGGCGGCCGGTTACTTTACCGGTGGCTCGGTTTATCTGCGCAATCCCGTCAAAAACGTCCAGCTGATCTCAATGCAGCTGCCTTCCCTGAACGCCGGCTGCGGCGGTATCGACGCCTATCTCGGGTCGTTCAGTATGATCAGCGGTGAGGAAATCCAGCGATTCGTGAAGCAAATCATGAGCAACGCCGCCGGCTATGCATTCGACCTGGCCCTGCAGACGATGGTACCGGAGCTGAAGCAGGCTAAAGACTTCCTGCAGAAGCTGGCCAGTGATGTTAACTCCATGAACATGAGTTCGTGCCAGGCCGCTCAGGGCATTATCGGCGGGCTGTGGCCAGTGACGCAGGTTTCCCAGCAGAAAATCTGCCAGGACATTGCCGGCGAAACCAACATGTTTTCCGACTGGGCGGCTTCCCGGCAGGGCTGCACCGTCGGAGGACAGGGCGACAAAGTCACGGCTAAGGCAGGAGATGCTGAGAAGGATCAGGTGCTGAAGAATAAAAACCTTATCTGGGACACCCTCAGTAAGAATGGTCTTCTCGGCAACGACCGCGCGCTGAAGGAGCTGGTCATGAGTACCGTCGGCTCCATCATTTTCAACAAGAATGGCGATGTAACCATTCTGACGCCGCTGGTTGATAACCGCGACCTGATTAAGGTTCTGATGCGCGGGGGAACGGCGAAGGTCTACGGATGTGACGAATCCGATCTCTGTCTGGGACCTGTCGTCACCAACCTGACGATTTCCGAGTCCAATGCGCTGGTCACGCTGGTGAAAAACCTGATGCTCTCAATGCAGAACAAGCTGGTCGACGATACTGCGCTGACCGATCAGGAAAAAGGCTTTGTGAACACCACTTCTGTGCCGGTACTGAAGTACCTGACTAACGCCCAGAGCATGGGTCAGAGTGCAACCTATTTGATACAGGTAGCCGACTTCATTGCCCAGGACCTGATGATTCAGTACCTCCAGGAGCTGGTAAAACAGGCAAGCCTGTCGCTGGCCGGCAAGAACTTCCCTGAAGAGGCTGCCGCCAAACTACGCGACAACATCATTCATGCGCAGGGACTCCTCGCAGACATGAAGCTGCAGTCAGCCGCTGATCAGAACGCGCTGGACGGCATCGACCGCAACATGCAGTACCTGCAGCAGCAGGTATCCACCATTGTTTCAGGCTCCTATCAAAGCAACTATCACTGGGGTGATCGCTGATGCTTGAGATATACACCATTTATGGCGGGGGAATGTGGAAAACGGCGCTGGACGCCGTTGTCACCCTTGTCGGTCAGAATACCTTCCACACCTTAATGCGTATTGCCGGCACCTTCGGGGTGCTGGCCGTACTGCTCACTTTCATCAAACAACGTAACCCGATGGTTTTCGTCCAGTGGCTGGCGGTCTTCATGATCCTGACATCCATCCTGCTGGTACCGAAACGCTCAGTGCAGGTCATCGACCTCTCTGATCCGGGGGCGGTCTGGGTCACCGATAACGTACCGGTTGGCCTGGCGGCTATCGCGTCGCTGACGACCAGTATAGGGTACAAGATGGCGTCGGTTTACGACATGCTGATGGCCAGACCCGACTCAGTGACCTACAGCAAAACCGGGATGCTGTTCGGCTCGCAGATTGTGGCGGAAACCAGTGACTTCACCACGCAAAACCCGGAGCTGGCACAGATGCTGCCGGATTACGTGGAAAACTGTGTGATCGGCGACATTCTCCTTAACGGTAAATACACCATCAATCAACTGCTCAATTCCACTGACCCGCTGACGCTGATAACCAGTAATCCAAGCCCACTGCGGGGCATTTTTAAGATGACCTCCACCTCGCGCCAGTTCCTGACCTGCCAGCAGGCCGCAACGGAGATCCAGAAGCTGGCCAATACTGACGTTAACCCTGGCAGTGCGACGTTCACGTGGCTGACGAGAAAGGTCTTCGGCAACAAGCTGAATGGCGCGTCGCTTCTGGCCAACTCAATGGGTGACAGTTATGGATTCTTCTATGCCGGTGGCATGACGGCTGCTCAGATCATGAAGAACAACATCACGAACAGTGCAGTACGGCAGGGGATTAAAGGTTTTGCTGCTCGCTCATCCGACACGGCTAACCTGCTTAATCTGGCCACAGAGAACGCGGCAACCAAACAGCGTCTCGCCTGGGCTGCAGGTAACGAACTGGCGACCCGCACGCTGCCGTTTGCACAGTCCCTGCTGATGCTTATCTTGGTGTGCCTGTTCCCGCTGATGATTGCGCTGGCTGCGTCAAACCACACGCTTTTTGGTCTGAACACACTGAAAATATACGTTTCCGGTTTTATCTACTTCCAGATGTGGCCGGTTATGTTCGCCATTCTTAACTATGCCGCCAACTACTGGCTGCAGAGTCAGTCCGGGGGCACGCCCCTGGTGCTGGCCAACAAGGATGTGGTTGCACTGCAGCATTCTGACGTGGCGAATCTTGCCGGGTATCTGTCCCTTTCCATTCCGGTGCTGTCGTTCTATCTGACCAAAGGTGCGGCGGCGATGGGCTCTCAGGTGGCAGGGAGTGTACTCAGCTCGGGTGCCTTCACGTCGGCAGGTGTGGCAGCAACCACAGCGGACGGTAACTGGTCGTTTAACAACATGTCGATGGACAATGTCAGCCAGAACAAGATGGATACTAACCTGATGCAGCGTCAGGGGCAGCAGACGTGGCAGGCAGATAATGGCTCCACGCAGACTCAGACGGCAGGTGGCCATACGGTTATCGACGGCTCGGGTGCAATGTCGAATCTGCCGGTGAACATGAAGCTCAGCCAGCTGGCCAGCAGTGGATTCCAGGAGTCTGCCCGTCAGTCGCAGGTTCAGGCGCAGACAGCTCTCGATGGCTACAACCACAGCGTTACCAGCGGCTGGTCACAGCTCTCTCAGCTTTCTAACCAGACCGGTACCAGCGACAGCTTGATCAAAGGCAGTGAAAACAGCCAGGCCACTAACGCAACGCGCGGTGCCAGTATGATGATGTCTGCTGCAGAGAATTACGCGAAGGCGAATAATATCTCTACGCAGGAGGCTTACAACCAGCTGATGTCAAAATCTGTTGAAGGCAGTGTTAATGCGGGAGCAAGCGGTAAATTCAACACCGGCGATCAGGCATTCGGGAAAATTGGGAAATGGGCTACTGGAGTAAGTGCAGAAGCACATCTTGGTGCAGAAGTTAAAGGGGCGAGCGGAAGTTCGCATGGTACCCAGGAAACTCACTCCAGTAATCAGGATATGCGACACGACCAGAACAGCCAGGCAGTTAATGACTTCCGGCAGGGTATGGATATGGTTAAAAGTAGCCGAATCACCGAGGGTGCAAACCATTCCGAGAATGCAGCAAGCAGCAATGTTCAGCAGTTTGCCGCAACACTCAATGATGCTGAAAGCCAGTACCATCAATACACCACCAGTTCAACGCAGAGTAACGAGTTCAGCCGTATGGCCACCGTTGCTCAGAACCAGAGTGCAAGCCTCGATACGAACTATACACAGGAGTTTGTGGACTGGGCGGCTAATAAATACGGTGATAAGGCTCAGTCCATGCTGACAAGTGCGCCGTCGGCGCGCGAAGCGGCAATGGAATTCGTTAATGAGCGTCTTAAACCTGAAATTATGGGCGACTATCAGCAGGGGAGAGCGGATCTTAAAAGCGGTAATGAGCATGCGGCATTCAGCGGTGAGCATATTGTTCAGCCAGCCCATGGCAGTCAGCAGGTATCAGGTACATCCGGTAATGTAGGAGGAGTAAGTTACAGTTCTCTGGATGGCGATGCTCATAGCCAGGGGGGTGTTGGCAATGTCCAGACATCAGGAACGACTCAGGTCACAGGTTATGGAGGCCAGCAGGGTGGGCAGATTACACCTGTAGGTGAAAATATTTCTACTAGAACAACCGAGTATGTTTCGCGAGGGAATGAGCAACCAACAAATCATGAAGGACAATCTGCCGGACAGAGAAGCAGCTCGGGTAATATCACCTCGTCGGTAAGTATGGTTAACACCGGAAGACACTCAGCTGAAGATGAAAATGCCGGCCATATTGCAGAATCACATCCAGAGTTCCGTCATTCAGGAGTTGTTAGGGAGCAAGGGACCGTGCATGGCCAGGAAAGTGAAGTTACTCATAACCGTTCTGGTATTAATGTCGGCGGCGAAAAAGTACGTGGTGATGCTATGCAGGAGGCATACAAAGAAAATCAGACTAAGCTGCACGAACATTCCTCGCAGGGTTTTGGTCCACAGAATGAGTTACAACGACGAGTGGCGGAACAAAGATCTGAAAATGAGCATAAAATCAACGAATCTGCTGGAGAAATTGGTAAAAAACAATCCACTGTTCAGGCATCCAGTGATATATTGAAAGGAGAGCTTCATAATTCACAAAGTTCATTCTCGAATGGTTTAAATAAAGAGAAAATCAGGCAGGGGGAATCATCTCCTGCTGAACATGATGATGAAATGAAACGTAGATTAGCTGAGCTAAGAGAAAGGAAGACGGGCTGATTAGGAGGGTATATGGCATTCTCAAATGGTGATGCAAAAAAAGAAATTGCTGAGATTATCTCAGGGATTAGTAGTGATGAACGTCCAGTTTCATCGCCGAAGAAGGCTTTCCAGATTGTAGCTATATACCCTGTAATTATGATCCTCACAGCCATTCTGATGTGGTTTGCTTATTATGTCAGTCTGATTCAAGCAGGAGATAATAGCGGGCTAGGCTGGAAGTTCTATCTTGAAGCAGCACAGCTCGTTTTAGGGTATGGAGGATGGATATCTATAGGGGCGACAGCTGTTGTAGCAATATTCTTCATACTCATAAATTATTCTACTGTACTGGTATATCTATCTATACCTGAAGATATCAGGAATCGTTCGACATTAATCACTTCCTTAAGGTCCACAGTTAAGAAAATAGCCTTGTACCTATGGGGTAGCGCCACCTTGTTATCTGTCGTAGGGATGATAACTGATTGGGGGGGGTTACTGGCAGGGAGTATTCCAGCAGTTTTATTCATATCAATATTTGTTACTAATGGATATCTTGGAATACAGAGCACTCGTTACGGTTTGGGGCCATTGATGTCAACGGCCAGTAAGATGATGAGTAGATAGGAATGGTCAATATTCTATCTTAAGTAAAATTTAACATCTGATGAAAATACAGTCCCGGAACTTCATACGTTGCCGGGATTTTTATACCCTCTCGCTGTAAATTAACATTCAAATCAGCCGATAACGTCTCTGTTAGCTATATCTCGCTAACGGGGACGTTTTTCTATGCACAGGATGAATTCATGAAATTAAAACAATTAGCCGTTGTAGGTCTGATCGCATCTACTCTCGCTCTGTCTGGTTGTGGTGCCATGTCCACAGCGGTGAAGAAACGTAATCTCGATGTCAAAACCCAGATGAGTGAAACCATCTGGCTGGAGCCATCATCAGAGAAGACTGTTTATTTGCAAATCCGTAATACATCTGACAAGGACATGTCTGGTCTGCAGGCACAAATTACAAATGAACTGGCCGCGAAAGGCTACCGCGTCTCCAGCTCTCCGGACACGGCCTACTACTGGATTCAGGCAAACGTGCTGAAAGCCGAGAAAATGGATCTGCGCGATGCCCAGGGCTTCCTCAAGACCGGCTATGAAGGTGCGGCAATGGGTGCGGCACTGGGCGCGGGTATTACGGCGTATAACTCATCGTCTGCTGGCGCAACGCTGGGTGTCGGTCTGGCCACCGGGCTGATCGGTATGGCTGCAGATGCAATGGTTGAAGACGTCAACTACACGATGGTGACCGATCTGCAAATCTCCGAGCGCAGCAAAGCGGCCGTCACGACCGACAATATTGCCGCCCTGAAGCAGGGAACGTCCGGCATTAAGCTGCAGACCAGCACGGAGCAGGGCAACCGTGCTAAATATCAGACCCGCGTGGTATCCAACGCCAACAAGGTGAACCTCAAGTTTGAAGAGGCGAAACCTGTTCTCGAAGCACAGCTGGCCAAATCCATCGCTGGCATCATGTAATGCCCTGCGGCTGCGGCGATCGTCGCAGCCGTTCTTCTTCCCCCGCTGATTTTTAACTGTGCTCATTCCGGGCAGGGTGCGTCAGTGCTTTCTGTCAGTTACCAGTAATTATGCTTCCTCGCATGACTGCGCCAGGCGCAGCCCTGCCTGCGGCGAGCGTTGCGTCCTTAATTTCAAAGGAGTTCGTCCATCATGATGCATCAGATAAATGAACGTGCAGATTACTCAGCTGAATTCTGGTCGCTTATCCATCTGGAAAGTGAGCTGATGGTAGCGAGGGCTTATCTGAATGTCTTTGGTTCACTTCCTGAGGGGCACGGAATGACCTTCATTACTGGCTGGGCTGGCTATGAATTCACTCTATATGGTCTGGAACCCCAGGAATGGTATTCACCGGTTTATAAGGATGTGGCCTCCTCAGTCCGCTCTATGGCTGCATACATTAATGCACAGGACTGGGAGGACGGATGTCAGCAGGCCAGATATGAACTGAGTCTGATGTAATAACCTGACGTTTTCCCACTCGCGGTACCACGTATTTCATCACCCTTTTCAACGTTTCTTCTCTGATAACACACATCACCGCGCAGGTGATGCGATAACGGCCGGACAACACTCTATGAGCTTCGCAGGAAAAAACCTCACCCAGGGCGGGCAGATGACCGCCTATCGCTGGCGCATGTTCATTCAGGTGAACAACTGGATAGGATTCTGGATCTTCATCCTGTTCGCCGTGCTGACTACCGCCATTTTTCTCTGGCGAATTCCACAGGAAGCCCTTGATAACGGCTCCCTGTGGTGGTTCGCCAGCATCAACAGCAGTTTTATCGAACTGATGCCGGCAACGGGGACGCCAAAAATTTACGACGTCCACTACTGGTATGCGCCAACGGCGACGATGATGGTGCTCAAAATGACCCTGCCGCAGATCTATGCGGACCCGTACATGCAGGCTATGGGTGACCAGTGCCTGACTGAGCTGCAGTGGGCGGCCTGTGCCAGCGGGCTGTTCAGTATGGTGGTGTTTATCGCCGTGACATGGTTTATCGCCAATATCGGTCGTAAGGAAAGTGAAGACGAATACATTTCCGGGATGCAGCTGACTGACAAGCCTGCCGAAGTTAATAAGCTGCTGCGTAAAAACGGTGAGTTCTCTGACCTGCGCGTGGGTGATCTGCATATGGTCAGGATGGCGGAGGTACTCAATTTCCTGATGCATGGCACTATCGGGGTGGGGAAGTCGACGCTAATACGCTGGTTACTCGACTACATCCGCAAACGTGGTGACCGGGCCATCATCTACGACTCCGGCTGTACCTTCACAGAAACCCATTACAACCCGTCCACCGATTTCATACTCTGTGCTCACGACGAACGCTGTGCCAACTGGCAGATGTGGGGCGAGTGTGTCGACGCCGTTGATTATGACAACCTGGCCGCCAGCCTTATTCCGGTGGAAGGCGACTCAGATCCGTTCTGGGTATCCAGCTCGCGAACCATCTATGCCGACCTGGCCATTCGTATGTCTACGGACCCGGAACGCAGTATTGAGAAGTTCCTCAAAACCCTGCTGTCTCTCAGCATGAAAAATCTGCGTGACTATCTGGCCAACACGCCCTCAGCCAACCTGGTTGAGGAGAAGATCGAGAAAACGGCCATTTCCATTCGCTCAGTGGTAACCAACTACGCCAAAGCCCTTCGCTACCTGCAGGGGCTGGATGACGGAACAAAGCCACCATTCACCATCAGAGAGTGGATGACGCAGGAACGCTATGACAGCAGCTGGCTGTTTATTTCAACCCAGGCTCGTCACCGCAAGAGTGTACGCCCGCTGATCTCACTGTGGGTATCTCTGGCCACGCTGATGCTGCAGAGCATGGGGGAGAACAGCGACCGCCGCGTATGGTTCATTATCGATGAAGCCCCCAGCCTGCAGCGCATCCCCGAGCTTGCCGAGACACTTGCTGAGGCGCGTAAGTTCGGCGGCTGTTTCGTGCTGGGGATGCAGAACATGGCCCAGCTGGTTCACGTCTATGGCCGCGAGCTGGCCAAAAGCATCTTTGACCTGATGAACACCCGTATGTACGGACGTTCGCCGAGTGCCGAGATGGCCAAAGTGGTGGAAGAGGAGCTGGGCAACCAGCGTAAGCGCAAAATCCGCGAGCAGAACAGCTACGGTCTGGACCAGGTGCGTGACGGTGTGTCCCTCGGTAAGGACGAGGTCAATAACCCCATTGTCGACTACGAGCAGATCATGCGTCTGCCAAACCTCAACTTCTACGTGCGCCTCCCGGGTGAGTATCCGGTCGTCCGTCTGAAGCTGAAATATCGCGCCCCGAAGAAGCGGCAGGCAGGCCTGATCGAGCGCAACATCCGTGATGCGCTTAGTCCAGAGCTTGAGAGGGTTATTCAGGAGAACGAGCGCGCAGCGGCGGCTGCAGGTCTGACATTCCCGACCGGAGACGAAATGCTGGAGAAGGGAAGCGAGACATCATCTGCTGCTGACGGTCCTGCACCGGTTTCATCAGCAGGGGCAACCGGCTCGCCGGCGGCATCGCCCGTCGAAAAAGTGGCTCGTGCCCGAATGGAGGAACCGAATCCATCACGCAGCGCTGCACCTGAACGGCAGCCGGTACCAGCCAGGGAGCCCGTGACATCCCGAACAGCGCCAGTGGTCCCGGAAGTAGTGACTGAAAAACACAGCACGGTGACAGACCCTGTCACCGAAGACAAAAAAGACAACGTTGTTTCTCTTCGTATTGTCGGGCTGGCTAAACGTACCGCTGAAGCACCGGGCAAAGCACCGGTCGTGGCCGATGTATCTGGCAGCAAATCTCCTGCTGGCTCCGTACAACCGATGCCGGATGCTCTCAAAGCCCTGCGAAATCGTCAGCACATATCTGAACCGCCCGTCGCATCACCCCTGAGCATGCTGCACAGGGCGCGTCAGCGTCCTGCCACTTCAGAAGGCGATCAGCAGACCGAAGAAAGCGGTGGCGAATCAATGAATCTGGATATGAAGGTGACGGCACTGCCTGACGGCGGCCTGAGTATGACGACGGCAGGGAAGTCAGTGACACCGCAATCCCCGGATGAAGCCCACAGCACCCACCGGCAGCTGGCGAAGGAAGAAGAGAACATTTTACTTCACCGTCACGCGGACGATCCGGGTTACGACGAAAACGACCATCACTATTACGACAGAGAGCCTGAACTATGATGTCAGTCGCCCCTGTAGCGTCAGCCGGCGAGGCTGCAGGCTACTACAGCAATTCCGATAACTACTATTTTCTGGGCAGCCTGCAGAGCCTCTGGATGGGAGAGGGTGCAAAAGAGCTGGGCCTTGAGGGCAATGTCCGAGGCGATGACCTGACGGCCGTGCTCGAGGGACGTCTGCCGGACGGCTCACGGCTTGGCAAGGAGGTTAACGGACAGCACGTCCACCGCCCCGGTCATGACCTGACCTTTTCCGCCCCCAAGAGCGTGTCCATTCTGGCACTCATCGGCAACGATAAAGAAATGGTGGAAGCACATAACCATGCCGTCCGCGTTGCGGCCGGCTATGTCGAGAAACTCATCTCGGCCCGCGACACGAAAGACGGCGTTACGTCCATTGTGCACACCGGCAAGATGGTGGCGGCCGCATATACGCATGATACCTCGCGCAATCTCGACCCGCAGCTGCACACCCATCTCCTGATTGCCAACATGACGGAGTATGCGGGCAAATGGAAAGCCCTGGCCACGGACTATATCCATAACGCCGGCTTTATCGAAACCGTCATGAAGCATCAGGTCACGCTCGGGAAAATTTATCGCAGCGCGCTGCGTGAGCGGGTTGAAGCGCTCGGCCATGAAGTGGAAGAAGTAGGCAAGCATGGCATGTGGGAAATCAAGGGCGTTCCGGAAGAAGTCCGGGACGAATATTCCTCACGGGGCCGGGAAATTCAGGGGGCCGTGGGGGCTGAAGCCACGCTGCGCAGCCGGGATATGGCGGCCAAAGACACCCGCAGAGCGAAAGTTGACCCTTCGCGGATGCGCCTGATGGAGCGCTGGCTGGGCCAGATGAAGGAGAAGGGATTTGATCTGAAGGCGTACCAGGAGAGCGTGGTGCCGCGTGATGCAGGTCTTCGTGAGACCGCGCCTCAGCCGGAGCGAGATCACCAGGCTAAGCCGGTTCCTGCCGGGCCTGAACAGGCTTCTCCGCAGACGTCGTCCACGGCAGAAAAGAGCGTCGACACACCTGCTCAACTCACAGAACGGGAGAGCCTGTCCCGTCAGCCAGTACCACAACAGACTGACACGCTGAGTCAGCCGGCACAGACCGTTCCCGAAAAGACGCCGGCGACCAGGAGCATTCCTGCAGCGCAGCTGGACACTGAAATACCCCGCCCGGAACTGACTGAGGCTGTCCGTATGGCCATCTCGCAGCTCAGCGACAGTAAAACGCGCTTCACCTTTGGCGAGCTGATGATGACCACCGCTGAGCTGAGCGAACGGCTGCCGGAGATTCAGGATATTCGTGTGGCCATCGATGCGGCGCTGAAGGACGGCATGATTGTGCCGCTGGACAGTGAGAAAGGGGTCTTCACCTCCCGTATTCACCTGCTCGATGAACTCTCGATCCAGGCGCTGAGTCAGGAGCATCTCAAATCCACAAAAGTCGTCAGTTTCACCCGCCCGGCGCAGTACGCGCCGGCTGCGCTGGAAGTGGTAGAGAAAGACGCCCTGGTTCTGATGAATGCCCCGTCAGGCGTGGCGGGCATCCGTGACCTGACCGCGCAGCTGGCCGGTATTGCCGGCGCGAACGGTCGTGACGTGCAGGTGCTGGCCAGCTCTGCCGAGCGCGCCATTTCACTGGCGAAATCCGACGATTTGCGGGAACGGATCATCAGCCGTCAGCATGTTCTGAGCGGTGATTTTCACCTGAAACCCCAGAGCACGCTGATTATCGAAGGAGCAGAGCGTCTGGGATTAAAGGAGACGCTGGTTCTGCTGGGCGAAGCGCGCGCGCAGGACGCACAGCTGGTCTTTCTCGACAGTGCCGGGCGGCAGGCGAACGGTAATGCCATGTCCGTACTGGAGTCCGCGGGGGTTGCCCGCTCCCGCCGCACTGAGCCGGCACCCGGGCTGGAGGCCGAAGTGGTCAGTATTCCGAACAAACGCGACCGTTACGAGGCGCTGGCCAACCGGTTTGCAGAGCTGAGCGGAGGAACTGAAAACGTCACCGCCGTCGTGATCGGCCGGCGTGAACAGGCACAGCTGACGGGCCTGGTACGTGAGGCGCTGCAGAACGCAGGGCAGCTGGGCCGCGATGGCGTGGAGATAGAGGCCCGGCAGCCGGTCTGGCTCGACAGCAAAACGCGCCGCATGCCCGGTTCATACCGTCCCGGTATGGTGCTTGAAGATCGCACGGACGCAAAAGAGCGTAAGTCCTATGTGATTGATCGGGTGCATGAGGATACGCGAGTCCTCTCGCTCATCGACGGGGACGGCGTGCTGACCCGGATGAAAATCGGTGATATCAGCGCTGACTGGCGTCTTTTCAGCCGTGAAACCCTCAGCGTGGCCACCGGCGAAAAACTGCTGTCCGTGGCGGGCGACCGCGAGCACAGCCTGAAGGCCAAAGATCGTCTTGAGGTGACCGGGATAAGTGAAAAGGGGATTGAGGTTAAACGGGGGGAAGACACCCTGACGCTGCCAAAAGACCAGCCGCTCTATCTGTCACATGCTTACGTGACCGCGCCGGGCGGACGGGATAACGACACCGGCGTGGTGCTGGCCGCGCTGAACAGCCGCGACATATCGACCCAGACCATGAACTCGCTGGCACAGAGTGGCCACCGTGCGGAAGTGTTCACCGCCGAAGTGCAGGACCGGGCTGAAGCCCGGTTGCAGCGCATGAAGACAAATGCCTCTCCCGTGCAGCTGGTCAAAAACCTGAGCGGACACCAGGACGTCAGTCAGGCGGTGGATTCACTGCATGACAGCGTCCGGACGGACGCGGGACTTGCCGTCTGGCGTGCCATTAACGACCAGCGCACCGTGGTTATCAGCGAGCTGAAGCTCGCGACGGAAGCGCAGAAATATCATCCCGACCTTGAGGCCATCGGGAATGAAATTGGCGCGATGATCAAAAACGGCGAGCTGTTATCCGTATCTGCAGGGGGAGAGCCGGTACTGGTTTCCCGGTCCACCTGGGAGATGGAGAAAGCCATTCTGCGCGTGGTGGAGGAAGGAAAGGGCACGCAGCAGCCGTTGCTGGAACAGGTACCGGAGGCCGTGCTGAACGGCCTGACGGATGGCCAGAAAAAGGCGACCACCCTGGTGCTGGGTACCACGGACCAGTTTATCGGGATTCAGGGCTATGCCGGCGTGGGGAAAACCACGCAGCTGAAGGCGGTGATATCTGCACTGGAGACCTTACCGGCGGACGTTCGCCCGGTGATGACGGGGCTTGCTCCTACGCACCAGGCAGTGAAAGAGATGAGCGACGTCGGTGTACGGGCGCAGACAATCAAATCCTTTGTCGTTGAGCATGACCAGGCGACGGCCGCAGGCGGGAAGCCTGACTATAAAGGCCAGGTGTTTCTTATCGATGAGTCCTCAATGGCAGGCAACCAGGATACGGCGGCACTGTTCCAGGCCATTGCCAGCGGCGGCGGTCGCGCAGTCTCGATGGGGGATATCGACCAGTTTGAAGCGGTCGACGTGGGCGCGCCGTTTAAGCTGATGCAGGAGCGAAGCCCGATGGATGTGGCCATCATGAAGCAAATCGTCCGTCAGAAAGACCTGCAGCTGCGCGGTGCCGTTCACGACATCATTGATAACCGGATCGATGCGGCCCTGCAGCGTATTGAAACCCAGACGGCTGACCGCGTTGCGCGTAGCGCTTCAGCCGCGCTCCCGGAGAGTGCCATTCAGGAAACGGAGGCGCCCGTTAACGATATCGTGGAGGACTGGACGGACCGGACGCCGGAGGCCCGGTCCCGCACGCTCATCATTGCGCAGCTGAACGCCGACCGTAAGGCGATAAATGCCGGCATTCATGCCGTGCTTGCTGCGCGGGGGGAACTTGGAGAGAAGGCCATTAAGGTGCCCGTGCTCGATAAAATCACCCATACCCGCCATGAGTTCAACAAAACAGAGGCCTGGGAAGCCGGGATGGTGGTTAAACGCGGCGATCGCTACCAGGATGTGCTGGCCGTTGACCGTAACGGCAGCACGGTGACGGTACGTGATGAGGAGGGGAAGATTGGTCTGGTTTCACCGAAGGAGCTGATCACCGGTGACGTGCAGCTGTTTCGCCGCAGCGAGATGGAAGTCCGTTCCGGCGATCTGCTTAAGTTCACGGCGACCGATCGCGAACAGGGGCAGATGGCCAACCAGCGCTATACGGTGGAGTCGGTCAGCGAGGAGGGGAATATCCGTCTGAAGGGGGAGAACGGTCGCGTCACCATCAATCCGGAGAAGGTCCGGGCGCAGCAGCATCTCGACTACGGATGGGCCGTTACCGGCTACGGTGCACAGGGGGCAAGTAGCGATTATGTCATTGCGCTTGAGGGCACGAAAGACGGGCGTAAGGCGCTGGCTTCCCGTCGGGCCTTCTACATCTCAACTTCCCGCGTCAAGGAGCACGTCCAGATTTACACCGACAATAAAGCGGACTGGGTTAAGGCGATAAAAACGCCGGAGCGTGATATCAAAACGGCGCACGATGCGCTGGCGCCTGAAACGCAGCGTAAACAGGCGAAAGCCATCTGGGCAATGGGGCAGCCGGTGAAGAAAACGGCCATCGGTCGCGCCTGGGTGCGCCATCAGGGCATGCAGGATGCGTCACTGACGGCAAAAATCATCCCGGCCACCCGGCGTTTTCCTGAACCGGCGCTGGCGCTGCCGGTGTATGACAACAATGGCAGGAGTGCGGGCCTGGCCCTGGTTTCCCTGGTTGCCAGCCCGGAAGGACGGATGACGCAGGGTGAGACCCGGATGGTCATGACAGAACGTGCCCGTGGCGCCGTGCTGCAGCGGAGTCAGTCCGGAAACACGATTGTGGCCAGCGACCTGACGGCCGCACTCGAGGCAGTACGAAATCATCCAAAGGACGGCGTGGTCTGGCAGACGGGAAATGAGTCACTCTCGACACATCTGTTAAAAGTCAGTGGCGGAATTATCAGGGCAGAGGAAGAGGGACTCGCTCAGCACGTTATCGGCAAAGAAAGCGAAATTGTACTTCCGGCAAAAACCGTGCTGCACGAAGCCCTGGCGGAAACTGCTGATCTTAAGGCAGCGCTGGCACAGGAAGAAGAAAGACGACAGCAAGATGAACCAGGTATCAGTAAGGCATTGATACAGGAGAATGCGCCCAAAGATGAGCAGGAAAAATACTCGATTCCGGTTGAGGATACGGTGCGCATCAGGCCTGACATGATCGCTGACAATCAGAGCACAGAACCACATAAACCCGAACACTGGAAGGTGAAACAGATAGCGGACAGGGACAGTAGCATGGCGAAGGACGTGGGAAGAGTGGACGGTCGCGATAATGTAGCGGACAAATCCCTTTCTGACCGTGAGCAACATATGGCGTCACGTATGGGCAGACAGCTGGTCAACAGTGAGAGCGATATCGTCCGTCAGCCAGACAGTAGTGAGCGTGGAAGGATGCCGGAGCGCGAAGAACAGACACTCACCCGAACCATTCCGAAAGAACGTTAATCTCACTTTTAACCACGAGAATCAGACAATGAAAGCAAACAAATTAGCAGCATTTATAGTTACAACATACATTGGCTTTATTTCAACGGCACACGCTTCAGCCCCTCAGCCTTTATTCAGCCCGGAGCAGGAGGCACGTATCGGCGAAATCGCTGCCGACTATCTGGTTTCTCACCCGGAGATTCTGGTGACGGTCAGTCATAAACTGCAGGAACAGCAGGAGGCACGTAAGCAGAAGATGTTTGCACTCAGCGTAATGGAGAATCAGGCGAACCTTCTGCATGATCCGGACACACCGGCTTACGGGCCTGATAACGCAAAGGTCGCGGTGATTGAATTCTTTGATTACCAGTGCGTGTTCTGCAGCCGCTTCGCGCCGGAGCTGGAGAAGGTTATGAAAGCGCAGCCGGACGTCCGCTACCTCTTTAAGGAGTGGCCAATATTTGGTGGTCGCTGGGAAGCTTCACTGCAGGCAGCGCAGCAGGGGCTGACGGTCTGGCAAAAGAAAGGGCCGCAGGCCTATGTCACCTATCACAATGCCGTCTACGCCACCGGCCATAATGAAGGCAAGCTGACGGCGGAGGATATTCTCGCGGCAGCGTCAAAGGCAGGGCTGGCTGCCCCAGCTCCTGGCGACCATACCGCATCCCTTGAGAAAAACAGTAACCTGGCAGAGGAACTGGGACTCACCGGAACGCCGGGGATCATCGTCATGCCCGTTAGCGGTGCGACTCCCGACACCATCACAGTTTTCCCGGAAGCCGTAACCGCTGAAAGACTCCAGGCAGCAATCCGGAAAGCCACCAGAGTGAAATGATCCTCAGCCCGAAGAACGTCTCCCGCCAGAGACTGTTTTTCATGTTCCGCGCGTAATTGCCATCTTTCCGTTCCGTTCTCCTGCGCTTCCTCGATCAGGCCTGCCGGCCTGATACTGCGGCGAGCGCTGCCGGTTATAGTCCCTTAAGGGCAATTAGCATGCAAACTATGGACGGTTATCTGGTCTAACATCTGGAAAAATTACTGACGAGAAGGTAGTATTCGGATCGTCAGCGATCGTCTTGTGGTGGGACAGATTGTTGATTCAGATTACTTTTGTGACCTAACTCAAACTGACGGTTTGACTGCTTTGTGGTGAGGCAGGCGGGTGGCAGAAGATGGTTTTACGGAAGAAATGCGGACTTCCGGAAACAAACAGGGACAGGACGTGTCCAGTAAAACGTTCAGGAGCAGGTAACGGGATTTCCCGGAGCCTGAATGCACAAACCCCCTGAAATCTGTATCCACTTTGGCGGGCGGTTCAGATTCAGGGGGTCCAAAAGCAGGCGCGTTGCCTGTGAAGGATTATAACGCATGCACCATAGAAAACAACACCCGGCCGCCATAAGAACAGGCCGCCGTGAATGACAATCAGATTTCTGTTCACTGGTCAGATCTACCGAAAGATGAGCTAACCCGTTTCTGGCAGGATGTCGATGCCGGCACTCAGGGTAATTTCCTCATTGCACCGATCAAAAAACTGACCCGCCGCAAACGCGGTGAGCATTCCACAAAAGCCAAATGTGAGAACCCGGCCTGGTATCGCCCGGAGCATTATAAAAAGCTCTCCGGACAGCTCGGTCATGCCTACAATCGCCTGGTAAAAAAAGACAAAGAAACCGGGCAGGTCAGCCTGCGCATGCATGTTTCGCGTCACCCTCTCTATGTCGCCGGCCGCCGTAAAGCGGGACGTAAATATGGCTTCCGTCCGGAACGTCAGCGCCTGCTCGATGCGCTCTGGCCAGTGCTCATCAGCTTCTGTGATGCCGGCAAGCATACCGTTGGCATGTGTATCTCCCGTCTTGCAAAAGAACTCAGTGCAAAGGACGCAAAAGGCAATGTCATTCCGGAAACGGAGGTGACGGTGTCACGCCTTTCACGGCTTATTGAGGAACAGGTAAGGTTTGGCGTCCTGGGCCTTGCGGAAGAACGCACCTGGGATCGTGAATCCCGCTCCTGGCTGCCAACGTATGTCTATATCACCCCCGTGGGATTCCAGATGCTGGGCGTCGATATGGACAAGCTGTTTAAAGAGCAGGAGAAGAAGCTCCGTCAGAGCGCCGAGCGTGAGCAGCTGATACGGGAAGGGGTGATGAGCGAATATGATGATGTTCAGCCCCACTCCGCGCGGAAATGCTGGTCTGGCCGTAAGCGTCGGGAGGCACTCGTTTACCGCCGCAAAAAAGGCGCAGAGCGTAAACGTGCCAACAATCTGATTAAGCTGCCGGCAGATGAACGACTCCATGCAATGTCTGAATGGATTTACCGCACCCTGCCGCCTGACGAAGCGTACTGGTGCACATCTGAGCGCCTGAAGGCTCTGGCCATCCAGCATCTTTACCAGCTGGATCTGGCGCTTTCTCCACCGGACTAGTCACAGACGAAACAAATGTCTTTCTGTTTACAGGCCCCTCACCGGGGCTTTTCGTGCTGGTTTTTTTCGGCCATTATGCTCATTTTTCATCCTTCACTCCTTTCTTCTTCCGGTCACCATGACGTTCTGCCGGTCGTTATGGCCCGCAATGGCCACTGTCTCTTTTTTTTACACAGAAATCCGCAAACGAATAAGTGAAGTAACCCGGAAATGAATAAAAGACATTCCGCAAAACAGTCTTACTTCACCTTTTTTATCTCTCTGTTCATTACATTCCAGAGTAGATCTTTGTCTTTGGCCACTCTGTGGATAACGTAAAATGCCTTCGCATGCAGCGGCCTCACGGCCGCGCGCTCAGAAAGAAATCAAAAGTTCCTCCCGTCGCAAGCGCCGGGCCCCGTTCTGGCCACAACCCGGCACCGCATACATACCTGACCCCTGCTAAACCGACGCCGCCCCGGCCCGTAGGGCCGGAACACCCTCGCTTTAAGAGGGATGTTGTAACTAGAAGTAAGAGCTGCTGCAGTTAGCGTCGCGGCAAGCCCACTGTACACGCTCGTAAGCGCCTGACGGCGCTAACGCGGAGATACAGCCCGTCAGCGGCCTCTGGCCTCGACGGGCTCACTCCGACCGCGCACGTCACTACCAGGCGTGGCGGTTAACGGGTATGGCTTTGCAGGGTAAGGGATGGGACAGGCAGAACCTTTCAAACCGCAGCGGCTTACGCCGGTCACGGCGCCCGTCGACTTCCTCTCCCTGTCTGGCTTCAGCTGGCGCCTCCATGCCGCGATGCGGCATCAGTGAGTTCTGCAGGGCAGTGTGTCCTTTTTTGTTGTCAAAACTAGTATCGGGAATATGCTTTCAGAGACAGATAAGCGAGGCGATAAAATGGACACGTTGCTTTTACCCGGCCAGAATCCCCGTGCCTGGGCGGAAACCATGATCAACCTGGAGGCCAGGAAACTGGTTAACACGGCCAACACGGTGGCACCCATGCACCTTCAGGATGGTTTTATCCGGATTCAGTTTGTGGATGAGATCAAGGCATTCATCATGGCCCAGTTTGAGGCCGCACGCCGGGCGAAAACGGATGATGACTGTATGGCTTGTTTGCGGGCCTTACGGGCTGAAAATAGCAGCCTGCTGGAGCAGTCCCGTTCGCTCAAAACCGGCTATGCAAAACTCTATGCCGAGGTGAAGGTTGTCCGGGACGAGAACAAAATTGTGGGCTACATCATTTCAGCGGTCGACGTCGTGGTGGCCGGTGCAGCCATCTTTGGTGGGATCGTCATGATGTCCTCGATGACGCCGGTGGGCGTGGTGGCTGGCGCGGTGATAGTCGTAAATGGCTTTAACACGATTTCACGGGAAGCCGCGCACAATCTCCTCGGTGATAAACAGACGGAGGGGATATTTGCGGACGGATCGATGGAGTTCGCTGAATTTTTGGGCTTCAGCCGGCAGCAGGGGCTGGGAACCTATAAGGCTGTCACACTCTTCAGCGAAGTGTACGGCGCTTATGGCCTGAGGCTGAAACCCGAAGCACAACGGCTGTGGTACTGGACCAGGCCCGATTTCTTCAGGAAAGTATCCGGCACGCCACGTCCCGCAATGGCGCTTAAAATTGCGGGATGGGGAGTTAAAGCCAAAGTGGCGCTTGATTTACTGACTATTGAGCCTTCCGGGAAATAGTCTTCTGCAGGCGGAATGCTTTCCAGCCCAGTACAGGTGGGAAGGTCACCCAGGCAATGATCAGGACGACAAGGGAACTCATGCCCCCGGAAAGAATGTGTGTCCGGCTGCCGGCAATGAGGGTGACCAGCATAACCAGAACCAGCGCGACAGTGATCCATACCGACACCCGGAAGCGCCGTGATAGCGCATCGATGAGATGCTGCATGGTGCCTCCGCCTGCTGCAAGCCGGCCCTGTAAATTGTTCACTTCGCTCTTGCTGAAACCTGCCTCAAGCAGCTCTTTCTCACTGATAGCCATCACGTCCTCCCTAATCAGGCGAAAGTATACTGTATAAGACCAATAATCCCCAGGTGACCGGTGTAAGCATAATAAAAGAAATTACGCGGCATGAAACGCCGGCGGCCGTCCGGACAGATTTGCCTGCAGAAGGAAACTACTGCCAGGGGGAATGCCAGAGTAGGCAGCGTGGCCAGTAATAATGTTTCTGCGGGCATATCCAGGAGATGCGATAACCCGTTTAAACAAATCAGTGACAGCACGGCAGTGATGGCCGCCAGCCGCTGCACTCCGGGTGTATCGCTGCCAGAAACCGTTGCCATACTGATGGCCAGCGTTATTCCTGCCAGCCCGTAGCTTGCCGGCTCCAGTGGCCAAATCATGAGGACCTGGAGCAGATATCCGGCGAGCATTCCTTTCCGGCCGTGCCGGTACTGAAGGGCAAGCAGCTGCGTGACGCCTGCAAACACGAACAGAATGTTCAGGGCCCACCAGGGCTGGTGATGCGAGAAGGCCAGGCTGAACACCGGCTGCGTGATGACTGCCCAGATCCACAGACGACAGGCTCTCTTCTGCAGTCGTTCCGGGGTGCGCTGTACGTTCATCGCCCATATAAGCGTGAACAGGGGGAAGGCCATCCGGCCAAGCGCATACATCACCGGCCAGGCTGGCGACAGAAACACCGTATTGGTGTGATCGATAATCATGGCCAGAAGTGCGAGAAGCTTGACCATATCGAGAGCAGCGGGACTGAGCTGGCTGGCGTTCCGGATAGCGGGAAGAACGTCGGGTACTGAACGATTCATGCTGTAGATTCCCCTGGCGACACGCGGTTAACAGCCAGCTCTGAACATAATACCAGAATGCCCTGCCGGTTTGCGTTGCGACCCTGATCTTAAGTTTCTCCAGAATCTTGCGCACCGCAAATTCTGATTTATCACGCAGCACGCGCATTGCGCCTGCCACATCCTTATTCTGAATACAAATACTTAAATTATGAAAATCGTTCACACCGCCCCCTTTCTTACACTCTTATTATCGGCCGCATGAATATTATATTTAGTGGAGCAGGAAATTTCATAATGAAATTTTAATATTATCGTTCTAAACCTTAGTCAATTTATCGACTCATTTTAAGTAAGTTAAGACCGTTCATTAATTATCTGTATTGTTTGCTGAAGTCTTTGCTTTGACCAGAGCAAAATCTTCACGAATAGATTTTGCGGCAGGCTTCCACCCTTTAGCCCATTCCTCGCTCATACGACCTTCACTGACAATTTTCAGGGTGATGGCATAAGGGGTGCGCTGCAGCTTCTTCGACAGCCAGAGTATATGATCATCGATTCTGTCATCCGGAATATCAGCAATAATCGAATGAATAAGGTCCAGGTCCTCCGGTGCCCACGGTTTTCCGGAACGCGGAAACACTTCATCAGGAAGGCGTGGTTTTTTTTCCTTTTCTTCTTTTACCTGCTTTCTGGCTTCTTTTTCCGCAGTGATGAGGCGCTGCCGTTCTGTTAACCCACCCAGGGTTGCAACCGTCCTGACCATATTTTCGCGCTGCTCACGCGTAATATTTACTTCACCGCATATAATGGCATTTAACGTATCGACAAGAATTTCCAGTTTGCTTTCGGTTAATTTTAAAGTCATACAATAATTTCCTTAATTTTTATTCGTTTTTAGCTCTTCCTGATGCAGACTACGCCAGCGCCAGGGCTCTGTCTGACCCGGTTCTGACCAGAGTCCGACTGACTGACGGCGGGCTTCGGCCTCCAGAACAGCGTAGTCTGGCCGGACGGGTTTTCCGTGGTACCGGTATGCCCAGGCCAGGCCTTTGCGTATCTGTTCGGCATTCACATCCGTCACGCCAAGCCACACGGTACCGAGCAGACGTCCATAGCGATCCGTATCACTTCCGGTGACGGTTACATGCCGCTGGGCCACCATCGATGAGAGTTCCTGACGAGAACGCTGGCCAAAGGGCTGACTCTTTTCCGGCGCATCGATACCGGCCAGACGAATGCGCGTCAGTTGGTTTCCTGGCTCAAGCACCTCAACGGTATCCCCGTCCAGCACGCGCACAATCCGGCCGATGATATCTGCACTGGCCGAAAACGCCACAACGAACAAAACCAGCGAGCAGAACTTCCTTTTCATTATTCGTTATCCCCGGTTGTATACACTGCGGTTATTAAGCACGTAAATTTCAACCCGGCTTATCCTCCAACGAGGCTTTTTAAAGGAATACCGAACATTGAATGTAATTTCCTGATCATGGGCAGTGTCAGATTACGTTTGCGATTAAGCACTTCATAGACCCGGTTAGATTTTCCGATTGCCGGCTCAAGATCTTTTACCGTCAGCCCCTGCTGTTCCATCCTGAACTTAATAGCTTCAATCGGGTCCGTCGCTTCGACAGGAAAGTGTTTATTTTCGTATTCATTAATCAGCACACACATGATTTCAAAAAAGTCTCCCTCCGGGGTATCGGCAGGAGGTTCGTTATCAAACATAGGCTCTACGGCGCGCAACGCAGCTTCATAGTCCTGTTCAGTTTTAATTGGTTTAATCTGCATAGGGTTTACTCCAGGCTGACAGTTTCAGCATCTATTTTGTCATATTATTTATACGTACCAATGAATTTTATAAACATCCATCCTCACTGGTATGCAATCGCAACAATTAACCGATAGTCATTTCCCTTGATATTAAAAACCACTCGCCTGTTTTTAAGAATACTGGCACTGCGGTACTGTTCTTTGATTTCTGCCGGGGTTTTCCATTCAGCTTTACTGGCCTCATCTACCCAGGCTTTTAGCAGCTGCTCTGCATCGGGATTCGCCGTCCAGAAATCCCTCAGTGTCTTGATAGCGATTATCTTCATGTCATGAAGATAGTCCCATTTTAGGACTATCTCAAGTTTTTTGTCCCATAACAGTGTTCCTGATCCCACTACCTTTGGTGAGGTCCGTCAGCGGGCCTGGAAAATCATGCCCCGGGAAACACTGAAAAGTACCGCACAGCGCATGAGTGTGAACCCCGTAGGTAAACTGGCGATGCAATGGCAGGTTGTGGATGGTATGACAGCATTAATCCGGCGTAACCTGAGGCCATTATATCTGTCGTTTGACCTCACCAGCATGGTCCGGGACAGCCCGTGGGTTAAAGTGCTGAACTGGCTCAGAGTGGTGTTCAACAAAAAGCAGACTCTTTCTCAGCACCCTCTGGAGGAGTGTCCACCGGAAACACTTCCCTCACGACTGCCCCCGTATCTGCTGGAATCAGGTGAAGAGGGGGAAACTGTCAGACTAAATTCCGGGCGTTATGAATTCTGGCTCTACCGACCAATCAGAAAACGCTTCTTGTCCGGCGAAATTTACCTTAATGACAGCCTCCGGCACCGCCATCTTTCAGATGAACTGGTTGCAGAAGGTAAACAGTCTGCGGTTCTGGCCGAAATAAAAATCCCCTTTCTGCAAAAGTCTATAAAAACACAGTTAAAGGCACTGTCAGGCGAACAACACCGACAATGGAAAGCATTTAACCGTGAACTGAAGCAGGGAAAACTGAAGCATCTGGAATACGACACAGAAACGCGGAAGCTGAACTGGCATAAATCGGTAGTCAGTCGTTATAAAGAATAGAACCGGCGTTTTTACGGGCAACTGCCGTTCTGTGATGTTACAGACGTTTTCCGTTTTGTTAACGAACAGTGCCGGTTCCTCTCCGTCATGAAACCATTACAACCCCGTTATGCCAAAAAAGATGCAGATACAGACAGTCTGACGGCTGTCATCGTTGCTCAGGCCATGAATCATGGCAACCATGTCATGGCGCGAACCAGCGATATTCCATACCATGTGCTGGAAAGTACGTACGAACAGTACCTTCGTCAGGCATCACTGCTCGCAGCTAATGACTGCATCACTGATGCCATAGAGAAACTGCCCGTTTTTCCGCTCTATTCGTTTGAGCCGGATACTCTTTATGGCGCTGTGGATGGGCAGAAATTTGGTGTTGAACGACCAACAGTGAAAGCCCGACACTCACGTAAATACTTTGGCCGCGGTAAAGGCCTAGTGGCCTACACTCTGCTGTGTAACCATATCCCGATCAACGGATACCTGATTGGCACGAATGATTACGAAGGACATCATGTTTTTGATATCTGGTACCGCAATACCTCTGTAGTGAAGCCGGTAGCCATCATCGGAGATATGCACAGTGTTAACAAGGCAAATTTTGCGATATTGCACTGGTTTGGCCTTCGTTTTGAGCCTCATTTTACTGACCTGAACCGGCAGTTACAGGATCTGTACAGCATCAGGGAACCGTCGGTCTATAAAAAATGCCTGATTCAGCCAGCCGGTCGGATTGACCTGGAACTTATATCCCGGGAGAAAAGCAATCTCGATCGCATCGTTGCCACGCTGGGTCTGAAGGAAATGACACAGGGAACGCTGATCCGTAAGTTATGTACATATACAGCAACCAATCCGACAAGGCAGGCAGTATTTGAATATGACCGTCTGATTCGCAGCATTTATACGCTGAAGTATCTGCGCGATCCGCAAATGGAACGCAATATTCGCCGTTCCCAGAACCGGATTGAGTCTTATCACCAGTTACGTGCAGCAGTGGCCAAAGTTGGTGGAAAGAAAGAGTTAACCGGAAAAAACGATATAGAAACGGAGATCAGTAATCAGTGCGGTCGCCTGATCTCCAACGCGATCGTTTATTACAACTCGGCGATCCTGTCACGTTTGCTGAGGCGACTGGAAACAGAAGGTAATGAAAAGGCCATTGAGGCTCTGACCATGATATCACCAGTAGCCTGGCAACACATTTTGTTGAATGGGCATTATACCTTCCAAAACGGTAATGAACTCATTGGCCTAGATAAATTGGTAGCCGGTTTAAAACTGGGATAGCGGAAATTTCGGCGGTTCCGGCGTAGAACCCCATCACGTGATGCGGGTGAACTTGTAAACCGCGTTCGCCACCTTCAAACAGGAAGTGACCGGCAAGATTGAAGAAACCAGCCAGGCATTTTCTGCCCTGAAAACCCTCCTTAACAACACTGAAAGTTTCAGTCGGCGGTGGCGATGAGCTGCTGACCGAAACCGGGCATGGTGATTCCCGCACCGGAGACAGGCGATACAACGATTACAAAAAGTTTTTTTCCCTGATGTGGGTCCGAAACTCATGCGCGAGCGGATATGCCTTGATCAGACGGTTTCCGGTGACATCAAATTATCTCAAAATAATTAATTGTGATTTTATTCACACTTTGTCAATCTTATAATTGACTAAGAGACTTATATTAATATTTTAGAATAAGCATTAGAAAGGAAAGTACACCATGGACATATTACATATGTATTATAAATATAGTAATAAAGCCTCTAAATGGTTTAATCTAGACAATCAAATTGTTGAACACCATCCTTGAAATCCATTCCTGAAAAATAATCAGCCTCAGGTTGATTACCAATCTTATTTAGTTGTTTGTAAAGTCATATCTTTGATGATTATGTGCAGGCAACAGTTATATTTAAATATCTATTATCGAGTAAATATGTACGGTTGCCTTCTCGTGGTAAATAGTATATTTACCGGGCACACAGTATAAAGTGAAGGATTATGTAATGGAAAAATTTAAACATCTCCCTGAACCATTCCGTATTCGGGTTATTGAGCCTGTAAAACGTACTACTCGCGCTTATCGTGAAGAGGCAATTATTAAATCCGGTATGAACCCCTTCCTGCTGGATAGCGAAGATGTGTTTATCGATTTACTGACCGACAGTGGCACCGGGGCGGTGACACAGAGTATGCAGGCCGCGATGATGCGCGGCGACGAAGCCTACAGCGGCAGCCGCAGCTACTATGCGTTAGCCGAGTCAGTAAAAAATATCTTTGGTTATCAATATACTATTCCGACTCACCAAGGACGTGGCGCAGAGCAAATTTATATTCCGGTACTGATTAAAAAACGTGAGCTGGAAAAAGGCCTGGATCGCAGCAAAATGGTGGCGTTCTCAAACTATTTCTTTGATACTACGCAGGGCCATAGCCAGATTAACGGCTGTACCGTGAGTAACGTTTATATCAAAGAAGCTTTCGATACGGGCATGCGTTACGACTTTAAAGGTAACTTTGACCTCGAGGGATTAGAACGCGGTATTGAAGAAGTTGGCCCGAATAACGTGCCGTATATCGTTGCAACCATCACCAGTAACTCTGCAGGTGGTCAGCCGGTTTCACTGGCAAACTTAAAAGCGATGTACCGCATCGCGAAGAAATACGATATTCCTGTGGTCATGGACTCCGCACGTTTTGCCGAAAACGCCTATTTCATCAAGCAACGTGAAGCAGAATATAAAGACTGGACTATCGAGCAGATCACCCGTGAAACCTACAAATATGCCGATATGCTGGCGATGTCCGCCAAGAAAGATGCAATGGTGCCAATGGGGGGTCTGCTGTGCGTGAAAGACGACAGCTTCTTTGATGTGTACACCGAATGCCGAACCCTTTGCGTGGTACAGGAAGGCTTCCCGACGTATGGCGGCCTGGAGGGCGGCGCGATGGAGCGCCTGGCGGTAGGTCTGTATGACGGCATGAATCTGGACTGGCTGGCTTATCGTATCGCGCAGGTGCAGTATCTGGTTGATGGTCTGGAAGATATTGGCGTTATCTGCCAGCAGGCGGGCGGTCACGCGGCATTCGTTGATGCCGGTAAACTGTTGCCACATATCCCGGCAGACCAGTTCCCGGCACAGGCGCTGGCGTGCGAGCTGTATAAAGTCGCCGGCATCCGTGCGGTAGAAATAGGTTCTTTCCTGTTAGGCCGCGATCCGAAAACAGGTAAACAGTTGCCGTGCCCGGCTGAACTGCTGCGTTTAACCATTCCGCGCGCAACATATACCCAAACACATATGGACTTCATTATTGAAGCTTTCAAACATGTGAAAGAGAACGCGGCGAATATTAAAGGGTTAACCTTTACCTACGAACCAAAAGTATTGCGTCACTTCACCGCAAAACTGAAGGAAGTCTGATTTTATATAATCATACAGCAGAGTGACTATAAAATATAAATAGTCACTCTGTTTGCGCTGGCGGTCCAAAATAAGTAACCTGTCTGCAAAAAAGGTATTGCCATGAATATTCATTCAGAAAAAAAACACTCCGCATTCTGGGGGGCTATGGTCATCGCTGGTACAGTAATTGGCGGAGGAATGTTTGCTTTACCTGTTGATCTTGCCGGTGCCTGGTTTTTCTGGGGTACATTTATCCTTATAATTGCCTGGTTTTCCATGCTTCATTCTGGGTTGTTGTTATTGGAAGCAAACTTAAATTATCCCGTCGGGTCCAGTTTTAACACCATCACCAAAGATTTAATCGGTAACACCTGGAACATTATCAGTGGTTTTACCGTTGCTTTTGTTCTCTATATCCTTACTTATGCCTATATTTCTGCTAATGGAGCGATCATTAGTGAAACAATTAATATAAACACTGGCAATAATATTAACCCCCGTATTGTGGGATTAATCACAACAGTCTTTGTCGCCAGTATACTCTGGATAAGTTCTTTAGCATCCAGCCGTATTACATCACTGTTTCTTGGTATAAAGATAATTTCTTTCGTCATCGTATTTGGTTCTTTCTTCTTCCAGGTCGATTATTCCATCCTGCGCGATGCTACCAGCATGACAGCAGGTGCTTCTTACTTCCCGTATATCTTTATGGCTTTGCCAGTGTGCCTGGCATCATTTGGTTTCCACGGCAATATTCCCAGCCTGATTATTTGCTATGGCAAACGCAAAGATAAGCTAATCAAAAGCGTGGTCTGCGGCTCGCTGCTGGCGCTGGTGATTTATATCTTCTGGCTTTATTGCACTATGGGGAACATTTCGCGAGAAAGCTTTAAGACCATTATCTCTTCAGGCGGCAACGTTGATTCACTGGTGAAATCGTTCCTCGGCACCAAACAGCACGGTATTGTCGAATTTTGCCTGTTGGTGTTTTCGAACTTAGCTGTTGCCAGTTCGTTCTTCGGGGTAACGCTGGGGTTGTTCGATTATCTGGCGGATCTGTTTAAGATTGATAACTCACACGCAGGGCGTTTCAAAACAGTGCTGTTAACCTTCCTGCCACCTGCTTTGTTGTACCTAATCTTCCCGAATGGCTTCATTTACGGGATCGGTGGTGCCGGGCTGTGCGCCACCATCTGGGCAGTTATTATTCCTGCTGTGCTGGCAATCAAATCCCGCAAAAAGTTTCCCAATCAGATGTTCACGGTTTGGGGCGGCAATTTTATTCCGGCAGTTGTGATTCTTTTTGGGATAACAGTGAGCATGTGCTGGTTTGGTAATGTTTTCAGTTTGTTGCCAAAATTTGGCTAATACATTGTTCATCGATAGGAATTTAAATCCCCAACAGATTGAAAAAACGCCGAAAAATCGGTGTTGTGGATTTACCGATTTTTTAGCATGTCCTGACGCATACGTTTACCGGGCCATGAATGAGAATTTATGCTTACCAGCTATATGAGGCGGTGTAACAAGGAGATCCGGCATAGAACCTCAAGAAGATGCTGAGTACGGAAGATTGATATCTAAAACCCAAGGGGCTGATAGTCAAGAGGCCAGTGGCCTGGCGCCCCTATTGATTATGCCTACTGGCAATGATAACGACTACTTTTTGAATGGACTGGAAACATTTAAAAATATGCCGCCTCAACAGCTTCGAAAAGTGGCACAATGACCTGTTCGCTCGATTTCGTTTACGATATGCCAACATACTGTTGTCGTGGCCACTCCGACGGTGCACAAAAAGTTCTTCATTGCGTTAAGCGGATTATGGCTTATCAGAATGAAGGGGGGATTGGCTCCCCCATTCCGCTTCGCGTCAGAATTACCGCCCCCTGAAAGCGGGAGTTTTTCCAAAATAAGTGAGTCAGCTTACGATATCTGTTGCCTGAACTCGCGTAATGGAACCGGAGGCGAGTAATAAAAACCCTGTTGCCAGTAAACGCCCCGTTCTCTCAGCCAGTTTGCCTGCGCTTCAGTTTCGACTCCCTCAGCCACTATTTTCAGATTCAGCACGTAAGCCAGATCGATAAGGCTTAACAGCAGCTGCTCTGCAGCCGCTCCCTGACCGATTCTGCTCACGAAAACCCGGTCCAGTTTGATGATATCCACCGGTAACCTACTGAGATACTCCATGTTGGAGTAGCCGGTACCAAAATCATCAAGAGCGATGGCCATCCCCGAGGCATGAAGTTGTTCCAGTCTGTTCCGGATAGCTTCACTGTTGCCAAAAGGTTCGCGCTCCGTTAGCTCCAGAGTGAGGCTGATGCTGCCCGGCGGAAAGGCTGAGGTAAACGAGAGGCACTCGGTTATAAAGCTGTCTTTCTGAAGATGTGCCTGCGTGACGTTGAATCCGACATGCCAGCATGGCTGGCTCTGTAACAGGGAAGGCAGCTCACATGCGGCCCGCTCAGTCAGACGCCGCGTCAGCGCGATTATCAGTTCTGAGCTTTCGGCCTCCGCGATAAAGCTGGCCGGGGACAGCACAGTGCCATCCGGTTTTTCCCAGCGGGCCAGTATTTCAACGCCGACAATCTCTCCGGTCCCGGCATCCACTATCGGCTGGTACCACGGCACTATTTCCCCGTTACGAACGGCCAGCCCGAGCTCCGTGCTGCGGCGAAGGAGTGCATGCCATAGTGCTGTGGCCACAGTGGCTCCCAGGAAAACAGACAGCAGCAATGAAAGCGCACCATCCCGCAGAAAAAGGGCCAGAGGAATACGCCGGTCTCCTGAGAATTCCACAGAAAAGGGGTACAGCCCCGAGTGAACGGCATGCGTGTACCTCGTCAGAGGCTCTTTCACCAGGTGGTTTCCGGCGGTAAGCACCATGTCAGCTGTGCGCAGCGCGAGTGGTCTGTGGTTATCGGGCTGCTTCAGTGCATCCGCTGTCCAGCGCGTGGCCACGCTGGCCGTAATGCTCCAGTCACCGTAATACCTGCGCAGAATAATTACCGGAGCTACGGGGGAAACTGAGTCGTCTGTCGCCAGGAAAAGCATCCGGCCCTCACCGACAGATATGAATTCCCGTACAGGAACTGCTCCCCCGAAGGAAGAGCACGCCAGAAGATCATGGTGGAAGAAATTCATCTCGCGGATGTGTTCAGTTCCGGTAGTCAGACGGCGTAGTCCGGCGCTGACTTTCTGCGTGCAGGGCTTAGTGAGCAAAGGGCTGACCCGATCGACAGCGCTCCGGGTTTCGTCGAGCATGCGTTCGGTGGACGAGACAACATCCCGGGCTACTGAGGCCGCCCTGTTCAGGTCCGTTTCCGAGACCTGATACCACGTCAGTAATGCTCCTGCAGCCGTGATCATCAGCCCGACAGCAAGAGTAATCGTAATCCGTTGTAACTGTTTTGCTGGCATGTTGTGTCCTTTTGCTTCGCCTGATTAGGGAAAACCCGTATCGCCCTGTTCCGCCGCTGAAGCGATCAAGGGAATAAGTCAGCATGGCGCAGTCAGAAGAATTGGGCCATCTTGCATGGCGTGCACTGGTGGCGCTTGAACTGGCCAGACAAGATGGTGGTGTGTGTCACCGACACAGAAAAATTAACTGATGACTTTCTGAAGGTAGTTGTTTCGGATGTTGGCAATATGCGTGTTCAGAGGCTGGACTTTTTGCTTCTGTTTCTGCCAACTTGCGCCTGCTTGCTTTAAGGCTGGTATATAGTGCCATCTGAAAGCGTGACGAATTACTATACGTTCTGGCGCTTACTTAAAAAATGAGTAATCGTCGATTTTTGAATTTCCCCGACTTCAACCCCCAGACTTTTGAGCAGATTAATGGCTCTATTCACAGCCTTTTCCTCTGCTTCCTTATATGATTTTCCCCAGGCTAAGCCCCAGACAGAATGGTCCTTTGGCAGAGGGATTTCATTCTCGTCATGGTCATTAACATTGGTCACTTTTGCTTCGTATTCTTCTCCGGAAGGTAACGGTCTTATTCTGTGTACGGTTGTATGCATTCTTAACTGTTCAAACTCTAAAGCCATCGTTGACTCCTCAGTAACTCCGCCAGGACGCGCGCCTGTTCGTTTGCAAGAAGTGGGGCGGCTAGCACACGGCCAGCTGCATGTTCGGGGCGCGCAGCGAGCCCGCGGTTTCCATGCGCCGGCAGGAGGCGCGGAGGGGCAGCCCGTACACAGGGGCGTCCCCGCCCTGCTCCAGCAGATGTTCCAGGCCCCGGGTACTGATTGTGCTCAATACCTGCCAGCATAATCAGCACCCGCCGCTGCAACGGTGATGGTCGGCGCATCGTTTTCATGTCGGTCATTAATGCAGCCTCATGGTCTGGTTTCCTGCTGCAATCAGCATCAGACGCTCCCTATCCGCGTCGATGATCTCCCGTTTCGCCTTTGAGGCGATGGCCAGCCTGTACCAGAATGACAATACGGCATATGCCTTTGCCTGCTCGAGTGCGAGGCCTATGCCGTCGAGGATCTCCGTTCTGGCCAGATGTTCCCGGATTGTGGTCTCACACTCGTGGGTCAGGATGTCATAGCTGAGGCAAAGGCTCTGTTTTCCACCCATCCTGTAGGCTCCGTCTGATGATGTTCGATAAAGTGAAAAATTATATCTTTTTTTCCCCCGCCGAGCAGATCCGATTTCCGGCTGAAGCAGAAGCTACTCAGCTGCCAGCCCCTTACGACACCTTAGACGTAGTAAACCCGCCTGTGATTAACGCAAAGAGCAGTTCAGCTTATTGCCTTAAGTGAAGCTGAACACAATTTTCCGGAGGTGAAAAATAAATCACGACTGGATAACCATTAACTTCGAAACAGATGCCTACCACAGTATCTTCAGAGTGGAACACTATTAAGTGTAATATTTTTCTGACTTTGCCTCACCGAATGACTCAGTCAAGGATGTTTCCTTTCGATATATCTTAAACTCTGTCTGTGTAACTGATATGGCTGATGGAAAACTGAGGTTCGTACTTAATAGTCTTCTGGACATTGCACAAGTAGAAATAAAAAATAATGATAACTACTTTTATCTATGTTTTCGGGTTTTTGTCTGGAGTGAGCAGAATGCCTCTTATTTACATTCAGGTAACAATTTACCTTGTGTTTTTAACATTAAAGAATAATATCATCGCAGCTTTCGCCATTGTGTATGTTAGCAGCGGTTATATACCTCTGAGCTTCATCCCGGAGTCGAAAGGTGATGTGATTAATGACGGTGCTCACACAGCTTGGGTTATGTAATATCATTAATTTTAACTCTGAATTTTATTTTATTTTTCAGAAAAAGAGAGTTAGATGCAACTAATTGATTTTTATATTTGTTTATATAAAATCCAAACAAATAAAAACAAACAAAAATAAATCCAAACAAAACATTTGAAAAAATTAAAAACAAATCAAAAAACTTAGAAACAACACTTTGCTGGGTTTTTATTTTTATATTTTTTGTTTTAATGGTGTTTTGTTTTAAGTTATTTGTGTTTTTTGGTTTTTTTTGCTTTTGTTTGTTTCTTTTTTTGTTGTTGAGGGGTGAAATTAGTCTTGAATGGCAATGAATTTTGAATAGAATGCGCGCCATGATTTGTTTTGGCATTTTTTCTTTTACTCGTAATAACGATAACAAGGGGGCATGCACAATGACAGAGCATTCTCTCACTGATAACTCTTCCTTAAGTACGTCTACATATTTGAAGGTTCGAAGTTGTGCGCTTATTGCAGGTGGCGTTGCTGAGGAACAATTCGAGTTATTAGTTGAGCTCTCATCCATTCACAGTGAAAAAATTGTTCAGGCGCTACGTGAGCACCTGGTCCTTGGTAAGCCAAGGAAAGAAGCTTGTGAGAAGTATGGCGCTAATATTAGTTATTTCAGTGTGGCGTTAGGTAGGTTGTTTCGTACGAATCTTCTTGTTTCGCAACTGGCTTCTTATTATTGCAGACAACCAGTTTATTAAACAAACCAGACTGAACTTAAAATGAAAAGAATATATTCATTTGCAATTCTGTTTCTGCTGGGGTGTGGGGTTTCTTACGCTTCTGTTCAGAAAACCGTATTCAGTGCAGACGTGGTGGCATCCGCATGCCATGTGGTGGTGGATGCTGACAGTTATGGCAACAGTGGGCGGCTGACATTCGGCACTTACCGTAAATCCACTGCCACACCTGTGCCGCCGCGTGACTTCACGGTGCGACTGTATGAGCCAGGCGCCACTGTTCAGGGCTGTTCTGCATTTCTTGCAGGGCAGGTAGCCACTCTGGACTTTGGTAACCCGGGGCAGCTGGATTCCGTTGGCGTGGTCACCCGTGGTGCCGGTGATGGCATTCATGTGGATGTGCGGGCAGTGGATCCACAGGCTGATTATCGTGGCCGTCTGACTCAGAACAACCATTTGGTGAGCTATCCGGTGGACTTTGCTGCCAGGGGGGCGTTCCGTTTTCGCGCGCAGCCGGTCTTTCCGGCGAATGTGAAGGCGGGAGAATACACAGGCGCACTGACCTTTGTGGTGACGTATCAGTAACGGAGTGAATGATTGTGCGTACAGAAAAAAAAACAGTCACAAAACCCGCTGCGTCTATGTTTTTTCGTCGGGCGTCCCTCGCACTTGCCGTTTCAGCTGCATTTGCGAGTGCCACAGGCGTCGCGGCTGAAAAGCTGGATATGTCCTTTATTCAGGGGGGAGCCGGTGTTAATCCGGAAGCCTGGGCTGCACTGAATGGAAGTTATGCGCCGGGGCGTTATCTGGTTGACCTGTCCCTGAACGGAAAGGAGGCAGGGAAACAGATACTGGACGTGTCGCCTCAGGACAGTGAGGCGCTGTGTCTGTCAGAGGAGTGGCTCACAAAAGCCGGAATTTATGTCAGTGCAGATTACTTCCGTGAGGGGTATGACGCCGCACGAAAGTGCTATGTGCTGACGAAAGCGCCCTCAGTGACCGTGGATTTTGATGTGTCCACGCAGAGCCTGGCGCTGTCCATCCCCCAGAAAGGTCTGGTGAAAATGCCGGAGAACGTGGAGTGGGATTACGGAACCAGTGCATTTCGCGTGAACTATAACGCGAATGCCTATACCGGACAGAACTACACATCGGCCTTTGGAGCTGCAGACCTGAAAGCCAACGTGGGACGCTGGGTGGTGAGTTCAGCAGCCACGGCCAGCAGCGGCGACACCGGGGATAACTCAGCCACGATAAATATGTTCACGGCCACCCGGGCTATCCAGGGACTGAGTGCGGATCTGGCGGTCGGGAAGACCTCCACCGGGGACAGCCTGCTGGGCAGTACAGGAACGTACGGGATGTCGCTGAGCCGGAACAACAGTATGAAGCCGGGCAATCTGGGGTACACCCCGGTGTTCAGCGGGATTGCAAACGGGCCATCGAGAGTGACCCTGTCGCAGAACGGACGACAGCTACATTCAGAGATGGTGCCGGCCGGACCATTTTCCATCACAGATGTGCCACTGTACACCAGTGGGGATGTGATGATGACCGTTACCGGAGAAGACGGACACGAACATGTGCAGAATTTCCCGCTGTCAGTCATGGCCGGACAGTTAAGTCCGGGCCAGCACGAGTTCAGCGTCGCGGCGGGCATGCCGGATGAGGACAGTGATCTGAAGGGGAGCGTTTTTGCCGCGTCATACGGTTACGGTCTGGACGGTCTGACGCTGCGCACCGGGGGGGTGTTTAACCAGGACTGGCAGGGGGTCAGCGCCGGGGCAGTACTGGACCTTGGTTATCTGGGGGCGGTATCAGCGGACGGGGCATATGCCACGGCGAAATACCGTGACGGCAGCCGCAGCGGGAATAAGGTAAAGGGTTCCTGGAGTAAACAGTTGCCACTCACAAACACTGGACTACGGATGAGCTGGTCACGGCAGAGTGCGGAATATGAAGACATGTCCTCCTTTGACCCTACGGAGCTGTGGGGACGGGAAAACCACGGACGGCGGATAAAGGATGAATGGAGTGCCGGTATCAGCCAGCCGGTGGGGGGACTGTTCAGTCTGTCGGCTTCCGCCTGGCAGAGGAGTTACTACCCGGCATCGACCACAGGCAGTTACTGGTACCGTGATGACAACGGTAAGGATACGGGGATTACCGGCACCCTGAGCACCCAGGTTAAGGGTGTTAACCTGAACCTGGGCTTGTCCGGCTCCCGAAACTCTCAGGGAGAGAACAACTGGTCGGCGTCCGCATCAGTGTCAGTGCCGTTCACGCTGTTTGACCGTCGGTACAGCAGCAGTACGTCGGTGAGCACAGGTAAGGATGGCGGTACAGGCTTCAGTACCGGGTTGTCAGGCTCCCTGAATGATCGCTTCAGCTATGGCTTCGGTGGTGGTCGTGACAGCGCTGGCGGTGCCAGCAGTTATCTGAATGCGTCATACAGCGGTGATCGGGCTTATCTGAACGGCACACTGAACCACTCGCAGGCCGGCGGAACCAGTGGTTCTGTTTCTGCCAGCGGTTCTGTGCTGGCGGTGCCTGCCGCAAAAGACGTCATGTTCAGCCGCACGACCGGCGACACGGTGGCCGTGGTGAATGTGAAGGATACGCCGGGCGTGAAGGTGACGTCCGTTGACGGGCAGACCAACAGTGACGGCAATCTGGTGGTGCCACTGAACAGTTATGACTGGAACACGGTGACGATTGAGGCGGGAGCGCTGCCGCTGGATACGGAACTGGTTACTACCAGTCAGAAAGTGGTGCCAGCAGACAAGGCGGTGGTGTGGATGCCGTTTGATGCCCTGAAAGTTAAACGCTATCTGCTGCAGGTGAAGCAGCGTAACGGTGAGTTTGTGCCAGGGGGAACCTGGGCACGTGACAGTAAGAACACACCGCTGGGCTTTGTGGCCAACAATGGTGTGCTGATGATTAATACGGTGGACACGCCAGGTGACATCACTCTGGGTCAGTGTCGGATACCTGCAGCGAAACTGCAGGAAACAGAGAAACTACAGGAGGTTTCGTGTGACTAAGCGTAACGCAGTAACGACGTTTTTCACCAGCCGGGTGACAAAAGCACTGGGAATGACCCTGGCTCTGATGATGGGCAGCCAGAGTGCGATGGCCTCTCTGGCTGCAGACCAGACCCGCTATATCTTCCGCGGGGACAAGGATGCACTGACCATCACGGTTACCAACAATGACAAGGAGCGCACCTTTGGTGGTCAGGCATGGGTGGACAACATCGTGGAGAAGGACACCCGCCCGACGTTTGTGGTGACGCCCTCCTTCTTTAAGGTGAAGCCGAACGGTCAGCAGTCGCTGCGTATCATCATGGCCTCAGACCATCTGCCGAAGGACAGGGAGTCGGTGTACTGGCTGAACCTGCAGGATATTCCGCCGGCCCTGGAAGGGAGTGGTATCGCCGTGGCACTGCGCACAAAGCTGAAGTTGTTCTACCGCCCGAAAGCACTGATCGAAGGCCGTAGGGGCGCAGAGGAAGGCCTCAGTCTGCAGAGCCGGCCGGACGGCAGAACCGCGCTGGTGAACACCACGCCGTATATTTTTGCGATTGGCAGTCTGCTGGATGCAAACGGGAAGAAAATCGCTACGGACAATGAGACAGCACAGAAACTACTGATGTTCATGCCGGGGGATGAGGTGCAGGTGAAGGGGAATGTGGTGAAGGTTGACTCGCTGAACGATTACGGTGAGCTGCAGACATGGACCATTAACCAGAAAAAACCGGCAACGCCTTCTGAACGGAAGGATAATAAATGAAGATCAAAATGATGGCAGCTGCTCTGGTGCTCACCACCCTCAGTTTTCAGTCAGTGCAGGCAGCTGAATACAGAGAGAAGACGCAGTACCTTGGGGTAGTGAACGGCCAGGTGGTGGGTAACAGTGTGGTGAAGGTGACCCGCACACCGACAGATCCGGTGCTGTACCGGAGCGGGGAAGGCACATTACCGGAACGCCTGACCATCCGTAACGCCGATGTGCGTCCGGCATCCGGAAACATGGCATATATCACGGTGAAGCAGGGACTGCAGGATAACCAGGAAGCACGCATCACCCTGAAGACAGCGCTGATAGTTGACGGAAAGAAAGTGGCGGTCAGTGCCAGACAGCAGGGTGAGGACGTGGTGATTGCGGTGCCGGAGGCGTACAGGCTGGTTGAGTTACGGACGGATGCGCCGGCGGAGCTGGAAATACCGGCCAGCTACCGGGGAAATCTGCAGATAGCCCTGCAGGTGGAGGACTGAGTATTCATCTCAGACAACAGATATCGATGCAATACCACCGTGACTCCGGAATGGGTCAGATTGGTAAAGGGACTTACCGTTTTTACGGGAATAACGTAAAACCATTCTTAAAACAGAACGCTCTGTGAATAAAAACAGAGAATGTAGTGCGGCGAAATAAATATGGCTGCAGGGGATGGTTTTGCGGTAATTCCGGGAAATAAGGATTACCACTTTCAGTTTGCTATTTATGAAATATAGAGGTTATTTTATGAAAAAGACTCTGATTGCAATGGCAGTAGCTGCATCTGCTGCGGTATCCGGCTCTGTAATGGCATGGACCCAGAACGGTACCGGTGGTTCTGTTGACCTGAGCGGTACGCTGACGCCGGTTGAAAAAGTCACTCCGTGGGAAGTTAAGATTGGTCAGGCAGTAACAAATCTTGATGCCCTTGTCCAGAAGGGACAGTCCTCTATTGACCTTCTTGTAAAAGAAGCTATTCCTGTACTGGGTATTCGTACTCAGGAAGCAAAGGCATTTAGCGGGAAGCCGGGTATTAGCCCACAAATTGACTTCCGAGGCACCGTTAACCTTAATGGATTTAGCGGCGGTCTCTCCACCTTGACTCTGGAGGTTAAGGATAACAACGACCAGAAAATTGGCACACTGTCAGTTCCATTCGCAGTTGGGTCAGCCGGCTCAGTAGCCAAAAATGGGGTTCCTCAAGACCAATGGCGTCTTATAGCTCCGACCGCGGGCAACACCTTTTATGGTGGTTTACCAACAAATGAATCGGGGGTACCAACGTCCGCTTGGGGAATGGCAGCCACTGTATTTGAGGAGGCTGCGATGCACTATCAAACTCAAGGCGTTACCTACTGGGGAGCGGTTCGGGGGCTTTCTACCGAAGACCCTTCATTGACCTATAGTGCATATTATGCTTCTGGTATTCAGGCTGGCGCTAAAGCCAAAATTAATCTTGATGCCCCGGCTACAGGTGATGCTGCGATTGCCTGGAAAGCTTCTCTGCCGGTTACTGTTCACTACCAGTAATTCAGTCGTTCGTCAGGCATAAGTGTACAGAACTCAGTGCCTGATAAAATAAATCAGGCCGCCGTCGTTATTAGGTGGCCTGAATAAACAGAACCGGCATGTCGGCAAGAGTATTATTCCTTGTCGAAATGCTTATGCATGCCGATTTTATTTACATCCGATATTGCATTAAACCTGAATTACAACTCTGGCTCATTTTTTCCCTGCGTTATATTTATATGTGCGAATAAAACAGAGTGAATAACGATGAAAATAATACATCATTATAAATTCCTATTTTCCGCCCTGCTGACTGCGGCCTTGTTTTATTCAGCAGTACCCCGTGCAGACATGCTTGACGGTGGCGAAATTCAGTTTAACGGCTTTGTCACTGACGACGCCCCCAAATGGACTTGGCAGATCAGTACACCTGACCAGAGCTGGGCGGTGGATACGGCAGATGCACGCTCGGAGAACGGGCAGCTGGTTTTTGATTTGCGTGATAAAGGTGCGCTGCCGTTCCTGGAAGGCCATCTGCATGAGGTGGCAGAGCGCGGTGGCCCTGGGTTTACACCATTTATTACTTTCAGCAGCAATGGACAGCCTTTTACCGTAACAGAGGGTAATAGCGCTACAGCACAACATTTTCGCGCCTCTGTCCCGGTACGTGATCCGGAGAGCGGTAACGTGGCGGGGCAGCTTTTTTTCACTCTGAACCAGGGGATGGCGGTGAGTGCCGGCAGACAGGAAGACGGTGCATCCGTTCCGGCCGGCATGTCACTGGTCAGCGGTCAGAGTGTGACGGAGGTGCAGTCGGGAAGTCTGCCACAGGGGCTGAAAAGCCGCTTATCTTCATTATTGCTGATGAACCAGAATTTCGGGAATGGCATGAGTGCGGTTGATAACGGTCAGGTTATCAGTCAGGGAGTACTGGCTGATGGTAACGTGATGAATCTGGCCGCGTCATATGCCTCAATCGTGTCAGATTTTGAACTGCGGCTGCCGGCAGAAGGTACTCCGGCAGTGTGGCAGGCAGGGCTGAATGTGACCGTCACGGTACAGTGATGGTCGCCTGAATCAAAGGGGAAAAGAGTAATGAAAAAGATGACACTGTTTCTCTTAACTGCCAGTCTTCTGCCCTCCTGTGTGCTGGCCTGGAACACTCCGGGAGAGGATTTCAGCGGGGAGCTTAAGCTGGAAGGGGCTGTGACCAGTACCCGAAACCCATGGGTGTGGAAGGTCGGGGAGGGAAATGAAAGCCTGGACGTTAAACTGCGCCCTGACGTGCGTGGCGGAGAGCAGGGTATACCGGTTTCTCTGCCGCCACTGACCGTTGTGCTGGGAAAAACCACACTGACTACCCCTGCCGGTCGCGAAGGGCTGTCGCCGCGGGTGAGTTACGGAAAGGGGGCCGGGGATTTTTCGCTTGTATGGACAGAACCCGGCACAGCGGAAGTGACGCTGCCCGTGACCGGAGAAAATAATACCCGCGCGGGCACATTGGTTTTCAGGATGCAGGCCGCCGGGGTGTTGCGTCATGTTCAGAACGGACAGCCGGTGTATGCTGGCGTTTATGACGATCTGAATGCGAATGGTCTGCCCGGTGAAAGCCGTGCCATGAAGGCGGGTGACATCCCGGGTGTCCTACAGAGAATGTTCCGTGGTGAAGGTCCGTCCTGGCTACAGATAATGTCTGTGACAGCGACAGCGGGGGTGAGTCATTTCAGTGATGCAGCCCTGCGTCAGGTTGAAGGTGCGTATGGCGCACAGATCGTGGCAGGCAGCGGTGAATTACGTCTGAACGGAACGCTGCCGGAACGCTGGCGGGTGTCATTGCCGGTAAGTATTGAGTATCAGTGAGGAATGGAGAGTATGCTGAATAATATCCATCATCTGAAACCTGGTATGTTGCTGGCACGATTTTTTCTGACTTCAGGTTGTTGATGATGGTGTGGCTGCACAGGGATCTCAACAGAATGGAGAGCGCACAAAATGCAAGGTGATGCAGTGACAGCAGACAGACTTCTGCGGGCCCTCAGTAACGGGGAATTTGAGCCGTATATTCAGCCGGTGGTTCGTGCATCAGACCTGCAGGTGTCGGGCGGTGAATTACTGGTACGCTGGCACACGTCGGTGGGAGAGATTATCCCGCCTGCGTGTTTCATTGAGCAGGCTGAATCTGCTGGCCTGTTATCACTCATAACACAAAAGATACTGCACCAGGCTGTGACAGCGCTTGCTGGCATAAAAACAATGCTGCCGCAGGGGTTCCGGCTGGCCGTGAATGTAACCCCGCTGCTACTGGAAGACAGTGATTTTTCACAGATGTGTTTGTCACTGGCTGGTGAACGCGGTATACGCCTGGTGCTGGAGCTGACAGAGCAGCAACCCTTTTATATAACAGATAAAACAGCGCAGGTGGTGAACAAACTGAGTGATGCCGGCGTGGAAGTTGCGCTGGATGATTTTGGCGCTGGATGTTCGGTGCTGTCATATCTGAAGTATTTTCCGGTCAGTTATATAAAGATGGACAAAAGCTTTATACAAGATCTTTTGTGGGAGAAAACATCCCGGGATATTGTTGAGTGTGTGACTGATCTGGCAGAAAGACTGGGGGCCACTACAGTAGCGGAAGGTGTGGAGACACTGGCGCAGGCAAACTGTCTGTGTGCTTTGGGTTTGGATTATCTTCAGGGCTATTATTTCGGGATACCCGTGAGGTTGAACGCATTTATCAGTGAACACCTCTGATACTGGAAAATTTTCGAAAAATAAGAGTCGGGCATTAACTGGACATCATTGAAAACTCTGGATGAAAAATAATAAACAAACTTGGGGACATTATATCTTTTGAAGTGATTTTGTGCCTTCTTTCTTAATGGTTTTTTAATTCATTAATATCTAGTTGATTTGACCTCCAGAGTTTACCCCACCACACATAATATTAATGCTAGATATGACGGGAGGGAGTTTTGCGCAAAAATACTGTGACTAATATATTACTTACCTATTTTATTTTTTCTTTGTTACTTTTCGGAAAAGTTTTTGCTGCCGGATGGCAGTCCGGAGAGAATTTTCAGGGGACAGTGGAGCTGAGGGGGACCCTTACACCTTATGATGCTTCACTTCCACCCTGGATGTGGAAGACGGGGGGATATTCCGGGTTCAGTAACAGCATTAGCGATCTGACCAGTAATGGAACCCACCTGGCTGTCAGTGCACCTCATGATCTTCTGTTGCTTGCAGGAAAATCAGAACGGGCTTTTGAGGGCAGTCTGACATCTGGTACCCATATTGTTCCTGTCATTCAGCTGGCAGGAAGTGACGGGGCAGAAATACATATTCAGTGGTTTAGTGATTCGCCGGGGCGAGGATTGCTTGTGCTGCCACTGAAAGTTACCGGAGATTCTTCGGCAACAGGCACGTTGGCTGCTGAGGTTCAGGCTTTCGGGGCTCTGGCGTGGGCGGAAGAAGACGGTTTCGGCGCCAGAATCACTCAGGTACAGGGGAATAACAGCACCGATGCTTATGTATTTAATGGTGGTGTACCGGGCACGAACATGTGGCACACCGCTGACGGGCTGAGTTTTATTTCCCGGATGACGAATGGTGAAGTGTCAGCAGAAAGCATCTGGGGACAGTTGAAATACAGTGTGCCGGGTGTTCCTGATTCACCAGTGATTGCTGATGAGAGTGGTTACCAGGACCTGGTGGGAGAAGGCTGGTTTTATGCCGGAGGCTATGCGCTGGGAATATCTTCGGGTACCCCTCTTAATCTTCATTTTAATACGTCGGTTACCGGAGAGTCAGTCTGGCATGCCGGAATGACAATTGTCATTAGTTATATCTGAGATTACAGGTTTTATTTTTTTTCAGAGATGAAATAATGAACAGAATTTATTCTCTTCGCTACAGCGCTGTAGCCCGGGGCTTTATTGCCGTATCTGAGTTTGCCAGGAAATGTTCTTTAAAATCAGTCAGGCGTTTTCGCTTTCCTGTTTTATTTCTGCTCCCCGTATTTTTCTCTGCAGGATGTATTGGCGGGACGGTCAATAATGAGCTTGACTATCAGTTGTTTCGTGATTTTGCTGAAAATAAAGGCATGTTCCGTCCGGGAGCAACAGATATCGCCATTTATAATAAACAGAGGGAGTTGGTTGGTACTCTGGATAAGGCCGCCATGCCAGACTTTAGTTCTGTGGATTCGAAACTAGGGGTGGCGACGCTGATTAATCCTCAGTATATCACCAGTGTGAAACATAACGGGGGATATAAAAACGTCAGCTTTGGTGATAGTGAAAACCGTTACAATATTGTGGACCGGAACAATGCTCCTTCACTGGATTTCCACACTCCCAGACTGGATAAACTGGTAACAGAGGTTGCCCCGTCAGAGGTAACGGCGCAGGGAGCCGTTGCCGGCGCATATCTGGATAAGCAACGCTATCCTGTTTTTTATCGTCTGGGCTCCGGTACTCAGTATATTAAGGACAGGAACGGACAACTGCCTCAGATTGGTGGTGCCTATTCCTGGTTGACAGGAGGGACCACAGGAAGTTTGTCTTCCTATCTGAACGGGCAAATGATAACCACAAGATCAGGTTTGATATTCGATTATGCCACCAATGGAGCGATGCCGATACTGGGAGAGACCGGTGACAGTGGTTCTCCACTGTTTGCCTGGGACAAGCTTCAGAACAAATGGGTTCTTGTTGGAGTACTGTCGTCGGGTTATGGCCCTGGAGGACGGGGAACTAACTGGGCCGTTATTCCCCTGGATTTTCTCGGACAAAAATTTGATGAGGACAATGATGCTCCTGTCACGTTCAGTGCATCAGACAGTGGGGCGCTGGAATGGACATTTGACAGCGATACAGGAACCGGAACGCTGACGCAGGGGACTGCCACATATGCAATGCACGGGCAAAAAGGCAATGACCTGAATGCCGGTAAAAATCAGATATTCGTGGGGGAAAATGGTCAGATTGACCTGAAAAGTTCGGTTTCACAGGGAGCGGGTTCTCTGAGGTTCCGTAATGACTATACGGTGACAACCTCCAGCGGGAGTACCTGGACCGGAGCCGGTATTATTGTCGATAAGGATGCTACCGTAAACTGGCAGGTCAACGGCGTGAAAGGAGATAACCTGCATAAAATTGGTGAAGGAACACTGGTAGTCCAGGGTACAGGGATCAATGAAGGCGGTCTGAAGGCTGGCGACGGAACCGTTATTCTGGATCAACAGGCAGACAGCAAAGGACAAATTCAGGCCTTCAGCCGTGTGAACATTGCCAGTGGTCGGCCGACTGTAGTGCTGGCTGATGAAAGGCAGGTGGATCCGGACAGTATCTCATGGGGATTCCGGGGGGGGGCACTGGATGTCAACGGTAACAGTCTGACGTTCCATCAACTGAAAGCTGCTGATTTTGGCGCCGTACTGGCAAACAACGCTGATAAGCGGGCAACCATCACGCTGGATTATTCCCCGGAGACTGGCAATTTAAATACGGCAGGTTATATATACCACGGTCAACTGAAGGGCAATCTGGATGTGGAAAACCGTTTGCCGGAGAAAACGTCTGGTGTGCTGATTCTGGACGGTACAGCAGATATTTCCGGCTCGTTCACACAGGAAAACGGACGCCTGACCCTGCAGGGGCACCCGGTTATTCATGCATACAACGCCAAGTCTGTGGCCGATAAACTGGCTTCCCTCGGGGATCATTCTGTTCTGACGCAGCCCACGTATTTTAACCAGGAGGACTGGGAAAACCGCACTTTTTCGTTTAACAGACTATCGCTGACGAATACAGATTTTGGACTTGGTCGTAATGCCACGCTGAACACCACCCTTGAAGCAACAGACTCAACTGTCACGCTGGGCGACAGACGGGTATTTATTGACAAAAAGGATGGTGATGGTACGGCCTTTGTTCTGGAAGAAGGTTCTTCTGAAGCGGTACAGGATGCAGACCGGAGTGTGTTTAATGGTCATGCAGTGCTGAACGGGAAGACAACGCTGGATATCATGAATGCGACCTTCCGGGGGGATATTAACGGCCGCACCGGCTCACAGGTGGCGTTGTCACGCAAAAGTCACTGGAATATGACGAAAAGCTCCACGCTGGATTCATTCAGGAGTAAAGGGGGAACTCTTTCCCTGCTGACCGAAAACTGGTCACCTAAAACGCTGACAGTAAACACCATGCATGCCAGCAGTATGAATATTGCCATAGGTGTCAGCGCAGCAGACAACACCAGTGACCGGATTGACATTCTGAATAAAGCTACAGGCGGTCATAACGTGCTGGACCTGTCCACGCTGTTAAACCAGAGTGTCGCGTTGAAAAGTAACCTGACACTGGCTTCGGCCCCTGCCGGAACCTCTCACGGGTATTTCTCTTTTGCCAGCCTGAACCGGGGTTTTACCATATATACCCCCGACGCACAGATCCTGGAAAAAGACGGTAAGGTTTTCTGGCAGCTGAAGGGGAATGCCGGAGCAACAGATTCTCAGGGTACAACATTTCCGGAAGATGGCCATACCGGCGGTACGTTGTTTAAAAACAGTAAAGCACGGGCCATGTTTGCGGCACGTGAATTTCTCCTGAGCGACAGTGCTTATAACTGGGCGCAGGTGGTGGACAAGAGTGACGCGGATGATGTTACCAGTACAATGTCTCCGGATATTGACCATGCCCGCAATACCGGAGAGGGGGATCTTGTGGCAGAAAGTAACCATAGGGAGACCATGATTTCGCCTGATTCTCCGGAAGAGAATACTGATACTAACGTGAGCGGTAGTACGTTGTTTAAAGGAGAAGATAACCTTTCTCTACTGAATAAAGCACGAGCTATGTTTGCGGCACGTGAATTCATCCTTAGCGACAGTGCCGATCGCTGGCAGCAGGTGGTGGATAACAGTGACGCTGACGGTGGCATGTGGGCCATGACAGGTTACAGTCATGGCGGATACGGTGGTTTTACGCTGAACCAGAGTGGTCTTAACGTCGGGTACCGTCAGTCTGATGCGGGTGATGCATGGTGGGGGATCGGTACAGAATTCTACCGTGGACACAGTAGCGCTGATGATTACCGGGATGACTTCAGTCTGTGGGGCGTGCATCTTCTGGCCGGAAAACAGGTCGCAGACCGTCTGTTTGTGGATGGTATGGCCGGCTACCGGGAGTTGTCTGAAGATTATACCATTCAGGGAGAACTTAACGATCTGTCAGGTAAAGTGAAAAGCCATATTTTGACTGCAGGTGTCCGCGCCGGGTGGAAGACGTACTTCAGGGGTATGGATATGACAGTTACGCCAGCCCTTTCGCTCAACGGTGTTCAGGCAGACGTAAACCGGTTGCAAGGTAATGCGCGAAGTGTCGAACTGCATAGTGGCAGGGCAGCCTGGCTGAAGGCCGGTTTTGAGGCAGAGAAATTACTCGGCGGGCTGTCGCTGAAAGCAGGTATCTGGCGGAGCATCACCCTTAATGATATGCCCGGGGTGAGCCTGAGTGATGACTGGAAAACACGTCACTATGATGCAGAGAAGGCAGACCGTTACACCGCATCGTTGGGTGTTAATGGAAAGATTACTGAGAAGCTTTCTGTCCAGGCGAAAGTGAACAGCAGTTTTGACGGGTATTTTAAGACGGATTGTGAGGGGATCGTGGGGATACGGTATGATTTCTGATCTCCGGAAGTCATTTCTCTGCCACCAGATTTACGGCTGACCGATGCCTGCCCTGCTACAGGTGAGGATATGGATAGCTTACTTGCTCAATGCCCGCAGACGGGCATTGTTACAGACGTAACAGGACACCATCCGCCAATGGCGGACTACCACCCTCTGCACTCACGGCAGGGTAGCCGCTTACGCTTTCGAAATCAACCGGATGTAGGCGTGTCCTGCAGCGTATTATTTCCTTGGAAAGTCGCAGCTAGCCAATAAGTTCTGGCGGCTGTTTAATTTCTGACAGAGATAATATGGAGTGAATAGTCGTGAACTCAGAAATAATAAATATATGGATATACAGCAGTAATGTTTTTTTTATTTGGGGAGTGACTGCTCTGGTTGCTGAGGTTTTAGGCAAGAGGAAATATGTTATTCATGTTTTTGATGAAAAGCACATCCTGAATATAACGTCAGTTAATGGTATGCCGGACAGGACACTTGTTTTCTCTGATACACATAACCCTCTGTTCTTGCTTTATCTGGATTTGTTTTGCAGAGACAATCTTGTTTCCGGAATCTGTGATATTGAGAATGTCAGGAGGCGTCTTTCCAGAAGAAGCAGAAAAAAAGGAGGGGGGGGTTCAGTCTCTCATCTGAAGGGAGAGCTGTCTCTCCGGGAAAGGGAAATTATTGCATGCATGAAACTCATGATGACGGATGATGAAATAGCGTCAAGGTTTAAGTTGTCCAAGAAGACTGTCAGTGCTCACCGAAGAAATATTCGGTTAAAACTTGGAATTAGAAACAGGAATGACCTTTATAAATACCTTTTTTTGGGGGGCAAAGGGGGGGGATGATGGAAGACACTCTTCTGTCTGATGAAGTGCTTGTTATTCTGGGAGGGATTCTTGTGGTGGTCATAATATTAAGTTTGTGCCGGCATTATCATCAGTGGGCTGCCAGGTACATGGGGGATGAGATAGTGACCTTTTTAAAGGCCCTTTTACTGAGATGAACATGAGGTTTAGTCACTGTCAGCCCACAGGGCTTTTATCTGGTCACCCCGGCATCTGCGGAAGATGAACAGATACCCGGAGAACGGGTCATTCCTTCAGGCCGCTCTGAACTTTTGATGCAAGACCGTTAAACCCGTTTCGCATGTCGGTGATACCGGCAACCAGCCAGATACGCGAATCTACAGAGAGATATCATCAGTACCCGTCTTTTATTTCGCGGATAAGCGTCTGTAATAATGCCGGTGTCAGCGCACCTTTCAGCCTGAGGGTTCCGGTCGGCAGGACCAGCTCGCAGCACAGACTGTCTTTGGAATGAGAATAGTCTGGGCAGCATAATAGCGTTCTTTGAAGCGCTTAAGAACCCTGAAATAAGAATGGGGAGACATTTATCCCTCTTTTGAAGAAACAATCGAATTGCTTCGAAACCTGCCAGATAAATTCTCCAGAACGGATATTCTTCGTCCCAACATAGATTCTGTTATTTAAGTATCAGGCCCACACTCGCTCAAACTCTCGCGTATTTTTCATCACCAGCACGGCGATGGCGTGCCCGGCGATCAATGTGTCGCCTGGACCGATCGGCGTCCCGGGTTGTTGCAGCCGCCACCTTAATCTCGTTGGTGGCATCCACCGTGGCAAGGCCTTCGGGCCGGCGGCGCCGAAGCGCATTTCAGAAAATGCTTTTTCCAGTATTGTCCAATATTCCAGACTGTATATTACTTTTTATAGAAGCCAGTGATTGAATTTATTTTTGTTTCCGTTTTTTTATTTTTCATGAAAAATGTGAACTGTTTTTTGATGAATATCTAAATGTGCACAAAAAACCTTTCCAGAACGCTATATTGTTATTTGAAAAAATTAATATCTTTTTATCTGTCTTTTTGTTGTGCCTTGGTTCTTTATTCCTAATTTGGTTTGTTTTTTGATTATTTGTTCTGTTTACGCCTGGTTTGATGGTTGTAAAGATCGTCAAAGTGGTGTTTTTTAGTATAAATCACCATGATAAGATTAATGGCAGATAACAGGTCGGTATATTTGTGTTCTTCAGGATTGCGCCGTCTTTTTGTCTGGTTGTCTTTCTGGGAAAGATATAAATGAGTAGCAGTAACCTGTATTTGAGCAAGAAGCACGGGTGTGTTTTTTCGCCCGGTGAAATGTCAGAAAACCAGTTCTGGTTATTAGCTGAAATATCTCCAGTTCACAGTGAAAAGGTTATTAACGCACTGAGAGATTTTCTGGTTCTGGGCTATACCCGAAGGGAGGCCTGTGAGCGGCATGAGGTTTCTCAGGGGTATTTTTCTGGTGCGCTCGGGCGTTTCCAGCATACTCATCAAATGGTAAACAGGCTGGTTCTTTTTTATATATCAGAAGCCAGTATTCCATATACGGGATAACAGTTGCATGAAAAATTTTATCGCTTTCAGTACTTCTGCTTCTGGCAGGCTGTTCAGAAAACCGTATTCAGCGCTTACATGCGTGGTGGCTTCGGTCTGCCATGTGGTGGTGGATGCGGACATCACCGGAAACAGTGACTGGCTGACATTCGGGACATTACCGTAATGTCCACTGCCACACCTGTGCCGCCGCGTGAGAAGACTGGTAAAGGCATTTACCGCCTTTTTAAGGGGAATAGCTCAAAATTATTTTGAGTTAAATAATGAATTTAATTCAAAGCGACTGTTTAAATAAGGTCGCGGAGATGGCTTTACGGTAATTCCTTAAAATAAGGATTATCACTTTCAGTTTACTATTTATGAAATGTAGAGGATTTATTTTATGAAAAAGACTCTGATTGCAATGGCAGTAGCTGCATCCGCTGCGGTATCCGGCTCCGCGATAGCGTGGACCCAGAACGGTGCAGGTGGTTCTGTTGATTTCAGTGGTACGCTGAATCCGAAACCCCTTGTTACACCATGGGAAATCAAGGTTGGTGATGCCGTAAATAATCTGAATGCACCAATCCAAAAAGGTCAGAGTGTTGTTGATGTCGTGCTGAAAGCAGATATACCTGTACTTGGTATCCGTAACAACAATAAGGCTGGTTTTCGGGGGCAAAGTGGTATTGACCCGCAAATTAGTTATAGTGGGAAAGTTGATATTGATTCCATGAAGAATGGTGTTGCTAAACTCACTCTTGACGTTACTTCCGGTAATCAGAAAATTGGAACACTGTCGACTGAAATGCGGGTAGCTTCTCAGGCGACCAATGGTTCAAATTCCAATCTCATGTTGTATGCTCCAAGGGAAGGCGATGGTTTCTTCGGTGGGCTTGCAAAAAATAAAGCTGGTACCTGGAACTCTGTTAGTGCATACACTTGGGCTGTGGGTCTTTTCCCCGGCATTGCTGAAACGTGGAGTGATGGCAATATCACTTACAATGGTGGGGCAGGAATTTACAATTTCTATTCTGGTAAGCGTATCTATCATGCGTATTATGCTTCTGGCATTGATAAGAGCAAAAAAATCAAGATCACCCTTGCACAGCCTGTAACCGGTGATAATGAAATAACCTGGAATGCTTCCCTGCCGGTTACTGTTTTCTACCAGTAACACTCTTGCCGGCATGCGGTTGTGTTTATTCAGGCCGATTAATAATCGGCGGCCTGATTTATTTTATCAGGCACTGAGTTCTGTACACTCATGCCTGACGTACGACTGAATTACTCCTTGTCGAAATGCTTGCATGCTCAGTAAGCCTGATGGAATCAGGTTTTACTGAGCCATGAGCCGTAAACCTCCCTGCGTCGCTCAAAGGCTTCCCGTCCTCCCTCCATCACAGAAATAATGTGCTGTTGCACAGGCGGAGCATCCATACCTCCACCGGCTATCTGGATCTTCCCGCTTGCATATTTACAGGCACAAACATTCTCTGCATCCCCCAGAACCGGAATGTTAGCGTTGTGAGTTGCAAAGATAAACTGGGTGCGGGGTTTCATCGTCCGGATGATTTTAATCACGTCGTCATAAATCGTCTGATTGTCAAGGTCGTCCTCGGGCTGGTCGATGATCACCACATCATTGTCCTGCTGATTCAGGACAAACAGCATTAATGCGGAGGCGCGCTGACCCAGCGAATGTTGTTCCAGTGGTTTACCTCGAAATTCAATGGTATAGGTATTCGGTATCTGCCTGACAATAAGCGATTCTATCTGCTGTTCCAGATACACGCTGAAAGTCTCGGCAGAACTGTTGATAATGTCCGGCAGTTTACCCCTGTTCAGCCAGAGCTCGCCAAAGTCTCTGAAGTTGTCAGCCACGGTCTGGTAAGTGCTTTCCCGCAACCGGCTGCCGGTACAGGCTTCTTTTAAAAAGGTCTGCATGGCTTTTTTATCGCTCGCAAAGGACGGCACGATCTTCAGGGGCGAATCTGCCTGGCTGATGGCGGCCAGCACAGCTTCAATTTCCTGATACTCTTCCCCCCATAGTTCAGACAATCGGCTCAGCGCCTCTGTCAGACTTTGGTCCAGTAACGCCTGACGGCTTTCCGCCCGGGTCAGCTCTGCAATTTTCTGTTCCGCAAGTTCCAGCCCGGCCTTCAGCTTCAGAAAGTCAGCCGGATCGACTTTTTCCACGCCTGCCAGCCGCAGCTCTTCAGCCAGGCCACGCTCTATTTCGGCAAATTCCTCCGTCAGCGCGAGCTTTTTCTCCAGGAAGGCCTGCTGCTTCGTATCGAGTTCTGTAAGGAGCCGGCGGGCGCCGTCCACGATGGTGTTCAGGGAGTCGAGATGAGCCGTGAAGCGATCATATCCCGCACTGTAATCATCAATGTCTGCCTGGTTATGCGCTGACTCATGCTTCTGCTCCTGCTTCAGCTCATCGAGTGTTTCCCTGATCCCGTCCTGCAGACTGTCCAGCGCCCGGGTTGCCCGTACAGTGGTACTGCTGAGGTAGCGCTCATCCCGTCCGAAGGTGGTCTGACGTTCCAGTTTTTCTTCCATGCCGTGCCGGGCATAAAAGCGCAGGCGGAACTGCGCATCCTTCTCTTTCGCCTGCCATTCGGAGAGTGTTTCTCCTGATGTTTTCAGACGACGATACTCGCGTAACCTGTCGAGGACGACGTCTTTCTGCTGCCGGATTTTGTTCCGCACGGGAGCCAGACGCTCACCGACCAGTTTTTCAATCAGGTCGTGTTCAAATCCCGCGCCGGTATTGGACAAGTCTTTCTGGCCAAAATACACCGGCTTGTGCAGAACCGTTTCCCGGAGCGCCACTCCCTGCCGGGCCTGACCGTCAAAAATAACCTGCGGCTCCTGGCCGTAGATGCGGGTTATCTGATAGACCCGACCGTGACGGCACACGGCGTCGAGAATAATCTTTCCGCCGCTTTTGAGTAAATTACTGACCAGATTTTCTTTATAATCGCGGTCAGAAGCCTTCTCGCCAAACGGAATGTCCAGGGCATACCGGATCCCTTCAAGTATGGAGGATTTTCCGCTGCCGCGGATCCCAATCAGGGTGTTCAGTTCCGGAGATAACTTCACTACAGTTCCGCCGAGTGAACCGGCTCCCTCGAATGCTATCTGGCGGATATGGCTGTGGGGCAGGTGCGGTTTTTCCCCACTGACGCGGTGCGGAAAATCCTGCAGGGCAAACCGGACAGCTTCAAAGCTGTAATCACCCAGTTTCAGATAGCTGGCGACTTTTCTGGCACCGATGTGATCCAGCGTTTTGGCATCGCACCCCTGGACTTCGGCAGGATAGCGTTCACCGAGCACGCCCTGAATTTTGACCCGCAGGTCGTGGGTCATTACCTTCTGAAATCCCTTCACGCGCCGGCGGACAAGGTCATTATCAAAAAGCTCCCCGATCCGGCCAGGGCTCAGCCCTCCCCATAACCCGTTATCCGCCTCAACGTGGGCAAACACAATAAAGTAATCCCGTTCGTACCGGTCAAGGCGCCGGATGGTCTGTGTGATATTTTCTGTTGAACGGGCATTTTCGTTCTCAAAATTATCAACGCCCGCAAACGTAGCCGTCAGGAAACTTTCAATATGGTTCGTCTGCTGCGGATTGATAAACCACTCATCAGCAAACACTACGAGCGTATGCACGCCGGCTTGGCCATCATTAACGGACAACTCCACGCCGGGAAGCAGCTCCATGCCTTCACGGCGCGCGGCTTTGCGCAATGCCTTAAACTCTCCGGGATCGAATTTATTGTGATTGGTGATCACGCCCACGCCCACTTTAGCCGCTTTCAGGGCGCTGACATAGTCCCGAATATATCTGTCGGATTCTCCGGCATAGCGAAATTCTTTATCTGCTCGGGTATGAAGATGAAAATCTACCTTGACCCAGCAGGCTCCATTCTCAAATACAGGATACATTCCTTAATACCTTTTTCAGTCGCTGATGAATGCCCGGAGGCTTTGCATAATTTCATTCATATTAGGGCGATCCCGTTCCTGCTTCATTTTATTTGCATCACCGGTTAATAAATATTTGATCTGAACCCGACCGGCATTAAACAGGTTAGGGATGAAGGTGAGTAGCAAACTTCGTCAGATGTTACTCTTAAGGCGATAAAACCTGATAATTATTGTATTTACGACAATAGTGCCGAGATGGCAATAATAATGATTATTTATTGCTACAGGGGCAACTGTTCCTTTCTCTTCATACGAAGATCCGATTTCTGTTGAAGTCGGAACCTCCGAAACTAACGCACAGCATTGACTCAGTACCTCCTGCTTTGACATCCCGTTATACTTTGTAAAAAGAGGAGGCTGGCGTGAAACTGAAAATGCAGGATCTGAGACTGTTTAATCTCATCTTTGAAAGCGATCCGGGCTGGATACTCGATTTCTCCAACCGAACGCTGTCGGCTTTTTTTGATGAAGAGTTGAATATTGATATTGATGATGAACGTTATAAGGAAGAAGGAACCTCAAAAGCCAAACGGGTAAGATGTTTGCTGAAACAGGTGGATCGCGAAACAGCCCTGCGGGTTCTTGATGCTCTGTGGCGGTATAAAATGGAGACCATGCCTGATCAGGCCGAACAAAGCCGCAATGACTGGCTTGCACTGATTTCACGACTGGAAAATACGGACGCTGATACAGCCAAAGGCGACAGGCCTGTACAGGTATGGCACGGTGTTGACTGGCCTTCACTGATAACCGAAATGAACGAGATGAAATCCCTGCCACCACATCCGCGGGGGTTTCGGTTTGAAGCATGGCTTGCAGAACTTTTCAGTACCTTTAAGCTTGCCCCCCGCTCGTCATTCCGTAACACGGGCGAGCAGATTGACGGCAGTTTCCGGCTGAATGATGACTTTTACCTGATAGAAGCTAAGTGGCATCAGAACAGAACGCCAGCGGCAGATTTGCACATATTCGAAGGAAAACTCAGCTCCAAGGCAAAATGGGCCCGGGGCGTGTTCATCAGCTGGATGGGGTTTACTGAGGAAGGTCTGACGGCCTTCGGGAAAGGAAAGCGGGTGATCTGTGTCAGTGGCTATGATCTTTATCATTCACTCAGTCACAGTATCGCTCTGCCCGACCTGCTTGAAGCCAAGCTCCGGCATGCAGCTGAAACAGGGGAGCCTTATGCTGAGTTTGACAGGCTCTACAACCTTAAAGACAAAATAACCGGCACGCCGAAATAAACTGCAGGGTAATTCAGTAAATTACCCTGAAGAGAGCGGCTTACTTCACCCAGTCTTCCAGTACCAGACCCGGCACCCGCTCAAACTCCCGCACATTGTTCGTCACCAGCACGGCGCCGGCCGCAATCGCATGCCCGGCGATCGCCGTATCGTTCGGGCCGATCGGCGTTCCGGCGATGCGCAGCGCCACCTTAATCTCCGTGGTCGCATCCACCGCGGTGCGATCCCAGGGCAGGACGGCATCGAGTCGCTCACAGAATGCGTCAACCAGCTGAACGTGGCGCGGCGAGGCCTTCGGGCCGGTGGCGCCGAAGCGCATCTCGGAGTAGGTGATGGCCGAGACCACGATACGGTGACCGCGCAGCACAGCCTGCTCCAGACGCTTCAGTACGGCTTCCGGCTGCTCGCGCATGATGAAAGAGCAGATATTCGTGTCGAGCATATACATTTTGTTCACAGATTAAATCGTCCTTCGTCGCTGACAACGTCCTCGCGCTCCGCCATAAAGTCCGGATCGGCTTTTTCGAGCTCCAGGAATGAGCCCCAGGTCGGCCGGACGGGACGCAGAATGATACTGTCCCCTTCCCGGACTATCTCCAGCTCGCTCACCCCCTCAAAATCCAGATCGCGGGGCAGTCGGATGGCGCGGTTGTTGCCGTTTTTAAAAATGGATACGGTTCTCATGGTTTTTCTCCCGGGTAAGTATGGATATGTGATGCATATCCGGAATGAGGTTCATTGCACCGGGTGCGTGCATTTGCCAAGTATATGCAGATGTTGAGCATATGTATAGGCATAGCATATGCAGATAGTGAGTATATGCGTATGCCATACCCATGCAGATGCCAGGCATATGGATATGTCACACCTATCCTTCCTTTTCTCATTTCACGCTGAGATCCGAAAAAAGCTAGTTCCGGATCTTCTTCACCCACCCCGGCGCGCAGCGGCCCACTGACACAATATGTAGCGGTATTGGTAGCTGATAATGACGCTATATGTTGTGTTACTGCCCTGCCCCGCGACCGCCCGCTCACCACCGGAATTGAGCGCTTTGCTTATTCCCTGACCGTGGTACACTTCCGGAAAGTCGTGAATACGTAAGAAATCGGATCACCGCGAAACGGGTATCCGGTAATTTAGTATTGTTTCTATATGCCTGCTTACTATCATCCTAAAAATGATAACAGCATGGGAAAATCATCCTGGTGACAGACGCAGGGTTGTGCTCAGCAGATTGTGCCGTGCGTCATCATTACTCTGAGTGACTATTTAAGGAATGATGTGATGGATGAAGAAGAACCGGTATCTCAAAAATTTGACAGCCTGAATGATCTCCTCAATGAACTGAATCGGGCTGGCCACCCAAATGACCAGATCTGGTTTTATGGCGCCAACGGAGATTACAGTGAACCGGTCGCATTTCAGGCAGTGGACTCGCGTTTAATCGCAGAACGCCGTGATGATGGCTCATGGTGGACCGTCGACGGATACGGGAATGCTAATGATCCGCGTATGCCTGAACCGGAGGATGCCTGGGATGTTGAATCGAATCGCGGTCAACTGGATATGTGGTTTGATAACGGAATCAGAGAAAATGAATGATGGCTGGCGGGATTTCTCGATAAGGAATAAGCATGGCTGACTGGTTTATTGCGACCGAAGGCGTGAAGGTGGTGAAAGACAGCGCCAGTCTGTGGCCGCAGATATTTACTGCCGGTGCTGCATTCGGTGGTGTGTGGTTCGGGCAATGGCTGATAACGCAGCGGGAAGCAAAAGCGACCGCAGGTAAACGTGATGAAGAGTGTCTATATATTTCCACGGAGCTGGTTTTTTTGCTGGAGCAGTTTGCCGAAGGTTGTGCAAGGATAGCGACAGACACTGGGCATACCGATGCGCAGGGTTTTACCCGCTCGAATGAAAGCACTCCTGAAATTGACCTCTCGGTGGTATCCGGGGACTGGCGGGTTCTGCCTCCACGTCTGATGTATGCCATTCGTGAAATACCGATGCTGCAGAAAGGAGCTGACAGACTGATACAGGCTACCGAAGAGCACGATGATCCACCTGATTACTTCAGGACATTCGGAGAACGCAGGTATCAGTACACCCGGCTGGGGCTCAGGGCGATAATTCAGGCGCGTCGTCTGAGAAAAAATGCTGGTTTTCCTGCAACCCGCCTCGATGCCACTGAATGGTCTGCCCAACCCGTGCTCTGGAGTGTGTGGCGGCTGGAGCGTAACAGACGTTCGGTTCAGGCAAGGCTGCGGCTTCAGACCATTGCGCAGATGAATATTGCTCTTCAGCAGAGTATTAAAAATAACGGTCAGTCCGGGGGAAGTCAGTGAATTTACCTGCCCATTTTACCCCGACACCCTCCTTACATTTGCCGGTAGCCATCGACTATCCGGCAGCGCTGGCGCTGCGCCAGATGGCACTTGTTCAGGATGAACTGCCAAAATATCTGCTGGCGCCGGAGGTGAGCGCCCTGCTTCACTATGTCCCGGATCTGCACCGCAAGATGCTGCTGGCAACACTCTGGAACACCGGTGCACGTATTAACGAAGCTCTGGCGTTGACGCGAGGGGATTTTTCGCTGGCTCCACCTTACCCATTCGTGCAGCTGGCCACACTCAAACAAAGGACTGAAAAAGCTGCCAGAACAGCCGGCCGTGCACCCGCCGGCAGTCAGGCTCACCGGCTGGTACCGCTTTCTGATCCGAACTATGTTGGGCAGCTGGAGATGATGGTGGCCACGCTGAAAATACCTCTTGAACGACGTAACAAGCGAAGCGGCAGAACCGAGAAGGCGCGTATCTGGGAGATTACCGATCGGACGGTCCGCACCTGGCTCAGCGAAGCGGTTGAAACGGCTGCGGCCGATGGAGTGACGTTCTCCGTGCCGGTGACCCCGCACACATTCCGCCATTCCTACGCGATGCACATGCTATACGCAGGCATACCGCTGAAGGTGCTGCAGAGTTTAATGGGGCACAAAAGCATTAGCTCGACGGAGGTGTATACGAAGGTGTTTGCGCTTGATTTCGCAGCACGCCACCGGGTGCAGTTCCAGATGCCGGGCGATGAGGCGGTGGCCCTGCTGAAGGGTAACGGTTAAGCAGTCAGTTCTTATTTAATACTACTAGCTGGAGAGCCCTTAGTTGTTTTTAATAAAAAGATAATAGGCAATTATTCCAAGACCTATATAAACAAGATGCATAAAAAAGAAGTTATTCATTTAAATCACCATTAAATATGGCCGCATTCGCGGCCAAAGATAAAAGGAAGTAGAAATAGTTGTACCTGGTTTGACAGCTAAGCACTTCTTCAATCTCATCAGATGAGATAGTGTCAATGGTGACATCATTTTCATGCTTACAGCGCCAGCCAGTAGAACAGGACGGCAACACCTTCCCAAATGAGGTAATGTTGCGGGAAGGTGCACTCTTGAGAGGCAGTAACACATGAATCATTATTTAATGACATCATGATATAATGATTTCATTTTTTTGGGTAAAAGCGACTCGATACTTTCTACAGTTGTTCGAGTTGCATCCCATGATAACCAACCAGTTGCACCATAATTTGCGTTGTACCATCTTTCCTTTACCATCCGATGCTCTTGATAATCAGAAGTATTCATCCCCCATATTTCCACAGGGAATGGTAAATGGTTCTCTGTAGATGCATCAGTAAGACAAAAATCCGCGAGATATTCATGAGTGGATGAATCATAACGTAGGGGTTTATAAAACGAGCGCTCCAGCTCGTATAGCTTTTTTTCAAACTCCCCTTCATTCAATGAATCAAGTGGTATGTAGCGATCACTTACCATCATCAGAGCAAGCTGTCTTACCTGAGCTGATTTTGCACCAGGAACATCCGTAACAGCTATAACAAATACCTTCATCCCTTTCATCCAGCCATTCACAGCAATTGGGAATCTGCTTAACGCAGACTTCCATCTGTCATCATCAAGCCCCAGAAAAGGCATGCCGGAAAAGTCACGTACAGGAAGTCGATTTAATCCATCCATGTAACTTTCAGAGAACTTAGCAAGCTCAGCAATAACTACAAGACGTTGTTTATTAACTTTCGCACGTTCGACAGTCATGCTGTTTCTTCTGCTATCGCTTGAGTTCGTGTAGGCCGGGGTGAGCAGAACGTCAGATAACTTTGTTTTGCCTGCTTCTATCTTTTCTGCTTGCTTAAACAAGTGATAACCCAATTTGGTGGATGAACGCATACCGTCCATTTTAGGTACCCACGTGTTATAGCTAGTTGTCTCCCAGAGAAAATGCAGAAGACCAAGAATAGAAACTGTGTCGCGTTTATTGTTCCGTGAAGCATCACCAGAACGCAGAGAGCTATCTATGGGAGCTGACGGACCGGTGACCTGCAATGGGTAATCAAGCTTAATATTGATTGTTCCATCCGGCTTCTCTTTCAATGCGTCCTGTGTATAACACCCCTGCGGCCCTTCAGGACTGAGGCTACTATAGAATCTGCAGTCCTCTCTGTGTTTTATACCCGTGAGTGGGAATCGAGCTAAATGATGTTTCTCCACTCTGAGCCTCACAGAGAGTGGCAATTCTTTACCCGTACATAAGCAAGCAGCATATGAATTACAGTCTCGCGACTTTTTAAGAGCCACCTGGAACGGTGTCGTATTCGATGAATCATCCTGCCTGTCGCCACCAAAATAAGCAGGCTCGGATTTATCTCCAAAGTAAATTTTCAATGTGTACTGTTTCATAAACTATCCTCGCGCACTTAATCATGAAATCATTACATCATGCTTTTATTGCTTATTGATGTATTACTATCAGTCAGTTACGTAAATCATGCTATAATTATATCATTAAATCATGATTTCATCTTGTTAAGTTGTTCGATTTTGGGCAATATGAGTAGTGGGATGTATGTGTTTAATGAAATCATGATTTAATGAAGGTGGTTAATATGGGAAAGGTTATATCGATCGTTGGTCAGAAAGGCGGAGGTTCAAAAAGTACCAAAGCCAGAACACTTGCTGTTGGGTTTACTGAAGCTGGATGGAAGACTCATCTGGCGGACATAGACACGAAGCAACAAACCTCTCTGAAGTGGACAGAACGACGCGAGAACAATGGTCTAAGCCAAATTGACTGCGCTCTTTACCGCCGGGTAGATACAGCTGTCAAAATGAAAGATAGCTGTCATTTGCTTATCATCGATGGTCGTCCTGCAGCAGAGACAACATCACTGGATGTGGCTGATGAATCTGATCTCGTTATCATAACCACTGGGACTACAATTGATGATCTGGAACCCTCTCTGGAACTTGCCCGTGAATTGATTAAAAAGGGCATTGAGAAAAGCAAAATCGTATTCATTGTCGCTAAGTCACCATCTCAGTCGCAGGGCGAAAAAGCTCAGGAGACTATCAAGGCGTGGGGCTTCAAAGTTCTCAATACAATCATTCCATTCAAAACCAGTTACGGTGAGGCTCTGGATGCGGGGCGTGCCCTCCATGAAACTCCTTTCAAATCTTTAAACGAAACGGCAAAACAAATGATTGAAGAAATTCATGATATCATTAACTCATGATAGCATGATAGCATGATAGCATGATAGCATGATCCAATGATTTCATTATTTTTGACATGAGGAGATCTATGAAAGCCCCGGGAAAATCAATAAAACTAGCGCCTCCTAAGGAGGATGAGCCAACTCTGGATGTTACCGGAAAGGGGGCTGTGCCGGATTCGTCGGTTAAACCTATCCAAATCAAAGTGCCGGTATCTAAGCATAAAGAGATGAAAGCTTACGCAGCAGAACAGGGAATATCGATGACAGATATGCTCCTGGCAGGATATGAAATGTATCGCAATAAAATGAAATGATGAAATCATGATTTCATTCCCAGGTTAACCCCTAAGATCCCCAGCCTTCATGAAAGGATGAAATCATGATTTCATCCTTTCATCTAAGTACATGCACTCTCATCGCCTGTCACCTCGGTCACTAAAGAGCAAGAGCACAAAGCTATTTAATGACTTCATGACTTCATGACTTCATGCTTTGTTATGGCGGCGCCAGATTATCTTATCTAGTTATATCTCTTTGGCGCACAGCTGCGACTCAAGATTAATCTTTGCGGACTCCGGCCGTAGATCACTCTGCCTATAGCATCGGTGTACTGTGGGAAACAGGTCAACTTCACAGACATCCCGGGCTGTGGGAAACAGGTCAACTTCACAGACATCCCGGGCTGTGGGAAACAGGTCAACTTCA
>NZ_REFK01000007.1:0-138888 GCF_003688535.1 Enterobacter sp. WP_7_1 | reverse complement strand
GAGCAGTGCAACGCGGCTTTCGCTCACCGTTGCGAGGTGGCGTATATTACGCTTTCCTCTTTCAGAGTCAACCCGTTATTTCAGGATTTTTTCTCCTCAACCGACCCGCTTGTTGTGTGAAGTGATTCACATCCGCCGTGTCGATGGAGGCGCATTATAGGGAGTTCTCAGCAGGCCGCAACCGCTAAATGACAGAAAAATGACTGACTGCTGCATTCCACAGCAAAACCCCGCCTTATACCCTTTTATGCACAAAGTTATCCACAATCATGAGCGGATCGCGATGCGATCCCACGAATTGAGCGAGAAGATCAACTATACTAGCGGCAAATATTCTCCTCTGTGCAGGCCCACCCTCATGACCACACAACGCCTCGCCCGCGACTGGCGTCTACCTACTGCAGGAGTGATGCTGCTGGCACTCCTCTTTGCCGGTTTTACCCTGCATGCGCACTGGAACGCCTTTATCCAGTGGTGTCTCGCCACGCAAATTACGCTGCACCGCTATCTGGTGATGTATCTGCTGCAGCTTAATAACCACCAGTACAGCGGCGGATTATGGCTGTTAACGGGGGCTTTCCTTTATGGAGTCCTTCACGCCATCGGACCCGGACACGGAAAATTCATCGTGACGACCTATCTGACCACTAATAAGGAAAGCGAGCTGGCCGCCCGGGTCGTCCCCTTTCTGGGTAGCCTGATGCAGGGCGTCAGCGCCATTCTGTTTGTCTTTATTCTGGCGGTAGGGTTTAACCTCGCCTCCGGGGATATTAGTACCAGCCGCTGGTACGTGGAGAAGATAAGCGCAGTGCTTATTGGCGCATTCGGTGCTTTTGTCATTTATCAGGCGCTGAAGAGCCTGCGCCCGCGCAGGATGTCTATCTCCGCCATCAAGCCGCTTCATCAGCACGATGAACACTGTGGCTGCGGCCATCACGGCGTAGGTACAGACCTGACGCAGGGCGACTGGAAAACCCGTCTGGGCGTGATTCTGGCGATTGGCGCACGCCCGTGCAGCGGGGCGATCATGATTCTGATGTTTTCGAACGCGCTGGGCATTGTCACCTGGGGAGTAGCCGCGGTCATGACCATGTCTTTGGGCACCGCACTTTCTATTGTGGGGCTTTCCCTGGCAGTGCGCTACGCCCGCGAGCGCACGGTGAGCTGGTTCGGAGAAAGCGCTTCATTAAGATGGCTGGTGCCAGCAGTCAAAATAGCTGGAGGGATAGTCCTGATCCTGTTCGCAACGGTGCTGTTCCTGACGGTGATCCCCGTCAGCGCCAATGGCGACTACATCGCTGCCGGATGCTAATAAAAGAAAACCCGCCGTTGGCGGGTTTCTTTATTACTCGTTGATGCGTGGATGCTGGTCCACCAGTCGGGAGCGTTTTTTCTGCAGCTCTTCAATCTCTGCGTCAATATCCTCAATCTTCTGCTCTACGTTATCGTAGTGCTCGCGCAGGATCTCTTTCGCTTCCTGGATGTCAGACGCCGCAGGCGTTGCGCCTTTCAGAGGGCGATTAGCCGTCTCCTTCATGGTAAGACCGGTAATCAAACCAATCACCGCAATCACCATCAGGTAATAAGCCGGCATCATCAGGTTCTGCGTGCTCTCGACCAGCGAGGCGGCAAGCGTCGGGGTCAGACCGGCAATCAGCACCGAGATGTTAAAGGCCGCGGCCAGCGCGCTGTAGCGAATATGCGTCGGGAACATCGCGGGCAACGTTGAGGCCATCACCCCGATAAAGCAGTTAAGGATCACCGCCAGCATCAGCAGACCGGCAAAAATCAGCCCCAGCACATCACTGTTAATCAGAATGAATGCCGGAATGGCCAGAGCAAACAGCGCAACGCTTCCCAGAATAATGAACGGTCGACGACCAAAACGGTCACTCAACAGGCCCATAATCGGCTGCACAAACAGCATACCCACCATGATGGCGATAATAATCAGCACCCCGTGATCTTCCGAGTAGTGCAGGTTATGCGACAGATAGCTCGGCATGTAGGTCAACAGCATGTAGTAGGTCACGTTGGTCGAAATCACCAGACCAATACAGGTCAGCAGGCTGCGCCAGTGCTTAGTGGCAATCTCTTTGAACGACACCTTCGGACCATCCTGCAGCCCTTCGCGGTCACCCTGTTCCAGTTTTTCGACGTGCTGCTGGAACGCGGGCGTCTCCTCAAGCGCATGACGCAGGTAAAGACCAATAATCCCCAGCGGCAGTGCCAGGAAGAACGGGATACGCCAGCCCCAGTCGAGGAAGTTATCTTCACCCACCACGGTTGAAATCAGCACGACTACGCCTGCGCCCATGACAAATCCGGCAATCGAGCCGAAGTCCAGCCAGCTCCCCATAAATCCGCGCTTACGGTCCGGGGAATACTCGGCAACGAAGATCGAGGCACCGGTATATTCACCGCCGACGGAGAAGCCCTGCGCCATCTTACAAATCAGCAGGAGAATGGGTGCCCAAATGCCGATGGTGGCGTAAGACGGTATAAGACCGATACAGAATGTACTGATCGACATAATGACGATGGTGATGGCCAGGATCTTCTGACGACCATATTTATCGCCGAGCATACCGAAGAACAGACCGCCCAGCGGGCGAATCAGGAAGGGAACGGAGAACGTACCCAGTGCGGCAATCATCTGCAGGCTGGGATCGGCCCCGGGGAAAAACACTTTACCTAACGCATAGGCCACAAAGCCGTAGACACCAAAATCGAACCATTCCATCGCATTACCGAGCGAGGCTGCGGTAATGGCTTTACGCAGCTTTGCGTCATCAATAATGGTGACGTCGCGAAGCGTGATGGGTTTAATCTTTTTCCTTCTTAGCATAGCTATCCTCGTTGACTCGGCCCTGTCTGTTTCACAGTCCAGTTAGCGTTCTGTGAACCATGGGATCCGCTCCATGCGAATCGCCTTATTCAAGCGTAGCAGGTTTACTTACATTGACGTTTTACGTCGATACAACCGAACCTGTTGACGCCTGCCTGGGCAGTTAATGACCTTTTTACCCTACCAGCGTTTATATTTGTGATCAACTTCACACATATTTTCGCGTCTCGTCAACTCAGTCCAATTTTTGTCAAGGAGTGCCAATAAGCACATCCTTACCCCGCCTAAAGAACATCCTCCCGCGCGTCATTATTTCTTTCTTAACGGAAAAACAAACCACGTTAATTCACATCAGGTTTACATAAATTTTCATCAACAGGAACCGGCCTCAAATTTTACATTGAATATGTGATAAAGATAACTAAAACGATGTTTTATTTTCATTGAATCAATATTCCAATGATCGCATCATAAATCCGAATTCAGCGTTTTATGTGTTTCTGAATGAGGTTAATCGGGAGCACACATTTAATTATGTTGCAGGATTATCGAAAAAAGACCGCAAGCAATACGAGCAATCAATTGAATTTATTGACTAATTTCTAACACCTATCACCCGTCCTGCGGGATCCGATGTGAGGTTTGTCTATGAAGATTAAAGCCACGATAGAACGTATACCCGGCGGCATGATGCTGGTTCCGCTGGTGCTGGGCGCCATCCTGAATACTCTTGCTCCCGATACCGGAGCCTATTTCGGTGGTTTCACAAAAGGTATGATAACAGGCACGGTTCCCATTCTTGCCGTCTGGTTTTTTTGTATCGGCGCATCCATTAATTTGCGGGCAACGGGGACAGTATTACGGAAATCCGGAACGCTGGTGATAACCAAAATAGCGGTAGCCTGGGCGGTGGCAATGATATGCGCGATGTTCATTCCGGAGAATGGAATTCAGACCGGGTTCTTTGCGGGTTTATCGGTCCTGGCGATTGTCTCGGCAATGGATATGACCAACGGCGGATTGTACGCCAGCCTGATGAACCAGTACGGAACGAAAGAAGAGTCCGGCGCATTTGTGTTGATGTCTCTGGAGTCCGGCCCATTGATGACGATGCTGATCCTGGGCTCTGCTGGCCTGGCCTCGTTTGAGCCGCACCACTTTGTCGGCGCAATCCTGCCCTTCCTGGTCGGTTTCGCCCTTGGCAATCTCGACTGCGACCTGCGTGATTTCTTCAGCAAAGCCACGCCGGTGCTGATCCCGTTCTTCGGTTTCGCACTGGGGAACACCATCAACCTGAAGGTCATTCTCGACACCGGCCTGCTGGGCATTGTGCTGGGTGTCGCCGTGATCGTCATCACCGGTATTCCGCTGATTATTGCCGACCGCGTAATCGGAGGAGGAAACGGCACGGCCGGCGTCGCCGCCTCTTCAGCCGCGGGTGCTGCTGTTGCAAACCCGGTGATTATCGCCCAAATTAACCCGGCCTTCGAACCGGTCGCCGCTTCAGCAACGGCACTGGTTGCCGCGAGCGTAATTGTCACCGCGATTCTGGTCCCCATCATCACGGCGCTGTATGCGAAACGCTACGGGAATATGCAAGAGACCCTGCCTGAACCGAAGCCGATAGAAATGAATCATTAACACACCGCATCATTCCCTCTCCCAACGGGGAGAGGGTGAGCGAGAAGGGGTTTACCCAAAAATCTCTTCCACCATCGCGTCCACCAGCCGTTTTGCCGAACAGAGCCTCGGCATGCCCAGCGCGACGGTCTGCCAGTTTTGCGTCACTGACCAGCTCACCGGATGTTGGTCCGCCTGACACCAGTCCCCCAGCCACCCCAGCATGTCTTTATGATCGATTAAACCCGGAGAGGCCGGCGTTGTCAGCCACTGGTGATAGAAATGGCGGGTCGTGGGGGATGCATTGATGCCCTGCGCCAGATAGTTAGCCGCCATGCTGCGCAGGTTATCCTTAAGCATTGCCGCCACATCTTCATTCGCGAGGCGACATGCGTCACCAAATGCCCCCCAGCGCAGCTCTTCCAGGACGATAAAGCAGCGCCCGGCCAGCGACCAGCCATCATAGTGCCCGGCCCGCCAGCGGGTAAAAATCTGCTCGCTGTGCTCGCCCGCCTGCACCGTCAGCCCGCGCTGGGTCAGCGCCTTCTCTTTATAGGCTGCGCGTTGGGTAAAATGAGAGGCGAGTTCAGCGTACTGCTGCATCAGCCCGGGGGACTGCTGGGCGCGCGGGTGCGTCTGCTGGCGCAAAGCAATCAGTTTCTCTGCCATCAGCGTCAGCGCGAGATGACCTGGGTCAAGCATACCGGCCAGTTTTTCCGCCAGCCCCAGGCGCAGCGCTGCATTTTCATTGAGCATACCCGCCATCGCCCAGGGGCGTAGCCGGGTATGCGTCATGATTTCCTGAGTCAAACGCTCACGAAACTGAAGCTGTTGTGGTCCCAGGTGAGGATGACGCGCCGCGTCCACACCCTGAACCAGATCGACCATAAATTTTGGATTAATACACTCCAGCGTTCGCCCGGGGCCGTCCAGTAGTGGTGTTGTCATGGTTGCTCTGCCGCGAATAGAGTTTGAATATCATCGCGTAACAGTCGGGTATCTTCCTGTATCCACGTCGCAGTCGTAATACTTTGCTTCAACAGCTGGCAGAGCGCTCGGGTTGAATGCTCATTCTGTTGACGCACTGCGAGGCTATCACGCAAGCTTTCCTGTAACCCGGTCAGGCACAGCGAAAATTCTGCAAAGAACGTCGCCATTCCTGCCGTAACAGAGACATCGACCTGCGCGGACAAAGCTTTACGTATTTGTTCACAAAACAGCTCAATATGTTGCTTAAATTTGTCATGTAGCTGCGCAATGTCGATAACATATCGCGTGCGCGTTTCCACATACTCATCCCAGCCCCAGCCCGGGTTATTGAGCCAGCGAGAGACCGTTTCTCGCATACTGCTCCCGCCTGATGACGGGCCTGCCTGGCTGTCATCCTGCGCTATTGCATCATTAAAAAGCGCCCGCGTGTTGAAGTTAAGCTGGTGAGCCTGAAACGCCGGGAAACTGATTCGCGCCCGAAAACCCGCATGGCTCAGATGCTCTTTAATACGCGTTTCGATGGGGCGCATGGCTTCGTTCAGGGAACGCGCCAGCGTAGATTCAAGCTGGTCGAAGCGTAACGCCAGCTCCCGGCAGATTTTTGTCTGTGCATCCAGCATCACCCGTTCGCAGGAGGAGCGGATTTTACTCAGCGCGATCTGCGCCTTCCCTTCATCGTCCAGAACCAGCTGCTTCAGCTCGTGCGGCTCGTCACCGTGAGGGTTCTGCCGATCGATGCCAGCCAAATCAAGAATATGCTGAGCGCTGAACACCTCGCCAATCGCCTGGTTAAGCGCGGTTTTTTGGGCGCCCATAAAGTCCGCGGTAGCGTTCAGCGCCTCCTCAACTTCATGTTTCACCTCATCGCTCACCACGCTCTGGCGCGTCTGGAGAAGCGCCATATCCTCTTCCAGACGTGCGATATTCAGTTCCAGCGCCTCAAAGGCAACCGTCAGCCCCTGATAGCGGAAGTCGAGGTACTCCCGGGCATTTTGTGCGTAGTTGAGCAGCTTATGCGAGGCCGAACGCAGCGCGTATAGCGAGGCGTTGGCATAGGCGGCGTAAATCAGCTTGCGTATCGGTTGTTCGAAAAGCGAATCTTCCCAGAGCAAATCGGCAGAATGACGAATATGGTCGATATCGTCCAGGTCCGCCGTGCGCCAGCGACGCCCAAGCGCCGCTTCGGCAAAGTCCTGCACCCAGGGTTGCTCCTGATGATCCGGCAGCTGACCGTGGGTACTCATCTCGTAGCGAGCGCGGTTTGCCAGATAGGCCCACATGGACGAAACGGGGTAGATCTGGCCAGGCGAAATATTGCCTTTCATTAAGGTGCCGGAGATCATCGCCCGGATCTGCTCTTCATCATCGCTATTGCGATCTTTCTGATCGAATTTATTGACCAGGGCATACAGCGGCACAGATTTTCCCGCCGCGGAAATGGCCTGGCGGACTTCTTCATCAGAGATGGATTTAAGCTGGGTATAATCCATCACGGCCAGCACCGCCGACGCGCGGGACAACTGCTCGCTGAGCATTTTTTGCAGATGCGGCTGTCCGGCCTCATTCGGCCCGGGCGTATCGAGCAGCGTCAGCTGTCCGAGGTGAGCATCCAGACCCGCAAGATGCACAAACTCCACTTCAATCACCGGAATATGTTCGATGGCGGCATATTCAGAGAAGGGAAACTCCACGCCTAGCGCCTGGGAAAGCCTCACCAGGTCGTTGAGGCTTTTCAGACAATGAAATATCGGCTGCGCGCCCAGGTGATGCTTCTCAAAAGCCTCTCCTTTTTCAATGCGCTCCAGCAGCGTATTCATGTCTTTATCAATTTCCAGATGCTGAGCGAGCTTTCCGCGATCGTAATCGCATAGCTTTTTCTGGAGCAGTTGGATCAATTCATCAATAGGTGAGGCATGTGAGAAATGCAGCACCGGCTCCTTCTGGCCCGGCGTGTGGCGAATCAGGGTCGGGAGCGCCGTCATCGGACGATTGCGGTTCGGCAACACTTCGGTCCCTACAATCGCATTAATGGTGGTCGATTTTCCCGCTTTCATGGTGCCCACAATAGCCAGGACCATTTCCAGCCGGGTTATTTTCCGTAATTCATTATTCAGCATCGCCTGCTGCGCTTCGACACCGCGCGCGCTAAAATGCAAAGGTAAAACGTTGTTCTTTTCACCCGTAATAGCAGCCGCGGTGCTCTCCAGCATCGCAGTCGGCATTGATTTCAACGTATCAAGGTTTTGCAGGGCGAGCTGTAACAAACGCTCAGCTTCCTGGCTTAATTCAAAAATGGTCTGTGTGTGCATGATAAAAGCCTTTCCTTAACGCAAATTTATTACTTTTATTAAGCCACTGGTATTAATTATGTTGTTCAGGCTTATATGATCACGTGTGGAAAACATGTTCGCCGAAATATAACTGATTGATGATAATCAGAAATAATTCGCCATCCTTGCATGGCGTGTATAGCTCCCCTTCTGGCCTGACGGCCAAAGGAAAAAAGCGTAGCCCAATTTTAAGAAACTTCAGGATATATCATCATTATTTACCCACCTAAAAAGAGAGGTAATACGCCCCTGCCAAAAGATATGGATGGCAGCGAAGTCAGGAGATAAATAACAATGTGTCGCTTCACCTTATCCGAAATGAAGGAGCGTAGCAATTTGCTGCAATAAAATATTCGATATATTTAGCGTCATTTCTTCCCACCGTGTTAATGAGGTAAGCATCGCTTAACTGACTGACACGAAGTGTCACTCCCGATACGCTTTTTGCATTTTTTTAATTCACAATGCCACCGACAAACGTGTGGATTTGCGCTATACTTGCCGCCTTTTTCGGCACGCTGCCGTCATTTAGCTGGCACTTTCCAGCGCGTTTACACTTTTTGAGGATACCGATATGTCACTCCCACACTGCCCAAAATGCAATTCTGAATACACCTATGAAGATAATGGCATGTTCATCTGCCCGGAATGCGCTCACGAATGGAATGATGCCGAACCATCACACGATGCTGATGCACTTGTCGTAAAAGATGCGAACGGCAATCTGCTGGCGGACGGCGACAGCGTAACCGTGATTAAGGATCTGAAAGTGAAAGGCAGTTCTTCCATGCTGAAGATCGGCACCAAAGTGAAGAATATCCGTCTGGTTGAAGGCGATCATAATATCGACTGCAAAATTGACGGCTTCGGTCCGATGAAGCTGAAATCCGAGTTCGTGAAAAAGAACTGATTTACCCGCCCGGTGGCGCTTCGCTTACCGGGTTTTCGGGAACTACACTTAACGGGCTTTTCTTACGTGAGGTAAAGATTATGCCGTTAAGTCCCTACATCTCTTTCGCCGGCAACTGTGCAGAAGCCACTTCTTTCTACCAGCAAGCCGTCGGCGCAGAGCTTCTCTATAAAATCACCTTCGGCGAAATGCCAAAAAGCGATAACAGCGATGAAGGCTGTCCGTCCGGTATGCAATTTCCGGATTCGGCTATCGCTCACTCCAACGTTCGCATTGCGGGCAGCGATATCATGATGAGCGACGGGATGCCGCCGGGAAGCAACGCGCAGTACGCGGGCTTCACGCTGGTTCTCGACACCCAGGACGTTAATGAAGGCAAACGCTGGTTCGACAACCTCGCCGCGGGCGGGAATATCGACATGGCCTGGCAGGAAACCTTCTGGGCACACGGTTTCGGTAAAGTCACCGATAAATACGGCGTGCCGTGGATGATTAACGTCGTTAAGCAGCAGCACTAATTTTCGGGCGGTGGGCGCTCTGCCTCCGCCTGTCATCAAACTCCGCTCAACTCTTCAAACTCCCGCAACCCAGACTTAACCCAAATGTCACATTGATGCGCCAGCATGAGGCCACATTTATCGTGAGGCCCAGCACATGCAAACCGTCATCCGCGTCGAGAAACTGAGCAAGACCTTCCATCACAATAAGGCTCTGCATGCCGTTGATCTGACCGTCCGGCAGGGCGAAATGGTGGCGCTGCTGGGGCCATCCGGTTCCGGTAAATCCACCCTTCTGCGTCATTTAAGCGGCCTTATCACCTGCGATAAAACGCCGGAAAGCCACGTCGAGCTGCTGGGCAATACCGTGCAGCGCGCGGGGCGTCTCGCCAGCGATATCCGCAAGAGCCGCGCCCAGACGGGCTACATCTTCCAGCAGTTCAACCTGGTGAACCGCCTGACGGTGCTGGAGAACGTGCTGATTGGCGCGCTCGGCAGCACCCCATTCTGGCGGACCTGCCTGCGCTGGTTCTCCCCTTCGCAGAAGCAGGAAGCCTTACAGGCGCTGACCCGCGTCGGCATGGCGCATTTTGCCCATCAGCGCGTCTCCACCCTGTCCGGTGGACAACAGCAGCGCGTGGCGATTGCCCGCGCCCTGATGCAAAAAGCGCAAATCATTCTCGCTGACGAACCCATTGCCTCGCTGGACCCGGAGTCCGCCCGCATCGTGATGGAAACCCTGCGCGACATTAACCAGAACGACGGCATCACCGTGATGGTAACGCTGCATCAGGTGGATTACGCCCTGCGCTACTGCGAACGCATTGTCGCCCTGCGTCAAGGACACGTGTTCTTTGATGGCGCGAGCCATCAGTTTGATAACGAACGTTTTGACCATCTCTACCGCAGCATTAACCGCGTCGAAGAGAACGCGCAGGCTGCTTAATCAAACCCGATCCGAGGAAAGTACATGAGCTACAAAGCCGTTGCCGCGCTGGCCTTTACCAGCATGTTCAGCCTCAGCACCCTGTTAAGCCCGGCGTATGCACAAGAGCAGGAAAAAGCGCTGAACTTCGGCATTATTTCGACGGAATCACAGCAGAACCTGAAGCCTCAGTGGGAACCGTTCCTGAAAGATATGGAAACCAAGCTGGGAATCAAAGTGAACGCCTTCTTCGCCCCGGACTACGCGAGCATCATCCAGGGGATGCGCTTTAATAAAGTGGACATCGCCTGGTACGGCAACCTCTCCGCCATGGAAGCGGTGGACCGCGCGAACGGCCAGGTGTTTGCCCAGACCGTCGCGGCAGATGGCTCCCCGGGCTACTGGAGCGTGCTGATCGTGAACAAAGACAGCCCGATCAACAACCTCAACGACATGCTCGCCAAACGCAAAGAGCTGACCTTCGGCAACGGCGACCCGAACTCGACCTCCGGCTACCTTGTCCCTGGCTACTACGTCTTCGCCAAAAACAACGCCTCCGCCAGCGACTTCAAACGCACGGTGAACGCCAGCCACGAAACCAACGCCCTGGCCGTGGCCAACAAGCAGGTGGACGTTGCTACCAACAACACCGAGAACCTCGACAAGCTCAAGACCTCCGCGCCGGACAAGCTGAAAGAGATCAAGGTTATCTGGAAATCGCCGCTGATCCCGGGCGACCCGATCGTCTGGCGTAAAAATCTCTCCGAGAGCACCAAGGACAAGGTGTACGACTTCTTTATGACCTATGGCAAAACGCCGGAAGAGAAAGCGGTCCTGGCGCGTCTGGGCTGGGCACCGTTCCGCCCGTCAAGCGACCTGCAGCTGGTCCCGATTCGCCAGTTGGCGCTGTTTAAAGAGATGCAGGGCGTGAAGGACAACAAAGGGCTGAAGGACGAGGAGAAGACCAGCAAAGTGGCCACCATTCAGGCCCAGCTGGAAGACCTCGACCGCCTGACCGCCGCGCTCGGTGCGATGACGAGCGTGAATAAAGCGGTGCAGTAACTCAAGTTCCCTCTCCCACAGGGAGAGGGAGAACAGCTTAAGGAGCCAACATGCAAACCATCACCCTCCCACCGCCAAAGCGCAGCTGGTTCTCGCTCATAAGCTGGGCCATCCTGCTGGCGGTGCTGGTTATCTCCTGGAAGGGCGCGGAAATGGATCCGCTGCTGCTCTTCAAAGACGCGGGCAACATGGCGACCTTCGCCGCCGACTTCTTCCCGCCGGACTTCAGCCAGTGGCAGGACTATCTCAGCGAAATGGCGGTCACCCTGCAAATCGCCGTCTGGGGCACCGCCCTTGCCGTCGCTCTCTCCATTCCGTTTGGCCTGATGAGCGCCGAAAACATCGTGCCGTGGTGGGTGTACCAGCCGATGCGTCGCCTGATGGACGCCTGCCGCGCCATCAACGAGATGGTCTTTGCGATGCTGTTCGTGGTCGCCGTCGGCCTGGGTCCGTTCGCGGGCGTGATGGCGCTGTTCATCCACACCACCGGCGTGCTCTCCAAGCTGCTTTCTGAAGCGGTCGAAGCCATCGAGCCCGGCCCGGTGGAAGGTATCCGCGCAACGGGCGCCAACAAAATCGAAGAGAACCTTTACGGCGTCCTGCCGCAGGTTATGCCGCTGCTGATCTCCTACTCCCTGTACCGCTTTGAGTCCAACGTCCGCTCCGCGACGGTGGTCGGCATGGTGGGCGCAGGCGGGATTGGCGTCACCCTGTGGGAAGCGATTCGCGGTTTCCAGTTCCAGCAAACCTGCGCCCTGATGGTGCTCATCATCGTCACCGTCAGCCTGCTGGATTTCCTCTCTCAACGTTTGCGTAAGCACTTCATCTGAGAAGCGAGGCTTTGTTTTCTATGCACTTATCCAGACATCCGACCAGTTACCCTACCCGCTGGCAGGAGATTGCGGCAAAGCTCGAAGTGGAGCTGCGCACGCACTACCGCTGCGGGGACTACCTGCCCGCCGAGCAGCAGCTTGCCGACCGCTATGAGGTGAACCGCCACACCCTGCGTCGCGCCATTGACCAGCTGGTCGAGCGCGGCTGGGTCCAGCGCCGTCAGGGCGTGGGCGTGCTGGTGCTGATGCGCCCGTTCGACTACCCGCTGAACGCCCAGGCGCGCTTTAGCCAGAACCTGCTGGATCAGGGCAGCCACCCGACCAGCGAAAAGCTGCTCTCGGTGCTGCGTCCGGCCTCCAGCCACGTGGCGGACGCGCTGGGCATTCAGGAGGGCGATAACGTCATTCACCTGCGCACCCTGCGCCGCGTTAACGGCGTGGCGGTGTGCCAGATAGACCACTACTTCGCGGACCTCGCCCTCTGGCCCGTGCTCCAGCATTTCTCCAGCGGCTCGCTGCATGATTTTCTTCAGGATGCGACAGGCATTGCGCTCAAGCGCACCCAGACGCGCATCAGCGCCCGTCGCGCGCAGGCGAAAGAGAGCAAGGTGCTCGAAATTCCCAATATGGCCCCGCTGCTCTGCGTGCGCACCCTCAACCACCGTGACGGCGAGATCAACGCGACGGAATACTCCGTCAGCCTGACCCGCGCCGACATGATCGAATTCACCATGGAGCACTGAATGCACTTCGACACCTCCACCCGACAGCGCTGGATGCGCGTGCTGGCCCACAGCCAGCCTGCTGCGCTGGCTGCCCGCATGAACGCGCTCAGCCTGACGCCAGACTACGACACCCTTCGCGCCCCGGAGATCGGCCTCGTCCAGATCCAGGCGCGCATGGGCGGCACCGGCGAGCGCTTTTTCGCCGGAGACGCCACCCTCACCCGCGCCGCGATCCGCCTGAACAGCGGCACGCTGGGCTACAGCTACGTGCTGGGGCGCGACAAAGCGCACGCCGAGCGCTGCGCGGTGATCGACGGGCTTTTACAGGAACAACCCTATTTCCAGACGCTAATGGAAACCCTTATTGCCCCGCTGGAAGCCGACCGCGCCGCGCGCATTGCCGCACGTCAGGCCGAAGTGAATACCAGCCGGGTCGACTTCTTTACGCTCGTTCGCGGAGACAACGCATGACGCTTCAACCTGCTTTTACCCTGGCCGTCCAGGATGCCCAACACAGTTTTCGTCGCCTGCTGAAGGCGATGAGCGAGCCGGGCGTGATCGTCTCGCTGCACCAGCTCTCCCAGGGCTGGCTGCCGCTGAACCTGGCGACCACCAGCGTGCTGCTGACGCTTGCCGATAACGACACTCCGGTGTGGCTCTCGGGCGCGCTGTCGAACGATATCGCCAGCCAGAACCTGCGTTTTCACACCAGCGCCCCGCTGGTCGATCAGCCCCAGAAGGCGGTTTTTGCCGTGGCCGACGAGCAAATCAGCCATGAGCAATTGAATGCCCTGAGCGAAGGCAGCGCCGTCGCCCCGGAAACCAGCGCCACGCTGATCCTGCAGGTCTCCAGCCTGAGCGGCGGCCGCATGCTGCGCCTCACGGGGGCAGGCATCGCCGACGAGCGCATGGTCGCGCCGCAGCTGCCGGAGTGCATCATTCACGAGCTGACCGAACGCCCGCACCCGTTCCCGCTGGGCATTGACCTGATCCTGACCTGCGGCGAGCGCCTGCTGGCAATTCCGCGGACCACCCACGTGGAGGTGTGCTGATGTACGTTGCCGTCAAAGGTGGCGAGAAGGCCATCGCGGCCGCCCATGCGCTACAGGCGCACAGACGACGGGGCGATGAACGGCTTCCCGAGCTGAGCGTCGCCCAGATTGAACAGCAGCTAAACCTCGCCGTCGACCGCGTGATGACCGAGGGCGGCATCGCCGACCGCGAGCTGGCGGCGCTGGCCCTGAAGCAGGCCAGCGGCGATAACGTGGAAGCCATCTTCCTGCTGCGCGCCTACCGCACCACGCTTGCCAGACTGGCGGTGAGCGAGCCGGTGAACACGGCACAGATGCGCCTGGAGCGCCGCATTTCTGCCGTTTATAAAGACGTTCCCGGCGGCCAGCTGCTTGGCCCGACCTACGACTACACCCACCGCCTGCTGGATTTTACCCTGCTGGCGAACGGCGAAGCGCCGACGCTCAGCACCTCCGATGCCGAACAGGAACCGTCTCCGCACGTCTTCAGCCTGCTGGCAAAACAGGGCCTGGCGAAGGCGGAGGAAGACTCAGGCGCGCAGCCGGATGACATCACCCGCACGCCGCCGGTTTACCCGTGCTCGCGCTCGTCCCGCCTGCAGCAGCTGATGCGCGGCGACGAAGGCTATCTGCTGGCGCTGGCCTACTCCACCCAGCGCGGCTACGGGCGCAACCACCCGTTTGCGGCCGAAATTCGCAGCGGCTACATCGACGTCGAAATCGTGCCTGAAGAGCTGGTTTTTGCGGTGAACGTCGGCGAACTGCTGATGACCGAGTGTGAAATGGTCAACGGTTTCGTCGCCCCGGAAGACGAAGACCCGCACTTTACCCGCGGCTACGGGCTGGTATTCGGCCTCGGCGAGCGCAAGGCCATGGCAATGGCGCTGGTCGACCGCGCCCTGCAGGCGCCGGACTACGGCGAGCACGTTGCAGGCCCGGCGCAGGACGAAGAGTTCGTGCTGGCCCACGCGGATAACGTTGAGGCCGCCGGTTTTGTCTCGCACCTCAAGCTGCCGCACTACGTCGATTTCCAGGCCGAACTGGAACTGCTGAAACGCCTGCAACGGGAGCGCAAAAATGGCTAACTTAAGCGGCTACAACTTTGCCTATCTGGACGAGCAAACCAAACGCATGATCCGCCGCGCAATACTTAAAGCGGTGGCTATTCCGGGCTATCAGGTGCCGTTCGGCGGCCGCGAAATGCCGATGCCCTACGGCTGGGGCACGGGCGGTATTCAGATCACCGCCAGCGTGATCGGCGAGGCGGACGTGCTGAAGGTCATCGATCAGGGCGCCGACGACACCACCAACGCCGTGTCGATCCGCAGCTTCTTCCAGCGCGTCACCGGCGTCAATACCACCGAAAAAACCGAAGACGCGACGCTGATCCAGACCCGTCACCGCATCCCCGAAACCCCACTGACGGAAGATCAGATTTTAATTTTCCAGGTGCCGATCCCGGAGCCGCTGCGCTTTATCGAGCCGCGCGAAACCGAAACCCGCACCATGCACGCGCTGGAAGAGTACGGGGTAATGCAGGTGAAGCTGTATGAGGATATCGCCCGCTTCGGCCATATCGCCACCACCTACGCCTACCCGGTGAAGGTGAACGGGCGCTACGTGATGGACCCGTCGCCGATCCCGAAATTCGATAACCCGAAGATGGACATGATGCCCGCCCTGCAGCTGTTCGGCGCCGGGCGCGAAAAACGCATCTACGCCGTTCCGCCTTACACCCGCGTGGAAAGCCTGGATTTCGACGATCACCCGTTTACGGTGCAGGAGTGGGACGAGCCGTGCGCCATCTGCGGATCCAAACACAGCTATCTGGACGAAGTGGTGCTGGACGACACGGGCAAACGGATGTTTGTCTGCTCCGACACCGATTACTGCCGCCAACAGAGCGAGGCGAACGGCCAATGAAACCGCTGCTTTCGGTTAATAACCTGACTCACCTGTATGCGCCGGGCAAAGGCTTTAGCGACGTGTCGTTCGAGCTGTGGCCGGGCGAGGTGCTGGGGATCGTCGGCGAGTCCGGCTCCGGCAAAACCACCCTGCTGAAGTCCATCTCCGCGCGCCTGACGCCGCAGAACGGCGACATTCTGTATGAGGGCCAATCCCTTTACGGCATGAGCGAGGCCGGGCGCCGTCGCCTGCTGCGCACCGAGTGGGGCGTGGTGCATCAGCACCCGATGGACGGCCTGCGCCGTCAGGTCTCCGCCGGAGGCAACATCGGCGAACGCCTGATGGCCACCGGCGCGCGCCACTACGGCAACATCCGCGCCACCGCCCAGCACTGGCTGGAAGAGGTGGAAATCCCCGCCTCGCGCATCGACGACCTGCCGACAACCTTCTCCGGCGGGATGCAGCAGCGCCTGCAGATTGCCCGCAACCTGGTCACCCATCCGAAGCTGGTGTTTATGGATGAACCCACCGGCGGGCTGGACGTCTCCGTGCAGGCGCGCCTGCTCGACCTGCTGCGCGGCCTGGTGGTGGAGCTAAACCTTGCGGTGGTGATTGTCACCCACGATTTAGGCGTTGCGCGCCTGCTGGCGGACCGCCTGCTGGTAATGAAGCAGGGCCAGGTGGTGGAAAGTGGGTTAACCGACCGGGTGCTCGACGATCCGCACCATCCGTACACCCAGCTGCTGGTGTCCTCTGTATTACAGAATTAAGAGGCCAACATGATCCACGTACAAAACGTAAGTAAGACCTTTGTGCTCCACCAGCAAAACGGCGTGCGCCTGCCGGTGCTGCAAAATGCCTCGTTAGAGGTCAGCAGCGGCGAATGCGTGGTGCTGCACGGCCATTCCGGCAGCGGAAAATCCACCCTGCTGCGCTCCCTTTATGCCAACTATCTGCCGGATGAAGGCCACATTCACATTCGCCACAACGATGAATGGGTCGATCTGGTGCAGGCCCCCGCGCGTAAGGTGCTGGAAGTGCGCCGCACGACGATCGGCTGGGTCAGCCAGTTTCTGCGGGTGATCCCGCGGATCTCCGCCCTGGACGTGGTGATGCAGCCCCTGCTGGATCTCGGCGTGCCGCGTGAAACCTGCGCCGCCAAAGCCGCCAGCCTGCTGACGCGCCTCAACGTGCCTGAACGCCTGTGGCACCTCGCCCCGTCGACCTTTTCCGGCGGCGAGCAGCAGCGCGTCAATATCGCCCGCGGGTTTATCGTCGACTACCCGATTTTACTTCTGGATGAACCCACCGCCTCGCTCGACGATAAAAACAGCGCCGCCGTGGTGGAGCTGATCGAACAGGCAAAAGCGCGCGGGGCGGCGATCGTCGGGATCTTCCACGACGAAACCGTACGCAGCCGCGTCGCAGACCGACTGCACCCGATGGGGGTCCACGCATGATTATCAATAACGTCAAGCTGGTGCTGGAAAATGAAGTTGTTGATGGCTCGGTTGAAGTCCATGAAGGCGTTATTCGCGCCTTTGCCGAAACCCAGAGCTGTGCCCCTGAAGCGATGGACGGCGAAGGCGGCTGGCTGCTGCCGGGGCTGATTGAGCTGCATACCGATAATCTGGACAAATTCTTCACCCCGCGCCCGAAGGTGGACTGGCCCGCCCATTCGGCGATGAGCAGCCACGACGCGCTGATGGTCGCCAGCGGCATTACCACCGTGCTTGACGCGGTGGCGATTGGCGACGTGCGCGACGGCGGCGATCGCCTGGAGAATCTCGAGAAAATGATCAACGCCGTGGAGGAGACGCAAAAACGCGGCCTCAACCGCGCCGAGCACCGCCTGCACCTGCGCTGCGAGCTGCCGCATCACACCACCCTGCCGCTGTTTGAAAAGCTGGTCGGGCGCGAGCCGGTCTCGCTGGTCTCCCTGATGGACCACTCGCCGGGGCAGCGCCAGTTCGCCAACATTGAAAAGTATCGCGAATACTATCAGGGCAAATATTCTCTCAACGACGCAGAGATGGCGCGCTACGAGGAAGAGCAGCTGGCGCTTGCGGCCAAGTGGTCGCAGCCAAACCGTCTCAGGATTGCCGCGATGTGCCGGGACCGCAACATCGCGCTGGCCAGCCATGACGACGCCACGCACGATCACGTACGTGAATCCCACCAGCTTGGCAGCGTGATCGCCGAATTTCCCACTACGTTTGAAGCGGCTGAAGCCTCACGCAGGCACGGCATGAACGTGCTGATGGGCGCACCGAACATCGTGCGCGGCGGCTCGCACTCCGGTAACGTCGCGGCAAGCAGGCTTGCCTCGCTCGGCCTGCTGGATATTCTCTCGTCCGACTACTACCCCGCCAGCCTGCTGGATGCGGCGTTTCGGGTTGCCGACGATGAGAGCAACAGCTTTACGCTGCCGCAGGCGATTCGTCTGGTGACGAAAAACCCGGCCACCGCGCTTAACCTTCAGGATCGCGGGGAAATCGCCGAGGGTAAACGCGCGGACCTGGTACTCGCCCACCGCAAGGGCGAGCACGTTCATATCGACCACGTCTGGCGTCAGGGAAAAAGGGTGTTCTGATGGGAAGGCTCATCTGGCTGATGGGGCCGTCAGGCTCCGGTAAGGATAGCCTGCTGTCGGCGCTGCGGCAGCAGGAACACGCGCGGCTTTTGGTCGCGCACAGGTACATAACCCGCGCGGCCAACGCCGGAAGTGAAAACCATATCGCCCTGAGCGAGCAGGAGTTTTTTACCCGCGCCGGGCAAAACCTGCTGGCGCTGAGCTGGCACGCCAACGGCTTTTATTACGGTGTCGGCATTGAGATCGACCTCTGGCTGCACGCGGGTTTTGACGTGCTGGTTAACGGCTCGCGCGCGCATCTGCCACAAGCGCGCGCCCGCTATGAGGCGGCCCTGCTGCCGGTCTGTCTGCAGGTTTCGCCGGACGTCCTGCGCAGCCGGTTGCAGAACCGGGGGCGTGAATCAGCCCGTGAGATCGATCAGCGGCTTGAGCGTGCGGCCCGCTATGCCCCGTTCGACTGCCACATCCTCAATAACGACGGAAGTTTGCTACAGTCAGTCGATACCTTTTTATCGCTTATCCGTCAGAAGGAGAAACAGCATGCCTGACTGCCAGCTTCGCCCCGCTACCGCCGACGATGCGCAGATTGTCTATGCCCTGATCTGCGAACTGAAGCAGGCAGAGTTCGACCATCAGGCGTTCCACTCCGGGTTTCTTGCCAATCTGCAGGATCGCAACATGCGCTACCAGCTTGCGGAGAGAGAGGGACAGGTCATCGGCATGATCGGTCTGCACATGCAGTTTCACCTCCATCACGCGCGCTGGATCGGCGAGATCCAGGAGCTGGTGGTGATGCCGCAGGCGCGCGGGTTAAAGGTGGGCAGTCAGCTGCTGGCCTGGGCGGAAGAGGTGGCACGACAGGCCGGCGCGGAGCTGACCGAGCTTTCCACCAGCGTGAAGCGCACCGACGCGCACCGTTTTTACGTTCGTGAAGGATACACGCAGAGCCATTTCCGATTCACCAAACCGCTGTAGAGGTGCGCTATGAGTCTGACCATCACGTTGACGGGAACCGGTGGCGCCCAGCTGGTGCCGGTCTTTGGCTGCGACTGCGCGGCCTGCCGCCGGGCGCGCCTGCAGGACAACTATCGCCGTCGCCCCTGCAGCGCGGTGGTCAAATTCAACGATGCGGTGACGCTGCTGGACGCGGGCATTCCGCACCTGATGGACGACTGGCCCGCAGGCAGCTTTCAGCAGTTTTTGCTGACCCATTACCATATGGATCACGTCCAGGGGCTCTTCCCCCTGCGCTGGGGCGTTGGCGCGACCATTCCGGTTTACGGTCCGCCGGACGAAGCGGGATGCGACGACCTGTTTAAACATCCGGGGATTCTGGATTTCAGCCACACGGTCGAACCGTTTGTGATGTTTGAACTTCAGGGTTTGCGGGTCACGCCGCTGCCGCTCAACCATTCAAAACTGACCTTCGGGTATTTGCTGGAATCAGCCCACAGCCGCGTGGCCTGGCTTTCCGACACCGCCGGGCTGCCGGAAAAAACGGTGAAGTTCCTGCTCAACAATCAGCCGCAGGCGATGATTATCGACTGCAGTCATGAACCGCGCAACGAGACGCCGCGAAACCATTGCGACTTAAATACCGTGATTGCGTTAAACGAGGCGATTGGCTGCCCGCAGGTGATCCTGACGCACGTCAGCCATCAGTTTGACGTGTGGATGATGGATAATCCGTTGCCGCAGGGCATAGAAGCGGGCTATGACGGGATGGTGCTGGTACTGGATTAGGTTTTCTCCCTCTCCCGTGGGAGAGGGTCGGGGTGAGGGCAACAGGCCGCACTTAACCTCGATCGTAATCGTCCTCTAACCTGCGCTCATCCTCTTCTAACCGACGGCGATCGTCATCCAGCTGACGCTGACGCTCGTCGAGACGGCGACGTCTGTCTTCAAGCTGCCGACGGCGATCGTCGTACTGGCGGCTGTCGATTTGACGGCTGCGATCATAACGATCGTCGTCATCGCTGCTGCGGCTGCTGCTGGGATTATAGGCATCGTTGATCGCCTGCTGAATGTTGCCAATAGCATCATCGACAATATCGGCATGAGCCAGCTGGCTGGTGAGTGACAGCAGACCGAATAACAGAGCAGTTGAGTAACGTTTCATAAGGCCAGACTCGCAGGTGAACTGGCTTTACGATAATGAACGACAGGGAACGGGGGTAGCGGAGGAATCTCAAATTACCATCACTTTCCGCAGCGCCTGCGCCAGCTGCACCCGCGTAAACGGCTTACGCAGTAGCTGGACGTCCGGCAGCTGAGGGTTATGCGCGGGCCGTAAATCCTGGCCGCTGATCAGCAGCACCGGAAGCTGCGGATAATGGCTGCGCACATGGTTAATCACCTCGGCTCCGCTGAGGCTGCCGGGCAGCATCAGGTCGCTGATAAACATGCCAATATCCGGTGACGCCGCCAGCATATTCAGCGCCTGCTCGCCGTTGTCCGCTTCCAGCGTCAGGTAACCAAGCTGATGCAGCTGCTCGCACAGGGTCTGACGGACATCCGCCTCATCTTCCAGCACCAGAACAAGCCGCTCGCTATCCACGGAGTCGGTGGCTGACAGCGCTTCATCATCTGCAGCGGCGGGCAGCACGGAGCGCGGGAGATGAAGCCGGACGGTCGTTCCCTGCCCCGGCGCGCTTTCAATCTCCACGCGACCACCGGACTGGCGGACAAAGCCGTAGACCATCGACAGGCCCAACCCGCTCCCGCTCCCGGTCTGCTTGGTGGTGAAGAACGGTTCAAAGACCCGGGATTTCACCTCCTGCGACATGCCGCTGCCTCGGTCGATGACTTCCAGCGCCACCATGTCCTGCCTGCGCCCGTCGCTGCGGGTGACTCGCTGGTTCCAGGTCCGAATTTTAATCACCCCGCTTTGCCCTTCCATTGCATCGCGCGCGTTCATCACCAGGTTGATGATGGCGTTTTCAAGCTGGCTGACGTCTATCCAGGCGGGCCACGCCGGGGTTTGCGCTTCAATTTCCAGGGTCAGGGTGGCAGGCAGGGAGTGGCGCATCAGTTCCCGGAGGTTCTCCAGCAGCGGCAGCATCTCTACCGCATGCGGCGTCAGGGACTGCTTGCGGGAAAACGCCAGCAGGCGCTGCGTCAGTAAGGCACCACGCTCGGCCGCCTTCAGCGCCCGGCTAATGCGCGGCGCATCTTTTGATTCGGGGTCGGTGAGCTCAAGGCTGCCGATGATCACCGCCAGCAGGTTGTTAAAATCATGCGCCAGCCCGCCGGTCAGCTGTCCGACCGCCTTCATCTTCTGGCTGTGCAGCAGCGCCTCTTCCAGCCCCTGACGCTCGACGCGGTCGATCTCCATCTGCGTGGTTTTCTCTTTCAGCAGGCGCGTGGTGTGCTCAAGCGAGGCAGTATTGCGGGCAAAAACGTTAAACGCGCGCGCCAGCTCGCCCAGCTCATCGCGCCGCTGGAGGGCGGGAACGGAAACATCCTGTTCGCCGTGAGCAAGGCGCGACATCGCCCGGGAAATGGCCGTCAGGTTGGAGGCCAGATTGCGGTAGATATACCAGCAGGCGCACCCGGTAATGATCAGCGCCAGGACGGCGAAGATGCTGATAAACACGCTGATGGACTGCAGCTCGTGATGGCTCTGGGCCGTGCGAAGCCGGGAGGCCTGCGCCACCTGCTCGACGTACTGATTAATGTCACCGTTGAGGATCGCCACCAGCGCCTTGATGTGGAACATATACCAGCTTATCGCCAGATCGCTCTCTTCCAGCTGCTTCGACAGCGGGGCAAGCTTGCCTAACTCGGCATTAAAATCAGGCAGAACCCCCTTCACAACTGGCTGTACGGCATTTTGAGGCAGCGCTGCGGCCACGGCGTCCAGTTGATGAACGGTCGCGCGCGGTGAAGGGGTGTCGATGGCAGCGGCGATCAGCCGGTCCATCTCCATCAGCTGCTGCGCATCCGGTACGTTGCTGCCATAGCGGCGGTTGATGTCCTGCAGATGACGCAGGTAGCTCTGGCTTTGATACAGCGAGCTCAGCAGCGCGTTACGCTCCAGATGGCGTCGCTGTCCGCGCTCAAGCATTTCCGTCACGCTCTGCTGGAGCTCATTGCTTCGTTGAATAATGCGCGCCACCAGCGCCGGCTCCTGCTGCGCCAGCGGCGCATCCGCAAGCTGTTCCAGCGAGCGGCGCAGCGCCATTTGCGTCTGCTTCAGGCGCTCGGCTTCACCTTTGTACTCCAGCGCCCCCACCACCTGCGAAAGCCGCACTGCCGCCGTCGCCACGTTGGCGGTATCACGGGCGAGGTTCATGCTGCCGGTCATGTCATCCAGCGTTTGCTGCTGAACCTGCTCCTGGATTTGGCTGGCGTGACGAAAGCCGAGCACCGCCACGCCGCTCACCATTAGCGTCACGGCGACCACCAGCAGATTAAAAATCAGCAGGCGGCCTCGGGCGCTGGCGAAAAAGGGGGGGCGTGATGGCATGGGTTTGGGCTCCTCTGCGGTTTGGTGCCCTCACCCTGGCCCTCTCCCACGGGGAGAGGGAAAAGAGAAATGTGACGGCGATTAGCTATTCATAACTATGACAAATATGAACAGCTTCTGACATTTTGCATTTACGCACCTGTGATGAAGTGCAGATATCGGCATTTGCAGGAGATCCGCCATGAGCAGAACCCCGGTTTTAGAGATGCGCAGCATTGCCAAAACGTTTGGCAGTTTCCACGCTCTCAAGGGTGTGGATTTGACGGTCTTCCCCGGAGAGATCCACGCGCTGATGGGCGAAAACGGCGCGGGAAAAAGTACGCTGATGAAAATCCTCGCGGGAGCCTATACCGCCACCAGCGGTGAGATCCTGATCGACGGTCAGCCGTTTCACATTAAAGGGCCGAAAGATGCGCTGGCCGCAGGCATTACCCTGATTTATCAGGAGATGCAGCTCGCGCCCAACCTGACCGTTGCCGAAAATATCTTTCTTGGCAGCGAGCTGTCGCGCGGCGGGATGGTGCAGCGCAAAGAGATGGCCGCCCAGGCGCAGGCGGTGATTGAGCGCCTCGGCGCACAGTTCAATGCTACCGACCTGGTGATGAAGCTGACCATCGCCGAGCAGCAGCAGGTGGAAATCGCCCGCGCGCTGCACCGCAACAGCCGCATTCTGGTGATGGATGAGCCCACCGCCGCCCTCTCCTCTCGGGAAACGCATCGCCTGTTTGAACTGATTTTGCGCCTGCGCGATGAAGGGATGGCGATCATCTATATCAGCCACCGCATGGCGGAAGTGTATGAACTTTCTGATCGCGTCAGCGTTCTGCGCGACGGTCAGTACGTCGGCAGCCTGACGCGCGACAAGCTAAACGCCTCCGAGCTGGTGCGCATGATGGTGGGCCGCCCGTTAAGCGACCTGTTCAACAAAGAGCGTGATATTCCCCTCGGCAGCCCGCGTCTCAACGTCCACCACCTCACCGACGGTAAAAAAGTACAGCCCTGCAGCCTGCAGGTACGTTCCGGCGAAATCGTCGGGCTGGCGGGCCTGGTCGGGGCCGGGCGCTCCGAACTGGCGCAGCTCATCTTCGGCGTGCGTAAAGCCACCGGCGGCATGATTGAGGTCGACGGCGAGCCGGTGGTGATCCACTCCCCGCGTGCGGCCATCGAAAACGGCATCGGTTTTCTCACCGAAAACCGCAAGGAGCAGGGGCTGTTTCTGGAGCTGGCGGCGCAGGAGAACATCACCATGGCGACGCTGGAGCGCGACGCGACCTTCGGCATGCTAAACCGCAAAAAAGCCCAGTCGATTTCCGATGACGCCATTGCATTGCTCAACATCCGCGTGCCCCATTCGCAGGTGCGCGCGGGCGGGCTGTCAGGCGGCAATCAGCAAAAGCTGCTGATCTCCCGCTGGGTGGCCATCGGCCCACGCATTCTGATCCTGGACGAACCCACGCGCGGCGTGGACGTCGGCGCGAAAAGCGAGATCTACCGCATCATGAACCAGATGGCGCGCAAGGGGGTGGCGATTTTAATGATCTCCAGCGAGCTGCCGGAAGTGGTAGGCATGAGCGACCGGGTGTACGTGATGCGGGAAGGCAGTATTGCGGGTGAACTTCACGGACGCGACATCTCTCAGGAAAACATTATGACGCTGGCAACCGGCGTGAACGACACTCATCATCAGGCGGTGCAATCATGACAACTCCAACCCATCCGCAGCAGGTGGCGAAATCCGCCTCCGCCAAAAAATTGCTGATGAGCGATCTGATGCAAACGGTCGGCATCCTGCCGATTCTTATCCTGATTGTGGCGGTATTTGGCTTTATCGCCCCGAACTTCTTCACCGAGAGCAACCTGCTCAACATTACCCGTCAGGCGTCGATCAACATTGTGCTGGCGGCGGGAATGACCTTCATCATTTTAACCGGCGGGATTGACCTCTCCGTGGGCTCGATTCTCGGCACTACGGCGGTAGCGGCGATGGTGGTCTCGCTGATCCCTGAATTTGCGATGCTCTCCATTCCGGCGGCGCTGATGCTCGGCATGGTGCTGGGCCTGTTCAACGGCGCGCTGGTGGCCTTTGCCGGGCTGCCGCCCTTTATCGTGACGCTCGGCACTTATACGGCGCTGCGCGGCGCGGCGTATCTGCTGGCGGACGGCACGACGGTCATTAACTCCAACATCAGCTTCGAGTGGATCGGCAATAACTACCTCGGCCCGATTCCTTGGCTGGTGTTGATCGCGCTGGCGGTCATTGCTATCTGCTGGTTCATCCTGCGCCGCACCACGCTCGGCGTCCACATCTACGCGGTGGGCGGCAACATGCAGGCGGCGCGACTGACCGGCATTAAGGTCTGGCTGGTGCTGCTGTTTGTCTATGGTATGAGCGGCCTGCTCTCCGGGCTTGGCGGCGTGATGAGCGCCTCGCGCCTCTACAGCGCCAACGGTAACCTCGGCACGGGCTACGAGCTGGATGCGATTGCGGCGGTGATCCTCGGCGGCACCAGCTTCGTCGGCGGGATCGGCACGATCACCGGCACGCTGGTTGGCGCGCTGATCATCGCCACCCTCAACAACGGCATGACGCTGATGGGCGTCTCCTACTTCTGGCAGCTGGTGATCAAAGGGGCGGTGATCATCATAGCGGTGCTGATCGACAAATACCGTACCCGACATCATCAAAGTGCATAACAACAAAACCCTACAGCTTCGAGGAATACTATATGCGTTTGAAACCGTTAGTGACCGCGCTCTGTGCTGGCGCGCTGCTTGCCGCAACGCCGTTTGCGCAGGCAAAAGATCTGAAGTCCATCGGCGTGACGGTGGGCGACCTGGCCAACCCGTTCTTCGTGCAGATCACCAAAGGTGCCGAGCTGGAAGCGCGCAAGCTGGCTGGCGATAACGTCAAGGTGACGCTGGTCTCCAGCGGTTACGATCTGGGCCAGCAGGTGGCGCAGATCGATAACTTCATCGCCGCGAAGGTGGACATGATCATCCTCAACGCTGCGGATTCCAAAGGGATCGGCCCGGCGGTGAAGCGCGCGAAGGACGCCGGGATCGTGGTCGTTGCGGTTGACGTGGCGGCGGAAGGCGCTGATGCGACCATCACCTCCGATAACACCCAGGCGGGCGAAATGGCCTGTAAGTACATTACCGACCGCCTGAAAGGCAAAGGCAACGTGGTAATCATCAACGGACCACCGGTCTCTGCGGTGCAAAACCGCGTGGAAGGCTGTCAGACAGAATTCAAAAAACATCCGGATATCAAGGTGCTCTCGGATAACCAAAACGCCAAAGGCAGTCGTGAAGGCGGTCTGGAAGTCATGACCTCCCTGCTGGCGGCCAATCCGAAGATCGACGGCGTGTTTGCGATTAACGATCCGACCGCGATCGGCGCCGATCTGGCCGCGAAACAGGCTCAGCGCAACGAGTTCTTTATCGTCGGCGTGGATGGCAGCCCGGACGGTGAAGAAGCGCTGAAGCGGGAAAACTCGCTGTTTGTCGCGACCCCGGCGCAGGATCCGCAGGTGATGGCGGCAAAAGCGGTGGAGATCGGCTATGACATTCTACAGGGCAAACCTGCGCCGAAAGCGCCGGTGCTGATCCCGGTGACGATGATCGATAAAAAGAACGTCGGCACGTACAAGGGCTGGACGGTTAAATGATCCTTTTCCCTCTCCCGCAGGGAGAGGGAACTGTTTTCAAGGAGTCCCCATGAAACGCTCCGACATCAATGAAATTCTCGGCCACACGCGACAGTTCTTTTCCATGCACGACGTGCATCTCCCGCCGTTTGCCAGCTTCCCGCCCACAAAATGGCAGCAGCTTGACCAGGCCGCCTGGCAGGAAGTGTTCGACCTCAAGCTCGGCTGGGACGTGACGGCGTTCGGCGGCAACAGCTTTGCCGCCGAGGGCCTGACGCTGTTTACGCTACGCAACGGCTCGCCCAACGGCGTGCCTTATGAAAAGTGCTATGCCGAAAAAATTATGCACGTGCGCGACGGCCAGGTGACGCCGATGCATTTTCACTGGCGCAAGCGGGAAGACATCATCAACCGGGGCGGCGGGAATCTGATTATTGAGTTATGGAATGCCGGGGCGCATGAAGAAACGGAAAACACCGACGTGACGGTCACCGTCGACGGCTGCCGTCAGACCCACGCGCCCGGCAGCCAGCTGCGCCTCATGCCAGGGGAAAGCGTCTGTTTGACACCCGGTCTGTACCACAGCTTCTGGGGAGAACGCGGCTTCGGTGACGTGCTGGTTGGGGAGGTGTCATCGGTAAACGACGACGAGCACGATAACCACTTTTTGCAGCCCGTTGCCCGCTATAACAACATCGAAGAAGACGAACCGGCGCTGCTGGTGCTGTGCAACGAGTACAACCTGTTCCGGATATAAGGAGTAAATGATGCCATTGATCTCTCTTGCCGACGGTCTGGAGCACGCCAGGGCGCATCGCTACGCGCTGGGCGCGTTTAACGTGCTCGACTCCCACTTCCTGCGCGCGCTGTTCGCCGCCGCGAAGCAGGAACGCTCGCCGTTTATCATCAACATCGCCGAAGTGCATTTTAAGTACGTCTCCCTGGATTCGCTTGTCGAAGCGGTGAAGTTCGAGGCCGCCCGCCACGATATTCCCGTGGTGCTCAATCTCGACCACGGCCTGCATTTCGAGGCGGTGGTGCGCGCCCTGCGCTTAGGGTTCAGCTCGGTGATGTTCGACGGCTCTACGCTGAGCTATGAGGAGAACATTCGCCAGACGCGGGAGGTGGTGAAGATGTGCCACGCGGTCGGCGTGTCGGTGGAAGCAGAGCTGGGCGCGGTCGGTGGCGATGAAGGCGGCGCGCTGTACGGGCATGCGGATGAAGCGTTCTTTACCGACCCGCAGCTGGCGCGCGAATTTGTCGATTCAACCGGTATTGACGCGCTGGCGGTTGCCATCGGTAACGCGCACGGTAAATACAAGGGCGAGCCGAAACTCGATTTCCCACGCCTGGACGCCATTCGCCAGCAGACGGGGCTGCCGCTGGTTTTACACGGCGGCTCCGGGATTAGCGATGCCGACTTCCGCCGCGCCATCGGGCTCGGCATTCATAAAATCAACTTCTACACCGGCATGTCGCAGGCCGCACTCGCCGCCGTGGAGCAGCGCATGGCGAACCGTCAGCCGCTGTACGATGAGTTTGCCGAGCTGCTGCTGGGGATAGAAGAGGCGATTACCGATACGGTCGCCGAACAGATGCGCATCTTCGGCAGCGCGGGGCAGGCATAATGGAACGCAAAGGCATCATCGCCGCAGGCAACATGCTGGTGGATCACGTCCACCAGATCGTGCAGTGGCCGGAGCGCGGCTGGCTGGCGGAAATTACCCACAGCGAACGCTCAACCGGCGGCGCGCCGCTCAACGTGCTGCTGACGCTGGCAAAAATGCACGTTGGCCTGCCGCTGCAGGCAGTGGGGCTGATTGGTGAAGATGCCGACGGGGATTACATTCTGGCAATGCTCGACCAGTACCACGTCAACCGCCAGCGCGTGCAGCGCACCACCTTTGCCCCGACCTCCATGTCGCAGGTTATGACCGATCCCAGCGGACAGCGCACCTTCTTCCACTCGCCGGGCGCCAACCGCCTGCTGGATCTTCCCGCCTTCGATCGCTTAGACGGATCGATGAAGATCTTCCATCTCGGCTACCTGCTGCTGCTCGACAGCCTGGATATGCCCGATGACGAGTTTGGTACCCGCAGCGCGCGCCTGCTGGCGCAGATGCGCGACCAGGGGTATGAAACGTCGCTCGATCTGGTGTCCCGCAAGGGCGACCCGCGCTACCAGCCGCTGGTGCTTCCAGCCCTGCGCCACCTTGATTATCTGGTGATTAACGACCTGGAAGCCGGGGAGTTTAGCGGGCTGGAGATGCGCGACGGCGACGATGTGCTGAATATCGCCCATATCGCCGATGCCGCGACGCAGCTGCTGGCGGCAGGCGTGCGTCAGCGGGTGGTGATCCACTGTCCGGAAGGCGCGTGGGGCGAAGCGCCGGGTGAGCAAGGTCGCTGGATCCCCTCATGGCTCCTGGAGCAAAAAGACATTGTCGGCAGCGTCGGCGCGGGCGATGCGTTTTGCGCGGGGTTTTTATACGGCTGCCATGAATCGCTCCCGCTCACGGAGAGCATTTATCTTGCACACGCCTGCGCGCGAGCCAGCCTGCTGGCCGCCAACGCGATTGACGGCGCGAAAACGCTGGCCGAGCTGCAGCTGTTTATCAAAGAGAATACTTAGGCCGCTTTCTCGCTATGTGAAACATCGGTGGCAAACACGTAACCCAGCCCCCGGATGGTTTTGATGAGCGCAGGCTGATGCGGATTAGCCTCGATCTTCCGGCGCAGGCGCATGATCAACACGTCAATCGTGCGGTCGAACACGTCCGCGCTTTCGCTGTGGGTCAGCTCAAGCAGCCGGTCACGACTCAGCACCCGACGGGCATTTTGCGTAAGCGCCAGCAGCAGGCCGTACTCGCCCTGGGTTAAGGGGACAGGGTTACGCTGCGGATCGCTCAGCTCACAGCGGGTGGTATCGAGCGTCCATCCGTTAAAAGCAATGCCCGCTACGGGCGCTGCGGGGACTTCCGCAGCCAGCACGCCCGTACGGCGCAATACCGCTTTAACGCGGGCGACCACCACGCGCGGGTTGAACGGTTTGCCAATATAATCGTCGGCCCCCATCTCCAGCCCCACAACCACGTCTGACTCACTGCCCAGCCCGGTTAACATGATCACCGGTAGCGCCGGGCGCTGCTTTTGCAGCTGCAGCAAAACCTGTAAGCCGTTGATATCCGGCAGCATCATATCCAGCAGCACCAGCGCGATATTCGGCTCCTGCTGTACCTGCCGCAGTGCATCCTGGCCGTTATGGCAGACAAGCACGCTAAAGACGTGCTCGCTTAGCACGTCCTGAAGCAGTTCGCAGACTGCCGTATCGTCATCTACCACCAGAATCGCCGGTTTCATCGTATGCTTCCGTCAGGGGATTATGTTAAGTCTGAACCATTCTGCCGTCGGCTCCAGTCAAATGGTTTTTTCAGTGACGGAAATTCAACCCATGTCACATCCGCTGCCCTGTCGACACGTCAATTTTGACGATTGGCTGCTTTTTGTCAGGGTTTTCACCGCGAAGGGACCGTAAAGTCAGGGTATACCCATACAAAAAACATGGCATAGAAGCTGCATAGTGGGTGCGAATGATTCGATTAACTGGAGCAGACTGATGAAAAAAGTCGTCACGGTTTGCCCTTATTGTGCCTCAGGTTGCAAGATCCACCTGGTGGTCGATAACGGCAAAATCGTCCGGGCGGAGGCCGCACAGGGGAAAACCAACCAGGGCACGCTATGCCTGAAAGGTTACTACGGCTGGGATTTTATTAACGATACCCAAATCCTCACCCCGCGCCTGAAAACCCCTATGATCCGCCGCGAGCGCGGCGGCAAGCTGGAAGCCGTCTCCTGGAGCGAGGCGCTGGATTACGTCGCCACGCGTCTGAGCGCCATCAAGGCCAAATATGGCCCGGATGCGATTCAGACCACCGGCTCCTCACGCGGGACGGGCAATGAAACCAACTATGTGATGCAAAAATTCGCGCGCGCCGTTATTGGAACCAATAACGTCGACTGCTGCGCTCGCGTCTGACACGGCCCATCGGTTGCAGGTCTGCACCAGTCGGTCGGTAACGGCGCAATGAGTAATGCCATCAACGAGATAGATAACACCGATCTCGTCTTCATCTTTGGCTATAACCCGGCGGATTCTCACCCTATCGTCGCGAACCACGTTATTCGCGCTAAGCAGAACGGGGCGAAAATCATCGTCTGCGATCCGCGCAAAATTGAAACCGCGCGCATTGCGGATATGCACATCGCGTTGAAAAACGGCTCGAACATCGCGCTGTTGAACGCAATGGGGCACGTCATTATTGAGGAGAACCTGTACGACCAGGCGTTTGTCGCGACCCGTACGGAAGGTTTTGAACAGTATCGGAAAATTGTCGAAGGCTATACGCCAGAGTCGGTGGAAACAATCACCGGCGTCAGCGCGCAGGAGATCCGCCAGGCGGCACGGATGTATGCCGGGGCGAAAACCGCCGCCATCCTGTGGGGAATGGGCGTGACCCAGTTCTATCAGGGTGTGGAAACCGTGCGTTCTCTGACAAGCCTCGCGATGCTGACCGGCAATCTGGGTAAAGCGCACGTAGGCGTCAACCCGGTACGTGGTCAGAATAACGTTCAGGGCGCCTGCGATATGGGCGCGCTGCCGGACACCTACCCGGGCTACCAGTACGTGAAGTTCCCGGAAAACCGCGAGAAATTCGCGAAGGCCTGGGGCGTGGAAAGCCTGCCGGAACACACCGGATATCGCATCAGCGAGCTGCCGCACCGCGCGGCGCACGGCGAAGTGCGTGCGGCCTACATCATGGGTGAAGATCCGCTCCAGACCGACGCCGAGCTGTCTGCGGTGCGCAAAGGGTTCGAGGATCTGGAGCTGGTGATTGTCCAGGATATCTTCATGACTAAAACCGCGGCGGCGGCGGATGTGATTCTACCGTCAACCTCCTGGGGCGAGCATGAAGGCGTCTACACGGCGGCGGACCGCGGCTTCCAGCGCTTCTTTAAGGCGGTCGAGCCGAAGTGGGATCTGAAAACCGACTGGCAGATCATCAGCGAAATCGCCACCCGCATGGGCTACCCGATGCACTACAACAACACTCAGGAGATCTGGGACGAGCTGCGCAATCTGTGTCCGGACTTCTACGGTGCAACCTATGAAAAAATGGGTGAGCTGGGATACATCCAGTGGCCGTGTCGGGATGAGTCAGAAGCCGACCAGGGGACGTCCTATCTCTTTAAAGAGAAGTTCGACACCCCGAACGGGCTGGCGCAGTTCTTCACCTGCGACTGGGTCGCGCCGATCGATAAACTCACCGACGAGTATCCGATGGTGCTCTCCACCGTGCGTGAAGTAGGCCACTACTCCTGTCGCTCGATGACCGGCAACTGCGCCGCGCTGGCGGCGCTGGCGGACGAACCGGGCTACGCGCAAATCAACACCGCCGACGCAGAGCGCCTCGGCATTGAGGATGAAGCGCTGGTGTGGGTGAACTCGCGCAAAGGCCGGATCATTACCCGTGCGCAGGTCAGCGATCGTCCGAACAAAGGGGCGGTCTATATGACCTACCAGTGGTGGATTGGCGCCTGTAACGAGCTGGTCACGGAGAACTTAAGTCCGATAACCAAAACGCCGGAGTATAAATACTGCGCCGTACGCGTGGAGCCAATTGCGGATCAGCACGCTGCGGAACAGTATGTCATCGACGAATATAACAAGCTGAAAGCCCGACTGCGCGAAAGCGCAATGGGCTGAAGCCGTTAATTCATAAGTGAATAAAGGGAGTGAGATATTCACTCCCTTTTTATTTCCGATTAACTCATCAAATATATGAATTATTATTCTGGAAAGCGGCTCGCAGAAATAATGTAATTTTCGCGAAAAAGAATTACATCTTTGCATTTTAATTCAGAGGGATAAGATGTGCGGCGGGTGCTTAAGACTTTCTGTCTTGAGCATTGTTGAGGGACAGAAAGTAGAAAGCCCCGGGAAATTTTCATTTACCCGAGGCTACTCCCTCAACTCCGAACAAGTTGAGAGTAGCCTCTTATTCTTTTTTTGACAAGGAGTAAAAGGCATGACGCCATTAAAAACTGCGTTAGGCATCGTCTTTATTATTTGCCTGACGATAGTGATCTTTACCTTTATTACTCGAGGTAAGTTATGCGAGTTTTCAATAAAGGGTGAACATCAGGAGGTGGCGGCAAAATTAGCCTGTAACGCAGGCTAACCTCTACGGGCGGAACCACGGTTCCGCCCGGCTTGCAGGATGCTGAGGTCTTAATGCACCCATTTTTTTCTTCTGTCGCCGCGATTATACTGCGCGGCGTGTACCCCGATGATAAGAACCCATGAAACATATTTTTCTGTTGTTGTTACTTTTTACATCGCTTGTCCGTGCCGACGAGATTGGCAGTCAGTACAAAGAACAGGCTGAAGCGGGTGACGCCCGTGCCCAGTATTATTTGGCCGATACATACCTTAGCTCCGGTGACAGCAAGCAGGCCGCGCTGTGGGCCGAGAAAGCCGCTAAAGGTGGCGATGTCGACGCCATGGGGCTGCTCTCTCAAATCCTCTTTACCCAGGGAAATTATGCGCAAGCTAAGGCACTGGCGCAGCAGGCAACCATAGCGGGCAGCAAACGCGGCGCGATCATGCTGGCGCGCGTGCTGGTCAATACTCAGGCAGGTAAAACTGACTATCCTCAGGCCATCAAACTGCTGCAAACGGCGGCCGAAGATATCGATAACGATTCTGCGGTAGATGCGCAAATGCTGCTCGGGCTGATTTATGCCAACGGCGTTGAAGTGGCCCAGGACGACGTGCAGGCCGCCTCGTGGTTCAAGCGGAGCTCGGCACTTTCACGCACGGGCTACGCCGAGTACTGGGCAGGGATGTTGTTCAGGCAGGGAGAGAAAGGCTTTATCACGCCCAATAAACAGAAAGCGCTCTACTGGTTGAACCTGAGCTGTACGGAAGGGTTTGATACGGGATGCGAAGAGTTTGATGCGTTAAGCGGGGAGTAAAGTGCCGGGTGGCGGCTTCGCCTTACCCGGCCTACAAAACCCGCAGGCCCGGTAAGCGCAGCGCCACCGGGCTTAGGATGTTACTGGTCGGCCGTCTTATCAAAACGACCCAGCACCTCGCGTTCATACGCCAGCGCTTTTTTACGATCGAATTTGTGTTCCCACTTGGCGATAACCAGCACCGCCAGAGCATTCCCCACCACGTTCAGCGCGGTACGCGCCATGTCGAGGATACGGTCAACACCGGCGATAAACGCCAGACCTTCCAGCGGAATACCGACGCTGCCAAGCGTTGCCAGCAGCACCACGAAGGAGACGCCCGGAACGCCTGCAATACCTTTGGACGTCACCATCAGCGTCAGCACCAGTACGATCTCCTGCCACAGCGACAGGTCAATGCCGTACAGCTGCGCAATAAAGATAGCGGCGATGCTCTGGTACAGCGTCGAACCGTCCAGGTTAAAGGAGTAGCCGGTCGGTACCACGAAGCTGGTAATAGAGGCAGGCGCGCCGTAGGCTTCCATCTTCTCAATGATGCGCGGCAGCACGCTCTCAGAACTTGCCGTGGAGTACGCCAGAATCAACTCATCTTTCAGGATGCGAATCAGGATCCAGATGCTCAGCCCGCACAGGCGCGCCACGATCCCCAGCACCACCAGCGCGAAGAACAGAATGGCGAAGTGCACCAGGAGCACCAGCTTCGCCAGCGGCCACAGGGAGGCAAAACCGAAGTTCGCCACGGTCACCGCGATAAGCGCAAACACCCCTACCGGCGCGTAACGCATCACCATGTGGGTCACTTTAAACATGGTTTCGGAGATAGAGCGGAACACGGTCACCAGCGGTTCGCGATGCGTCGCCGGCAGTGAAGAGAGTCCCAGACCAAACAGCACCGAGAAGAAGATGATAGGCAGCATCTCGCCCTTCGCCATCGACGCCACGATGTTGGTCGGCACCAGCGACAGAATAGTGCCCATCAGGCCATGCGCATGACTCTGCACGTCAGCGGTCGTACTTTGGTATTTCGAAATATCCACCGTGGCCAGCTGCGACATATCGATCCCGGAACCCGGCTGGAACACGTTCGCCAGCGTGATACCGAGGATAATCGCAACCGTAGTGATCACTTCGAAATAGATAATGGTTTTCGCGCCAATACGGCCTAACTGTTTCGCATCGCCGACGCCCGCAATACCGACCACCAGCGTCGAGATCACAATCGGTACCACAATCATCTTGATCAGATGAATAAAGATATCCCCTGCCGGAGAGAGCAGGTTCGCAATCAGCCATTCGCGGCTGTCGCTATGATAGTGGAGGTAACTGCCCAGCAAGATGCCCAGCACAAGGGCGATTAAGATCTGCCAGGCAAGGCTGACTTTAACGTTTTTCATAGAAACTGACTTCCTCAATGAAGCGCCTTATTCACTCAAACTGCATGAACAGGGAGACATACTGAAAGGGTATGAATTGTGTTGCGTTGGTTTATGGGATTTTTTAACGCGGCGTATGAGTATCATTTGCGCGACCTGTTGCGCAAGCCTTAAAGAACGACGCGTTTCACTCATAAAAGCGACGATGACGGGAGTTTGTTCTAATTCTTATAAATAACCTTTTGTTATAAAAACGCTTTTTTAAACATAAATGTGAATAATCGTCAGCATCAATTATTTTCCTTCAAAGTTTCATTCGCTCAATTTTCATACTCTTCAAACAATGCGTGATCTGTAGCCCAAATAATAAACAAAGCTTGTAAAGCCCCTACAATTAACGTTTTTGCGACATATTATTAACATCTTACAAGGAGAAAAAAAGCCATGAGCCAAATACATAAACACGACATTCCCGCAAATATTGCGGACCGTTGCCTGATCACCCCGGAGCAGTACCACGAGAAATATCAGCAATCTATCACCGCCCCGGACACCTTCTGGGGTGAGCAGGGCCATATCCTTGACTGGATCAAACCTTATCAGAAGGTGAAGAACACCTCCTTTGCACCCGGCAATGTCTCCATTAAATGGTATGAAGATGGCACCCTGAACCTGGCGGCGAACTGCCTCGATCGTCACCTTGCCGAGCGCGGGAACGAGACGGCCATCATCTGGGAAGGCGATGATGCCTCGCAAAGCAAACACATTACCTACAAAGAGCTGCACCGCGACGTGTGCCGCTTCGCCAACGTCCTGCTGGAAAAGGGCATTAAAAAAGGCGATGTGGTCGCTATCTATATGCCGATGGTGCCGGAAGCGGCGGTGGCCATGCTGGCCTGCGCGCGTATCGGCGCGATCCACTCGGTAATTTTCGGCGGGTTCTCGCCAGAGGCGGTAGCGGGCCGCATTGTCGATTCCAGTTCAAAACTGGTGATCACCGCCGATGAAGGCGTGCGCGCCGGGCGCGGTATCCCACTGAAGAAAAACGTCGACGAAGCGCTGAAAAACCCGAACGTCAAAACGGTCAGTAACGTTATCGTCCTTAAGCGTACCGGCGGCAAAATCGACTGGAACGAGGGGCGCGACCTGTGGTGGAGCGACCTGATCGAGAAAGCGAGCGACCAGCATCAGCCGGAAGAGATGAACGCAGAAGATCCGCTGTTCATTCTTTATACCTCCGGCTCCACCGGTAAGCCGAAAGGCGTGCTGCACACCACCGGCGGCTATCTGGTCTATGCGGCCACCACCTTTAAATACGTCTTCGACTACCATCCGGGCGACATCTACTGGTGTACCGCCGACGTGGGCTGGGTTACCGGACACAGCTATCTGCTGTACGGCCCGCTGGCCTGTGGCGCAACCACGCTGATGTTTGAGGGCGTACCAAACTGGCCGACCCCGGCGCGTATGTGTCAGGTGGTCGACAAACACCAGGTCAACATTCTCTACACCGCGCCAACGGCGATCCGCGCATTAATGGCGGAAGGCGATAAAGCCATCGAAGGCACTGACCGCTCTTCATTGCGCATCCTCGGTTCCGTGGGTGAGCCAATCAACCCTGAAGCCTGGGAGTGGTACTGGAAGAAAATCGGTAACGAGAAATGCCCGGTGATGGACACCTGGTGGCAGACCGAAACCGGCGGTTTCATGATCACTCCGATGCCGGGCGCCACGCAGCTGAAGGCCGGTTCCGCAACCCGTCCGTTCTTCGGCGTGCAGCCTGCGCTGGTGGATAACGAAGGCAACCCGCTGGAAGGCGCCACCGAAGGCAACCTGGTGATCACAGACTCCTGGCCGGGTCAGGCGCGTACTCTGTTCGGCGATCACGATCGCTTCGAGCAGACCTACTTCTCGACCTTTAAAAACATGTACTTCAGCGGCGACGGCGCGCGTCGTGACGAAGATGGCTATTACTGGATAACCGGGCGCGTGGACGACGTGCTGAACGTCTCCGGCCACCGTCTGGGCACCGCTGAGATTGAATCGGCGCTGGTGTCGCATCCGAAGATTGCCGAAGCCGCCGTGGTCGGTATTCCGCACAACATCAAAGGCCAGGCGATTTACGCCTATGTCACCCTGAACCACGGCGAAGAGCCGTCGCCTGAGCTCTACGCTGAGGTGCGCAACTGGGTGCGTAAAGAGATTGGCCCGCTGGCGACGCCGGACGTGCTGCACTGGACCGACTCGCTGCCGAAAACCCGTTCCGGCAAAATTATGCGTCGTATCTTGCGCAAAATCGCGGCTGGAGACACCAGCAACCTCGGTGATACCTCAACGCTCGCGGATCCTGGCGTGGTGGAAAAACTGCTCGAAGAGAAGCAGGCCATCGCGATGCCTTCCTAGTGTTTTCTCCCTCTCCCCGTGGGAGAGGGCTGGGGTGAGGGCATCAGACCGCACCTTCCTCCCCTCACCCTAACCCTCTCCCCAAAAGGGAGAGGGGACTAAAAACAAACCTACCTTACCTTTGGAGACTCTGTGATGAATAACGATATTTGTCAGCAGATAGAGAATAGTGCGCACTACAGGGAGCTCGTCGATAAGCGGCAACGGTTTGCCTTCATCCTTTCCATCATCATGCTGGTTATCTACGTCGGCTTTATTCTGCTGATCGCCTTTGCCCCGCACTGGCTGGGCACTCCGCTGCACGAGGGTACCAGCGTGACGCGCGGTATTCCGATTGGCATTGGCGTGATTGTGATTTCATTCTTGCTGACCGGCGTCTACGTCTGGCGCGCGAACGGTGAATTCGATCGACTTAATAAAGCGGTACTGCAAGAGGTAAAAGCATCATGAAGAGAGTTCTGACGGCGCTCGCCGCCACGCTTCCCTTTGCCGCCCACGCGGCGGATGCCATTACCGGCGAGGTCCAGCGCCAGCCAACCAACTGGCAGGCCATTGTGATGTTCCTGATTTTCGTCCTGCTGACGCTGTACATCACCTACTGGGCGTCGAAACGCGTGCGCTCCCGTAATGATTACTACACCGCAGGCGGCAATATTACCGGCTTCCAGAACGGGCTGGCGATCGCGGGTGACTTTATGTCCGCCGCCTCGTTCCTCGGGATCTCCGCGCTGGTGTACACCTCCGGCTATGACGGCCTGATTTACTCCCTCGGCTTCCTCGTCGGCTGGCCGATCATCCTGTTCCTGATTGCCGAGCGCCTGCGTAACCTGGGCCGCTATACCTTCGCTGACGTGGCTTCGTATCGCCTGAAGCAGGGGCCGATTCGCACCCTCTCTGCCTGCGGCTCGCTGGTGGTGGTGGCGCTGTACCTGATTGCGCAGATGGTCGGCGCGGGTAAATTGATCCAACTGCTGTTCGGCCTGAACTACCACATCGCGGTGGTGCTGGTTGGCGTGCTGATGGTGATGTACGTCCTGTTCGGCGGCATGCTGGCAACCACCTGGGTGCAGATCATCAAAGCGGTATTGCTGCTGTTCGGCGCCAGCTTTATGGCCTTTATGGTGATGAAACACGTCGGGTTCAGCTTCAATAACCTGTTTACTGAAGCGATGGCGGTCCACCCGAAAGGGGAAGCGATCATGAGCCCGGGCGGGCTGGTGAAAGACCCGATATCCGCGCTCTCGCTGGGTCTCGGCCTGATGTTCGGCACCGCTGGCCTGCCGCATATCCTGATGCGCTTCTTTACCGTGAGCGATGCGCGTGAAGCGCGCAAGAGCGTCTTCTACGCCACCGGTTTCATGGGTTACTTCTATATCCTCACCTTTATCATCGGCTTTGGCGCGATCATGCTGGTGGGGGCGAACCCGGCGTTTAAAGACGCGGCGGGCGCACTGATTGGCGGTAACAACATGGCGGCGGTGCACCTGGCTGACGCGGTGGGCGGTAACCTGTTCCTCGGCTTTATCTCCGCCGTGGCCTTCGCCACCATACTTGCGGTGGTTGCAGGGCTGACGCTGGCCGGCGCGTCTGCGGTGTCGCATGACCTCTACGCTAACGTGATTCGTAAAGGCGCGAGCGAGCGCGACGAGCTGAAGGTCTCTAAAATCACCGTGCTGGTGCTGGGCGTGGTGGCGATACTGTTAGGCATTCTGTTCGAGAAGCAGAACATCGCCTTTATGGTGGGGCTGGCCTTCTCGATTGCGGCAAGCTGTAACTTCCCGATCATCCTGCTCTCCATGTACTGGTCGAAACTGACCACGCGCGGCGCGATGATTGGCGGCTGGCTGGGGCTGCTGACGGCGGTGATCCTGATGATTCTGGGCCCAACCATCTGGGTGCAGATCCTCGGTCACGCAAGCGCTATCTTCCCGTATGAATACCCGGCGCTGTTCTCTATCGCCGTGGCGTTTATCGGCATCTGGTTCTTCTCGGCCACCGACAATTCGCCGGAGGGTAACCTGGAGCGTGAGAAATTCCGCGCCCAGTTTATCCGTTCTCAAACCGGCCTGGGCGTCGAGCAGGGCCGCGCGCACTAAGCCTTTCTCCCCGGTCATTCTGGCCGGGGAGCTTAAAACATCACCCACGCCACCAGCGGCGCAATCAGCACCATTACCACGCCCGAAAGCATCATCACCAGGCTTGCGACAACGCCCTCCTGCTGGCCCAGCTCATACGAACGTGCCGTGCCCGCCCCGTGCGATGCCGCGCCAAACCCCGCGCCTTTCGCCATCCCTTCACGGATCGACAAGCGCAGGAACAACATATCGCCGACCGCCATACCGAACACACCCGTCACGACAACAAACAGCGCCACCAGATCCGGCTGCCCGCCGAGCGGTTTAGCCGCCGCCAGCGCAAACGGCGTGGTCACCGAACGCACGGCCAGGCTGCGCTGAATTTCATCGGGCAGCGTAAACAGCCGCGCCAGCCAGACGGAGCTGCACACCGCCACCACCGTGGCGGTGATCACGCCTGCGCTGAGCGACATCCAGTGGCGTTTGATAATGGCGAGGTTGTCGTAAACGGGGACGGCAAAAGCGATGGTCGCCGGGCCGAGCAGCCACAGCAGCCAGTGGGATTCGCCAATGTAGTTTTGCCAGGAGATATGGCCGAAGACCAGCATCAGCACCAGCAGGATCGGCGTGAAGACCAGCGGCATCAGCGGTAGCGCGTGAAAGCGGCGATAGAGCCGCTTGTTGGCAAAGTAGATAATTAGCGTCGCAATCAGGCACAAGACGCTGATCTGAAAATTAGTCATGTTTATGCCTGCTGATTTCAAAGCGATACACTTTATCCACCACCCAGGCGGTCGCCCCCAGCACCATCAGCGTACTCAGCGCGATAACCGCAAAGATTCGCCAGCCGTCCACCATCAGCAGCTGGGCGTAGTTCACCACCGCCACCACGGCAGGAACAAAGAACAGCAGCATCTCCGCCAGCAGCCAGCGCGCCCCGGCGCGCACCCAGTTAAGGGGGATCACGCGGCACAGAATAAGCGTGAGCATCAGCAGCATCCCGACAAGATTGGCAGGCAGCGGCAGATGCAGCCAGCCGACAAGATATTCCGCGAAAACAAACAGTCCCGCGTAGAGCAGTACCTGCACCGGGACCTGGAGTCGTTGCACAACGGCAGGCGTAACACGGCTTAACGCCACGGCCATGGGGGTTTTCCTCAAAAATGAGACGAGGCGCCAGTATAGAGAGCGCACGGTATGGACTGAAATGAATTAAAATCATCAAAGGTATAGTTTCGAGGAATAATCATGGACATAAGAACGCTGCGCTATTTTGTCGAAGTGGTTCGTCAGCAAAGTTTTACCCGCGCAGCGGAGAAGTTGTTTGTTACCCAGCCCACCATCAGCAAGATGCTGAAAAACCTCGAAGATGAACTGAACTGTACCCTGCTGATCCGCGACGGGCGCAAGCTGTTGCTGACCGACACCGGACGCGTGGTGTTCGAACGCGGGCTGGCGATTCTGGCGGAGTTTCGCCAGCTGGAAGCAGAGCTGGGCGATATCAATCATCTGAAGAAAGGTGTGCTTCGCCTCGGCATTCCGCCAATGGTGGGGATGATGATGGCCGGACCGATCGGCCTGTTTCGCCAGCGTTATCCCGGCGTTGAGCTGAAGATTTCGGAGTTTGGTGGGTTAACCGTCCAGCAGGCCGTCACCAACGGCGAGCTCGACGTGGCAATGACCGCCCTTCCCGTTGAGGAAGAGAGCGGTCTGGCGACGCTTCCGCTCTTTAGCCACCCGCTGTGCGTGCTGGTTCCCCGCTCCGGCGACTGGCTGAAGTTAGACTCGGTGAGACCTGAACTGCTCGGCGAGCACCCTCTGCTGATCTACAACGAAGACTTCGCTCTCAGCCGCCAGCTGATGACGCTGTTTAACCAGCATAACGTCAAGCCGCGCATAGCGGTGCGCAGCGGACAGTGGGATTTCCTGGCGGCGATGGTGCAGGCCGGCGTGGGGATTGCCATTCTGCCGCAGCCTATCTGCGAGCGTCTGGATAAAAACACGCTGCGCTGGATCCCGCTGGAGAGCGACCTGCACTGGCAGCTGGGGATGATCTGGCGTGAAGGGGTGTATTTATCGCAGAGCGCGCAGGCGTGGCTGCAGTGTTGTGAGGGGTTTTGGGTGCCCTGACCCCTCACCCCAACCCCTCTCCCCATAGGGGCTAGGGGCTCGATCGGTTCCCTCTCCCCTGTGGGGAGAGGGCTAGGGTGAGGGGCAAAACAGCGCTACTGATTCTCTATCAACAGCGCTTCCAGCAGGTCCAGATCGTGCAGCAGCTTTTGCAGCGTTTCGTTGCTGATCTGCCGCGTGGCGCGCAGATGGTACAGCTCGGCACGCTCGGAGCGCAGCGCCGCCAGGCGGAACCGGCGCTCCAGGTTCTCCTCCTGCAGCGAACTTTCCACGTCGTTGCGCCCGTCAGCGCGGCGGCGCAGGTTACCAATCACGCGGGAACTGACTTCCGTCAGCAGCTGATTGTCGATGTTCTCTTCCGCATCCGCGGCCAGACGCTCTTCCATTTTCTGAATCGCGACAATTGCCACTTCGGCAGTCGCCGCCCGGGCAATACGTTCTTCTTTATGCTGCTGGGTCGAATCACCGGCATCAATATGCTGGAGTAAAATCGGCAGCATAATCACGCCGACAAACAGTGAGAACAGAATCACGCCCGCCGCCAGGAAGACCAGCTCGTAGCGCGCCGGGAAGACGTCGCCCGTAGGCAGCAGCAGCGGAATGGAGAGCACACCAGCCAAAGTGATCGCCCCGCGTACGCCCGCAAAAGAGGCGATCAGCAGCTCACGCGTTGTCCACGAGCCGAACTCCATCGGCTTTTTCTTCAGGAAGCGCACGCTGAATCTCTTCATCGTCCACAGCCAGCCGAAACGCACCAGCATCAGCGCCAGGTAGATCAGCACGATGTCGGTAAACAGCATCCAGACCTCAACGTTCGGGTCGGCTTCGGCCGCCACCAGCGAGGATTCCATAATGCCCGGCAGCTGCAGGCCCAACAGCAGGAACACCATGCCGTTAAAGACAAATTCCAGCATGGCCCAGGTGCTGTTAGCACGCAGGCGCATGGCCAGCGGCGCGCGGCGCATTACGCCGGAGCGGGTGATGGTCATCCCTGCCGCCACCGCTGCCAGAATGCCCGACACGCCGATATGTTCGGCAATCAGATAAGAGGCAAACGGCAGCAGGAACAGCAGTACGATCTGCGTAGCGGGCTCATCGCCGCCCCAGCGGCTGAGGAAGCGCAATGAGCGGCCGTAAAGCCAGCTCACCACGAAACCTGCGAGAATACCGCCAATCGCTACCTTGAAGAATTCCAGGGTTGCGCCGCCGACGGTAAAGACCATCGTGCCCATCGCAACGGCCACGGCAAACTTCAGGGCAACCAGGCCGGAAGCGTCGTTCATCAGCGCCTCACCTTGTAAAATCCCCATGATTTTCTTCGGAATACGGCCTTCACCCACAATGCCGGACAGCGCCACGGCATCGGTTGGCGACAGCACGGCGGCCAGCGCAAAAGCCGGTATTAATGGAATGCCCGGCACCGCCCAATAGATCAGAAAACCAATCCCGACGACGGTGACCACCACCAGCGCCAGCGCCAGGCCGAAGATCTCGCGCCCGTGCTCAAGGAATTCGCGCGTGGGCGTTTTCCAGCCATCGGCAAACAGCAGCGGCGGGATAAACAGCACGAGGAACAGTTCGGGGTCAAATTCCACGTGCAGGCCAAACGTCGGCCACGCCAGCAGCGCGCCGATGGCAATTTGCATTAATGGCAGGGGGACCTGAAAGGGCAGTACGCGTGTAACCACCCCGGATAGCGAGACCACAAGGGTCATGATGAGTATTGTGAAGAAGATTTCCATGCGTTCCCTGTTTGCTGTGTTGCTTATGTACTCCGGAAGGCGTCGTGCCTTTTATTCTATCTTCCCCAGAGTAACGCAAAAGGCAACAGGATGAGTCCTGAAAATAAAAACGGGCGGCCTGAGCCACCCGTTTTCGCATCAAAGGACAACTTAGATTGCCCAGCCGCCCGCGTAGAATGCCACCAGCGCAACGGCGATAATCACGGTGCCGACGTTCAGCTTGCGCCACTCACCGGAGACCAGACGACCAATCACCAGCGACGCGAAGCCGATCATAATGCCGGTCACGATGTTACAGGTCAGCACGATGAAGACCGCGGTAATCAGGCCAGACATCGCGTCAACGAAATCCGCAAAATCGATTTTCGCCACGTTGCTTAGCATCAGCAGGCCAACGTACATCAGCGCTGGCGCGGTCGCATACGCCGGAACCAGATAGGAGAGCGGAGAGAGGAACAGGATCAGCATGAACAGCACGCCGACGGTGATCGCCGTCAGGCCGGTTTTACCGCCTGCCGCCGTACCCGCTGCGGATTCGATGTACACCGCCGCAGGCGCCGCGCCCACCAGGCCGGAGAAGACGCTGCTCAGGGAGTCAGTGGTCAGCGCTTTGCCGCCGTCAATAATCTGACCGTCTTTATCCAGCAGGTTCGCCTGACCGGCCACCGCACGAATGGTACCGGTCGCGTCAAACACGGCGGTCATGACCAGCGCCAGCACGCTTGGCAGGATCACCGGGTTCAGCGCGCCAACGATATCCAGGCTGCCAATCAGGGAGTTGCCTTTGTCATCGCTCAGCGACGGCATGGCGAAGATACCGGAGAAGTGCACGGTTGGATCGAAAATCAGGCCGACAACGGAAACACCGATAATGGTCAGCAGAATACCGCCCGGGACCTTCAGTTTTTCCAGACCGATAATCACCGCCAGACCGATCAGCGACATAATCACCGGGAAGCTGGCGAAGTGGCCCAGCGCTACCGGCAGACCGTCCAGCGGGTTCTTGATGACCAGACCAACGCCGTTGGCGGCGATCAGCAGCAGGAACAGGCCGATACCGATGCCGGTACCGTGCGCCACGCCCTGCGGCAGGTTGCGCAAGATCCAGCTACGGATGCCGGTCGCCGAAATCACGGTAAACAGCACACCCATCAGGAACACGGCACCCAGCGCAACCGGTACGCTGATGTGCTGACCCAGCACCAGGCTGAACGCGGTAAACGCGGTCAGAGAGATAGCGCAACCAATCGCCAGCGGCAGGTTCGCCCACAGGCCCATCACGATGGAGCCCACGCCGGCTACGAGGCAGGTCGCCACAAAGACGGCCGCTGGCGGGAAGCCTGCTTTGCCCAGCATGCCCGGCACAACGATGACGGAATAAACCATCGCCAGAAACGTTGTCAAACCGGCAACAATCTCCTGGCGCACGGTGCTGCCGCGAGCCGAAATTTTAAACATGGCGTCAAGTGAACCGCCAGTACGCGCAGATGGCGTAGACATAGAAAACATCCCCTGAGAGTTTTTTTAGGAAGTCCGTAAGCGAGGTGGAGACGCCACTGCCAGCTGAACGTCAAATCCTTGTGTTGCGTTTGTGACGAAAGGGCGTCACAAAAAAAGCAAACGTTTAGCTCCGCGCTTACAAACGGGTGGTCAAATTAAGGCAAACGATTATCTAGCGTAATCCCCGCCCTTTTCAACTGAACTTTCTCGTTTTTCGCTAAAATTCACTTATGACGCTGAAGAAATAAACAGAGGATGCGCAAACGTTATCGTCTATGCGCAATTTGTTTACATTTCAGTCCTCACCGGGAATAGATAACGGTCCCCCTTGTTCCAGGGTTCTTTGCCAGCCAGGGCTGTTCTCAACTTTTGTCTTCCATGCCTGAATATGCGGCAGATTAGCGATACCGCCGCGTGCCAGCAGCGCAAAGATCGGGAAGCTCATCTGGATATCGGCCATGCTGAGCGTATCCCCGGCAAACCAGCTGTTTTCGGCAAGATGTGATTCAATAAAGCGCGCATGGGTCTCCAGCTGACGGTTGAGATACGCTTTCTGCACCCCCTGCCCCAGCGCTTTGCCCAGGGTTCTGATACCAAACGGCACCGGCGGCTTGCCGAGGCTGTTGAAGACCAGCTTCATTAACAGCAGCGGCATCAGGGAGCCTTCGGCGTAATGCAGCCAGAAGCGGTATTGCACCTTATGCGCAGGATCCAAAGGCTTAAGCCGCGACTCGGCATCGTACGTTTCCTGCAGGTACTCCAGGATGGCGCCAGACTCCGCAAGAATCAGCCCGTTATCTTCGATGACCGGCGATTTGCCCAACGGATGCACCTTTTTGAGAGCCTCCGGTGCCAGCATGTTCTTTTCGCGCTGGTAGTGAACGATCTCATAAGGCAGGCCGAGTTCTTCCAGCGCCCAGATCGCGCGGTGCGAGCGCGACTGGTTAAGGTGGTGTACCGTGAGCATGGTTTTCTCCTGTTATTCATACTTTTTAACTATAGAAAATTGAACAACACCGCGAAAAAAATTCGTCGAAAAAACGGTCGATGAGGCTGGCGAAAAAACGGGTCTTGCATAGAATTAAAGTGTCAGCACAATCCGGAACCTCCCCAACCAGCTCGACACTGAGGGGTGCTGACGTCGGGGGAAACCCTCCCGTGAACCAGCGGGATAGAGTGAAAGACAAAGACCGGGAAAAACTAAAGCGCCCTTATGTGGCGCTTTAGTTCTTTATAATGCTTTTTACCGGCCGCACAAACTCAGTCCTCTTCCAGCAGCCGCGCCCCCGTCCCCTGCTCGCCCAGCCTGTCGCCAGGGTTACGCAACGGACAATCGCTACGCGAAAGGCAGCCGCAGCCGATACAGCCATCCAGCTCATCACGCAGGACGACCAGCGTATGAATACGCCGGTCCAGCTCTTCACGCCACTGGGACGACAGCTCTTTCCACTCTTTCGGGCTCAGCGTATGCCCTTCCGGCAGCACGCCAAACGCCTCGCCGATCGTGGCCAGGGGAATTCCGATTCGTTGCGCAATTTTGATAATCGCCACGTAGCGGAGCACGTCTCGGGTATAGCGGCGCTGGTTGCCGCCGTTGCGGATGCTTTTAATTAACCCTTTGCTTTCATAGAAGTGGAGCGCCGATACCGCAACGCCGCTTCGCTTCGCCACTTCACCGGGAGTTAAAAGCGCTTTAATTCGCGGCAATCTCTTTTCCATAAAACCTCTTTACCTCAAGTTAACTTGAGGAATTATACTCGCCCGCAGAGAAAACGACGAATTAACCGAGATAGTTGTATCTACAGAGGGGCAACCTTATGTCGCATCAGCAGATTATTCAGACGCTTATTGAATGGATTGATGAACATATCGACCAACCGTTGAACATTGATGTGGTCGCTAAAAAGTCGGGCTATTCGAAATGGTATTTACAGAGAATGTTCCGCACGGTCATGCATCAAACGCTGGGCGAGTACATTCGCCAGCGCAGGCTGCTGCTGGCGGCGCAGGCGCTACGCTCAACGCAGCGGCCCATTTTTGATATCGCGATGGACCTTGGCTATGTGTCGCAACAAACCTTTTCCCGCGTGTTTCGCCGCGAGTTTGACCGCACGCCGAGCGACTATCGCCACCAGTTGAATTAATCACCCTCAGTGCAAAGGCTGCTGCTGCCAGGTCATAAATTCCTGGGGCGGCATCGCTTTCGCGAAGTGCCATCCCTGACAAAACTGGACGCCGCGCTTCAACAGCCAGCTTACCTGCTCTGCCGTCTCTACCCCTTCCGCAATGGTTTTCAGCCGCAGGCTTTGCGCCATCTCGATAATATGCTCGGCGATCAGGTGGCTGGTACTGTTGGTCGTTAAGGTATCGATAAACGATTTATCGATTTTCAGAATATCCACGTTCAGCGAGTAGAGGTTGTGCAGGTTCGAGTAGCCGGTACCGAAATCATCGATCGCGACTTCGTAACCCGCCTGACGGAAAGCCTGAATCACCGGCGTGGTTTTTGGCACATCGATAAAACCGCGTTCCGTCACTTCTATTTTGATTTGCTGCGCACGGACGGCGTAGTGGCGGGCCTTGTCGGAAATCATGGCGATCAGCCGCGAGGAGTGGAAATCCGTGGCCGACAGGTTAATCGAAATATAGAGATGCGGATGCTCGGCCAGGAAATGACCCAGATCGTTGAACACCTCCTCAACGACATAGTCCGTAATCCGCTCGCTCATCCCCTCATTTTCCGCCAGCGGAATAAACTCTGCCGGGCTCATCACCTGCCCGTTAAAACCGGGCCAGCGTAACAGCGCCTCCGCGCCCACGCACTGGTTATTCTTAATATCAATAATCGGCTGATAGTGAACGCAAAGCTGTCGTTTGTTCAGCGCCCGGTGCAATAAGCGCCCCGGCGAATTGAGCTCACGATGGGTACGCGACCATACCAGCAAAATAATAATGCTGCAGATCATGCCCAGCGGCAGCGTCAACGTCGCCTGGTGATAAAGCGTTTCATAAAAACGTTTATTCGATGTCGAGACAATGGCCGCAATCGGTCTTTTGGGAGATGTTACGATCGTATAAAAGCGGTTATCTTTTTGAAATACCGATTCCTTATCCCGAATCATCGAATTTAATAAAGAAACATTGGCTTTCTGGCTGACGGAAAAGAAAGCATTGGTTACCGTGTCGTACACACCCCAGGAGAGAGAATGATCCGCGGACATGACTTCGCTGTATGAAAGCGGATTGACGACCACCACATAATTTCCGCGCTGCATATATGTCATTTTATAGCCAGTATAAAATGGGGTATCGCGATAATAATAGATAGCGACGTCAGGTTTACGCGTGTAATTAGCGACAGGAATGGCGTAGGGATGATCCGGTGTAAAAACGGTCGAACAAAGAAAATTCTGACCTTCAGCGTAAATTAAATCGGCGACAAACAGGCGGCCACGAACAACGTTCAGCATATATTGACGGTGTCCCGGCGTGCAAAGCTCACCCTGATATTTTACAGCCTCGTTCCTGGCCAGCTCAACCTGTTGAATAACCAGCTCTGTTTTGTCTAAAGCCAGTTCAGCAAATGTGCGTAGCTGGGCACTTGTTTCAGAAACGGCTCGTAGCTGGGCAAACCATAGCGCAAGCATCACCGGCAGCATAACTACCATGATGATCCCTACCACCCTGAGCATTTTGCGCCGCGCGCTACGATTCATTTCCCGCCCTATATCCCTGCATGTTGTACGCCTGTAGTAATGAAGGCCGGATGCTTTGTTAAACAGGTGATTACGTTGCATGAATCATGCGAAGTTAGCAACTGACTTTTAGTATTAAAAATCTTAAATTTCGTTATGCCGATAATATTTTCCCGTAAGTTAAACTGTAAGTATTCGTTCCGTTTCAATTAAGGAAAATAATTATCCAGCCCGTTTGGGCTGACGGGAAGATAACACAACAGACGATCGTTGATTAAGCCAAACGTCTGACAGCATGAAAAAAGTACAACTTCATCAGGACGTTTTATGCTATTTGCTCGGAGGCATTGTGTTCGTTGATTTATAAATAGTCAGCCTTCACCACAATATTTTCAGGATTGGGTGAGAATAACGTCCCTCTTATAAAAACCGAATTTGCGGCTTCTCCACCTGCCCGATGGGCGTTTCCGGCGCGCTGTGTGCCCACCTCCTCATGCACTGAAGGCCGAACCAACCCGCACAATCGCCTTTTCTGAGGAATAAAATCCTCTTTTTTGATCGCTCAGATACTGGCGAATAAATCAACAAATGTGATATAGTTCACACATATTTTGTAACGAGAAACACCGTTTCATTCAGTTCGTCTGTTTTGTAGAGGATGGGTTTTATGGCAACCATTACTACCAGCATGGTTCTCCTGCGCTGGCCTTTGTTGAGTGCGGTACTGATGTTTTTAGCCAGCACGCTGAATATTCAGTTTCGTAAATCTGACTATGCGGGTCTTGCTGTCATCAGCACCCTCCTGGGGCTGGGTGCGGCCTGCTGGTTTGCAACGGGTCTGCTTGGCATCACCCTGCTGGATATCGCCGCCGTCTGGGAAAATATTAAAGTGGTGATGGTTGAGGCGATGAGCCACACGCCGCCAGACTGGCCGATGGTGATTACCTGATCCCTGACGGAATAAAAAAACCCAGACGATAGTCTGGGTTTTTGTTTTCAGCACGCGGAAATCAGAACGGAATGTCGTCGTCGAAATCCATTGGCGGTTCGTTAGACGGCGCCGGAGCAGACTGCTGCTGCGGACGAGACTGGGCGCCGCCGCTGAACTGGTTGCCGCCCTGCGGCTGCTGAGGCTGACCCCAACCGCCCTGCTGCTGGCTCTGGCCGCCACCTGCCGGTGCACCACCGCCCTGACGGCCACCCAGCATCTGCATGGTGCCGCCCACGTTGACCACGACTTCTGTGGTGTACTTCTCAGCGCCGGCCTGATCGGTCCATTTGCGGGTACGCAGCTGGCCTTCGATATAGACCTGAGAACCTTTACGCAGATACTCACCGGCCACTTCGGCCAGTTTGCCAAACAGCACTACGCGGTGCCATTCGGTCTGCTCTTTCATCTCACCGGTCGCTTTATCACGCCAGGATTCGGAAGTAGCCAGCGTAATGTTGGCAACTGCGCCACCACTCGGCATGTAGCGTACTTCCGGGTCCTGGCCCAGATTACCGACGAGAATCACCTTGTTTACGCCTCTGCTGGCCATGTTCGTGTCTCCTGAATACGTTTCTTAATAGTGTAAACGCGCGAGTGTACCATTTCCATGCTGCACTTTGATAGTTGCGTAGCACGTTCCAGAGTTCTCCCGCAACTCCACATTGTTACACAGCCAATCAGAAAATGCATTCCAATACTGTATATTCAAACAGGTCAAATTGTGTCATAATTAGCCGTTTCTGACAGCCGTTTGTCCTTCAAACAAATCAGGCAATCCGTGTTCCAACCGGGAAAGGTGAATGGATAAGATCGAAGTTCGGGGCGCCCGCACCCACAATCTCAAGAATATCAACCTCATAATCCCTCGCGACAAACTCATTGTCGTGACCGGGCTTTCGGGGTCTGGCAAATCCTCACTGGCTTTCGACACTTTGTATGCCGAAGGACAGCGTCGTTACGTTGAATCGCTCTCTGCGTACGCGCGTCAGTTCCTGTCGCTGATGGAAAAACCGGATGTCGACCACATTGAAGGGTTGTCCCCTGCTATCTCTATTGAGCAGAAGTCCACCTCGCATAACCCGCGCTCAACGGTCGGTACCATTACCGAAATTCATGACTACCTTCGTCTGCTGTATGCCCGCGTGGGTGAGCCGCGCTGCCCGGACCACGACGTCCCGCTGGCGGCCCAGACCGTCAGCCAGATGGTGGATAACGTGCTGTCGCAGCCGGAAGGCAAACGCCTGATGCTGCTGGCGCCGATCATCAAAGAGCGAAAAGGCGAACACACCAAAACGCTGGAAAACCTGGCAAGCCAGGGCTATATCCGCGCCCGTATCGACGGCGAGGTGTGTGACCTGTCCGATCCGCCAAAGCTGGAGCTGCAGAAGAAGCACACCATCGAGGTGGTGATTGACCGCTTTAAGGTGCGCGACGATCTCGCCACGCGTCTGGCGGAATCTTTTGAAACGGCGCTGGAACTCTCTGGCGGCACGGCCGTGGTCTCCGACATGGACGACCCAAAAGCGGAAGAGCTGCTCTTCTCCGCCAACTTCGCCTGCCCGATTTGCGGCTACAGCATGCGCGAGCTGGAACCGCGCCTGTTCTCATTCAACAACCCGGCGGGCGCGTGTCCGACGTGTGACGGCCTGGGCGTCCAGCAGTATTTCGACCCGGACCGCGTGATCCAGAACCCGGAGCTGTCACTGGCGGGCGGCGCCATTCGCGGCTGGGACAAGCGTAACTTCTACTACTTCCAGATGCTGAAGTCGCTGGCGGAGCACTACAAGTTCGACGTCGAAGCCCCGTGGGCGAGCCTGAGCCCGAACGTGCACAAAGTGATCCTGTTCGGTTCCGGCAAAGAGAACATCGAGTTCAAGTATATGAACGATCGCGGCGATACCTCCGTGCGTCGCCACCCGTTCGAAGGGGTGCTGCACAACATGGAGCGCCGCTACAAAGAGACCGAATCCAGCGCGGTGCGCGAGGAGCTGGCGAAGTTCATCAGCAACCGCTCCTGCGCCACCTGTGAAGGCACGCGCCTGCGTCGCGAAGCGCGCCACGTGTTTGTGGAAAACACCGCGCTGCCGACTATCTCAGACATGAGCATCGGCCACGCGATGGACTTCTTCAACAACCTGAAGCTCTCCGGCCAGCGCGCGAAAATTGCCGAAAAAGTGCTGAAAGAGATCGGCGATCGCCTCAAGTTCCTGGTGAACGTCGGCCTGAACTACCTGACGCTTTCCCGCTCGGCGGAAACGCTCTCCGGCGGTGAAGCCCAGCGTATCCGTCTGGCGAGCCAGATTGGTGCAGGTCTGGTAGGCGTGATGTACGTGCTGGATGAGCCGTCCATCGGCCTGCACCAGCGCGACAACGAGCGTCTGCTCGGGACGCTGGTTCACCTGCGCAACCTCGGCAACACGGTAATTGTGGTCGAGCACGATGAAGATGCGATCCGCGCGGCCGACCACGTCATCGACATTGGCCCAGGCGCTGGCGTACACGGCGGCCAGGTGGTCGCGGAAGGCACGCTGAAGGACATCATGGCGGTGCCCGAGTCGCTGACCGGCCAATTTATGAGCGGCAAGCGCAAGATTGAAGTGCCGAAACAGCGCGTAGCGGCAGATCCGGAAAAAGTGCTGAAGCTGACCGGCGCGCGCGGCAACAACCTGAAAGACGTCACCCTGACGCTGCCGGTTGGTCTGTTTACCTGTATCACCGGCGTGTCCGGTTCCGGTAAATCGACGCTAATCAACGATACGCTGTTCCCGATTGCGCAGACGGCGCTGAACGGCGCGACGCTGGCCGAGCCTGCGCCGTACCGCGATATCCAGGGTCTGGAGCATTTCGATAAGGTTATCGACATTGACCAGAGCCCGATTGGCCGTACCCCGCGCTCTAACCCGGCGACCTATACCGGCGTCTTTACGCCCGTACGTGAACTGTTTGCCGGCGTGCCGGAAGCGCGCTCCCGCGGCTATACGCCTGGACGTTTCAGCTTTAACGTACGCGGCGGCCGCTGCGAAGCGTGCCAGGGCGACGGTGTGATCAAGGTTGAAATGCACTTCCTGCCGGATATCTACGTGCCGTGCGACCAGTGCAAAGGCAAGCGCTATAACCGCGAAACGCTGGAGATTAAGTACAAAGGCAAAACCATCCACGAAGTGCTGGACATGACCATCGAAGAGGCGCGCGAGTTCTTTGACGCCGTCCCTGCGCTGGCGCGTAAGCTGCAGACGCTGATGGACGTAGGCCTGACCTACATTCGTCTGGGACAGTCCGCAACCACGCTGTCCGGCGGTGAAGCGCAGCGCGTGAAGCTGGCGCGTGAGCTGTCAAAACGCGGCACCGGTCAGACGCTCTACATTCTGGACGAGCCGACTACGGGCCTGCACTTTGCCGACATCCAGCAGCTGCTCGAGGTTCTGCATCAGCTGCGCGATCAGGGCAACACCATCGTGGTCATCGAGCATAACCTGGACGTGATTAAAACCGCGGACTGGATTGTCGATCTCGGCCCGGAAGGCGGCAGCGGCGGCGGTGAAATTCTCGTCTCCGGTACGCCAGAGACCGTTGCAGAGTGCGAAGCCTCGCACACCGCGCGCTTCCTTAAACCGTTGCTGTAATTGTCACACGGAGAGTTGCTGTCGGGTGGTTTCCGGCAGCAGCTCAACCGCCTGCTGATAGGACGCGTCCACCAGGTAGTAAATCTGCGAGCCTGGAATCGACCCATCCAGATAGACGGTGCTCCAGTGCGCCTTATTGAGGTGCTTGCTCGGCCTCACGTCATCATGCTGTTGACGTAGCAAATCCGCCAGTTCAGGGCTGGTTTTCAGCGACGCCGCCGGGCGGCCTTCCACCTCTTTCACCATCGCAAACAGCACATCACCCACCTTAATCTGCGTGGCTTTCCAGTCGCTGTGGACGCTCTGCTCCGCGCCGGGCTTGCTCATGCAGTACTGAAGTATCTCCGAAATTGTCATCTTTATTCCCCTTGTAGCGTGGCGATAATTTTACGCGAACCACCGTGAATGCGATGCTCTCCCAGCCAGATCCCCTGCCACGTTCCCAACATCAGCCGCCCGTTGTGAACCGGCAGCATCAACGATACGCCCAGCAGGGAGGATTTAATATGCGAAGGCATGTCGTCCGCCCCCTCATAGTCATGCTCATAAGGCGCGTTGTCCGGGACGCTCTTCAGAAAATGGTGCTCCATGTCGGACCGGACGGTGGGATCGCAATTTTCATTAAGCGTGAGAGAGGCGGACGTGTGCTGAAGCAGCAGATGCAGCAAACCCGTTTTCACCCGCGACAGGTCGCGGAGTTGACCGATGACTTCATCCGTCACCAGGTGAAATCCGCGTGGTTTTGCGCTTAAGGTCAGGGTCTGTTGGTACCACATGTGCTGCTCCGTGATGAAAGATGAATCTTTCTAAGTGTGCAGCAAGAAGACGAAAGGTAAAACCCGCAGCAGCGAGATTTGATTAAAAAAGAGTCAAACCCGCTGCCGGGTACTTAATACTCCGAGTTGACGATCACCTCTTCGCCAAACTTTCCGGCCATCGGCAGCGGTCGATAGGTCGAGTTAGAGGCACGTAACACCCTGATCCCTCTGGCTCCCACGTCATGCGCGGCGGTGATGTCGTTATCCGAATCGCCGTAGAATACTTTGATATTTTTCTTTTCCAGCCACTGGGTTTTGGTGTTTTGCCCTTCTTTGTCACCGGCAAAAATTACCGGATTCATGCTGGTCGCCGGGATCTGGAAATCATCCTGCAGCGTTTTAGAGACGGTTTCGGTTTTGGTCTGACTGCGGCCGGTGACAAAGTAGATGCTGTCACCGCGCTTCACGTGCATGGCAATAAGCGCACGGGCAACCTCTTTCGGGATGCTGAATTCGTCCCAGCCGTTATTCATTTTTTCCCAGAATTCCGGGTTCTTCAGATACGCTTCGCTGTCGGGTGAATACGTTTTCTTCCCGCGCCAGAAGCCGGGGCTTGAGAAAAGCACGGTATCGTCAATGTCAAAACCCACGGCCATTGGCGCACGGCCCATCAGGCTGTTTTCGATTTGGGCCACGGAAACCCAGTGAATGGGCGCCTGCTCGGCGAGAATGGCGGCGGTGGTGCCGGTGTAAAGCGGCGTCGGGGCAGAAGCTCGCGCGACGACGGCGCTATTAAGCGAGAACAATAAGCAGGCGGCGCTGAGCGCCAGTGTGATCTTGCGCATATTTTCCCCTGAATATTCAGTTTGTTATCGTTTTAATTTGAGTAGATGGTCAAAAAACTATCCGACCATAACCCCAGCGGGAGGTGAAGGGAAGGAGTTTTTGCTTATGAAGCTGAATAAAAAGAAGACGATCACAAAGCGCCGGGCAACGTTTTTGTGCGGCATGATGCCCTCACCCCGGCCCTCTCCCACAGGGAGAGAGCGAAGTGAATAGTAAGTACTTACATCACAGCAGCAAACGCCTGCGCCACGCGATGAACGTTGCTGGCATTCAGGCCCGCCACGCACATACGGCCGCTGGCGATCAGGTAAACGCCGAACTCTTCGCGCAGGCGATCGACCTGCGCAGCGCTCAGTCCGGTATAGCTGAACATCCCTCGCTGCTTGAGCAGATAGTCGAAGTTATGTCCCGGCACCGCCTCTTTCAGCACGTTAACCAGCTCCTGACGCATGGCCAGGATGCGCTTACGCATCGCTTCTACTTCGGCAAGCCAGGACGCTTTCAGCTGTTCGTCGCCGAGAACCGTCGCCACCACCTGCGCACCAAAGTTCGGCGGGCTGGAGTAAATGCGGCGCACCGTCGCCTTCAGCTGGCCGAGCACGCGACCCGCCGCTTCGGCGTCTTCACAGACCACGGACAGACCGCCAACGCGTTCACCGTACAGGGAGAAGATTTTAGAGAAGGAGTTGCTGACCAGCGCTGGCAACCCTGCGCTGGCCACGGCGCGGATGGCGTAAGCATCTTCTTCCATGCCTGCGCCAAAGCCCTGGTAAGCAATGTCGAGGAACGGAATCAGGTCGCGGGCCTTCAGTACCTCAATCACCGCATCCCACTGGGCGTTGGTGAGATCCGCCCCGGTCGGGTTATGGCAGCATGGGTGCAGCAGCACAATGCTGCGCGCCGGCAGCGTGTTCAGTTTTTCCAGCAGCGCTTCAACGCGCACGCCGTTCGTTTCGCTGTCGAACCACGGATAGGTCGCTACTTTGAAGCCTGCGCCCTCGAAGATCGCAACGTGGTTTTCCCACGTCGGGTCACTGACCCACACGCCTGAATCCGGGAAGTATTTTTTCAGGAAGTCTGCACCCACTTTCAGCGCACCCGAGCCGCCCAGCGTCTGGATGGTCGCCACGCGCTTTTGCGCGAGCACCGCGTGATCGGCACCAAACAGCAGCGGCGCAATAGTGCTGCGATAGGCATTTAACCCTTCCATCGGCAGATAAAGTGAAGCACCGTGTGGAACAGCGTTCAGACGCGCTTCAGCTTCGGCAACGGCCTGCAGCTGAGGAATAAAACCCTCGTGGTTGTAATACAAACCGATGCTAAGGTTCACTTTGTCGCTGCGAGGATCTTCTTTGAAACGCTCCATTAAGGAGAGGATAGGGTCGCCGGCATAGGCGTCAACTTTCTGAAACACGCGATGGTTCTCCGGAATTCGATGAGGCAGGGATTTCAACAATAAACCGGAAAATCACTCAACACCACCCCTTAAGATTATCCTGCGATCGGCATAGGTTTTTTGCGTCCTCTCGCCATGCCATTTACCCAATATTTTCCCCTTCTCGCTTTCCGTAATGTGGCTCCTGCGCAACCGCGCATTCACTGATTCAAGGAGTTCACATCATGGATTCACAATTTATTGGTTCAGTTATTAACGCCCTGCCGCTGGAACATATGATCGGCGGTCCGCTGCAGGCGATGATCAAAGCACAGGTCCAGGCGAGCAAGGCCTATACCGACTTCCTGCTCTCCGTCTGTATTAAAGACGGCAAAGCTGTCGCGATCGAGTTTGACTACGACGAAACCGTGGTAGACGAACAGGGGGTCAATAAAGGCAGCGTGACCCGCAAGATGAGTATTCCACTCCTGGCGGCTGTCACCCACCCCATCATCTGCATCGAGGACGGCACCATCGACTTCGAGCTGGAAGTGAGCCAGAGCGAAGCCAGTTCCAGCAGCACCGAAGCGGAGGCTTCCGTGGAAGCGTCCATCGGCTGGGGCGTTTTCAAAGCGAAAATGACCGGCAAGGTCTCCCATAAATCGGAGCAGACCCGTTCGACCGATACACGCGCGAAATATTCCATTCATACCCAGATTAAACGCCAGGAACCACCTGAAGCTCTGCAGCGCGTGATTGATTACCTGACCAACGCCAAAACCAAGCCTGTCGCCGCGCAATAATCTTCCACGCCGCGACATAGGTGCGATTCCGTAACGCAGGGGCTACCCGGGTAGCCCTTTTTCCAGGAGCGAAATATGTCTTTTAAAAAATGGCTGCGCGGCGGCAAGGATGAAGAGCCGGAAAACAGGGCGGGCAAAGAGGATGAAGGCACGCCACCGGTACAGGAAAACACGCCTCCATCGCCTACAGCCGATATTCCCGGCGTGCCGATCTCGCTTGAAGATATCACGCGTGGGATGCAGTACGCGGCCACTGCGGCCAATGAACTGATTGCTCAGCAGTATATGAAGGCGCTGGATCCCTTTTTCGAACCCGCAGAAGACGGTTCGTTAATTCCACGCACCGTACAGCTGGCACTGGATGAAAAGCACTACTTTGACCTGCCCTTAGTCGCGCTTTCAACACCGCGCGGGCTGATGCTGGAAAAGATGAAGGTCAACCTGACGATCCGCACGGAAGGCATGCAGGCGCCTTCCCGCCAGTCCGGTGAAAACGAATTTGGCCGCTTTCACGTCAGCCTTTCGCCTTCCAGCGATAACAAAGGCGGGCGTGACAGCCGCCACGTCGATGTTGAGATGCAATTTACCGCACTTGAGCCACCGGAAAGCGTCATGCGTTTGATTGACGAATACACCAACAAGGTGATTCCCCGTCCGAAAGCAGAGGAGACTCCGTAATGCAAAAACAACCAGAACGTACAGGTGACAAGGGCATTCAGCTTATTTGCCAGTTTGAAGGGCTGAGGCTGGAGCGTTATCGCGATGCCGTAGGTTTATGGACCATCGGCTACGGCCATTTGATCCTCAAAGAGGAGATGGAAAAGCTCACCAAAATTACCACCGGTGAAGCCAAAGATCTGCTGCGCAAAGATCTGAAACGCACCGAGGACGGCGTGAAAAAACTGTTGAACAGCGCTTCGACACAGAACCAATTCGACGCGCTGGTTTCGTTCGCCTTCAACCTTGGCGTGGGCAATTTAAAGAAATCCACGCTGCTCAAAAAATTCAACGCAGGTGACATTCAGGGCGCCGCAATGCAGTTCAAAAGCTGGAATAAGGCAGGTGGTAAGGTTTTGACCGGGCTTACCCGACGCCGCGAAGCGGAAATGAAGCTATTTCTTAGTTAATTCAACAGGAAAAATACAATGAAACCACTATCCATAGTGAAAATGGCCGTACTGTCTGTTTCGTTATTCACCGTGTTACAGGCAACCGCCGCCATGCCAACCTGCGAAGAGGAAATAAAGGAAGCCAACGCCTTTTTATCTTCTCAGGGTATGGTGCCCGTCAATAACGTGACCGATCTGGCGACAACGCTTCGTCATATAAAAAACTTTGGACGCCTGCCCGACCGCTATATCACCTCGGATGAGGCCAAACGCCTCGGCTGGTCGGGTAGTGAAAACGAATCGCTTTGGGGAGTGAAACTCACCAATCAAAAATGGATCGGTGGTGATAAATACAGCGATCGCGCTCTTCCTTCCAGTCTGCTCTGGCTTAGCGCGGATGTCGATGTCGTGAAGGGATATCGCTCTCCCAAGCGTTTGATTTACAGCCTGTCAGGGCAACAGCGCTTTATTACGACCGATAAGTATCAGCATATTGTTGAGCTGGATCCCTGCCAATAATAAGCGCCCGTTACGATAATAAATCCCCTTTTCCAGGGGGATTTATCCTTGCAGAGGATGAACGTATGACTGACATCTATCTCCCGACCCTCATCAGTGAAGCCTTGCTGGCTTTTTCAGGTTTATTTGGCGGCGTCAGTATCTCGTTTTTCTGGCAACCGCAGCGATTGCACCAGCACAGCCGATTTATGGCAGGCATTATTTTTGGTGGAATCAGCATGGGCGCGGCCGTCGCATTAGGTGGATTGGCCGCCCGCTGGTTAAAGATAGATCTTAATCAGGCCGATATCACGCTTGGTTTAGGGTATATCCTCGGGGCAATGAGTAATGGCCTGATCGTCTGGCTGGCAAACTTTTTTCGCCGGCATGAACAGCGCGATATTTTTGATGTTGCAAGCGTCATTAGAAGTAAAGTCAGGCATGAGTCATTTTCTCCGCCTGATTTAACCCACAACAAGCCCGATGGAGAATAAATGCTTAACATAATGAATGGCTGGGTGCTTCCCTTTATTATCTTCGTCGACCTGGTAACATCGCTGCTGATTTTGTTTGCCGCTTATAGCCGAAGAGTCCATGCCCTGCCGGTAATGTGTAAAATCGGCTTAGCCGCCCTCGCTTTTGGTTTTTTTGGTGAGAGCAGCTTAAACATGAAATTTATTCTTACCGGTGCTGATATACTGAGTGACAGCTTTCCGTTCTGGCTATTGCAGGACTTCGGAACGCTGGTGGTGGTAATATATTATTTTAAATCTCACTACCGTTAAAAAAAGCGCAACAGACGTCTGTCTGTTGCGCTTTTCACTTAACGCATTTTGACTGCAGCCCTTCGCTTTGCTGGAAATCGACTAATTAGACATATATTTAAAATAGAGCATTGCGGCCTGTGTCCGATTGTTGACCTGTAATCGGTGAAAGATGGATTCAAGATGTACTTTGACCGTACCTGCACTGATATTCAATTGCCGGCTGATCTGCTTATTTGTTCCTCCATTCGCCAGCAGCTTAAGAACTTCCTTCTGCCGACGACTCAGGGAGTAGATCGGCAACCCGCCAGTGGTTTGTTCTCGCTGGACCACGGCTTGCTCCGGAAAACAGACCACCCCCGAGGAAACCATGCAAAGTATCTGGCTGATTTTCTCGGCAGGGAGATCCTTGGTAAAAATGCCCTTAATGCTTTGGCGGATGTAGAAGTTGAATATCTTATCCGTCGTTTTTCGTAACATCACCACGATCGGTAGCCCAGGCCAGTTTGTCATCAAATTAGTGATAAAATCACGGCACTTCATTTCACCATCCAGCAAAATAATGCTGACCGGCATAGAGGTTAAAATTGCGTGTGCATCTTCAAAATTGTTCGCTGCAAAAACAGTGCATTCCGGCATTACGCGTTCCAGCTCTGTTTTCATACCGTGAATGAAGATCGGTAATTCATCGATCATTAATATATTCATCGTAGCATAACCCCGTGTAAAATCTATTTTCTTAGGTTATTCAACCAACTTATTCCGAAATTAAGTATGCGTGCTATTACAAAACTGTAAAAACAGCATTCGGCATAAGGCAAACGTCATATACCCAAAGCAAAAAGTTAAGCAGTACTACACATTAGACATAGCCATATTTAATTAAAAACGATCTTATCATTATCAAAAACAGCCTGGGCTTAATAGCATATTCCCCGAAAAATTGCTGACACATATTATTTAACTGCACGCGTGCTATCCACCTACATATTAATATTTCAATGAGGTCATTTATGACAATACTAACAGTGTATTTCTGTGGTACTGGATCTAATAAATTTGATGAGTCTCATGCTAATTACTGGAACGGCGAGCTCATCTCTTCTCTGGCAGCCAATAACAAGGGTAAAGAGTTCGCCGAATGGGTCATTCTTGATGGCCCGGGGAGCGGCAATCTACAAAGCGATGAGCTTTGGGTCAAAAGCGGAGAATATTCTCAGCTTCGCGCCCAGCTTCTGGGCAGCGGCTGGAATGAGAATGTTCAGCATGCGATCAATATTATCAAAGGTCACGTTGACTGGCAGCGTGAGAAGCTCACAAAAGAAAACTATGAGCAGCTTAAAAAGGCGGGCGTGCCGATTCAGGACGTTGAGGTTACCGGTTCCTTTTGGTGGCGCAAATATGACTATGGCGACCGTAAAGTGACCCAGCAGGCGCTGCAGCAGCAAATCATCAAAACCTTCCGCCAGGGTCAGATCCTACCCACTCAGGTGAACCTTGTTGGGTGGAGCCGGGGCGGAATTAGCTGCCATATGCTTGCCAATGCAATGCTTGCCGATCCCCTTTTAACGACGATTCCGGTGAATATTTTTGCGGTCGATCCGGTTCCGGGTATGGGTAATTTCCAGGCGGACAAAGTCACTCTGGGCAGCAACGTTAAGGAGTATGTGGCTTTCTATGCCAGACATGAGCGATCAAAAGGTTTCTCGTGCGTCATTCCACAGACCGATAGCGCGACAAAAGTACATATTTATCCCATGTCTGGTCGCCACGCTACGCTGGTGGGGAATGCTTCGGCCAATGGGAATAGCGGGGATAAAGTGGTCCATGAGCCCGGCACGATCGTGCGTCATTTTGCAGAAGTTTGCCTGCAAAGATGGGGCGTCACGCTGGATAAAAAGCTCAATCTGGATGGAGTGCAGCTGCTGGAATTGCACCAGGCCATTCAGCGCAACGCTCCGCTATTCGCCGAGATGCAAAAAACGGTGTACACCATTTCGGAAAACGATGGAGGGGAGCGCTATGTCTCGCTGGGCAGCACTGGAAAACGGTTCTCGTCCATCCAGGGTTCGCGCTTCAGTCCGGAGTCAGGGCTCGCGTCGGATTATTTGACTAATCAGGCGATCTATAACGTATTGAAATAAGCGTTACGCGTCCAACGGCAGCTTATGCCGTTGGACGACTATGTGCGAGTCTCAGTCGATGTACTTCATCGCCACCCTTGACGTCAGGCGCGTGACAAGTTCGTAAGCACTCACTTTCGTAATTTCAGCAATGCGTTCGACGGGCAGACCTTCGCCCCACATCACCACATCGTCGCCTGGCTTATCCTGGGCTTCAGGCCCCAGATCGACACAAATCATGTCCATCGCCACGCGGCCAACAATCTTCACCTCGCGACCGTTGACCAGAACCGGCGTACCCGACGGTGCAGCACGCGGATATCCGTCACCATAGCCCATCGCCACCACGCCGAGACGGGTATCACGCTCGCTGGTCCAGGTACCGCCGTAGCCCACCGGCTCACCCGCTTTATGGTCACGCACGGCAATCAGGTTAGAGACCAGCGACATGACCGGCTGGAAGCCAAAGTCCGGCCCCCAGGGTTTGTTCTCCAGCGGCGACACGCCGTAGAGAATGATGCCCGGTCGCGCCCAGTCGAAATGCGACTGCGGCCACAGCAGAATACCGCCGGATGCCGCAATCGAGCGCATCCCCGGCTTGCCTTCGCAAAAGGTATTAAAGATATCCAGCTGCCGCTCGGTCGCACCGCACTCGGGTTCATCGGCGCGGGCGAAGTGGCTAACGATATTCACCGGCTGGCGCACGTTTTTGCACCGGCATAAACGCTGATAAAACGCTTCCGCGCTCTCCGGACGCACGCCCAGACGGTGCATGCCCGTATCGAGCTTCATCCAGACGGTCACCGGCTCGCTCAGCTTGGCGGTTTCGAGTGCGGCGAGCTGTTCTTCGTTGTGCACCGCCGTATGCAGATGCTGGTCAGCGATGGTCGGCAAATCTGTGGCTTCGAAAAAGCCTTCGAGGAGCAGAATGGGTTGAGTAATGCCGCCCGCGCGCAGGCGGAGGGCTTCTTCAAGACGGGCGACGCCAAAGGCGTCGGCATCGGGGAGCGTTCGCGCGGTCTCCAGAAGACCGTGTCCGTAAGCGTTCGCTTTCACGACTGCAACGAGCTTGCTGGCGGGCGCCAGTTCACGCAGACGTTGCAGGTTGTGTCGCAGAGCGCGGCGGTTAATAACAACAGTTGCCGCTTGCATTTGAATTCCTTAGAAATTACTCATCATCATATTGAGGACCGGCATAGTTGTCGAAACGCGACCACTGTCCGTTAAAGGTCAGACGCACCGTCCCGATCGGGCCGTTACGTTGTTTACCAATAATAATCTCGGCGATCCCTTTCAGGTCGCTGTTCTCGTGATAAACCTCATCACGGTAGATGAACATGATTAAGTCGGCATCCTGCTCGATGGAGCCGGACTCACGCAGGTCAGAGTTGACCGGACGCTTGTCGGCACGTTGTTCCAGGGAGCGGTTCAGCTGCGACAGCGCCACCACCGGCACGTGCAGCTCTTTGGCCAGCGCCTTGAGCGAGCGGGAAATCTCCGCAATTTCCAGCGTACGGTTGTCGGAGAGCGACGGCACGCGCATCAGCTGAAGGTAGTCGATCATGATAAGACCGATGCCGCCGTGTTCACGGGCGATACGGCGCGCGCGGGAACGAACCTCCGTCGGCGTCAGGCCGGAGGAGTCATCAATATAGATGTTACGTTTTTCCAGCAGAATGCCCATGGTGCCGGAGATGCGCGCCCAGTCTTCATCATCGAGCTGGCCGGTACGAATGCGGGTCTGATCCACACGCGACAGCGACGCCAGAGAACGCATCATAATCTGCTCGGAGGGCATCTCAAGACTGAAGATAAGCACCGGCTTATCCTGCAACATCGCCGCGTTTTCGACGAGGTTCATCGCAAAAGTGGTTTTACCCATCGACGGACGCGCGGCGACGATGATCAAATCCGACGGCTGCAGGCCGGCGGTTTTCTTGTTCAAATCGTCATAGCCGGTGTTCACGCCGGTGACGCCGTCGTGCGGCTGCTGGAACAGCTGTTCGATACGGGCCACGGTGGCGTCGAGGACATCGGCGATGTTTTTTGGGCCTTCGTCTTTATTGGCGCGGCTTTCGGCGATTTTAAAGACGCGGGACTCAGCGAGGTCGAGCAGGTCTTCACTGGTGCGACCCTGCGGATCAAAACCGGCTTCGGCGATCTCGTTCGCCACCGAGATCATCTCGCGCACGACGGCACGTTCGCGCACGATATCGGCATAAGCGCTGATGTTCGCCGCACTTGGCGTGTTTTTTGACAGTTCCGCCAGATACGCAAACCCGCCGCAGCTGTCGAGTTGCCCAAGACGCTCCAGCGATTCCGCGAGCGTGATCAGGTCGATCGGGCTGCCCGACTCCTGCAGACGCGCCATTTCGGTAAAGATATGGCGGTGAGGGCGGGTGTAAAAATCTTCCGCCACGACGCGCTCGGCGACGTCGTCCCAGCGTTCGTTATCCAGCATTAAACCGCCCAACACCGACTGTTCCGCTTCAATCGAGTGCGGCGGGACTTTTAACCCTGCGACCTGGAAATCACGCTCGCGAGGTTCAGTCTGTTTGTTGAAGGGTTTGTTTCCTGCCATAGTGAATGGAGTTACCGAGATAAAGAGTGGGTCGAAAGATTACCATATTTTTCTTACGGAGGGAGCATGGCAACGCGCATTGAATTCCAGAAACACGGTGGGCCAGACGTACTGAAAGCGGTGGAGTTCACCCCTGCCGCGCCTGGCGAAAACGAAGTGCAGGTTGAAAACAAAGCCATCGGCATAAACTACATCGACACCTATATTCGCGGCGGTCTCTACCCGCCTCCGTCAATGCCGAGCGGCCTGGGCACCGAGGCAGCCGGTGTCGTCGTCAAAGTGGGCAGCGCGGTCAAGCATATTAAAGAGGGCGACCGCGTGGTGTACGCGCAGTCAGCGCTGGGCGCTTACAGCTCCGTCCACAACGTTCCGGCGGATAAAGCCGCCCTGCTGCCTAACGCCATCTCCTTTGAGCAGGCGGCAGCCTCGTTCCTGAAAGGTCTGACGGTTTACTACCTGCTGCGCAAAACCTATGAAATTAAACCCGACGAGCAGTTCCTGTTTCATGCCGCAGCGGGTGGCGTCGGGCTCATCGCCTGTCAGTGGGCAAAAGCACTGGGCGCGAAGCTGATCGGCACCGTAGGAAATGCACAAAAAGCGCAGCGCGCGCTGCAGGCGGGTGCCTGGCAGGTGATTAACTACCGTGAAGAGAGCATTGTTGAGCGGCTGAAGGAGATCACCAGCGGCAAAAAAGTGCGCGTGGTGTATGACTCGGTGGGGAAAGACACGTGGGAAGCGTCGCTGGACTGCCTGCAGCGTCGTGGTCTGATGGTAAGCTTCGGGAATGCGTCAGGCGCGGTGACCGGCGTTAACCTGGGCATCCTGAACCAGAAAGGGTCTCTGTACGTGACGCGCCCTTCTTTGCAGGGTTACATCACCAACCGGGAAGAACTTGAGGAAGCCAGCAACGAGTTGTTCTCGCTGATCGCCAGCGGTGTCATCAAAGTGGACGTGGCAGAGGCGCAGAAATTCGCGCTGACCGATGCGCAGCGCGCGCATGAGGTGCTGGAGAGTCGGGCGACGCAGGGGTCGAGTTTGTTGATTCCCTGAGCCCCAAAAAGAAATTGGGCTTCCCGTGGGAAGCCCTTTCTTTTTTTAGTTCGGCTGTATGTAGGGTACAGCTCGATGAATTCTTTAGCGGCAGTCATAGTGACAGATTCGATAAGTAAATCCTATTCTGTTCTAAGCCCTGCCGCCGGAAAAGTTACAAGTATGTGACGAACCCCTCAATACCTTAGTAACGGAAGCGGTTATTGCGCTGATAACTGGGCACTTTTGGCGCTTTAATCGCCCGAATCACCCACACGACCGCAATGGCCAGCAGTAGCCACGGCAACAGTTTGATCGTCAGGGCAAACAGTCCCCCAATAAACATGACCACCGTCGCCACCACGATAGCCGCCAGAATGCCGAGCAGCGAAACGCCTGTCGCTAACAGCATGACAAAAAATCCAATCACAAAAAGTAGTTCCAGCATGGTGCTCTCCCACGAGTTCCCGAGTAATGCAGTAGGCATTACAAGAATCATGCCAGCATTAACCTATTGTTATTAAAGCAAAACGCCCCGCGAACGTTCGCAGGGCGTGGTGAATTTGACGAACTTTTAGCGAAAGTTATCGCTTGTCTGCCACCAGTCGCAGCGCATGTTCCAGCACCTCGATATCGGCTCCGGCTTTATGCGCATTCTCGCTCAGGTAGCGGCGCCACTGACGCGCGCCCGGAATCCCCTGGAACAGGCCAAGCATATGGCGGGTGATATGGCCGAGATACGTGCCATTGCTCAACTCGCGCTCAATGTAAGGGTACATCGCACGCACGACGGCAACCGGATCGGTGTCCGCGCCTTCGACACCAAAGATTTCGCGATCGACCGTCGCCAGAATGCCCGGGTTCTGATACGCCTCGCGGCCAACCATCACGCCATCCATATGCGCCAGATGCGCTTTGGCCTCTTCCAGCGACTTGATGCCGCCGTTGATGGACATCGTCAGGTGCGGGAAATCACGCTTCAGCTGATACACGCGCGGATAGTCCAGCGGCGGGATCTCACGGTTCTCTTTCGGGCTGAGGCCGGAGAGCCAGGCTTTTCGCGCGTGGATGATGAACATCTCGCACTCGCCTTTCCCGGATACCGTGTTGATGAAGTCGCACAGGAATTCGTAGCTGTCCTGGTCGTCAATGCCGATACGGGTTTTGACCGTAACCGGAATGGAGACCACATCGCGCATCGCCTTGATACAGTCCGCTACCAGCTGCGCATTCCCCATCAGACAGGCGCCAAACATGCCGTTTTGCACGCGGTCGGACGGACAGCCAACGTTCAGGTTGATCTCGTCGTAGCCGCGTTCTTCTGCCAGCTTCGCGCACTGCGCCAGCGCGGCCGGATCGCTGCCGCCCAGCTGCAGGGCAACCGGATGCTCTTCTTCGCTATAGGCCAGATAGTCGCCCTTCCCGTGAATGATTGCGCCCGTGGTCACCATTTCGGTGTACAGCAGCGTATGGCGGGAGAGCTGGCGCAGGAAATAGCGGCAGTGTCTGTCCGTCCAGTCGAGCATCGGCGCAATGGAGAAACGGTGTGCAGGGAAAGCGGTCTGTAATTCTGACGACATGGCGAAGTTTTAAGCATCTGGTGGAAAAGGGGCGCTACTATAGCACAAAGAAAAGCCGGAGGCGCAGCGCCTCCGGTGGACTTTAGAACGTCATGCTCAGCTGAGCCCCGGCGCCCCAGGTTTCGTCCTCGCCGTACAGGCCCATCAGGTCAACATGAACGGTACTGAACGGCGCGAAGCCGACACCGCCGGTAAAGACATTGCTGTCGTTACCCTTCACGTCCGCGCGATAACCCGCACGCACCGCCAGCCAGCTGAGCGGCGTAACCTCGGCACCGACGCCAACGTACTGCGAGGTATCTTCGCTCTTGAAGCCTTTGGTTTCGGTCAGATCGCCATCGGCGGTCAGCGTTACCAGGTCGTTGTGCCAGGCGGCACCGGCGGTCACCAGCGGACGGATCTGGTAGGTGTCTTTATAGCTCACCACTTCTCCCGTCCGGCCGTTGCGGATACGGATATCTTTGGTGTCGATATCGCGCGACATCAGGTTTTGGCCGCTCACGCCAACGGTCCAGTGTTCGCCGAAATCAGCCGCAATACCGGCATCGACGTTAAAGCCCGTGTCGTCCGTGCGGTAGCGGCTGTCGTTCCACTTGTTACTGTCGTAATCGTAGATTGACGTGGTGTAGTTATAGACCCAGGTTTTTTGCAGCTTTGGCGTCACGCCCACGGAAACCGGGACGCCGCCGAGGTCAAACTGACGGGCAACGGCAACACCATAGTCGGACACAATCGCTGCCCGGCCAGACGCCGTTGAGTTGAGATTTTTAGTGATCTGATCCGTGCCGTTCAGCGCAGCGTCCAGGGCAACACCGGCAGCCACCACTTTGCTTTGTTGAATACCGCGCAGATAATCAATATCTTGCTGATCGATAGACGAGCTCACCCGGCCATGGGCATAGCCTTTCGCCATAAAGGCCACGGAAAGCACATCGTTAGGGATACTCACGGCAAGCCCTGCACCTGCCGTCGCGCGTGCGGTTTTACCCTTGAGATAGTCCAGTTCATCAGCCAGATCTTTGGCCGCGCCCTGGAACTGATTAATGGAACCTAACGGATTGGTGATAATGTCTCTTGGGGTGAGGTCGTCAACCACATCCTTATAGTGATTGATTTTGTCGTTGATGGTATCTATCTCGTCCTGAAGATTGTCCTCATCCGTCACCTGTACGCCAACGGACGGCAAAATGACCGTCACATCATCGTCCGGTTTTGCCTTTGCCAGCAACGCGGGGTTGATTAACGCCCCGCTACCATAGCTCCCAGCCGCAACGCCGGTACCACCCATTGCGTCACTCCGTGATTCTGTCCAGGTATTGGCTGCTCCCGCCTGATTTGCCATAAACAAGGAAACAGCGATACTAACCACCGAAAATTTAAAATTTTTTTTCACAGTATGCCCGTTATAGTCTGTTATGAAATAACCCCTGTCTGTTATCACCCAAACAGGAACGAACTATTGCTGTGAATAAGTAGTAAAAGACCCGCTATTTCTATCCCTAAGTAAAACTCCCTTACGGCCTGTTGTATTTTGTGACGGCCCTCAATATTTATAGAAGAGGAAATTATTTTTTCCCAGGTTTTCCATCATGCGGTCCAAAAAACTGGGGCGGGTGGTCTACCCAGCGATCCTCACGGGTAGCGGCATATACGGGGTTGAGCGGATAGTAGATGCGGTTGTGCTTCTTATTGGCCTCGCCAACGACCAGTAACCGCACCTCTTCGTCCGTGTTGTTGATAAAGGTGTGGCAGATACCAGTTCCGGCAGGAAACCCCACGCTGTCGCCCGGTTCAAGTTTCCATAAATAGCCATTAATCCACGCTTCTGGATGACCTTCGAGCACGTAAATGAACTCTTCTTCATCGCTTTCCGCATGCGGATAGGACGTCCTGCGCCCGGGCGGTAAACGCTCATGATGGATACCAATGCGCCCGAGCCCAAGCTTGCGAGCCAATGGGGCGCCGATAGAAAAAAGCTCATCGCTATCTGGATAGGTCGAATCATCCGCACCTTCAACGTCGCGCCAGTGCCGAATACAGTCAGGTTTTTTCATTGTTTATTTCCCGTTTTGCAATGGGTCAGGTATAGCACAGACTGGCGGATCTCGGCGTTTTTACCAGAACATGATAAAGTGAGGGTTTTCCGTCCTATAACATCCGGGGTGCTAAATGGATAAGTCCACAAAAGAGCTGTTAGCGCAGGCCGAAAAGCTGTGTGCGCAACGCAATGTGCGCCTGACTCCGCAGCGCCTTGAAGTCTTACGTCTGATGAGCCTGCAGCAGGGTGCTATCAGCGCCTACGATCTGCTGGACCTGCTCCGCGAAAGCGAGCCGCAGGCGAAACCTCCGACCGTGTATCGCGCCCTGGATTTCCTGCTGGAACAAGGATTCGTGCACAAAGTTGAGTCCACAAACAGCTATGTGTTGTGCCATCTGTTCGATCAGCCCACCCACACATCGGCGATGTTTATCTGTGACCGCTGCGGCGTGGTGAAAGAAGAAGCCGCGGAAGGCGTGGAAGATATTATGCATACGCTGGCAGCGAAAATGGGTTTTGCCCTGCGTCATAACGTGATTGAAGCGCACGGGCTGTGCTCTGCCTGCGTGGAAGTGGAAGCCTGCCGTCATCAGGACGCATGTCAGCACGACCACTCTATTCTTGTGAAGAAAAAACCGCGTTAACGGCAAAAGAAAAGGCGGCTCATGGCCGCCCTCAGGGTGTACTTCCTTGTACTTGCGGGTATAGCCCGGTTACCAGCGGTAGTCGTTGCGTTTTTCCCAGTCGCCTACTTCTTTTTCCGCCTGGTCTTTCGCGTAGCCGTAACGTTCCTGAATTTTACCGACAAGCTGATCGCGTTTACCTTCAATGACGGTCATATCGTCATCAGTCAGCTTACCCCACTGTTCTTTCGCTTTACCTTTGAACTGCTTCCAGTTGCCGCCGATTTCGTCTTTATTCATCATCGTGTCCTCTTAGTTAAGCGTCGGGTCGTAACGTCCGTTACGTTCTTTTCTGCTGGACGTGATAATTATTGTAGTTAAGGATTCGGCAGTTGATTTCATATTCGGAATCTTTAACCGTCACGATATATCGTGACGTGAAGGGAACCAGGTATCGTTTTGCCAGTGGCGGTGCCAGATAAAAGCCAGCGATATCCCTCTCAGCGAGAGGAAAACGGCCAGGGCCAGCCACAAACCGTGATTACCCAGCCAGGGAAGCGTCAGCAGCGTCAGACCAAACCCGGCCGCCGCGACCGCCATGCTGTTACGCATTTCCGCTCCGCGAGTCGCACCAATAAACATGCCGTCCAGCAGATAACACCAGACGCCGACCACCGGTAAGATGACTTGCCAGATGAGATAGTGACTCGCCAGCTCGCGCAGCGCAGGGATAGACGTAAGCAATGCGACGATTTGCTCACCAAAGCAGGCGTAAACCAGGCCGAACGCCAGCGCCACCAGCCCAGACTGGCGGCAGGCTGCCCGCCAGACGTCCCGCAGCTGCCCGCTTTCGCGCGCGCCGTACGCCTGCCCGGAATGCGCTTCTACCGCATAGGCAAAACCGTCCAGCGCGTAGGCGGTAAAGGTCAGTAACGTCATCAATACCGCGTTGACCGCGACGATTTCTGGCCCCAGTCGAGCCCCGAAAACCGTCAGCGCGCCGAAGCAGAGCTGAAGCAGCAGCGAGCGCAGCATGATGTCACGATTGAGCGCCAGCAGCTTACGGATATTGCCGCGCCATGCGGTTTTGAGCAGCGCCAGGGAGATGCCGCGCATCGCCAGCACGCGCCAGACCATCCACAGGCCAATAATAAAAGTTCCGTACTCGGCAATCGCCGTTGCCAGCGCCGCGCCCTGCACGTTCATATGCAGGCCCATTACCAGCCAGACATCCAGCACAATGTTAAGAAGGTTGCCTACCACCAGCAAAATCACTGGCGCACGGGTGTACTGAACGCCCAGTAGCCACCCCAGCAGAACCAGGTTTGCCAGCGAGGCGGGCGCGCTGAGCCAGCGGATTTCAAGGAAACGTCGCGCCTGAGCCAGTACCGCCTCGCTGCCGCCGACAACATGGAGCGCAAGGTCGATCAGGGGCGTACGAAATAAAACGATTAACGCCCCTGCACCGAGCGCAAGGATCAGCGGCTGGACCAGCGCGCGGGCCAGACGCAGCGGATCTTTTGCACCATAAGCCTGGGCCGTGAGCCCGGTGGTGCTCATGCGCAAAAAGAGCAGCAGCATAAACAGGAAGCTGGTTGCCGTCGCGCCAATCGCCACGCCGCCAAGATAAACAGGCGAATCAAGGTGACCAATAACGGCAGTATCGACCAGACCCAGCAAGGGAACGGTAATATTGGAGAAAATCATCGGCAGAGCGAGACGCCACAATGCCTTATCGGATGCCGTCAGCAGTGACATGAAAAATACCGGGAGTCGAGAATGAAGCAGGCTACAGCGGCGCCATAGCCTGTCAGGAAGGGGTTACAGCCATTCGCCGTTGCGAATGACCCCAACCGCCAGTCCTTCGATAGAGAAGTTGTGTTCGCGGAGATCGACCACAATCGGGGAGAACTCGTTGTTTTCAGGCAGTAGCTGAACGGTGTTCCCCTGTTTTTTCAGACGCTTGACGGTGACTTCATCATCAATGCGCGCGACAACCACCTGACCGTTACGCACATCCTGCGTTTTGTGCACCGCAAGCAGATCGCCGTCAAGAATACCGATGTCTTTCATCGACATACCGCTGACGCGCAGCAGGAAATCAGCGCTCGGTTTGAACATGCCAGGATCGACCTGGTAGTGGCCTTCAATATGCTGCTGTGCCAGTAAAGGCTCACCAGCAGCAACACGGCCTATCAGCGGAATGCCCGTCTCTTCTTCCACCAGCAGGCGGATACCGCGTGACGCGCCTGAAACAATCTCAATCACGCCTTTACGCGCCAGCGCTTTCAGGTGTTCTTCAGCAGCATTCGGAGAACGGAAGCCCAGACGCTGCGCGATTTCCGCACGCGTGGGTGGCATACCCGTCTGGCCGATATGATCCCGGATGAGATCAAACACCTCTTGCTGCCTGGTCGTTAACGCTTTCATTCCGCCCCCTGGGTGTATATACAGTTATGCTGTGAGTATATACAGTCAAAGGCGATTTTGGAACCAAAAACTGCACAAAAAACCAGGGACTTAATTATTCCTCGAGGCTCATCGGAAATGTGACCAAAGCAGCGTGACCCAGGTGATAACGGCAGTGATAATCGCCAGCAACACGGCAGCAGAGCCCATGTCTTTTGCGCGGCCAGAAAGCTCGTGGAAATCTGAACCAATGCGATCAACAACGGCCTCAATAGCGCTATTAAGAATTTCCACTATCATCACCAGAAGTACGGAACCGATAAGAAGTACGCGGGTAATAGCATCAACATCAAGGAAACAGGCGATGATCACCGCGATGATTGCGGCGACGCCCTCCTGGCGAAAGGCAGCTTCGTTGATCCACGCGGCACGGAAACCTTTCCATGAATAGCCGGCGGCTTTGATGATACGCGTTAACCCAGTGGTATTATTGGCCATTAAAAGAACCTTTTATGAAAAAAAGCGTCAGTAACAGGAACTGTAGCGCGTTTCGCTACAGCCTGAAGTATGACGGGTAACAACAGAAATTTTGCGCGCTTTCTGTTATCCTTGCGCCGCAATTGCATTATTAACCAGAGGCTTTACATCGTTTATGTCCGGCTGGCCACGAATTTACTACAAATTACTTAATTTACCATTAAGCATCCTGGTAAAAAGCAAGTCTATCCCAGCAGAACCCGCGCTGGAATTGGGGCTCGATACCTCGCGTCCTATTATGTACGTTTTGCCTTATAACTCGAAGGCAGACTTACTGACGCTTCGCGCCCAGTGTCTGGCGCATGACTTACCTGACCCGCTTGAACCGCTTGAAGTTGACGGTACGCTGCTGCCGCGCTACGTGTTCATTCACGGTGGACCGCGCGTGTTTACCTACTACACGCCAAAAGAAGAGTCCATCAAGCTGTTCCACGACTATCTCGACCTGCACCGCAGCAACCCCGATCTGGATGTACAGATGGTGCCGGTATCGGTGATGTTTGGTCGTCGTCCGGGCCGTGAAAAAGGTGAAGAGAACCCGCCGCTGCGCATGCTTAACGGCATCCAGAAGTTCTTCGCGGTCTCCTGGCTGGGACGCGACAGCTTTGTGCGTTTCTCCCCTTCCGTTTCGCTGCGTCGAATGGCGGACGAGCACGGTACCGACAAGATCATCGCGCAAAAACTGGCGCGCGTGGCGCGTATGCACTTCGCCCGCCAGCGCCTGGCTGCCGTAGGGCCGCGTCTCCCGGCGCGTCAGGATCTGTTCAACAAGCTGTTGGCCTCCAAAGCGATTGCTCGCGCCGTTGAAGACGAAGCGCGCAGCAAGAAAATATCGCATGAGAAAGCCCAGCAGAACGCCATTGCGCTGATGGAAGAGATTGCAGCGAACTTCTCTTACGAGATGATTCGCCTGTCCGATCGTATTCTCGGCTTTACCTGGAACCGTCTCTACCAGGGCATCAACGTTCATAACGCCGAGCGCGTACGCCAGCTGGCGCACGATGGCCATGAGATTGTCTATGTTCCCTGCCACCGCAGCCACATGGACTACCTGCTTCTTTCCTACGTGCTCTATCACCAGGGGCTGGTACCACCGCACATTGCTGCCGGTATCAACCTGAATTTCTGGCCCGCAGGTCCTATTTTCCGCCGCCTGGGCGCGTTCTTTATCCGTCGCACCTTCAAGGGCAACAAGCTCTACTCCACCGTGTTCCGCGAATATTTGGGCGAGCTGTTCAGCCGCGGCTATTCCGTTGAGTACTTCGTGGAGGGCGGTCGTTCCCGTACCGGACGTCTGCTCGATCCGAAGACCGGCACGCTGTCGATGACCATTCAGGCGATGCTGCGCGGAGGAACCCGTCCAATCACGCTGGTGCCAATCTACATTGGCTATGAGCACGTGATGGAAGTGGGCACATACGCCAAAGAACTGCGCGGTGCGACCAAAGAGAAAGAGAGCCTGCCGCAGATGCTTCGCGGCTTGAGCAAGCTACGCAATCTCGGTCAGGGCTACGTGAACTTCGGCGAACCGATGCCGCTGATGACGTATCTGAACCATCACGTTCCCGAGTGGCGTGAATCCATCGATCCTATCGAAGCGATTCGTCCGGCCTGGCTGACGCCAACGGTCAACGGCATCGCGTCCGAGCTGATGGTGCGCATTAACAACGCCGGTGCGGCTAACGCCATGAACCTGTGCTGTACGGCGCTTCTGGCTTCGCGTCAGCGCTCGCTGACCCGCGAACAGCTCACGGAGCAGCTGGATTGCTATCTGGATATGATGCGCAACGTGCCGTATTCCGTTGATTCAACCGTGCCTTCTGCTACCGCCAGTGAGCTTATCGATCACGCGCTGCAGATGAACAAGTTTGAAGTCGAAAAGGACACGATCGGCGACATAATCATTCTGCCGCGCGAGCAGGCAGTGCTGATGACCTACTACCGCAACAACATCACCCATATGCTGATGCTGCCGTCGCTCATGGCGGCTATCATCACCCAGCACCGCAGTATTTCGCGTCAGGAGCTATTGCGTCACGTTGAGACGCTCTATCCGATGCTGAAAGCGGAACTGTTCCTGCGCTGGAGCAAGGATGAGCTGGCGGGCGAACTGGACAAACTGACGGAAGAGCTGCGTCGTCAGGGGCTGATCGCCGTTTCAAACGACGAGCTGCACATCAATCCGTCGCGTTCCCGTACCCTGCAACTGCTGGCGGCCGGCGCGCGCGAAACGCTGCAGCGCTACGCCATTACGTTCTGGCTGCTGAGTGCGAACCCGTCTATTAACCGCGGTACGCTGGAGAAAGAGAGCCGGACGCTGGCACAGCGCCTGTCCGTTCTGCACGGCATTAACGCCCCGGAGTTCTTCGACAAAGCGGTCTTCAGCTCTCTGGTCCTGACGCTGCGTGACGAAGGCTACATCAGCGATACGGGCGATGCCGAGCCGGAAGAGACGCTGAAGGTGTACCAGATGCTGGCCGAACTCATTACGTCGGATGTGCGTTTGACGATCGAGAGCGCGACGCAGGGCGAGTGATGTGAAAAAGCCGGGTGGTGGCTTCACCTGACCCGGCCTGGCGTTCTGCATAATATAAAGGCCCGGTAAGCGCTAACGCTACCGGGCCTTATTTTTGAGCCTTGTTAAATCACCGCATTCAGCTCAGCAGCGTAAAGGCTATCATCCCGACAATCGCACCCGTCGTGCCGAGGATGGTTTCCATCAGCGTCCAGGTTTTAAGGGTTTGCGCTTCGGTAGCGCCGGTAAATTTCCCGAACAGCCAGAAGCCCGCGTCGTTAACGTGAGAAACCACAATCGAACCGCCCGCGATACAGATAGACAGCGCGGCCATCTGCGCACCGGAGTAGTTCAGCTGTTCAATCACCGGCATCACCAGACCCACGGCGGTTAAGCACGCCACGGTTGCGGAACCCTGGATGATACGCACCGCCGCAGCCAGTACGAAGCAGGTGACCGCAATCGGCAGGCCCATCCCGGTCAGCGCTTCGCCCAGAGCCGGCCCCACGCCGGAATCCACCAGCACCTGCTTGAACACGCCGCCGGCGCCGATCACCAGCAGGATAATACCCGCGGGCTGCAGCGCGGCACCGCAGATCTCCATCACCCGGTCTTTTGGCATTCCCTGACGCATCGCCAGGCCGTAAATCGCCACCAGACAGGCCACCAGGATTGCCGTGAACGGGTGGCCGATGAACTCGAACCATTCGTAGGCGCTGGAACCCACCGGCACGAAGCGCGCGGCGATGGTTTTCAGACCCACGAGAACCAGCGGGAGCAGGATCAGCGACAGGCTGAAGCCGAAGGACGGCATTTTGCCCTCGCCCAGGTGCGGCTCGGTGATGTCCTCCGGAATATGCAGCTCAACGTAACGACTGATGAAGTTGCCCCACAGCGGACCGGCAATAATCATCCCCGGGATTGCCGCGCACAGGCCAATCAGGATCATCCAGCCAAAGTCAGCGTGCATCTGAGACGCCAGCAGCATCGGCGCAGGCCCCGGCAGCAGAAACGCTGCGGCCGCCGCTACGCCCGCAAACAGCGGAATAACCAGCTTCACGAGGTTAGTGCCGGTATGGCGCGCCATGGAGAACGCGACGCTTATCAGCAGCACCACGGCGACTTCGAAGAACAGCGGCAGCGCGCAAATCAGGCCAGCCAGACCAATCGCGTAGTGCGCGCGGCTGTGGCCGAAGGATTTCAGCATTTTGACAGCAATCTGGTCGACCGCGCCCGTCTCGTGCAAAATCTTGCCAAACATCGCGCCAAGGGCGACCACAATCGCCAGGAAGCCCAGCGTACCGCCCATCCCTTTTTCCATCGTCGCGGCGATCTTGTCGAGCGGCATACCGGAAAAGAGACCTGCACCTATAGAAACCACCATCAAAGCAACAAAAGCGTGCATGCGCGCCTTCATCACTAAAAACAGCAGCAGCAATACGGAACCCACTGCTGTCAAAACTAGCGTTAATGTACTCAAAACTTACTGCCTTTTATTAATGACCTCGATGGTGCTGGCAACAACACCCTCCAGTGACTGATCGATATCAACCACTAAGACGTCTTTCTCGTCTTCACCCGGCTCCTGCAGCGCTTCGAACTGCGTCACCAGCATCTGAGTTTTGAAGAAGTGACCTTTACGCGCCTTCAGACGGCTTTCAATCACCTCGAAATCCCCTTTCAGATAGATGAAAGAGAGGTTCGGGTTGCCGTCGCGCAGCAGGTCGCGGTAGGTTTTTTTCAGCGCAGAGCAGACAATCAGGGAGACTTTGTTGGTACGCTGCATAGCGAACGCGGCGTCATTCAGCGCCTGCAACCACGGTTTGCGGTCGTCGTCGTTTAGCGGCTCACCGGAGGCCATTTTCATGATGTTGCTGCGCGGATGGAGGAAGTCGCCATCAAGGAACGCAGCCTGGAGTTGATGCGCCACTTCGCTGGCTACGGCTGATTTCCCGCTACCGGAAACGCCCATCAGGACGTAGACGTGGTGATCGTGATTAGTCGTGCTCAAAGGGTGTCCCTCAGTCAATTGTTACGGGTAACAGTTATCGGTAACATTGTCCTGCCGGGGCAAAAGAGAAGCAATATCCAAACGTGCGCGAAGTGAATAAGTGTGAGCTACTTCAAATTTGTCAGTTCAAATAGATCCACCCGGTGACAAGGTGAAACCTAAATCTAACATTTTTGGGGTAACCGTCTCGCCACGAATGCGCGCCAGCAGGCGTTCTGCGCCAATGCGGCCCATACGTTCACGCGGGGTCAGGACGCTCGCCAGACGCGGCTCCATCACCTGGCCGATGTCGTGGCCGTGGAAACCGGCAATTGCCATATCATCCGGGATCTTGAGCCCCAGACGCTGGCACTCAAACGCCGCGCCGACCGCAAGGTCATCGTTGGTGCAGAAAATACCGTCCAGTTGCGGATACTCGCGTCGTGCCTGACGCATCAGCTCAATACCCGACGTGTAGGAAGAGGACTGCTCCACCATCACGCTGTAGGGGGTTAAGTTCGCGTCGAGCATCGCCTGCTCGTATCCCTTCTGTTTGATGATAGTACGTTCATCAAGACGCGCACCCAGATAGGCGATATGACGATGCCCACGGGCAATGATGGCCGCCGTCATCTGGCGCGCCGCTTCGAAGTTATCGAACCCCACGGCGATATCGAGGCACGGCGACTGGCTGTCCATCAGCTCCACCACCGGGATACCGGCCACTTCGATCATTTTGAGCGTGCGGGCAGTGTGGGTACGTTCGGTTAAAATCAGGCCATCGATGTTCCAGGAAAGCATCGATTCAAGACGTTCCTCTTCCAGTTCCGGCTTGTACCCGTAGTGGGCGAGCATGGTCTGATAGCCAAAAGCATCGGTGACGCTTTCAATGCCGCGCAAAACTTCGGCGAAAACCTGGTTGGTCAGGGAAGGAAGCAGGACGCCCACCGCACGGCTGGTCGCATTGGAGAGAATATCGGGCGCGCGGTTGGGGATATAACCCAGTTCATCAAGGGCCGCGGCAATCTTGCCACGTAACGCCACGGAAACCTGCTCCGGGTTACGTAAAAAACGGCTGACCGTCATTTTGGTCACACCGACGCGATCGGCGACATCCTGAAGTACGGGGCGTTTCTTTTTCATCGTCCTGAGAAATCTTGAAGTGAGAGATTTGCTCAGTTTATCACGGACAAAGCCCATCCTTCCCCTGTCAAAGGGAAGGATGGGCATTTATTTATGATTTATTACACCGGCGGCAGGTCAAACAGCAGAATTTCACTTTCGCTGTCGGCATGCACGGAGAGCGCCTGCTCATCCCAGACGGCCAGGCCATCGGCGGTTGTCGCTTTGGTGCCGTTGATGGACACTTCTCCTTTCACCACCTGGATCCAGACGCGGCGGTTGGCGGCAATCTGATGGACAGACTGTTCGTCTTTCGCCAGCGCCCAGCGGTACAGCTCCATATCCTGATGCACCTTCAGGGAACCTTCACGCGCATCCGGGGACAGCACCAGCTGTTTGCCCTGTTTTGCGTCGAAGCGGCGCTGCTCGTAGCGCGGCGTGATGCCGGTCTCTTCTGGAATGATCCAGATTTGATACAGGTGCAGTTTTTCCGTTTTGCTCGGGTTGTACTCGGAGTGACGCACCCCGGTACCTGCGCTCATAATCTGGAACTCGCCCGCCGGAACCTGCTCTTTGTTGCCCATGCTGTCCTGGTGCTCAACCGCCCCTTCCAGCACATAGGTCAGGATTTCCATGTCTTTGTGCGGGTGGGTACCGAAGCCCTGGCCTGCATCAATCACGTCGTCGTTAATCACGCGCAGTGCGGAGAAGCCCATGAAGTTTGGGTCGTAGTAGTCGGCAAACGAGAATGAATGCCATGAGTCCAGCCAGCCATGATTCGCGTGACCACGTTCGTTTGCTTTGCGTAAGTAGATCATTGTTTTCACCCTCAGTTCGTTTCGATGGAGTAAGTGTGGACGCAAACCGCCTGGGATCATAGAGGGTGAAAATTGACTCCTCTGTTCAAAAATTATGAACAAGCGCAGAGGAGCCGTTTTTGCTTATTTCGCGAGGGTTACCGTGGCAGGAGAAGCCTGCTCGAAGGCCCGTTCGAGGATTTCCAGGTTGGTCAGAACGTCAGATTCCTTGACGTAATTCGGCGCGCCGGTTGTGAGAGTTTCATACAGCGCATCGTAGACGCGGCCATAGTCGCCAATTTCCGGTTTCATCTCTTCCCTGACCGTTACGCCCTCATCGTTCACGTACTCCAGCACGCCCACGGAATCATCGGCCGCAAAGCCCGGCTCACCCGGCATGATGTTGGCCTTCAGGCTGGTCTCCTGCTGGTCGATGCCGTACTTGATGAACGAGCCCAGGGTGCCGTGAACGATAAATTTTGGATAGTCGATTTTCACCAGATGGCTGGTTTTGACAATGGCTTTCAGGTCGCCGTAGAACAGCTGCGCTTCAAAAGTGTCGTCCGGGTTGGCTTTATTACGCAGGCTGCGGATGTCGTATGCGACATGATCCGGTCGGCCAAACAGGGAGATGATCTGGTCCATAGTATGCACGCCCAGGCCATAGAACGAGCCGTCCTGCGGCAGACCGGGCTGAGTTTCCGCGACCGGACGGTAGTAATCGAAGTGGCTTTCGATTTCCACGATGTCGCCCAGATTGCCGCTTTCAATCGCTTTTTTCGCCGTCAGGAAGCAGCTGTCAAAGCGACGGTTCTGATACGGCGTAACGGTCAGGCCTTTGCTTTTCGCCAGCGCGAACAGCTCTTTTGCTTCGGCGATAGTTGGGGTGAACGGTTTTTCCACCAGCACGTTTTTACCCGCTTCCAGCGCGCGTTTCGCATAGTCAAAATGGCTGTCGGCGTGGGTGCAGACGACAACCAGTTTGACCTGCGGGTCGTTAAGTACTTCATCAAGATCGCTGGTGAAATGGATATGGGAATACTGCGGGGATTGCTCTTCCGGCTTCGCGCGGCGGCGGAAGATGTGCGCGACGTGCCAGCTGTCTTTACGGTTGAGAACATACGGCAGGTGATAGCGGGTCGTACTTTTACCAAATCCAATAAATGCGCAATGTAGTGTCATGGCTCAGTCCTTTTGGAAGGTTACTGAGTCTAACCATAACAAAAAAAAAGCCAGCTAAAAGCTGGCTAAAGTAATACTGGAAGCAATGTGAGCAATGTCGTGCTTTCAGGTTCCCGTAGCGGTCTTCCTGAATGCAGAGCAATAATAATCATTCTCATTCGCACTTGTCCAATACTTTTTGCAAAAAATAGCGGTTGACTCAAATTTTAAAGTCATTGATGTTGGAAGGGACGTTTAACTGACTGAGGAATAAGGAATGAGTGAGATAGTGATACGCCATGCGGAACCGAAAGATTATGACGCCATTCGTCAGATCCACGCCCAGCCGGAGGTGTACCACAACACGCTACAGGTTCCTCATCCCTCTGAGCAAATGTGGCAAGAACGGCTATCCGACCAGCCCGGCATCAAGCAGCTCGTCGCCTGCATAGACGGTCATGTTGCCGGCCATCTGTGCATCGTCGTCGCGCAACGCCCGCGCCGCAGCCATGTGGCTGATTTTGGGATTTGTGTCGGCGCGCAGTGGCAAAACCGGGGCGTTGCCAGCGCGCTGATGCGCACCATGATTGATATGTGCGATAACTGGCTGCGCGTTGACCGCATTGAGCTGACGGTATTTGTCGATAACGAACCGGCGATTGCGGTGTACAAAAAACACGGGTTCGAAATTGAAGGCACCGGCAAACGCTATGCCCTGCGCAACGGCGAGTATGTAGATGCGTATTATATGGCGCGAATGAAGTAGTTTGTTGCCCTCACCCTAACCCTCTCCCACAGGGAGAGGGAATGAAAAACGTAGACCGGGTAAGGCGAAGCCGCCACCCGGCAAACCATCAATACCCCGCCGATAAATCATCCACCGACCGCGGGTCCGACGCGCCAAACAGCGCCCCGTCCGGCCCGACCATAATACTCTGGGTGCTACCCATCGCCTCCTTCACCGCCACCTTCTGCCCGCGCTGTTCAAGCAGCTTAATGGTGTCCGGGCTAAAGCCCTTCTCCACGCGCAGCTCGTCCGGCAGCCACTGGTGGTGGAAACGCGGGGCGTTGGTCGCTTCGGCGACGTTCATGCCAAAGTCGATGCTGTTTACTACCATTTGCAGTACGGTGGTGATAATACGGCTGCCGCCAGGGCTGCCGGTCACCAGCCAGGTTTTCCCGTCTTTCACGACAATGGTGGGCGACATGGACGACAGCGGACGCTTCTTCGGCCCGACGGCGTTGGCATCACCGCCGACCAGCCCGTAGACGTTTGGCACGCCCGGCTTGGCGGAGAAGTCATCCATCTCGTTGTTCAGCAGAATGCCGCTGTTGCCCGCCACAATCCCGGTTCCGAAGGTGGTGTTGAGCGTATAGGTCACCGCCACCGCGTTACCGTCTTTATCCACCACCGAGAAGTGGGTGGTCTGGTTGCTTTCATACGGCGCCAGCTTGCCGGGGCGGATCTCGCTCGACGGTTTGGCCTTGTTGATGTCGATCTGATCCGCAATGGATTTGGCATACGCCTTGTTGGTCAGCGCCTGCCACGGCACCTTCACGAAATCCGGATCGCCGAGATATTCCGAACGGTCGGCGTAGGCGCGTTTTTCCGCTTCCGCCATCACCTGCATGGCGTCCGCGCTGCCAAAGCCGAACTTGTGCATATCGAAGTTTTCAAGAATATTGAGGATCTGCACGATGTGGATCCCGCCGGAGGACGGCGGAGGCATGGAGAAGACCTCGTAGCCGCGATAGGTGCCGCTAATTGGCTCGCGCTCCACCGCCTTGTATTCCGCCAGATCCGCTTTGGTGATGAGCCCACCGTTCTTCTGCATCTCTTCCGCAATCTGGTCGGCAATCGCCCCTTTGTAGAAGGCGTCCGGACCGTGCTCCGCAATCAGCTCCAGGCTTTTGGCAAGGTTCTTCTGCACCAGCCTGTCGCCCTTCTTCAGCGGCTCGCCGTCTTTCCAGAAGATGGCCTTGCTGTTTTCGTGATTCGGAATCACTTCGCTGCCGTAGGTCTTGAGATCGTCCGCCAGCGCATCGTTTACCACAAAGCCGTCGCGCGCCAGCTTGATGGCAGGCTGCACCACCTTGTTCAGCGGCATCGTGCCGTATTTTTCCAGCGCCAGCGAGAAGCCCGCGACGGTGCCCGGCGTGCCGGAGGCGAGATGCGAGGTCAGGGATTTTTTGCTGTCAGGGTTACCCTGGTCGTCGAGGAACATATCGCGGGACGCCTGGGAAGGCGCCATCTCGCGGAAGTCGATGGCCGTCGTTTTGCCGTCTTTGGTGCGCAGCATCATAAAGCCGCCGCCGCCGAGGTTACCCGCCTGCGGATGCGTTACCGCCAGCGCATAGCCGACGGCGACCGCTGCATCCACCGCGTTACCGCCCTGCCTGAGAATATCGACGCCCACTTTTGTTGCCAGCGCATCCACTGACGCCACCATGCCATGGGTTGCCCGCACGGGATGAAAAACATCTTCCTCCACGCCGTAAGAGACCGGAGGCGCCGCTGGCGGGTTGGCCGCCACGCTAAAAGTACCGCCTGCCATCAGCGCGGCGATGGCGACCCAGCGCAAAAACGTTGGTTTCATCATTATTGTTCTCCAGGTGATAGGGTCCATATTCCCGGCTTAAGCCTGGTTCACAACTCCTAAAAAATCATCGTCATGGTGAAATCAGGGTAAACTTAAGAGAGACCTCAAAAGGAGGAAATGACAATGAAACGCTTATTGATTCTTACGGTGCTGATCCCGTTTGCCGCGCTCGCACAGCCGCTTAACACCATGAACAACCCGAACCAGCAGGGTTACGTTATCCCGAGCCAGCAGCGCATGCAGACGGAGATGATGAGCCAGCAACAGCAGCAGAAAGGGATGCTTAACCAGCAGCTTAAAACGCAGACCCAGATGCAGCAGCAAAGCCTGCAAAATCAGATGAACGCCAACACCCAGCGCGTGCAGCAGGGGCAGATGCGCGAGCAGCCGCTGCCGAATAAAAACGGCGGGATGTTAGGGGGAATGACGTCGTCAGGCAGCGGACAGCAGCACATGCTGCCGCCGCAGTCGAATGGCAGTATGCTTAATCCGCAGAACTAAAGTTCGGGCCGATCAGGTCGATTGCATCGGTACAGATGCTGTCCACGCCCCAGCGCAGCAGTTCGGCTGCGCGCTGGGGTTTGTTAACCGTGTAGACCAGAATATGCAGACCCGCGTCCTTCAGCATCTTCACCCGCGCCTCATCCAGCAGCCTGTGGTTGAGATGGATAGAGACGCACGCTAAGCGTCCCGTCAGCTCGCGCCAGTCCTCGCGCCACTCGTCAAGCAGCAGCCCGCGCGGTAGCTCCGGTACGGCCGCCTGTGCGGCCTCCAGCGCATCGATTTCAAATGATGACAGCAGCGGCGCGGTCATCCCTTCCCACAGCTCGCGCGCGGCCAGGGCAATGACTTTGCCCGTCAGCGGCCCGGTGCCGGTGGTCGGTTTGATTTCGATATTGGCCATCATGCCGTGCTGGCGACAGCGATCCGCCACGTCCGCCAGCAGCGGCAGCGGTTCGCCTTTAAATTCGCCGCTGTACCAGCTTCCGGCGTCCACCTTCAGCAGATCGCGCCACGGCAGCTCGCCCGCCACGCCCCAGCCGTTGCTGGTGCGTTCGAGATTATCGTCATGCAGCAGGAAAATTTCGCCGTCTTTCGACAGCTTGGCGTCGAACTCGATCATCGTGTGACCGTAGCGCGCGCCGACGTCAATCGCCGCCAGGGTGTTCTCCGGCGCCAGCTTACCGCCGCCCCGGTGGGCGACGACGTGGGGATAAGGCCAGTTGCTCATACTCGTTGTCCTGTTTCACCGTCAAACAGGTGCAGATGATTTTCCGGCAGGTGCAGCCACAGCGTGCTGCCTGCTTTCGGACGCTCCTGATGCGCCAGGCGCACCACCATTTTTTGCTCGCCCCAGCGCCCGTGCGCCAGGTTATCTGCACCCAACATCTCCAGCGTGTCCATCACCAGCGGCACGCCGCCGTCCGCCTGAGAGGTTAAAACGATATGCTCGGGGCGGATTCCGAGCGTCATCTTACGCCCGGCGTAGCCACGATAGTACCAGTTGATCGGCAACGCCATCCCGCTTTCCAGCTCAAAATGCGTGCCCGCGCTGCTGATACGCCCTTCGAGCAGGTTCATTGCCGGGCTGCCGATAAAGCTTGCCACAAAGCGGGTGGCCGGTTTCTCGTACACTTCCACCGGGGTGCCAATCTGCTCGGCGATGCCTTTGTTCATCACCATTACGCGCTGGGCGAGGGTCATGGCTTCGACCTGATCGTGGGTCACGTACAGGGAGGTGGTTTTCAGACGACGGTGCAGCTGCTGCAGCTCAAGACGCATCTGCACGCGCAGCTTGGCGTCGAGGTTAGACAGCGGCTCGTCGAACAGGAATACCGCCGGATCGCGCACGATGGCGCGCCCCATCGCCACGCGCTGGCGCTGGCCGCCGGAAAGCTCGCGCGGGCGGCGCTTCAGCAGGCCGTCCAGCTCGAGAATGCGCGCCGCCTCTTTCACCCGCTCGTCGATATGGCCTTTGCCCATGCCGCGGATTTTCAGCCCCCAGGCCATGTTCTCCTCTACGCTCATGTGCGGATAGAGGGCGTAGTTCTGGAACACCATCGCAATGCCTCTGTCTTTCGGCTCCATCTCGGTGACGCGCTGGCGGTCAATCCAGATATCCCCGGAGGTCACGCGCTCCAGCCCCGCCACCATGCGCAGCAGGGTGGATTTGCCGCAGCCGGACGGGCCAACCATCACGATAAATTCCCCGTCCGCCACGTCGAGCGTCAGCGGCTGAATCACCTGGGTTTTGCCGTCCCAGCTTTTGGTTACTGCCTGAAGTTTTAAACCTGCCATCTTATTTCTCGCTATCGACCAGGCCGCGGACAAACGCACGCTGCATGGCTAAAACAATGACTACGGGTGGGATAAGGGTGAGCAGCATCGCCGCCATCACCTGGTTCCAGAGGGTGGTGCCTTCGCCGGTGGCGATCATGCCTTTGATGCCCGCCACGGCGGTGCCGAGGTTAACGTCCTGAATAATCAGCAGCGGCCACAGGTACTGGTTCCAGCCGTAGATAAAGGTGATCACAAACAGCGCTGCGAGGTTGGTTTTCGACAGCGGCAGCACGATGTCGCGGAAGAAGCGCATCGGCGACGCGCCGTCGATGCGCGCCGCTTCAATCAGCTCGTCCGGCAGAGTCATAAAGAACTGGCGGAACAGGAAGGTGGCGGTCGCCGAGGCCATCAGCGGCAGGGTTAAGCCCGCATAGCTGTCGAGCATCTTCAGGTTGGCGATCACCTCCACCGTCGGGAAGATACGCACTTCCACCGGCAGCATCAGGGTAATGAAGATCATCCAGAAGAAGAGGTTACGCAGCGGAAAGCGGAACCAGACGATGGCGAAGGCCGAAAGCATCGACACCGTAATTTTGCCGACCGTAATGCCAAACGCCATGATGAAGCTGTTGAGCATCATCAGCCAGAACGGCGCGCTGTTGGCGCCCACGCCCTGGGTCCAGATGGTCTTCATGTTCTCGAAAAGATGTGTGCCTGGGATCAGCGTCATCGGCGTGTCGAACACCGCTTTGGTGTCCAGCGTGGCGGCAACAAACGCCACGTACAGCGGGAAGAGGATGACGATAATCCCTAAAATCAGCATGGTATGGCTGAAAATCGTCAGCCCGCGACGGTTCTCAATCATTGGTAGCGCACCTTACTTTCGACATAGCGGAACTGCACCACCGTGAGGATGATGACGAGGAACATCAGCACGACGGACTGCGCGGCAGAGGCCGAGAGATCCAGACCGGCGAAGCCTTCGCGATAGATCTTATAGATAAGCGTCGTGGTCGCCTGCACCGGGCCGCCTGCGGTCGCCGCGTCGATCACCGGGAAGGTGTCGAAGAAGGCGTACACGAGGTTAACCACCAGCAGGAAGAAACTCACCGGGGCGATCAGCGGCAGCGACAGCCTGAAGAAACGACGAATGGGCCCTGCGCCGTCAATTGCCGCGGCTTCCACCAGCGAGCGCGGAATGGACTGCAGCGCGGCAAAGAAGAACAGGAAGTTGTAGCTAATCTGCTTCCACACCGAGGCGAACACCACCAGGAACATCGCCTGACCGCTGTTCTGGGCATGGTTCCAGTCGTAGCCCAGTTCGGCCAGGAAGTGGGTAATCAATCCGCGCCCCGGGTTAAACAGGAAGATCCACAGCACGGCGGCGACGGCGGGAGCCACGGCGTAAGGCAGCAGCATCAGGGTTTGATAAATACGGCTGCCGCGCACCACGTAGTCCACCAGCGCGGCGAAAAACAGCGAGGCAACCAGACCGCTGACGGTCACCAGCGCGCTGAACTTCATCGTCGTCCAGAAGGAGTCCAGGTAGTAGCTGTCATGGAACAGCGCGGTGAAGTTGTCCAGGCCAACAAACTGGCTGGAAAGCCCGAACGGGTCGACGCTTTGTACCGAGTACCAAAGCGCTTCGCCCGCAGGCCAGATAAAGAAGATAACGGTGATGACCAGCTGCGGCGCGACCAGAAGATAGGGCAGCCAGCGGGAACGGAACACCGGACGGGATGATGACATAGGTTTGCTCTGTAGGTATTCACCCCTCACCCCGGCCCTCTCCCCAAAGGGGCGAGGGAGAAAAGACGGCTCCGCGCAGTCCCCTCTCCCCTATGGGGGGAGGGTTAGGGTGAGGGGCAGGTTTGAATTACGATTTGGTCGACTGCTCAAAGCGGCGCAGCAGCTGATTCCCGCGCTCTACCGCAGAGTCCAGCGCCTGCTGTGGCGTTTTCTTACCGGTCCACACGCTTTCCAGCTCTTCATCCACGATGGTGCGGATCTGCGGCATGTTGCCCAGACGCAGGCCCTTGGTGAACGGCAACGGCGGCTTGTTCAGCATCTGGCGCGTCGCGATGTCCGCGCCCGGGTTCTTGCTGTAGAAGCCCTGCTCGCGGGTCAGATCGTACGCGGCTTTGGTGATCGGCAGGTAGCCGGTCTTCTGGTGCCATTCGGCAGCGTTTTCCGGCTTCGCCAGGAAGTCGAGGAACTCGGCTACGCCTTTGTAGGTGCCCTTGTCTTTACCCTGCATCACCCACAGGCTCGCCCCGCCGATAATGGCGTTCTGCGGCGCGCCCTTCACGTCAGCGTCGTACGGCATCATGCCCACGCCGTAGTTGAATTTGGCGTAGTGACGGATATCCGCCAGCGAGCCTGAAGAGGCGGTGGTAATGGCGCAGTCGCCGTTGTAGAACTTCTCGGTGGATTCGTCTTTACGCCCGAAGTAGCTGAAGTCGCCCTTCTTGTTCAGATCGGCAAGCTGCGCGATGTGCTTCACCTGCTCCGGCTTGTTGAACTCCAGTACCGCGTCGGTGCCGTCGAAGCCGTTATTTTTGGTCGCCACCGGCAGGCCGTGCCAGGCGCTGAAGTTTTCAATCTGGATCCAGCCCTGCCAGCCGCTGGCGTAGCCGCACTTCATCCCCGCCGCTTTCAGCTTCGCGGTGTACTCCGCCAGGTCCTGCCAGGTTTTTGGCGGCTGCTCCGGGTCTAAACCGGCTTTTTTGAAGGCGTCTTTGTTGTAGTACAGCACCGGCGTGGAGCTGTTAAACGGCTGGGACAGCAGATGGCCGGTTTTGGAATCGGTGTAGTAACCCGCTACGGTCGGCACGAACTGCGACTCATCGAAGTTGATGCCCGCTTCTTTGAACACTTCATAGACCGGTTTGATGGCTTTAGAGGCCATCATGGTGGCGGTACCCACTTCATAAACCTGTAACAGCGTCGGCGCGTTGCCGGTACGGAAGGCGGCGATGCCCGCGCTCAGGCTCTGCTCGTAGTTGCCTTTGTACACCGGCACAATTTTGTAATCCGGATGGGTGTCGTTGAAACGCTGCGCCAGGGAGTCAACTTCTTTACCCAACTCCCCTTCCATGGAATGCCAGAACGGAATGGTGGTCACAGCCATTGCGTTCGTCGCAAAAGCCAGACCCAGTGCCAGACCCAAAGCTGTGTGTCGTAACGATGTCATTGTCATCTCTCTTATTGTGCCGGATGCGCGATATCACGCGTTTTATGCTCGCGAGGTAACATGACATGCTCGAATTACAGAAAAATAACTGTTTGTTTACAGATAAGTGACAGCCAGGCGTCAGGGGGATGATGGTTGTGTGAAGGGGGCTGGGGGGTGGTTTGGGTGCCGTCTGGTGCCCTCACCCCAACCCTCTCCCACAGGGAGAGGGAGAAAACACTAAAAAAGGCAACTTGCGTTGCCTTTTTGCTCTTCCCTATCCGCCCAGGTAAGCGCTCCGCACCGCTTCGTTCGCCAGCAGCGCGTCGCCGGTATCCTCCAGCACCACGCGGCCGTTCTCCAGCACGTAGCCACGGTCGGCCAGCTTCAGCGCCTGGTTGGCGTTCTGCTCGACGAGGAAGATGGTCATCCCCTCTTTACGCAGCTGTTCAATGGTGTCGAAAATCTGCTGAATGATGATCGGCGCAAGGCCGAGCGACGGCTCGTCCAGCAGCAGCAGGCGCGGCTGGCTCATCAGCGCGCGGCCGATCGCCAGCATCTGCTGCTCGCCGCCGGACATGGTGCCCGCACGCTGGATGCGGCGCTCCCACAGGCGCGGGAAGAGTTCATATACCCATTTAATTCGGGTCTGGTATTCATCGCGATGAGCGAAGAACCCGCCCATCGCCAGGTTCTCTTCCACCGTCATGCGGGAAAACACGCGACGCCCTTCCGGAACAATCGCCACCGCCTCGCGCATGATTCTGGCGGTCTGCCAGTCGGTAATGTCTTTACCATCGAACACAATCCGCCCGCTGGTGGCGCGCGGGTCGCCGCAGAGGGTGCCGAGCAGCGTGGTTTTGCCCGCGCCGTTGGCGCCAATCAGGGTCACGATTTCCCCCTGATTGATATGCAGGCTGACGTCGTGCAGCGCCTGGATCTTGCCGTAGTGCGCATTGACCTTGTCGAACGTTAACATCGCTTTTTCCATCTTATGCCTCACCAAGGTATGCGCGGATCACGTCCGGGTTGTTGCGGATCTCTTCCGGCGTGCCGTTTGCCAGCGGCGTGCCCTGGTTGACCACGTAGATGCGGTCAGAAATGCCCATCACCAGCTTCATGTCGTGCTCAATCAGCAGGATGGTGGTGTCGTGACTATCGCGCAGCTCGGCAATCAGCTCGTCCAGCTCTTTGGTCTCTTTCGGGTTGAGCCCTGCCGCCGGTTCGTCGAGCATCAGGATTTCCGGCTGCGTCACCATGCAGCGCACAATCTCCAGGCGACGCTGATCGCCGTAGGCCAGGTTGCTCGCCTGACGGTTGGCGTGCTGCAGCAGGCCAATTCGGTCGAGCCAGGTGGCGGCGCGGTCGAGCGCTTCATCCTGCGCGCGGCGGAAGGCCGGGGTTTTCAGCAGGCCGGAGAACAGCCCGGTTTTCAGCTGCTGATGCTGTGCCACCAGCAGGTTCTCAATTACCGTCATCTCGCGGAACAGACGCACGTGCTGGAAGGTACGCACCACGCCCATGCGGGCAATCTGCTGGCCCGGCAGCCCTTCCAGATGCTGGTCGCGCAGCATGATGGTGCCGCCCGTCGGCTTGTAGAAGCCGGTCAGACAGTTGAAGACCGTGGTCTTTCCCGCGCCGTTCGGGCCAATCAGGGAGACAATCTCTTTCTTGTGCAGATCCAGATTCACGTTGTTGACCGCCAGCAGGCCGCCAAAACGCATCATCAGACCGTTAACGGATAATAATGGCTGACTCATGCCTGCTCTCCTTTCGCTTGCCCGTTCTTCAGCTTCAGCTGTGGACGGGTCATCGGCAGCAGACCCTGCGGACGCCAGATCATCATCAGCACCATCAAACCACCCAGCATCAGCATGCTGTATTCGTTAAAGTCGCGCATCAGCTCGCGCGAGACCACCAGCAGGATGGCCGCGAGGATCACGGCGAACTGCGAGCCCATCCCGCCGAGCACCACAATCGCCAGCACGAAGGCGGATTCGGCAAAGGTGAAGGATTCCGGGCTGACGAAGCCCTGACGCGCGGCAAACAGCGTTCCGGCGAAACCGGCAAACGCGGCGCTGATGGTGAACGCGGTCAGCTTGATGCGGGTCGGGTTCAGGCCTAGCGAGCGGCAGGCGATCTCATCTTCACGCAGCGCTTCCCACGCGCGGCCCAGCGGCATGCGCAGCAGACGGTTGATCACGAACAGGGTAATCACCACCAGCAGCAGCGCCACCAGATAGAGCCAGATCACGCGGTCGGACGGGTCGTACTTGATGCCAAAGAAATTGCTGAAGGTATCCCAGCCGCCTTCGCGGGCGGTACGGCTGAACTCCAGGCCGAAGAAGGTCGGTTTCGGGATCTGGCTGATGCCGTTCGGGCCTCCGGTCACTTCGGTGTTGTTAAGCAGCAGGATACGGACGATTTCGCCGAAGCCTAAGGTCACAATAGCCAGGTAGTCACCGCGCAGGCGCAGCACCGGGAAGCCAAGCAGGAAGCCCGCCGCGGCAGAGACCAGCCCCGCCAGCGGCAGGCAGGTCCAGAAGCCGAGACCGTAATAGTGGTTCAGCAGCGCGAAGGTATAGGCACCGATGGCGTAGAAGCCACCGTAGCCCAGCACCAGCAGGCCAGAGAGCCCCACCACCACGTTCAGACCGAGGCCGAGAATCACGTAGATCATGGTCAGAGTGGCGATATCCACGGTGCCGCGAGACACCACAAACGGCCACGCCACGGCGGCCACCAGCAGCGCCACGAGGAACAGCTTCTGCTTAACGTTAGAACCGTCGATTGCCGGCAGGACGAATTTCGGCCCGGAGACGTTTTTCAGCGTCTTCTGGAACAGCGGACGCAGCAGCTGGAACAGGAACACCACGGCCGTACCGATAAATACCCACTGCCAGCGGATGTCAGCTGCGGTATCGACAACCAGTTTGGTGCCATTCAGCTCAAGCTGGACGCCCATAAAGACGCCCGCCAGCACGAAGAACATGGCGGCAGAGAGCAGCGCCATTGCAAAATGCATCGGTTTCATACTTTCTCTACCTCCGGACGGCCCAGAATACCGGTAGGCATCACCAGCAGAACCAGAATCAGCAGGGCAAACGACACCACGTCTTTATACTCCGTGCTCAGGTACGCCGAGGAGAGCGCTTCCGCCACGCCCAGGATCAGGCCACCGATCATCGCGCCCGGAATACTGCCGATACCGCCCAGAACCGCCGCGGTGAAGGCTTTCATCCCGGCCATAAAGCCGATGTACGGGTTGATCACGCCGTAGAACTGGCCCAGCAGGACACCCGCCACCGCCGCCATCGCGGCGCCAATCACGAAGGTCAGGGCAATCACGCGGTCGGTGTTGATGCCGAGGAGACTCGCCATCTTCAGGTCTTCCGCGCAGGCGCGGCAGGCGCGTCCCATACGCGAGTAGCGGATGAACAGCGTCAGGGCGAGCATCGCAATAAAGGTCACGACCCAGATAACCAGCTGCATGGTGGTGATAGAGGCCGCGAAGTTTTCGCTGGCCCCCACGATCCACTGGCCGTTAAACAGGCTTGGCAGCGCCACGTCGCGCGAGCCTTCAGTCAGGCTGACGTAGTTTTGCAGGAAGATCGACATCCCGATCGCGGAAATCAGCGCAATCAGGCGCTTGGAGCTGCGCACCGGCCGGTAGGCCACGCGCTCAATGCTCCAGCCGTAGGCGCTGGCAATCACGATCGCGCCGACAAACCCGGCGGCGACCAGCAGCCAGCTGCTGTCGATGCCCATCATCATCAGGGCGGCGATAATCATGAAAGAGACGTAGCTACCGATCATGTACACCTCGCCGTGGGCGAAGTTGATCATGCCGATAATGCCGTAAACCATCGTATAGCCGATGGCGATCAGCGCGTAGGTGCTTCCCAGCGTAACGCCGTTAAACATCTGCTGCAGGAAATAGAGAAACTGCTCGGACATATGCAAACCTTTTTATACCCGCCCGTCATACCGGGCGGTGGGATAATTATTTGGCGGCCGAGGATGAACCGTCGGCGTGCCACTTAAAGACACCAAACTCAAATCCCTTCAGATCGCCTTTCTCATCCCAGTTCAGCGGCCCAATCACGGTGTTCGCCCCGTGTGCTTTTAAATCTTTCACCAGATCCAGCGGTTCTTTGCTGCCGGAGCGATCCAGCGCGGTGGCCAGAGACTGTACGGCCGCGTAGGTGATCCAGACGTACGGACCACTCGGATCTTTCTTCTGCGCCTTGAGCGCATCCACGATAGCCTTGTTGGCCGGATCCTGGTCATAGCGTTTTGGCATCGTCACCAGCATGCCTTCGGCAGAATCCCCCGCGATGTTTGACAGAGAGGCATTGCCCACGCCCTCTGGCCCCATAAACTGGGTTTTCAGACCGGTGGCGCGCGCCTGACGCAGCATCTGCCCCATCTCCGGGTAATAGCCGCCGTAGTAAACGAAATCGATATTCTCTTTTTGCAGACGGGCAATCAGCGCGGAGAAGTCTTTCTCACCGGCGGTAATGCCGTCGAAGAAGACGATGTTCGCGCCGCCTTTTTTCAGGCCGTCCTGCACGGAGCGCGCCAGGCCTTCGCCGTACTGCTGTTTGTCATGAATAATGGCAATGCGCTGTGGCTTAACGGTCTCGAGGATGTATTTGGCGGCGGTGGGGCCCTGCGAGGAGTCCAAACCGGCGGTACGCATAATGTGCTGGTAGCCGCGCTGGGTCAGTTCCGGGTTCGTTGCGCCAGGGGTGATCATCAGAATGCCTTCGTCTTCGTAGATATCAGACGCCGGCTGCGTGGAGGATGAGCACAGGTGGCCGATCACATACTGAATACCGTCGTTGACGATTTTGTTGGCGACCGCAACGGCCTGTTTCGGATCGCAGGCGTCGTCATATTCCACGCCCACCAGCTTGTCGCCTTTGATGCCGCCCTTAGCGTTGATGTCTTTGATGGCCTGCCGCGCGCCGTTGAACTCCATGTCACCCCACTGGGCAACAGGGCCGGACATCGCCCCCACGACCGCAACCTTAATGTCGTCCGCCATAGCGGCATGCGAGATCGACAGTGCGACCATCCCCGCGATTAACGTCTTCGCGTTCCTTTTCATCTCTGAATCCCCATTCGTGATGTCGTGTTTATATTTTGTTTTATTATGGTTAAAAAGCATTCTGTACTTTTAATGAACAACGCTATTTTTACCAGTGCCCTTAATGGTTTAGCGCAGGTTTTTGTCAAAAACCAGACTAAAATCTCTATTTTTCAGGCGATTAAGCAAAGATAATATTCTGAAATCAGGCAGAGATAAACAAATAAAAGTGCAGTTTGCAGCATAAAATAACGGTACAAAGCGCCGAATAAATCACTACCATTCAGGTTAAAATTCTGCTTATTTTTCGATCCATGTGTTTTCAAACTGCCCATCGCGTTGCCAAAAAACTAATCACCTGGTTAATGAGAATAAAAAGAGGAAGCCGCTGGGTGAATAAATTGAGTACACTGCCCCTACTCAATCTGATTTGGACAAGTGGCTAATGAAACTGACTATCGTGCGTCTGGTGACCTTTAGCGACCAGGATCATATCGACCTGGGCAAGATCTGGCCGGAATATTCCCCTTCGTCGCTGCGCGTTGATGAGACCCACCGCATTTATGCCGCGCGTTTTAACGAACGCCTGCTGGCTGCGGTTCGCGTAACCCTGAGCGGTACAGAAGGGGCGCTGGACTCGCTGCGCGTACGTGACGTCACCCGTCGTCGCGGTGTGGGACAGTATTTAATTGAAGAAGTGATCCGCGAAAACCCGAGCGTGACCTCATGGTGGATGGCTGACGTGGGCGTGGAAGACCGCGGCGTGATGGCGGCGTTTATGCAGGCGTTAGGGTTTACGGCGCAGGAGAGCGGGTGGGAGAAGCGCTAAAAGAAAGCCGGGTGGCGGCTGCGCCTTACCCGGCCTACATTATCTGCCGCATTTTCCCAAGCATTTCGTGTTGCAGGAAGGCGGCAAGTTATGAAATCCCCGGGAGCTTACATAAGTAAGTGACCGGGGTTGAATAACGCAGCCAACGCACCTGCGGCGCGAAAGGCGACGGGAAAATTATTTGGCGTCGGTCGCCGTGCCGTTCGCATGCCAGTCAAACACGCCAAACTCGAAGCCCTTCAGGTCGCCCTTCGCGTCCCAGGACAGCGGTCCCATGACGGTCTCGACGGTATTCGCTTTCAGCCAGGTGGCAATCTCAGCCGGATCGGCTGACTGGTTCAGGCCCGCCTGCAGCGACTGCAGCGCCGCGTAGGTGGTCCAGACGAACGCGCCGCTTGGATCCTGTTTCTTCGCCTTGATGGCATCCACGATAGGTTTGTTCGCAGGGACCTGGTCGTAGTTCTTCGGTTTGGTTACCAGCAGGCCTTCGGCTGATTCACCCGCAATGTTAGACAGGGACACGTTCGCCACGCCTTCCGGGCCCATAAACTGGGTTTTCAGGCCCGCAGCGCGCGCCTGGCGCAGGATCTGGCCCATTTCCGGGTGGTAGCCACCGTAGTAAACGAAATCAATATTCTCTTTCTTCAGACGCGCTACCAGGGTGGAGAAGTCTTTCTCACCGGCGGTGATCCCGTCGAAGAACACCACGTCAGCATTCGCTTTCTTGAGGTTGTCCTGCACTGAACGCGCCAGACCTTCACCGTACTGCTGCTTGTCATGAACGATAGCAATGCGCTTCGGCTTCACTTTTTCAACGATGTATTTCGCCGCGGTTGGGCCCTGGTCAGAGTCCAGACCGGTGGTGCGCAGGGTCAGCTTGTAGCCACGCGCGGTCAGCTCTGGTGCGGTCGCCGCCGGGGTGATCATCAGAATACCTTCGTCTTCGTAGATGTCAGACGCTGGCTGAGTAGAGGAAGAGCACAGGTGACCGATAACGTATTTGATCCCGTCGTTCACCACTTTGTTCGCGACCGCGACCGCTTGTTTCGGGTCACAGGCATCATCATATTTTACGATCTGCAGTTTTTCGCCTTTGATACCGCCCTTAGCATTAATGTCTGCAACCGCCTGCTCAGCGCCGGTAAATTCCTGGTCGCCGTACTGTGCTACCGGACCGGACATTGCGCCAACAACAGCCACCTTGATGTCTGCCTGTGCCATGGTGCTGAATGCCAACGCGATACATCCTGCCAGTAACGCTTTACCCTTCATGTTCATCCTGAGATTCCCCATTATTATGGTTATTACGATTGTTGTGATGTTGTTGTGCAGCGCTTTATGTCAGTTATAGGTGTGCTGTCCGCGCTTTTTCAGCATACTCTGCTAAAACATACCCGATTTTTATGATTTTGGAATAGCTAATTTGAAATGAATATATGCCAGGCCCGGCTGGGATTTTCGCCGGGCGTGTGGCTTTAACGTGTCAGCGACGCGGAGATAATGTCCAGCGCTTTGCGGAACTGCGCTTCAGGAATAGTCAGCGGATAGAGGAAGCGAATGACGTTGCCGTAGACGCCGCAGCTCAGAAGAAGCAGCCCTTCCTGCAACGCGCGCTCCTGCACCTGGCGGGTAAATTCCGGCGAAGGCTGACCCGTTTGCGGGTCGTTAAACTCCACCGCCACCATCGAGCCCTGCGCGCGAATGTCAGCGATATACGGGCAGCGTTCCTTCGCCTTGTTCAGCACTTCCACCAGGTGATGGCCAAGATGCGCCGAACGCGTGCAGAGATCCTCTTCATCAATTACGTCGAGCACGGCATGCGCCGCCGCAATCGCCAGCGGGTTTCCGGCGTAGGTACCGCCCAGCCCGCCCGGCGCGGGTGCGTCCATCACCTCCGCACGGCCAGAAACCGCAGAAAGCGGCATTCCGCCCGCCAGGCTTTTCGCCATGGTGATCAGATCGGGCTTCACGCAGTGGTGTTCCATCGAGAACAGCTTGCCGGTACGGGCAAAGCCGCTTTGCACCTCGTCGGCAATCAGCAAAATACCGTGGGTGTCGCACAGGGCGCGCAGGGCCTGCATAAAATCAGCTGGCGCAATGTTGAAACCGCCCTCGCCCTGAACCGGTTCGAGAATAATGGCCGCGACCTGATCGGGAGCGATATCCGCTTTAAAGATGCGTTCCAGGCTTTTCAACGCTTCCGCCGTGCTAACGCCGTGCAGTTCATTCGGATACTGCGCGTGATACACCGAACCGGGGAATGGGCCAAAACCGAGCTTGTACGGCGCAACTTTGCCGGTCAGCGCCATGGTCATAAAGGTGCGGCCGTGGAACGCGCCGCCGAAGGTAATAAGGCCGGGACGCTTGGTGTACGCCCGCGCTATTTTGACCGCGTTTTCGACCGCCTCTGCCCCCGTGGAGAAGAACGCGGTTTTGGCCGGACCGTCAACGGGCACGCGCTGGTTGATGCGCTCGGCAAGCGCCACATAGCCTTCGTACGGCACAATCTGGTACGCCGTATGGGTAAACGCGTGGAGCTGTTTTTCAATGGCGGAAATGACTTTTGGATGGCGATGGCCAGTATTCAGCACCGCGATCCCGGCGGCGAAGTCGATGTACTCGTTGCCTTCCACGTCCCACACGGTGGCGTTTTCAGCTTTATCGGCGTAGAAGTTACACATCACGCCGATGCCGCGCGGCGTCGCCTGTAAACGCCGGTCGTTCAGTTCGTTATTTTTCACCCTGTCCCCCTGAGAAAGTCGCCTGCTTAGCGCATCAGTAAGTGTTTGCCAGGGGGAGGGAATTCGCCAGAGCGGGCGCTAAAAAAACAAAACCCCCGGACTTTCATCCAGGGGTTCTCGGTGTACTTCGCGAAAATTACGCTTCGATAGCGGCGCGAAGTTTTTTCATGGCGTTCTTTTCAAGCTGACGGACACGTTCCGCAGAAACGCCGTAGCGGTCGGCCAGCTCCTGCAGCGTGGACTTGTTGTCTTCGTCCAGCCAGCGGGCGCGGATAATATCCTGGCTACGCTCGTCGAGGCCTTCCATCGCATGGGTCAGCTTGTTCGCAGCCTGATCTTCCCAGTTATCCTCTTCGATGCCATCAGCAAAGTTAGAGGTTTTATCCTGCAGATACAGAACCGGCGCCATCGGCTGGCTGTCAGATGCGTCGTCGTCGGAGGACATATCAAAGGTCATGTCCTGCGCGGCCATACGGGATTCCATCTCACGCACGTCTTTGCTGGTTACGCCCAGCTCGCGCGCCACCATTTCCACTTCATCCTGATTGAACCAGCCCAGACGCTGCTTGGCTTTACGCAGGTTGAAGAACAGTTTACGCTGCGCTTTTGTCGTGGCGACTTTCACGATACGCCAGTTGCGCAGCACGTATTCATGAATTTCTGCTTTGATCCAGTGCACGGCGAAGGAGACCAGTCGCACACCCACTTCCGGGTTAAAGCGACGCACAGCCTTCATCAGGCCGATGTTACCTTCCTGAATCAAGTCCGCCTGCGGCAGGCCATAGCCCGCATAGTTACGAGCAACGTGAACAACAAAGCGCAGGTGAGACAGGATCAGCGTCTTAGCTGCTTCCAGATCGCCCTGGTAATGCAGCTTTTCAGCAAGCTCCTTTTCTTCCTCGGCCGTTAACATCGGCCAGGTGTTCGCAGCCCGGATATAAGATTCCAGGTTACCAACAGGGGCTAAAGCTAAAGTTTGCATTTCTTTGGTCATTCATTCCTCTCAATGTTTCTTCTGGTCCAGGTCGTCCCCGTCAGGCAACAACCATGCCAAAGCGTTTGAGCAACGAGATTAGCATTCACTCTTTTATCAGACAGTGATTTTATCCACAAGTTCCAGGTGCAACGGTGAATAAATTACGCACAAAATGTGACATGGAAATGATAACAGGGGGAGCGACAACAGGGACGCTTTCCCTGCAGAGCGAACATCTCGGTGCAGGGAAAGATTATATCACGCTTTTATTAGTCGGGAGTAAAGTGACGTAAATGTTGAACGGTTGCCAGCCAGGCAGCCACCCACCCAATCATCGAGCAAACCAGCAGCAGTAACAGACACTCATCGAACCCTAAACCACTGATATCAAACTTCGTTCCGAAAACCTGCGCCACTTCAGTCACGGCAGAAGAAAGCCGCATCACCAAAATTTCTGACAATATCAGTGAAAGAAATGCGCCGGAAAAACCGAGCAATGCGCCGCCGTAAAGGAACGGTCGGAGGATGAAGCCATCCGTCGCACCAATCAGTTTCTGCACGTTGATGGTATCGCGACGGGCAAAGATGCTCAGGCGTACGCTGTTACCAATGACGAGGAAGACCGCCGCCACCATCAGCACGCCAATCATCGCCGCGACGCGTCCTACCAGCCCGGTCAGGGCAGCAAGGCGTGCAAACCAGCTGTCGTCCATGCGCACTTCATCAATGCCCTTAATGCGCGTGATGCGATCGCGCAGGGTGTTAAGCGAATCGGTCCCCTGGAAATCCAGCTTCGGGATCACCACCGCCACGGCGGGCAGCGGGTTCTCTTCGAGCATATCCAGCGCGCCGCCAAAGCCAGACCAGTTACGGAACTCGCCCAGCGCGTCTTCACGTGAGAGATAGTTAACCTTCTCCACGCCCTGCTCGGCCTGGATTTGCCCAACCACCTGCGCCGCGGCGTTATCGTCGAGCGCTTTATCCATATAGACCGTGATCTGCGGAGACGGATAATACTGTGAGGCCGCCTGGTTGACGTTTTTATAGACCATATAGCAGACGCTTGGCAGCGTCAGGGAGATGGCGATCACCATCACCGTCAGGAACGTCGCCAGCGGTTTGCTTTTCAGATCCTGCAGCGCGCCGTGAAACGCGTAGCGCACCTGCTCGTTGAACACGTTGGTTTTACGGGAGGCCGGTTTTGGCGCGGCCTTCTGGCGCTTCGGCGCATTACGATTGCCGTCACCACCGCCCTGCGGCTTACGGAAACGGTCAAACCGGTTCCCGAACTGCCGAATCTGGTTTATTGCATCACGCTTATTCACCGTGGCCTCCGTGCAAATGCCCGTCGCTCAGGGTCAGCATGCGGTACGAACGACGGGAAATGAGCCCGATGTCGTGCGTCGCCATCAATACGGTGACTCCTACGCGGTTAAATTCCTCAAACAGACGCAAAATCCCTTCTGACAGAGCATCGTCCAGGTTACCGGTTGGTTCATCCGCCAGCAGTACGGCAGGCTTGTTCACCACCGCGCGGGCGATGCCCACGCGCTGCTGTTCACCGCCGGACAGCTGGATCGGGAAGTTCTTCGCTTTGTCCAGCAGCCCGACCTTATCCAGCGCCGCAGAAACGCGACGGCGGATATCGTCATAGCTGGCGCCGGCAATAATCAGCGGAATGGCCACGTTATCGAAAACGGTGCGATCCATCAGCAGGTGGTGATCCTGGAAAATCATGCCGATCTGACGACGCAGGAACGGCACTTCGCGGTTTTTCAGGCGGCTGATCTCATGACCGCCGAAAAAGATTTTCCCGGCGCTTGGCCGCTCGATCCCACAGATAAGCTTGAGCAGGGTACTTTTCCCCGCGCCGGAATGGCCGGTCAGGAATGCCATCTCGCCCGGCTGCAGGTGGAATGTCACCCCCTGCAGCGCTTGTCTCCCACCGAGATAGGCCTTGCTGACGTGTTCAAAGCGAATCATTGTTAGTCCTCTCGGGCAAATAATGCCTCAATAAAGTCGTCCGCTTTAAACGGACGCAAATCCTCAATACGCTCGCCCACACCGATGTAGCGGATAGGAATGCCGAACTGATCGGCCACGGAGAAGATCACCCCGCCTTTCGCGGTGCCGTCCAGCTTGGTCAGCGCGATCCCCGTCAGTCCTACCGCTTCAGTGAACAGCTTCGCCTGGCTGATGGCGTTCTGTCCGGTGCTGGCATCAATGGTCAGCATAATTTCATGCGGTGCGTCTTCGTCCAGCTTCTTCATGACGCGAACGATTTTCTTCAACTCTTCCATCAGGTGCGATTTGTTCTGCAAACGCCCTGCGGTATCGGCAATCAGCACGTCCACGTTGCGCGCCTTCGCCGCCTGGATGGCATCGAAGATCACGGACGCGGAGTCAGCGCCGGTATGCTGGGCAATCACCGGAATGTTGTTGCGCTGGCCCCAAACCTGCAGCTGCTCAACCGCCGCCGCACGGAAGGTATCGCCCGCCGCCAGCATCACAGATTTGCCCTGCTGCTCGAACTGACGCGCCAGCTTGCCGATGGTGGTGGTTTTACCCACGCCGTTCACGCCAACCATCAGAATAACAAATGGCGTTTTGCCTTCAATATTAAGCGGTTCGTCAACTTTTGCGAGAATTTCGCCCATCTCGTCTTTCAGCAGACCGTACAGCGCTTCGGCGTCGCGCAGCTGTTTGCGGCTCGCCCCTTCGGTCAGATTGGCGATGATCTTACGGGTGGTTTCCACGCCGACGTCCGCAATCAGCAGCTGTTCTTCCAGCTCTTCAAAGAGATCGTCGTCGATCTTCTTGCCGCGGAACAGACTGATAAATCCGGAACCTAAGTTTTCTTTGGTTTTGAGCAGGCTGCGCTTCAGGCGCGCGAAGAAACCTTCTTTGGTCGGTTTTTCCTGCTCCTGGACGCTCTCTTCTTCGGCCTGCTCTTCTAACGGCACGACGATGACCGCTTCTTCCGCGGCTTCTGCCGCCAGCGCCTGGGCTTCCAGCTCTTCGTCGGTCAGCTCTGGCTCGAGTGCCGCTTCTTCTTCCACCGCCTCAACGATTTCAACGGTTTCCGCTTCGGCCTGCCACTCTTCGGCAGACACCTCTTCGGCTTTCACCTCTTCCGGCAGCGGCAGCTCTTCGTGCTCGATTACGGCCTGCGGCGCTTCGGCAACGGCGTCGATGACAACCGGTTCTGGCTTCTCGCTCTCCTGAACCTGTTCCGTGACCTCAACCACCTCTTGTGCAAAGGTTTCAATCTCTTCTTTGCTGTGTGCCGTTTCTTCCGCTTCGACAACCGCGGCGGTTTCTACAGGCGTTTCAGGCTGTGACTGCTCTTCAACGGCTTGTTGCTCTTCGGTTTTCTGTTCTGTTTCTTGCTCTTTTTCACCGAAGCCCAGCCAGGAAAAGAAGCCACGTTTTTTTTGTTTTGCCATCTGCGACTACACTCCTCGCGGCGCTATATACATGGAAGCTAAAAAAATGATGAAATAGTCTAACACTTTACTTAATTGACATCACCGCCCGCAATCGCAGGCCAATTGTTAACAGAGCTTTCCTGAGATGAAGAAACCCAACCGCGCCCCGGCCGGTCAAATTCGTATTATCGGCGGTCAGTGGCGAGGCCGGAAATTACCGGTGCCGGACAGCCCCGGTTTACGCCCTACTACCGATCGCGTGCGCGAGACGCTGTTTAACTGGCTGGCCCCGTCAATGGTAGACGCCCACTGCCTGGACTGCTTCGCCGGAAGCGGCGCGCTGGGGCTTGAAGCGCTGTCGCGCTATGCCGCCAGCGCCACGCTGCTGGAGATGGAGCGCGGCGTTGCGCAGACGCTGCAGCAAAATCTGGCGACGCTGAAGGCGAGCAACGCCAAAGTCGTGAACACCAACACGCTGAGTTTTCTTGCGCAGCAAGGCACGCCGCATAACGTGGTGTTTGTCGATCCGCCGTTCCGCAAGGGGCTGCTGGAAGAGACGTTATCCCTGCTGGAGCAAAATGGCTGGCTTGCGGATGACGCGCTAATTTACGTTGAAAGCGAAGTGGAAAACGGTCTGCCGCCGGTTCCCACTCACTGGGATCTGCACCGCGAAAAGGTCGCCGGCCAGGTCGCTTACCGTCTTTATCACCGTCAGGCACAAGGAGGCTCCGATGCCGGTACTGATTAACCTGGGACGTTTGCTGATGCTGGGCGTCTGGGCATTTTTGATTTTAAATCTTGTGCACCCGTTCCCGCGCCCGATGAATATTTTCGTTAACGTGGCGCTGATTTTCACGTCGTTTATGCACGCCCTGCAGATGGTGATGCTGAAAAACGGCCTGCCGAAAGACGGCCCGCAGTTGACGGGCTGGCAGCAGCTGCGCGTGTTTATTTTCGGCGTGTTTGAACTGCTGGTGTGGATGAAAAAGTTTAAGGCGCAGGTGAAGAAGTAAGGGGCGGCCTGATGCCCTCACCCTAACCCTCTCCCACAGGGAGAGGGGACCGTTCGTGCATTATTCCGTCCTGAACCCCTCAAACCGCGACCCTTTGTAGCTCAACGTCCCTTTCTCCCCCACCGTCAGCTGATGGTACTGCTGCGCCTCCAGGCGGAAGGTCATCTCCAGGCCGCCCGTTTCCGGCCTAAAGCTCGCTTCATAGCGCATTGCTGTGCCCGCAGGTGTCACCTGCTGCTGGCGCGAGCGGCGGTCGTTGAGCGGTTTCTCGCGTTTGTTGGTCACCTCCACGCGCTTTTGCATCAGCGGCGCGGCATCGTTATCCGCCTTCTCGCGGCGCTGCTGCACGAAACGGAACGAGGCGGCAATGACGATAATCGCCACCACGATAATGAAAAAAAGCGGCATCTTGCTCATTCGACAATCCCATCAGATTTTGCGGAATTAAGGATACCTTGCCTCCCCCGCCATTGCCAAACGCCCGCCCGCGTCACTACACTGGATCAGAAACTGATTATTCAGACTTAACAGATACAGGGAGTTAATATGCTTTGGTCATTTATCGCTGTCTGTTTTTCCGCATGGCTTTATGTCGATGCGTCGTACCGCGGTCCCACCTGGCAGCGCTGGTTGTTTAAACCGGTCACGCTGTTGCTCCTGCTGCTGCTGGCATGGCAAGCGCCGATGTTCAACGCCGTCAGCTATCTGGTGCTCGCCGGGCTGTGTGCATCCCTGATTGGCGATGCCTTAACCCTGCTCCCGCGCCAGCGCCTGCTGTACGCCGTTGGGGCGTTCTTCCTGTCGCATCTGCTCTATACCATCTACTTTGCCAGCCAGATGACGCTCTCCTTCTTCTGGCCGCTGCCGCTGGTGCTGCTGGTGATTGGCGCACTGCTGATTGCGGTGATCTGGTCGCGTCTGGAAGAGATGCGTTTGCCGGTCTGTACCTTTATCGCCATGACGCTGGTGATGGTGTGGCTGGCGGGCGAGCTGTGGTTCTTCCGTCCGACCGCTCCGGCGATGTCCGCGTTCTTCGGCGCCGCGCTGCTGCTGATCGGGAATGTCGTCTGGCTGGGCAGCCACTATCGCCGCCGCTTCCGGGCGGATAACGCGATTGCCTCCGCGTGTTACTTTGCCGGGCATTTCCTGATTGTGCGTTCGCTGTATATCTAAATAGCGCTTGACTCTGGAGTCGACTCCAGAGTGTATGCTGCGGTTAATGAGAAAATTATCATTGCCGGAGACTGCCATGTCGACTCCAGAAATACCTAAAAAAGTACCTCAATTCTCGGCACTTAAGCTCAGCCCGGCTCCGTCGAAAGACGACTGCTGCTGCGAAGGCGCGTGCGAAACGCCAACTCAACCCCTTCCTGAAAGCGGGAACCGCTTCAGCTGGGTCGTCAACGGCATGGACTGCGCGGCGTGCGCCCGCAAGGTGGAAAACGCCGTCAAGCAGGTGTCGGGCGTGAGCCACGTTCAGGTGCTGTTTGCCACCGAAAAACTGCTGGTCAGCGCCGATAACGACGTCAGCAAGCAGGTTGAAGCCGCCGTCAGCAAGGCGGGCTATACCCTGCGCAGCGAAACGGCGCCCGTTGAAAAAGCCTCCTCACTGAAAGAAAACCTGCCGCTCATTACCCTCATCATCATGATGGCCCTGAGCTGGGGTCTGGAGCAGATTAACCATCCGTTCGGCAATCTGGCATTTATCGCCACCACGCTGGTCGGGCTGTTCCCGATTGCCCGTCAGGCGCTGCGCCTGATGAAAAGCGGCAGCTGGTTTGCCATCGAAACGCTGATGAGCGTGGCGGCAATTGGCGCGCTGTTCATTGGCGCGACGGCGGAAGCGGCGATGGTGCTGCTGCTGTTCTTAATCGGCGAACGCCTTGAGGGCTGGGCGGCGAGCCGGGCGCGTAAAGGGGTCAGCGCGCTGATGGCGCTGAAGCCGGAAACCGCCACTCGTGTGATAAACGGCACGCGTGAAACGGTCGCCATCACTACGCTGCGCCCGGGCGACGTGATTGAAGTGGCCGCAGGGGGGCGTCTGCCCGCAGACGGCGCGCTGCTTACCGCCACCGCGAGCTTTGATGAAAGCGCCCTGACCGGGGAATCCATTCCGGTAGAGCGTGCCGCTGGTGAAAAAGTGCCTGCTGGCGCCACCAGCGTCGACCGTCTTGTCCAGCTCACCGTGCTTTCCGAGCCGGGCGACAGCGCTATCGACCGTATCCTGAAGCTGATTGAAGAGGCAGAGGAACGCCGCGCGCCGGTCGAACGCTTTATCGATCGCTTCAGCCGTATTTATACCCCTGCCATCATGCTGGTTGCCCTGCTGGTCACCGTCGTCCCGCCGCTGTTCTTTGGCGCGCCGTGGGAGGGCTGGATTTATAAAGGGCTGACGCTGCTGCTGATCGGCTGTCCGTGCGCGCTGGTGATCTCCACCCCGGCGGCGATTACCTCCGGGCTGGCGGCGGCGGCACGTCGCGGCGCGCTGATTAAGGGCGGCGCGGCGCTGGAACAGCTGAGCCAGGTCCAGCATATCGCCTTCGATAAAACCGGTACGTTAACCGTCGGCAAGCCGCAGGTGACCGGCGTATATCCGCAGGAAACCAGTGAAGATGAGCTGCTTACGCTGGCCGCCGCCGTTGAGCAGGGGTCCACTCACCCGCTGGCGCAGGCGATTGTGCGTGAAGCGCAGTCGCGCGGGCTGAACATCCCTCCGGCAACCGCCCAGCGGGCGCTGGTCGGGTCAGGGATTGAGGCCACCGTTGACGGTAAAAAGGTGCAGATTGTCGCGGCAGGCAAGTCTTCCAATCCAGGGGGTGAGGCGTTAGAACAGACCGGACAAACCGTCGTGACCGTCCTGCAGGACGGCGTCGCGAAGGGGATGCTGGCGCTGCGCGATACCCTGCGCAATGACGCAAAAGAAGCCGTGGCGGCGCTGCACAAGCTGGGCGTGCAGGGCGTTATTCTCACCGGTGATAACCCTCGCGCGGCGGCAGCGATTGCCGGTGAGCTGGGGCTGGAGTTTAAAGCCGGATTGTTGCCTGCGGATAAGGTCAGCGCCGTGACGGAACTGAACGCTCGCGGGCCGCTGGCAATGGTCGGTGACGGGATTAACGATGCCCCGGCGATGAAAGCGTCCACCATTGGTATAGCGATGGGCAGCGGCACCGACGTGGCGCTGGAAACGGCCGACGCGGCGCTGACCCACAACCGCCTGACCGGGCTGGCGCAGATGATTAGCCTGGCGCGGGCGACGCGAGCCAATATCCGTCAGAACATCGGCATTGCGCTCGGTCTGAAAGGGATTTTCCTGGTGACGACCCTGCTCGGCATGACCGGACTGTGGCTGGCGGTGCTGGCGGATACCGGGGCAACGGTGCTGGTGACGGCGAACGCGCTCCGGTTGCTGCGTCGCCGATAAAAAAAGCCCGGTGGCGCTAACGCTTACCGGGCCTCAATATCTTGCTAAATCGTAGGCCGGGTAAGGCGAAGCCGCCACCCGGCTTTTTTTATAAGAAATAGCTCATCGCCAGGCCTAAAAACAGCACCAGACCGACGTAGTTGTTGTTCATAAACGCTTTAAAACAGGCGTCACGTTCACGCTTCGCAATCAGCTTTTGCTGATACGCAAACAGCAGTCCCGCCACCAGCACGGACCAGTAAAACTCCCAGTTCAGCCCGTTCAGGCGACCGATCGCGACCATCAGCGCCAGTACCGCCACCTGCAGGATACCGATAATCAGCTTGTCCTGACGACCAAAGAGGATGGCGGTGGATTTGATGCCAATCTTCAGGTCATCGTCGCGATCTACCATCGCGTATTGCGTGTCATACGCCACGGCCCAGAGAATGTTCGCCAGGAACATCAGCCAGCAGCTGAGCGGTAAGGACTCACTAACCGCCGCAAACGCCATCGGAATCGACCAGCCAAACGCCGCGCCCAGCACCACCTGAGGCAGGTGGGTATAGCGCTTCATAAACGGATACACCCAGGCCAACGCCAGCGCCGCAACGGAAAGCAGAATGGTCATGGTGTTGAGGGTTAACACCAGCAGGAAAGAGAGCAGCACCAGAACAATGAACAGCACGCGGGCTTCTTTCCCAGTGACCTGCCCGCTGGGTAACGGACGACCGGCAGTACGCTTAACATGACCGTCGAATTTACGATCGGCATAGTCATTCACCACGCAGCCCGCCGCGCGCATCAGCCAGACGCCGGCAACGAACACGGCCAGGATCCACAGCGGCGGCACGCCCGGCGTGGCGAGCCACAGCGCCCACAGGGTCGGCCACAGCAGCAGTAACGCGCCAATGGGTTTATCGGTACGCATTAAGCGGTGATACGCCAACAGCTTATTCTGCGTCAGGCTCCACTCCATTTTTTCTTCCTCTTAGTACAACGGTGATGCCGGTAAAAAAAGCTCCGTCAGAATTAACGGCTTGCCGCTCAGGCGAAGGCGGGAACGACGCCCCCAGAGTTCGGCATCACGACCAATCTCAATAAAATCCCGGGTAAGCTCAGACGAGGTGAAAAGGTAACGCCCCAGCGGCGTTTTCCCCAGACGCTGCAGCGCCAGTTCTGGCCCGGAAAGGGTGGACTCGGGCACCACCGTCCGCCCGGCAAGCCACGGCTCACCGTCAGCACAGAGTAAAATTTCGCGCAGCCAGTAACGTGGCTCCTGCGGCAGCAGCGGCAGCTCGCTGGCGATCTCATCGCCAGAGACAAACCCTTCCTGAATCAGGGTCACCGTGACCGTTTTACCCTGTTGCTCAAAACGTTTCGTCATGGAATCTTCCAGCAACAGCCAGTCAAGCTGCTGCGGATCAAGCGCAGGTATTTGGTCGAAATAGCGCAGCGCACGCAGTTGCGTTAGCGCAGGGTGTGACATGCCAGACTCTCCGATACATAACGTAATGGCATTGTATCGCAGAAACACGGATTGAGGGGGGCCAAACGTTATTTAACGATCACGATCGCAACATGGGCGCAACAGCCTGGCGGCTACGAAAAAAAGTGCGCCCACTCAGGCGCACCAAACTACTAACAAATCAGCACTGTGGGGAAACGGTTACCCCTTGCCTTTTACACTGCTGATAAAGGTGGAACGGGCAGTGGTTGAACCTAAACGTTCGGCTTCATCAAGCAGTTTCAGCGCTTTATCGACATCGCCGCGCTTCACCGCCTGCTTAATGGCGTTGTTGAAGTACTCTTCGGTGTCGTTCAGTACCGGCTCGGCTTTCTTCGCCGGGGCAGGCGCTGCGGTCGCCACCGGTGCGGCTGCCGTAGCAGCTGGCGCGGTATAGGCAGGAGCAGCAGTGTTACCTACAGTGACAGGGCCGGTGCCGGAGGAGCCAAACAGCGGGCCGACCAGCACGCTGGACGCATTGTTAGTTGAGACTTTCAGTTTAAGCAGGCCGTCGGTGACGTGGCGCGCTAACGGATCGGGGATATCCGGAACAGAGTTACCCGTTCCTTTGGCGTAGGCTTTTGCCGGATCGATAAGCTTAGTGGTCTGCTGTAGATCTTTTTCAGTCGTGAAAACCAGAACATAAATCTTCTGTTGTCCCAACGCTGGCGTCAGGCGCATTTTGCCTTCCAGACGGTCGGCGCTCATGACGCCAGGCTCCTGATAACTAAAGTACTCGCTTGGGAAGAAAGCAGACGGCGTCAGATTCTGATCCAGAATCAGAACGTTCGGTGCAAAAACGCTGGTTTGCTTGTTCACTTCGCTGGTCAGCGTCAGGGTTAGCTCACCAATGTTAGCCGGCACGCTGTAGGCGGCAACCGGCCCGGTGATACCCGGCACGTTCAGCTGCTGGCCGCCCGTAGAAAGCTGTGTCGACTGGGTTTTGGATTGATCAACTGGCGTCCATGTCAGCTGCTGGAGGGCCGCCGCCGGGATAGCCGGCGCAGCGCTGGTATTTTGTGGCACGAAATTCACGTCCGCAAAGGAGACCGCCGGAACACAGGCCATCAGCCCCGCAGAGAGGCACAGCGCGACGAGACTTTTCTTCATTTTCATTGTTATTACCTCTGATAGCGTGAGCACTGCGGTGGCCAGGCAATAGCGCGCAGCACCCTAAGGATAGAGGGGCTTGCGCCCCTCTTTTTAGGTCATTACGTCAGGTCTAACGAATTACCACCAGATTTCCATCTGGGCACCGAAGGTCCACTCATCAGAGTCGCCGCGGCTGAAGGTTTTTGCGGACGTGTCGCTGTACGCAATACCAGAGTCATAGCCTGCACCGGAGTCGCCGTTCGCGTAGCCCCATTTCTCATCCCATTTCGCGTAGGTTGCGAAGACACGGATAGCCGGACGGGACCAGATGCTGTCACCAGCCTGCCATTGCTGTGCCAGGGTAATTTTGTACTGGCTGTTCGTGTCGTCAGTTTTCTGAGACTTGACGTTGTCGTAGCCCACTTCCAGCAGGGTGCTCATGATTGGCGTCCATTTGTACATAGGACGAACACCGACAGTCCACCATTTGGTGCCGTTGTTGTTATCCAGGTTGATGTCCTGGTACATACCCACGTACATCAGATCCCAGGAGTCGCCCAGAGAGATCGCACCGTGGTCCAGAACACGCCACATGTCACCGTTGTTGTTGATGCTACCGCCTTCCGCACGGCCCTTGCCGTTGGAGGTCATAGAGTCAGTTGCGTACTGCAGCACAAATTTGTTAAAGCCCTTCAGCATGCTCTGGGTATGTTCAGCAGTGAACATCCAGCCGTCTTTAGACGCGCCAGGCTGCAGGTAGTAATCATCAGGAATATTGGTGTGACCATAATCAACACCGAACTCCAGCGTACCGCCTTCGTTGACCTGCATCTGTGCTAAACGGACGTCGAAGACATCGTTCGGTACCAGGTTGTCATAAATACGGTTACCCAGCGCGTCACGATCGGCGAAGGTCGCTGAGCCGCCCGCTTCAGAAGAACGGGTTGCGGCCAGAGAGAGCTTACCGAAGCCCAGGTCGATGTTTTCGATACCCGCACCAGGACCTGAAATATCCCAGTAGTAGAAGTCGATCATGTGAACGTCATGACGCTGATAGAAGCGCTTACCGGCCCAGATGGTGGAACCTGGCAGTGCTTCAATGAGGTTTTTACCCTGCACGTTAGCTTCACGGAAGGCCGGGCTGGTGGATTCCCAGTCGTTCTGCTGAGAAACGGAATACGCGACGTTGGTGTCGAAGTAGAAGCTCTTATCGCCCTCTTTCCACACTTCCTGGCCCAGTTTCAGTTCAGCGTAGGTCTCACATTCGTTACCGAGACGGTATTTACTTTGAGCACCTGTTGCCTGGAAGCATTGCTGCTCACCGCCACTCCCGGTCCAGCCAATGCCGGAACGAGCATAACCTTTAAAGTCCACAGCGCCTGCCTGGGCAGACAGGATGCCTGCCGCAATGGCGATTGCCAGAGGGACTTGTTTGCGCAGAGTAATCATCATTCTATCTCCTGAGATCATTGCTTTTCTTTGAACACTTCACCTGTCGGTTTCGTGTCTTCTTTTGGGATTGCTTAAACGCCTGGCTCTTTATGCAACCGACGACATGCAGTGCCATCCTCACGGAACAGATGGCAACGCTCTGGCGGCAAGCCGATAGCGAATGTGGCACCCTCTTCTACCAACACCACGTCATTCTGGCGGTAGACCAGGTTCTGACGGATGGCGGGGATCTGGATATGAATCTGTGTTTCGTGACCAAGCTGTTCGACGACCTGAACGTCACCTTCCAGGGTCACATCGGCGATGTGGCTCGGCAGCAGGTGCTCAGGACGAATACCGAGGGACATGTTTGCCCCGACCTGTACGTTGGCGCTGTCGACCGGCAGCCAGACCTGCTGGCGGTTTGGCAGCTCCACCTGTACCTGTTCAATGGCTGTCGCGGTCACTTTGACGGGCAGGAAGTTCATCTTTGGCGAGCCAATAAAGCCCGCAACAAAGCGGTCTGCCGGGTAGTGGTACAGCTCCAGCGGTTTACCCACCTGCGCCACGCGGCCGGCATCCAGCACCACGATTTTGTCGGCGAGGGTCATCGCTTCAACCTGATCGTGGGTGACGTAAATCATCGTGCGTCCAAGACGCTTGTGCAGACGGGAGATTTCAATACGCATCTGGACGCGCAGGGCGGCATCCAGGTTAGAGAGAGGTTCATCGAGCAGGAACACGCGCGGTTCGGCCACCAGCGTACGGCCAATCGCCACACGCTGACGCTGACCACCGGAAAGCGCTTTTGGTTTACGCTCCAGCAGGTGCGCCAGCTGTAACACTTCCGCCACCTGCGTCACGCGTTGGTTAATGACTTCTTTCTTCGCGCCGGCCAGCTTCAGGCCAAAGGACATGTTTTCGGCAACGGAAAGGTGTGGATAGAGTGCATAAGACTGGAACACCATACCGACGCCACGTTCGGCGGGCGGGATGTCGTTCATTCGGGTATCACCAATCAGCAGATCGCCGCTGGTGATGGTTTCAAGACCGGCAATCATACGCAGCAGAGTAGATTTACCACAGCCTGATGGACCAACAAACACCACGAATTCGCCTTCGTTGATGTCCAGATTGATGTCTTTCGACACCACAACGTCACCCCAGGCTTTCGTTACATTACGCAGCTGTACGCTCGCCATGCCCTTCTCCCTTCGTTACAACCTGTCACCGACAGAAACATTCAAGATAAGTTCACTATGGGGTATCCATTACTTTCCCGAATCCTCCACCCCCCGCCTTTTTTATGGGGGAGGAGGCGGGAGGATGAGGGAGCAGGCTCTGCGACCGCCGCGGGAGGGCTGAGGCAAAATTCGTGAAGCCGCCTGCAAAATTCGGTGGGTTTTTATGTGCGCCAGCACTCATAACTTAAATTTATGCAACGGAGATCACACAAACGGGGGGTGGGGCGTAGGGGTTGGGAGGATGGAAAGAGGATGTCAAATAAGGAGACTGAGTCACGTTGAACCACCTTATGTATCCACGAGCACATCACCAAAAAGGATGGCAGATATGAATATCAAGACTGGCGCACGCGTTTTCGCATTGTCCGCCCTTGCAGCAATGATGGTTTCCGCCCCAGCGCTCGCCAAAATTGAAGAAGGCAAGCTGGTTATCTGGATTAACGGCGACAAGGGCTATAACGGCCTGGCCGAAGTGGGCAAAAAATTCGAAAAAGATACCGGCATCAAAGTTACCGTAGAACACCCGGACAAGCTGGAAGAGAAGTTCCCGCAGGTTGCAGCAACCGGCGACGGCCCGGACATCATCTTTTGGGCGCATGACCGTTTCGGGGGTTACGCGCAGTCTGGCCTGCTGGCAGAAGTGACGCCAGATAAAGCTTTCCAGGACAAGCTGTTCCCGTTCACCTGGGACGCCGTTCGCTATAACGGCAAGCTGATCGCTTACCCAATCGCGGTTGAAGCCCTGTCTCTGATTTACAATAAAGACCTGGTACCAAACCCACCTAAAACCTGGGAAGAGATCCCGAAACTGGATAAAGAGCTGAAGGCGAAAGGTAAATCCGCCCTGATGTTCAACCTGCAAGAGCCGTACTTCACCTGGCCGCTGATTGCTGCCGACGGCGGTTACGCGTTCAAGTTTGAAAACGGCAAATATGACGTGAAAGACGTGGGCGTGGACAACGCTGGCGCGAAAGCGGGTCTGACCTTCCTGGTGGATCTGATCAAGAACAAACACATGAACGCGGATACCGACTACTCCATCGCGGAAGCGGCGTTCAACAAAGGCGAAACCGCGATGACCATCAACGGTCCGTGGGCCTGGACCAACATCGACAAGAGCAAAGTCAACTACGGCGTGACGCTGCTGCCAACCTTCAAAGGCAAGCCGTCTAAACCGTTCGTTGGCGTGCTGAGCGCGGGCATCAACGCCGCCAGCCCGAACAAAGAGCTGGCGAAAGAGTTCCTGGAAAACTACCTGCTGACCGATCAGGGTCTGGATGAAGTGAACAAGGACAAACCGCTGGGCGCCGTTGCGCTGAAATCCTTCCAGGATAAGCTGGCGAAAGACCCACGTATCGCCGCCACTATGGATAACGCCCAGAAAGGCGAAATCATGCCGAACATCCCACAGATGGCCGCGTTCTGGTACGCCACGCGTACCGCGGTCATCAACGCTGCAAGCGGTCGTCAGACTGTCGATGCCGCGCTGAAAGATGCTCAGGGTCGTATTACTAAGTAATGACGTAGTCCCCTCTCCCTTTGGGAGAGGGTTAGGGTGAGGGTTGGCGCTATCCGCACGCCCTCACCCCGGCCCTCTCCCCCAGGAGAGGGAGAAAAGATCAAACGTTGTAGAGGAAGAACCCCATGGATGTCATTAAAAAGAAACGCTGGTGGCAAAGCGACACGCTGAAGTGGTCAGCGATAGGTCTGCTGTGTCTGCTGGTGGGTTACCTTGTTGTTTTAATGTACGTACAAGGGGAATATCTGTTCGCCATCATGACGCTGATTTTAAGCTCTGCTGGCCTGTATATTTTCGCTAATCGTAAAGCCTATGCCTGGCGCTATGTCTACCCGGGCGTGGCCGGGATGGGGCTGTTTGTCCTGTTCCCGCTGATTTGTACCATCGCCATTGCGTTTACCAACTACAGCAGCACCAACCAGCTTGCGCAGGAACGCGCGCAGCAGGTTCTGATGGATCGCTCCTATCAGGCAGGCAAGACCTTTAACTTCGGCCTGTATCCTGCTGGTAACGAGTGGAAGTTAGCGCTTACTGACGAAGCAAGCAGCAAATACTATGTCTCCGACGCGTTCAAATTTGGCGGCGAGCAGAAGCTGGCCTTAAAAGAGGCACAGGCCCTGCCGGAAGGTGAACGTGCCAACCTGCGCGTTATTACCCAGAACCGTCAGGCGCTGACCCAGCTCACCGCCGTGCTGCCAGACGAAAGCAAAGTGACCATGAGCTCGCTGCGCCAGTTCTCCGGTACGCAGCCACTCTATACCCTGGCGGACGACGGCACGCTGACCAACAACCAGAGCGGCGTAAAATATCGTCCGAATAACGACATTGGTTTCTATCAGTCCATTACTGCCGACGGCAAATGGGGTGATGACAAGCTCAGCCCTGGCTATACCGTCACCATTGGCTGGGACAACTTTACCCGCGTGTTTACCGACGAAGGCATTCAGAAACCGTTCTTCGCCATCTTCGTGTGGACGGTGGTCTTCTCGGTGCTGACGGTGATCCTGACCGTGGCCGTGGGCATGGTGCTGGCCTGTCTGGTCCAGTGGGAATCCCTGAAAGGCAAAGCGATTTACCGCGTGCTGCTGATCCTGCCGTATGCCGTACCGTCGTTTATCTCGATTCTGATTTTCAAAGGGCTGTTTAACCAGAGCTTCGGTGAAATCAACATGATGCTGAGCGCCCTGTTCGGTATCAAACCGGCCTGGTTCAGCGACCCGACCACCGCTCGCTCGATGATTATCATCGTGAACACCTGGCTCGGTTATCCGTACATGATGATCCTGTGCATGGGCCTGCTGAAGGCTATCCCGGACGATCTGTACGAAGCCTCGGCGATGGACGGCGCGGGCCCGTTCCAGAACTTCTTCAGGATTACGCTGCCGCTGCTCATTAAGCCGCTGACGCCGCTGATGATTGCCAGCTTCGCCTTTAACTTTAACAACTTCGTGCTGATTCAGCTGTTGACCAACGGCGGCCCGGACCGCCTTGGCACCACGACGCCAGCAGGCTATACCGACCTGCTCGTGAGCTACACCTACCGTATCGCCTTCGAAGGCGGCGGCGGCCAGGACTTCGGTCTGGCGGCAGCGATTGCCACCCTGATCTTCCTGCTGGTAGGCGCTCTGGCGATTGTGAACCTGAAAGCCACACGTATGAAATTCGACTAAGGAGGGCATCGATCATGGCAATGGTACAACCCAAATCTCAGAAACTGCGCCTCCTGGCGACGCACTTAGGCCTGCTGATTTTCATCGCGGCGATCATGTTCCCGCTGCTGATGGTTATCGCCATCTCCCTGCGTTCGGGTAACTTCGCGACAGGGAGCCTGATCCCGGACGAAATCTCCTGGGAGCACTGGAAGCTCGCGCTGGGCTTCAGCGTGGAACATGCGGATGGCCGCGTCACGCCGCCGCCGTTCCCGGTGCTGCTGTGGCTGTGGAACTCGGTGAAAATTGCAGGCATTACCGCCATTGGTATCGTGGCGCTGTCCACCACCTGCGCCTACGCCTTCGCCCGCATGCGTTTCCCGGGCAAAGCGACGCTCCTGAAAGGGATGCTGATTTTCCAGATGTTCCCGGCCGTGCTGTCGCTGGTGGCGTTATATGCCTTGTTTGACCGTCTGGGCCAGTACATACCCTTTATCGGTCTGAACACCCACGGCGGCGTGATCTTCGCCTATCTTGGCGGTATCGCACTGCATGTCTGGACCATCAAAGGCTATTTCGAAACCATCGACGGCTCGCTGGAAGAAGCGGCCGCGCTGGATGGCGCAACCCCGTGGCAGGCGTTCCGCCTGGTGCTGCTGCCGCTGTCGGTGCCAATTCTGGCGGTAGTATTTATCCTGTCGTTTATCGCTGCGATCACCGAAGTACCGGTTGCCTCACTGTTACTGCGTGATGTGAACAGCTACACCCTGGCCGTAGGTATGCAGCAATACCTCAACCCGCAAAACTACCTGTGGGGCGACTTTGCCGCGGCGGCCGTGCTTTCCGCCATCCCGATTACCGTGGTGTTCCTGCTGGCGCAGCGCTGGCTGGTCAACGGCCTGACGGCGGGCGGTGTGAAAGGTTAAGTTTCATTTTGTTATACCACTGCAACCCTCAACTTTAGACGTATTGTATTGACCCAACTTGTGACTGTTGTTAGGCGCTCTTCGGAGCGCCATTTTTTTATTCGCGTTTCAGCCGCTTCGAGTTGCACAGCCAGAGGGTGATCACCAGCAGCAGGATCGCCGCCGAGTAGATCAGCACGTCGAGCGGGGATTTATGATCGACGATGATCAGCCGAACTATCGCAGTGATCCCAATGTAGACAAAATAACGCAGCGGGAAGTGAAAGCCGGACTGAAAGTACTTCACAATCAGGGCAATAAATTCAAAGTAGAGAAAGTAGACCACCAGGCCTTCCACCAGCGCATATTTGCTGGTTTGTTCAGGGGCGAACAGTACATCCGCCAGATGCACCGTCTCTTTACCCAAAAAGACGACCAGTATCAGGCCAAGGCTCAACAGACCGAGGTTCAGCACGGTCTGGAGGATAGTTGAGATAAACTCAACGCGCGGGCGAGTCAGGGATGTCATACAGCACCTCATTCTCCAGGGCGAGGTTCCTGTATAACGCAAAAATGTGACGGGGATCTATATTTTTTAATTATGTTTTATGTAGGAAGAAAACCGATGGAGCGTAAACAAACCGGGGTTCGCAACGTGAGCTGTGGCGACAATGTGATCGTATATGAACCTGCTAACCTTTACGACTGTGTGCTGGGCAATGGCGTATTCGTCGGCCCGTTTGTTGAAATCCAGGGCAATACGCGCATCGGTGACGACTGCAAAATCCAGTCGCACACCTTCATCTGCGAGTATGTCACTATTGGTAAGCGTTGCTTTATTGGCCATGGCGTGATGTTTGCCAACGATATGTTTCGGGAGGGAAAACCGAACGCCGACCGAGAGAGCTGGGGCCATATTACCGTGGGGAATGATGTTTCGATAGGCAGTGGAGCGACCATTCTGGCGGTATCCATCTGCGACGGTGCGGTGATTGGTGCAGGGAGCGTGGTAACAAAATCGATCGTCGAGAAAGGTGTCTATGCCGGGAACCCGGCGAGGCTACTGCGCCGCTTGTGATTCGCCCGGTGGCGCTGCGCTTACCGGGCCTACAAAATAGCAGGCCGGGCAAACGCAGTGCCGCCCGGCGTGAAGCATCAGCGGAAGTTAATGTTCTTATCGCTCGTCATGTCATACAGCTGGAACTTACGTCCAAGCTGCTGACCCCCGTCACGCGTCAGCGGCGTCCAGCCCACTGCCGCGCGGCTGCGGGTTGGGCCTGACGAGAACAGATCCAGCGGAATCGACACGTAGACCCCTTTGGTGAAGTCCCCTTCCCCGTATTCGTCCGGCGAGACGTTGGTGATGGTGGCGTAGCCGCCCACCACGACGCCGCTGTCGAAGTGTTTAGAGATATCCAGCGTACCGCCCTTATCGCCCGCCAGATACTGGCCGACGCTGGCTTTCACCAGCACGTCAGGGGCAAACGACGGCGTCCAGTAGGCGGTCAGATGGCCCGTTTTGACACTGTAGTCGGTGAACTTCATCATGTCCTGCGCGCTGCGCCAGTCGCGCTGCTTGACGTAGTTGGCATCCACCCCGAACGCCCAGTTACTGTCGACAGGACGATAAAGCACTTCCGCCCCCGCGCCGCCGTACATGGTTTCCAGATACCCGCCGTACACCTGGCCGTAGAAGCCGTTGCCGAAGTACTGGAAGTAGTTGGCCTGCAGGTTATTCACGTAGGCATCGTTCTGTACGTACTCACGCACGCGGGTACGCACGCGCGGCAGCGTCGAGTCTTTTGGCGGGTTGGTGTAGTTGAATTTGTCGTAGTTGTTAGCGATGTTGCCGAACAGGCTGCCGGTGGTCAGCAGGTGGTCGGTGACCCACAGATCCGCTGTCGCCATCACGCCCAGCTGATACATGTAGAAGTTTTCAGGCCCGCCGACGGACTGGTTCAGCACCGGATCGATATGGAAATCGAAGCGCGATTTGTCGATATACCAGCCCTGCTCGGTGGTGTCCGGCACCACGGGCTCGATGCGTTTTTGCACCAGCTCGGTTTCATGCCCGAGCGGCTCGCCTTCCAGATGGCGCTTGAGGCTGGCAACGTCCGTTTCGGTTGTGACCTGCGGCAGGTTGAGACGGTTCTCCGTCACGCGGATCGTGCGGATCCCCTCCGGCAGATCGTTCATAACGATCCGGTTGGCGCGTTCGATCCCTTCGCGCGAGTCGCGGTATTTCACCTGCTCGCCGGTGACGTAAAGCGTATCGCCTTTGGTCTGAATCTTCGGATCCGCCAGACCGGCATTGTATTTCAGCAGCGTCAGCTGGTTTGCCACCACGGAGTGCTGCAGAATCGCATCCTGCGGCTCCGGCCGGTATGCAGGGCGCGCGTTATCATTGTAGTGCGGCCGCATGTCGTTAAAGTTGGTGCGCAGCGTAAAGCCAAACATCACCGTATTGCCGCGCTCGTAGCTGAGGTTAACGTCGGCCCAGTCGGTGACGCGATAAATGGCGCCGACGTTAAACTTGCTCTTCTGCTCAATCTTCCCGGCGAAGTCGTGCGAGTAGTCATTCCCTTCATACTCCAGCTTCAGGCGTAATGGCTGCCAGGGCGTTTGATACTCTACGCCGCCAAACAGCGATGCCGGGCCGTGGAACATCTGATCCCCGTTGATGGAACCGGCTTTTTTGTAGCTGTTATCGCGATAGCAGTATTTGTCGCTGTAGGAGCAAAACGGGTTTTTCACGTTACCGCTGGTGCCGAGATAGCCCCATCCCAGGCCGAGCGAGAAGTCGAACGGGCCCCAGGCTTTGCTGGCCACGATGTATTCCGCATCAAACAGACCGGTACCACCGATATCTTTGGCGCCCACGGACACCTGCGGCATCCAGTAGCTCTCTTCCCACAGGCGCAGCTTGACGTCGAAGGCTTTATCTTTGTAGGTCTGATCGCCGGAGAACGCCTCAACGCTGCTGTATTGTTTCGTACGCACGTCGGTATAGCGCAGCGTGGTTTCAAGCCACGGGAACAGCTGTACCGAGGCGGAGTAGTAGCGATACTGGTCGTTATCACGGTAGTTAAGGCTAATTTCCCCTTCGCGCGCCATACGCGCGGTGGGCGTTTGCAGTAAACCGACGCCGCCGAAGTCTGACTGAGACGGGCCAATGGGTGCCGGATACGTTTCTGCATGGCAGGCGGCACTCACGCAGAGCGCCAGCATGCTGTAGAGATAGGTTTTTTTCATTATTCCGGTATCCGCTGAATCAGGGAGTGAAGGATATCGGCGTTAAGCCCGTCATACGCCTTCGTCCAGAAATGGTCGGCAAAACCGACAAAAATGATGCTGCCCGGCATAGGTTCGATATGCCGTTTATTCCAGTAAGCGACGGGGGCTTTTTGTGTGTGCCCGTCAGGGTAAACCACCCAGGCGTAGCTGTTATCGGCACCGCTAAGCAGGCTCTGCTCGTCGAGGTAGCTCGCCACGTCACGACCGGGCGTAAAGGGCTTTTTACCCGGGCTGCTGATAAGCCCCATCACGGTCACCGTCGTCGGCTGCACCGGCAGCCAGAGCGTATACTCCCCTTCAAGCGTGGGGTTGCCCTTTTCCGTGACGCGCACTTCATCGGGATCAAGATTCACGTTCTGACGGCCCGTCACCTTCAGCGCCTGCAGCTGCTGGCGTACGCTGTTAATGGCCGCCGCGTCGTCGCCATCTTCCTGCTCCGCTAACCCCGTCAGCCTGGCAAGGAGCGCCTTGTGCTGTTGTTCCGCTTCAGCTGTCTTCTGACGTTCAGCGATGACTGCCCCCGGCCACCAGCTGTTGGCGAGTCTTGGCTGTCCGACGAGATCGAGCAGATGCTCGGCGTGGGTTAAGGTTTTGGGTTTTTCACTGTCCGGCGTGTAGACCTTCACAGTTCCTGCGGACCATGCCAGCGGCGCGGCAAGGCTGGCGAGAAGCGCAACGTGGATGAGCGTTTTCATGATTTCGCCGCCTTGATCAGGGTGGTTTTCACCGGGAAGAATCCGGCACCGAGATACTGCAGGGACTGGCGGATCTGCCCTTCCTCGTCGATCCAGAAGCGGTTGTGCCAGGTGGCCTGGTCGGTGGTGACTTCTTCATCCAGCACGCGAACATGGGTTTCGTCGCTGCCGACTTTCACGCTGTCCGTGCCGTCCCAGCGGAAGGTCGAGCGTGCCGTGGCGTAACGCACCTGCTTATGTTCAGTCCAGCCCATCGTGCGCGTCCAGCTCACGCCGTCGACGATCTGGTTCGGCTCGATCAGCGGATCGGCAGCGATGTTATTCACTTCCAGCAGGTTGTCGCCGCCCAACAGGGTTTTCACGATACGGCCATGCTGCGTCACGATGGTGGCCTGATCCTGCGTCACCCATTTCTGCTGCCCGTTTTCATCGAAAGCGAGCACCACAAACAGCTGCGGGCCATCGTTTAGCTGCATGTACTGACTGGCATAGGGCATGTTTTGAAGTTCTTCATCGGTCAGATGTACGCCCGGTGTACCGAACATGCTTTCCCACAGTGAGTTTCCCAGCCCTTTAGTGGTGGCCGAGCACGCCTGCAGCAGCAGGCAAATCAGAATGATTGCAGGTCGCTTCACGACTCTTCTCCGAAGGGGCGAAATAACCACACCGAAGTGTGGTTATGATTAAAACACCCGCTATTACTGGGTGCTGGTTGTCGTGGTGGTCGTGGTTCCGGTATTGGAGCCATCACCGCCACCGGTTGCCGCCAGCGCGACACCCACGGCTGAACTTACGGTGCTGGCGCTGGCTGCGGTAGAACTACCCGCAGACGCAGACGTCGCAGCCGAACCTGCCGCTTCCCCGACCTGAACCGGAGCTGCATAGACAGATGTCGCCGCAAGCGCAGATATGGCAAAAATGCCATACAGTACTTTCTTCATAACAATTTCCCTTCAATGAATGAATGGAGATTTGCCCGAAAAGAATTTCAGGCGGAATCGAGTATACACAACTAGTGCCGTGGGTTTGCCGTAAGGGGAAATAGGGATGGAGTTTTCGGATTAATGGTTAAAATGGAAATGAAAGACAAATAACATAAATATATTATGGATATAAATCAATATGTTATAATATAAGCATATTAATGGACCACTACGTATTTTCTTAAAATAAACCGCAGCAATTAACGGGTTAAGCGTCTTTTTCGGATTAAACTCAGATTCAGAATTTGAGTTAACTAACAGACATCAGGAATTATCCGATAAAAAAATGCCGGCATTAAGCCGGCACGTTTTCATGACGTTTTAATTACGCGCGCCATGCTTTATAACGGTTGATCAAACCATTTGTCGAGCTGTCATGGCTGGCAATCGCTTTATCATCACCCAGCTCTGGCAGAATACGGTTTGCCAGCTGTTTGCCCAGCTCAACGCCCCACTGGTCAAAGGTGAAGATGTTCAGGATGGCGCCCTGCGTGAAGATCTTGTGCTCGTACAGGGCAATCAGCGCGCCCAGGCTGAACGGCGTGATTTCGCGCAGCAGGATGGAGTTGGTTGGGCGGTTGCCTTCGAACACTTTGAACGGCACAACGTGATCCAGAGTTGCAGGATCTTTACCCTGGTCACGGTATTCCTGCTCAACCACTTCGCGGGATTTACCGAACGCCAGCGCTTCGGTCTGCGCGAAGAAGTTCGACAGCAGCTTCGGATGGTGGTCGGACAGCGGGTTATGGGTGATAGCCGGGGCGATGAAATCGCACGGTACCATTTTGGTGCCCTGGTGGATCAGCTGGTAGAAGGCATGCTGACCGTTGGTGCCCGGCTCGCCCCAGATGATTGGGCCAGTCTGGTAATCCACCGCGTTGCCGTTACGGTCAACGTATTTACCGTTGGATTCCATGTTGCCCTGCTGGAAGTAGGCTGCGAAGCGGTGCATGTACTGGTCGTAAGGCAGGATCGCTTCGGTTTCAGCGCCGAAGAAGTTGTTGTACCAGATACCGATCAGCGCCAGCAGCACCGGCAGGTTTTTCTCTGGTGCGGTCGTGGAGAAGTGTTTATCCATCGCGTGCGCGCCGGAGAGCAGCTCAACGAAGTTGTCGAAGCCCACGGACAGGATGATGGACAGACCGATCGCAGACCACAGGGAGTAGCGGCCGCCAACCCAGTCCCAGAACTCGAACATGTTCGCGGTATCAATGCCGAACTCGCTGACCGCTTTACCGTTGGTAGACAGCGCCGCGAAGTGTTTCGCCACGTGCTTGTTGTCGCCCGCGGTTTTCAGGAACCAGTCGCGCGCGCTGTGGGCGTTGGTCATGGTTTCCTGAGTGGTGAAGGTTTTGGAGGCAACCAGGAACAGGGTGGTTTCCGGGTTCACGTTCTTCAGCACTTCGGCGATGTGGGTACCATCGACGTTAGACACAAAGTGCATATTGAGGTGGTTTTTATACGGACGCAGCGCTTCGGTCACCATGAACGGACCGAGGTCAGAGCCGCCGATACCGATGTTAACCACGTCGGTGATCGCTTTGCCAGTGTAGCCTTTCCAGCTACCGGAGATGATCGCTTCGGAGAAGGTTTTCATCTTTTCCAGCACCGCGTTCACTTCCGGCATGACGTCTTTGCCGTCAACGATGATTGGCGTATTGCTACGGTTACGCAGGGCCACATGAAGCACGGCACGGTCTTCGGTACGGTTAATTTTCTCACCGGAGAACATGGATTTGATGGCGTCGGCAAGCTCGGTTTCTTTCGCCAGATCCTGCAGTTTTGCCAGCGTCTCTTCGGTAATGCGGTTTTTGGAGAAATCCACCAGCATCAGGTCGTCGAAGGTCGCGGAGAACTTAGAGAAACGATCGGCATCCTTCGCGAACAGATCCGCGATGGTGACGTCTTTCATTTCATCAAAATGTTTCTGGAGTGCCTGCCAGGCAGCGGTCTGCGTTGGGTTGATGTTTTTCATTAGCAATACTCTTCTGATTTGAGAATTGTGACTGCGGTCGATTGTAGCGCCTGCAAATAAAAATTGTGATGGTTTTTATGCCATTGCCCTGGCCTGCATCAAACACAGGTGAAAAGACCCGAAAAGTATAGCTGCTGAAGTGCCCTCCTGGGGCGGCGAAATGTCGCCCAAAACAGGCTAAAATGGAGCATAAAATATGGCCCTGTTATAAGTCCTGTTTCTCAGGGGTACCCCCCCATAAAAAATCCGCATAATCCCAGCATTGACAGGACCTCCCCCGCATTTTATTTATAGGGCCGTATTTTGCGCCTGCACCTGTTTTCGTTTCACTCTTGTGCCAAGGTCGCTTATTCATTCCCTGACACGAGGTTGTTATGACGAGTTTTGTGGTCGCCAAATTTGGCGGCACCAGTGTGGCCGATTACGATGCCATGAACCGCAGCGCCGATGTGGTGCTGGCCGATCCGAATACCCGCCTGGTGGTGCTCTCAGCATCCGCCGGCGTGACGAACCTGCTGGTTTCTCTGTCTGAAGGACTGGAAGCGACAGAACGTTTCGTGAAGCTGGATGCACTGCGCAAAATTCAGTTCGACATTCTTGAGCGTCTGCAGAACCCGAACGTCATCCGCGAGGAAGTGGAACGTCTGCTGGAAAATATCACCACCCTGGCAGAAGCTGCCTCTCTGGCCACCTCCACCGCCCTGACCGACGAACTGGTCAGCCACGGCGAGCTGATGTCCACCCTGCTGTTTGTGGAAATCATGCGCGAGCGTAACATTCAGGCGCAGTGGTTTGACGTGCGTAAAGTGATGCGTACCAGCGATCGCTTTGGTCGCGCCGAGCCGGACGTTGAGGCGCTGGCGGAGCTGACCAATCAGCAGCTGGCACCACGCCTGGCCGACGGTATCGTGATCACCCAGGGCTTTATCGGCAGTGAAGCGAAAGGCCGCACCACCACGCTTGGTCGCGGCGGCAGCGACTACACCGCCGCGCTGCTGGGCGAGGCCCTGCATGCAACGCGCGTGGATATCTGGACGGACGTTCCGGGCATTTACACCACCGACCCGCGCGTCGTTTCTGCGGCTAAACGTATTGATGTGATCGCCTTTGAAGAAGCCGCGGAAATGGCCACCTTCGGCGCGAAAGTGCTGCACCCGGCAACGCTGCTGCCGGCCGTACGCAGCGATATTCCGGTCTTCGTGGGTTCCAGCAAAGATCCGAAAGCGGGCGGGACGCTGGTCTGCAAGAAAACCGAAAACCCACCGCTGTTCCGCGCCCTGGCCCTGCGCCGTCGCCAGACGCTGGTGACGCTCCACAGCCACAATATGCTGCATTCCCGCGGATTCCTGGCGGAAGTGTTTGGCATTCTGGCGCGCCACAATATCTCGGTGGATCTGATCACCACCTCTGAAGTGAGCATTGCGCTGACGCTGGACACCACCGGCTCTACCTCCACCGGCGACACGCTGCTGACGCAGTCTCTGCTGATTGAGCTTTCTGAGCTGTGCCGCGTGGAAGTGGAAGAAGATCTGGCGCTGGTTGCCATCATTGGCAACAAGCTGTCGCGCGCCTGCGGCGTGGGTAAAGAGGTGTTCGGCGTGCTCGACCCGTTCAGCATCCGCATGATCTGCTACGGCGCATCCAGCTACAACCTCTGCTTCCTGGTGCCTGCCGATCAGGCTGAGCAGGTGGTGCAGAAACTTCATCAGAATTTGTTTGAATAAAATTCGTTAGCACGATAAACAATACCTATAAGCCGGGCACAGACCCGGCTTTTTCATAACTAAACAACACGACAATACTGCAAGGAATCCACTATGTTATCCGTCATCACACGGCTGTTCCCGTTATGGGCGCTGCTGCTCTCCGTACTCGCGTATTACACCCCCGCCACCTTCACGGGCATTGGTCCGTGGGTCGCCACGCTGCTGATGCTGATCATGTTCGGTATGGGCGTGCATCTGAAAATCGACGACTTTAAACGCGTGCTGTCTCGCCCTGCGCCCGTCGCAGCAGGGATCTTCCTGCACTACCTGGTGATGCCGCTTGCGGCGTGGCTGCTGGCGATGGCCTTTAAGATGCCGCCCGATCTCTCCGCCGGGATGGTACTGGTAGGCAGCGTGGCCAGCGGCACGGCGTCCAACGTCATGATCTACCTGGCGAAAGGCGACGTGGCGCTCTCCGTCACGATCTCGTCCGTTTCCACGCTGGTTGGCGTCGTTGCCACGCCGCTGTTAACCCGCCTTTACGTGGACGCGCATATTCAGGTGGACGTGATGGGCATGCTGCTCAGCATTCTGCAAATTGTGGTGATCCCGATTGCGCTGGGGCTGGTCATTCACCATCTTTTCCCGCGCGTGGTGAAGGCCGTTGAACCGTATCTGCCCGCGTTTTCGATGGTCTGCATTCTGGCGATCATCAGCGCCGTGGTGGCGGGTTCCGCATCGCACATCGCCTCCGTGGGCTTTGTGGTGATCATCGCGGTGGTGCTGCATAACACGATTGGCCTGCTGGGCGGCTACTGGGGCGGGAAGCTGTTTGGTTTTGACGAATCGACCTGCCGCACGCTGGCAATCGAGGTAGGCATGCAGAACTCCGGCCTGGCGGCGGCGCTCGGCAAAATTTACTTCTCCCCGCTGGCGGCCCTGCCTGGCGCGCTGTTCTCCGTCTGGCATAACCTCTCCGGCTCGCTGCTGGCGGGCTACTGGTCCGGCAAACCGATTGATGAACAAACGAAAAAAGATGCGGTGAAGCAGGGTTAATTTACGCGGCTTGCTTTACACTGAAGCCTCTCTATCAGGAGGCTTCAGCAATGGCTACACCACGTTTGACCCAGAAAGACATGACGGAAGCCGAGCAGCGCGAACTGAAAACGCTTCTCGACCGCGCCCGTATCGCCCATGGCCGCACGCTGACGAACGCCGAAACCAATCAGGTGAAAAAAGAGTACATCGATAAGCTGATGGCGCAGCGTGACGCCGCGGCGAAAAAAGCCCGCAAGCTGAAAAAAGAGCAGGCTTATAAACCCGATGCAGAGGCGACCTTTTCCTGGTCGGCCACAACGTCTACCCGTGGAAGGCGCTAATCAGCGCCCTTTCTTTTTGCGCCCCGGCTGGGTAAAGCGTTTTCCATTACCCGGCTTGCCTCGCCCCTTATCTTCCGCCTGCGGCGCCTTCACCACCGGGCGCTTAATCGCCTGGGTTTTCGGTTTTGCTTTGGCCTTCGGCTTCGCTTCGGACGAGGAGTTCTCGATAAGCTTGAAGAGTTCAATCAGCTCGTCATCCGTTAAATCGCGCCACTCGCCCAGCGGGATGCCGGACAGGCTGACGTTCATGATGCGCGTGCGTTCCAGCTTCGTCACTTCATAACCGAAGTGTTCACACATGCGGCGGATCTGGCGGTTCAGGCCCTGCACCAGCGTAATGCGGAACGCGAACGGCGCTTCTTTCTTCACCTTACACTTTTTCGTGACGGTACCGAGGATCGGCACCCCGGCGCCCATGCCGCGAATAAATTCGTCCGTGACCGGCTTATTCACCGTCACAATGTACTCTTTCTCGTGGTCATTACCGGCACGCAGAATTTTGTTGACCAGATCGCCGTGGTTGGTGAGGAAAATCAGCCCCTGTGAGTCTTTATCCAGACGGCCAATCGGGAAGATACGGCTGCTGTGGTTCACGAAATCAACGATGTTGTCCCGCTCACCGTCTTCCGTGGTGCTGACAATCCCAACCGGTTTGTTCAACGCGATAAACACCAGGTCTTCAGCATCACGCGGTTCGATGACCTGACCATTCACTTTAACCACATCGCCAGGGACCACCTGGTCGCCGATGGTGGCGCGTTTGCCGTTAAGAAACACGTTACCCTGTTCAATGTAACGGTCAGCCTCGCGACGTGAGCAGATCCCGCTCTCGCTAATGTATTTGTTTAATCGGGTTGATTGAGTTGGCAGCATAGTTTCTCCTGTGAAGGGCGAAATATACCTTACCTTGCGGCTGACAAAAAAGTGTTAGTAGCCGTTGATCAAAAAATCGAGTGCATCCCGCAATGAAGCCCGGTTTTGCGTAAGATCGGCAACACGCTCACCTAACTCTTTTGGCGATATGCCAGCCATCATGTGCATCATGACCGCGCAGGGCTTACCCGCTATCTCAACGACAGGGCACACTTTCGCAGGCGGCTGAATGCCTCCCAGATGGCTAAGCTCAACTGCTGGTGCGACCAGGACATGCTTCATCACATTGGCCACGGGATGCTGCATATTGATTAGCCAGGGATAGGCAGTTTTCCCCTTACCCTCATTCTCATAAGCAAAATATTGTTCCATCAGAACGATCTCTGAGAATCACTAAAGGAGCCGTTTTCATCAACCCACTGGTTAATGGCCTCAATAGAAGCTTTATTTTCTGCTAACCACTCTGCGCGCTGATGCGCCCGAAACTGCTCCTGCAGCGCAGCCGTGAGTACAGCAGAGAGATTAAGTTTAAGCCGACGCGCCTCTTCAAGGATTTCTGGTGCTAACGACACATTGACTGATTTTTTGATGCCATGAGTAGCGCGCATGAGAACCCCCATCGGAATGCGCATGAATTGGCGAAGTGTAGCGTAATAAACGAGCATTTTCTATTCCCTTCAAAATGTAAGGTCTGAAGAGTAAATGGCGCTTTATAAGGTGTCACGCCCCGCAAAACGGTTTTGCGAGGCGCTTTCAGAGATTAATACTCATCCCGCTCGTCGTCTTCATCCGGCTGTTCCATCACGCTGTACGCTACCGCGCAGAACAACGAGTTGAGACGCTTCATATCCCCCAGCAGCCCCAGATGCAGGGAGCTGGTCTCGATGCTCTGCACGTTCTGCTGGTGCAGACGCTCAACGTGGGCGTGCGAGTAGCGGCGGTTCAGAATGCGGAAACGATGCTTGTTGCGACGCAGGCGGCGCGCGCTCGGCACGTCGCTGGAGAAGAAGACCAGCATCGCCAGCTTGAGGTTGCTGACCAGCTGTTCGTGCAGCGCTTCCAGCTCCTTCAGGCCTTCACCTGAAAATGCACGACGCGCGGCAAGGGATTTGTCAGCGATCTCGCTGCCCATACGCTCAACGATATCCGAGGCCTGCTCAAGGTTAAGCGACATTTCGATGATTTCCGCCCAGCGGCGGGACTCCTCTTCCGCCAGCTCGTCCTGCGGCATACGCGCCAGGTAAAGCTTAATGGCGGTATAGAGCACGTTGATATCGTCCGCCAGTCTGCGCAGTTCTTTCTCTTCACGCGGCTCGCCGTGCATCACCTTTTGCAGGCCTTCGAGCATGGTTTCCATTGCGTCGCCCATGCGCAGCGTCTCGCGCGCGGCATTCGCCAGCGCCAGCGCCGGGGTATCCAGCGCGGAGGTATCCAGGTGCTTCGGCTTCAGGCGCGCATCCAGCTCCGGTTCGTCCTGAATGAGGCGTTCGCAGAAGCGGGCCATCGGCGCGGCAAAAGGCACCATTGCCAGGCAGCGCACCAGGTTGTAGAACACGTGGAAGTAGATCACCAGCTCCGCCTTCGGCAGCGGAAGGTTGTCCATCAGGTTCGCCAGCGGGTGAACGAACGGCAGAATAATCAGGCTGCCCACCAGCTTAAACAGCAGGCTGCCGAGAGCCACGCGGCGGGCGGCGGCGTTGGCCGCGCTGTTATTGAGCATCGCCAGCAGGCCGGAGCCGAGGTTGGCCCCGATTACCAGACACAGCGCCACCGGGAAGGAGATCGCCCCTGTGGCGGTTAAGGTCGCCGTCAGAAGAACCGCCGCCAGGCTGGAGTAGCTGACGATGGCAAACACCGCGCCAATGAGGGCGTCAAGCATGATGTCCCCGGTCAGGGAGGCAAAGATGACCTGCACGCCGTTGGCCTCGGTGATTGGGGTGACCGCCTGCACAATCAGCTCCAGCGCCAGCAGGATCAGCCCCAGGCCTATCCCTACGCGCCCGAGCTGTCCGGCGCGCGTCTGCTTGCGGCCAAGGAAGAAGATGACGCCGATAAAAATCAGCAGCGGCGACAGCCAGGAGAGATCGAAGGTCAGGATACGCGCCATCAGCGCGGTACCTACATCCGCCCCCAGCACAATCACCAGCGCCGGGGCGAGCGCGACCAGATCCTGCGCCACAAAGGAGGTGACAAGCAGGGTCGTGGCGTTACTGCTCTGAACCAGTGCCGTTACGCCAATGCCCGCGCAGAAGGCGAGCGGCTTCTTCTCAACGCTGCTGCTGAGAACGGTACGTAAGCGCGCGCCAAATACGCGCATCACGCCGGTACGGACGATATGGGTGCCCCATACGAGCAGTGCGACTGCAGAGAGCAGGTGTAACAACGTCAGCACGGAAGCTTTTCCTCCTTATCGTTATTCGTTTTCCATAGGTTCAGTATAAGGGTTTAAACGTAAGAAAGAGACAGGGCGCCCAATGAGCGCCCTGTTTGTTGTAAGGAAAAGTGATTTTAGTCGGCGTCGTAGCCGAGATTTGGCGCCAGCCAGCGCTCCACTTCAGACACGCTCATCCCTTTGCGCAGGGCGTAATCTTCAATCTGATCCCGCTGCAGCTGCGCCACGGCAAAGTACTTGCTGTCCGGATGGCTGAAGTACCAGCCGGAAACTGACGCGCCGGGCCACATGGCGAACGACTCGGTGAGCTTCATGCCGGTATGGGCTTCCACATCCAGCAGCTTCCAGATGGTGCCTTTTTCGGTGTGTTCCGGACAGGCCGGATAGCCCGGCGCCGGGCGAATCCCCTGGTAGTTTTCGCGGATCAGATCCTCGTTGCTGAGGTTCTCATTCGCCGCGTAGCCCCAGTGCACCTTGCGCACGCGCTCGTGCAGGTACTCGGCGAAGGCTTCCGCCAGGCGGTCGGCAATCGCTTTTACCATGATTTTATTGTAATCATCGTGCTGCGCTTCGAACGCGTCCGCCAGCGCATCTTCTTCGAGACCGCCGGTTACCGCAAAGGCGCCGATATAGTCGGCTTTACCACTCAGCTTCGGCGCGACGAAATCGGCCAGACAGTAGTTGGCAAAGCCCACTTTCTCCGTTTGCTGGCGCAGGTGGCGGCTGACCGCCAGCACGTGGGTGCGGGTTTCATCGCGGTAGATTTCTACGTCGTCGCCCACGCGGTTCGCCGGGAACAGGCCCACCACGCCGCGCGGATTGAGGGTTTTCTCTGCGCTCAGCGTGTCGAGCATGTCGTTGGCGTCTTTAAACAGGCGCTTCGCCTCCTCGCCGACCACCTCATCTTCCAGGATGCGCGGATATTTGCCCGCCAGCGACCAGGTCATAAAGAACGGCGTCCAGTCAATGTAGTTGCGCAGCGTCTCGATGCTGGCCGTCACGTCCTGCACGCCCAGACGGTGCGCCACCGGCGGCGTGTAGCTGGACCAGTCGAAGGCCAGATCGTTGTCGCGCGCCGCCTGTAGCGAAACAGGCGGGGTGCGCGGCTTCTTACGGCCGTGCTGGATGCGGACGGTTTCGTACTCTTTGCGGGTGCGCGCCACAAAATCGTCGCGCTGGGTGTCGGAGAGCAGCGCGGAGACCACGCCCACGGTGCGCGAGGCGTTCTGCACGTACACCGTCGGGCCGCTGTAGTTCTGCTCGATTTTCACCGCCGTGTGCGCTTTCGAGGTGGTCGCCCCGCCAATCAATAGCGGAATGGTGAAGCCCTGTCGCTCCATCTCTTTTGCCACGTTGACCATTTCGTCCAGCGACGGCGTAATCAGGCCGGAGAGGCCAATCAGGTCGGCGTTCACCTCGCGCGCGGTCTTGAGGATTTTGTCCGCCGGGACCATCACGCCGAGGTCGATAATCTCGTAGTTATTACACTGCAGCACTACGCCAACGATGTTCTTGCCGATGTCGTGCACGTCTCCCTTAACGGTGGCGATAACCATCTTGCCGTTGCTGGAGCCTTTCTCTTTGCTGGCTTCGATGTAGGGTTCCAGATACGCCACTGCCTGCTTCATTACGCGGGCGGATTTCACCACCTGCGGCAGGAACATTTTACCCTCGCCGAACAGATCGCCGACCACGTTCATGCCGTCCATCAGCGGGCCTTCGATCACCTCAATCGGGAGGGCTGCCTGCTGGCGCGCCTCTTCGGTATCGAGCTCGATAAATTCGGTGATGCCTTTGACCAGCGAGTATTCCAGACGCTTTTTCACGTCCCAGGAACGCCACTCGGCCTGCTGAACGTTTGCCGCCTCATCCGATTTGCTGCCGCGGTATTTCTCCGCCAGGTCCAGCATGCGCTCGGTGGCGTCGTCGCGGCGGTTAAGGATCACGTCCTCGACGGCGTCGCGCAGCTCGGCAGGGAGATCGTCGTAAATCGCCAGCTGGCCGGCGTTAACGATCCCCATGTCCATTCCGTTGCGGATGGCGTAGTAGAGGAACACGGCGTGGATCGCTTCGCGCACCGGGTCGTTGCCGCGGAACGAGAACGACACGTTCGACACGCCGCCGGAGATCAGCGCATGCGGCAGCTCGCGCTTGATGTCCTCACATGCGCCGATAAAGTCCTGGGCGTAGTTGTTGTGCTCTTCAATCCCGGTCGCGACGGCGAAAATGTTCGGGTCAAAAATAATGTCTTCCGGCGGGAAGCCCACCTCTTCGGTCAAAATCTTGTACGCGCGGCGGCATATCTCAATTTTACGCTCGCGGGTATCCGCCTGACCCACCTCGTCGAAGGCCATGACCACCACGGCGGCTCCGTAGCGGCGGACCATCTTCGCGTGGTGGATAAAGATATCAACGCCCTCTTTCATCGAGATAGAGTTGACGATGCCTTTACCCTGAATGCACTTCAGCCCTTTTTCGATGACCTCCCACTTGGAGGAGTCGATCATGATCGGCACGCGGGCGATGTCCGGCTCGCCGGCGATCAGGTTGAGGAAACGCACCATCGCCGCTTCGGCGTCGAGCATCCCCTCGTCCATGTTGATATCGATAATCTGCGCGCCGCTTTCCACCTGCTGGCGGGCAACGTCCAGCGCTTCGCTGTATTTCTCTTCTTTGATCAGGCGCTTGAACTTTGCGGAACCGGTGACGTTAGTACGCTCACCCACGTTCACAAACAGGCTGTCGTCGCCGATGGTCAACGGCTCAAGACCGGAAAGGCGACAGGCAACCGGAAGCTCGGGCAGCTTGCGCGGCGGCAGTCCGGCCACGGCGTTGCTCATAGCCGCGATGTGCTCCGGCGTGGTGCCGCAGCAGCCGCCAACGATGTTCAGGAAGCCAGACTCGGCCCACTCGCGGATTTGCGCCGCCATGGTGTCGGCATCGAGATCGTATTCACCGAACGCGTTCGGAAGACCGGCGTTCGGGTGGGCGGTGACGTAGCATTCCGCGATGCGGGAAAGCTCCTGCACGTACTGGCGCAGCTCATCCGGCCCCAGCGCGCAGTTCAGGCCAAAGGAGAGCGCTTCGGCGTGACGCAGGGAGTTATAAAACGCTTCGGTTGTCTGACCGGACAGGGTACGGCCGGAGGCGTCGGTGATGGTGCCGGAAATCATGATCGGCAGGTCAACGCCCAGCGCCTCAAACTCCTCTTTCACCGCGTAAATCGCGGCTTTGGCGTTGAGGGTGTCGAATACGGTTTCAATAAGGATCAGATCGGAACCGCCTTCCACCAGCGCCCTGGTCGATTCACGGTAGGCCGCAACCAGCTGATCGAAGGTGATATTACGAAACGCCGGGTCGTTGACGTCTGGTGAAATCGACGCGGTGCGGTTCGTCGGGCCAAGCACCCCGGCAACGTAGCGAGGCTTGTCCGGCGTGCGGGCCGTCCACTCGTCGGCGCAGGCGCGCGCCAGCTTCGCGGCTTCCAGGTTGATTTCCGCCGACAGGGATTCCATCTGGTAATCCGCCATGGCGATGGTTGTCGAGTTAAAGGTGTTGGTCTCAACGATATCCGCACCCGCTTCGAAGTAGGCGTTGTGGATATCCTTAATAACGGACGGCTTGCTGAGCACCAGCAGGTCGTTGTTCCCTTTCAGGTCGCAGGGCCAGTCGGCAAAGCGTTCGCCGCGGAAATCGTCTTCACTCAGACGATACCCCTGGATCATGGTGCCCATGCCGCCGTCCAGCACCAGAATTCGTTCATTTAACTGCGCACGCAGTTGCTCTACTTTGCTGCTCACACTTGCTCCCGACAACGCTCAACAAGGCCAAAAGGCTGCGTTCCATACTGGCACAATCTCGCAGGGTGGAAAAGTCGCACAGCTGTAACATGAGACATGTTCACCATCACTCCTCCGATCAGTCAGGATAACGGTTGCAAATTCACCAAATAAAACGAAAATGATTTCCACGATACAGAAAAAGGAGATCGTCATGGTCGCGACCGTTCCCGCTAAACGCGGCAGAAAACCTGCTGCCACCACCGCCGCCGCACAACAGGGCGGACAGGTTCAATCGCTCACGCGCGGTTTGAAGCTGCTGGAGTGGATAGCCGAGTCGCACGGCAGCGTGGCCCTGACGGAGCTGGCCCAGCAGGCTGGACTGCCGAACTCCACGACGCACCGCCTGCTGACCACCATGCAACAGCTGGGCTTTGTCCGCCAGGTCGGCGAGCTGGGGCACTGGGCGGTGGGCGCGCATGCGTTTATCGTCGGCAGCAGCTTCCTGCAGAGCCGCAACCTGCTGGCGATTGTGCACCCGATTCTGCGCAAGCTGATGGAGGAGTCCGGCGAGACCGTAAACCTGGCGGTGCTGGACCAGAGCGACCACCAGGCGATTATCATCGACCAGGTGCAGTGTACGCAGCTGATGCGCATGTCCGCACCGATTGGCGGCAAGCTGCCGATGCACGCCTCCGGGGCGGGGAAAGCGTTTCTCTCCCAACTGAGCGAGGAGCAGGTGACGGGGCTGCTGCACCGTAAAGGGCTGCACGCTTATACCCACGCCACGCTGGTGTCGCCCGTGCATCTGAAAGAAGATCTGGCCCTGACCCGCAAGCGCGGCTATTCGTTTGATGATGAAGAACATGCCCTGGGCCTGCGCTGCCTCGCGGCCTGCATTTTTGACGAGCACCGCGAGCCGTTTGCCGCGATCTCCATCTCCGGTCCGATTTCGCGGATGACCGATGACCGCGTGACCGAGCTGGGTGCGCTGGTGATTAAGGCGGCGAAAGAGGTGACGCTGGCGTACGGTGGGATTCGCTAAGTTGGGTTCCGGCGGATATTCGGACCGTAGGCCCGGTAAGCGCAGCTCCACCGGGCGATGGGGTTGCACTGCGGCCTGATGCCCTCACCCCGGCCCTCTCCCACAGGGAGAGGGAGAAAACATGATGTCCTCATCCTGCGAGAGAGGGTGTAAACCTAATGCAAAACCTCTGCTTGCGGCGGTAAGCGTACACATCTTCGACATGCCCATTTTTGATCCGCGTTTGCAGTCCGCGCCAGTAGCTGGCGCGGAACAGATCCTCATGCATCTCTTCGAATAGCGGCCCGATGCGCGGGTCGGCACACAGCCAGTGGCGAAACTCCTCAGGAAACACATCGCCCGGCGAGACGCTGTACCACGGCTCACCTGAAAGCTCATCTTCCGGGTAGCGGGGCTGTGGTATATCGCGGAAATTCACTTCGGTCATGTAGCAAATTTCGTCGTAATCGTAGAACACCACCCGCCCGTGACGGGTGACGCCGAAGTTTTTAAACAGCATGTCGCCCGGGAAAATATTGGCGGCGGCAAGCTGGCGAATCGCGTTGCCGTATTCTTCAATGGCATCCCGCAGCGCCTGGCCTTCAGACTGCTCAAGCCAGATATTCAGCGGCACCATGCGGCGCTCAATGTAAAGATGGCTAATCACGATTTTGTCACCCAGATCGGTGATTTTCGCGGGCGCTTCCTGCATCAAAAGCGTCATGAGCGCCGGGTCGATCTGCTGTTTATCCAGCACAAAATTTTCGAATTCCTGGGTATCCGCCATGCGCCCGACGCGATCGTGCTCTTTGACCAGCTGATAGCAAGCGCGGACGTGCGCGGCGGTCATCTCTTTCTGCGGCGCGAATCTGTCTTTAATCACCTTAAAGACCCGATCGAAACCCGGCAGCGTAAAGACCAGCATCACCATACCGCGAATGCCTGGCGCTTCGATAAACTGCTCGTCGGCCGTGGTGACATAGCGCAGGTACTCCCGGTAGCTTTCCGTCTTGGCGTGCTTCTGACAGCCAATCGCCATATACAGCTCGGCGGTAGTTTTGCCCGGCAGGATCTCGCGCAGCCACTCCACCAGGGCGGCAGGCAGCGGGGCGTACACCATGAAATAGGACCGGGCGAAGCCAAACACGATGCTGGCCTCGGCGCCGGTGGTCAGGCAGGTATCGACAAACAGTTCCCCGTCGTCGGTACGGTGAATGGGCAGCAGAAACGGCACAATGGCGGTCGGCGTAACCAGTTTGCCCACCAGCCAGGCGGCTTTATTACGGTAGAAAAGCTCGTTGGCCACCTGCAAATGGCTGTGGCTAAGCACCTCCGCGCCGAAGTTTTCGTTGAGATGGGTGTGAATATAGTCGATATCCCGGGCTTTATTCTCCCAGGGCAGGCGCAGCGGCAGATCCGTTAGCACGCGGTGCAGGAGCTTTTCCCAGCCGCGGTCGGGAAAGAAATCTTTCGCCAGCGGGCGTGGAATGGTTCGAAAGCGTCGCTCGGGCTGGGAGCTGAAGATAAATAACCGCTCAGGAGATAGTGAGCGGTGGTCAAATAACCGGCAATAGACGGAGTTGAAAAAGCTCTCCGCAATTTCGAAGCGCGGGTAGTCGGGTAACAAATGGGTGTAGTGCTCCTTCACGCGCAGTAAAAAATCCGCGTCGGGACTTTTACCGTCGGTAATACAGCGCAGCTGCTCCACCACCAGACCCACGTGGTGATCGTAGAGATGGATACGCTGCTTCATGGCCTGTTGAACCGCATGCCAGTCTGCATGTTCGAAGCGCTGCTGCGCGCCGGATGTCACTTCAAGAAAACGACCATACTGGGCATCGAAGCCCTGCAAAATAGTTTGGGCAATCAGCAATTCCAGGCCACGCGACATATATTCCCCCTCACCCCAACCCTCTCCCCGAGAGGGGAGAGGGGGAAAAGATTAGAACTGTGCTTCTTCCGTTGAACCCGTTAAGGCGGTGACGGAGGAGGTACCGCCCTGAATAATCGTGGTCACATTATCAAAGTAGCCGGTTCCCACCTCCTGCTGGTGAGACACGAAGGTGTAGCCGTCTTTGCCCGCGGCAAACTCCGGCTGCTGCACCTTCTCAACGTAGTGCTTCATGCCCTCGCCCTGCGCGTAGGCGTGCGCCAGGTCGAACATGTTGAACCACATGCTGTGGATACCTGCCAGGGTAATGAACTGGTATTTGTAGCCCATATCGGACAGCTGCTGCTGGAAGCTGGCGATCGTTTTGTCATCCAGCTTTTTCTGCCAGTTGAATGACGGCGAGCAGTTATAGGCCAGCAGCTTGCCCGGATACTTCGCGTGGATGGCGTCGGCAAAGCGTTTTGCCAGCGCCAGATCCGGCGTGGAGGTTTCACACCAGACCAGGTCCGCGTAAGGCGCGTACGCCAGGCCGCGGCTGATCGCCTGTTCAATGCCGGCATGGGTACGGTAGAAACCTTCGCTGGTGCGCTCGCCGGTGATGAACTCGCTGTCGTACGGGTCGCAGTCAGAGGTGATCAGGTCCGCCGCGTCTGCATCGGTACGGGCAATGACCAGCGTCGGCACGCCGAGCACGTCAGCAGCAAGACGCGCGGCAACCAGCTTCTGAATCGCTTCCTGAGTCGGAACGAGCACCTTACCGCCCATGTGTCCGCATTTCTTCACTGACGCCAGCTGGTCTTCGAAGTGAACGGCCGCTGCACCGGCCTCAATCATCGATTTCATCAGCTCGAAGGCATTCAGCACGCCGCCGAAGCCTGCTTCCGCATCCGCGACGATCGGCAGGAAGTAGTCCGTAAAGCGCGGATCGCCAGGTTCGATACCGGCAGCCCACTGGATCTGATCCGCACGGCGGAAGGTGTTGTTGATCCGATCCACCACCGACGGCACGGAGTTAGCCGGATAGAGCGACTGATCCGGGTACATGCTGGACGCCAGGTTTGCGTCCGCCGCAACCTGCCAGCCGGAGAGGTAGATAGCTTCAATACCGGCCTTCGCCTGCTGCAGCGCCTGACCGCCGGTCAGCGCGCCGAGGCTGTTGATATAGCCCTTTTTGGAGCCACCGTGCAGCAGCTTCCACATTTTCGCCGCACCGTTCTGTGCCAGCGTGCATTCCGGATTGACCGAGCCGCGTAATTTCACCACTTCCTCCGCGCTGTAAGGACGGCGGATACCTTCCCAGCGAGGCTGTGTCCACTCTTTCTTCAACTCTTCGATTTGTTGGGTACGGGTTTTCATGTGCAGATGCTCCATATTGTTATGTGGTGAGTTACGCCAGGAAGCGGTAGCCCGGCAGGGTCAGGAAGTCGATTAAGTCATCTGATGTGGTGATTTGCTCCATCAGGCGCGCAGCGTCGTCAAAACGTCCGCTGCTGAAGCGGTGTTCGCCCAGCTCGTCCTGGATCACCCGCATCTCTTCGGCCAGCATCTGGCGGAACAGAGATTTGGTCACGGGTTTGCCGTTGCTGAGCGTTTTTTGATGGTGGATCCACTGCCAGATGGAGGTACGTGAGATCTCCGCCGTCGCGGCATCTTCCATCAGGCCGTAGATAGGTACGCAGCCGTTGCCGGAGATCCACGCTTCGATGTACTGGACCGCGACGCGGATATTGGCACGCATGCCCTCTTCCGTACGCTCGCCCGCGCACGGTGCCAGCAGCTGTTCTTCAGCCGTTGGGGCATCGTCTTCACGCGTGACAAACAGCTGGTTTTTGTTGTCGCCGAGAACGCGGTTAAAGACCTCCATCGCCGTATCGGCCAGGCCGGGATGGGCAATCCACGTGCCGTCGTGACCGTTACGGGCTTCAAGCTCTTTGTCGGCTTTCACCTTGTTGAGCACCTGATTGTTCCGCTCTGCGTCTTTGCTCGGGATAAATGCCGCCATGCCGCCCATCGCAAAGGCGCCGCGCTTGTGGCAGGTTTTGATCAGCAGACGCGAGTAGGCGCTCAGGAACGGTTTATCCATGGTCACGACCTGGCGATCCGGCAACACGCGGTCAGGATAGTTTTTCAGGGTTTTGATGTAGCTGAAAATATAGTCCCAGCGTCCGCAGTTCAGGCCGACAATGTGGTCGCGCAGGGCGTGCAGAATTTCATTCATCTGGAACACGGCTGGCAGCGTTTCAATCAGCAGCGTGGCTTTGATGGTGCCGCGCGGCAGGTTGAAACGATCTTCCGCGTAGCTGAACACTTCGCTCCACCAGGCCGCTTCCTGCCAGGCCTGTGTTTTTGGCAGATAGAAATAAGGGCCGCTGCCTTTTGCCAGCAGGTTCTTGTAGTTGTGGAAGAAATAGAGTGCGAAATCAAACAGGCTGCCCGGAATGGCTTCCCCACGCCAGGTGACATGTTTTTCAGGCAGGTGCAGGCCGCGTACGCGACAGATCAGCACCGCCGGGTTCGGTTTGAGCTGGTAAATTTTGCCGGCTTCGTTGGTATAGCTGATGGTGCCGTTCACGGCGTCGCGCAGGTTGATCTGCCCCTCGATGACCTTACGCCAGTCCGGCGCCAGTGAGTCTTCAAAATCGGCCATAAAGACTTTAACGTTGGCGTTCATGGCGTTGATCACCATTTTGCGCTCTACCGGACCGGTGATCTCAACGCGACGATCCTGTAAATCTTCAGGGATGCCGCGGATTTTCCACTCTCCGCGACGAATGGAAGCGGTTTCCGAAATGAAGCCAGGCAACTTGCCATCGTCAATTTCCTGCTGCTGATGAATGCGTGCTGCCAGCAGCTTATTACGCTGCGGCGTAAAGCGGGTCACCAGTTCAGTCAGAAATTCTACCGCTTCCGCCGTCAAAACCTGCTGTTCTTGCTCGCTATACGGCTGGGTAAAGGCCAGTTCATCGACCGTCGTTGCCTGTTGAGTCATTACTCTGCTCCTCATCAAAGATCCAAAATCACGCCCCCGATGCGAACGAAAGATCGTTGGGTAGTTTTCGCTCAGCAGAATTAAGACTATCTATATTTTTTCTAAAATCAAAAACAATTTCCATTTTAATTTCCAATTGCAATTAATTGTCTGATTTTATTGGAATTAAAGTTTTATTGAATGGTGAGCGACATTTCGGAAATAAAAAAGGCACCCGAAGGTGCCTGATTTGAATAGCTGAAACGCTTTAGGATCGTTTAGTGCAGAAGATTACTCCAGCGTCGGATTCATGTGTCGCAGATCGTATGGCGTGATCTGGTAGACGTAATAGTTGAGCCAGTTAGTAAAAAGCAAATTCCCGTGGCTGCGCCAGGTTGCTCTCGGTTTGTTTTGCGGATCGTCTTTCGGGAAATAGTTGTACGGTACATCCGGATTAAGACCCGCTTCGACATCGCGGAAATACTCTGACGCGAGGGTATGCGGATCGTACTCAGGATGCCCGGTCACAAAAGCAATGCGTTTATCCTTGCTGGCAAACAGGTAAGCATCCCCGTCTTCCGTTTCGGCCAGGATCTCCAGATCGGTGTAATCACGAATCAACTGGGCCGGGAAATCGGCGTAGCGCGAATGCGGGGCCAGGAAGGAGTCATCGAAACCACGCGTCAGCAACGCATGTGGGTGAAGAATGTGGTGTTCGTATACGCCGGAGAGCTTTTCAGTGCGGGTTTGCTTGGGGATGCCATAAAGAATATTCAGCGCGGCTTGTACCGCCCAACAGACAAACAATGTGGACGTAACGTGATCTTTTGCCCACTCTAGCACCTGTTTGATCTGCGGCCAGTAGGCGACATCGTTAAATTCAACCAGACCGAGCGGCGCGCCGGTCACGATCAGTCCGTCGAAGTTTTCCCCCTGAATATCATCGAAATTACAGTAGAAGTTGTTCAGATGCTCAGAAGGCGTGTTACGTGACTCACGGGCATCAATTCGCAGAAGCTGAATATCAACCTGCAGAGGGGAGTTCGACAGAAGACGCAGGAACTGGTTTTCTGTTTCGATCTTTTTTGGCATCAGATTGAGAATAAGCACCTTCAGCGGGCGAATTTCCTGACCTGTCGCACGCGAAGCCGTCATCACGAAGACGTTTTCTTCACGCAAGAAATTGACGGCTGGTAGCTCGTCCTGCACCCGAATCGGCATAACTTTATATCCTCACAGCATACGTATAAACGTTTAGACATCCAGACAGCTAACGATACCCAGAAATGGTTTGAATGTCGAGTCTGCAAGCAGAAGGTGAGAAAGTTTCAAGGAAGGGGAAAGACAAAAGCAAAAAACCCCGCACCTTACGGTACGGGGTTCTTCTATTTGATGCCTGGCAGTTCCCTACTCTCACATGGGGAGACCCCACACTACCATCG
>NZ_REFK01000006.1:0-195578 GCF_003688535.1 Enterobacter sp. WP_7_1 | reverse complement strand
AACGCGGCTTTCGCTCACCGTTGCGAGGTGGCGTATATTACGCTTTCCTCTTTCAGAGTCAACCCGTTATTTCAGGATTTTTTCTCTTCAACCGACCGGGTTGTTTGTGAAGTGATTCACATCCGCCGTGTCGATGGAGGCGCATTATAGGGATCCCATTTTTTAGCACAAGTATTTTTTAGATCTTTTTTTCCGACTGCTGATTTTCCGCGCTTTTCGCTGAAATCCCGCCCGATCTGCTTAAATATTGACGTATTTTGCCTTGCCGCGATCCATTAATATGATCAAAGTCTTCTGTATAGCGCTCATTGTTAGAGGTAGATATGCCCGCAGTATTACGTCCTTATAAAGATCTGTTCCCCCAAAAAGGCAATCGCGTGATGATCGATGCCAGCAGCGTGGTGATTGGCGATGTCCGAATGGCCGATGATGTCAGCATCTGGCCCCTCGTCGCCATCAGGGGAGATGTTAACTATGTGTCGATTGGCGCCCGTACCAATATTCAGGACGGCAGCGTTCTGCATGTCACGCACAAATCCTCCTATAACCCGGACGGTAATCCCCTCATCATTGGAGAAGAGGTTACCGTCGGCCATAAAGTGATGCTTCACGGCTGCACTATCGGAAATCGCGTACTTGTTGGTATGGGGTCGATTTTGCTGGATGGCGTCATAGTAGAAGATGACGTAATGATTGGTGCCGGTAGCCTGGTCCCGCAGAACAAACGGCTGGAGAGTGGCTATCTCTATCTGGGAAGCCCGGTAAAACAGATCCGCCCCCTGAAGGAGGCAGAGATCGAAGGGTTAAAATACTCGGCGAACAACTACGTTAACTGGAAGAATGACTATTTGGATCAGGACAACCAAACCCAGCCCTGATCGTCTTCCTGCTGTTCGCGGATTAAATCGCTGGCTTCCTCTTCCAGATCCCAGCGATTTTCGCAAAATACCGCTATAGGGTCTGAACCGCCAAAACGACGTAACAGCGTTTCCCCAGGAATGGCACAGGTAAGTTGCATCCCCTGCACCAGCACCGGAAAACAGACCGCTTGTTTACTCTCATCCCAGTTTTCTCTGTCCGGGAAATGAATAGCCTGGTTCACGCCGAAAGCTCCTGCTTTAACTTTTCAATGACAGGTTCGACCGCAGGCAACACGCCATGCCAGAGCAGCACCGCATGCGCAGCCTGACCCACCAGCATTCCCAGTCCATCGGCTAACTGCTTCGCGCCGTGTTGTTCGCACCAGTTAAGGAAAGGCGTCTTCCCTTTCTGATAAAACATGTCATAGAAGTACATATGCGCGCTGACCAGAGAAGCGGGAATTGCCGGGATCTCACCATTGATGCCGCTGGACGTGGCGTTGATGACAAGATCGAACTCACGATCGGCAAGATCGTCAAGCGCTACCGCGCTCACGCTGCCGGTATGCGCAAACAACGCCGCCAGCGCTTCCGCGCGGGAAAAGGTTCTGTTGGTAATGGTCACCGCACAGTCCATTGAAAGCAGAGGCAACAGCACTCCCCGCGATGCGCCACCCGCACCAATCAGCAGGACCCGGAATCCGGGCTTAATAAACGACAATCGTTCCAGATCGCTAAGTAAACCAATTCCGTCGGTGTTGTCACCCAAAAGGCGTCCATCCTCAAGCCGTTTTAGGGTATTGACCGCACCAGCCAGTGAAGCGCGCTCGGTCAGCTCATCCGCACGTTCGAAGGCTTCCTCTTTAAAAGGAACCGTCACATTCGCGCCTTTACCGCCCGCGGCGAAAAAAGCCTCCAGCGTTGGGATAAATGCATCCACCGGTGCCAGTACGCGACCATAGGGATGATTTATCTGCAGCTGCTTCGCAAATTGCTGATGAATCAACGGTGACTTGCTGTGTGCAATCGGATTACCAAAAACAGCATAGGTTTCCATGAGATTACCCCTGGCGAAAACGTTCGCCGGTCAAAGCGTCGCGAATTTCAGACGGATTCAGGCGCCCTCCCGTTTCACCGACCGCAACAGGGAAGTCATTCCCGAACTGCGCCAGTACTTCTTCGGTTGACCGACAAGGTGGCAATCCGGTCAGGTTGGCGCTGGTTGAGACCAGCGGTTTACCAAATGCCAGACAAAGCTCAACCACCAGCGGATGGTCAGTTACGCGAACGGCGAGGGAATCAAAGCGTCCGGTTAACCAGCGCGGCGTTGTTGGCTGCGCCGGGAAGACGAAGGTCACAGGCCCAGGCCACGCGGAGAAGATAGTCTCGCGCTGCGCCAGCGTCAGCATGGAGTCATCGATATAGGGTTTAAGCTGCTCATAATTCGCAGCGATCAAAATCAGCCCTTTCTCGACAGGTCTTTGTTTTAAGGCAAGCAGACGGCTCACTGCCGTCTCGCTGTCAGGATCGCAACCGACCCCAAAAACAGCTTCAGTTGGATAGGCGATGACTTCTTCATTTTTCAGTACGTCCACTGCATGCGCAATGGAGCCTGATGGCAGGTTATTATTCACTATTTTGATCCGCCGTAACCGGCTTTCCACATTGTTTACTGGCACAGAAGCGTTTCATGCCTTGCGCAGTTTTCTTCTCTATAAGTAGCGGATAATTGCAATGAGGGCAGGTTCCCGCTACCGGTTTAAAATTGATAACGAACTGGCATTCAGGGTAGCGATCGCACGAATGGAACGTCTTACCATAACGGGAACGGCGCTGTACCAACTGACCGCGCTGACACTGAGGGCACGCAATTGCCGTTTCATCAGGCTTATCAATTTGTTCCGTATGTTCGCATTCCGGGTAGCGGCTACATCCAATAAACATGCCGAAACGCCCCTGACGCAGGGCTAATTCACCACCGCAGACTGGACAAAACTGACCCTCCAGAATTTTAACGATATGTCCATCCGCCTGGCTTTTCAGGGGACGGACATAATCACATTCCGGATAGTGTGAACAACCGAGAAACGGGCCGTGTTTCCCGGACCGAATAACAAGTTCAGCCCCGCACTGCGGGCAGGGCTCATTTTTATGCACCGTGAATAGTGCTGATTTGGCCATAACAACTCTTGGTGCTGCACATTGAATTAGTGCAGCATACCTTCATTCACTTCAAAGAGTAATTCTTCCATTTGCTGATAGGCGTTTTCACAGCCCGGGATATTAAACAGAACCATCAGGATCACCCACTTGAGATCTTCCAGTTCAAATTCTGCTGTATCCAGCGCCATGACGCGCTCTATCACCATTTCTCTCGTTTCGAGGTTCAGCACCTGAATCTGCTCAAGGAATAAGATGAACCCCCGGCAGCTGGCGTCCAGCCTTTCACACTCTTCTGCGGTATAAATGCGTACTGACAATGGGTCAGAAGCAAGCTGCATCGGTTCGGCGAGGCCTTCCTGATAATCAGCCAGTTTTTCCAGCCACATCAACGCATTATAGATATCTTCCCGCTCAAACCCCGCATCGGTAAGATCCTGTGTCAATTTGTCCTGATCCACTCGCATTTCTGCTTCGTTATGGATGTAAGTCTCAAACAAATACATCAGTACGTCGAACATGGCATGCCCTCCTTAATCGGACATAGCCGCCGGGTACAGCTGCGATCCACCCTGCTAACTCCAGTTCGAGTAGCTGTGCTACCGTTACTGGCACAGGTTGGCCGGCACGTTCAGCGACAACGTCAACAGGTGTTACCTCATCTCCTACGTTAGCCAGGAGCTTGGGAAATGGCAATGCCACCTTTCCCTGATCTGATGAATATTGTCGCTTTTCGGGATCTTCCTGCAGCCATTGCAACCCATATTGCAAATTTTCAAGAATATCTCCTACTTCCGTTACCGGCGTTGCCCCTTGCTTAATCAGCCAGTGGGGCCCCTCGCATCCGGGATTACCTATCGGACCAGGCAAGGCGAAGACTTCTCTCCCCTGCTCGAGCGCGCATCGCGCCGTGACCAGCGAACCGCTTCGGCGCGCCGCTTCAACCACCAGTACGCCTTTGCTAAGCCCGCTGATAATGCGATTACGACGCGGAAAGTTTGCTGGCCTCGGCTGTGCGGAAAGCGGGAACTCAGACACTATCGCGCCGTCAGATTCAATAAGCCGCATCGCCAGTGCCTGATGCCGGCGTGGATAAATGCTAAAAAGACCGTTCCCCAGCACCGCTACGCTTCGTCCCTTAACTGACAGCGCCGCGCTGTGGGCTACGCCGTCAATACCGCAGGCCAGTCCGCTGGTGATCGTGAAACCGCTTTGTGACAGTTGTTCGCACAGGATTTTCCCCCATCGCTCGCCGTACCATGACGGCGCACGACTGCCTACCACCGCCAGCTGAACCGTATTAAGCGTCTCAGGGTTACCTTTTACGAATAATGCCCCGGGATAATCAGGGATCGTGCGGAGCAAAGGGGGATAAAGGGGATGGTTGGCCGTTAATAAATGATGTCCCGGCTGCTCGAGCCACATAAGGCTACGTTCCAGCCCGCTCTCATCGAGTGCAAAGAAGCGTTCAGTCTGCTTTGCTGTCAGCCCGACGTTTCTGGCCACGGGCACGTTGAGGTGTTCCTGCTTCTGCAGTCGCGCAGCCACTTCCAGCATTACATCACCACACACAGACCCTGTGTGTATTAGCCGTAACCATATCTCGGTAGACGTCATCCTTTCCCCTGCCATAAGCGGCCTCCGCAATCATTGCGATTGGTCACTGATGCTGTCAATCGATGGGGGATTTGTCTAGAATAGAAAGAGTATTCTTATCAACTCCTGAACACGACTCTGGAAATTTATGGCAGTTTTGCAAGTGTTACATATTCCGGACGAGCGCCTTCGCATCGTCGCTGAACCGGTCAAAGAAGTGAATGCAGAAATCCAGCGTATCGTTGATGATATGTTCGATACCATGTACGCCGAAGAAGGCATTGGCCTGGCGGCCACGCAGGTGGACATTCACAAGCGAATTATCGTGATTGATGTTTCCGAAAATCGCGATGAGCGTCTGGTGCTGATCAACCCTGAGCTGCTCGAAAAGAGTGGCGAAACCGGTATTGAGGAAGGCTGTCTGTCCATTCCTGAACAGCGCGCTTTAGTGCCGCGTGCCGAAAAGGTGAAAATTCGCGCGCTGGATCGCGACGGTAATCCATTCGAACTGGAAGCAGACGACCTGCTGGCGATTTGTATTCAGCATGAGATGGACCACCTGGTCGGTAAACTGTTTATCGATTATCTCTCGCCGCTGAAGCAGCAGCGTATTCGTCAGAAAGTAGAGAAACTGGATCGTTTGCGTTCTCGCGCATAACGTCCCCCCGGATACAAGGATCATCGTGTCTAAAACACTACGTATTATCTTCGCGGGAACCCCTGATTTTGCAGCGCGTCATCTTGACGCGCTGTTATCGTCTGGTCACCAGGTTGTTGGCGTCTTTACCCAGCCGGACCGTCCGGCTGGTCGCGGCAAAAAATTGATGCCGAGCCCAGTAAAGGTGCTGGCAGAAGAGCAAGGGCTACCCGTTTTCCAGCCTGCATCGTTACGCCCGCAGGAAAATCAGCAGCTGGTTGCTGACCTGAATGCCGACGTAATGGTGGTAGTGGCTTACGGTTTAATTCTGCCAAAAGCTGTGCTTGATATGCCACGCCTGGGTTGCATCAACGTGCATGGATCTTTGCTCCCGCGCTGGCGTGGTGCTGCACCTATCCAGCGCTCGCTGTGGGCGGGTGATGCCGAAACGGGTGTTACCATCATGAAGATGGACGTAGGTTTAGACACCGGCGATATGCTGTATAAACTGGCGTGCCCCATAACGTCAGACGATACCAGCGCTACGCTGTATGACAAACTGGCAGACCTTGGTCCACAAGGGCTTATCGAGACGCTCCAGCAGCTTGCTGACAACACGGCGAAACCGGAAGTTCAGGATGACGCACTGGTGACGTATGCCGAAAAACTGAGCAAAGAAGAAGCGCGTATCGACTGGTCCCTGTCAGCCGCGCAACTTGAACGCTGCATCCGCGCTTTTAATCCGTGGCCGATGAGCTGGATGGAGATTGATGAGCAGCCGGTGAAAGTCTGGAAAGCCTCCGTCATTAGCGGTACTACCACGGCTGAACCCGGTACGATTGTTGACGCCAACAAGAACGGGATCCAGGTGGCGACTGCACAAGGGATCCTGAATCTTGAATCGCTACAACCGGCCGGCAAGAAGGCCATGAGCGCTCAGGATCTGTTAAATTCCCGCCGCGAATGGTTTATTCCGGGCAATCGTCTTGCCTGAGCAAATTTATCCTTAAGGCCCGGTGTTTCCGGGCATTTTTATTTTTACGGTTATGAAAAAACAAAATCTACGCAGTATGGCGGCTCAGGCCGTTGAGCAGGTTATCGAGCAGGGCCAGTCATTAAGTAACGTCCTGCCTCCCCTGCAACAAAAAGTCTCTGATAAAGACAAAGCCCTGCTTCAGGAGCTCTGCTTTGGCGTTCTGCGCACGCTTTCTCAGCTTGAGTGGTTGATTAACAAGCTGATGTCACGCCCAATGACAGGCAAGCAGCGCACCGTACACTATTTGATTATGGTGGGTTTTTATCAGCTTCTTCATACCCGCATCCCACCTCATGCCGCGCTGGCTGAGACGGTGGAAGGCGCCGTTGCGATTAAACGCCCTCAGTTGAAAGGGCTGATCAACGGCGTACTGCGTCAGTTTCAGAGACAGCAGGAAGAGCTTCTGGCTGAATTTGCCCAAAGCGAAGCACGTTTTCTGCACCCTGACTGGCTGTTGAAGCGCCTGAAAAAAGCTTATCCACAGCAGTGGCAGGAGATTGCCGATGCCAACAATCAGCGTCCGCCAATGTGGTTACGCGTGAATCGTAATCACCACAGCCGTGACGCATGGCTGAGCTTGCTCGAACAAGCTGGAATGAGTGGATTCCCACATGAAGCCTATCCGGATGCCGTACGCTTAGCCTCACCGACACCGGTACATGCATTACCCGGTTTTGATGAAGGCTGGGTAACCGTACAGGATGCCTCGGCTCAGGGTTGCATGACCTGGCTTGAACCCAAAAATGGTGAGCAGATCCTCGATCTGTGCGCCGCGCCTGGGGGCAAAACGACGCATATTCTTGAAGTGGCTCCGCAGGCCAGCGTGCTGGCAGTGGATGTCGATGAACAGCGTCTCTCACGCGTCTACGACAACCTCAAGCGTCTGGGCATGAAGGCTCAGGTTAAGCAGGGCGATGGACGCAAACCCGCAGAATGGTGTGGTGAAACGCAATTCGATCGCATTTTGCTGGATGCCCCCTGCTCTGCAACCGGTGTTATTCGTCGTCATCCGGACATCAAGTGGCTACGCCGCGATCGTGATATTCAGGAACTTGCCCAACTGCAATCCGACATTCTCGACGCCATTTGGCCGCATCTTAAATCTGGCGGAACGCTGGTCTATGCGACCTGCTCCGTACTGCCGGAAGAAAACAGCCAGCAAATCGCGGCCTTCCTTAAACGTACGCCGGACGCCGCGCTGCGCGATACGGGAACGCCTGAATCCCCGGGACTGCAGAACCTGCCGGGTGCTGAAGAGGGCGATGGCTTCTTTTACGCTAAGCTAATCAAAGAGTGATGTTGAGAACAGGTCACGAGATATGAAGATTATCATTCTGGGTGCAGGACAGGTGGGCGGAACGCTGGCGGAAAACCTGGTTGGCGAAAACAACGACATCACAATTGTTGATACCAACGGCGATCGTCTGCGTGTATTACAGGACAAGTTTGACCTGCGCGTGGTGCAGGGTCATGGTTCGCACCCACGTGTTCTTCGTGAGGCGGGCGCCGACGATGCCGACATGCTGGTTGCGGTAACCAGTTCTGACGAAACCAATATGGTGGCCTGTCAGGTGGCCTACTCGCTTTTCAACACGCCCAACCGAATTGCGCGTATTCGCTCTCCGGACTATGTTCGCGATGCTGAAAAACTGTTTAATTCCGAAGCGGTCCCCATTGACCACCTCATCGCACCAGAACAGCTGGTTATCGACAATATCTATCGCCTGATCGAATATCCGGGCGCCCTGCAGGTGGTGAACTTTGCCGAGGGCAAAGTGAGCCTGGCAGTGGTTAAGGCCTATTATGGCGGACCATTGATCGGCAATGCGCTTTCCACCATGCGCGAGCACATGCCGCATATCGATACGCGCGTTGCAGCGATTTTCCGTCACGACAGACCAATTCGCCCGCAAGGCTCCACGATTGTCGAAGCCGGTGATGAGGTCTTCTTTATTGCGGCCTCACAGCATATTCGTGCGGTGATGAGTGAACTTCAGCGTCTCGAAAAACCTTATAAACGCATTATGCTGGTCGGCGGCGGCAATATCGGCGCCGGTCTGGCACATCGTCTGGAAAAAGATTACAGCGTGAAGTTGATCGAGCGCGATCAACAGCGTGCTGCTGAACTGGCGGAGAAACTGCAAAATACGATCGTATTTTATGGTGATGCGTCTGATCAGGAGCTACTGGCTGAAGAGCATATTGATCAAGTTGATCTCTTTATTGCCGTCACCAACGACGACGAGGCGAATATAATGTCCGCCATGCTCGCAAAGCGCATGGGGGCTAAAAAAGTCATGGTGCTTATCCAGCGTAAGGCGTATGTCGATCTGGTTCAGGGCAGCGTTATTGATATTGCCATTTCCCCTCAGCAGGCGACAATTTCCGCGCTCCTGAGCCATGTTCGTAAAGCGGATATTGTCGGCGTGTCATCGCTGCGCCGTGGCGTAGCGGAGGCCATTGAAGCCGTTGCTCATGGAGATGAAACGACGTCACGAGTCGTCGGCCGTTCGATCGACGAAATTAAACTGCCGCCAGGCACGATTATCGGCGCCGTTGTGCGCGGGAACGACGTCATGATTGCCAATGATAATTTACGAATTGAGCAAGGCGATCACGTAATTATGTTCCTTACCGATAAAAAATTTATTACCGACGTCGAACGTTTATTCCAGCCAAGTCCATTCTTCCTTTAAAGAATTGGGTGCTCGAGTAAGAGCACCCTTACTTTATCCGTTTAATTTCTGTGCCTTTTATTTTTCATAATGTTTAATTATCCCGAATGGCAATTGGCTAATGATTTGTTAAACTTAAACTCGTCAGCTGGCACAAGGAGAGAACAATGAGTTTTATTAAAGAATTTCGCGAATTTGCGATGCGCGGGAACGTGGTGGATTTGGCAGTGGGTGTCATTATTGGTGCGGCATTCGGCAAGATTGTTTCATCATTAGTGGCCGACATTATCATGCCACCTTTAGGGTTGTTAATCGGCGGCATTGATTTCAAACAATTCGCTTTCACGCTGCGTGAAGCGCAGGGTGATGTTCCGGCAGTAGTAATGCACTATGGCGTATTTATTCAGAACGTATTTGATTTTGTGATTGTCGCGTTTGCCATATTTATGGCTATCAAGCTGATCAACAGACTCAACCGTAAAAAAGAAGAGCCGGCTGCAGCACCTGCGCCAACGAAAGAAGAAGTGCTGTTAAGTGAGATCCGCGATCTGTTAAAAGAGCAGAATAACCGCGTCTAATCAATAGATAAAAGCAGGAAGGCCAGTGGTAAATAAGCGATTCGCTTGCTTGCCACTGGCCTCCCAGTTACCCCGTTTTTCATGTTTGTCTTTACGCAGAAAACTTCCTTTCCCTTTTTTATTCTTCTCAACGCGCTGCCTGAATAACGGGTCGTGAAGTAACGCCTCAATGGCATTGTCCTTGATTTGTCCTTTCGTGTGCTGATAGCGGCTCATAATGTCTCCAGAACAAGGTTTATGACGACGGGAGTCTAGACCCGGTTGAACTAAAAATCAACAGCCCTGAGTTTCTCCACTCGCTCCCTGTTCAAGGGCTTCGAGGATTGAACAATAAAGGCTGCTGTGTGCCGTACCGCAGCAGGCATCATTCAGCCTTTGCAGAGAGCGCTGCATGGTTTGCAGTTCCTGTATACGCGCTTCAACTTCATCCAGCCGGGCCTGCACGATGCTTTTAGATTCCTGGCAGGTGTGATGTTCCGGATCGATGCGGATCGATAATAACTCGCGAATCGAATCCAGTGTGAAACCGAGCTGACGCGCATAACGAATAAACCGCAGGCGCTGCAGATCGTTATCGGTATAAAGGCGAAAGCCTCCTTCAGTACGTACTTCATGATCGATCATCTGCTGCTTTTCGTAATATCGGATGGTATCCGGCGTAACGTTCGCAAGCTTCGCAAGTTTACCGATGCGGTACATAACTACTCCTCGCTTATTTTCTGCATCAATCTTTCACCGTATTCACCGTGCAGAAAATCAGTGTTCATCCCAGCCTGGCGTAGCTTGAGTTCAAGCAGGGCGAGACGGCGGCTAAGTTCAGAATGTCGTGGATCGTCATGGCGGATCCCTTTGAGAAGATCGGCCAGTTCAACAGCCTCTCTACGCTGTTCGAGCTCCGGGGGGAGACAACCCGCATTTTTCAGCAAACGGTATCCAGCCCGTAATTCCGGTGCGATGTGCGAATCATCGTCAAGCACAAGGGGTTCGCCGCTTCCCGGAAGAGCGTCGAATTCGCCTTTTTTTTGGGCATCGCGAATATGGCGTTCTGCCCACTGGTCGAGCAACCACATTACCGGCTCCTGGGGATGAACAGAATTGATATAGACATTGTAGAGAAGTGGGGATATCGCGGATATAAAAAAACCCGCCGGAGCGGGTTTTTTTACGTTACTGCAGATTACTCTGCAGCAGCTTCTGCTTTCTCTGAACGATCAACCAGCTCGATGTAAGCCATCGGCGCGTTGTCGCCTGCACGGAAACCACACTTCAGAATGCGAGTGTAACCACCGGCACGGCTCGCGAAACGCGGGCCCAGTTCGTTAAACAGTTTTGCCACGATCTCGTTATCACGAGTACGGGCGAATGCCAGACGACGATTAGCAACGCTGTCAGTCTTGGCAAGAGTAATCAGCGGCTCAACTACGCGACGCAGCTCTTTCGCTTTAGGCAGGGTCGTCTTGATGATCTCATGACGAACCAGTGAACCTGCCATGTTGCGGAACATAGCCTGGCGATGGCTGCTGTTGCGGTTCAGTTGACGACCACTCTTACGATGGCGCATGACCTTATCCTTCTCAGTAAAACCTTAACCTGTGATCCGGTTACTCGTCAGCAATGCTTGCCGGTGGCCAGTTTTCCAGGCGCATGCCCAGAGACAGACCACGTGAAGCCAGCACGTCTTTAATCTCAGTAAGAGATTTTTTACCCAGGTTCGGCGTTTTCAGCAACTCAACCTCGGTACGCTGTACCAGATCACCGATATAGTGGATAGCTTCTGCCTTGAGGCAGTTAGCAGAGCGGACAGTCAATTCGAGATCGTCAACAGGGCGCAGCAGGATCGGATCGAATTCTGGTTTCTCTTCTTTCACTTCCGGCTGACGTACATCACGTAAGTCAACGAAAGCTTCCAGTTGTTCTGCCAGGATGGTCGCCGCACGACGAATCGCCTCTTCAGGATCGATTGTGCCATTGGTTTCCATTTCGATGACCAGCTTGTCCAGGTCGGTACGCTGTTCTACACGCGCTGCTTCAACATTGTAGGCAATACGCTCTACAGGGCTGTAGCATGCGTCGACCAGCAGACGGCCGATTGGGCGCTCATCTTCTTCCGAATGAATTCGGGCAGAAGCCGGCACATAACCACGACCGCGCTGAACTTTGATACGCATGCTAATAGCTGCGTTCTCATCGGTCAGGTGGCAGATCACGTGCTGCGGCTTGACGATTTCAACATCACCGTCGTGGGTGATGTCGGCTGCAGTCACAGGGCCAATGCCAGATTTATTCAGAGTAAGAATAACTTCATCTTTACCCTGAACTCTCACCGCCAGCCCTTTCAGGTTGAGCAGGATTTCAAGGATATCTTCCTGAACGCCTTCTTTGGTGCTGTACTCATGAAGTACACCATCAATCTCAACCTCGGTCACCGCGCAACCCGGCATCGATGAGAGCAGAATACGGCGCAGTGCGTTACCCAGAGTATGGCCAAAGCCACGCTCTAAAGGCTCAAGGGTCACCTTGGCGTGCGTCGAACTCACTTGCTCGATATCTACCAGGCGCGGTTTTAGAAACTCTGTCACAGAACCCTGCATTGTGTCCTCTCTTTGGTACTAAGCTTTACTTGGAGTAAAGCTCGACGATCAGGTGTTCGTTAATGTCCGCAGACAGATCAGAACGTTCTGGCTGACGCTTGAACGTACCTTCCATCTTGCCAGCATCAACTTCCAGCCAGGTTGGCTTTTCACGCTGCTCAGCCAGCTCCAGAGCGGCCTTCACGCGAGATTGCTTTTTCGCTTTCTCACGAATGCTAACAACGTCATTCGCTTTAACCTGATAAGAAGCGATGTTAACAACACGACCGTTTACCATGATTGCTTTGTGGCTAACCAGCTGACGTGATTCAGCACGAGTAGCGCCGAAGCCCATACGGTATACAACGTTGTCCAGACGACCTTCCAGCAGAGCCAGCAGGTTTTCACCTGTGTTGCCTTTCAGACGTGCTGCTTCTTTATAGTAGTTACGGAACTGACGCTCCAGCACACCGTACATACGGCGAACTTTTTGCTTTTCACGCAACTGCACACCATAGTCAGACAGACGCGGTTTACGCGCACCGTGCTGGCCAGGAGCTTGTTCAATTTTACACTTGGTATCGATCGCGCGAACGCCAGACTTAAGGAATAAGTCGGTGCCCTCACGACGGCTCAGCTTGAGCTTAGGACCCAAATATCTTGCCATTTTCTATCTCCAACTAACCTAAAAAACGGAGCGTTATACGCGACGTTTTTTCGGCGGACGACAACCGTTATGAGGGATCGGAGTCACATCAGTAATATTCGTGATGCGGAAACCAGCGGCGTTCAGAGCGCGAACAGTAGATTCACGACCCGGACCCGGACCTTTAACCATAACTTCCAGATTCTTGATGCCGTATTCTTTTACGGCTTCTGCGCAACGCTCTGCTGCAACCTGAGCTGCGAACGGAGTGGATTTGCGAGAACCACGGAAACCGGAACCACCGGCTGTTGCCCAACCCAATGCGTTACCCTGACGATCAGTAATAGTAACGATGGTGTTGTTGAAAGAAGCATGGATATGAGCCACGCCGTCAGAGACTTGTTTTCTTACACGTTTACGTGCACGAACTGGTGCCTTTGCCATTATTCAATCACCCCGATTATTTCTTGATCGGTTTGCGCGGACCCTTACGGGTACGTGCGTTGGTCTTAGTACGCTGACCGCGCACTGGCAGACCACGACGATGACGCAAACCGCGATAGCAACCAAGATCCATCAGGCGCTTGATGCTCATGCTGATTTCACGGCGCAGATCACCTTCAACGACAAATTTGGCAACTTCGTCACGCAGCGTGTCGATTTGTTCTTCAGACAGCTCACTGATCTTAACATCTTCAGCGATACCCGCTGCAGCCAGAATGGCTTTAGAACGGGTCTTGCCGACGCCGTAGATCGAAGTTAATGCGATCACAGCATGTTTCTGATCAGGAATGTTAATGCCTGCTATACGGGCCACTATGCACTCCTACTATTTAATATGTACGCACCATGCTGAAAAGCCCGTTTTCAGGATACTCAAATGGAAACGTACAGACATACAAAAGATTGGCTGGCTAATCTAGCCAGCTCAACCCAACTTTGCAAGAAAAATATGCGAAATAATCAGCCTTGGCGCTGTTTATGCTTCGGCTCGGCACTGCAAATCACACGGATGACACCATCACGCTTAACGATTTTGCAGTTACGGCATAATTTCTTGACGGAAGCACGAACTTTCATTTTTACTCTCCGTAACTTCTCAGGCGACCATTTAGCGGCCGTAGCCTTTCAGGTTCGCCTTCTTCAATGCAGACTCATACTGACTGGACATCATCAGAGTTTGCACTTGAGCCATAAAGTCCATAATCACGACAACAACGATAAGCAGTGAGGTCCCACCGAAGTAGAACGGTACTTTCATTGCATCACGCATGAACTCCGGGATCAGGCAGATAAAAGTAATATAAAGCGCACCAACCAAAGTCAGGCGAGTCATTACTTTATCGATATACTTCGCCGTTTGCTCTCCCGGACGAATTCCTGGTACAAATGCACCGGACTTCTTCAGGTTATCTGCTGTTTCACGCGGGTTGAAGACCAACGCCGTGTAGAAGAAACAGAAGAAGATGATCGCAGACGCATAGAGTAACACATAAAGTGGTTGCCCAGGCTGCAAATACAGCGAAATTGTTGTCAGCCAGTTCCAACCAGTACCGCCCCCGAACCATGACGCGATGGTCGCCGGGAACAGAATAATACTGGAAGCGAAGATAGCCGGGATAACCCCCGCCATGTTCACTTTCAGCGGTAAATGTGTGCTCTGTGCAGCATAGACACGACGACCTTGCTGACGTTTAGCGTAGTTCACCACAATGCGGCGTTGACCACGTTCAACGAAGACAACAAAGAACGTCACTGCAAATACTAATACTGCAACCAACAGCAACAGGAGGAAGTGCAGGTCGCCTTGACGCGCTTGCTCGATAGTATGGGCGATGGCTGGCGGGAGGCCCGCAACAATACCGGCGAAGATAATGATAGAGATACCGTTACCGATACCACGCTCAGTAATCTGTTCGCCGAGCCACATCAGGAACATAGTCCCTGTGACCAGACTTACAACAGCGGTGAAGTAGAATGCAAAGCCCGGGTTTAACACCAGGCCCTGCATACCAGGCATATTCGGCAGACCGGTAGCAATACCGATCGCCTGGAATATTGCCAGCACCAGAGTACCGTAACGGGTGTACTGACTAATCTTACGACGTCCAGACTCCCCTTCTTTCTTCAACTCTGCCAGGGCCGGATGAACGACCGTCAGCAGCTGGATAATAATAGATGCCGAAATGTACGGCATAATACCCAATGCAAAGATAGAAGCACGGCTGAGAGCACCACCAGAGAACATGTTGAACATTTCAATGATGGTGCCTCGCTGTTGCTCAAGCAGTTTGGCAAGTACAGCGGCATCGATACCAGGGATCGGAATAAAAGAGCCAATACGGAACACAATCAGCGCGCCGATAACAAACAGCAGTCTGCGTTTCAGCTCGCCAAATCCACCTTTGGCACTTTGAAAATCTAATCCCGGTTGCTTAGCCATCTGCTACTTATTCCTCAATTTTACCGCCAGCAGCTTCGATAGCAGCACGAGCACCTTTAGTAACACGCAGGCCACGAACAGTTACCGGAGTAGAAACTTCACCAGCCAGGATCACTTTCGCGAACTCGATCTGGATACCGATAATGTTTGCTGCTTTCAGCGTGTTCAGGTCTACAACGCCGCCTTCAACTTTCGCCAGGTCAGACAGACGGATTTCCGCTGTGATCGCTGCTTTGCGAGAGGTGAAGCCGAACTTCGGCAGACGACGGTACAGTGGCATCTGGCCACCCTCGAAACCGCGACGTACGCCACCGCCAGAACGAGAGTTCTGACCTTTGTGACCACGACCACCGGTTTTGCCGAGGCCAGAACCGATACCACGACCCAGGCGTTTACCCGCCTTTTTAGAGCCTTCGGCCGGAGACAGAGTATTTAAACGCATCTCTTACTCCTCAACTTTAACCATGAAGTAAACCGCGTTGACCATACCACGAACAGCAGGAGTATCCTCGCGCTCAACGGTATGACCAATACGACGCAGACCCAGGCCAAGCAGCGTTGCCTTGTGTTTCGGCAGACGACCGATTGCACTGCGGGTTTGAGTGATTTTAATAGTCTTTGCCATGGTCAATTACCCCAGAATTTCTTCAACGGATTTACCACGCTTGGCAGCGACCATTTCTGGAGAATTCATATTTTCCAGGCCATCAATAGTTGCACGAACCACGTTGATCGGGTTAGTGGAACCATATGCTTTGGCCAGAACGTTATGAACCCCAGCAACTTCCAGAACGGCGCGCATTGCACCACCGGCGATGATACCGGTACCTTCTGAAGCTGGCTGCATGAATACACGAGAACCCGTGTGAACACCTTTAACTGGGTGCTGCAGGGTGCCGTTGTTCAGCGCGACGTTAATCATATTGCGACGGGCTTTTTCCATCGCTTTCTGGATCGCTGCTGGAACTTCACGCGCTTTACCGTAACCAAAACCAACGCGACCGTTACCATCGCCTACTACAGTCAGAGCTGTGAAGGAGAAAATACGACCACCTTTAACGGTTTTAGATACGCGGTTTACCGCGATCAGCTTTTCCTGCAGTTCGCCAGCCTGTTTTTCGATGTGAGCCATCTTACACCTCTACCTTAGAACTGAAGGCCAGCTTCACGGGCAGCATCTGCCAGTGCCTGGACACGACCATGATATTGGAACCCGGAACGGTCAAAGGAAACATTGCTGATGCCTTTTTCCAGAGCGCGTTCAGCAACAGCTTTACCTACAGCTGCAGCGGCGTCTTTGTTACCGGTGTACTTCAATTGTTCTGAGATAGCTTTTTCTACAGTAGAAGCAGCTACCAGAACTTCAGAACCGTTCGGTGCAATTACCTGTGCGTAAATATGACGCGGGGTACGATGTACCACCAGGCGAGTTGCACCCAGCTCTTTGAGCTTGCGGCGTGCGCGGGTCGCACGACGGATACGAGCAGATTTCTTATCCATAGTGTTACCTTACTTCTTCTTAGCCTCTTTGGTACGCACGACTTCGTCGGCGTAACGAACACCCTTGCCTTTGTAAGGCTCAGGACGACGGTAGGCGCGCAGATCTGCTGCAACCTGACCGATCAGCTGTTTATCAGCGCCTTTCAGCACGATTTCAGTTTGAGTCGGACATTCTGCAGTGATACCGGCCGGCAGCGGATGCTCAACAGGGTGTGAGAAGCCCAGAGACAGGCCTACTGCATTCCCTTTGATAGCTGCACGATAACCTACACCAACCAGCTGAAGCTTTTTAGTGAAGCCTTCGGTAACACCAACAACCATTGAGTTCAGCAGGGCACGCGCGGTACCAGCCTGAGCCCATCCATCCACGAAACCATCACGTGGACCGAAGGTCAGAGCGTTATCTGCATGTTTAACTTCAACAGCTTTGTTGAGGGTACGAGTCAGCTCGCCGTTTTTACCTTTGATCGTAATAACCTGACCGTCGATTTTTACATCAACGCCGGCAGGAATAACGACCGGTGCTTTAGCAACACGAGACATTCTTTCCTCCGATTAGGCTACGTAGCAGATAATTTCGCCACCAAGACCAGCCTGGCGCGCTGCACGATCAGTCATAACACCTTTAGAGGTAGAAACAACTGCGATACCAAGACCAGCCATAACTTTCGGCAGCTCATCTTTTTTCTTATAGATGCGCAGACCTGGGCGGCTGACACGCTGAATGCTTTCTACAACAGCTTTACCCTGGAAATACTTGAGAGTAAGTTCCAGTTCCGGCTTGGTGTCGCCTTCAACTTTAAAATCTTCGATAAAACCTTCTTCCTTCAGCACGTTGGCAATTGCCACTTTCAGCTTGGCGGAAGGCATGGTGACCGCAACTTTGTTCGCGGCCTGACCGTTACGGATACGGGTCAGCATATCCGCGATCGGATCTTGCATGCTCATCTGTCTTTACTCCCGTGATTCAATTGGTAATTACCAGCTAGCCTTTTTCAAGCCTGGCACTTCACCGCGCATAGCGGCTTCACGCAGTTTGATACGGCTCAACCCAAACTTGCCCACATAACCATGTGGACGACCTGTTTGACGACAGCGGTTACGCTGACGAGACGGGCTGGAATCACGCGGCAGAGACTGCAGCTTGAGAACCGCATTCCAACGATCTTCGTCGGAAGCGTTCACATCAGAAATGATCGCTTTCAGTTCAGCGCGTTTAGCGAAGAATTTATCAGCTAAAGCTACGCGCTTTACTTCGCGTGCTTTCATTGATTGCTTAGCCATTCAGTAACCCTACCTTACTTGCGGAACGGGAAGTCAAAGGCAGCCAGCAGAGCACGGCCTTCTTCGTCAGATTTCGCAGTAGTGGTAATGGTAATATCCAAACCACGCACGCGGTCGACTTTATCGTAGTCGATTTCTGGGAAGATGATCTGCTCACGGACACCCATGCTGTAGTTACCACGACCGTCGAAAGACTTAGCGGACAAGCCACGGAAGTCACGGATACGTGGAACAGCAATAGTGATCAGGCGCTCAAAGAACTCCCACATGCGTTCGCCACGCAGAGTTACTTTACAGCCGATCGGATAGCCCTGACGGATTTTGAAGCCTGCAACAGATTTGCGTGCTTTGGTGATCAGCGGTTTTTGACCGGAGATTGCTGTCAGGTCAGCTGCTGCGTTATCCAGCAGTTTCTTGTCAGCGATCGCTTCACCAACACCCATGTTCAGGGTGATCTTCTCGACCCGAGGGACTTGCATGACAGAATTGTAGTTAAACTCAGTCATGAGTTTGTTAACTACTTCGTCTTTGTAGTAATCATGCAGTTTCGCCATCGTACTACTCCAAATTACTTGATAGTTTCGCTGTTAGACTTGAAGAAACGGACTTTTTTACCGTCTTCGAATCTAAAGCCTACACGGTCAGCCTTGCCGGTAGCCGCATTGAAGATTGCAACGTTAGAAACCTGAATAGCAGCTTCTTTTTCAACGATGCCACCTGGTTGGTTCAGGGCCGGAACCGGCTTCTGATGTTTCTTAACCAGGTTGATACCTTCAACGACAAGTTTGCCGGAAGACAGAACATTTTTTACTTTACCGCGTTTACCTTTATCTTTACCGGTTAACACGATAACTTCGTCATCACGACGGATTTTCGCTGCCATGATTCGCTCCTTAGAGTACTTCTGGTGCCAGAGAGATAATTTTCATGAACTTCTCAGTACGAAGTTCACGAGTTACCGGCCCAAAGATACGCGTGCCGATAGGCTGCTCGCTGTTATTGTTTAAAATAACGCATGCATTACCATCGAAGCGAATGACAGAACCGTCAGGGCGACGAACACCCTTCTTGGTGCGCACCACTACCGCCTTCAGCACATCACCTTTTTTGACCTTACCACGTGGAATTGCTTCCTTGATGGTGATCTTGATGATGTCGCCTACGCCTGCGTAGCGACGGTGCGAGCCACCCAGAACCTTGATACACATTACGCGACGTGCACCGGAGTTGTCGGCGACGTTCAGCATAGTCTGTTCTTGGATCATTTTAGTGCTCCGCTAATGTCAACTACTACCTGAGACTCTAAAATCAGAGCCGTTAAAAAGCCCCATATCGAGGGCGCGGCATTATAACACCGCTTCTGCAATATGGGTAGAAAAAATAAACGGCTCATCGCTGAGCCGTTTATTCGTATTGAGAAGGCGTACTGTATTACAGAACCGCTTTCTCTACAACGCGAACCAGCGTCCAGGACTTAGTCTTGGACAGTGGACGGCATTCACGGATTTCAACCTTGTCGCCGATACCACATTCGTTGTTCTCGTCATGTACGTGCAGTTTGGTCGTACGCTTGATGAATTTACCGTAGATCGGGTGTTTCACAATACGTTCGATAGCTACAACAATGGATTTCTCCATTTTGTCGCTAACAACACGACCTTGCAGAGTACGGATTTTATCGGTCATTACGCACCCGCCTTCTGAGTCAGTAAAGTCTTAACGCGTGCAACATTGCGACGCACTTGCTTCAGCAGGTGAGTCTGTTGCAGCTGGCCACTTGCAGCCTGCATACGCAGGTTGAACTGCTCACGCAGCAGGTTCAGCAGCTCAGCGTTCAGCTCTTCAACGCTTTTTTCACGCAGCTCTTTTGCTTTCATTACATCACCGTCTTAGTTACAAAGGTGGTTTTGATAGGCAGTTTCGCTGCTGCCAGGCCGAAGGCTTCACGGGCCAGCTCTTCCGGAACACCGTCCATTTCATAAAGGACTTTGCCCGGTTGGATCAAGGCAACCCAGTACTCCACGTTACCTTTACCTTTACCCATACGAACTTCCAGTGGCTTCTCGGTGATCGGTTTGTCCGGGAATACACGGATCCAGATCTTACCTTGACGCTTAACTGCACGGGTCATTGCACGACGTGCTGCTTCGATCTGACGTGCAGTCAGACGACCACGGCCAACAGCTTTCAGACCGAAAGTGCCGAAGCTAACATCCGTACCCTGCGCCAGACCACGGTTGCGGCCTTTGTGCACTTTACGGAATTTTGTACGCTTTGGTTGTAACATCAGCGACGCTCCTTATTTACGGCCTTTACGCTGCTGCTTTTTAGGTTGAGCAGCCGGTTTTTCCGGTTGTTCAACAGCAGCCATACCACCCAGGATCTCACCTTTGAAGATCCATACCTTAACGCCGATTACACCGTAAGTGGTGTGCGCTTCAGAGGTGTTGTAGTCGATGTCAGCACGCAGAGTGTGCAGCGGTACGCGACCTTCGCGGTACCATTCGGTACGTGCGATTTCCGCGCCGCCCAGACGGCCGCTAACTTCAACTTTGATACCTTTAGCGCCCAGACGCATTGCGTTCTGTACAGCACGCTTCATAGCACGACGGAACATAACACGACGTTCCAGCTGTGAAGTGATGCTGTCAGCAACCAATTTAGCGTCCAGTTCAGGCTTACGAACTTCAGCGATATTGATCTGTGCAGGAACGCCAGCGATATCCGCTACGACCTTGCGCAGTTTTTCTACGTCTTCGCCTTTCTTACCGATAACGATGCCAGGACGAGCAGTGTGAATAGTCACACGGATGCTCTTCGCTGGACGCTCGATAACGATACGAGATACAGACGCTTTAGCCAGTTCCTTAGTCAGGTACTGACGTACTTTAAAATCGCTGTCCAGGTTGTCAGCGAATTCTTTGGTGTTCGCAAACCAGGTAGAGTTCCATGGTTTTACAATACCCAGGCGAATACCATTAGGATGTACTTTCTGACCCATTGCTAGTCTCCAGAGTCTCAGCGATCGGACACAACCACAGTAATGTGGCTGGTGCGCTTCAGGATGCGATCTGCACGACCTTTCGCACGCGGCATAATGCGCTTCATGCTTGGGCCTTCATCTACGAAAATTTTCGCGACTTTCAGATCGTCGATGTCAGCGCCATCGTTGTGTTCAGCGTTAGCAATGGCAGATTCCAGTACTTTCTTGACCAATACCGCAGCTTTCTTGTTGGTATAGGTCAGGATGTCCAGGGCCTGCGACACTTTCTTACCGCGAATCAGGTCAGCAACAAGGCGAACCTTCTGAGCAGAAGAACGAGCATGGCGATGTTGAGCTAAAGTTTCCATCTCTTCCTCCTACCTTATTTCTTCTTCGCTTTTTTATCAGCAGCATGGCCGCGATAAGTACGAGTCGGTGCGAATTCACCCAGTTTGTGACCAACCATTTCGTCGGTAACAAAGACTGGAACGTGCTGACGACCATTATGGACAGCGATGGTCAAACCGATCATGTTAGGAAAGATCGTTGAACGACGGGACCAAGTGCGCAGGGGCTTCTTGTCTCCGCTTTCCACCGCTTTCTCTACCTTCTTCAGCAAGTGCAGGTCAATAAAAGGACCTTTCTTGAGAGAACGTGGCATGGCTTATCCTCTAAAATTATTTGCTACGGCGACGTACGATAAATTTATCAGTACGCTTGTTGCTGCGGGTCTTCTTACCTTTGGTCTGAACGCCCCACGGAGTTACCGGGTGCTTACCAAAGTTACGACCTTCACCACCACCATGTGGGTGGTCGACTGGGTTCATCGCAGTACCGCGAACGGTAGGACGAACACCACGCCAGCGTGCAGCACCTGCTTTACCCAGAACGCGCAGCATATGCTCAGCATTGCCAACTTCGCCCAGAGTAGCGCGGCAGTCTGCTTCGACTTTACGCATTTCACCAGAACGCAGACGCAGGGTGACATAAGCACCATCACGAGCAACGATCTGAACGTAAGTACCAGCGGAACGTGCCAGCTGACCGCCTTTACCTGGTTTCATTTCTACGTTATGAACGGTAGAACCAACCGGGATATTGCGCATCGGCAGGGTGTTGCCTGCTTTGATTGCAGCATCAACGCCAGACTGAATCTGGTCGCCAGCTTTCAGGCCTTTAGGGGCCAGGATGTAACGGCGTTCGCCGTCTTTGTACAGAACCAGCGCGATGTTCGCGGAACGGTTCGGATCGTACTCAAGACGTTCAACAACTGCTGGGATACCGTCTTTGTTGCGTTTGAAGTCAACAATACGATAAGCCTGCTTGTGGCCACCACCGATGTGACGAGTGGTGATACGGCCATTGTTGTTACGACCACCGGATTTGCTGTTTTTTTCCAGCAACGGAGCAAAAGGTTTGCCCTTGTGCAGCTCAGGGTTAACCACTTTAACTACGTGGCGACGACCCGGAGATGTCGGTTTACATTTAACAACTGCCATTGTATTACTCCTCCGACTTACTCAGCGCCGCCAACGAAGTCCAGATTCTGGCCTTCTTTCAGGGTGACGTAAGCTTTTTTCCAGTCGCTACGACGACCGATACGCTGTCCGTGACGTTTAACTTTCCCTTTAACTACCAGGGTGTTAACGACTTCGACTTCGACTTCAAACAGTTTCTGCACAGCAGCTTTGATCTCTGCTTTGGTCGCGTCTTTAGCAACTTTGAGAACGATGGTGTTTGTTTTTTCCATCGCAGTAGACGCTTTTTCAGAAACGTGCGGTGCGCGAAGCACCTTCAGCAGACGTTCTTCACGAATCATGCCAGCATCTCCTCAACTTGCTTAACAGCATCAGCAGTCATTACGACTTTGTCGAAGGCGATCAGGCTAACCGGGTCGATACCAGTCGCATCGCGTACGTCAACCTTGTGCAGGTTACGTGCGGCCAGGAACAGGTTCTCGTCCAGCTCACCGGTGATGATCAGCACATCTTCCAGAGCCATGTCTTTCAGTTTCTGTGCCAGCAGCTTAGTTTTAGGCGCTTCAACAGAGAACTTCTCGACAACGATCAGACGATCCTGACGTACCAGTTCGGACAGGATGCTTTTCAGCGCGCCGCGGTACATCTTTTTGTTAACTTTTTGACTGTGGTCCTGTGGACGCGCAGCGAAGGTCACGCCACCTGAACGCCAGATCGGGCTCTTGATAGAACCTGAACGCGCACGGCCGGTACCTTTCTGGCGCCATGGCTTTTTGCCAGAACCAGTTACTTCAGCACGAGTCTTCTGAGCACGAGTACCCTGACGAGCACCAGCTGCATAAGCAACAACAACCTGGTGAACCAGCGCTTCGTTGAAATCACGACCGAAGGTAGTTTCGGAAACAGTCAGCGCGCTCTGCGCGTCTTTCAATACTAATTCCATTGCTATCCCCTTACGCCTTCACAGCTGGTTTAACGATCAGGTCGCTACCGGTTGCACCCGGAACTGCACCTTTAACCAGCAGCAGGTTGCGCTCAGCGTCAACACGTACTACGTCCAGGCTCTGAACGGTTACACGTTCGTTACCCAGCTGACCTGCCATTTTCTTGCCTTTGAACACTTTGCCCGGAGTCTGGTTCTGACCGATAGAACCCGGAACGCGGTGAGACAAGGAGTTACCGTGGGTAGCGTCCTGGGTACGGAAGTTCCAGCGCTTAACGGTACCAGCAAAACCTTTACCTTTAGAGGTACCGGTTACGTCAACTTTTTTAACGTCAGCAAACAGCTCAACGCTAATGTCCTGACCTACGGTGAACTCTTCGCCTTCAGCAAGACGGAATTCCCACAGACCACGGCCAGCTTCTACGCCAGCTTTAGCGAAGTGACCCGCTTCTGGTTTGGTTACACGGTTAGCTTTTTTAGCACCAGTGGTCACCTGAACAGCGCGGTAGCCATCGTTAGCCAGATCTTTAACCTGGGTAACGCGGTTTGCTTCAACTTCGATTACGGTTACTGGGATTGAAACGCCATCTTCAGTGAAGATGCGGGTCATGCCCACTTTTTTACCGACTAAACCAATCATTGTATCAACCTCTCAATCGCTCGATGACCTGATTAACCCAGGCTGATCTGCACGTCTACACCGGCAGCCAGATCCAGACGCATCAGAGCATCAACGGTTTTCTCAGTTGGCTCAACGATGTCAACCAGACGCTTGTGAGTGCGGATTTCGTACTGATCACGCGCGTCTTTGTTGACGTGCGGAGAGATCAGAACGGTGAAGCGCTCTTTGCGGGTCGGCAGCGGGATCGGACCACGGACTTGCGCACCAGTGCGCTTAGCAGTCTCGACGATTTCCGCGGTTGATTGATCGATCAGACGATGATCAAACGCTTTAAGGCGGATACGGATTCTTTGGTTCTGCATGAGACCAGAGCTCCAATTATTTTATAAACGAAAATGATTACTCCTCAAACCCATTACGATTGATGGGAGAGTGTAACCGTTCTTACGTAGCTCCCCAATTGGGAGCATTGTTGAGTAACAAAGTGAGCTACTCTGGTTCAGATTGAACCCGCCGTCAATTACGACAAGCCCGCGCATTATACGTAAATCTGGGCAAGACGCAAGTGCCGTTTAGAAATTAAGCGCCTGAGGCGCAGTATGCGTAAGGGCGCGCAACTTTTACGCAATGTATCCCTTCTCAATGCTTTGTCTCGAGCCCCTACGCAATTGTCGTTTTTGTCGATTGCCGGCCAGGCCGATTATGACGAGTATGCGCTCAAACCCTTTTGAGGCCATTTCCATGCTAACCACCCTCCCCTTTTTGCTGGTCTATTTTTCGCTGACGGCCTTTCTTGTCCGTGCAGATATTCGCTACGGACTGCTTCCCGATAAATTTCTCTGCCCGCTGCTATGGACGGGCCTGCTCTTTCAGCTCTGTATCCAACCTGATTTTCTGCCGAGTGCGGTGGTGGGTGCGATGGCTGGATATATCGGCTTTGCCGTTATCTACTGGGGATATCGGTTTATCTGCCGGCGTGAAGGGATGGGATATGGCGATGTAAAATACCTGGCGGCGCTTGGCGCCTGGCATGGCTGGTGCGTGCTGCCTGCGCTGGCGTTACTCGCTGCGCTTATGGCGCTACTTAGCATTCTTGTGTTTTCGTTACTCACCGGCGATAAGGGAGCATTAAAAAACCCACTGCCTTTTGGGCCATTTCTGGCAGCAGCGGGTTTATGCGTAGGCTGGAAGTCGGTGGTTACTCTTCCACTTTAATCTGCGACTGAAGGTAGTTCTGCAGGCCGATTTTAGAAATCAGGTCCAGCTCCGTTTCCAGCCAGTCAATGTGGCCTTCTTCATCGGCCAGGATCTGGATCATCATATCGCGACTGACGTAGTCATGTACGCTGTCTGCGTAGGCAATAGCTTCACGGAGATCTTTGGCGCCTTCAAGCTCCAGCCTGAGGTCGGAACGCAGCATCTCTTCGACATCTTCTCCGATGCCCAGCTTTCCGAGATCCTGCAGGTTTGGAATGCCTTCAAGGAATAAAATACGCTCGATATATTTATCGGCGTGCTTCATTTCATCGATCGATTCATGGTACTCAACGTCGTTCAAACGTTTAAGCCCCCAGTTTTTGAACATTCTCGCGTGAAGAAAGTACTGGTTAATTGCGACAAGCTCATTTCCCAATAATTTATTGAGATAACTTATGATTTTAACATCACCTTTCATTATATAGTCCCTCCGCTTCCACTCATTGAAGCGTAGATCGGGCTACAGGGATGTCAAAAAAAAGATGGGCGCTTACGCGATCTCTTTGTATTCCGGGATCTGCATCAATTCGTCCTGCATGATCTCTCGCGCAGCACGTACACATTTACCGCATTGATTTCCCACCGGAACAAATTTGCGTAGCTGCTGAAATGACTGAGGCTGAAACTGGCGAACGGCCTGACGTATTTTCTTGTCGCTTACACCATTACATAAACAAACGTACATAGAGACTCCCGTTCAAATTATGCGCAAAGTGTAAGTGAGAATGGTTATGATTACAATAGCACAAACGCCACAATACGGGGCGGGAGCAGGCAAAAAATGCGTAATTCTGTGACAGTACCTGAGCGGCAGAAAACAAAAAAGGACGCCGAAGCGTCCTTTTTTTATTCAGGGATAATTAATTAGCCCAGAACTTTAGCAACAACGCCCGCGCCAACGGTACGGCCGCCTTCACGGATTGCGAAACGCAGACCGTCGTCCATCGCGATTGGGTGGATCAGAGTCACAACCATCTTGATGTTGTCGCCTGGCATTACCATCTCAACGCCTTCTGGCAGTTCGATGGTACCGGTCACGTCAGTTGTACGGAAGTAGAACTGTGGACGGTAGCCTTTGAAGAACGGAGTATGACGGCCGCCTTCGTCTTTGGACAGGATGTACACTTCAGATTCGAACTTGGTGTGTGGCTTGATTGAGCCTGGCTTCGCCAGAACCTGACCACGTTCGATTTCTTCACGTTTGATACCACGCAGCAGAACACCAACGTTCTCACCAGCACGGCCTTCGTCCAGCAGTTTGCGGAACATTTCAACGCCAGTACAGGTAGACTTAGCAGTCTCTTTGATACCAACGATTTCAACTTCTTCGCCAACTTTGATGATACCGCGCTCTACACGACCGGTAACAACGGTACCACGACCGGAGATGGAGAATACGTCTTCGATTGGCAGCAGGAATGGCTTGTCAATCGCACGCTCTGGTTCTGGGATGTAAGAATCCAGGAAGCCAGCCAGTTCGATGATTTTCGCTTCCCACTCTGCTTCGCCTTCCAGCGCTTTCAGAGCAGAACCACGAACGATTGGAGTATCGTCGCCCGGGAAATCGTACTGAGACAGCAGTTCACGAACTTCCATCTCTACCAGTTCCAGCAGCTCTTCGTCATCAACCATGTCGCATTTGTTCAGGAACACGATGATGAAAGGAACGCCTACCTGACGACCCAGCAGGATGTGCTCACGAGTCTGAGGCATTGGGCCGTCAGTCGCAGCAACAACCAGGATCGCGCCGTCCATCTGCGCAGCACCGGTGATCATGTTTTTAACATAGTCGGCGTGGCCTGGGCAGTCTACGTGTGCGTAGTGGCGAGTCGGGGTGTCGTACTCAACGTGGGAAGTGTTGATGGTGATACCACGAGCTTTTTCTTCTGGTGCGTTATCGATCTGGTCGAATGCACGAGCAGAACCACCGTAGGTTTTAGCCAGAACGGTAGTGATTGCAGCAGTCAGGGTAGTTTTACCATGGTCAACGTGGCCGATAGTACCAACGTTGACGTGCGGTTTTGTACGTTCAAATTTTTCTTTAGACACGGCTATATTCCTTACTATAGTGCTCTCCCCTGTGGAGAGAGCACGGGACTTAGGTTTTAATCCTGTGGATTACTTACCACGGGCTTCAATAACGGCCTGAGCAACGTTGTTAGGCGCATCATCATACTTCAGGAATTCCATGGTGTATGATGCACGACCTTTGGTCAGAGAACGCAGCTGAGTTGCATATCCGAACATTTCAGACAGCGGAACTTCAGCGTGGATCTTAACGCCAGTCACTTCGGATTCCTGACCACGCAGCATACCGCGACGACGGCTCAAGTCACCGATAACGTCACCGGTGTTCTCTTCAGGAGTTTCTACTTCAACCTTCATGATTGGCTCAAGCAGAACTGGTTTTGCTTTCTTAAAGCCTTCTTTAAAGGCAATAGACGCAGCCAGTTTAAACGCCAGTTCAGAGGAGTCAACGTCGTGGTAAGAACCGAAGTGCAGACGAACACCCATGTCAACAACCGGATAGCCAGCCAGAGGGCCCGCTTTCAGCTGTTCCTGAATGCCTTTATCAACGGCTGGGATGTATTCGCCAGGAATTACACCACCTTTGATGTCGTTGATGAACTCGTAACCTTTCGGGTTAGAGCCCGGCTCCAGTGGGTACATGTCGATCACAACGTGACCGTACTGACCGCGACCACCAGACTGCTTAGCGTGTTTACCTTCAACATCGGTAACTTTCGCACGAATCGCTTCGCGGTAAGCAACCTGAGGTTTACCCACGTTCGCTTCAACGTTGAATTCACGCTTCATACGGTCAACGATGATGTCCAGGTGCAGTTCACCCATACCAGCGATGATGGTCTGGTTAGATTCTTCATCAGTCCATACGCGGAATGATGGGTCTTCTTTCGCCAGACGGCCCAGAGCCAGACCCATTTTTTCCTGGTCAGCTTTGGTTTTTGGTTCAACTGCGATGGAGATTACCGGCTCAGGGAATTCCATACGCTCCAGAATGATCGGGTGATCCGGGTCACACAGGGTGTCACCAGTGGTCACGTCTTTCAGACCGATAGCTGCAGCGATGTCGCCCGCACGAACTTCTTTGATCTCTTCACGTTTGTTAGCGTGCATCTGTACGATACGGCCAAAACGTTCACGCGCCGCTTTCACGGAGTTCAGGATGGTGTCACCGGAGTTAACCACACCAGAGTAAACGCGGAAGAAGGTCAGGTTACCCACGAATGGGTCGGTAGCAATTTTGAACGCCAGTGCAGAGAATGGCTCTTCGTCACTTGCGTGACGCTCAGCCGGAGTATCTTTACCGTCGTCCAGGATGCCGTTGATCGCAGGAACGTCAACCGGGGATGGCAGGTAGTCAACTACCGCATCCAGCATCGCCTGAACACCTTTGTTCTTGAACGCAGAACCACAGGTTACCAGGATGATTTCGTTGTTCAGAACGCGCTGACGCAGAGCTTTTTTGATCTCTTCTTCAGTCAGTTCTTCACCACCCAGGTATTTCTCCATCAGCTCTTCAGAAGCTTCAGCAGCGGATTCGATCAGGTTCTGGTGCCATTCGTCAGCCAGGTCCTGCATTTCAGCCGGAATATCTTCGTATTCGAAGGTAACGCCCTGGTCTGCATCGTTCCAGTTGATGGCTTTCATTTTCACCAGGTCGATAACGCCGGTGAAGCCTTCTTCAGCACCAATTGCCAGCTGCAGCGGAACAGGGTTCGCGCCCAGACGGGATTTGATCTGACCAACAACTTTCAGGAAGTTAGCACCCATACGGTCCATTTTGTTAACGAACGCGATGCGTGGAACTTTATATTTGTTCGCCTGACGCCATACGGTCTCAGACTGTGGCTGAACACCACCAACTGCGCAATAAACCATTACCGCGCCGTCAAGAACACGCATGGAACGTTCTACTTCGATGGTGAAGTCAACGTGGCCCGGGGTGTCGATGATGTTTACGCGATGCGGTTCGTACTGCTTAGCCATACCTGACCAGAATGCAGTAGTCGCTGCGGAGGTGATAGTGATACCACGCTCCTGCTCCTGTTCCATCCAGTCCATGGTGGCTGCGCCGTCATGAACTTCACCGATTTTATGGTTTACACCGGTGTAGAACAGAATACGTTCGGTAGTAGTGGTTTTACCGGCGTCGATGTGCGCACTGATACCGATGTTACGGTAGCGTGCGATGGGTGTTGTACGAGCCATTTGATTCCTCGTTTATATCTTTAGGCGTTCAGTTAAGTTACCCAGAGCGGGCGGCTTCTCTGAAGCGCCCGCCTGGTGACTAATACTCCGAAGGGATTACCAACGGTAGTGTGCGAACGCCTTGTTGGCTTCTGCCATACGGTGAACGTCTTCACGTTTCTTAACTGCAGTACCTTTGTTGTCTGCAGCATCAGAAAGTTCGTTCGCCAGACGCAGAGCCATGGATTTATCACCGCGTTTACGAGCAGCTTCAACGATCCAACGCATTGCCAGGGCATTACGACGAACCGGACGAACTTCAACTGGAACCTGATAAGTAGAACCACCAACGCGGCGGGACTTAACTTCTACGGTTGGGCGAACGTTGTCGAGAGCGACTTCGAAAGCTTCCAGTTCATTTTTACCAGAACGCTGAGCCAGGGTCTCAAGCGCGCTGTATACGATTGCTTCTGCAGTAGATTTTTTACCATCTACCATCAGGATATTTACAAATTTTGCCAGCAGTTCTGATCCGAATTTCGGATCTGGAAGGATTTTACGCTGACCAATGACGCGACGACGTGGCATGGGAATACTCCGTTGTTAATTCAGGATTGTCCAAAACTCAAAGAGTTTAGTTTGACATTAAGATAAATCAGTTTGGCCTTACTTAACGGAGAACCATTAAGCCTTAGGACGCTTCACGCCGTACTTGGAGCGAGCCTGCTTACGGTCTTTAACACCTGAGCAGTCGAGCGCACCACGAACGGTGTGGTAACGAACACCCGGAAGGTCTTTAACACGACCGCCACGGATCAGGATCACGGAGTGCTCCTGCAGGTTGTGACCTTCACCACCGATGTAGGAAGTCACTTCGAAACCGTTAGTCAAACGCACACGGCATACTTTACGCAGTGCGGAGTTTGGTTTTTTAGGAGTGGTGGTATATACACGAGTACATACACCACGTTTCTGCGGGCAGGCTTCCAGCGCAGGCACGTTGCTCTTTGCAACTTTGCGTGCGCGTGGTTTGCGTACCAGCTGGTTAACTGTTGCCATTAAATAGCTCCTGGTTTTAGCTTTTGCTTCGTAAACACGTAATAAAACGACCTCATACAATATGAGGACGCGAAATTTTAGGGCTACGTCGAAAAGGTGTCAAGAAATATACAGCGATCTCAAATCACCAGTTCATTTGACTGGCGTGCGTCACAGTAAGATTGACGAAATCAGTATAGCCAACCACGTCAATTTTGGCTGAAATTTGACCAGAAAGACCCCGCGCATCCAGATCGTCCTTCAGCGCAGAGACTGTTATGGGGGCATTCGTGAGAATTTCAACGAAACGACTGCCTTCCAGTGCGGCAAGCACGCCATCCTGAATCAGCAGCAGATCATCACCTTCGCGCAGCATACTCAGTAACGCGTCGGTATCACATTGCCATGGTGAATGGCTCAGAGTATGGAGCATGTCAGCCTCAGAAAGTCAGAACGGTGTCGTAGTGGGAAAGGTCTTCGCGCAATGCAGCAGAAGACAGGACTGTCACATCCAGCACGAAAGGCGTTGCCTCGTTTAGGCCGCGCGCAGCCAGGGAGTCGGCACAGACATAGAAGGTTTCGATATCGTAAAGCGGTAACACTTTGAACGTCGCGATGTAATCACGCGCCAGAATGGCCTGAGGCTGTTGCCCCGCCAGAAGCTGAAATACGCCGTCGCCCAAAAAGAAGACACCGATATCTTCGGTCAATGCTGAGGTCGCGAGCAGCGCATCCAGCCCTTCTCTGCCGGACGCATTGCCGTGCGGCGCAGAGGTAAAAACAAATGCCACGCGCTTCATCAGAATTGCACCACTCTGTCGCAGGTTAATGCCGCCTGTGCCAGTGCACCCAGACCACTCAACGAAAAGCCGGGCTGCAGGTTAGAACCCGATAAACCAAGACGTGCGGCTTCGGTTGCATCGGTCACCCCGCGGCGCAGTGCCGCCGCAACGCAGATGTGCAGTTCTACGCCCTGCTTTTCGTTTAATGCCTGCCAGGCGCGCACCAGATCGAACTCATCGCTCGCCGGTGACGTAAACTGATTCGCGTTATACACCCCTTCCCGATAGAAGAAGACGCTCGCCAGCTCATGTCCGGCCGCCAGTAGCGCATGCGCAAACTGCAGCGCGCTGCTGGCCTGCTGAGTGCCGTACGCCGGGCCTGTCACCATTAACGCAAAACGCATTACTTGTCTTGTCCCTGGAAATCGCCGCTTTTGAACTGGCGAATATAGAGGTAGACCGTGTGCTTGGAGATGTTCAGACGATCGGCCACCTGGTTGATGGCGTCTTTAATATCAAAAATCCCTTTTTCATAAAGATTGAGCACGATCTGACGATTCTTGGCGTTGTTCGAGACGTTGCGATCGGCATTCACCTCTTCAATCGTAAACTCAAGCGTCTGCGTCACCAGATCTTCAACAGAGGAGGCAAAGTTAACTGAGGAGCCAACGTCCGGCGTTTCAGGTGGAATAAAGGTGCTCATGATTTGCGAGAATGGCACATCAAGGTTCATGTTGATGCACAGCAGCCCAATAACACGATGCTCGCGGTTTCGAATCGCGATGGTTTCTGATTTCATCAGCACGCCGCTTTTGGCGCGGGTGAAATAGCATTTGGAGACGCTGCTGTCCGCGCCGGTCATGTCATGCAGCATACGCAATGCAAGGTCGGTAATTGGCGAACCAATTTTACGGCCAGTATGCTCACCATTCGCAATGCGGATGGCGGAACACTTTAGATCTTGCAGGGAGTGCAATACGATTTCGCAGTGGGAGCCAATGAGCATCGCTAACCCGTCCACTACCGCTTCGTAGGATTTCAGAATATCGAAGTCGGTCTGATCGAAAGGACGTTGATCCAGCAAATCAAGTTCACTGGTTTCGTTGGTTAAAAGCGACCTGGACATGAAAAAAACACTCCTTTTCAGGAGCCTGTCGTTAGGTTTTCAGGGCAGGCTCATTATCTACACGGACAACTAAATTAATACAGCGTGCGTAGCGCTTTCCAGTGTTAATTATATCTGCCCCACAATAAAAAAACCGCCGCCTGAAAGGCGGCGGTTTTTTTCAACATTACTTCTTAGCAGCAGCGGCTTTATCGTCAGCCGGTGCGTCTGCCTTGGCATCCGCTTTCGGTGCCGGTTTAATATCCAGCAGCTCTACGTCAAAGACCAGCGTAGAGTTGGCAGGGATACCCGGAACGCCGGTTTTGCCATAGGCCAGATCCGGTGGGATAACCATCTTGATCTTGCCGCCTTTCTTGATGTTTTTCAGGCCTTCAGTCCAGCCCGGGATAACGCCGTCCAGACGGAAGGAGAGCGGCTCACCGCGGGTGTAAGAGTTGTCGAACTCTTTACCGTCGATCAGCGTACCTTTGTAGTTCACAACAACGGTGTCGCTGTCTTTAGGCGCATCGCCGGTGCCTTCTTTCTCAACTTTGTACACCAGGCCGGTAGAAGAGGTTTTCACACCCTTCTCTTTGGCAAAGGTATCGCGGTAGGCTTTGCCTTTCGCTTCGTTGTCTTTAGCGTCCGCGTCCATCTTGGTCTGCGCGGCACCCTTCACGCGCGCTTCGAACGCCTGCAGAGTCTGTTCAATTTCCTGGTCAGACAGCTTGCTCTTATCTGCAAATGCGTCCTGAACGCCCGCGATCAGCTGAGCTTTATCAAGTTTGATGCCCAGTTTCTCTTGTTCTTTCAGAGAGTTTTCCATGTAACGACCCAGAGATGCGCCCAGTGCATAGGCGGATTTCTGGTCGTCATTTTTGAACGCCGCTTTGCTGTCTGCAGTAGCAGCAGGCTTCGCAGCAGTATCAGCAGCGAATGACAGCGGCGCGTTCAGCGCAACAGCCATCGTGGTCGCCAGCAGCGTTACTTTAAACAGTGATTTCATCCATATCTCCAGGGCCTGGGGACTCTCACCCCAGCGTTAAACGTAAATGAGTTACGTACTATAAAACGTTGCGGAAGAAATCTACAGACAGACACTTCCAATTCTCGCCACTTTTCAGACTATTTTTGTTTAAATAAGTTTCCTGCCAAGGAGATGCGAACTGTACTTAAGGATAAACTCAGTTAAACTGCGCCGCCGCAGGGCCATTATGGCGAATCTGAAATAAACGAGGTGAATGATGAAGGATACAGCAATAGAAGCGAGAATGGCTGAGCTGGAAAGCCGCCTGGCTTTTCAGGACATCACCATCGAAGAGCTAAACCAGACCGTGACCGCACATGAGCTCGAAATGGCAAAGCTGCGCGATCTGATGCGCCTGCTCACTGAAAAAGTGAAGGCAACGCAGTCATCGCACATCGCCTCTCAGTCAGAAGAGACGCCACCACCTCATTATTGAGGCGTAAAAAAAGCGGGATTATCCCGCTTTTTTATTTTCCGCATGACGGAATTAGTGGCAGCCGCAGCCGCCGTTACCGCAACCACCTTTACCGTGGTCGTGACCATGGTCGTGATCGTGGCCGTGACCACCGCAGCAGCCGTCGTGGCCGTGATCGTGGTCATGGTCGTGACCGTGCGCACCGTGAACGTGGCCATGAGCCAGCTCTTCTTCGGTCGCTTCACGGATCGCAACAACTTCTACGTTGAACTTCAGGTTCTGGCCAGCCAGCATGTGGTTACCGTCAACCACGACGTGGTCATCTTCCACTTCGGTGATTTCAACAGGAACCGGGCCCTGGTCAGTTTCAGCCAGGAAGCGCATGCCAACCTGCAGTTCGTCAACGCCCATGAACACGTCTTTAGGAACGCGCTGAACCAGGTTGTCGTCATACTGACCGTAAGCGTCGTTCGCGCCTACAGCAACGTCAAATTTGTCGCCAACTTCATGACCTTCCAGCGCGTTTTCCAGGCCGGAAATCAGGGAACCGTGACCATGCAGGTAGTCAAGCGGCGCACTCACCGGAGACTCATCAACCAACACACCGTCTTCTGTACGTACCTGATAGGCCAGGCTGACCACCAGGTCTTTTGCTACTTTCATGATATCTCCTGAGCGTGGGAAAATTGCTGGCGCAGATTGTAGCGGAAATCTGCACCCGTGTACCCTTTAGCTTAAAAAAACTCAGGGCATATCGCTAGTCCGGATGAAAAATCCCGATAACTTGCTCTTCTTTGCGAACGTGATCGCGGGCCTCTTTATCGGCCTCACGCATCTGGTGACCGCACTTAACACACTCAACAACATCAATATTATTTTCCCGCCACATCGCCAGGGTATCTTGCGCCTGGCAGGTCGGGCATTTTGCACCCGCAATAAAGCGTTTACGTACAGCCATCTTTCGTTACCCTTTATTCAAATTCATCCCAGCCATCGAGCTGGCGTCGTTCCTGTTGCATCTCTCGCTGGAAGATCTCCTCCAGCTCGCGACGCGCTTCCCGCACGCGGGAGATCTGCGCCGTATCGGTATGTACCGGCATCAGCTCGCGCAACATCCGCATATCCAGCCGGCGGAAGTGCATTTGGGCGCGCTGCGCCTGATGCGGATGCATGCCGAGCGAGATCAGCGCCTTACGGCCCAGCTCCAGCGCACTGGAGAACGTCTCACGGGAGAAGTGTTTCACACCCGCCTGCAACAATTCGTGAGCTTCAACACGTCCCCGCGCACGCGCCAGAATATGCAGATGCGGGAAATGCTGCTGGCACAGATCCACCAGCTTCATCGTGTCTTCCGGATCGTTACAGGTAATCACGATGGACTCTGCCGCTTCGGCCCCCGCCGAGCGCAGCAGCTCGAGCTGGGTCGCGTCGCCGTAGTAAACCTTATAGCCATATTTGCGCATCAGGTTGACCGCGCTGATATCCCGCTCCAGTACCGTAATGCGCATTTTGTTCGCCATCAGCAATCGCCCGATAACCTGTCCGAAACGGCCAAAGCCCACCACAATCACCTGCGGCTTGTCGTCTTCCACCCACGGCGCTTCGTCTTCATCGTCAGCTGGATTCAGGCGGCGCGACAGCAGTTTATCCACCAGCTTCATCAGCAGCGGCGTGGTCATCATAGACAGCGTGACCGTCACCAGCAAAAGCGCCATCTGATCGTCTTTAAACAGCTTCTGGGAGGAGGCGGTCGAGAACAGCACAAACGCGAACTCGCCTCCCTGGCTTAACACGCTGGCAAACTGCATGCGTTCCGAACTGCGCAGCCCGTAGATACGTGACATGACGTACAGCACCAGCATCTTCACCGCCACCAGGATGGCGACGCTCACGATCACCCACAGCAGATGGGTATAGAGCACGCCAAGGTTGAGCGCCATCCCGACCGAAATAAAGAACAGACCTAGCAGCAGCCCTTTGAAGGGATCGATGGCAATTTCCAGCTCATGGCGATACTCGCTCTCCGCCAGCAGCACCCCGGCAATAAAGGTCCCGAGCGCCATCGACAGCCCCAGCGCGTCCATAAATAACGCCGATCCCAGCACCAGCAGCAGCGTCGCGGCGGTAAACACCTCGCGAACGCCAGACGCGGCTATAAAGCGGAACACGGGACGTAGCAGGAAACGACCGCCAATCAGCATGCCCGCGAAGGCCAGCACTTTCATGGCGATTTTAGCCCAGTCAAAGTGATCGTCCCCGGACCCCGCCAGCAGCGGCACCAGCGCCAGCGCCGGGATCACCGCCAAATCCTGGAACAGCAGCACCGAAAAGCCCAGCTGACCGGCTTCGTTACGGTTCATCCCTTTGTCGCGCATCAGCTGCAGCGCCATCGCCGTCGACGACATCGCAAGGCCTATCCCGCCAATCACCGCCGCCTGCCATGAAAAGTTGGTCAGCATTAACAGGCCGCCCAGGATCGCGGCGCTGAACAACACCTGCGCGGCGCCCACGCCAAATATGGAGCGTCGGAGTTGCCACAATTTCGAAGGATTCAGCTCCAGGCCGATGATGAACATCAGGAACACCACGCCCAGCTCGGAGAAATGGAGGATCTCATCTACATCGCTGATGAATCCCAGTCCCCAGGGGCCAATCGCGATCCCCGCCAGCAGATAACCCAACACCGCACCGATACCAATCCGTGCCGCAAGCGGCACCGCAACGACGGCCGCAAATAAAAACAGCACCCCGGCGAGGAGTAAATTCGATCCTTCCATTAACGACCTCCTGCCGGAATGGGTGACGCCAGCCATTCACCATAGGCTCTGGCGTGGCTTGCCAGCTCTTTCGGATCCTGACGCCGCGCCCAGTAGACAATAATCGGGCTCATCCAGTGCATACGGCACATGGCCGCCGTCAGCTCGAAAGGCCGCAGGATGTCGCTCATCGGATAACGGTTCAGCCCGTCGTGACGGTAAGCGCTTTCGGGTTCACCGGTCGTAATCACACTACGCCAGTACTTTCCCGCAAGCTGGTTGCCCCCCACCCCGCTGGAGAAGCCCCGGCTCAGCACGCGGTCCAGCCACTCTTTGAGCAGCGCCGGACAGCTATAGGTATAAAGCGGATGCTGGAACACAATCACGTCATGCTGACGCAGCAGCTCCTGCTCGTAAGGGATATCAATAAAGAAATCAGGATAGTGCGCGTAGAGATCGTGCACCGTCACGTTGCTGAGCTGTGTGGCCGGCTTAAGCAGCACCCGGTTTGCCACCGAGTCCTGAGATTCCGGATGGGCATACAGCAGCAGCACTTTTGCTGTCTGAGACATCATTCCCCTCCCGGTCTTGTTTCTGTTTTTGTGTATCGTCGCTGTTTTGGGCTACCATGGCGGCCCGGTGCGGAAAATGGCCCACACCTTACATTATCATAATGACAAATTAACATAGTCGGAACATACGGCGCTTCTATGATTGTTTTCTCCTCGTTACAAATTCGTCGCGGCGTGCGCGTCCTGCTGGATAACGCCACTGCTACCATCAACCCAGGCCAAAAAGTGGGCCTGGTCGGCAAAAACGGCTGCGGTAAATCCACCCTGCTGGCGCTGCTGAAAAACGAGATTAGCGCGGATGGCGGTAACTTTACCTTCCCGGGGAACTGGCAGCTCGCCTGGGTAAACCAGGAGACGCCGGCGCTGAGCGAACCGGCGCTCGACTATGTTATCGACGGCGACCGTGAATACCGTAAGCTCGAGGCGGAACTTCATTCTGCTAACGAGCGCAACGACGGTCACGCCATCGCCACCGTTCACGGCAAGCTGGATGCCATCGACGCGTGGACCATTCGCTCCCGCGCCTCCAGCCTGCTACACGGCCTGGGCTTCAGCAACGAACAGCTGGAACGCCCGGTCAGCGACTTCTCCGGCGGCTGGCGTATGCGTCTTAACCTGGCGCAGGCGCTGATCTGCCGCTCTGACCTGCTGTTGCTTGACGAACCTACCAACCACCTCGATCTCGATGCGGTTATTTGGCTGGAGAAGTGGCTCAAGAGCTATCAGGGCACTCTGATTCTGATCTCCCACGACCGCGACTTCCTTGACCCGGTGGTGGATAAAATCATTCATATCGAACAGCAAACGATGTTCGAGTACACCGGCAACTACAGCTCCTTCGAGCGCCAGCGCGCGACGCGTCTCGCCCAGCAGCAGTCCATGTACGAAAGCCAGCAGCAGCGCGTGGCGCACCTGCAGAGCTTCGTGGATCGCTTTAAGGCCAAGGCCTCAAAAGCCAAGCAGGCCCAGAGCCGCATCAAGATGCTGGAACGCATGGAGATGATTGCCCCGGCGCACGTGGATAACCCGTTCCACTTCAGCTTCCGCGAGCCGGAAAGCCTGCCTAACCCGCTGCTGAAGATGGAGAAGGTCAGCGCGGGCTATGCCGACCGCATTATTCTCGATTCCATCAAGCTCAACCTGGTGCCGGGTTCGCGCATTGGCCTGCTGGGGCGTAACGGCGCCGGTAAATCGACGCTGATCAAACTGCTGGCGGGCGAGCTTAACCCGGTCAGCGGTGAAATCGGCCTGGCGAAGGGCATCAAGCTGGGTTACTTCGCCCAGCATCAGCTGGAATTTTTACGCGCGGATGAATCACCGATTCAGCATCTCGCGCGTCTGGCGCCGCAGGAGATGGAGCAGAAGCTGCGCGACTATCTCGGCGGCTTCGGCTTCCAGGGCGATAAGGTGACTGAAAACACCGAGCGCTTCTCCGGCGGCGAAAAGGCCCGTCTGGTACTGGCGCTGATCGTCTGGCAGCGTCCGAACCTGCTGCTGCTTGATGAACCGACCAACCACCTGGATCTCGACATGCGCCAGGCGCTGACCGAAGCACTGATTGAGTTTGAAGGCGCGCTGGTGGTGGTTTCGCACGACCGTCACCTGATCCGCTCCACCACGGACGATCTGTATTTAGTGCACGGCGGCAAAGTTGAACCGTTCGACGGCGATCTGGAAGACTACCAGCAGTGGCTGACGGACGTGCAGAAGCAGGAAAACCAGCCGGAAGAGTCAGCAAAAGACAACGCCAACAGCGCGCAGGCGCGTAAAGACCAGAAGCGTCGTGAAGCGGAGCTTCGCACCCAGACGCAGCCCCTGCGTAAAGAGATTACCCGTCTCGAAAAAGAGATGGAAAAACTCAACGCCACGCTTGCTGTTGTTGAAGAGAAGCTTGGCGATAGCGGCCTGTATGACCAGAGCCGCAAGGCGGAGCTGACCGACTGCCTGCAAACGCAGGCGAAGACCAAATCCAGTCTAGAAGAGTGCGAGATGGCGTGGCTCGACGCCCAGGAACAGCTGGAAGCAATGCTGCAGGCTGACTGACCTATTTACCCCGTTTGAAGAACAGAATCCGTACCGGGTTCGGAAATCCAGCTTAAACGGGGTACAATTCGGAAAGTATCGTAAATTTCCGACAAGAATCAGCATCGCGCTTATGACCCAAATCATACCATCAGACTTCGACATTGCGGCCGAAGACAGCACTGAGTTCGTGCCTATGCGCGGCGTGGCGAATCCCCATTTGCAGACCATGCTGCCGCGACTGATCCGCCGCAAGATTCAGTTCACCCCGCACTGGCAACGGCTTGACCTGCCAGACGGTGACTTTCTGGATCTCGCCTGGAGCGAAGCGCCTGAACAGGCTCGCCATAAACCGCGTCTGGTGGTCTTTCACGGTCTGGAAGGCAGCCTGCACAGCCCGTATGCGCATGGGTTAATTGAAGCGGCAAAAGCGCGCGGCTGGCTCGGCGTGGTGATGCATTTTCGCGGCTGCAGCGGTGAACCGAATCGTCAGAAACGCATTTATCACTCGGGTGAAACCGAAGACGGCACGTGGTTTTTACACTGGCTGCGGGACAACTTTGGCACCGTGCCAACCGCCGCGGTGGGCTACTCGTTGGGCGGCAATATGCTGGCCTGTCTGCTGGCCAAAGAGGGTGAAAGCGTCCCGCTGGATGCCGCCGTCATTGTCTCCGCGCCGTTTATGCTCGAGCAGTGCAGCTACCACATGGATAAAGGCTTTTCCCGCGTCTATCAGCGCTACCTGCTCAACCTTCTGAAGGCCAACGCGGCGCGTAAACTGAAGGCCTACCCGGATACCCTGCCGGTAAGCCTGCGCCAGCTGAAAAAGGTGCGCCGTATCCGCGAGTTCGACGACCTGATCACCGCGAAAATCCACGGCTTCGCCGATGCGATTGACTATTATCGTCAGTGCAGCGCCATGCCGCTGCTCAGCAAGATCACGCAGCCGACGCTGATTATTCATGCCAAAGATGACCCGTTTATGGATCATCACTCGATCCCCGCTCAGGAGTTCCTGCCCGACAACGTTCACTATCAGTTGACCGAGCACGGCGGCCACGTCGGGTTTATCGGCGGCACGCTGCGCCGCCCGAAAATGTGGCTTGAGGCGCGTATTCCTGACTGGCTAACCCCTTATCTGGACGGTGCAAAATGATTATTCCCTGGCAGGATCTGGCTCCCGAAACGCTCGATAATCTGATTGAAAGCTTTGTATTACGCGAAGGCACCGATTATGGTGAACAGGAACGCTCGCTTGAGCAAAAGGTCAACGATGTTAAGCGCCAGCTGAAAAGCGGCGACGTGCTGCTGGTGTGGTCAGAACTGCATGAGACGGTCAATATCATGCCCCGCAACGCGTTTCACGGCTGATCTTCCACCCTTTTCAGTCAGGGAGTTGCTATGTCTGCCAGACATCCGGTTATTGCCGTTACGGGGTCGAGTGGTGCGGGAACCACCACCACCAGCCTCGCATTTCGCAAGATTTTCGCCCAGCTGAATCTCCGTGCGGCGGAGGTCGAAGGCGACAGCTTTCACCGCTACACGCGTCCGGAGATGGACATGGCCATCCGTAAGGCGCGCGATTCGGGTAAACACATCAGCTACTTCGGCCCGGAAGCCAATGACTTTGGCCTGCTGGAACAAACCTTTATAGAGTACGGTAAGAGCGGCAAAGGGCAGTCCCGCAAGTATCTGCACACCTATGATGAAGCCGTACCCTGGAATCAGGTGCCGGGAACCTTTACCCCGTGGCAGCCGCTACCGGAACCCACCGACGTCCTGTTTTACGAAGGATTGCACGGCGGCGTGGTCACCCCTCAGCACGACGTGGCGCGCCACGTGGATCTGCTGGTCGGCGTGGTCCCTATCGTTAACCTGGAGTGGATCCAGAAGCTGACGCGTGACATGAGCGAGCGCGGCCATTCTCGCGAAGCGGTGATGGACTCCGTGGTGCGCTCCATGGAGGATTACATTAACTTCCTGACGCCGCAGTTCTCCCGCACCCATATCAACTTCCAGCGCGTGCCGACGGTGGACACCTCCAACCCGTTCGCGGCCAAAAGCATCCCGTCGCTGGATGAAAGCTTTGTAGTGATCCATTTCCGCAATCTCGACGGCATTGATTACCCCTGGCTGCTGGCCATGCTGCAGGGCTCTTTTATTTCGCACATGAATACGTTAGTGGTGCCGGGCGGAAAAATGGGGCTGGCGATGGAGCTCATCATGACGCCGCTGGTGGAGCGACTGATGGAAGGGAAGCAGATCGCGTGAGCATGTTCCCTCTCCCAGTGGGAGAGGGTTAGGGTGAGGGCATCAACACGCACGATGCCCCATCAATCACGCCTCGATCACTTCATACGAATGCGTGATTTTTACCGCTTTCTCCAGCATCAACGCCACAGAGCAGTACTTCTCCGCAGACAGGTCCACCGCACGCGAGACCGCCGCGTCTTTCAGCTCCTTACCGGTGACCACAAAGTGCAGGTTAATATGGGTGAACAGGCGTGGCGCCTCTTCGCGACGTTCTGACGTGAGTTTAACCTCACAATCCGTCACGTCATGACGTCCTTTTTGCAGAATCGATACCACATCAATTGCGCTGCATCCGCCTGCCGCCATCAGCACCATTTCCATTGGGCTGGGTGCTTTATCGCCGGAGTTACCGTCCATCAAAATCTGGTGTCCTGACGCGGACTCGCCCAGGAACGTTAAACCTTCAACCCATTTCACGCGCGCTTGCATATTCTTAAACTCCAACGTTGCATTTTTGGTGACAGATTACGCGTGCGTTACATTTCTCGCAATGGAAGGCGACCTGCATCATGCTGAAGCGAGACACCAGGAGACACGCGGCGAAAGCTATGCTAAAACACTCAGGATGCTACAGTAATACATTGACGTTACACGTGTATGCAGAGGACATCAAACTTTACTGGCTGCGAAACGTTACGGTAGCCGACTTCCCAGGGTATGGGTAAGAATTCGATTGCAACCCCAGAGTCCGGATGCATCTGATGACTCTGGTGACAGCTTATAACAGAGGATAACAGCGCATGGTGCTTGGCAAACCGCAAACAGACCCGACTCTCGAATGGTTCTTGTCTCATTGCCACATTCATAAGTACCCATCGAAGAGCACGCTGATTCACCAGGGTGAAAAAGCGGAAACGTTGTATTACATCGTTAAAGGCTCGGTGGCAGTGCTGATCAAAGATGAAGAAGGGAAAGAGATGATCCTTTCTTATCTGAACCAGGGCGATTTCATCGGTGAACTGGGCCTGTTTGAAGAGGGCCAGGAACGTAGCGCCTGGGTTCGTGCAAAGACAGCATGTGAAGTGGCTGAAATTTCTTACAAGAAGTTCCGTCAGCTGATTCAGGTTAACCCTGACATCCTGATGCGTCTTTCTTCCCAGATGGCGCGCCGTCTGCAGGTTACGTCAGAGAAAGTGGGTAACCTCGCCTTCCTGGACGTTACCGGCCGTATCGCACAAACCCTGTTGAACCTGGCGAAACAGCCAGACGCCATGACCCACCCGGACGGCATGCAAATTAAAATTACCCGTCAGGAAATTGGTCAGATCGTCGGTTGCTCCCGTGAAACAGTGGGCCGTATTCTGAAAATGCTGGAAGATCAAAACCTAATCTCCGCCCACGGTAAAACCATCGTGGTCTACGGAACGCGTTAATTCCGCTTAAACGGCGTGCCATCGCAAGGTGTCACGCCGTTTTTGTCTCTACTCCCCATGTGGCGCAGGCTGATCTATCACCCGGAAGTTAACTACGCACTGCGACAAACGCTGGTGTTATGTCTTCCTGTGGCCATAGGCCTGATCCTCGGACATCTTCAGCAAGGCCTGCTGTTTTCCCTCGTGCCCGCTTGCTGCAACATTGCCGGTCTGGATACGCCGCATAAGCGCTTTTTCAAACGCCTGATTATCGGTGGCTGCCTGTTTGCTGGCTGTAGCCTCGCCGTACAGCTTCTGCTTGCCCGGGATATCCCGCTGCCGCTGATCCTGACCGTGCTGGCGATGACGCTCGGCGTCACGGCGGAAATCAGTTCGCTGCACGCCCGCCTGCTTCCCGCCTCGCTGATTGCGGCCATTTTCACGCTGAGCCTCGCAGGGAATATGCCGGTGTGGGAGCCACTGCTGATTTACGCCCTGGGGACATTGTGGTACGGGCTGTTTAACTGGTTTTGGTTCTGGCTGTGGCGCGAACAGCCGCTGCGTGAATCCCTGAGCCTGCTCTATGTGCAGCTTGCGGATTACTGCGAGGCCAAATACACCCTGCTCACCCAGCATACCGATCCGGAAAAATCCTTACCGCCGCTGCTGACGCGCCAGCAGAAGGTGGTGGATCTGATAAGCCAGTGCTATCAGCAGCTGCATATGCTCGCCGCCAACAAGAACCACGACTACAAGCGGCTGCTGCGCACCTTCCAGGTCGGGCTGGATCTGCAGGAGCATATCTCCGTGAGCCTTCACCACCCGCAGGAGGTGCAAAAGCTGGTCGAGCGCAGCCACGCCGAAGCGGTGATCCGCTGGAACGCGCAGACCGTGTCCGCGCGCCTGCGGGTGCTGGCCGATGATATTCTCTATCACCGCTACCCGACGCGCTTTAACATGGATAAGCAGCTGGGCGCGCTGGAGAAAATCGCCCGTCAGCATCCGGATAACCCCGTCGGCCAGTTTGCCGCCTGGCACTTCAGCCGTATCGCCCGCGTGTTGCGCACGCAGCGCCCGCTTTATCCCCGCGACCTGATGGCGGATAAGCAGAAACGGCTTCCGCTATTGCCCGCGCTCAAAAGCTATCTTTCTCTTAAATCGTCCGCCCTGCGCAACGCCGCAAGGATTAGCGTGATGCTCAGTACCGCCAGCCTGATGGGTATGGCGCTGCACCTGCCGAAACCCTACTGGATCTTAATGACCGTGCTGTTTGTCACCCAGAACGGCTACGGCGCCACGCGGGTGCGTATTCTGCATCGGGCTGGCGGAACGATGGCCGGGCTGATCATCGCGGGCGTGACGCTGCACTTCCACGTGCCGGAAGGCTATACCCTGGCAGGCATGCTGGCGGTTACGCTGGTGAGCTACCTGATTATCCGCAAAAACTACGGCTGGGCGATGGTGGGCTTTACGGTGACGGCGGTATATACCCTGCAGCTGCTCACGCTCAATGGCGAACAGTTTATTGTCGCCAGGCTGATTGATACCCTAATCGGCTGTCTGATTGCCTTTGGCGGCATGGTCTGGCTGTGGCCGCAGTGGCAAAGCGGGCTGCTGCGCCAGAACGCCCACGACGCGCTGGAAGCCGACCAGCAGGCTATTCGCCTGATCCTGAGCGACGACCCGCAGCCCTCGCCGCTGGCCTATCAGCGAATGAAGGTCAACCAGGCGCACAACGCCCTGTTTAACTCGCTCAACCAGGCGATGCAGGAGCCGGGCTTTAACTCGCACTATCTGGCAGACATGAAGCTCTGGGTGACGCACAGCCAGTTTATCGTCGAGCACATTAACGCCATGACCACGCTGGCGCGCGAGCACACGATGCTGACGCCCGATCTGGCGCAGCGCTATTTGCAGTCATGTGAAATTGCGTTGCAGAGGTGTCAGCAGCGTCTGGAGTATGACGCGCCGGGCGAGTCGGGAGATTCGAACATTCTTGAAGCGCCGGAGACGTTAACCCACGGGCCAATGAGCACCCTGGAGCAGCATTTGCAGCGCGTTCTCGGGCATCTGAACACCATGCACACCATTTCGTCGGTGGCATGGCGTCAGCGCCCGCATCACGGGATTTGGTTAACGCGCCGGTTAAAGCGAACCGAGTATTAACCTTTAACGATCTTCGCGACCGCCGCGGCAAAGCGGGTTAACCCGTCCTCAATATCCCTGTCTTCCACCACCAGCGACGGCGCAAAGCGCATCACGTCCGGTCCGGCGTTGAGTACCATAACCCCTTCGTGCGCGGCGGCGTGCAGGAAGTCGCGCGCGCGGCCCTTGTACTGCGGCTTCAGCTCGGCGCCAATCAACAGCCCCATCCCGCGGATTTCGCTGAACACGTCGTACTGCTCATCAATCTTTTGCAGGTGTTTTACGAACAGCTCGCGCTTCGCGCTCACGGCGTTCAACACCTCCGGCGTGTTGATAATGTCGAATGCGGCGCCCGCCACGGCGCTCGCCAGCGGGTTACCGCCGTAGGTAGAGCCGTGAGAGCCGACGTGGAACGCGGAGGCGATCTCCTGCGTAGTCAGTACCGCACTCACCGGGAAACCACCGCCGAGCGCTTTAGCGCTGGTCAGAATATCCGGCGTCACGCCGTAGTGCATATACGCGAACAGATCCCCGGTACGCCCCATCCCGCACTGCACTTCATCAAAGACCAGCAGCGCCTGATGTTCGTCGCACAGCGCGCGCAGCCCTTTCAGGAATTCCGGGGTTGCCGCGGTCACGCCGCCTTCACCCTGGATCGGCTCGACCACCACCGCGCAGGTATGGTCGTCCATCACCGCTTTCACGGCATGCAGATCGTTAAACGGCACGTGGACGATGTCGGCCGGCTTCGGGCCAAACCCGTCGGAATACTTCGGCTGGCCGCCAACGGAAACGGTAAAGAAGGAGCGTCCGTGGAAGGCGTTGTGGAAGGCGATGATTTTGGTTTTGTACGGGCTGTGGCGCGTTGCCGCGTAGTAGCGCGCCAGCTTAAAAGCGGTTTCGTTGGCTTCGGTGCCGGAGTTCATAAACAGCACGCGCTCGGCAAAGGTCGCATCAATGATCTTGCGGCCCAGGCGCAGCGCCGGTTCGTTGGTGAACACGTTGCTGGTGTGCCACAGGGTTTCACCCTGGGTTTTCAGCGCCTCCACCAGCGCGGGATGGCAATGACCCAGCGCCGTGACCGCAATACCGCCCGCGAAATCCACATACTCTTTCCCCTGCTGATCCCAGACGCGGCTGCCCTTTCCCTTCACCGGGATAAACTCAGCCGGTGCATAAATCGGCAGGATCACTTCATCAAATGTCGCGCGGGTAATTGCTGGTTGTTCAGTTGCCATGTCATGACCATCCATTTTATGTCACAGTGATTGTGAAAATATAATCACAAAATATGCATAAAAAATCACAGCAAGGCAACAGATATTCAGCGATTGAGGAAATTCGCCAGCAGCGCGTGCCCCTGCTCGCTGAGGATGCTTTCCGGGTGGAACTGCACGCCTTCGAGGTCCCATTCGCGGTGACGAATCCCCATGATCTCCTGCGTATCGCTCCGGGCGGTCACCTCAAAGCAGTCGGGCAGCGTCGGCGGGTCAATGACCAGGGAATGGTAGCGCGTGACGGTTAACGGATTATTGAGCCCCGTGAATACTCCGGTGCCGGCGTGTGTGACCGGAGAGGTTTTTCCGTGCATCACTTTGGCGGCGCGCACGATAGTGGCACCAAACGCCTGAGCAATCGCCTGATGGCCCAGGCAGACGCCCAGGATCGGCAGCTTTCCGGCATAGTGCTGGATAACATCCAGAGAAATACCCGATTCCGACGGCGTACACGGCCCCGGAGAAATCACGATTTTCTGCGGAGCCAGCATCCCGATATCGGCCAGTCCGATCTCGTCGTTGCGGCGGACAACCACCTCTGCACCCAGTTCACAAAAATACTGGTAAAGGTTCCAGGTGAAGGAATCGTAGTTATCAATCAGCAGAATCATGGCGGCTCCCGAAAAAAATGCCGCCCTATTCTACTCAGATTCCCGCGCTTCGCTCACTACTTTGGCAAAGATAGCGTTTAGCGCGGTTAAATCTCCCGTTGCGCCGCTTCGGTTAGCCGCCACCCACTGGTCGGGATCGATATCGCGCCAGTCCAGCGAGTAGCCCGCGTGGAGCGCCAGCTGCTCGAAGAAAACGCGTTGGGCAATACCGTTGCCGCGCATAAACGGATGCAGCATGTTGATTTCGCAGTAATAGTGGCTAACTCTGTTAACAAACGCCGCTTTCTCAAGACCCACGAGATACTTTTCGCTTTCCAGCGCCGCCATCAGCTCGTTACCCATCTTCTCGATGTATTCGAAATGGCAGAAAGGGATGTCACCCTTAAAAATATCGTCAGTGCGGAACTCACCAGCCCGCTTCATCTCGCTGCGGTACAAATGACGATGAATAAGGCACAGATGGGGCAACCCGGGCGCGGAAGGCCCAAGCTCCAGCGTCTCAATATGGGGGTCTGAGGGACCATTACCTTTTTCAAGGAGACAACTGGCCTGTAAATTGACGTTACGCTGCTGTTCCCAGAGACGGGATTTTTGCTTGTCGGTGAGCTTTTTCACTTAACGCCTCCCTGAATAGTCCGTTTGCCACAAGTATAAGCAGCAAAACGCGCTTTCGCAGGGAGGGTTACAGAACGCGGGCAGGAGAAGCCCGCGTTCAGAAGAATTACGGCAGAACTTTCGCGGAGAGGATAACCACCGGTTTTGACGGCACATTCTGATACGGACCGACGTCGTGAGTAGGCACCTGAGAAATCTTGTCAGCCACGTCCATCCCTTTCACGATTTTACCGAAAACGGCATAGCCGAAGTCGCGCTGACCGTGGTCGAGGAAGGCGTTATCCGCCACGTTCAGGAAGAACTGGCTGGTCGCGCTGTCTTTGTCCGCGGTACGCGCCATGGAGATGGTGCCGCGCTTGTTCAGCAGTCCGTTGTCCGCTTCGTTTTTGATTGGCGGGTTAGGCTGTTTCTGCTGCATCTGCTCGTTGAAGCCGCCGCCCTGCACCATAAAGCCCGGGATCACGCGGTGGAAAGTGGTGTTGTTATAGAAACCACTGTTCACGTAGTCGAGGAAGTTTTTCACGGAAACCGGAGCTTTCTGGCTATTCAGTTCCAGCTCAATGTTCCCGGCGGAGGTGGTCAGCAGAACGTGAGGGTCCCCTTTTGCTGCCAGCGCAGCAGGGGAAACGGCAGAAAGAGCAAACACAGCTGCGACAGCCGCCAGTGTTGATTTGAGCATGAGAATTCCTTAACAAAGCGCAGTATAAAAAGCGAATGGCTTGATTCTAAAGAGCAGTATGAACGGAGACCAGCCTTTTACCTAATTTTACGAAATTGAAACAGTTGTAACCGCGCAAACGGTTGGCTTTCACGCCTTTTTGTGTGATGCAGATCACACAAAACCATGCAATGAACTTCTAATTTCTCTTAAAAGATATGAATGGATCACTTTAATGTCTAAAATCTGCCCGCTCTCAGCGCCCCCTGGGCGATTTTCTTTTTCTGAACAGGCCAGACATGACTAACAGCAATCGCATCAAGCTCACATGGATCAGCTTCTTCTCCTACGCCCTGACCGGCGCGTTGGTGATCGTCACCGGGATGGTGATGGGAAATATCGCAGGCTACTTCCAGCTGCCCGTTTCCAGCATGAGTAATACCTTCACCTTCCTCAACGCGGGGATCCTGATCTCTATCTTCCTGAATGCCTGGCTGATGGAAATCGTCCCGCTGAAAACCCAGCTGCGTTTTGGCTTTGTGCTGATGGTCGCCGCCGTGGCGGGCCTGATGCTGAGCCACAGCATCGCGCTGTTCTCCGCCGCGATGTTTGTGCTGGGTCTGGTCAGCGGGATCACCATGTCGATCGGTACGTTCCTGATTACCCACATGTATGAAGGCCGCCAGCGCGGCGCGCGCCTGCTGTTTACCGACTCCTTCTTCAGCATGGCCGGTATGATTTTCCCGATGGTCGCGGCCGTTCTGCTGGCGCGCAGCATCGAGTGGTACTGGGTCTATGCCTGCATTGGTCTGGTCTACGTGGCGATCTTTATTCTGACCTTCGGCTGCGAGTTCCCGGTGCTGGGCAAGAAAGCGCAAACTACCGCCGAGCCCGTTGCGAAAGAAAAATGGGGCATCGGCGTGCTGTTCCTCTCCGTTGCCGCCCTGTGCTACATCCTGGGCCAGCTGGGCTTTATCTCCTGGGTACCGGAATACGCCAAAGGTCTGGGCATGAGCCTGAACGATGCGGGTCAACTGGTGAGCGATTTCTGGATGTCTTACATGTTCGGCATGTGGGCGTTTAGCTTCATCCTGCGCTTCTTCGACCTGCAGCGCATTCTGACCGTGCTGGCAGGTATGGCGACCGTACTGATGTACCTGTTCATCAACGGTTCACCGGAACATATGCCGTGGTTCATTCTGACCCTGGGCTTCTTCTCCAGCGCCATTTATACCTCGATCATCACCCTGGGTTCGCTGCAGACCAAAGTGGCCTCGCCGAAGCTGGTTAACTTCGTCCTGACCTGCGGCACCATCGGCACCATGCTGACCTTCGTGGTCACTGGCCCGATCGTGGCCCACAGCGGCCCGCTGGCAGCGCTGCACACCGCTAACGGTCTGTATGCCGTGGTGTTCATCATGTGCTTCATCCTGGGCTTCGTGACCCGCCACCGCCAGCACAACGCGGCAGCATCGTCTCACTAACCCTTACGCCCCTTTGCGCTCTGCAGAGGGGCTGTTTCTGGCAAAGCTTACCTCTTCTCCCCCGACATCCGTCTGGATCCACGTCTGCGCCAGCTGCGTCGTGGCAATCACGCGTCCCTGACGAATCGACCAGCGCACCGGCACCTGACAGCGCACCGCTTCAAACCCGCTCTCCGCAGGCAGAATAATCAGGTTCGCCGGGTTACCTGTCTTAATACCGTAATCGCTCAGGCCGAAGGTCCGGGCGCTGTTATGGGTGATGAGATTCAGGCCGCTGTCGATTTGCGGATAGCCCATCATCTGGCAGACGTGCAGCCCCATATGCAGCACCTGCAGCATGTTGCCGGTGCCGAGCGGGTACCACGGGTCGAAGACGTCGTCATGGCCGAAGCAGACGTTAATGCCCGCTTCCTGGAGTTCTTTCACGCGCGTGATGCCGCGGCGCTTCGGATAGTCATCAAAGCGCCCCTGCAGATGAATATTGACCAGCGGGTTAGCGACGAAGTTAATTCCCGACATCTTCAGCAGGCGGAAGAGCCGCGAGGTGTACGCGCCGTTGTAGGAGTGCATGGCGGTGGTGTGGCTGGCCGTCACGCGCGGGCCAATGCCGGCTTCATACGCCAGTGTTGCCACCGTCTCGACAAACCGCGACTGCTCGTCGTCAATTTCATCGCAGTGGATATCCAGCGGACGGTCATACTTCTTCGCCAGTTCAAAAGCGATATGCAGCGACTGCACGCCATACTCGCGGGTGAACTCGAAGTGCGGGATCGCCCCCACCACGTCAGCCCCCAGCCTTAACGCCTCTTCCAGCAGCGCCGCGCCGTTCGGGTAAGAGAGAATACCTTCCTGCGGGAACGCGACGATTTGCAGCGTCACCCACGGGGCAATCTCCTGCTTCACCTCCAGCATCGCCTTCAGGGCGGTGAGCGTCGGGTCGGAGACATCCACATGGGTGCGGACAAACTGGATGCCGTTGGCAATTTGCCACTTCAGCGTTTTCCAGGCGCGCGCTTTGACATCCTCATGGCTGAGCAACGCCTTGCGCTCCGCCCAGCGCTCAATGCCTTCGAACAGCGTGCCGGACTGGTTCCAGTTCGGCTCACCCGCGGTCTGTGTCGTATCAAGATGGATATGCGGCTCAATGAACGGCGGGATCGCAAGCCCGCCGCGCGCGTTCAATACTTCATAACTTTCGGCGTGGGTGTCGTCCATCGGGGTGATGTCACCAAATCGCCCGTTCTCAATGGCAAGCTGCCACAGCCCTTCCCGACCCGGTAAACGAACATTCTGAACAAGCCATAACGGTGTTGTAGACATACCCTTCCCCTAAAAAACGCCGCTGATATTCAGGCGTATCGATTTTGGCAAAACCGCCCCTGATTTGTACACAAATTCAACGAGCACGAAAAGCCTGCGATTTCCGCCACTTATAAAAATCCTGACAAATCAGTCGCATACCACCTAAGGAGTAGGCGAAGACGTATTTGATTTGCATCAATAAGCGCCCCTGCTGAATCGTTAAGGTAGGCAATAATAGAAAAGAAATCGAGGCAATAATGAGCAAAGTCAGACTCGCTATCATCGGTAACGGCATGGTCGGCCACCGCTTTATCGAGGATCTTCTCGATAAGGCCGATGCTGAGCAGTTCGATATTACCGTGTTCTGTGAAGAACCCCGCAAGGCGTACGACCGTGTGCACCTATCTTCCTACTTCTCCCATCATACCGCCGAAGAACTCTCTCTGGTGCGCGAAGGTTTCTACGAGAAGCATGGCGTAAAAGTGCTGGTGGGCGAACGCGCTATCACCATCAACCGTCAGGAAAAAGTGATCCACTCCAGCGCCGGGCGTACGGTTTTTTACGACAAGCTGATCATGGCGACGGGCTCCTATCCGTGGATCCCGCCGATCAAAGGCTCGGAAACTCAGGATTGCTTCGTCTACCGTACCATTGAAGACCTCAACGCCATCGAATCCTGCGCCCGTCGAAGCCGTCGCGGCGCGGTTGTCGGCGGCGGTCTGCTGGGCCTGGAAGCGGCAGGCGCGCTGAAAAACCTCGGCGTTGAAACCCACGTCATCGAATTTGCCCCGATGCTGATGGCCGAACAGCTGGACCACATGGGCGGCGACCAGCTTCGTCGTAAAATCGAAAGCATGGGCGTGAAGGTTCACACCAGCAAGAACACCAAAGAGATCGTTCAGGAAGGGACTGAAGCGCGCAAAACCATGCGCTTTGCCGACGGCAGCGAGCTTGAAGTGGACTTCATCGTCTTCTCCACCGGTATTCGTCCGCGCGACAAGCTGGCGACCCAGTGCGGTCTGGCCGTGGCGCAGCGCGGCGGGATCATGATCAACGACGCCTGCCAGACCTCCGATCCGGATATCTACGCCATCGGCGAATGCGCCAGCTGGAACAACCGCGTCTACGGCCTGGTGGCGCCGGGCTACAAAATGGCGCAGGTCGCCGTGGACCATATCCTCGGCAGCGAAAACGCGTTTACCGGTGCAGACATGAGCGCCAAGCTGAAGCTGCTGGGCGTGGACGTAGGCGGTATTGGCGATGCGCATGGCCGCACCCCGAATTCACGCAGCTATGTCTATCTCGACGAAAGCAAAGAAGTCTACAAACGCCTCATCGTCAGCCAGGACAATAAAACCCTGCTCGGTGCGGTGCTGGTGGGCGACACCAGCGACTTCGGCAACCTGCTCCAGCTGGTGCTGAACGCCATCGAACTGCCGGAAAACCCGGACGCGCTGATCCTCCCGGCGCACGCGTCCAGCGGCAAGCCGTCTATCGGCGTGGATAAACTGCCGGACAGCGCGCAGATTTGCTCCTGCTTCGACGTCACCAAAGGCATGCTGATCTCCGCCATCAACAAAGGTTGCCACACCGTGGCGGCCCTGAAAGCCGAAACCAAAGCCGGAACCGGCTGCGGCGGCTGTATTCCGCTGGTCACTCAGGTGCTGAACGCCGAGCTGGCGAAACAGGGCATCGAAGTGAACAACAACCTGTGCGAGCACTTCGCGTATTCTCGCCAGGAGCTGTACCACCTGATCCGCGTGGAGGGCATTAAGTCCTTCGACGAACTGCTGGCGAAGCACGGCCAGGGCTACGGCTGCGAAGTCTGTAAACCGACCGTCGGCTCCCTGCTGGCCTCCTGCTGGAACGAGTACGTGCTCAAGCCCGAGCATACGCCGCTGCAGGACACCAACGATAACTTCCTGGCAAACATCCAGAAAGACGGCACCTACTCCGTTATTCCACGTTCCGCCGGTGGCGAAATTACGCCGGAAGGGCTGGTGGCCGTGGGCCGTATTGCCCGTGAATTTAACCTGTACACCAAAATCACCGGCTCCCAGCGTATCGGCCTGTTTGGAGCGCAGAAGGACGACCTGCCGGAAATCTGGCGTCAGCTGATTGAAGCGGGCTTCGAAACCGGCCACGCGTACGCCAAAGCGCTGCGCATGGCGAAAACCTGCGTGGGGAGCACCTGGTGCCGCTACGGCGTCGGCGACAGCGTGGGCTTCGGCGTGGAGCTGGAGAACCGCTACAAAGGCATCCGCACCCCGCACAAAATGAAGTTTGGCGTCTCCGGCTGTACCCGCGAATGTGCGGAAGCGCAGGGTAAAGACGTGGGTATCATCGCCACCGAGAAAGGCTGGAACCTGTACGTCTGCGGCAACGGCGGGATGAAGCCACGCCATGCGGACCTGCTGGCGGCGGATCTCGATCGCGACACGCTGATTCAGTATCTCGACCGCTTCATGATGTTCTACATCCGTACCGCCGATAAGCTGACCCGTACCGCTTCCTGGCTCGATAATCTGGAAGGCGGCATCGATTACCTGAAATCGGTGATCATCGACGACAAGCTGGGCCTGAACGAACATCTGGAAGCCGAGATGACACGCCTTCGCGAGGCGGTGATCTGCGAGTGGACGGAAACCGTCAACACCCCGGCGGCGCAGACGCGCTTCAAACACTTTATCAACAGCACCCAGCGCGACCCGAACGTACAGGTTATGCCGGAGCGTGAACAGCATCGTCCGGCGACACCGTATGAGCGTATTCCGGTGACGCTGGTGGAGGAAAACGCATGAGCCAGTGGATAAATATTTGCGATATTAACGACATCATCCCCGCCACCGGCGTGTGCGCGCTGCTGGGCAAAGAACAGGTCGCGATTTTCCGCCCTCGCCACGATGAACAGGTTTTTGCCATCAGCAATATCGACCCGTTCTTCGAGGCTAGCGTACTCTCCCGCGGCTTGATTGCCGAGCATCAGGGGGAGCTGTGGGTCGCCAGTCCGCTGAAAAAGCAGCGTTTCCGCTTAAGCGACGGGTACTGCATGGAAGATGAGAGTCATTCAGTGAAGCACTATGACGTTCGCGTGAAGGACGGCAAGGTGCAGCTGAAAGGCTAATCCCCCGCCTTTTTAATACGAAAGCTTATGACCCCTTATGGGTAACGGCAGGAAAAACCGTATGTTTTGTACGATTCCTGCTGTTATCCTGACGTCAATTCTTACCCCCTCCATGAAAGCTGCGAGGTAATGTCGTGGATCACCTGCCGATTTTTTGTCAATTACGCAACCGCGACTGCCTGCTCGTGGGCGGCGGCGACGTGGCTGAACGCAAAGCTCGCCTGCTGTTAGAGGCTGGCGCCCGGCTCACCGTCAACGCCCTCACCTTCGCCCCACAGTTTGAGGTCTGGGCCCAGGAAGGGATGCTTACGCTGGAACAGGGTGAGTTTAATGAATCCCTGCTGGATACCTGCTGGCTGACCATTGCCGCAACGGATGATGATGAAGTGAACCAGCGCATCAGCGACGCCTGCGAAGCGCGCCGAATCTTCTGCAACGTGGTGGATGCGCCGAAAGAGGCCAGCTTTATCATGCCGTCGATTATCGACCGCTCGCCGCTGATAATTGCGGTGTCGTCCGGCGGACGCTCGCCGGTTCTCGCCCGCCTGCTGCGGGAAAAACTGGAGGCCCTGTTGCCCCAGCATCTTGGTCAGATTGCCCATTACGCCGGGCAGTTGCGTTCCCGCGTGAAGCAAACCTTTTCCACCGTGGGCGAGCGTCGTCGCTTCTGGGAAAAATTCTTTGTGAACGACAGGCTGGCGCAGTCGCTGGCCAATCAGGACACCAAAGCCGTTGAAGAGACAACCGAACAGCTCCTGAGCGAGCCGCTGGACCATCGCGGCGAAGTGGTGCTGGTGGGCGCAGGCCCCGGCGATGCGGGCTTGCTGACGCTGAAAGGGCTACAGCAGATCCAGCAGGCCGATACCGTGGTTTACGATCGCCTGGTCTCCGATGACATCATGAACCTGGTACGCCGCGATGCCGACCGCGTATTCGTTGGAAAACGGGCGGGCTATCACTGCGTGCCGCAGGAGGAGATTAACCAGATCCTGCTGCGCGAGGCGCAGAAAGGTAAGCGCGTGGTGCGCCTTAAGGGTGGCGATCCGTTTATCTTTGGTCGCGGCGGCGAGGAGCTGGAAACCCTGTGTGACGCGGGCATTCCGTTCTCCGTGGTGCCGGGCATTACGGCGGCATCCGGCTGCTCAGCTTACTCTGGCATTCCGCTGACCCACCGCGACTATGCCCAGAGCGTGCGTCTGGTGACGGGCCATATGAAAACCGGCAGCGAGCTGGACTGGCATAACCTGGCCGCGGAAAAGCAGACGCTGGTCTTCTACATGGGGCTGAACCAGGCCGCGACGATTCAGGCGAAGCTGCTGGAGCACGGCATGGAGGCTGATATGCCGGTTGCGCTGGTGGAAAACGGTACGTCCATCAAGCAACGCGTAGTGGATGGTGTACTGACGCAGCTCGGTGAACTGGCTCAGCAGGTCGAAAGCCCGGCGCTGATTGTGGTGGGTCGCGTGGTTGAACTGCGCGATAAGCTGAACTGGTTCTCAAATCACTAACGCATATTCTTCCTTTGCGGAGTAGTCCTTATGCGGACTACTCCCCTCTTACCGCTGTCGATAACATACCGCCCCGAAGTGGAATTTCTCCCTTTATTCCCTTGAGTTACATCCAACTTTCGTTTTTAAGACAAGGAATGCGTATGTTCAAACTGGCAAAAGCCGCCGTTCTGGTTGGCCTGTTATCGACTCTGACTGCCTGTACCGGTCATGTACAGAACACCAAAAATAACTGCAGCTACGATTACCTGCTGCACCCGGCGATCTCCATTTCGAAGATCATCGGCGGTTGCGGCCCGGCGGCGCAGCAGTAAGCGATTTTCAGGCGTAAAAAAACCGGGGCTTTCCCGGTTTTTTTGTTTAGGAAAGTGCGGTCTGATGCCCTCACCCTGACCCTCTCCCTGTGGGAGAGGGAACAAACCCTAAAAACGGTAACGTAGTTACCGTTTTGCTTTTACCTACGGTTTACCCACAAACCCAATCGCTTCGTACACCGCTTTCAGAGTTTCGGACGCGCGCGCGCTGGCTTTTTCCGCGCCCTCTTTCATCACCTTCTGCAGGAAAGCTTCGTCGTTACGGTAGCGGTGATAACGCTCCTGAAGCTCGGTCAGCATGCCGGAAACGGCGTCTGCCACTTCACCTTTCAGGTGGCCGTACATCTTACCTTCGAAGTGTTTTTCCAGTTCAGGAATGCTCTGGCCAGTCACGCCGGAGAGAATATCCAGCAGGTTGGAAACGCCCGCTTTGTTCTGCACGTCGTAGCGCACCACAGGCGGCTCGTCGGAGTCGGTGACCGCGCGCTTGAGCTTTTTGACGACGGATTTCGGATCTTCCAGCAGGCCGATAACGTTGTTGCGGTTATCGTCAGACTTGGACATCTTCTTAGTCGGCTCCAGCAGCGACATCACGCGCGCGCCGGACTTCGGAATAAACGGCTCTGGCACTTTGAACACATCGCCGTAAATCGCATTAAAGCGCTGGGCGATATCGCGGCTCAGCTCCAGGTGCTGTTTCTGGTCTTCACCCACCGGCACCTGGTTGGTTTGATACAGCAGGATGTCCGCCGCCATCAGCACCGGATAGTCGAACAGACCGGCGTTGATGTTTTCAGAGTAGCGTGCGGATTTATCCTTGAACTGCGTCATGCGGCTCAGCTCGCCGAAATAGGTGTAGCAGTTCAGCGCCCAGCCCAGCTGCGCGTGCTCCGGCACGTGAGACTGAACGAAAATGGTGCTCTTCTCAGGATCGATGCCGCAGGCCAGGTACAGCGCCAGGGTGTCCAGGGTGGCTTTACGCAGCTTCTCAGGATCCTGACGCGCGGTAATCGCATGGAGATCGACGATGCAGTAAATGCAATGGTACTCATCCTGCATGCTGACCCACTGACGTAACGCACCCATGTAGTTACCAATGGTCAATTCACCTGAAGGCTGTGCGCCACTAAAAACGATGGGCTTAGTCATTATTCAATTCCTGATGTTCACTGTGCGAAAGCCCGAGTGCGGGCAACAAATCTTTGAAGTGGTCGAAGACCACATCCGGCTCACTTAGCGTGATGGCCTCACCGTAGTTGTAGCCATAGGTTAATCCGACGGAAGGACATCCTGCCGCTCGGGCAGCCAGAATATCATTGCGCGAATCCCCGACAAAGAGCAGCTCCGCAGGGGTTAAGGATAATTTTCCTGCCACCAGCAACAGCGGTTCCGGATGCGGCTTTTTGTTCTGCACGTCGTCGCCGCCCACAATCACGGAGAAATACTTCGCGATATCGAGCGCTTCCAGCAGAGGCGCAACGAACGGCGTCGGTTTGTTGGTCACCAGCCCCAGCGGGATGCCCTTCGCGTGCAGCGCGCTCAGCGTTTCCTGAACGTCCGGGAACAGGAAGCTGCCCTCCTCGACGGTCTCTTCGTAGAAACGATCGAACAGTTTGCGCAGAATCCGCAGCTGCTCATCCTTAGGGATGTCAGCATGGTCAACGCTCGGTTTACCCTGCGCGGAACGCTGCGACGCGCGCTCCTGACGCGCCCACGTCAACGCGCGCTCCATCAGAACATCGGCGCCGTTGCCAATCCACGTTACCACGCGCTCTTCACCCGCAACGGGGAGTTCAAGTGCATACAGCGCCTGGTCTACGGCGCTCGTTAAGCCCGGCGCGCTGTCGACCAGCGTGCCGTCGAGGTCGAATGCCACACCCCGAATTGCCTGCAATTTATCCATGACTTACCTTCGCCAGCTCACGGCGCATTTCATCAATGACTTTTTTGTAATCCGGCTGGTCGAAAATTGCCGAACCTGCAACGAACATATCCGCGCCGGCTGCCGCAATTTCACCAATGTTATTCACTTTCACCCCGCCGTCCACTTCCAGACGAATATCGTAACCTGACTCATCAATACGACGGCGCACTTCACGCAGCTTATCCAGCGTGTGGGGGATAAACGACTGACCGCCGAAACCCGGGTTAACGGACATCAGCAGGATCACGTCCAGCTTGTCCATGACATAGTCAAGATAGCTCAGCGGCGTGGCCGGGTTAAACACCAGCCCCGCTTTACAGCCGTTCTCTTTGATCAGCTGCAGCGTGCGGTCTACGTGTTCAGAGGCTTCCGGATGGAAAGTGATGATGCTGGCACCCGCTGCGGCGAAGTCAGGCACGATGCGATCGACAGGCTTCACCATCAGGTGAACGTCGATCGGCGCGGTAATGCCATAGTTACGTAATGCCTTCAGCACCATTGGGCCAATGGTCAGATTCGGGACGTAGTGGTTGTCCATAACGTCGAAATGGACGACATCTGCGCCAGCCGCGAGAGCTTTGGCGGTGTCTTCACCCAGGCGGGCAAAATCGGCCGACAGAATTGAGGGAGCAATCAAAAACTGTTTCATCCGCTTCTCCTTGAAATGTGTTTACCGGCGGGCAAAACGGCTCAGGGGCGATAAAGAGCCAGAAGTTCGTCCACCTTTTTACGTGTGCCGCCGTTGCTGCTAATGCTACGCCGCACTTTGACCTGAAAATGCTTCGCGGCTTTGTACCATTCGCGCGTATCAGGCGTGTCGTGATTCGAAATTAACACCGGAATTCTTTTGCTGACCAGCTTTTCCGCCATCTCCGCCAGACGAGCCTGTTCGGCCGGGCTGAAGCTGTTAGTGTGATAAGCGGTGAAATTCGCCGTTGCAGACAGTGGTGCGTAAGGCGGGTCACAGTAAACCACCGAGTTTACGCCTGCCAGTTCCATACACTCTTCATAGGAGAGGCAATGAAACTCTGCGTTCTGCGCTTTTTCGGCAAAATGATACAGCTCGTCCTGCGGGAAATACGGGCGCTTATAGCGACCAAACGGCACGTTAAATTCCCCGCGCAGGTTATAGCGGCACAGGCCGTTGTAACCATGTCGGTTGAGATAGAGGAACAGCAGCGCTCTGCGGAACGGATCCTGGCTCTGATTAAACTCAGTGCGGAACTGGTAGTAAACGTCCGGGTGATTATTCTCCGGCGTAAACAGTTTGCGCGCCTCTGCGACATACTCTTCGGTACGCAGCTTAACAATGTTATAGAGGCTGATAAGGTCGTTGTTGATATCCGCCAGGATATAACGAGAAAAATCGGTGTTGAGGAACACCGATCCCGCACCCACGAAAGGCTCGATTAGACACTCGCCTTTTGGCAGGTGCTTTTTAATATCATCGAGCAGGGGGTATTTCCCCCCTGCCCATTTCAGAAAAGCGCGATTTTTTTTCATGCTGACTAACTGATTACACCTTCTCCGGCTGTGGAGAACGCTCCGACAGCATCCTGCGCTTTAAACATTACTTCAGATCGGCCTGAACCTGATGAATCGGCTTCGCCCACGGGTTTTTCGCCTGAACATCAGCTGGCAGTGCCGCTACGGCACGTTTCGCTTCATCTTTAGACGCATAAACGCCGCTGACCAGCACATACCACGGTTGACCGTTACGGGTCGTCTGATAAACAACATAGTTTTTCAGATTTGATTTCTTCGCCCAGCTGTTGAGGTTGTCATAGTTAGACGAACTGCTCAGCTGCAGCGTGTAGTTGCTGGATGGCGCAGACTTCAGCGAGCCAACGTTACCTGCCGTTTTGCCTGCGGCGCTGCTGGAGGCTGTTGCCGTGGCTGCTGGAGCCGTTGCTGCAGGCGCAGCTGTGGCAGCCGGTGCCGCTGTGGTCGCCGTTGCTTTCGGCGCGGTCTGCGTGACTGGCGCTTTAGCAGGCTCGCTCACCGCAGCCGTTTCGGTGTGTTTCGGCTGTGCCGGTACGGCTTTCACTTCAGGCGCTTTGACGACTGCCTGAGGTTTGGTTTCACGCTTAGGCTCAATGACCGCCTGCTTACGTTCAGGACGCGTCGCAGTTTGCGTCTGTCGCGGTTTGGTTTCCGTCGCAGCCGTTTGTGGCTGAGCGTTACCACCGCGAATCGGGGCAACGGTTGCCGGCTCGGTTGGCAGCGTAGAGTTAACCACGACGTTATCAACCTGCTGCTGGTTCTGCGGCTGCGTCAGCGCATTGTTCAGATCTCCCTGAACTTCTACGCGCTGCTGGCCTTCAGGCGTGGCAGGTGCCTGACCCTGAGCAGGGGTTGAAGAAACGGGCGGCAGAGAAACATCCTGCGGCGCTGTGGAGTTACCTGCGGTCTGCTCTGCGGAAGTCGCACCCGGTGCAGGCTGTGCGCCATTCGCCTGATTGGTCGCATCGTTCCCGGACAGGTTGATGCTCTTCTCAGCGGAAGCAGTTTGCTCGGTTGAGTTCGTTGACGGTGCTTTAAGCGCGGAGCCAATGCCGACAATCAGCAGCACAAGCACCAGAACGCCAAGGCCCATCATAATATACTGGCGGGAAGCCGGTTTCGGCGCAGCGGCTTTTTTACGTTTACGCGGGCGACGCTCTACAGGCTGTTCGTCCATTGAATCTTCTTCGGACTCATAATCCTCTTCTGCTCGCTCTTCGTGCGCGTTGCGGCTGCGCGAAGGGCGACGATCGTCTGCATCCAGATCAACATCGTCAAAGTTGATCTGCGGCTCGTTATCACGTTCTGAAGATTGACGAGAACGACCAGTACGACGATCGCTGGGATCGGGTTTCAGCTCGTCTTCTGGTTTGAATTCATCCATTTAACACCCCACTCAAAGGCTTATGCTAACGACTTTGCATTTCACCTGAAGCTAAACGACCACCTGCGACAGTGGCCTGACCTTTCTAGTTGTTACGCCTGCTGACAATCAGCGATAGCGCCAAGAACGACATCGTGCGGCACTCCGCCGCGCACTTCACTCTTCCCTATTGCAAGCGGGAGTACAAGACGCATCTCACCTGCCAATACTTTTTTATCGCGCATCATGTGGGGTAAATACGCTTGCGCCGACATCTCCTGCGGCCCGCTTACCGGCAAACCTGCACGTTCAAGCAGCGCAATGATGCGTGCCGTCTCTTCAGGTTTAAACTGCCCCAGACGTTCAGAGGTGCGGGCTGCCATGACCATACCGGCCGCGACGGCTTCACCGTGCAGCCAGTTGCCATAACCCATCTCGGCTTCAATGGCATGGCCAAACGTATGCCCAAGATTCAGTAAAGCACGTAAGCCCGTTTCACGCTCGTCTGCTGCAACAACTTCTGCTTTCAGTTCACAACAACGACGAATGCAGTATGCCAGTTTAGCCTCATCCAGGCACAGCAGCGCATCCATATTCTCTTCAAGCCAGCTAAAGAACTCGCCATCGAGAATAATGCCGTATTTGATCACTTCCGCCAGACCTGAAGCCAGTTCGCGCTTCGGCAGCGTTTTTAGACAGTCGAGATCCACCACCACCGATGCGGGCTGGTAGAACGCGCCAATCATGTTTTTGCCGAGCGGATGGTTGACTGCCGTTTTGCCACCCACAGAGGAGTCGACCTGGGACAGCAACGTGGTCGGGATTTGAATAAAACGGACGCCACGTTGATAGCTTGCGGCCGCAAAGCCGGTCAGATCGCCCACAACACCGCCGCCCAGGGCAAGCAGTGTTGTATCGCGACCGTGCGGTTTTTGCAGCAATGCGGTAAAGACGGTATCCAGTACCGTCAGGCTTTTATACTGCTCGCCATCGGGGAGAATCACACTGTCGACTTTTACGCCCGCCTGCTCAAGCAGGTGGCGTACGCGGTCGAGATAAAGCGGAGCCAGCGTCTCATTGGTGACCAGCATCGCCTGATCACCCGCTTTCAGTGGTAAAAAGGAAGCTGGGTCGTTAAACAAACCAGCCGCGATGGTGATAGGGTAACTACGTTCCCCGAGAGTAACTGTAATCCTCTCCATGACGCGACATCCACCTTTAATGCTTTTACCCGCAGGCGAGTGTATATAAAGCCAGAATCAGTTGCTTTCCAGCATATGAATAATCTGGTTTGCAACCACTTTAGCGCTCTGGTCGTCAGTACGAATGGTCACGTCGGCAATCTCTTCATACAGCGGATTGCGTTCATCGGCCAACGCTTCCAGAACTTCGCGTGGTGGCGTTTCAACCTGCAGCAGCGGGCGCTTTTTATCGCGCTGCGTACGTGCCAGCTGTTTCTCGATGGTCGTCTCAAGATAGACCACTACGCCACGGGCGGAGAGACGGTTACGGGTTTCGCGAGATTTCACAGAACCGCCGCCTGTTGCCAGAACGATGCCCTGTTTTTCCGTGAGTTCGTTGATCACTTTTTCTTCTCGGTCACGGAAACCTTCTTCGCCTTCTACATCGAAAACCCAGCCCACATCAGCTCCGGTTCGTTTCTCAATCTCTTGATCAGAATCGTAAAATTCCATATTGAGTTGTTGAGCTAACTGACGCCCAATAGTGCTTTTGCCGGCACCCATAGGCCCAACCAGAAAGATATTGCGTTTCTCTGCCATTTTATCGGTACTACTAAGACTATTCGTTAATGGTAATCCCCGCTTCGCAGACACCCAGCGTAGCAGGACATGAACTGAAACCTCATATGCAATAGAGCGAGAGTCAGACTAAAAATTATCTCAATACTCCGGCTTGTTTGGCAACTGATTAAATCACCGCGTCGGGCGCATAAGGTAATAAGACGTAAGTCCAACTCAAATCGGTACTCCTTGTATGCTAATTCATGCCCCACGTCAAACATCTGCAACAAACTGAATGCAAAATCATTGCGGGGATCGTTACCCGTCAGCGAATACCGACCAGACGTGGCGTAATAAACACCACTAGCTCGCGCCGTTCATTATCCTTACCATCATGGCGAAAAAGCTGCCCAAGCCAGGGGATTTTCCCCAGCCCCGGCACGCTGTCGCTGCCGGTTTTGTTCTTCTGCGAAAAAATTCCACCCAATGCCAGCGTTTCTCCACTTTTTACCTCCACCTGGGTTTCTATCTCCTGTTTGTCGATAGCCAGCGTTTCGCCGTCAGCCTGCTGCAGAACCTGTCCCGGCATATTTTCGCTGATGTGCAATTTCAGGCGCACGCGCCCTCCCGGTAAGACCACCGGTGTGACCTCCATCCCTAATACCGCCTCCTTAAACTCAACGGAGGTGGCGCCGCTTTCACCGCTTGAGACCTGATACGGGATTTCACTCCCCTGCTTGATGCTGGCCGGCTGCATATGCGAGGCCAGCAGCCGCGGGCTGGCGATGATATCGACCTGCTGTTTTTGCTCCAGCGCAGAGAGCTCCAGATCCAGCAGCCGACCATTGATCCGTCCGATGTTAAAACCCACGTGGCTGGTGGCGCTGGCGACGGAAAGATCGCTGCCAAGCGTGGTGAGCTGGCCAACCTTGCCCGCGTCGGCGGCGTCGGCGAGATTCCACTTCACCCCCAGCTCACGCAGGCTTTTTTCATTAATGGTCACAATATGCGCCGCCAGCTCGACCTGTTCGACGGGAATATCCATCTGAGCGGCCCAGCGCTGCAGCGTCTCCACCACCGTCTGGTTATCCCGAATCAGCAGCCGGTTGGTGCGTTTGTCGAGAGACAAACTTCCCTTGGGGCTCAGGAGCTTTTCCGCGTCTTTTTGCAGCTCTCCGGCATCGGCATAGGAAAAAGCGATGCCGTGAGACACCAGCGGCGCATCAAGCTGTCGACGCGCTCGCTCCTGTTCTGAGCGCTCCTGCTGTTCACGCTGCCAGGCCGCTGTGTGCACGTAAAAAATGCCGCCTTCCTCTCGCAAAACGAGGCCAGCGCTGGTGACAACCGTCTGTAACGCCTGCCGCCAAGGAACGCGCGTCAGGTTAAGCGAAAGCGTGCCGCCGACATCAGGCGATATCACCAGATTTCGGTTCTCCTGTGCAACCAGGCTCTGCAGCACCTGGACTACAGGCACGTCATCCACCACCAGCGTGACCGGTTTTGGCGCGGCGGCCCACAGCGGATGGCTGAACGCCAGCAGCCACAGCATTATCCGTAAATTCATTCTTATTCGTTCCTTCTCGTTGCCACGTCCATTTTCCTGGTTCACATGTGTCACCCACATCAACAACCAGTTCCGTTTCATTGATGGCTGTTATCGTCCAGCCTGCCGGGAAGCGCTCATGCGTTTTCAGGCGGTACCAGCGCTTTTGCCCATCCTGTAAAATGCCGATAGCCTGCTGCCCTCCCACCATGCCGCGATAGCGCCACTGCGCCAGCTCGCCAATGGCGCAGGGATCGTCCGGCGGACGAAACGGATCGCGCATGCCGGTCAATAGCAGCGCTGAGCAAACCAGCAAATATCGCGCGCTATTTCGCATGTTCCAGCTCCAGCCGCAGGCGCAGCGCTGTACCTTGTGGTGCAATCGCGAAAGCGGCGATCTGCACATCCCGCTGCGCCAGCCGGGAAAAAAGCGCCGGGAGAGCCTGCCACTCCACCTCCAGCATCAGTTCCCCTCCGTTCTGCAGCGGCTTCCAGTGAACCAGCGTCGCGTTATCGTCCTGAAAATCGAGCGGGGAAAACGGCGTCAGCGCCAGTGTGTCCGTTGTTTCCGGACGAAACGGCACCTTTCTGACGGCAGACCATAGCGCCGCGTTCGTCCTCGCGTCCTGAATCAGCTGTCGCTGTCGTTCAGCACACTGCCTGTCTAGCAGTGTGAGCAAGGTGCCCCATGCGGCCAGTCCTGCCAGGAGACTCCCCATACACCAAAAAAGCACCCGATACCAGGGACGGCTTTCGCACCAGCGTTCTAACAGGGTACCCATGCGTTACCCCTCGCTTTTAAGATGGAGGGTGAACATCCAGCGCCCCTGGCTGTCCTGCCGAAGCTCACCCGCCGTTCCGGGCGTAAAACCCGCTATTTGGCCCAGCGCATCGCGCAGAGCAGACAGGGCCGGCAGGGTTAGGGCATACCCGCTCAGCATCAGCGCGGGAGGCTGATAGCGCAGCTCTGTCAGCCAGACCTGTGAAGGAGTGGCGCGGGAAAGGGATTCCAGCACCGGTTGCCATGCGCGTTGTTGACGTGTCTGCGCTGGCTTCTGCGCCTGTGAGGCGAGTTTCTCCCGGGAGGCAAGCGCGTGCTGCACGGCCTGCGTTCCCGTCAGCTCCGTTTGCAGCGCGTGCAGCCTCATAACAGGGTTTATCCGCAGGCAGAAAATGATCGCGAACATCAACAGCACGGTGCCGACACACATTGCACCCCAGAAGCGCAGGCATCGCGCGCGCCGCTGCTGTCGCCAGGGCAGAAAGTTCATGATGCTCATCCGGGCACCTCGCTCATGGCCAGCGCCAGCGCAACGGTATAATCAGCGCCGCAGTCCGGTAGCGGGGCATGGCAGCGTTCCAGGATTTCCCACGGATCACGCCGGCTATCAAACAGCGCGATGTCATCCGAACCAAGCCCCAGCAGCGCTGAAAGCTCAGACACGTTTTCGGCTTCTGTGGTAAAGCGGCGTCCCCACTGGTGGCGCATCGCCCACAGCCACTGCCGCTCGTCCCGCCAGGCGATGCACGTCGCTGGTGCCACCGCGGAAAGAAGATTCGCCAGCGCGCTGGCATCCGGCGTAATGGCCACCAGCCGCAAACGCAGCGTTTTCGCCAGCGCCAGTAGGGTGTCGATCTCGTTGTTTTGCGCGGCGGTCACGTGAAAGGTATTGCTGAAGGTATCCTGCGCGTAATCGAAACAGAGCGTATCGGCAGACATCTCCAGTTCGCGCGCGAGCGCCGCACCAAGCCATGAGAGCTGCTCGCTGTCGCGCAGCGCAACGGTCGGGCGGGGGAGCGTCCGTTGCAGAGTCCGTGCTGCCGGGAAAGAGAGGAATACACGGTGGTAGTGCGGCAGCGTTTTGCACCAGTCGCGTAACGCATCAACCAGCTGTTCTGGCTGACAAATTTTGCCGTCACGAATGATGCCCTCGTCCAGAGGAATCGCCCACCAGCGGCGCAAGCACCAGCCCAACTTCTCCCGGGTCAGGGCGACTATCAGCGCCCTATCCTGTTGAATATGAACGCCCGTTTGCCATATTTTGAAAGCCATGCTTCACGATCTCCTTATCGCCCGTCGGGTTGACGGCTATATCAATGAATCAGGCTTGCCTTTATACTACCGCGCGATTGTTTAGAAACTGCCCAAGTGAAACCAAATGGGAAATCTCCGGTGAAGTTCGTAAAGTATTTATTCATCCTTGCAGTCTGTTGCATTCTGCTGGGAGCAGGCTCGATTTACGGTTTATACAAATATATTGAGCCACAGCTACCTGATGTCGCCACGCTTCGCGATGTGCGCCTCCAGATCCCGATGCAAGTCTATAGCGCCGATGGCGAGCTGATGGCGCAGTATGGCGAGAAGCGTCGTATTCCGCTGACCTTAAACCAAATTCCACCCGTGATGGTGAAAGCCTTTATCGCCACGGAGGACAGCCGTTTTTACGAGCACCACGGTGTCGATCCGGTGGGGATTTTCCGTGCCGCGAGCATTGCGTTGTTCTCTGGCCACGCCTCTCAGGGGGCGAGTACCATTACGCAGCAGCTGGCGCGTAACTTCTTCCTCAGCCCTGAAAAGACGCTGATACGTAAGATCAAAGAGGTGTTCCTCGCGATCCGTATTGAGCAGCTGCTGAGCAAAGACGAAATCCTTGAGCTGTACCTCAACAAAATCTACCTGGGTTACCGCGCCTATGGCGTGGGGGCAGCCGCACAGGTGTACTTCGGTAAGCCCGTTGAGCAGCTCACCTTAAGCGAAATGGCAACCATTGCCGGTCTGCCGAAAGCGCCTTCCACGTTTAACCCGCTCTACTCGCTCGATCGCGCCACCGCGCGCCGTAACGTCGTTCTGTCACGTATGCTGAGCGAAGGCTACATCAGCCAGAGCGAGTACGACCAGGCGCGTAACGATGTTATTGACGCTAACTACCACGCCCCTGAAATCGCCTTCGCATCTCCTTACCTGACCGAAATGGTTCGTCAGGAGATGGTGAATCGCTATGGTGACAAGGCCTATGAAGATGGCTATCGCGTGTACACCACCGTGACCCGCAAGGTCCAGCAGGCTGCTCAGGAAGCGGTGCGGAACAACGTGATGGACTACGATATGCGTCACGGCTATCGCGGCCCGTCAAACGTGCTCTGGAAAGTGGGTGAAAGCGCGTGGGACAGCAAAAAAATCACCAGTACGCTGAAGGCGCTGCCAACCTATGGTCCGCTCCTTCCTGCCGTGGTGACGCAGGCCGATCCTCAGGAAGCCGTTGCGACGCTCGCGGACGGTACGTCCGTCTCCCTGCGTATGGACGGTATCCGCTGGGCGCGTCCTTACCGCTCGGATACCCTGCAGGGCGCAACGCCGCGTAAAGTGACCGATGCCGTCCAGACCGGGCAGCAAATCTGGGTGCGCAAGGTAGGCGAATCCTGGTGGCTGGCACAGGTGCCGGACGTCAACTCGGCCCTGGTCTCTATCAATCCACAGAACGGTGCCATCCTGGCCCTGGTCGGCGGGTTTGATTTCAACCAGAGCAAATTTAACCGCGCCACCCAGGCGCTGCGTCAGGTCGGTTCCAATATCAAACCGTTCCTCTACACGGCGGCGATGGATAAGGGCTTGACCCTCGCCAGCATCCTGAACGACGTGCCAATCTCCCGCTGGGATGCCGGTGCCGGTTCCGACTGGCAGCCGAAGAACTCCCCCGCGGAGTATGCCGGCCCAATTCGTCTCCGCCAGGGCCTGGGACAGTCGAAAAACGTGGTGATGGTGCGCGCCATGCGCGCGATGGGCGTCGACTATGCCGCAGAGTATCTGCAGCGCTTCGGTTTCCCGGCGCAGAACATCGTTCGTACCGAGTCGCTGGCGTTAGGCTCCGCCTCGTTTACACCGCTTCAGGTCGCACGCGGGTACTCGGTGATGGCCAACGGCGGCTTCCTGATTGATCCGTACTTCATCAGCAAGATTGAAAACGACCAGGGCGGCGTGCTGTTCGAAGCGAAGCCGAAAATTGCCTGCCCTGACTGTGATATTCCGGTCATTTATGGCAATACGCCGAAATCCGAGGTGCTTGAAAACAAGGATATGGAAGACCCTGCCGTGTCTCAGGAGCAGCAGAACGGCGTCGTGCCGCAGCCGCAGCTCGAGCAGGCTAACCAGTCGCTGGTGGCACAGACCGGTGCGCCGGAGTATGCCCCGCATGTGATCAACACGCCGCTGTCGTTCCTGATCAAAAGCGCGCTGAACACCAACATCTTCGGTGAACCGGGCTGGCAGGGCACAGGCTGGCGCGCAGGGCGTGATTTGCAGCGCCATGATATCGGCGGTAAAACGGGGACAACCAACAGCTCGAAAGATGCGTGGTTCTCCGGCTACGGCCCGGGCGTGGTGACATCGGTCTGGATCGGTTTCGACGATCACCGCCGTGACTTAGGTCGTACAACGGCCTCCGGCGCGATTAAGGATCAGATTTCCGGCTACGAAGGCGGTGCGAAGAGCGCACAGCCAGCCTGGGACGCCTACATGAAGTCCGTTCTTGAAGGCGTGCCGGAGCAGCCGTTAACGCCACCGCCAGGCGTGGTGACGGTTAATATCGACCGCAGCACGGGCCAGCTCGCCAACGGCGGTAATAGTCGCGAAGAGTATTTCATCGAGGGCACGCAGCCAACCACGCAGGCGGTGCACGAGGTGGGGACAGAGATTATTGATAACGGCGAGACGCACGAGCTGTTCTGACAACAAAGCAAAACGGCAACCTCTGGTTGCCGTTTTTGTGTTTGCTCCCTCTCCCGTGGGAGAGGGTTGGGGCGAGGGCATCAGGCCACTACAGTCGCCCCTGCCCCTTCAACCATTCCCGTACCAGGAACAGCGCGCTCACGTTGCGAGCCTCATTAAAGTCAGGGTCTTCCAGCAGATCCATCAGGTGCGCTAGCGGCCAGCGAACCTGCGGCAGCGGCTCCGGCTCATCCCCTTCCAGCGATTCAGGATAGAGGTCTTCAGCCACCACGATATTCATTTTGCTGGAAAAATAGGACGGCGCCATGCTCAGCTTTTTCAGGAATGAAAGCTCATTCGCACCGAAGCCCACCTCTTCTTTCAGCTCGCGGTTTGCCGCTTCAAAGACGGTTTCACCCGGGTCGATAAGCCCTTTCGAGAACCCAAGCTCGTAAGATTCCGTTCCCACAGCGTATTCGCGGATCAAAATCAGATGATCGTCGACAATGGGAACAATCATCACCGCTTCGCGCGAAGAGGGGCGCATACGTTCATAAACGCGACGCACACCGTTGCTGAACTCCAGGTCCACACTTTCGACATTAAACAGGCGCGATTTGGCGACAGTTTCAACATTCAGAATGGTGGGTTTTTGTAGTGGTTTGCTCATCTTGATGGGTCTTAGCAGTGAGAACTGGCGTTATTGTGCGATATGCCGCACGGTTTCGGCAATGTCAATCGTTCTTTATTTACATTTATGCAACGTAACTGGGATCAATCCTCAATTCAAAACAAATGTCAAGAGGTTGAAATGTTTCCAGGAATTTGCTGATATCGCGCCATAACAGGCTTTGCTATCATCACCGGTCACTGGGATGCGCTTCAGAATGCTCAAGTTCGACTCCATACTTGCCGATAGCCAACCACAGACTCTCATTCAATGTAAAGGTGCTACTGACTACACCTGTAAGAAGATAAGTAAGATGGGGAAAGCATGAGCACCATTTTGATTGTTCTCGCTGCTATGCTGGCCGGCGCGTTGGTTGCAGGGTGGTTGTACAGGCGCCGCGTACAGCGCCGTTATCGTCTGCCCTTTTTAACTGCATTTGCGGGTGCGAGCACGCGTAAACTCACGCAAGACGAGCGCGATGCGGTTGAAAACTATCTCGAAATCCTGAACCGTACTCAGTTAGCGCCTGGGCCAACGGGAGCCACCGCTGCGCCCGTCGCGCTCAAGCTTAATGCGCAAAGTGATACCGTGCTCTGCGTGACGCGCTCCATCACGCGCTATGGCATCACCACTGATGACCCCAACAAATGGCGCTATTACCTTGATTCCGTCGAAGTGCATCTGCCCCCGTCCTGGGAGCAGTACATTAATGACGAAAACAGCGTTGAGCTGATTCACACCGATTCATTGCCTCTGGTTATCACGCTTAACGGCCATACGCTGAATGAATACCTTCAGGAAGCCCCGCGTTTTGCATTGGAACGCGCAAGTTCAACGCAGGCGTCCATTCGTGGCGAAGAGACAGAACAGATCGAACTGCTGAACATTCGCCAGGAGACGCATGAAGAGTACGCCCTGAGCCGCCCGGACGGCATCCGTGAAGCCATTCTGATTGTTGCTGCCTTCCTGCTCTTTTTTATCTGCCTGCTCACGCCGGATGTGTTTGTTCCCTGGCTGGCGGGAGGCGCGGTGCTGCTGCTGGCAGCCGGGCTGTGGGGGCTCTTTGCACCACCGGCCAAAACCTCGTTGCGAGAGATCCACTGCCTGCGCGGAACGCCAAAGCGCTGGGGCCTGTTCGGTGAAAACGATCAGGAACATCTCAACAATATTTCGCTCGGTATTATCGACCTTATCTACCCGCGCCACTGGCAACCGTGGATTGCGCAGGACCTAGGGCAGAAAACCGATATTGATATCTACCTTGACCGCCACGTTGTGCGCCAGGGGCGCTTCTTATCCCTGCATGATGAAGTGAAAAATTTCCCGCTTCAGCACTGGCTGCGCAGCGCGGTCATTGCCGGCGGCGCCGCGCTGGTCTTAGTCATGCTGCTGCTTTTCGTGCCGCTGGATATGCCCATTAAATTCACCCTGTCGTGGATCAAAGGGGCGCAAACCATTGAAGCGACCAGCGTCAACAAACTGGATGAAGCCGGTGTACGCGTGGGGGACACGCTGCGCCTGAAGGGGACCGGGATGTGTAATATTCACACCCCGGGGGCGTGGAACACGCGTCAGAGCTCGCCGTTCATGCCGTTCGATTGTTCGCAAATTATCTGGAACGACGCGCCGCCGCTGCCGCTGCCTGAATCCGAAGTGGTGAACAAGGCCACGGCTCTCACCCAGACGGTGAACCGCCAGCTGCACCCGAAACCGGACGATGATTCGCGCGTCAGCCCCGCGCTGCGCTCGGCCATTCAGAAATCAGGCATGGTTCTGCTGGATGATTTTGGTGACATCGTCCTGAAAACGCAGGATTTATGCTCCTCTCAGGATGAGTGCATACGCCTTAAAAACGCCCTGGTAAACCTGGGGAACAGCAAAGACTGGGACTCGCTGGTGAAACGCGCCGAAGCGGGACGACTGGATGGCGTTAATGTCCTGCTGCGTCCGGTGAGCGCTGAATCGCTGGATAACCTGGTCGCCACCTCGACGTCGCCGTTCATGATGCGCGAGACCACCCGTGCGGCTCAGGCGCTGAACAGCCCGGCGCCGGGCGGCTTTGTGATAGCAAGCGATGAAGGCAGCGACCTGGTCGATCAGCCCTATCCGCAGGTTGCGCTTTATGACTACCCGGCGCAGGAGCAGTGGAGCCAGTTCCAGCGCCTGGCGCAGATGCTGATGCAAACGCCGTTCAGCGCCGAAGGGATTGTCACGAGTATTTATACCGACGCCAACGGCACTCGCCATATCGGCCTGCACCGGATGCCGGATAGCGCAGGCTTGTGGCGTTATATCGGCACCTCACTGCTGATGACCGCGATGCTGATCGCCATTTTCTGGAACGGCTTTATGGCCCTGCGCCGCTACCAGCGCTCGCGCACCCGACTTGCCGACATCCAGCGGTATTATGAAAACTGCCTCAATCCAAAGCTGATCCCCTCGTCTGAGAGCCTGATCTGATAACGTCGTTGCGCGGCAAGATGTGCTACCCTGTCGCGCACGTTTCTTCTGGCTGGAGTTCCCCCTAATGCATCTTGATATCGCCTGGCAGGAGGTAGATACCGTTCTGCTGGATATGGACGGCACGCTGCTCGATCTCGCCTTTGATAACTATTTCTGGCAAACGCTGGTTCCAGAAACCTATGGCGAGCAGCAGGGGATCTCCCCGGCAGAAGCGCAGGCATTCATTCGTTCGCAATATAGCGCGGTGCAACATACGCTAAACTGGTACTGTCTTGACTACTGGAGCGAGCGCCTCGGTTTGGATATTTGTGCCATGACCACCGCCCAGGGCCCGCGCGCCGTTCTGCGTGAGGATACCGTGCCCTTTCTGGATGCGCTGAAAGCAAGCGGTAAGCGCCGTATTTTGCTGACCAACGCGCATCCACATAATCTGGCGGTGAAGCTGGAGCATACCGGTCTGGCGTCGCACCTTGATTTATTACTTTCCACCCACACATTTGGTTATCCGAAAGAGGATCAGCGGTTGTGGCATGCGGTGAGGGAAGAGACGGGTTTGCAGCCAGAACGTACGTTGTTCATTGATGACAGCGAGCCCATTCTGGATTCCGCGGCAAGGTTTGGCATTCGCTACTGTCTGGGCGTGACCAATCCTGACTCTGGCCTGGCTGAAAAAAGCTATCTGCGCCACCCTGGACTGAACGACTATCGCCAGATGATCCCCTCACTGACCGTGAAGGAGACGCCATGAAAGAAAAACCCTCCGACGGGGTAAGACTGGATAAATGGCTGTGGGCGGCGCGTTTTTATAAAACACGCGCCCTTGCCCGCGAGATGGTTGACGGCGGAAAAGTGCATTACAACGGCCAGCGCAGCAAACCGAGCAAGCTGGTTGAGCTGAATGCCACCTTAACGCTGCGTCAGGGCAACGATGAACGTACGGTGGTGATTAAAGCCATTACCGAACAGCGTCGATCTGCAGCGGAAGCCGTACTGCTTTATGAAGAGACGGCGGAGAGCATTGAAAAACGCGAGAAGACCGCGCTGGCGCGCAAAATGAACGCGCTGACGATGCCCCACCCGGACCGGCGACCGGATAAAAAAGAGCGCCGCGATCTGATGAAATTTAAACACGGTGAGACTGATTAACCTCACCCGCACGAGAGATGAAAATGGCCCAACACGACCAATTACACCGCTATCTGTTTGAACAATTCGCCGTGCGCGGCGAGCTGGTCACCGTATCCGAAACCTGGAAACAGATTCTGGAAAACCACAATTACCCGCTGCCGGTGAAGACCCTGTTGGGCGAACTGCTGGTTGCCACCAGCCTGCTGACGGCGACGCTGAAGTTTGCCGGTGATATCACCGTGCAGCTGCAGGGTGACGGCCCGATGACGCTGGCGGTGATCAATGGCAATAACCAGCAGCAGATGCGCGGCGTGGCGCGCGTTCAGGGCGACGTGCCTGAAAATGCAGACCTCAAAACGCTGGTGGGTAATGGCTACCTGGTGATCACCATCTCCCCTGAGGAAGGCGAGCGCTATCAGGGCGTGGTGGGTCTGGAAGGCGATACCCTGGCAGCCTGCCTGGAAGATTACTTCATGCGTTCTGAACAGCTGCCGACGCGTCTCTTCATCCGCACCGGTGAAGTGGACGGTCAACCTGCTGCGGGCGGTATGCTGTTGCAGGTTCTGCCTGCGCAGGACGCACAGACCAATGACTTTGAGCACCTGGCGACGCTGACCGAAACCATCAAAGCGGAAGAGCTGTTCAACCTGTCGGCGACAGACGTGCTGTGGCGTCTGTATCACGAAGAAGAAGTGACGGTTTACGACCCGCAGGCGGTGGAATTTAAGTGCACCTGCTCCCGCGAGCGCTGCGCTGGCGCACTGAAAACTCTGCCGGATGAAGAGATCGACAGCATTATGGCTGAAGACGGCGAAATTGATATGCACTGTGATTACTGCGGTACGCACTACGTGTTCAATTCGATGGATATCGCTGAGATCCGCAATAACGCCTCCCCGGCGGATCCACAGGTTCACTAAACTTCTTTCCCCTCACCCTAACCCTCTCCCCTTTGGGGAGAGGGCTGGGGTCAGGGGTAAAAAACTCCCCCCAAGCTGAATCGCTTTCCCTATGTAACACTTACGTAATTTTCTTACGTGTATGCGATTACATTCACATTCTTTCCGATAAAATCACCACTCTTTAACCTTTTCGGAACATTTTCCCCAACCAAAAAGCGATTCCTGCGATAATCCGCCTGCGCTGTGACTGGAGTCGCAGCGTTTTCCGTTAGTAAGGGTTTTGTCCAGATGCGTAAATCTATGAGCCCCGTCGCGGTTAACAACCTCAGAAAAACCCTACAATTTCAGGCAGTACATATTGGCTAAGGAGCAGTGATATGCGTGTTACTGGTTTAACCCCGCAAGATCTCAAGGCTTATGGTATTCACGACGTCCAGGAAATCGTCTACAACCCCGACTACGATACGCTGTATCAGGAAGAGCTCAATCCAGCACTGGAAGGATACGAGCGTGGTGTGTTGACGAATCTTGGTGCTATCGCCGTCGATACCGGTATCTTTACCGGTCGTTCGCCGAAAGATAAGTATATCGTCCGAGACGAAACCACCCGCGATACGCTGTGGTGGGCTGACAAGGGCAAAGGGAAGAACGACAATAAACCGCTCTCTCCGGAAACCTGGCAGCACCTGAAAGGGCTCGTCACTCATCAACTTTCCGGCAAGCGTCTGTTCATTGTCGACGCTTTCTGCGGCGCAAACGCCGACACCCGTCTCTCCGTGCGTTTTATCACTGAAGTGGCCTGGCAGGCGCATTTCGTGAAAAACATGTTTATTCGTCCAACCGACGAAGAGCTGCAGGATTTCACCCCGGATTTCATCGTCATGAACGGTGCGAAATGCACTAATCCACAGTGGAAAGAGCAGGGTCTGAACTCCGAAAACTTTGTGGCCTTCAACCTGACCGAGCGTATCCAGCTGATCGGCGGTACCTGGTACGGCGGCGAAATGAAGAAAGGGATGTTCTCCGTCATGAACTACCTGCTGCCGCTGCGGGGCATCGCCTCCATGCACTGCTCGGCTAACGTCGGTGAAAAAGGCGACGTGGCGGTATTCTTCGGCCTGTCCGGCACCGGTAAAACCACCCTGTCCACCGATCCAAAACGTCGCCTGATTGGCGATGACGAACACGGCTGGGATGACGACGGCGTATTCAACTTTGAAGGCGGCTGCTACGCGAAGACCATTCGCCTGTCTGAAGAGGCCGAGCCGGATATCTTCCACGCGATCCGTCGCGATGCGCTGCTGGAAAACGTCACCGTGCGTGCCGACGGCTCCATCGACTTCGACGATGCGTCGAAAACGGAAAACACCCGCGTTTCTTACCCGATCTACCACATCGACAATATCGTGAAGCCGGTGTCAAAAGCGGGTCATGCCACGAAGGTCATTTTCCTGACCGCGGATGCGTTCGGCGTGCTGCCTCCGGTGTCTCGCCTGACGGCCAGCCAGACGCAGTACCACTTCCTCTCCGGCTTTACCGCCAAGCTGGCGGGTACCGAGCGCGGCGTGACGGAGCCAACACCAACCTTCTCCGCCTGCTTCGGCGCGGCCTTCCTGTCGCTGCACCCGACGCAGTACGCTGAAGTGCTGGTGAAACGCATGCTGGCATCCGGCGCGCAGGCCTACCTGGTGAACACCGGCTGGAACGGTACCGGCAAACGTATCTCTATCAAAGATACCCGCGCGATTATCGACGCCATTCTGGATGGTTCTCTGGACGACGCCGAAACCTTCACGCTGCCGATGTTTGACCTGGCGATCCCAACGTCGCTGCCGGGCGTGGATACGCATATCCTCGACCCGCGCAACACGTACGGTTCTCCGGAGCAGTGGCGCGAGAAGGCGGAATCGCTGGCGAAGCTGTTTATCGAGAACTTCGAGAAGTATACCGATACCCCGGCGGGTGCTGCGCTGGTGAGCGCGGGACCTAAGCTGTAGCCCTTCTCCCTCTCCCTATGGGAGAGGGCTGGGGTGAGGGCATCAGACCGCAGAGGTCTTATGTTGTCGGGTGGCGGCTTCACCTTACCCGATCTACAAAAAAGGGTGGCAATTGCCACCCTTTTTTTAACCCTCTTTCACCTGCCCCCGCGTCACCGGTACCGGCAGCCAGGCACGAATGCTCAACCCACCCCGCTCGCTGGTGCCAATCTCCAGCAGCCCGTTGTGGTTATCGATAATACGCTGAACAATCGCCAGGCCTAAGCCCGTGCCGCTGGTGCTGCGCGCGCTGTCGCCGCGCACAAACGGCTGGAACAGATGCTTACGCTGCTCGGGCTTGATGCCCGGACCGTCGTCTTCCACCTGGAACCAGGCGCGGTTGAGTTCAGACCCGCTGCTGACTTTAATCCAGCCATTGCCGTAGCGCGCCGCGTTGACCACCATGTTCGCCACTGCACGTTTGATGGAGAGCGGGTGCATGCGTACCTGGATCTCCCCCGCCTGAAGGTCGGTATCAATCTCGCGCTCGTAGCCGCTTTCCGCCGCCACAACCTCGCCCAGCACCGCGTTCAGATCCGCCATCTCCATCGGCATCTCCTGTCCGGTGCGCAGGTAGTCAATAAACTGCTCGATGATGGCGTTACACTCTTCGATGTCCTTATTGATGGACTCGGCAAGGTAACCGTCCTCTTCGCCCATCATCTCCGTCGCCAGGCGAATACGCGTTAGCGGCGTGCGCAGGTCATGGCTGACGCCCGCCATCAGCAGCGTACGGTCATCCGCCAGCTGCTTCACGCCTGCCGCCATATGGTTAAACGCGCGCGTCACCGAACGGACTTCCGAGGCGCCATACTCGCGCAGCGGAGGAGGAATAATCCCTTTACCGACCTGCAGCGCAGCATGCTCCAGGTCGACCAGCGGTCGGTTCTGTATACGGATAAATAGCCACGCGCCGCCTATCGCCAGCAGCATAATCGCCAGGGTGTAGCGGAACAGCGGCGAGAAGTCGCCCTGATGGATTTCGGTCAGCGGAACGCGCACCCAGATATTGGGTGACAGCCAGGTTTTCAGCCAGACGACGGGCGAGCTTTTGTTGACCTCAACGCGCACTTCCGTTGGGCCGCCCAGCTGCTGCGCCATCTGCTGACTGAGGAATTCATAGTGCTGAGCCCAGCGCAGGCCCGCGTCTTCCGCCGCTTCGTTGGAATAGAGCGAAATGCCCAGCTCACGGTAGATTTCACGGCGAAACGCCGGGGGAACGACGAGCTGCGTGCCGTCCTCCAGCTGCAGTTTATCGGTCATCAGCATACGGACTTCGTAGGCCAGGACCTTATTAAACTGCTGGAGGCTCGGCAGGATCGCAAAGTTCAGCACCACCAGATAGGTCGTCACCAGGCTGACGAACAGCAGGGTGACGATCAGTAACAGGGTGCGGGCAAACGAGCTTCGCGGCGAGAAGCGCATTCGCCTCATGCTTTAGAGCCGTCCGGGACGAACACGTAGCCCAGACCCCATACGGTCTGAATATAACGAGGATGAGCAGGATCTTCTTCCACCATGCGGCGCAGGCGGGAGATCTGCACGTCAATGGAGCGCTCCATTGCGGAGTATTCGCGACCGCGCGCCAGGTTCATCAGCTTGTCACGGGAAAGCGGTTCACGCGGGTGGCTGACCAGCGCTTTCAGTACCGCAAACTCGCCGCTGGTGAGCGGCATTGGCTCGTCTTCACGGAACATCTCGCGCGTGCCGAGGTTCAGCTTGAACTTGCCGAAGGCGATGACGGCTTCTTCCTGAGAGGGTGCGCCAGGCAGTTCGTTCGCCTGACGGCGGAGAACAGCGCGAATACGCGCCAGCAGTTCACGCGGGTTAAACGGTTTTGGAATGTAGTCGTCCGCGCCGATTTCGAGGCCCACGATACGGTCAACTTCTTCGCCCTTCGCCGTGACCATGATGATCGGCATCGGGTTACTCTGGCTGCGCAGACGGCGGCAAATAGAAAGCCCGTCTTCGCCAGGCAGCATCAGGTCGAGAACCATCAGGTGGAAAGATTCACGGGTCAGCAGACGGTCCATCTGCTCAGCGTTCGCGACGCTACGAACCTGGAAGCCCTGCTCGGTCAGATAACGTTCCAGCAGCGCGCGCAGGCGCATGTCGTCATCCACGACCAGAATTTTGTAGTTCTCTTGCATTGTGTGTACTCCCAAAGGTTCGGATAGTCTTTGTAACAGCGTATTCTAAAAAAGTGCACGTATTCGACCAGTTAATTCTGGTATAAATTCTAGTCGAAATTGTTACAAAGCATATTTAACAGCAGCTTATCTGCTCATTTCATCACATAAATCATTATTAATCCTGTCTGTTACACTGTGTGGTACGTATTGTGCGCAAGACAGTTAACCGGCAGGCAGCAAAGGCTTTACCATGAAAACGCCCCTGATCACCCGCGAAGGGTACGAAAAGCTCAAAAAAGAGATGGATTACCTCTGGCGCGAAGAGCGTCCTGAAGTAACCAAAAAGGTGACCTGGGCGGCAAGCCTGGGCGATCGCAGCGAAAACGCTGACTACCAGTACAACAAAAAGCGGCTGCGCGAAATTGACCGCCGGGTTCGCTATCTGACGAAGTGCCTCGAGAATCTCAAAATTGTCGATTACTCCCCGCAGCAGGAGGGCAAAGTGTTCTTCGGCGCGTGGGTGGAGATTGAAAACGACGACGGTGACACCCTGCGTTTTCGCATTGTCGGCTACGATGAAATTTTTGGTCGTAAGGATTACATCTCCATCGACTCCCCGATGGCCCGCGCGCTGCTGAAAAAGGAAGTGGGCGATCTGGCCGTCGTTCAGACCCCTGCCGGTGAAGCCAGCTGGTACGTCAATGAGATCGTCTACGTAAAATAGTCCGAGAGCGCCCTCCCCGGCTGGCATTTTGCCGTGTCAGCCCGTATAACTATCCCCTGATTTTTTCGACTCAACAGATGATAAAGCCATGATGAAAGATTCGCTCTGCCGCATTATTGCGGGTGATATTCAGGCCAGAGCCGAACAGGTAGAAGCTGCCGTTCGCCTGCTTGATGAAGGGAACACCGTGCCGTTTATTGCACGCTATCGTAAGGAAGTCACCGGCGGTCTGGATGACACGCAGCTGCGTAACCTGGAGACCCGTCTGGGCTATCTGCGCGAGCTGGAAGAACGTCGTCAGGCGATCCTCAAATCCATCGGCGAACAGGGCAAGCTGACCAGCGAGCTGGAAAGCGCCATCAACGGCACCCTGAGCAAAACCGAACTCGAAGATCTCTATCTGCCGTACAAACCGAAGCGCCGCACGCGCGGGCAGATTGCGATTGAAGCGGGTCTTGAGCCGCTGGCCGACCTGCTGTGGAACGAACCGTCCCACGACCCGGAAACCGAAGCCGCCAAATTTATCGACGCCGACAAAGGCGTAGCGGACACCAAGGCCGCCCTTGACGGCGCGCGCTACATTCTGATGGAGCGCTTCGCCGAAGACGCCGCCCTGCTTGCTAAAGTGCGCGATTACCTGTGGAAGAATGCCCACATCGTCTCTACCGTCGTCGCGGGTAAAGAGGAAGAAGGCGCGAAATTCCGCGACTACTTCGATCACCACGAACCGATTTCTACCGCCCCTTCACACCGCGCGCTGGCGATGTTCCGCGGCCGCAACGAAGGCGTGCTCCAGCTCTCCCTGAACGCCGACCCGCAGTTTGACGAGCCGCCGAAAGAGAGCCACTGCGAGCAGATCATTATCGACCATCTCGGCCTGCGCCTGAACAACGCCCCGGCGGACAGCTGGCGCAAAGGCGTGGTGAGCTGGACCTGGCGCATCAAGGTGCTGATGCACCTCGAAACCGAGCTGATGGGCACCGTGCGCGAGCGCGCCGAAGATGAAGCGATTAACGTCTTCGCCCGTAACCTGCACGACCTGCTGATGGCCGCCCCTGCCGGCCTGCGCGCGACCATGGGTCTCGATCCGGGTCTGCGTACCGGCGTGAAGGTCGCTGTGGTTGACGGCACCGGCAAGCTGGTGGCGACCGATACCATTTATCCGCACACCGGCCAGGCAGCCAAAGCGGCCGTCGTGGTGGCCGCGCTGTGTGAAAAATACAACGTCGAGCTGGTTGCTATCGGCAACGGTACGGCGTCACGCGAAACCGAGCGTTTCTACCTCGACGTGCAGAAGCAGTTCCCGAAAGTGACGGCACAGAAAGTGATCGTCAGCGAAGCCGGGGCATCCGTCTATTCCGCGTCCGAGCTGGCGGCCCAGGAGTTCCCGGACCTGGACGTTTCCCTGCGCGGTGCGGTTTCTATCGCACGCCGCCTGCAGGATCCGCTGGCGGAGCTGGTGAAGATCGATCCGAAATCTATCGGCGTGGGCCAGTATCAGCACGACGTGAGCCAGACTCAGCTGGCGCGCAAGCTGGATGCGGTGGTGGAAGACTGCGTAAACGCCGTCGGCGTTGACCTGAATACCGCCTCCGTTCCCCTGCTGACCCGCGTGGCAGGCTTAACCCGCATGATGGCCCAGAACATCGTCGCCTGGCGTGATGAGAACGGTCAGTTCCAGAACCGTCAGCAGCTGCTGAAGGTGAGCCGTCTGGGGCCAAAAGCCTTTGAGCAGTGCGCGGGCTTCCTGCGCATCAACCACGGCGATAACCCGCTGGATGCCTCCACCGTTCACCCGGAAGCGTACCCGGTTGTGGAACGTATTCTGGCCGCCACCCAGCAGGCGCTGAAAGACCTGATGGGCGACAACAGCGCCCTGCGCAACCTGAAAGCCGTTGATTTCACCGATGACAAATTTGGTGTTCCAACCGTCACCGACATCATCAAAGAGCTGGAAAAGCCGGGCCGCGATCCGCGCCCTGAGTTCAAAACGGCGACCTTTGCTGACGGCGTGGAAACCATGAACGACCTGCTGCCCGGCATGGTGCTGGAAGGCGCAGTGACCAACGTCACCAACTTTGGCGCGTTTGTGGATATCGGCGTGCATCAGGACGGTCTGGTCCATATTTCATCCCTCGCCGACAAGTTCGTTGAAGACCCGCACACCGTGGTTAAAGCGGGCGACATCGTGAAGGTCAAAGTGCTGGAAGTGGATCTGCAGCGCAAGCGTATCGCGCTAACCATGCGTCTGGACGAGCAGCCTGGCGACACCAACGCGCGCCGTGGCGGAAACGGCGGTGGCCGCGAGCAGCAGCGTCCGGCCGCGAAAGCGGCAAAACCGCGCGGACGTGACGCTCAGCCTGCAGGCAACAGCGCGATGATGGATGCGCTGGCGGCAGCGATGGGTAAGAAACGCTAAGGTTGTCAATGCCCCTAACCCTCTCCCCGGAAGGGAGAGGAGAGCGCACGGTGCGGTCTTTTCCCCTCGTCCTCATGGGTGAGGGGAATAAAATCATATCGAAATATATGAAACCGATTGCATAGCCATATTTAAACCACGGATTATCACCCCGTTAACAAATACTCCCCTTTTCGTTTTCCAGGCAATTCAGCAAATATTGAGCCAGGTCAAACAGGCCGTAAATTAATACCGTAAACAACATTCCGTCACAGTTTTAATATTGCTGATAAAAACTATTCTCATTATCATCCCATAGTAGATAATTTAACCTTTCGTGGAATCAGGCGTTATGCAATTCACTCCAGACAGTGCATGGAAGATTACCGGTTTTACCCGCGAAATTAGCCCGGCCTATCGGCAAAAGCTGCTGTCGCTGGGCATGCTGCCCGGCTCGTCATTCCAGGTCGTGCGCGTGGCGCCGCTGGGCGATCCGGTTCATATCGAAACCCGCCGCGTAAATCTGGTGCTGCGTAAGAAAGACCTCGCGTTAATAGAAGTCGAAGCCTTATCCCGATAACAAGCCAGCGGTTTCAGTGAGTCTAAAAAAATGAAAAAGTTAACTATTGGCTTAATTGGCAATCCTAATTCCGGCAAGACCACCCTTTTTAACCAGCTGACCGGAGCCCGCCAGCGCGTGGGCAACTGGGCGGGCGTGACGGTTGAGCGTAAAGAAGGCCAGTTCACGACAACGGACAGCCAGGTGACGCTGGTTGACCTTCCCGGCACCTACTCCTTAACCACCATTTCGTCGCAAACTTCGCTCGATGAGCAGATTGCCTGCCACTATATTCTTGGCGGCGACGCGGACCTGCTGATCAACGTGGTCGACGCTTCCAATCTCGAACGTAACCTTTATCTGACGCTGCAGCTGCTGGAGCTGGGGATCCCCTGCATCGTGGCGCTCAACATGCTCGACATTGCGGAGAAACAAAAGCTGCGTATCGACGTCGATGCCCTCTCCGCGCGCCTGGGTTGCCCGGTCGTTCCGCTGGTCTCGACGCGCGCTCGCGGTATTGATGCGCTGAAGCTGGCCATTGACCGTCACCAGGGAAATCATGACATTGAGCTGGTGCATTACGCGCAGCCTCTCCTGCGCGAAGCCAATGTGCTGGCGCAGGAGATGGACAACAGCATGCCTGCGAAACAGCGCCTGTGGCTCGGCCTGCAGATGCTGGAAGGGGATATCTACAGCCGCGCTTACGCAGGGCATGCGGCCGATAAGCTGGACGCGACGGTGGCCCGTCTTAGCAACGAGCTGGACGACCCGGCGCTGCACATCGCCGACGCGCGTTACCAGGCCATCGCCTCGATTTGCGACGTTGTCAGCAACGCCCTGACGGCAGAGCCCAGCCGCTTTACGGCAGCGGTGGATAAAGTTGTGCTTAACCGCTTCCTCGGTTTGCCCATCTTCCTGCTGGTGATGTACGTGATGTTCCTGCTCGCCATTAACATCGGCGGCGCATTCCAGCCCATTTTCGACGCCGGTTCCGTCGCGGTCTTCGTACACGGTATTCAGTGGGTGGGTTACACCCTGCACTTCCCGGAATGGTTAACCATCTTCCTCGCGCAGGGGATCGGCGGCGGTATCAACACCGTTCTGCCTCTGGTGCCGCAGATCGGCATGATGTATCTGTTCCTCTCGTTCCTGGAAGATTCCGGCTACATGGCGCGCGCCGCGTTCGTGATGGATCGTCTGATGCAGGCGCTGGGTCTGCCGGGTAAATCCTTCGTCCCGCTGATTGTCGGCTTCGGCTGTAACGTACCGTCGGTGATGGGCGCACGCACCCTGGATGCGCCGCGCGAGCGTCTGATGACCATCATGATGGCGCCGTTTATGTCCTGCGGTGCCCGTCTGGCAATCTTTGCGGTCTTTGCCGCAGCCTTCTTCGGTCAGCAGGGCGCGCTGGCGGTCTTCTCGCTGTATGTGCTGGGCATCGTGATGGCTATTCTTACCGGTTTAATGCTGAAGCACACCATCATGCGCGGTGAAGCGTCGCCGTTTGTGATGGAGCTGCCGGTGTATCACGTGCCGCATCTGAAAAGCCTGGCGATCCAGACCTGGCAGCGCCTGAAGGGCTTTGTGCTGCGCGCCGGTAAGGTCATTGTCATCGTCAGCATTTTCCTGAGCGCGCTGAACAGCTTCACCCTCAGCGGGCAGGCGGCAGATAGCATCAACGACTCTGCCCTCGCCTCCGTCAGCCGCGTCATCACGCCGGTCTTCAAACCGATTGGCGTGCATGAGGATAACTGGCAGGCAACCGTCGGGCTGTTCACCGGCGCGATGGCGAAAGAGGTGGTTGTCGGCACCCTGAACACGCTTTACACCGCCGAGAACATTCAGGAACAGGAATTTAATCCGGCAGAGTTTCATCTCGGTCATGAACTGCTGGGTGCCGTAGAGGAAACCTGGCAGAGCCTGAAAGACACCTTCAGCCTGAGCGTGCTGGCGAACCCTATTGAGGCCAGCAAAGGCGACGGCGAAATGGCGACGGGTGCCATGGGCGTGATGGGCGAGAAATTTGGCAGCGCGTCTGCGGCCTACAGCTACCTCATCTTTGTTCTGCTCTACATTCCATGCATCTCCGTGATGGGGGCGATTGCGCGCGAGTCCAGCCGCGGCTGGATGGGCTTCTCCATCCTGTGGGGGTTAAACATTGCGTACTCGCTGTCGACGCTCTTTTATCAAACCGTTAACTTCAGCCAGCATCCTCGCTACAGCCTGGTCTGCATTCTCGCGGTTGTGCTGTTTAACGCGATCGTGCTTGGTCTGCTGCGGCGGGCGCGCAGCCGCGTCGACATCGACCTGCTGGCAAACCGTAAAACCGCCGCGACCTGCTGCAGCAGCCCGGCGGGCGACTGTCACTAAGGAGCACACCATGGCATCGTTGATTCAGGTTCGTGACCTGCTGGCACTGCAAGGGCGGATGGAGGCGAAACAGCTGAGCCTCAGCCTGCATACGCCGCAGCCGATGATCGATGCCATGCTGGAAAGACTGGAAGCCATGGGGAAAGCCGTGCGGATTCAGGAAGACGCGGACGGCTGTCTCTCCGGCAGTTGTAAAAGCTGTCCGGAAGGAAAGGCCTGCCTAAGAGAGTGGTGGGCGCTGCGTTAACAAAGCCGGGCATCGCTGCCCGGCTTTATCGTATTACTTGTAGACGTCCGCCGTTGCGCGTACGTTTTTGGTCTGTTTTTCTGCGCTGGTGACGACATAGTACGTTCCGCCCAGCTCATCCGCTTTCTTCGACAGCTCTTTTCTCGCGTCCATCGGCGCGGTGGTGTCAGACGTAGAAATCTCACCAATTTTCGTCAGATTCATGCCGGCAACTTTATCTTTTTCCAGCTCTTTTGCCGCAAAGACGCCAAATGACAGTGACCCAATAACCAGAGAAGTGACAATACCTGTAACAAGTTTCATAGCCTGACTCTCCATAGGATTGTTGTTTTGATTATCGTAGGCAGAACAACCGCAACGACATCAGGAGTATGGTTGCGGTGTGTAACTTTTTCCAGGCTGGATAGAAAATAATCAGTCTAAACGTTGACTTAACGCAATCAGCGCTGAACAAAACTCCGTCGGATGAGAGATAAACGGGGCATGTGCGGCTTTGGCAATGATCTGCGATTCGCTGTCCGGCCAGAGCGAATCCAGCAGCGGAACCACTTTGCGCGGCACGATCCCGTCGAGGTAACCATAGATACGCAGGTGCGGCACCGTCAGCGCGGCCAGCGGCTCGCGCAGGTCAACCGTTTTCAGGAGTTCAAGACCGCCGTTTAGCACCTCAACCTCCGGCATCGGCAGCGAAAGCACGGTCTGCTTCAGCGTTCGGGCATCCTTACGCGCGGTGTCAGTGCCCATTGTCTGCAATGCAAGGAACCGCTCTACGGTCCGCTGGAAATCGTCGCTCAGCTGCTGCTGGAAGCCCGCCAGCACGTCAGGCTTGATCCCCGGCCACTCTTCCTGCGCGCTAAAACAGGGCGATGACGCCACCGTCACCAGCGCTTTTACGCGGTCAGGCCGCGACAGCGCAATCTGGCTTGCCACCAGCCCGCCCAGGCTCCAGCCCAGCCAGACCGCGTTTTGCGGCGCAGCGTCCAGAACCTGCTGCGCCATCTCATCAAGCGACAACGCGCCATACCCGCGGCTGCGGCCAAAGCCGGGTAAATCCACCAGATGCAATGTGAAATGCGAGGCAAGTTCCTCACGTATGCAATGCCATATCTCCGCATTCAGGCCCCATCCGTGCAGCAGCACAAGATGGCAATTTCCTGTCCCTACGGTCTGCCACCACAGCGTCTTCATCAGTTACTGTTCTCTTTTTTCACATGGAGGTTGCACATGCTAACAGTACCCGGCTTGTGCTGGCTATGCCAAATGCCGCTGGCGCTCGGCCGGTGGGGCGTCTGCTCCGTCTGCACGCGATCGCTGGAATGGCGTATCGGGACCTGTCCACAATGTGGTTTACCGGCCACAAATCCCTCTTTGCCCTGTGGTCGTTGCCTGAAAAAATCCCCGCCGTGGAGCGCGCTGGTGGCCGTGGATGATTATGTCCCCCCGCTGAGCAGACTGGTTCATGCGCTGAAGTTTTCCGGGCAGAGCTCGCTGGCACAGCCCCTTGCCCGCCTGCTATTGCTGGCGGTTTTGCAGGCGCGACGTCAGCGGGCTCTGGCGAAAATCGACATGGTGGTGAATGTCCCTTTATACCGACGTCGGCACTGGCGGCGCGGCTATAACCAGAGTGACCTGCTCTGCCGTCCCCTCGCGCGGTGGCTCGGCTGTCGGTACGAGGCCCGCGCGCTTACACGTGTTCATGCCACCGCTATCCAGCATCAGCTCAGCGCCCGGCTGCGCAAAAGAAACCTCAAAAATGCCTTTCGCCTTGAATTGCCGGTCGACGGTCTCCATATCGCGATTGTGGATGATGTCGTCACCACGGGCAGTACCGTTGCTGAACTTTCCCGACTGCTTTTGCGAAGCGGCGCCGCGTCGGTTCAGGTATGGTGTCTGTGCCGTACCTTGTAGCCCTTCTTCAATGGGCGTATGATTATACCCAGGTAATTTAGTCAACTATTAGGCCAAAGCTATGATCCGTATTTCCGATTCTGCACAAGCGCACTTTGCCAAACTGCTGGCAAATCAGGAAGAAGGGACGCAGATCCGCGTGTTTGTGATTAATCCAGGCACTCCGAATGCAGAATGTGGTGTTTCTTATTGTCCTCCGGACGCTGTGGAAGCGACTGACACTGCCCTTAAATTTGAACAGCTCACCGCCTACGTTGATGAGCTGAGTGCACCGTATCTTGAAGATGCGGAGATCGACTTCGTCACCGATCAGCTGGGTTCTCAGCTGACCCTGAAAGCGCCGAACGCGAAAATGCGTAAAGTGTCTGACGATGCCCCGCTGATGGAACGCGTTGAGTATCTGCTGCAATCCCAGATCAACCCACAGCTGGCGGGCCACGGCGGTCGTGTTTCCCTGATGGAAATCACCGACGAAGGTTTTGCCATTCTGCAGTTTGGTGGCGGCTGTAACGGCTGTTCCATGGTCGATGTAACGCTGAAAGAAGGGATCGAGAAGCAGCTTCTGAACGAGTTCCCGGAACTGAAAGGCGTGCGTGACCTGACCGAGCACCAGCGCGGCGAGCACTCTTACTACTAATTCAGTATCCGTCCGTATTGCCCGGTGGCACTGCGCTTACCGGGCCTACAAAAATAGTGAGGTCTGATGCCCTCACCCCAGCCCTCTCCCACGGGAGAGGGTGAAAATATTAAAAACGGTAACCTCGTGGTTACCGTTTTGCGTTTACCTCTCCCTCTATATGTTGACCTGCGTCTCATAATTCAAATTTACCCTCCCTGGGTGATTCTCAATCAAGTCATGTTACCCGTATCATTCTCGTGGGCACTCAGCATCCTTATAACAGCCGACTAAACTTAATGGTTTCGAAGGCATCAGTATGAGTGCCGTTAACACTCTGTTCCCAGTTGGGACAATCGGAATTTGTCGTTGAAACAATGACGTTACCCATAACAATTCAAAGGCCAGGTAAATCATGCCATTAGTCATCGTTGCTATCGGTGTTGTGTTATTACTGCTCTTGATGATCCGCTTCAAGCTGAACGGATTTATCGCTCTGGTTCTGGTGGCACTTGCAGTCGGTCTGATGCAGGGTATGCCGCTGGTTAAAGTTATCAGTTCCATCAAAGCCGGCGTCGGCGGCACGCTCGGCAGCCTGGCGCTGATCATGGGCTTCGGCGCCATGCTCGGCAAAATGCTGGCGGACTGCGGGGGCGCACAGCGTATTGCCACCACCCTGATTGCCAAATTCGGTAAACAGCACATTCAGTGGGCCGTGGTGTTAACCGGTTTTACCGTCGGTTTCGCGCTGTTCTATGAAGTGGGCTTCGTGCTGATGCTGCCGCTGGTGTTCACCATCGCGGCTGCGGCAAACATCCCGCTGCTGTATGTTGGTGTGCCAATGGCTGCGGCGCTGTCCGTGACTCACGGCTTCCTGCCGCCGCACCCGGGCCCAACCGCTATCGCAACCATTTTCCACGCGGATATGGGTAAAACCCTGCTGTTCGGTACGATTCTGGCGATCCCAACGGTGATTCTGGCAGGCCCGGTTTACGCCCGCTTCCTGAAAGGCATTGATAAGCCGATCCCGGAAGGTCTGTACAGCGCCAAAACCTTCACCGAAGAAGAGATGCCTGGCTTTGGCGTCAGCGTCTGGACCTCTCTGGTACCGGTGATCCTGATGGCGATGCGCGCCGTGGCGGAGATGATCCTGCCGAAAGGTCATCCGTTCCTGTCCGTTGCGGAATTCCTGGGTGACCCGGTGATGGCAACGCTGATTGCCGTGCTGATCGCGATGTTCACCTTCGGCCTGAACCGCGGCCGTTCAATGGATCAGATCAACGATACGCTGACCTCTTCCATCAAAATCATTGCCATGATGCTCCTGATCATCGGCGGTGGCGGTGCGTTCAAGCAGGTTCTGGTCGACAGCGGCGTGGACAAATACATCGCTGCCATGATGCATGAAACCAACGTGTCTCCGCTCCTGATGGCCTGGTCTATTGCTGCGGTTCTGCGTATTGCGCTGGGTTCGGCGACCGTTGCGGCGATCACCGCAGGCGGTATCGTTGCCCCGCTGATTGCGACCACGGGCGTAAGCCCTGAGCTGATGGTTATCGCCGTCGGTTCCGGTAGCGTGATTTTCTCTCACGTTAACGACCCTGGCTTCTGGCTGTTCAAGGAGTACTTCAACCTGACGATCGGTGAAACCATCAAATCCTGGTCCGCGCTGGAAACCATTATTTCGGTGTGTGGTCTGGTCGGGGTGCTGCTGTTGAATATGGTGGTTTGATGTAAAAAAGCCGGGTGGCGCTACGCTTACCCGGCAATAAAAAACCCGCCACTGGCGGGTTTTTTTATCACTTCTTCGCGTCCGCTTTTCGCCGCTTGTCCAAATCCTTAATCAGCTTGTTCACCCCATCATCGGCAAACATCTTCTCAAGCGTTGTGGACAGCTTGCGACGCCAGTTCTTGTACTGATAGCTGGTGCCTGGAATGTTCACCGGCTCCGCCATATCAATCCAGTCTTCCGGCTGCAGGCCCAGCAGGGCGCTGTTGCTGTCGGCAATATAGCGCTGCAGGCCGCGATTGAGGGTCGCGGTCATCGACATCAACGACGCCTTATGTCCGGCACGTTTCGGCAGACAGCCCTGCTTGTGAAGCGCATCCAGCAGCCCCTGTTTGGAGAGCTCGCGATCCTGATACAGGCCGCGCAGAACCTCTTCATCAGGATACAGCCCCAGCGTTTTGCCGAGCGTCAGGTCGCCGCTTTCCCAATAGCCACGAAGCGTAGGAAGGTCATGCGTCGTCGCGACTGCCATTGACTGTTCAGGGTACGCTTTCGGCGCGCGGAAGGTTTTCTCATGGTCGTTTTCAAAATAGAGCACTTTATAGGAGTAGACGCCGCTGTCGCGGAGCTTGCTGACAATTTCCACCGGCACGGTACCGAGATCTTCACCGATCACCATGCACTGGTGGCGCTTACTTTCCAGCGCCAGGATCGACAGCAGATCGTCAACCGGGTACTGCACGTACGCCCCGTGATCGGCGGTTTCACCGTACGGGATCCACCACAGGCGCAGCACGGACATCACGTGGTCGATGCGCAGCGCGCCGCAGTTCTGCATGTTGGCGCGCAGCAGGTCGATGAACGGCTCGTAGGCGCGCGCCGCCATGACGTGCGGATCCATCGGCGGCAATCCCCAGTTCTGGCCGAGCGGGCCAAGGATATCCGGCGGCGCGCCGACGGAGGCTTTCAGACAGTAAAGCTCGCGGTCGCACCAGGTTTCCGCGCCGCCTTCCGCCACGCCCACGGCCAGGTCGCGATAAAGGCCGATCGGCATCTTATAGCCCTGGCTCACCTGCCAGCAGGCGGCAAACTGGCTGTACGCCAGCCACTGCAGCCACAGGTAGAAGTCCACTTCATCGGCATATTTTTCACAGAACGCTTTCACTTCAGGCGTGTCGACGGACTGATAGGCGTCAGGCCAGACCGGCCAGCCCCAGCGCATTTCGTCCTCTTTCACCTGATACGCGTGCAGCGCATCAAACGCCGCCTGCCAGTACAGGCTCTCGCCCTCCTGCGTCACAAACTGGCGGAACGCGGCCATCTGCTCGTCATCGCGCTGCGAAAAGCCTTTCCACGCCAGACGCAGCGCGGCCATTTTCAGCGCCGTGACGGTGGAATAGTCCACCCAGTCTGCGTCGCGCGCCTGCTTCAGCGCCTGCTGCGTGGTGCTGAGTTTCCACCACGTCTGCGCCTCTTTGCTGTTTTTGAAGTCTTCTAACGCGTTAACGTCGATATAAATCACGTTCAGCCAGCGACGGGACGACGGGCTATACGGGCTGGCGCTCTCCGGGTTGGCCGGATAGAGCGCGTGGATCGGGTTGAGGCCAATAAACGCGCCGCCGCGCTCGCCCACGGAAGCCAGCATCTTTTTCAGATCGCCAAAATCACCGATGCCCCAGTTGCTGTCGGAGCGCAGGGTGTAGAGCTGCACGCAGGCGCCCCACAGCTTTTTGCCTTCGAGCAGCGCCTGCGGCTCGTAGCAGCGTTTTGGCGCGACGATCACCCGGCAGTGGAAACGCAGGTCATCTTGGGTGAGCGTGAGGGTGTGATACCCCTCCGGCAGCTTCGCCGGAAGGTTTAACGTTTTGCCGCCGGTGGCGTGGCCTTTGTGCTGATGCCCCTCTTCGGTGGTGAGCAGCCAGCTAAACTCGCCGCGCCCCTCCACCGCCAGCGGCATCTTTTTGCCTGCGGTGAACACCTTCACGTTCGGCACCGGCGCAACCGACGCTTTCGCGTCGGCTTTGTGCATGGCGTCCAGCAAACGTCTTTTGGTGTCGGCGCCAATAGACTGCGGTTTGCCGTGCGCATTTATGTAACTGAGGCTGATCCCCGCCGCCTGCGCGGCGCTGTCCAGACGTTTACTCTCCATCGCGCTTCCTTAGCGTTTTGCCTGCCAGATACGGGCCTGATAATCACGGATTGAACGGTCAGAGCTGAACATACCGCAGCGGGCAGTGTTCAGAATGCACGCGCGGGTCCACGCCTCCTGGTCACGATACATCACGTCGACCTGCTTTTGCGCTTCTACATAGGCCGTGAAGTCCGCCATCACCAGATACGGGTCACCGCCGTGTTTGTCCATGCTGTGCAGCATCTGGTCAAACGCGTGCTTGTCGCCGTCGCTGTATTTACCGCTTTCCAGCTCCTTCAGCACCGCGTCGAGCACTTTGTCTTTCTTACGCCATTTCACCGGGTCATAGCCTTTGGCCTTGATGGCTTTCACCTCTTCCACGGTATGGCCGAAGATAAAGATATTCTCTTCACCGACCTTCTCGGCGATTTCGACGTTGGCCCCGTCGAGCGTACCGACGGTCAGCGCGCCGTTCAGCGCCAGCTTCATGTTGCCGGTACCGGACGCCTCTTTCCCTGCGGTAGAGATCTGCTCGGAGATATCCGCCGCCGGGATCAGCAGTTCAGCCGCCGAGACGCAGTAGTCCGGCAGGAACACCACCTTCAGCTTGTCGCCCACTTTCGGATCGCTGTTGATCGCCGCCGCCACTTTATTGATGGCGAGGATAATATTTTTCGCCAGGTAGTAGCCCGGCGCCGCTTTCGCACCGAACAGGAACACGCGCGGCACGCGGTCAGCCTGCGGGTTCTCGCGGATCTCTTTGTACAACGCCAGAATGTGCAGCAGGTTCAGGTGCTGACGTTTGTACTCGTGCAGACGTTTAATCTGGATATCGAAAATGGCGTTCGGGTTGATCTCAATCCCGGTACGCACTTTCACAAACTCCGCCAGGCGAACCTTGTTCTCCAGCTTGATCGCACGGTACTGCTCGCGGAATTTCGCGTCGTCAGCGTATTTTTCCAGGTTGATGAGCTGGTCCAGATCGTTGGCCCACTCTTTCTTCAGGGTCTTATCCAGCAGGCCGGCCAGCAGCGGGTTGCACTGCTTGATCCAGCGACGCGGCGTGATGCCGTTGGTCACGTTGTGGAATTTGGTCGGCCACAGCTGGTGGTATTCCGGGAAGAGATCTTTGACCACCAGATCCGAGTGCAGCGCCGCCACGCCGTTCACCGCAAAGCCGCTAACCACGCACATGTTCGCCATGCGCACCTGCTTGTCGTGAACCACCGCCAGCTTCGCCCAGACCGCTTTGTTGCCCGGCCAGGTTTTAGCCACCAGGGTTTTAAACTGGTCGTTAATCTTGTTGATGATCTGCATGTGGCGCGGCAGCAGCGTTTTCACCAGCTTCTCATCCCAGCACTCGAGCGCCTCTGGCATCAGAGTGTGGTTGGTGTAGGCAAAGGTACGGCTGGTGATGGCCCAGGCGTCGTCCCAGCTCAGCTGATGCTCGTCGATCAGCACGCGCAGCAGTTCCGGGATGGCAATCGTCGGGTGCGTATCGTTGAGCTGAATCACTTCGAAGTCCGGCAGCTGCGCCAGCTTGCGGCCCGCCAGGTGATGGCGACGCAGAATGTCCGCCACGGAGCAGGCGCACTGGAAGTACTGCTGCATCAGGCGCAGCTTTTTACCGGCCAGGTGGTTGTCGTTCGGGTAGAGGACTTTGGTCAGCTTCTCGGCGTCGATGCCCTGCTGCTCGGCGCGCAGGAAATCGCCGTCGTTAAATTTGGTCAGGTTAAACGGATGCGCGTGCTTCGCCTGCCACAGACGCAGCGGCTGCGCCACGCCGTTACGGTAGCCGAGCACCGGCAGATCCCAGGCTTCACCGGTAATGGTGAACGCCGGTTCCCAGAGCCCCTGCTTTGTCACTTTTCCGCCAATGCCGACCTGCACATCCAGCTGCGCGTTGTGGCGGAACCACGGATAGGTATTGCGATGCCAGTCGTCTGGCGCTTCCATCTGATGGCCATCGGCAAACGACTGACGGAACAGGCCGTACTGGTAGTTCAGACCATAGCCGATCGCCGATTGGCCGACGGTCGCCATAGAGTCAAGGAAACAGGCTGCCAGACGGCCCAGGCCGCCGTTGCCCAGCGCCGGGTCAGTCTCTTCTTCCAGCAGGTCGGTCAGGTTAATGTCGTGTTCTTTCAGCACATCGCCGACGTCCTGATACCAGCCCAGGTTCAGCAGGTTGTTGCCGGTCAGGCGGCCAATCAGGAATTCCATCGAGATATAGTTCACGTGACGCTGGCCTTTAACAGGCTTCGCCACCGGTTGAGCATCCAGCTGCTCTGCGAGCGCACCGCTCACGGCCTGCCACCACTGGTGAGGCGTCATCTCGTTTGCAGCATGAAGGCCAAAACGCTGCCACTGACGCGTCAGGGCAGCCTGGAATTGAGCTTTGTTGAAGGTAGGCTGTGACATAGGGGATCGGCATCCTTTAGAAAGAAAACACAAGTTGGCGCTAGTGTGCCTGGCTCATTTCCCCTCTTCCTCCTCCTGTGGGGGATTAGACAGGGAGGAGTAGCGGGGATGAGCATAAAAGTGTGATCGAGGCCACTCTCAGAGCATAGTTCGAGTGTGCCCGGAAGATAAAAAAGTAACCGGGGAGAATGTCAAAGAAATGAAATGCAGTTTCGGGTGAAATTAATCCGTTCTGAAATGATTACTTACGTAGAATAATAATTTAGTCATCGGGTTACATCTCCGGAGACTATTACTCTCACTCAACTTTACCCGCACTTTATTAAATTTGACGTCACTATACCTTTCTGAAACCAGTTTCAGCGCAGCGGTAACGAATCCAGACAAGCCAGTAGTGACGCGGCATTAAGCCCCTTTCGAGAAAGTTCCAACATTTGCCTGAATGTTTTGTGACAGAGTGCAAATTCAGAACCACAAAACCCAGACATAACTTGCAATAGTTCTCTTTCTGTTCGACCTTATATCCTATTAATTACGAAGCGCAAAAAAAATAAAATCTCTCGTTCCCCACAGTGAAGTGAAACCTATGTTGATTCCGTCTAAATTAAGTCGCCCGGTTCGTCTTGACCATACAGTGGTCCGCGAGCGTCTGTTGGCTAAACTTTCCGGCGCGCATAATTTCCGACTGGCGCTGGTTACGAGCCCTGCAGGCTATGGAAAAACAACGCTCATTTCGCAATGGGCCGCGGGTAAAAGCGATCTTGGCTGGTACTCCCTCGACGAGGGCGATAACCAGCAGGAGCGTTTTGCCAGCTATCTGATTGCCGCCATACAGCAAGCCACCCATGGACACTGCGTCGCCAGTGAGGTGATGGTGCAAAAGCGCCAGTACGCCAGCCTGTCCTCCCTTTTCTCTCAGCTGTTTATCGAACTGGCCGAATGGCATCGCCCGCTTTACGTGGTGATTGATGATTACCATCTCATCACTAACCCGGTGATTCATGAATCGATGCGTTTCTTCCTGCGCCATCAGCCGGAAAACCTGACTTTAGTGGTGCTGTCACGCAACCTGCCGCAGCTGGGTATTGCCAACCTGCGCGTGCGCGATCAGCTTCTGGAAGTGGGCAGCCAGCAGCTGGCCTTTACCCACCAGGAAGCGAAACAGTTCTTTGACTGCCGCCTGACATCACCGATTGAGGCCGCCGAAAGCAGTCGTCTGTGTGATGACGTTGCCGGCTGGGCCACGGCGCTGCAGCTTATCGCGCTCTCCGCCCGACAAAACAACAGTCCGGCGCATCAGTCTGCCCGGCGTCTGGCGGGCATCAACGCCAGTCACCTTTCTGACTACCTGGTGGATGAGGTGCTGGACAGCGTCGATCCCTCGACGCGTAATTTCCTGCTGAAAAGCTCTCTGCTGCGCTCCATGAACGATGCACTCATCGTGCGCGTGACGGGGTGTGAAAACGGCCAGCTGCAGCTCGAAGAGATTGAACGTCAGGGCCTTTTCCTGACGCGCATGGACGATCCCGGCGAGTGGTTTAGCTATCATCCGCTGTTTGGCAGCTTCCTGCGCCAGCGCTGTCAGTGGGAACTGGCGGTTGAACTGCCGGAGATCCACCGCGCCGCTGCCGAAAGCTGGATGGCGCAAGGCTTCCCGAGCGAGGCCATCCACCACGCGCTGGCCGCCGGTGATGCCAGCATGCTGCGCGATATCCTCCTCAATCATGCGTGGGGCCTGTTTAACCACAGCGAGCTGACCCTGCTGGAAGAGTCTCTCAAAGCCCTGCCGTGGGAAAGCCTGCTGGAGAACCCGCGTCTGGTACTGCTGCAGGCCTGGCTGATGCAGAGCCAGCACCGCTACAGCGAAGTGAACACCCTGCTGGCGCGCGCCGAGCAGGAGATGGAAAGCGAAATGGATACCACCCTGCATGGCGAATTTAACGCGCTGCGCGCTCAGGTGGCCATTAACGACGGCGACCCGGACGAAGCTGAACGGCTGGCGATGGTCGCGCTGGACGAGCTGCCGCTGGCTAACTTCTACAGCCGCATCGTTGCGACTTCGGTGCACGGTGAGGTGCTGCACTGCAAAGGCGACCTCACCCGTTCGCTTTCACTGATGCAGCAAACCGAACAGATGGCGCGTCGTCATGATGTCTGGCATTACGCGCTGTGGAGCCTGATCCAACAGAGCGAGATTTTATTCGCGCAGGGGTTCCTGCAGGCCGCCTGGGAAAACCAGGAAAAAGCGTTCCAGCTGATTCGTGAACAGCACCTGGAACAGCTGCCGATGCACGAGTTCCTGTTGCGTATCCGCGCTCAGCTGCTGTGGGCATGGTCGCGTCTGGATGAAGCGGAAAGCTGCGCCCGCCAGGGTGTGGATGTCCTTTCCAGCTTCCAGCCTCAGCAGCAGCTGCAGTGCCTGGCGCTGCTGGTGCAGTGCTCGCTGGCGCGCGGCGATCTCGATAACGCCCGCAACCATCTGAACCGCCTGGAGAACCTGCTCGGCAACGGTCAGTATCATAGCGACTGGGTCTCTAACGCCGATAAGGTCCGGGTGATTTACTGGCAGATGACCGGCGATAAAAAATCCGCCGCCAACTGGCTGCGTCAGACGCCAAAACCGGAATTTGCTAACAACCACTTCCTGCAGAGCCAGTGGCGCAACATTGCCCGCGCGCAGATCCTGCTCGGTGAAATAGAGCCCGCAGAGATTGTGCTGGAAGAGCTGAACGAGAACGCGCGCAGCCTGCGTCTGATGAGCGACCTGAACCGCAACCTGCTGCTGCTGAACCAGCTCTACTGGCAGGCGGGTCGTAAAAACGATGCCCAGCGCGTGCTGCTGGAAGCGCTGCAGCTGGCTAACCGCACCGGGTTTATCAGCCACTTTGTGATTGAAGGTGAAGTGATGGCGCAGCAGCTGCGTCAGCTTATTCAGCTCAACACGCTGCCGGAGCTGGATCAGCATCGCGCCCAGCGCATCCTGCGCGAGATTAACCAGCATCATCGGCACAAGTTCGCGCATTTTGATGAGAACTTCGTTGAACGTCTGCTGAACCATCCGGAAGTGCCGGAACTTATCCGCACCAGCCCGCTCACCCAGCGCGAATGGCAGGTTCTGGGGCTGATCTATTCAGGCTACAGCAACGAGCAGATTGCCGGCGAGCTCGCGGTGGCGGCGACCACCATCAAAACGCATATCCGCAATCTGTATCAGAAGCTGGGCGTGGCGCATCGACAAGATGCGGTGCAGCATGCGCAGCAGCTGTTGAAGATGATGGGGTATGGGGTTTAGGTTTTGTGCGGCCTGATGCCCTCACCCCGGCCCTCTCCCACAGGGAGAGGGGGAACGGCTTTTCAACACAACTCTAACTGCAAATTATTATCTTTAATCACCTGCATCACGCCCGCCGGCGGCATCACGTCGGTATAGACCGCATCCACCATGCTGATGCTGCCCATGTTCACCATCGCGTTACGGCCAAACTTGGAATGATCCACCACCAGCATCACGTGGCGTGAGTTTTCAATAATCGCGCGCTTGGTGCGCACCTCGTGATAGTCAAACTCCAGCAGCGAGCCGTCGCTGTCGATGCCGCTGATCCCGAGAATGCCGAAGTCGAGGCGGAACTGAGAGATAAAATCGAGGGTCGCTTCGCCGATAATCCCGCCGTCGCGGCTGCGCAGTTCGCCGCCCGCGAGGATGATGCGGAAGTCGTCTTTCTGCATCAGGGTATTGGCCACGTTCAGGTTGTTGGTGACCACGCGCAGGTTCTCGTGATCCAGCAGCGCATGGGCCACCGCTTCCGGCGTGGTGCCGATATCAATAAACAGCGTCGCCCCGTTCGGGATCTGGCTGGCGACCTTGCGGGCAATGCGCTCTTTCTCTGCCGTCTGCGTGGCTTTACGGTCATGCCAGGAGGTATTGACCGAACTGGACGGCAGCGCCGCCCCGCCGTGGTGGCGAAGAATGCGGTTCTGATCGGCCAGGTCGTTCAGGTCACGACGGATGGTTTGTGGGCTGACGGCAAACTGCTCCACCAGCTCTTCAGTGCTGACGTATCCCTGTTTTTTTACCAGTTCGATAATAGCGTCATGACGTTGTGTTTGTTTCATCAATTATCCCTGAGAATTATGTTCGTTTTCGCGCATGGAGCGTGTCGGCAAACGCCATCGCCAGCCCCACGGCCAGCCCGGCGACGTGTGCACCGTTGGCGATAGACATACCAAACAGATCAAACCATCCGGCAATTAGCCATATTAACGCAAAGGTTATTAATCCGCGCTGCAAATAGATGCCGCTTTCCGGATCGCGCTCCCCGCGAAGCCAGACATAGCCCATCAGGGCATACACGACGCCCGACAGCCCGCCGAACCACGGCCCGCTGAACTTGTGCTGCACATAGCCGCTCAGCAGGGCGCTGATAAGGGTGATAACGATCAGCTTGCCGCTGCCCAGACGCTTTTCAACAGCGCCGCCGAGATACCACCACCAGAGCAGGTTGAAGAGGATATGCATTACCGAGAAGTGCATCAGCGCGTGGCTAAAGTAGCGCCAGACGTCAAAATCAAGAGACGGATCATAGGGCCAGGCCAGGGCAATCATCACGCTCTGGTCGCCCACCACGTTCATAATAATGAAGACGATAATGCAGGCCGCCATCAGCAGCAGCGTAAACGGGCCCGCGCGTTCGCGGATGGTGGCAAGGAAGGGAAAACGGCTGTAGTACAGTCCGCTGTCGGTCTGCCCGGACTGCCAGCTGGCCGCCAGATAGCGCGGGTCGCCGGGGTTCTCAAGAAAACGCGCCAGCTCTTCGTTTACGCGCGCGGCCTGGCTCTCGTCGGCCAGCCAGACGTCGGTCTGGTTATGTTGCTGAATGGTCAGAATAACGCCCTGCGTCGCCATATAGTCGACAAACGCCTGGGCGACGCGCGGGTTGGTAAAAGAGGTGATCATCAACATGGGCAGCGGTCGCTTATTTCCACACAAAAGGGGATAGTATAGCGGGATCAGCGCTCAAAAGCGTATTCCACTTCTGCCGGGAAATGACGATGCCAGGCATCGAAGCCGCCGTCGACGCTGTATACCGCGTCGTAGCCCTGCTGAAGCAGATACTGCGCCGCGCCCTTGCTGCTGTTGCCGTGGTAGCACATGACCATCACCGGCGTCTCGAAGTCGTTATCGCGCATAAACGCGCCCAGCGTGTCGTTGGTGAGATGGAACGCGCCCGGCGTGTGGCCCATCGCAAAACTCTGCGGATCGCGGATGTCCACCAGCACCGCTTTTCCCTGGTGCATCTTCTGGTGGGCTTCTTCTACGTTAATACATTCAAACTGATCCATGGTGTTCTCTTTACAGTGGTCAACGACACAATTTTACCCCGTAGTGTACGTCCTGGCGGCGGGTAAACGCCATTATGTTATCCATATCACTCTAAATTGTTTTTTTGATGTTACCAAAAGCGCGTTCCTTTGCTATTATGAGCGATATCGAACATTTCTGAGCTTTAACGAAAGTGCATGAGGGTGTTATGGAAACCAAAGATCTGATTGTGATAGGCGGTGGCATCAACGGTGCCGGTATTGCGGTCGATGCCGCAGGACGCGGTTTATCCGTACTGATGCTGGAAGCTAACGATCTCGCCTGCGCGACGTCGTCCGCCAGCTCCAAACTGATTCACGGTGGCCTGCGCTACCTGGAACACTACGAATTCCGCCTGGTCAGTGAAGCACTGGCCGAACGTGAAGTGCTGCTGAAAATGGCGCCGCATCTGGCTATCCCGATGCGCTTCCGCCTGCCCCATCGCCCGCATCTGCGTCCGGCGTGGATGATCCGAATTGGTCTGTTTATGTACGATCATCTGGGTAAACGCACCAGCCTCCCGGGTTCGAAAGGTTTGCGTTTTAGCTCAGAATCGGTCCTTAAGCCTGAAATCGTGCGTGGTTTCGAATATTCCGACTGCTGGGTGGACGATGCGCGCCTGGTGCTGGCGAATGCCCAGATGGTCGAGAAGAAAGGTGGCGAGGTGAAAACCCGTACCCGCGCGACCGCTGCCCGTCGTGAAAACGGCCTGTGGATTGTGGAAGCGGAAGACATCGATACCGGCGAGAAATTCAGCTGGAAAGCGCGCGGCCTGGTGAACGCTACCGGCCCGTGGGTGAAGCAGTTCTTCGACGACGGCATGCATCTGCCTTCGCCGTACGGCATTCGCCTGATCAAGGGCAGCCACATTGTGGTGCCGCGCGTGCATACGCAGAAGCAGGCCTACATTCTGCAGAACGAAGACAAGCGCATCGTGTTTGTGATCCCGTGGATGGACGAATTTTCGATCATCGGCACCACCGACGTGGAGTACAAAGGCGATCCGAAGAACGTCGAGATCGACGAGAGCGAAGTGAACTACCTGCTCAAAGTGTATAACGCGCACTTCAGGAAACAGCTGTCACGCGATGACGTGGTCTGGACCTACTCCGGCGTGCGTCCGCTGTGCGATGACGAGTCTGACTCGCCGCAGGCGATTACCCGCGACTATACGCTCGATATTCACGACGTTGACGGTCAGGCGCCGCTGCTTTCCGTGTTTGGCGGCAAGCTGACCACCTACCGCAAGCTGGCCGAGCACGCGCTGGAAAAACTGGCGCCGTACTACAAAGGCATTGGCCCGGCATGGACCAAAGGCGCGGTACTGCCCGGCGGTGATATCGGCGATAACCGCGATGATTACGCCGCGAAGCTGCGCCGTCGCTTCCCGTTCATCACCGAAGGAATGGCGCGCCACTATGCCCGCACCTACGGCAGCAATACCGAGCTGTTCCTGGGCGATGCGAAGGACATTGCGGATCTGGGCGAGCATTTCGGCCACGAGCTGTACGAAGCCGAGCTGCGTTACCTGGTTGAGCATGAGTGGGTTCGTCGCCTGGATGATGCTATCTGGCGTCGTACCAAAGAAGGGATGTGGCTCAACGCCGAGCAGCAGTCTCGCGTGGCGCAGTGGTTGCTGCAAAATGCGGGGAAGCGTGAGCTGTCGCTGGCGTCGTAATACGATCGGTGCGGGCTGATGCCCTCACCCTGACCCTCTCCCACAGGGAGAGGGAACAAACACTAAAAACGGCAACCGAGGTTGCCGTTTTGCTTTTACAACCTCACCGGATCAATATGCCAGATCGTCTCGGCATACTCCTTGATGGTCCTGTCAGACGAGAAATAGCCCATATTGGCGATGTTATACATCGCGGCGCTGGTCCACTTCTCCTGCTGACGATACAGTTCGTCCACCTTATCCTGACAGTCCACGTAGCTGCGATAATCCGCCAGCACCTGGTAGTGATCGCCAAAGTTAATCAGCGAATCCACCAGATCGCGATAGCGGCTCGGTTCATCAGGGCTAAACACCCCGGTCGCGATCTGCGTCAGCACCTGACGTAACTCTTCATCCTCTTCGTAATATTGACGTGGCGAGTAGCCTTTCCTGCGCAGCGCCTCCACCTCTTCCGTCGTATTACCGAAGATAAAGATATTTTCTTCGCCCACGTGCTCCAGCATCTCGACATTCGCCCCGTCCAGCGTGCCGATGGTCAGCGCGCCGTTAAGAGCAAACTTCATGTTACTGGTGCCGGATGCTTCCGTACCCGCCGTGGAAATCTGCTCAGAGAGATCCGCCGCCGGGATGATCATCTGCGCCAGGCTTACGCTGTAGTTCGGAATGAAGACCACCTTCAGCTTGTCGCCAATGTCCGGATCCTGGTTAACCACCTTCGCCACATCGTTGATGAGATGAATGATGTGCTTCGCCATGTAGTAGGCAGAAGCTGCCTTACCGGCGAAAATCTTCACGCGCGGCACCCATTCGGCCGTTGGATCGGCCTTGATGCGGTTGTAATGGGTGATTACGTGCAGCACGTTCATCAGCTGACGCTTGTATTCGTGGATGCGTTTGATCTGAACGTCGAACAGCGCTTTCGGGTTTGCCACCACGTTGAGGTGCATCGCCAGCCAGACCGCCAGACGCTTTTTGTTCAGCAGCTTGGCTTCGCGCACGGCTTTGTTCACCGTCGGGAAATCAATGTGCTGTTCCAGCTCGCTCAGCTGGCTCAAATCGGTCCGCCAGGTACGGCCAATATTCTCGTCCAGCACCTCAGAGAGCGGCTGGTTGGCCAGCGCCAGCCAGCGGCGCGGCGTGACCCCGTTGGTCACGTTGCAGAACCGCGTCGGGAAGATCTTCGCGAAGTCCGCAAACAGCGACTGCACCATCAGGTTCGAGTGGAGCTCGGACACGCCGTTGACCTTGTGGCTGATGACCACCGCCAGCCAGGCCATGCGCACGCGGCGACCGTTCGATTCATCAATGATGGACGCGCGGCTCAGCAGCCCGGTATCGTTCGGGTACTGCTCCTGCAGCGTCTTGAGGAAGTAGTCGTTAATCTCAAAGATAATCTGCAGATGGCGCGGCAGGATTTTGCCGAGCATGTCTACCGGCCACGTTTCCAGCGCTTCGCTCATCAGCGTGTGGTTGGTGTAGGAGAATACCTGACAGGTCACTTCAAACGCGTCATCCCAGCTGAACTTATGCTCGTCGATCAGCAGGCGCATCAGCTCCGGAATGGAGAGCACCGGGTGGGTGTCGTTAAGGTGGATCGCCGTTTTCTCCGCCAGGTTGGCGTAGGTTTTGTGCAGCTGATGATGGCGGCTAAGGATATCCTGAATCGTCGAGGAGACGAGGAAATATTCCTGACGCAGGCGCAGCTCGCGGCCGGAGTAGGTCGAGTCATCCGGATACAGCACGCGGGACACGTTCTCGGAGTGGTTTTTGTCTTCCACCGCCGCAAAGTAGTCACCCTGGTTGAATTTACCGAGGTTAATTTCGCTACTGGCCTGGGCGCTCCACAGGCGCAGCGTGTTGGTGGCATCGGTGTCATAGCCGGGGATAATCTGGTCGTAGGCCACGGCCAGGATCTCTTCCGTTTCTACCCAGCGGGATTTTTTGCCTTCCTGCTGGATACGTCCGCCAAAGCGCACCTTGTAGCGCGTATTGTGGCGCTTAAACTCCCACGGGTTGCCGTACTCCAGCCAGTAGTCCGGCGACTCTTTCTGGCGCCCGTCGACGATGTTCTGTTTGAACATACCGTAGTCGTAGCGAATACCGTAGCCGCGGCCCGGCAGCGCCAGCGTTGCCAGCGAGTCGAGGAAGCAGGCGGCGAGACGCCCCAGGCCGCCGTTGCCGAGGCCCGGGTCGTTCTCTTCGTCGATCAGCTCTTCTAAATCTAACCCCATCTCTTCCAGGGCGGTTTTGACGTCGTCATAAATACCTAGCGACAACAGCGCGTTGGAAAGCGTGCGGCCAATCAAAAATTCCATCGACAGGTAGTAAACCTGACGCGTTTCCTGCGAGAGCTGGGCGCGGTTTGAGCGCAGCCAGCGTTCAACTAAGCGGTCACGCACCGCAAACAGGGTGGCGTTCAGCCACTCGTGCTTGTTGGCTATAACCGGATCTTTCCCGATGGTGAACATCAGCTTGTAGGCGATGGAGTGCTTTAACGCCTCAACGCTGAGCGTGGGTGAAGAGTAGCTAAATGGAGCGTTCATATCAGTAACTTCGCCTCGTTACATCAAGCGTTGATAGAGATCGCGGTATGACTGCGCCGCGACATGCCAGCTAAAGTCCATGGACATCGCCTGACGCTGAACGTAACGCCAGAGCGATGGACGGGACCACAAGACGAAAGCACGCCGAATCGCCCGAAGCAGCGACCAGGCATTACTGTCCTCAAAGACAAACCCGCTGGCGATACCGTCCGCCAGGTTTTCCAGAGAGCTATCGGATACGGTATCCGCCAGTCCGCCCGTGCGGCGTACCAGCGGCAGGGTGCCGTATTTCAGGCCGTAAAGCTGCGTCAGGCCGCAGGGTTCGAAACGGCTCGGCACCAGAATGACGTCCGCGCCGCCCATGATGCGGTGCGAGAACGCTTCGTGGTAGCCAATCTGCACGCCCACCTGACCAGGATGTTCCGCCGCGGCGGCAAGGAAACCTTCCTGCAGCACCGGGTCGCCCGCACCGAGCAGCGCCAGCTGTCCGCCCTGCTCCAGTAAACCGGGCAGCGCCTCCAGCACCAGATCCAACCCTTTCTGGCTGGTCAGGCGGCTGACCACCGCGAACAGCGGCACCTTGTCGTTAACCTTCAGGCCCATCGCAATCTGCAGCTGGCGTTTGTTTTCCGCTTTGTCTTCCACGGAGTCACGGCCATAGCGCGCCGCCAGCAGGAGATCGGTTTCCGGGCTCCAGATCTGTTCATCCACGCCGTTCAGAATGCCCGACAGGCGGCCTTCGCGATGGCGCTGCTGCAGCAACCCTTCCATACCGTAGCCAAACTCCGGCTGGGTGATCTCACGCGCGTAGGTTGGGCTCACCGCCGTGATGTGATCGGCGTAGTACAGCCCGGCTTTCAGGAACGAGATCTGCCCGTTAAATTCCAGCCCGTGCATGTTATAGAACGATAATGGCAGATCGATTTCACTCATGTGATGGGCATAGTACATCCCCTGATACGCCAGGTTATGCACGGTAAAGACCGATTTGGCCGGATGGCCGCGCGCCGCGAGATACGCCGGGGCAAGCCCGGCGTGCCAGTCGTGCGCGTGCACCACATCCGGGCGCCAGAACGGATCCAGCCCCGTCGCCATTTCTGCACCGACCCAGCCGAGCAGCGCAAAGCGCAGCACGTTATCGGTGTAGGCGAACAGGTTCGTATCGTGATACGGGCTGCCCGGTCGATCGTATAAGTGCGGCGCGTCGATCAGGTAAATCCCTACGCCATTGTAATGTCCAAACAGCAGGGTGATACGTCCGGCGAACGTTTCACGGCGGGTCACCACTTTTGCATCGGGAATACCGCGCCGGATATCCGGAAAGGCGGGCAGCAGGACTCGGGTATCCACGCCTCCGGCGATTTGCGCTGCCGGTAATGCACCCAGAACATCTGCCAGACCGCCCGTTTTTAACAACGGGAACATCTCAGAACATACATGTAAAACCTGCATCATCGCTCCTGTTTGATCTGCAGCTTCCGCAACATTTCCCGTGTGACTAACACGATCCCCTCTTCCGAACGATAGAAACGACGCGCGTCTTCTTCCGCGTTCTCACCAATCACCATCCCTTCTGGAATGACGCAGGCACGATCGATAACGCAGCGGCGCAGACGGCACGAGCGCCCTACCCAGACATCAGGCAGTAAGACTGCCGAATCGATATTACAGAATGAATTTATCCGCACGCGGGGGAACAGCACCGACTGCACCACTACCGAGCCTGAAATAATGCACCCGCCGGATACCAGCGAGTTGAGCGTCATGCCGTGGCTGCCGGAGCGGTCCTGCACGAATTTGGCCGGCGGCAGCGATTCCATATGGGTACGAATCGGCCAGTTCTGGTCGTACATATCCAATTCAGGCGTGACCGACGCCAGGTCGAGGTTCGCTTTCAAGTACGCTTCCAGAGTTCCCACATCGCGCCAGTAAGGTTCCGCATTGGGGTCGGACTGCACGCAGGACAGCGGGAAAGGATGTGCATACGCCATGCCAGCTTTCGTGATTTTCGGAATGATGTCTTTACCGAAGTCGTGGCTGGAGTTTTCGTCTTTGTCGTCTTCTTCCAGCAGCTCATAAAGATAATCTGCATCAAAGACATAAATCCCCATGCTGGCGAGCGATTTGGTGTCATCGCCCGGCATGGTTGGCGGGTTCGCCGGCTTTTCAACAAAGTCGATAATTTTGTCGTCGGCATCCACGTGCATCACGCCAAACGCCGTCGCTTCAGCAACGGGCACAGGCAGACACGCTACGGTGCAGCGCGCCCCTTTTTCGACGTGGTCGATGAGCATGTGGGAGTAATCTTGCTTGTAGATATGGTCCCCGGCGAGGATCACGATGTATTCCGCGCTGTAGCGACGAATGATGTCGAGGTTCTGCGTCACCGCATCCGCCGTTCCGCGGTACCAGTTCTCGCCGTGGACGCGCTGCTGAGCGGGAAGGAGATCGACAAACTCGTTCATCTCTTCGCTGAAGAATGACCAGCCGCGCTGGATATGCTGAACCAGCGTATGCGACTGATACTGCGTAATGACGCCAATACGGCGAATGCCCGAGTTGAGACAGTTGGAGAGCGCAAAGTCGATGATACGGAACTTACCACCAAAGTGAACAGCCGGTTTCGCGCGCTTGATGGTCAAATCTTTCAGACGGGTACCACGTCCACCCGCAAGTATCAGGGCAACCGTTTTTAATGGTAGCTGGCGCGCCAACATTAAGGGATCGTTCTTCTCTAATCTAACCATGACTAACTCCTTTTTTATCATCTTTGGAATACGCACACTCCGTGCGCAGGCCCGTGCCAGACAGCCATTACTACCGGATTATCCGCTCCGGCAAAGGGGGGAACAGCTCGCCATTCCCCTTCAGGTAAAACAATCTCTGCGACGTCATCCGTCGCGTTCAGCGTGACCAGCCATTTATCCGACAGCAGGATTTGCAGGCGTGGTACGCCGTGTTGCCACTCTTGCGCGCTTAACGGTTGCGCGTCTTGATTCAACCAGCGAACGTTGCCGTCACCCTCTTCCCACCAGCGGTCGGCGGTCAGCGCGGGGATCTGCTGGCGAAGATGGATCAGCGCAGCGGTAAAATGAATCAGCCCGCTGTTGGCTTCACCCCAGTCGAGCCAGGTTAACGTGTTGTCCTGGCAATACGCATTGTTGTTACCGTGCTGGCTATGGCCGTGTTCATCGCCTGCCAGCAGCATCGGCGTGCCCTGCGACAATAAAAGCGTTGTCAGCAAAGCATGAACGCTGGCACGTCGCCGCTCGATGACGTCCAGGCTTCCGCCTAACCCTTCTATACCATGATTAAAGCTATGGTTATTGTTAGTGCCATCGCGATTCTCTTCGCCGTTTGCCTCATTGTGTTTCTGATTGAAACAAACGCAGTCCCGGAGCGTAAAACCGTCGTGTGCCGTCAACAGATTGACGGTGGCCGACGGGCGTTTGCCGTCGCGCTTAAAGAGATCGCTTGAAGCGGCAAAGCGTCCGGCGAACTCCCCCAGCGACAGATTCCGTTCCAGCCAGAAGCGGCGCGCGGCATCGCGATAGTGATCGTTCCACTCGGCAAACAGCGGCGGGAAATTCCCGACCTGATAACCGCCTTCACCGATGTCCCACGGCTCGGCAATAAGCTTCACCTGCGAGAGCACCGGACAGTTTTTTATCGCCTCAAACAGCGGCGCCTGCTGGCTGAACGCTGGCGTGCGCCCCATCACGGGCGCCAGGTCGAAACGAAAACCGTCGACGTGGAACGTTTCCACCCAGTATTTCAGGCACTCATAAGCAAAATGCGTGACCGCCGGATGGCTGAGGTTGAGCGTGTTACCGCAGCCGGTCCAGTTCTCATAATCGCCATCCTGCCTGATCCAATAATAGCTACGGTTATCAATTCCGCGCATGGAGAGCGTCGGACCGTCGAGATCGCTTTCGGCACTGTGGTTCAGCACGACGTCCAGAATGACCTCAATGCCCGCCGTATGGAGCGCCTTCACCGCATCGCGAAATTCGTCCCGCGCCTTTTCCGGATGGGCGGCATAGCGTGGCTCAAGCGCGAACATCGCCAGCGGGTTGTAGCCCCAGTAGTTGCTTAGCCCCAGCCGCTGCAGGCGCGGCTCGCTGGCGAAATGGGCGACGGGCAGCAGTTCCAGCGCGGTGATGCCGAGGTGTTTCAGGTAGGCGATCATGGTGGGATGCCCGAGCGCCTTATAGGTGCCGCGCATCTCTTTGGGGATCGACGGGTGCAGGTACGTCAGCCCTTTGACGTGGGCTTCATAAATAACGGTATTGCCCCACGGCGTCTGCGGCGGGACATCGTCTTCCCAGTCATAAAGATCGTTCACCACCACGCTTTTTGGCGCGACGGGCGCGCTGTCGCGGTGGTCGGGCTCGCCGTAGCCCACGTGGAACAGCGGGTCGTCTTTAAATTCGCCGTCCACGCGGTGCGCGCACGGGTCAATCAACAGCTTCGCCGGGTTAAACCAGTGGCCCTGCGCCGGATCCCACGGACCGTGTACGCGAAAGCCATAGTGCATGCCTGGCCGTCCTCCGGCCAGGTAGCCGTGCCAGGTATCCCCCGTGCGCTCGGGTAAATCGTAACGGTGCTCGTTACCTTCCCCATCAAACACGCACAGTTCTACCCGCTCAGCGTGAGCGGAAAAGAGGGTGAAATTGACCCCCTTCCCGTCAAAACGCGCGCCGAGCGGTTCGGGTTTACCTGCCGAAAGCTGCGTCATTCGCCCTCCCGCATCAGCCAGATGGTGCCAAGCGGCGGCAGCGTCAGGCTCAGGGAGTTGGGTCGCCCGTGGCTTTCGATGGCGTCGCTCTGTACCAGCCCGCCGTTACCGGCGTTGCTGCCGTGGTAGTGCATCGAGTCGGTATTCAGGATCTCGCGCCATTTGCCCGGCTGGTTAATGCCGAAGCGATAGTGTTCGCGCGGCACCGGCGTGAAGTTGCTGGCGACGATGATTTCGTTACCCGCTTTGTCACGACGCACAAAGACAAACACCGAGCGCTCGTGGTCGTCCACCACCAGCCACTCAAAGCCATACGGATCGAAGTCGAGCTCGTGCAGCGCTTTGTGGTGGCGGTAGGTCAGGTTCAGGTCGCGCACCAGACGCTGCACCCCGTGGTGCCAGTTGTCGCCGCCTTCCAGCAGATGCCAGTCGAGGCTGGCGTCGTGGTTCCACTCGCGTCCCTGGGCGAACTCATTGCCCATAAACAGCAGTTTCTTGCCCGGGAAGGCAAACATCCAGCCGTAGTAGGCGCGCAGGTTGGCAAACTTCTGCCACGCGTCGCCCGGCATGCGGTCGAGAATGGATTTTTTGCCGTGCACCACTTCATCGTGCGATAGCGGCAGCATGAAGTTTTCGGTGTAGTTGTAGAGCATCCCGAACGTCAGCTTATCGTGATGATACTTACGGTGAACCGGATCCAGCTTCATGTAGTCGAGCGTGTCGTGCATCCAGCCCAGGTTCCACTTATACCAGAACCCCAGGCCGCCTAATGACGGCGGACGGGAGACGCCCGCAAAGTCGGTCGACTCTTCCGCCATGGTCACGGCACCGTCCACCTGCTCGCCGATAATGCGGTTGGTATTACGCAGGAATTCAATCGCTTCCAGGTTTTCACGGCCGCCAAACTCGTTCGGGATCCACTCGCCCTCTTTGCGGCTGTAGTCGCGGTAGATCATCGACGCCACCGCATCGACGCGCAGGGCATCAATGCCAAACCGCTCGATCCAGTACAGGGCATTCCCGACCAGGTAGTTTGCGACCTCACGGCGACCGTAGTTGTAGATCAGCGTATTCCAGTCCTGGTGATAGCCTTCGCGCGGGTCGCTGTGCTCGTACAGCTTCGTGCCATCAAACTCTGCCAGCGCAAAGTCATCCGACGGGAAATGGCCCGGCACCCAGTCGAGGATGACGTTCAGCCCGGCGGCGTGCGCGGCATCAATGAAATAGCGGAAGTCATCGCGCGTGCCGAAGCGGCGCGTTGGCGCATACAGCCCGGTGGGCTGATAGCCCCAGCTGCCGTCGAACGGATGCTCATTGACCGGCAGCAGCTCAAGGTGGGTAAAGCCCATCCATTTGGCATACGGCACCAGCTGGTCGGCAAGCTCACGGTAGCTCAGCCAGAAGTTGTTATCGGTGTGTCGACGCCAGGAGCCAAGGTGTACCTCATAGACGGAGATGGGCGCGTCAAAACGGTTGGCCTGTTTGCGCTCCTCCGTCTGGACGACCTTCTCCGGCAGGCCGCAAATCAGCGACGCGGTATCCGGGCGCATCTGCGCTTCGAAGGCATACGGGTCGGCTTTAATGCGCAGCTTGCCGTTGGCGTCGATCATCTCGAATTTATAAAGCTGCCCGGGGTGCGCCCCGGGGATAAACAGCTCCCAGATGCCGGTTTCCCGGCGCAGGCGCATCGGGTGGCGGCGACCGTCCCAGTAGTTGAACTGGCCGACAACGGAGACGCGCTGGGCGTTAGGCGCCCACACGGAGAACCGCGTGCCGGTAATGCCGTCCATGGTATCGGCATGGGCACCCAGCGTTTCATAAGGGCGAAGGTGCGTTCCTTCGGAGAGCAGCCAGGCATCCATCTCTTTAAGCAGAGGGCCGAAGCTGTAAGGGTCGTCAATCAGGTTTTGCTGACCGTGCCAGAGGACGGCGAGCTGATAGCGAAAAGGATTTTTACGGCGGGGCATTACGCCCGAGAAGAAGCCACGGGAATCGAGGCATTCTAGATTACCCACCTTGCGGCCGGTTTTGGGTTCAATCACCCAGACTTCTGTGGCATCCGGTAACAGTGCCCGAACTTCAAGGCCATCCTCAGTTTGATGCATCCCAAGCACAGAAAAGGGGTCAGCAAAATGACCCGCAATAAGCGCATTAATCACGTCTCTATCCACACGATCGGACATGGTATTCATCCTGTTTTTTATGTCGTCCTTTTTAAGCGCTCCGGGACGACTTTTAATGTGACCTGAACGGGACAGCACAAAAATGTGCATCCATTCTGCTCCGTTCGAACCTCAGGTAAGAAATGACTCTTCCTTAAAGCATAGCCAACGCTCTAGATGACTCCTGATAAAAAATAAGACATACGCGTGTTACTCCATGTAGTACGCAAAAAAAAGGGGTGAAAATCACCCCCGGTAGTTAACAAATTATTACGCCAGCTGGCGCAGCATGCGGCGCAACGGCTCGGCGGCACCCCACAGAAGCTGGTCGCCGACGGTGAACGCGGAGAGATACTCCGGCCCCATGTTCAGCTTGCGCAGACGGCCAACCGGCGTGGTCAGCGTGCCGGTAACGGCAGCCGGGGTCAGCTCGCGCATGGTGATATCGCGATCGTTTGGTACCACTTTCGCCCACGGGTTGTGCGCGGCCAGCAGCTCTTCCACGGTCGGAATAGACACATCTTTTTTCAGTTTAATGGTGAAGGCCTGGCTGTGGCAGCGCAGCGCGCCGATACGTACGCACAGACCGTCAACCGGAATGGTGTTCTCGGTCGCGAGGATTTTGTTGGTCTCAGCCTGGCCCTTCCACTCTTCGCGGGTCTGGCCGTTATCCAGCTGTTTGTCGATCCACGGAATCAGGCCGCCGGCAAGCGGTACGCCGAAGTTGTCCACCGGCAGCTCGCCGCTGCGGGTCAGCTGAGTCACTTTACGTTCAATATCAAGGATCGCGGACGCCGGGTTTGCCAGCTCGGTCGCGACGCTCTGGTGCAGCTGGCCCATCTGGGTCAGCAGCTCGCGCATGTGACGCGCGCCGCCGCCGGACGCCGCCTGGTAGGTCGCCACGGAGACCCACTCCACCAGGTCCTGCGCGAACAGGCCGCCGAGGGACATCAGCATCAGGCTGACGGTGCAGTTTCCGCCAACAAAGGTTTTCACGCCGTTGTTCAGGCCGTCGGTGATGACGCCCTGGTTAACCGGGTCAAGAATGATGATGGCATCGTCTTTCATACGCAGCGAAGAGGCCGCGTCAATCCAGTAGCCCTGCCAGCCGCTTTCACGCAGCTTTGGATAGATTTCGTTGGTATAATCGCCGCCCTGGCACGTGACAATAATGTCGAGTGCCTTCAGCGCTTCCAGATCGTAAGCATCCTGCAACGTGCCTGTGGTACCACCAAAGGACGGAGCAGCCTGGCCGAGCTGGGAAGTGGAGAAGAAGACCGGGCGGATAGCGTCGAAATCGCGCTCTTCAACCATGCGTTGCATGAGTACAGAGCCGACCATACCGCGCCAGCCGATAAAACCAACGTTTTTCATAGCATTTTTTTCCTGCTGAGGGTGTGTGCTGTTTGTGCAAGCCAGTATTGAACTGGGATATGCTTCACATTACAAAATGCTGCCAAAGTCGCAAGCGAAATTAATCGATGATTGCCCGGCAATCAGAAATACAGCTAATTATCATAATAACCTTAGAGAATTTCAGGGATAATTTACATGAGTGAAATCATTTCCGCAGCGGTTTTATTGATCCTGATAATGGATCCACTGGGAAACCTGCCGATCTTCATGTCGGTGCTCAAGCACACCGAGCCGAAGCGTCGCCGGGCAATCATGATCCGCGAGCTGCTCATCGCCCTGCTGGTGATGTTTATCTTCCTGTTTGCGGGTGAAAAAATTCTCGCATTCCTGAACCTGCGCGCCGAAACCGTGTCGATTTCCGGCGGGATTATTCTGTTCCTGATTGCCATTAAGATGATTTTCCCGAGCGCGGAAGGCAGCAGCAGCGGCCTGCCTGCGGGTGAAGAGCCGTTTATCGTGCCGCTGGCAATTCCACTCGTTGCCGGACCGACCATTCTGGCCACGCTGATGCTGCTGTCGCATCAGTATCCGAACCAGATGAGCCATCTGGTGATTGCCCTGCTGATCGCCTGGGGCGGGACGTTTATTATCCTGCTGCAGTCGTCGCTGTTCCTGCGCCTGCTGGGTGAGAAAGGGGTGAACGCGCTGGAACGCCTGATGGGGCTGATTCTGGTGATGATGGCAACGCAGATGTTCCTGGACGGGATCAGGGCGTGGATGAAAGGATGACTTTCTCCCTCTCTCCGTGGGAGAGGGCCGGGGTGAGGGCATCAGGCCGCAGAGGCCTTTTTGCCGGGTGGCGGCTTCGCCTTACCCGGCCTACAAAACTTAACCCTTACGAATCAAATACCGGTACGGCAGCGCCTCGGTCTGCTGTGCCACCAGCTCATGCTCCATAAAGGTACAAAAGCCGGGAATATCGCGGGTGGTGGCCGGGTCGTCGGCAATAATCAACAGCGTTTCACCGGTCTGCATGTTGCGCACGGTTTTGCGTACCATCATTACCGGTTCCGGGCAGCGAAGGCCCTGGGCATCAAGAGTGTGGTCTGGGCTGGAAAACAGGTCGGTCATGGTCTTCTCGGTCTGGTAAAAACGGCTGTAGTTTACGCCCGGTTGCGATCAATGCAAACCAGGTTAACGATTGCGTAAAAACTAACCATTGCAATGTCCTGCCAAAGCAGTATCATGCTGCGGTTTTTATTGGGTTCCCTCACCCCAACGTATAAAAAGGTCACAATATGACGTCGTTTTCTGAATCACAGCGCGTAAAAGCGTTGTTCTGGCTTTCGCTTTTCCATTTGCTGGTGATCACCTCCAGTAACTATCTGGTGCAGCTCCCAATCTCCATCTTTGGTTTCCATACCACCTGGGGCGCGTTCAGCTTCCCGTTTATTTTCCTCGCGACGGATTTGACCGTGCGTATCTTTGGTGCACCGCTGGCTCGCCGCATTATTTTTTCGGTCATGCTCCCGGCGCTGTTCATCTCGTACGTGGTTTCGTCACTGTTTTATATGGGAAGCTGGCAGGGCTTTGAGGCGTTAACCCACTTCAACCTGTTTGTAGCCCGTATCGCCGCAGCAAGCTTTATGGCCTACGCGCTGGGGCAGATCCTCGACGTGCATGTGTTTAACCGCCTGCGTCAGAATCATCGCTGGTGGATGGCGCCAACCGCCTCCACGCTGTTCGGTAACGTGAGCGATACGCTGGCCTTCTTCTTCATCGCCTTCTGGCGCAGCCCGGATGCGTTCATGGCTGAACACTGGATGGAAATCGCGCTGGTGGACTACTGCTTCAAGGTGCTTATCAGCATTGTGTTCTTCCTGCCGATGTACGGCGTGCTGCTCAATATGCTGCTGAAAAGGCTGGCAGATAAATCTGAAATCACGGCATTGCAGGCTGGTTAAGGGTTCGCTTTATCAGTTGTGATAAGATGAGCGAATGAGCCGTTATGGCCGTTTATCGAAAGGAAGAAGTCAATGCGCAATCTGGTTAAATATGTCGGGATTGGCCTGCTGGTTGTGGGTCTTGCAGCCTGTGATAACAGCGACACGAAAACGCCTGCTCAGGGCGCATCCGCAGAGAGCAACGCGACCGGCCAGCCGGTGAATCTGATGGATGGCAAACTCAGTTTCTCTCTGCCAGCCGATATGACTGACCAGAGCGGCAAGCTGGGCACCCAGGCGAACAACATGCACGTTTACTCCGACGCAACCGGGCAGAAAGCGGTCATTGTGATTGTGGGCGACGACACCAGCGAAGACCTGGCCGTCCTGTCCAAACGTCTGGAAGATCAGCAGCGCGGCCGCGATCCGCAGCTGCAGGTCGTGACCAATAAATCCATCGAGCTGAAAGGCCACACGCTGCAACAGCTCGACAGCATCATCTCTGCAAAAGGCCAGACCGCCTACTCTTCCGTGGTGCTGGGCAAGGTTGATAACAAACTGCTGACCCTGCAGATCACCCTGCCAGCGGAAGATCAGCAGAAAGCGCAGACGGCTGCTGAAAACATCATTAACACCATCGTGATCCAGTAACGCTTCACGACGATGACGTGGCCTCCGGTGCCTGCACCGGGGGCCATTTTTTTAGCCGCCACGTCAGCAGCAGCGCAATCACCACCAGACCCGCCGCGGCAAGATAGATCACCGGAACCCCTGCCCAGGCCATCACCAGCCCCGCCAGCGGGCCGGTAATGCCTAAAGACATATCCATAAACACCGTATAGGTCGCCAGCGCCGCCCCCTGATTCTGCTGCGGCACGGCTTTTACCGCCACCACGCCCAGCGCCGGGAAGACCAGGGAAAAGCCTGCCCCCGCGAGGAACACGCCCACTTTCGCGACCCAGGGCACCATCGCTATTCCGGTCAGCAGCAGCCCGACAATCTCTATCGCAAAGCAGATCATCGCCACGTTCAGCCCGCCCAGACGGTTGATGCCGTTAGGGAAAAGCAGACGGGCGCCAACAAACGCACAGCTGAACAGGGTTAACGCAAAGGCCGCGCCGTCCCAGCCTTTGGCGTCGTAGAACAGGGTAATGAAGGTCGCAATCACGCCGAAGCCGGTGGTCGCCAGCGCCAGGGCCATGCCGTACGGCCAGACGCGCCCCAGCACCGCCCGAAACGGCAGCGGCTTGCCTTTGCTGGCCTTCACTTTCGGGCGCGGCAGCGCAAAGAGGATCGCCAGCAGCGCGACCACCATAATGGTGATGGCCAGCCCATGCAGCCCGCCCAGCGCATAGCAGGCCACGCCGAGCGGCGCCCCGAGCGCCATCGCACCGTAGGTGACAATCCCGTTCCAGGAGATCACCCGGCCAATGTGCGGCGCGCCTACCACACCCACGCCCCACAGCGTTGAGCCGGTTCCCGCCAGACTTTGCCCGATGCCAAGAATGACGCGGCCCAGGCAGAGCAGCGCCAGGCTGACCAGCGGCCAGTGACCGGTTGCGGCAGCCAGCAGATAGCTCAGGCCACTGAGAAAACAGCCGCACAGCCCCACCACCACGATGCTTTTTGGACCGAACGTGTCCGCGTAGCGCCCGGCATGCGGGCGGCTGAGGAGCGTGGCGAAATATTGCAGGCTAATCACCAGCCCCGCCCAGAAGGCGCTGAAGCCCATCACGTCATGGACATAGCCCGGCAGGACTGCCAGCGGCAGGCCGATGGTCAGATAGCTGGCAAAGTTGAAAATCACAACGGAAACGATGCGCAGATTGAGGCGCAGTCCGCTCAGTGCCGGTTCAGCGGCAGGTTCGGGCATGGGGTTCTACCTGGATTTTTTACAACAGTGTTTCACTATTACCACGGCGCAATAAGAAAATCAGCCCCGACTTTCAGATTAACGGTGCCAGACGAAGCGAAGCCCGGGCACTACACTTATCGGGTCATCATATTAAGGAACACGCATGATCGCTAACCCGTCCGACAAAGCAGGACTCCACATCTTATTAAAACTCGCCTGTCTGGTGGTTATCCTTGCGGGTATCCATGCTGCCGCCGACATTATTGTTCAGCTCCTGCTGGCGCTCTTTTTTGCCATCGTGCTTAATCCTCTGGTCACCTGGTTTTTACGCCGGGGCGTCAGCCGTCCGGTGGCCATCACCATCGTCGTCATCGTGATGCTGATTGGCCTGACGGCGCTCTTCGGCGTGCTGGCGGCATCGCTGAGTGAATTCTCCACCATGCTGCCGCAGTACAACAAAGAGCTGACGCGTAAAATTGTCGCGCTGCAGGAGATGGTGCCCTTCCTTAATCTCCATATCTCACCCGAACGGATGCTGCGCAGAATGGACTCCGAGAAGGTCATGACCTACGCCACCACCTTGATGACGGGGCTTTCCGGCGCGATGGCCAGCATTCTGCTGCTGGTCATGACGGTGGTGTTTATGCTGTTCGAAGTTCGCCACGTCCCCTATAAGCTGCGCTTTGCGCTGAACAATCCACAAATTCACATTGCCGGCTTACACCGGGCGCTGAAGGGCGTCTCCAAATATCTGGCGCTGAAAACGCTCCTGAGCGTCTGGACCGGGGTGATTGTCTGGCTGGGGCTGATGCTAATGGACGTGCAGTTCGCGCTGATGTGGGGCGTGCTGGCCTTTCTGCTGAACTACGTGCCCAATATTGGCGCGGTGCTTTCCGCCGTACCGCCGATGATTCAGGCGTTTCTGTTTAACGGCTTCTACGAATGCATGCTGGTCGGCGCGCTGTTCCTCGTGGTGCATATGGTGCTGGGCAATATTCTTGAGCCGCGCATGATGGGGCACCGGCTGGGCATGTCGACGCTGGTGGTATTTTTATCCTTACTGATTTGGGGATGGCTGCTGGGCCCGGTCGGTATGCTGCTGTCAGTGCCTCTGACCAGCGTATGTAAAATCTGGATGGAGACCACCAAAGGCGGCAGCAAGCTGGCGATCCTGCTCGGGCCAGGGAGGCCGAAAAGCCGATTACCCGGGTAACGGACCTGCCTGTACAGGCAGGTTTAAACCGTCAGTAATACACCGTAAATTACCGCGCCCCTAATCCGTCGCGGTTTTTTTATTTGCGTTAAGGCGATATTCATTCTGTTTTTAATTACGCCGCGCGCATTACGTTCAAACGCAATTCATGATTTAACGCAAATTATAAAAAATGAAATCCTTATTTATTTTCCATGTTATTATTCCCGCCTTCGCTTCAACGTAATGCAAACATTAATATTGATTAAAAATTACACCTGGCGATAGCAAAAAGCCGGATGAATATTATTTGTAAAAACCACTGCCTTTAATTGTTATTATTGATATGGAGTTGTTGATGAAAAAGATCGTTAAATGGTGTGCTGCTGCCGTATTCGTTGGCGCGCTGGCAGGCTGCGCGCGTACCGCGCCAATCGCTCAGGTTCACTCTATTGTAAGCACAGGCCATACTGCCGATCAGGTAAAAACGGCAATTATGAAAGCAGGCCAAAAACGCGACTGGATCATGACGGAAACCGGCCCGGGAATGATTAAGGGGCGTCTGCAGTCACGCGATCACTCGGTCCAGGTGAGTATTCCGTACACGGCAACAAGCTATTCAATCAACTATGAAAACAGCCTTAACCTGAAAGCGGCAGACGGTAAAATTCACAAAAATTATAACCGCTGGGTGAATAACCTCGACCACGATATTCAGCTGAACCTCTCCTCTGGCGCCGCGCTGTAATATTTTTCTAAAGTCGGGCCGCGTATGGCCCGATAACCTCTCTTTATTGCCCTCAAAGGTTACGCAGTCATGTACGAAAAGGACACACTCAGCGCACTGGATGCCATTACCGAAGCGCAGCGCATCGCCTTTGCCCCGATGTTATTCCAGACTGCGCTTTGTCTGCGTAACTCAGGCGTTCTCGCCTGGCTTGATAAACAAGGTAAAGAGGGGGCAGGCCTCGAGGAAATAACCGAACACAGCACGCTCGGCAGCTATGCCGTCAGCGTACTGCTGGATATGGGATTAAGCGGTCGAATTGTTACCCAACAGAATGGACGTTATTTCCTGGCGAAAGTGGGCCATTTTTTACTGCACGACGAAATGACCCGCGTAAATATGGATTTCACCCAGGACGTTTGTTACCAGGGGCTATTTCACCTGGCGGACTCCCTGCAGGAAGAAAAACCGGCCGGATTAGCCGTGTTTGGCAACTGGCCAACCATCTACCCGGCGTTATCCCAATTACCTGCTGCGGCGAAAGAGAGCTGGTTCGCCTTCGATCATTACTATTCTGACGCCGCTTTTGACGCTGCTTTGCCATATATATTCGCAAGCTCGCCGACAAAATTGTACGATGTGGGCGGAAATACGGGTAAATGGTCGTTACGCTGCTGCCGCTATGACGAAAATGTTGCCGTGACGATCCTCGATCTGCCGCAGCAGATAGCGCTGGCGCAGGAAAACATCGCAAAAGCAGGTTTTTCTCATCGTATTGCATTCCATGCTGTCGATATGCTTAGCCCAGCAACATTGCCGGGTGACGCCGACGTCTGGTGGATGAGCCAGTTCCTGGATTGTTTCTCTCCGGATCAGATTGTCGCCATGCTGACGCGCGTCGCACAGGCTATGAAGCCAGGCGCACGTTTGTGCATCATGGAGCTTTTCTGGGATGCTCAGAAATTTGAAGCAGCCTCTTTCAGCCTGAATGCCACCTCGCTCTATTTCACCTGTATGGCGAATGGTAATAGCCGGTTTTACAGCGTAGAGAAGTTTTATCGCTACCTGGAGAGCGCAGGTTTCAGCGTTGAACAGCGGCTGGACAACCTTGGGGTCGGTCATACCCTGCTGATATGCACCAAACGTGAACAATAGAGCAGCTTAGCTGCCCGGGTGGCCCAGCCTGCCCTTTGAATACGGTTATTTTTCGCGGACGCGCGTAGATGAAATTTTCACTGAACATTATCGACTGGCAGGCAAGAGCGCCAGGACTCAGCGATGCCACAGAGTGGCAGGCGTGGTCGCGCCTGCAGCTGGCCGTCGATCCAGCGGCCCCGCTTCCCCGCCTGACCGCTTTACCCATGATGACCGCGCGCCGCCTCAATTCAGGCAGTAAGCTGGCGGTGGATATTGGTCTTGCCATGCTGCAAAACCACGCCATTGATGCCGTCGTCTATTCCAGCCGCCACGGCGAGCTGGAGCGCAACGACCGTATTCTGCATGCTCTGGCGACCGGGCAGTCCGTTTCACCCACCGATTTCGCGATGTCCGTGCACAATTCCGCGGTGGGTAATCTCACGATCACCGCACGCCAGGCCATCGTCTCGTCATCTATTTCTGCCGGACTGGACACCTTCCAGCAGGCCTTATGTGAAGTGCTGAGCCTGCTGCAGGCGGGCTATTCCCGCGTCCTGCTGGTCGATTTTGACGGCGCGCTGCCGGAATTTTACCATCCGGCGCTACCGCCGCAGATGCCCACCTGGCCCTACGCGCTGGCGCTGGTGATTGAATCCGGCAACGGAATGCAGTGTGAAACCCGCAGCGGCAGCACGGGTGAAGAACCCGCCCTGGCGCAAAGCCTGATGTTCCTGCAGCGCTATCTCAGCGAGGAACGTCAGTTTGTGGTGCCCGGCGAACGTTTGCTGTGGCAATGGACGCGCGCATGAACCGCCTGGCCGCCCGTATCAACTGGCTATGGCGTCTGGCGATGACCGGCTTCTGCTTCGCGCTGTTTGGCGTGGGCGGGCTGTTGCTGTCGCTGGTCTGGTTCAACCTGCTGCTAATCGTCCAGCGCGACCGCGCCAGCCGTCGCCGCCTGGCGCGTCGCAGCATTGCGGCCAGCTTCCGCTTCTTCCTGACCGTGGCGCGCGGCCTCGGCGTACTGGACTATCGCATTCACAATCTTGACGCGCTGCGCAGCGATCGGGGTTGTCTGGTGGTGGCAAACCATCCCACGTTAATTGACTACGTGATTCTGGCGTCAGTGATGCCGGAAACCGACTGTCTGGTGAAGAGCGCGCTGCTGCGCAACCCCTTTGTCAGCGGCGTCATCCGCGCGGCGGATTACCTGATTAACAGCGAAGCCGAGCCCCTGCTCGCGGCCAGCCAGCAGCGTCTGGCTCAGGGCGACACGCTGTTAATCTTCCCGGAAGGCACGCGCACCCGGTTTGGCGAGGCTATCTCCCTTCAGCGCGGCGCGGCAAATATCGCCGTGCGCTGTAACAGCGATCTGCGGGTGGTGCTGATCCACTGTAGCGAACACCTGCTGGATAAAAAAAGTCGCTGGTATGATGTACCGCCAGAAAAACCCGTTTTCACCGTGGATGTCCGCGACCGCGTGAACATCGACGAATTTTACGATGCAAATGAACAAGAACCGGCGCTGGCGGCAAGGCAGTTAAACCGGCATCTACAGCATCGATTAACATCAGGCCTTCAATCTTTGTCAGGAATTAATGATGCAAGCGCTTTATCTTGAAATTAAGAATCTCATTATCACCACGCTGAATCTGGACGAGCTTACCGCAGAGGATATTGATACCGATGCCGCGCTGTTTGGCGATGGGCTGGGTCTGGACTCCATTGACGCGCTGGAACTGGGTCTGGCCGTGAAAAACCAGTATGGCGTGGTGCTTTCTGCTGAAAGCGAAGAGATGCGCCAGCACTTCTTTTCCGTCGCCACGCTGGCGTCCTTTATCAACGCTCAACGCGCCTGAGATGTGAACGATGACTGAACAAGAAACCATTTACCAGGAAGTCTGCGGCCTTCTGACCAAGCTCTTTGAAATCGACCCGCAGGACATTACGCCCGAAGCCCGTCTTTACGAAGACCTGGAGCTGGACAGCATTGACGCGGTGGACATGATTGTTCATCTGCAGAAGAAAACGGGCAAGAAAATCAAGCCGGAAACCTTCAAGTCGGTTCGTACCGTTCAGGATGTGGTAGACGCCGTCGAACAGCTTCTGCGCGAAGAGTAAGACGTCGTGCGTGGTGGACGGACGTTCCCGGTCATCCCACTGCTGACGGGGCTGATGCTGCTGGCGTGGCCCTTCCTGATTGGATTTGGGCTGACGCACAACAGCCTGCAGTGGCTGTTGCCGGTGATGGCGCTGTTAATGCTGCTGCGGCTGCGCCAGGCGCGGCGGAACGCTGGCCCGATGCGGTATGTGGTGCAGTGCGTGGCGCTCGCGGGCATTGCGCTCTGCGCGGCCAGCTACCTGCTGAAAACCCACCAGTGGCTGCTGTTCTACCCGGTGGTCGTCAACCTTGTGATGCTGGCCGTGTTCGGCGGTTCGCTGTGGACCGCGATGCCGCTGGTCGAGCGACTGGCGCGCCTGCGCGAGCCAAACCTGCCCCCGGAGGGCGTGCACTATACCCGCAAGGTGACCCTCGTCTGGTGCTGCTTTTTCATCGGAAACGGCGCGATGGCGCTGTTCACCGTGCTGCACGGCGACATGCATCTGTGGACGCTGTGGAACGGTATGGTGGCTTATATCCTGATGGGAACGCTGATGGCGACCGAGTGGCTGGTGCGCCAGCGGGTGATTAAAAAAGAGATGCACAATGACTAACCCCCTTCCGCTGGGCCAGTGGTTAAATGCGCCCCGCCCTGACGACATGCCCGTTGCCTGGCTTGACGATCGTACCTGGACGCTTGGCCAGCTGCGCCACGACGTGACCTTGCTGGTCGACACCCTGCGTCAGCAGGAAGGCGAGCGCTGGGCGCTGTGCTTTGAAAACAGCTACCTGTTTATCGTTGCGCTGCTGGCCTCGCTGCATGCCGGTAAAACGCCGGTTATTCCCGGCCATAGCCGCGTCTCGCAGCTTGAAGAACAGCAGTCGTTGTTTAGCGGCGTTCTGAGCGATCGGACTCTCGATTTCCATGGCAAGCTGATTGTGGTGGCCTCCAGCCATCAGACGGCTAGCCGCTGGTCGCCCCTGCCGGAGATTGACGAAAGCCGCTTCGTTGAGCTGTTCACCTCCGGCTCCACGGGTACCCCGCGCCGGGTGATTAAGCACATCGTCAGCCTGGATCGCGAAGCCCGTCTGCTGGCTGACCGCTTCGGCGAGCGGCTGACCGGCTGTAGCGTTGTCGCCTCGGTCGTACCGCAACATCTGTACGGCCTGACATTCCGCATCGTATTGCCGATGGCGCTGGGCCTGCCGCTGCATGCCGCGATGCTCTACTACGCAGAGCAGCTGGCCGCCCTTCCTCATGACCGGCATTACCTGTTCATCAGCAGCCCGGCGTTCCTGAAGCGCCTGGATACGGAGCTGCCCGCGCCGCCCGTCAGAATGCTGATTTCAGCAGGCGGAATGCTGCCGTGGTGTGACGTCGCCACCACCGCGGGTTGGCTTAACATCTGGCCGGATGAAATTTATGGCAGTACCGAAACCGGGATCCTCGCCTGGCGCCATCGCCAGCAGGATAACGTGCCGTGGCTCGCGTTCCCCGGCGTTATCTTCCATCAGGAAGATAACGCCTGTCGCGTCACGTCGCCACTGATCCATGAGGAAGAAGGACTCCAGCTGGATGATATCCTCCACTTCGACAGCGAGGGGCTGTTCAGCATCGCCGGTCGTCGCGGGCGGGTGGTCAAAATTGAAGAAAAGCGCATCTCGCTTAACGAGATCGAACGTCGCCTGCTGGAGCTCGACGGCATTTGCGAAGCGGCTGCGCTGCCGGTCACGCGCGGAGGCCGTCAGGGGATTGGCGCGCTGCTTGTCCTGGACGAAGCGGTTCGCCAGCGCGGGTATATGCAGGATAAAAAAGCGCAGGAGTTCGCCTGGCGTCGCGCCCTGCTGCCGTGGCTTGAGCCGGTCGCCGTTCCGCGCTACTGGCGCATTGTCGATGAAATGCCGGTAAACAGTATGAACAAGCGTGTCTATGCGCAGTTAGAGGAGTTATTTCATGAAAATTCATGAAATTGAGCGCCGCCAGACACAGCCGGAGAAGCTGGAAATCATTTTGCATCTCGACGCGGCGCTGTTCTGGTTTCAGGGCCATTTTGCCGTACAACCGCTGCTGCCCGGCGTTGCGCAGCTTGACTGGGTGATGCACTACGCCACGACGTTACTGGCACCGGGCTACCGCTTTCACAGCATTCAAAACGTGAAGTTCCAGGCGCCTCTGCTGCCGGAAACCACGGTGACGCTGGTGCTTGAGTGGCATGCCGAACGTCAGATGCTGACCTTCAGCTACCAGCGTCACGCCGGGGCGGAGCGCCATACCGCCAGCAGCGGGAAAATTCGGCTATGTCAGTGATCTTTCGCCCCTGCGTGCTGATCCCGTGCTACAACCACGGCGCCATGATTGCCCGCGTACTGTCGCGTCTCGCGCCGTTCGGCCTGCCGTGCCTGGTGGTAGATGACGGCAGCGAAGCGATCACCCGACAGGAGCTCGAGCGCCTGGCGGCAGAGCAGCCGCAGGTAACGCTGATCCGTCTGGCGGAAAACGCCGGGAAAGGTGCCGCGGTCATCAGGGGGCTGGAGGAGTGCGCGCGCGCGGGCTATACCCACGCCGTGCAGGTGGACGCGGACGGTCAACACGCCATCGAAGATATCCCCAAACTGCTGGCGCTGGCGGAGCGCCACCCGGACGCGCTGATTTCCGGCCAGCCCATTTACGATGATTCCATTCCACGCTCGCGGCTCTACGGACGCTGGGTAACCCACGTCTGGGTGTGGATTGAGACCTTATCCCTGCAGCTTAAAGACAGCATGTGCGGCTTTCGGGTCTATCCGGTCTCGCCCACGCTGCGGCTGGCAGCGCGTGAAACGCTCGGCAAGCGGATGGACTTTGACACCGAAGTGATGGTCCGTCTCTACTGGCAGGGCAATGCCAGCGTCTTTCTGCCCACCCGCGTCACCTACCCGCAGGACGGGTTATCCCACTTCGACGCGTTAAAAGATAACGTGCGGATCTCCCTGATGCATACCCGGCTGTTCTTCGGCATGCTGCCCCGCATACCCGGCCTGCTTTTCCGTCGACGCCGCCAGCACTGGGCGCAGCAGGACGAGGTCAAGGGCCTGTGGGGAATGCGCCTGATGCTGCGCGTCTGGAAGCTGATGGGGCGACGGGCCTTTACGGTGCTGCTGTGGCCAACGATCGGCGTGTACTGGCTTATCGCGCGTCCGGCGCGCCAGGCCTCGCGGCAGTGGATTGAGAGAGTGAAGCACGAGCTGCGTCAGCGGAACATGACCGTTCCCCCGCGGCTCAACAGCTTTTTCCATTTCATGCGCTTCGGCAACGCGATGCTGGATAAAGTCGCCAGCTGGCGCGGTGAGCTGAAGTTTGATCGCGACGTGGTCTTTGCCCCCGGCGCGAGCGAAACGCTTAACGTCGCGGCGCCGCAGGGCAAGCTGCTGCTGGCCTCGCATCTTGGCGACGTTGAGGCCTGCCGGGCGCTGGCCCAGCTGGACGGCAGCAAAATTATCACCGCCCTGGTCTTCAGCGAGAACGCCCAGCGCTTTAAGCAAATCATGAGCGAAATGGCGCCCCAGGCGGGCGTGAATTTGATATCGGTTACCGACATCGGCCCGGACACCGCGATTGCCATCAAAGAGAAGCTTGAGCGAGGAGAATGGGTCGCGATTGTGGGCGACCGCATCGCGGTGAATCCGCAGCGTGGCGGCGAGTGGCGGGTGATCTGGAGCCCGTTCATGGGCCAGCCAGCGCCGTTCCCGCAGGGGCCGTTTATCCTGGCCTCCATCCTGCGCTGCCCGGTGGTGCTGATTTTTGCCCTGCGCCAGCAGGGTAAGCTCGTCCTGCACAGCGAACCGTTTGCCGACCCGCTGCGCCTGCCGCGCGGTGAACGCCAGCAGGCGCTGCAGGAGACCGTCGATCGCTACGCGCAGCGGCTGGAGCATTACGCCCTCATGTCGCCGCTCGACTGGTTTAATTTTTTCGATTTCTGGCATCTGCCAGAGTCCAGAGAGAAGGAGTAAAGGGTGCTGACCGATCCCCGCTTTACGACTGAAGTCGAGATCACCGTTCCGTTCCACGACGTCGATATGATGGGCGTGGTCTGGCACGGTAACTATTTCCGCTACTTTGAGATCGCCCGCGAGGCGCTGCTCAATCAGTTTAACTATGGCTATCGCCAGATGAAGGCCTCCGGCTACGTCTGGCCCGTCGTCGATACCCGGGTAAAATACCGCGATGCGGTGACCTTTGAGCAGCGTATTCGCGTCCGCGCGCATATTGAAGAGTATGAAAACCGCCTGCGCATTGCCTATCAAATTTTCGATGCGCAGACCGGCAAACGCACCACCACCGGTTACACCATCCAGGTAGCGGTAGAAGAAGCCACCCGCGAAATGTGCTTTGTGAGCCCGGCAATACTGTTTGAACGAATGGGAGTGACGCCATGAAATGGTTGCCTTTGCTGGCGCTGATCGTCAGCCCGCTGGTCAGCGCCGTGACGCTGGATGAACTGCAGCAGCGCTTCACCGGGCAGCCCGTCGTGCGCGCGCACTTCGAACAGGTTCGCACCATAAAAGATATGCCGCAGCCGCTGCGCTCGCAGGGCGAGATGCTGATCGCCCGCGACAGCGGCCTGCTGTGGGATCAAAAAGCGCCGTTTCCGATGACGCTCCTGCTCGATGACAAGCGGATGGTTCAGGCCATTAACGGCCAGCCGCCGCAGACCGTCACCGCCGACAATAATCCTCAGATGTTCCAGTTCAACCATCTTCTGCGGGCCCTGTTCCAGGCCGACCGCAAGGTGCTTGAAGAGAACTTCCGCATCGATTTTAAAGACCTGGGCGCGGGCCGCTGGTCGCTGGTGCTTACGCCCAAAACGACGCCGCTGGACAAGATTTTCGCCACCCTCGATCTGGGCGGCGCGACCTATCTGGAGACGATTCGCCTCAACGACAAACAGGGCGATCGTACCGATATCGCCCTTTCACGCCACCAACTGACGCCCGCCAGCCTGACCGATGACGAACGCCAACGCTTTGCCGCACCGTAAATCCCTGCGCCCGGCGCTGCTGTGGGCCACGCTATGCCTCATTCTGCTGGGCGTGCTGCTGTCGCTGCTGCCCGGCGCGCGTCTGAACAGCAGCGTGCTGGCCATGCTGCCGAAGCAGACGCTGGGGGCGATCCCGCCGGCGCTCAACGACGGGTTTATGCAGCGTCTCGACCGCCAGCTGGTCTGGCTGGTCAGCCCCGGCAAAGAGCCCGATCCGCGCGTGGCGCAGCAGTGGCTGACGCTGCTGCAAAGCAGCGATTCGCTTAGCGAGGTCAAAGGCCCGATGGACGCCGCCGGGCAAAAGGCCTGGGGAGAATTCTTCTGGCAGCACCGGAATGGCCTGATCGATCCCGCCACCCGCGCCCGCCTGCAAAACGGCGGAGAAGCGCAGGCGCAGTGGATTTTATCTCAGCTCTATTCGGCCTTTTCCGGCGTCAGCGGCAAAGAGCTGCAAAACGATCCCCTGATGCTGATGCGCGGCTCGCAGCTCGCTCTGGCGCAAAACGGCCAGAAGCTGCGGCTGATGGACGGCTGGCTGGTCACACAAGATGAGGCGGGAAACTACTGGTATCTGCTGCACGGCGAGCTGACGGGCTCGTCATTTGATATGCAGCAGACCCACCGGCTGGTGACGACGCTTAACGCGCTGCAGGAGACGCTAAAAGCGCGTTTCCCGCAGGCGCAGCTGCTTTCTCGCGGGACCGTGTTCTACAGCGATTACGCCAGCCAGCAGGCCAAACGCGACGTCTCGACGCTGGGCATCGCCACCCTGCTTGGCGTGTTCCTGCTCATCGTCGCGGTGTTCCGCTCTCTGCGCCCGCTGCTGCTGAGCGTGCTCTCGATTGCCATCGGCGCGCTGGCGGGCACGGTGGTGACGCTGCTGCTCTTTGGCGAACTGCACCTGATGACGCTGGTGATGAGCATGAGCATCATCGGTATTTCAGCCGACTACACGCTCTACTACCTGACCGAACGGATGGTGCACGGCGCGGAGCACTCCCCGTGGCAAAGCCTGGCCAAAGTACGCAATGCGCTCCTGCTGGCGCTGCTGACGACCGTTGCCGCCTACCTGATTATGATGCTGGCCCCCTTCCCCGGAATCCGCCAGATGGCGGTGTTCGCCGCCGTGGGGCTGAGCGCCTCCTGCCTGACGGTGATTTTCTGGCATCCGTGGCTGTGCCGGGGCTTACCGGTACGCCCGGTTCCGATGATGGTTATCATGCTGCGCTGGCTGGCCGCCTGGCGACGCAATAAAAAATTGTCCGTTGGTCTGCCCGTCGCGCTGGCGCTGCTCTCCGCCGTGGGGATGAGCACCCTGAGGGTGGACGACGACATCGCCCAGCTGCAGGCCCTGCCGAAAGATATTCTGGCGCAGGAGAAGGCCATTACCGCCCTGACCGGACAGAGCGTCGATCAGAAATGGTTTGTGGTGCATGGCGCCTCGCCTCAGCAAACGCTGGAGCGGCTGGAAGCCTTTACCCCGGCGCTGGCACAGGCGCAAAAAGCGGGAGAGATTGCCCGCTGGCGTACCCTGCCGCTGAACTCGCTGGCGCGCCAGAAAAGCGATCTTACGCTGCTGCAGAACGCCGCGCCTGCGGTAACGAACGTGCTGAAAAGCGCCGGGCTCAGCGCCGTAGCCCCGAATCTCGACGCCATGCCGGTCAGCGTGGACGCGTGGCTTAAAAGCCCGGCCAGCGAAGGCTGGCGTCTGCTCTGGCTGACCCTGCCCAACGGGGAAAGCGGGGTGCTCGTGCCGGTGGACGGCGCGAAAAACAGCGCTTACCTCGGTGAACTGGCCGCGCGCCATGACGGCGTCGTCTGGGTCGATCGCAAAGCCAGCTTTGACAGCCTGTTTGCCCTCTACCGCACGCTGCTGACGGGGCTACTGTTTGCCGCGCTGGTGGTGATTGCCTGCGGGGCGATGCTGCGCCTCGGCTGGCGTAAAGGGCTGATAAGCCTGGTGCCGTCCGTGCTGTCGCTGACCTGCGGGCTGGCGGTGCTGGCCGCAGCGGGCCACCCGGTGAATCTGTTCTCACTGCTGGCGCTGGTACTGGTGCTCGGCATTGGCATTAACTACACGCTGTTTTTCAGCAACCCGCGCGGTACGCCGCTGACCTCAATGCTGGCGATTACGCTGGCCATGATGACCACGCTGCTCACGCTGGGCATGCTCGTCTTCAGCGCCACCCAGGCCATCAGCAGCTTTGGCATCGTGCTGGTGAGCGGTATTTTTACCGCCTTCCTGCTGGCTCCGCTGGCGATGCCGGATAAGAAAGAGAGAAAACGTAAATGAACGCTTTTTATCGCGCCGTTGCGCTGGCCGCGGCGCTGCTGCTGGCAGGCTGCAGCCATTCGACCGATACCAAAGAGACGCGTCCCCAGGCCTGGCTCCAGCCGGGCACCAGAGTGATGCTGCCGCCGCCCGGCATTAGCCCGGCGGTAAGCTCCCAGCAGCTGCTGACCGGCAGCTTTAACGGACAAACGCAGTCCCTGCTGGTGATGCTCAACGCGGATGCGCATAAGGTCACGCTGGCCGGGCTCTCTTCCGTGGGCATTCGTCTGTTCCTGGCAACGTACGATGAGACCGGTATTCATACCGAGCAGTCTATCGTCGTGCCGCAGCTGCCGCCCGCCAGCCAGGTTCTGGCCGACGTGATGCTCAGCCACTGGCCGATTAGCGCCTGGCAGCCGCAGTTGCCGAAGGGCTGGACGTTAACGGACAATGGCGATCGGCGCGAGCTGCGCAACGACAGCGGCAAGCTGGTGACGGAGATTGTCTACCTGCAGCGCAAGGGCAAGCGCGAGCCGATCAGCATCGAGCAGCACGTCTTTAAATACCACATCACCATTCAATATCTGGGTGACTGAGATGATTTATATATCCGCTGTTGGCATGGTCAACGCGCTGGGCAACTCGCCTGACGAGATTGCCGCGAACCTGACGGCAGGCGTGGCGCCGGGGATGTACGCCCGGACCGGCTGGTTGCAGGGTTTACCCGAAGCCGTACTGGGCGGCGTGGAAGGCGAGCTGCCGCCCATCCCGGACACCTTCTCCGCACACCGCACCCGCAATAACCAGCTGCTGCTGGCCGCGCTGGCGCAGATTCAGCCCGCCGTTGACGAGGCCATCGCCCGCGTCGGTCGCGACCGCGTGGCCGTGGTGCTGGGGACCAGCACCTCCGGGCTGGATGAGGGCGATGAGCACGTGCGCCGCATGACCCATGGCGAAGCGAGCACGCGCTGGCAGTATCCGCAGCAGGAGCTGGGCGATCCGTCCCGCTTCCTCGCCAACTGGCTTCAGCTCGAAGGGCCGGCCTATACGATCTCGACGGCCTGCTCTTCCAGCGCGCGGGCGATGATCGGCGGCAAACGTCTCATTGAAGCCGGACTGGTGGACATCGCCATTGTCGGCGGGGCCGATACCCTGAGCCGGATGCCCGTCAACGGCTTTAACAGCCTTGAATCCTTCTCCCCCACGCTCTGCGAGCCGTTTGGTCGCGACCGCCGGGGGATCACCATCGGTGAAGCCGCCGCGCTGATGGTGCTGAGCCGGGAGCCCGCCGACGTGGCGCTGATCGGGACGGGTGAATCCAGCGATGCGTACCATATTTCCGCTCCGCATCCGCAGGGCGAAGGGGCGATAAGGGCTATCGCTCAGGCGCTTAACGAAGCGGGTATGCAGCCGCAAGATATCGGCTACATCAACCTGCACGGCACGGCCACGCCGCTCAACGATCAGATTGAATCGCAGGTAGTACACGATCTTTTCGGGGAAAGCGTGCCGTGCAGCTCAACCAAACACCTTACCGGCCATACGCTGGGTGCCGCAGGTATTACCGAAGCGGCCCTGAGCTGGCTGATTCTGACGCGCGATCTGCCGTTGCCGCCGCAGGACTTCGCCCGCTACGCACCGGACGACACGCTGGCGCCTTGCGGCCTTCTGCACCAGCGCACCGCCCTGAAAAAGGCGGTCATTTTGTCTAACTCGTTCGCGTTTGGCGGCAATAACGCCAGCATCCTGCTGGGGAGAGCCTCATGAGCTACTTATCACCCGAAGCCTATTTGCCGCACGAGGCGCCGATGATGCTGCTGGGATCCGTTGAGAACGTTACGGACGACACGGCGGTCTGCCGCGTGGCCGTCAACGGGCAAAGCGTGCTGGCGCCGTTTCTCAATGCCGATGGCGACCTGCCGGGCTGGTACGCGCTCGAGCTGATGGCGCAAACCGTCGGCGTCTGGTCAGGCTGGCATCGCCAGCAGCAGGGGCAGGATCATATCGCGCTGGGCATGGTGCTCGGCGCGCGCGAGCTGGTCTGCGCCAGCGGGCATTTCGCCGCAGGCCTGACGCTGGACATCACCGTTAAGCTGCTGATGCAGGACGAACGCTTCGGCAGTTTTGAATGCGCGATTTCCGCGAATGAAGAGACGCTGGCCACGGGCCGGGTCAATACCTTCCAGCCGAGCGCAGAAGAATTAACATCGCTTTTTAATCAGGGATCTAACGCATGAGTCGTTCCGTACTGGTCACAGGGGCCAGCAAAGGCATAGGGCGCGCCATCGCCCGCCAGCTTGCCGCCGACGGGTTTACCGTAGGCGTGCATTACCATCGTGATGCCGCAGGCGCGCAGGAGACGCTGGACGCCATCACGCAGGCGGGTGGCAACGGTCGTTTACTCGCCTTTGATGTGGGCAACCGCGAACAGTGCCGCGAGGTGCTGGAGCAGGAGATTGAAGCCCATGGCGCATGGTATGGCGTGGTCAGCAACGCCGGAATTACGCGCGACGGCGCCTTTCCGGCGCTGAGCGAAGACGACTGGGACAGCGTGATCCACACCAATCTCGACAGTTTTTATAACGTCATTCACCCCTGCATTATGCCGATGATTGGCACCCGTAAAGGGGGGCGCATTATCACCTTATCGTCCGTGTCCGGCGTGATGGGCAACCGCGGACAGGTGAACTACAGCGCGGCCAAAGCGGGTATTATCGGCGCCACCAAAGCGCTGGCGATTGAGCTGGCAAAACGCAAAATCACCGTCAACTGCATTGCCCCGGGCCTGATTGATACCGGCATGATTGAGATGGAAGAAGCCGCGCTGAAGGAAGCGATGTCCATCATCCCAATGAAACGTATGGGCCAGGCTGAGGAGGTCGCCGGGCTGGCAAGCTATCTGATGTCGGATATTGCGGGCTACGTTACCCGCCAGGTCATTTCCATTAACGGAGGAATGCTATGACGCGTCGCGTGGTGATTACGGGCATGGGCGGCGTGACCGCCTTTGGCGAAAACTGGCAATCCGTTTCCAGCAGGCTGCTGGCGTATGAAAACGCGGTGCGTAAAATGCCGGAATGGCAGGTGTATGATGGCCTGCATACCCTTCTGGGCGCGCCGATCGACGATTTCACGCTGCCGGAACACTATACCCGCAAGCGTATTCGCGCCATGGGCCGGGTGTCGCTGATGTCGACCCGCGCCACCGAGCTGGCGCTGGAACAGGCGGGGCTGATTGGCGAAGCGGTGCTCACCAACGGTCAAACGGGTATCGCCTACGGTTCTTCGACTGGCAGTACCGGGCCCGTCAGCGAATTCGCGACCATGCTCACCGAAAAGCACACTAATAACATCACCGGGACAACCTACGTCCAGATGATGCCGCACACCACGGCGGTGAATACCGGCCTGTTCTTTGGACTACGCGGCCGCGTCATCCCGACCTCAAGCGCCTGTACCTCCGGCAGCCAGGCGATTGGCTACGCCTGGGAGGCCATTCGCCACGGCTATCAGACCGTCATGGTCGCGGGGGGCGCAGAGGAGCTTTGTCCGTCTGAAGCGGCGGTGTTTGACACGCTGTTTGCCACCAGCCAGCGCAATGACGCGCCTAAACACACCCCGTCGCCATTTGATACGCAGCGCGATGGTCTGGTGATTGGGGAAGGCGCAGGCACCCTGATTCTGGAAGAGCTGGAGCACGCCAGAGCGCGCGGGGCCACGATCTACGGTGAAATCGTGGGCTTTGCCACTAACTGCGACGCGGCCCATATCACCCAGCCTCAGCGTGAAACCATGCAGATTTGCATGGAGCAGTCGCTGGCCATGGCGGGATTAAGCGCCCGGGATATGGGGTATATCTCCGCGCACGGTACCGCCACCGATCGCGGCGATATCGCCGAAAGCCTGGCCACCGCCGCTATCTACGGTGACAGCGTGCCGGTGTCCTCGCTGAAGAGCTATTTTGGCCATACGCTGGGCGCCTGCGGCGCGCTGGAAGCGTGGATGAGCCTGCAGATGATGCGTGAAGGCTGGTTTGCTCCGACGCTCAATTTAACGCAGCCGGATGAGCAATGCGGTGCTTTAGATTATATTATGGGAGAAGCCCGTCAGATTGACTGCGAGTATCTGCAGAGCAATAACTTCGCGTTTGGCGGCATCAACACCTCGATCATCATTAAACGCTGGGCGTAACTATGTACCAGTTTGTACTGGGAAAAATCTCCACTCTTTGCGCGGACCCGCTGGCGTCAGCGCTCGCAGACAGGGCGCCTCAGGGTGCCCGACAGGCCTCCTGGCTTGCCGGGAGGACGCTGCTCGCCAGAACGTTATCCCCTCACCCGCTCCCCGACATCATTTACGGTGAGCAGGGGAAACCGGCCTTTGCGAAGGGTCATCCGCTGTGGTTCAACCTGAGCCACAGCGGTGACGATATCGCCCTGCTGATGAGCGATGAAGGCGAGGTCGGCTGCGATATCGAAGTGATTCGCCCGAGGAAGAACTGGCAGGCGCTGGCTAATGCGGTATTCAGCATGACGGAGCATGACGAGCTGGAGCGTGAAGCGCCCGAGGAACGGCTTTCCGCGTTCTGGCGTATCTGGACGCGGAAAGAAGCGATTGTGAAACAGCGTGGCGGCAGCGCCTGGCAGATTGTCAGCATCGACAGCACGGCGCAGACGCACGCGGTCAGTCAGCTACAGTTCGGCTCGCTGAGCCTTGCCGTCTGCACATCGACCCCTTATACCCTGACCAACGAGTCGATTATTCACGCTGGGACGTTCGGGGCAGAAAAATCACTAACACGCCCAGAATAATAAACCCGACGCCCACCAGCCCGTGCCAGGAGAAGCGCTCCCCCCAGCCCGGCAGCAGGATCGCGGCGGCCCACACCAGAATATAGCTGAGGCTCAGCAGGGCATAGGCTTTGCTGAGCGCCATACGGTGCAGCGCCAGATACCAGCAGCCCATGGACGCCACATACCCCGTCAGCCCCAGCAGCAGCGCGCCCGTGCCGGACGAGAAGTGCCACAGCGCGGAAACAAACACCAGGATCTCACTGACCGGTGGCAATGCCTGCATGGCATTGCGCAGCAGCAGCTGCGCCGCGCTGACTAACAGCACGCTGCATAAGGCCCAGAACGCTCCTTTCACAGGCTCCCTCCCAGCACAATAATCCCAATGATGATGAACCCTACCCCCAGCCAGTGATGCGCAGCAACGTGCTCACGCCAGAACGCCTTCGCCGCCAGCGTCACCCAGACAAAATTGAGGCTCAGCATGGGGTAGGCAATGCCGACGGGCAGGCGTTGCAGCACCACCAGCCAGACCAGCATCCCGCTGCCCAGCGCCAGCAGTGCCAGGCCAAGCCACAGCACGATGTGCGCCCCGCGCCGCCCTGCTTTCGCCGGACGGGTGGCTTGTTTCTGGCACAGCTGTCCCGCGCAGCTGAGCAGGCTTGCCAGTATCAGCCAGATCCAGGTCATCACTTCGGCAGATACTCCAGCAGGGCCAGACGCCCCTGAATATAGAGATTGTCCGGCTGCGGTAAATTCGCCTGTGAAATATCGTCGTGTTTTGACAGCAGCATCACCAGCGATACGCGCCCCTGCTGACGGTGCTCCGCCAGCCACTGCGCGAAGTCATCTTTATCAACATAACGATCTTTCGCATCGGGATAGTCCAGTCCGTAGCGCAGTTCGCCGCTTTGATCGAACATCGTGATGTCATTGCGCTTCAGCTCCCACGCCAGGCCCGCTGCCACGCCAACGTTATTGGCCAGCACGAATCGGCTTTCCTGAAGCGGCTCGCGCACGGTATCGACCAGCGACTGCGGCTGTTTGGAATCCACCACCAGGTTCGGAATGGCAAAACCAATCAGCAGCGCCAGCCCTGCAGGGCACAGTGCCGCCAGCCACCAGCGCTGCTGGCTCTGTCTGAACGTAAACCAGCCTACAGCGGCCCAGATGAGGAACGCCACCACCGCACAGAAGACTTTATACAGTTCGACCGACGTCCAGACCGGATGCTTAGACAGTCCCCACGGCGAGACCACCAGCGCCGCCACTACGCCGATAACGCCAAACGCCAGGTTAATCCCGCCGTTAATGCGTAACGCTCTGGCACCTTTTTCCGCCGCGAGGCAGGCATAGCGCGCCATCAGGATAGCCAGCGGGGCAAAGCACGGCAGGATATAGGTCGGCAGCTTGCCTTTGGCGATGCTGAAGAACAGCAGCGGCATCACCACCCAACCCAGCAGATAGAACCCGCCACCCGCGTTTTGTCGGTCATTCCAGCCAAGACGAATCGCGCCGGGCAAAAGCGCAAGCCACGGCAGGCTGCCCGCGATCAGGAACGGTATGTAGTACCAGAACGGGGCTTTGTGCTGCGCGTCGCTCTGGGCAAAACGCTGAATATGCTCAACCCAGAAGAAGTAACGCCAGAAGTCAGGCTCACGCTGCGCAATAGCCAGCCCCCACGGCAGAACAATCAGCACGCAGCTCAGGATCGCGAGCCAGCCAAAAATCAACACCTCTTTCCAGCGCTTCTGGGCGATCACCCACGGCAGCACGCCAATCACCGGTACCGCCAGCGCCAGGAAGCCTTTGGTCATCACCCCCATCCCGCAGGCCAGCCCAAGCAGCACATAGCCACCCGCTTTTCCGGCAACGGTTTGAGCCTGTGAGGCCAGCCAGAAGCTGCACATCGCCGCCACCAGCCACAGGGTGATGATAGGATCCAGCACCGCATACGTGCCGATGCCATACACCAGGAACAGGGTCAGGAAGATAAGACCGGAGAAAATAGCGGTCCGCTTATCTCGCCAGAGACGCCAGGCCATCCAGATGACCAGCAGCGCCGCTAACCCGGTGGAGAATATAGAACCGGCGCGCACGGCGAGGTTGGTGTGCCCGAACAGCAGCTGTCCGATGCTGTTGATCCAGTAGCCAGCAATCGGTTTTTCAAAGTAACGCAGCCCCAGAAAATGCGGGACAACCCATTCTCCGGATGCCAGCATTTCGCGGCTGATTTCCGCATAGCGGGTTTCATCAGGCTGCCAGAGCAGACGAATATCGACCGGAATGAGGTAGTAAACGATAAACAGTGCGAGAAGCGCTAAGCCATAACGGGCTGTTTTCATGGGACCGGACTCACGGTTTGTTGATAGCCAAGCCAGCCTTCCCGGCCAGCCATTTCATTGCGTACGACTTTACCCACGGGCAGGGTGCTGAGGTCGTCCGGCAGCAGCTCGCTCAACGGGCAAAATTCAATGCCCTCCTGAGCGGCCATCGTCAGCAGTTCATCGAAATCATGCTGATACGCAATCCCTTCCACTTCGGCATGGATGGTATACACCGGCGTACCGGCGTCACGATGGATGCGGTCCAGAATGTAGCGATTGAACTCATCAGCCTTCACCTCGCGCCCGACCACTTCATCCCAGGTGGGAAGCGTGACCGGAATTTGCACGGTACCGTAGCGATTTTCGCCTAACAGCGGCAAAAAAGGCCCGGTTCCGCGGCAGTCGCTGTTGTAGCGAAACGCAAAGGCTTCTTTGGCTTTCACGACGCGTTGATCCGCACGCCATCCCGCCACGGCGGAGCAGCGCACGGGCTGACCGGTAATGGCCTCCAGCTCTAGCATCCCACGCTCGACCTCACGGGACAGGCGCGGGATATCCCAGATGCCCGCCCAGGCTTGCCAGGCATGGTGGTCCCAGGCGTGCAGACCCACCTCATGATGCTGCGCCGCCTCGCGGATAACGGCTTCATTACCCGCGCCGATGCGTCTGCCGGGCCAGGCGGTGCCGGCCAGCAAAATATCCCAGCCGTAGAGGGATGCCGCGCGCGAGCGCAGCATTTTGAACAGAAATGCCGGTTTAACCAGACGCCATAAATGGCGTCCCATGTTGTCAGGCCCCACGCTGAAGAAAATGCTGGAACGCACACCGTGCTTGCTCAGCAGTTCCAGCAGTTTGGGTACGCCGTCACGCGTTCCCCTGAAGGTGTCGACATCAATGCGTAAACCGACTTTTTTCATGAGTCCTGTTCCGAAAGCTCCACGGTGCGCAGGAAGAAATCGAGCGTCTCATCGATGGTCAGCTCCATCTTCACCGTCGGCGTCCAGTTCAGGCAGCGCTTCGCGTTGCGGATGCTTGGCTTACGGTGCTCAACGTCCTGATATCCTTTGCCGTAGTAGCTGCTGCTTTCCACTTCGCGGAAACCGGCAAACGGCGGGAACTTGTCGCGCAGCGGATGGCGCTCAAAGCTGGCCAGCAGCATCTCTGCCAGCTCGCGAATGCTCGCTTCGTTGTCCGGGTTACCGATGTTGATGATTTCACCGTTGCAGCGGTTATCTTTGTTTTCGATGATGCGGAACAGCGCTTCGATACCGTCGCTGATATCCGTAAAGCAGCGTTTCTGTTTCCCGCCTTCGATAAGCTTAATTGGCGAGCCTTCCACCAGGTTAAGGATCAGCTGGGTGATCGCACGAGAGCTACCGATACGCGCCGCGTTGAGGTTATCCAGACGCGGGCCCATCCAGTTGAACGGACGGAACAGGGTAAAGCGCAGGCCTTCTTTCTCACCGTAGGCCCAAATCACGCGGTCCAGCAGCTGTTTGGAGACGGAGTAAATCCAGCGCTGTTTGTTGATCGGCCCGACCACCAGATTGGAGGTGTCTTCATCGAAGTTCTTATCGGTACACATGCCGTACACTTCAGACGTGGACGGGAAGATGATGCGCTTGTCGTATTTCACGCAGTCGCGGATGATCTTCAGGTTCTCTTCGAAGTCCAGCTCGAACACGCGCAGCGGGTTACGGGTGTACTCGATTGGCGTGGCAATGGCGACCAGCGGCAGCACCACGTCGCATTTTTTAATGTGGTATTCAATCCATTCGGAATGGATGCTGATATCCCCTTCCACGAAGTGGAAACGCGGGTTATCGAGGAAACGGCTGATGGCGTCAGAGCCGATATCCAGACCGTAAATCTCGTAGTTATCGTCCTTGAGCAGACGTTCGGTCAGGTGGTTACCGATAAAGCCGTTCACGCCGAGGATCAGCACGCGGGTACGGCGTTTGATGGCAACAACCGGTGCGCTGGTGATCAGCGCCCCGGCCACCAGACCCAGAGACTGCGCCAGCTGCGTGCCCTGAACGTACAGGCCGTTGTCGGTTTGTCCGGTGACGATCTCCAGCGCCTGCTCGCCGCAGCTCACAATCAGCGGAGTGACAGAGACGACGGTGCCCGGTTTGGCGGCAGGGATGTCGTCACGCACGCGGGATTTCCAGACGATAAATTTGCTTACGCCAGCAAAGCTGTACGCGCCCGGCCACGGGTCGGTCACGGCGCGCACCAGGTTGTGCAGCTGGCGGGCAGGCTTGTTCCAGTCCAGACGGCCATCTTCCGGCGCGCGGCGGCCGAAGCTGCTTGCCTTGCTCTCATCCTGCGCGGTCTCGCTGAAGGTGCCGCTGAGAATGGCGGGAAGTGCATCACGCAGCAGCGTCTGCGCCGTTGCATTCAGCTTTTGATGCAGCTGCAGTGCCGTTTCGTCCGCATCAATAGCGACCTTCTGCTGTGCCACGATAGCGCCCGCGTCAGCACGGCGCACCATGCGGTGCAGCGTCACGCCCGTCTCCGTTTCACCGTTCACCAGCACCCAGTTCAGCGGAGCGCGGCCACGGTAGGCGGGAAGCAGAGAACCATGAAGATTAAAGGCGCCTTTTGCGGCCAGACCTAAGATTTCGTCAGAAAGCAGGTTGCGATAGTAGAACGAGAAGATTACGTCAGGCGCGAGCGCGCGGATGCGATCCACCCACAGCGGATGGTTTACATCGTCCGGTGCATAAACCGGGATCCCGCGCTCGGCGGCGATACGCGCCACGGAGCCGAAAAAGTTATTCTCTCCGGCCGTGTCCGGATGGGTAAAGATTGCCGCAATGTCATAGCCCGCTTCCAGCAGGGCCAGCGTGCCCGTGCACCCCATATCGTGATAGGCAAATACAACAGCTTTCATGGGTGAATTTCCTCTTGAGATGCTTTGTGTTCCTGACGGACAACACGTTGAATAAAGTAGCGCGGACGCGCGCGAACATCGTTATAGATACGGCCAATGTATTCACCGAGAAGGCCCATCCCGACAAACTGGGCGCCGATGAACATAAACAGCACGGCAAAGAGCATGAAGACCCCTTCCGCCGCCCACTGCGGGCCAAAGACCAGTCGCAGCACCACAAGCAGAACGGACAGCGCAAACCCGGCCACGGCGATGATGCTGCCGAAAACGCTCAGCAGACGCAGCGGCGTGGTGGTCAGGCAGGTGATGAGGTCATACATCAGGTTGATGAGACGCATAAAGCTGTACTTCGATTCCCCGTGCTCGCGCTCGGCGTGCAGAACCGGAATTTCCGTTGCCTTGCGGGCAAAGGTGTTGGCGAGGATCGGAATAAAGGTGCTGCGCTCATGGCAGTGCAGCATCGCGTCGACAATATGGCGGCGGTAGGCGCGCAGCATGCAGCCGTAATCGCCCATCGCTTTACCGGTCGTGCGCTGGATAAGACGGTTGATGGTGCGTGAGGCCAGCTTGCGGAACAGACTGTCCTGACGGTTCTGACGTACCGTGCCGACCACGTCATAGCCTTCATCGGCTTTAGTGACCAGACGCGGGATCTCTTCCGGCGGGTTTTGCAGGTCAGCGTCCAGGGTGATGATCAGATCGCCCGTGACGTGGCTAAACCCCGCCATAATCGCCGAGTGCTGGCCGTAGTTGCGGTTGAGCAGCACGGCAACAATATGGCTGCCTTCGGCCTGCGCGGCCTCGGTCAGCATCAACGCGGAATTATCGCTACTACCGTCATCTACCAGCAGAATTTCATAAGCCTTGCCCATCGTGTCGCAGGCGGCGGTTGTACGGCGGATCAGTTCGGGCAGGCTCTCCTGCTCGTTATAAACCGGGATTACCACGGAAACTTTTTGTACAGGCGGTGCACTGAACATATCAATGTCCTGCAAGCTGATGGAGTGCGGTAATGACGCGGGTTGTGTCGTCATGAGTCATGTCCGGGAAAAGAGGGAGAGAACAAATACGCGCGCTATTCCATTCAGAATTCGGGAGCGATACATTAGGAAAACGCTCGCGGTAGTATTTTTGGGTGTGTGCCGCGCGGAAGTGGAGGCCGGTACCGATGCCTTTCTCTTTCAGCGCCGCCATCAGGTTGTCGCGTGAGATCCCGCAGCGCGCTTCGTCAACGCGAATAATAAACAGGTGCCAGGCGTGCACGTGCGGCCATGACGCAATGGTGAGCGGCTGGAACGGCGTATCGGCAAGCTCACGCAGGTAGCGTTCAGCAATTTCCTGGCGGCGTCTGTTGGCCTCTTTCAGTTTGTCTAACTGCACCAGCGCCAGCGCGGCGTTGATGTCCGCCAGGTTGTATTTATAGCCCGGCGCGATCACTTCCGCCTGCGGCGCGCGGCCGTGCGTCTGGCGGTCATAGGCATCTACGCCCAGGCCATGGAATTTCAGGCTGCGGATCCGCTGTGCCAGCTGGGCATTATCCGTGACGACTAAGCCCCCTTCCGCGCAGGTCATATTTTTAATGGCGTGGAAGGAAAAAATCGCGGTCCCTTTCCAGCCTACATGACGGTTCTTGTAGTAGGTTCCGGCGGCATGGGCCGCATCTTCAATAACCGGAATACCGTGACGTTCACCGATGGCATGAATGGCGTCGATTTCACACGGCGCGCCGGCATAATGAACGGGAATAATGGCTTTGGTACGCGGGGTAATGGCGGCTTCAACGGCTTCTGGCGTCACCATTAACGTATCTTTGTCCACATCAATCATGACCGGTGTGGCACCCAGCAACACGATCATATTCAGCGTGGAGACCCAGGTCTGGGAAGGGGTAATGACTTCATCGCCCGGGCCAATATCCAGCGCCATCAGCGTGACGTGCATACCTGCGGTGGCTGAACAGACGGCAATCGCATGCTGATTCCCGGTAAGCTGACAGAATGCCTCTTCAAGTTCCTGATTCTTTGGCCCAGTGGTGATCCAGCCCGACATCAAAACGTCCTGAAGCGCCGCAATTTCCTCAGCGCCCATCGACGGTCGCGAAAAAGGCAGAAAATCACTCATTATTAATTTCCTTGCTGTATTAAAGGCGTCATCTTTTACTGCACTGTCGTAATGGGCAGCTCAATGGAATCATGCAAGATGGTTATTAAATAAAGACCAAATAAAATTAAGTCGCTATTACAGTTATGTCAACAAACCATCAACTGAAGCAAAAGTAACGTCGTTTTCTTAGGAAAAAATTAAGACAGGTGAAAAGCAGAAGGGAAACAGCACATAAAAGAGAATAGAAAATCGTTTTACAACAGCAAGATAGTCATTCTTACTAGTTTTTTCTTTTTTTGTGGGTGGACTCACAGCGATTACTCTACTATTTCATTTTGTTTACAATGAAATTATAAGAAAAGTAAATGAACACTCAACCAAAATAAAAATCCCGGAGGTTTGAGTGGAAATTCCGTCATCCTCCGGGAACTTTTTATTAATATCAATTGTCGCGGAATCAACTGTCGCGCTTAGTTAAGATTAGCAGGAAAATCATTCGGCAATTCACTGGCTGCGCAGGCAATAACGCTTTCATTATTGGCACCACAGTCGCGCACAAAGGTGATCGTAGCAAATTCATCAATCACTTCCGTAGGATACGCCGGACCCGCATCGCGATAGCTATTCATCAGCGGAATATGGTCGTTCTGGAAGCAGACGGTTTTTTCCGGATTGTTCATGACCCAGCGTGGGAAGAAGATGGTGCCGTGGAACAGTTTGTCGCCCAGGTTCACAATCAGGCTGACGTCGGTACCGGTTGGCTCGGTCCAGGAAATTTTATAGATGCTTTCCCCTACCCGCACAATATAAGCCTGCTGATCTTTCACCCAACGGTTGGCTACAAGACCGCTGTGAATACGGTAATCAAGCGTAGTCTCATTTTTTACGTAAATCTCGTAGTTCCAGCCGTTATCGTAGGTATATACAAGATGTTTACCAACAAAGCCGCTTAAGTCGTGTTTGTCGAAGGTGTTCATAAGATGTCTCCTTTGTTTTGATGAGACGATCGTACCCCTTCAAAAAATGAATGAATAACGCTATGTTTTAATCAAATTCATCCAAATTTTAGATAAATCATGCATAAGACGACGCTGGAACAATGGGCTTTACTGGAAAGAGTGGTGGAAGCGGGCAGCTTTGCCAAAGCCGCGGAAGAAACCCACCGCAGCCAGTCCTCGGTGAGCTATAACCTGTCGCTGCTGCAGGAGCGGCTCGGCGTGGCGCTGCTGGTGCCGGAGGGGCGACGGGCGGTGTTAACCCCGGCCGGAGAGCTTCTTCTCAACCAGGTTAAACCGCTGCTGAAAGCGTTTTCGTACGTTGAGACGCGCGCAGCGACCCTTCGCAACGGGATGCGCACGCGGTTAGATCTGGTGGTGGATTCCATTTTCCCGCGCCGCCGCCTGTTCGCTATTCTTCGTCAGTTCCAGCAGCAGTATCCGCAGACTCAGGTTCGTCTGACAGAGGTGCTGGAAAATACCCGCGCCGACGCCATTAACGACGAAGCCGATGTGATGGTCTTAACCCGCCGCCAGGACATTACCGGGCTCGGCGAATGGCTGATGAATATCGACTTTGTTGCCGTGGCCCATTCCCGGCATCCCCTGTTTCACCTCGACGCGCCGCTAAATGATGAGATGCTGCGCCCGTGGCCGCTCATCCAGATTGCGGACAGCCAGCCCGCCGCGCGTGCTGCCGGCGAGTCGTGGACCTTCTCCACCATCGATGCCGCCATTGAGGCCGTCGTCTCTCAGGTCGGCTACGGCTGGCTGCCAGAGGAACGCATCCAGACCCAGCTGGATCAGGGCGTACTGAAGCGCCTGCCGCTGAGCCACGGCGCGCGCAGGGCAACGCCGCTTCACCTGATTGTAAAGCGTTCCCTCGCCCCGCTTGATGAGCAGGTTGAGACGCTGTTGCGCCTTTTTAGCCAGGAGCCGTCATCCTCACCTGCTACGCTTTAAGGTCCGAACGTTTAAACGAGAAGGAGCAGATGATGAAAATCGACTTTGCGGGGAAAGTGGCGCTGGTGACCGCCTCAACCGGCGGGATCGGGTTCGCCATTGCCAGAGGTCTGGCAGAAAGCGGTGCGGAAGTGATCGTCAACGGCCGCAGCACGGAATCGGTGAATAAAGGCATTCAGCAGCTCCAGCAGGTGGTGCCGGGCGTACAGGTGCGCGCCGCGATTGCCGACCTCAGCACGGCGGAAGGGGTCGAGTCGCTTCTGAAGGTAGCGAATAACGTCGATATTCTGGTCAACAACGCCGGGATTTACGGTCCGCAGGATTTCTATGCCACCGACGATGAGACCTGGGAGCGTTACTGGCAGACCAACGTGATGTCCGGCGTGCGTCTGTCCCGCGCCCTGCTACCGGGTATGGTGCAGAAAGGCTGGGGACGCGTGGTGTTCATCTCCTCCGAGTCGGCCTGCAATATTCCGGCGGATATGATCCACTACGGCGTGACCAAAACGGCGCAGCTCTCGCTGGCGCGCGGGCTGGCGAAGTTCGTGGCGGGGAGCGGCGTGACGGTCAACAGCGTGCTGCCGGGCCCGACGATGTCAGACGGTTTCGCAGAGATGATGAAAGATGAAATCGAAAAAACCGGCAAATCGCTGGAACAGCTGGCGAAAGAGTTTGTGATGGCCAACCGCCCCAGCTCGGTTATCCAGCGTGCGGCAACGGTTGAAGAGGTGGCTAATATGGTGATTTATGTCTGTTCGCCCCAGGCCTCCGCCACCTCGGGCGCGGCGCTGCGCGTCGACGGTGGCGTCGTGGATGACATTATCTGACGCTGTCAGGCCGCGCTGCCTGCAATACGACGGGCGGTAATGTAGTGTGCTTGCCAGTAATCATCCGTCAGGGTTGAAACCGTTACGCCCTGACTGGTTGAGGCATGAATAAACTGGTTTTTGCCAATATAAACGCCGACGTGCTTGCGGTTCGGGCCCGTCTGGAAGAAGACCAGATCGCCGGCTCTCAGGCGGTATTGGGCGACCTGCACGCCGCGATGGATCTGTTCACTCGTCGTGCGCGGCAAATTAAGATGCGCCGCATCGGTGAACAGGTGCTGCATGAGCGCGGAGCAATCCACCCCGCGATGCGTGGTTCCGCCCCACCGGTACTGGGTGCCTTTCCACTTCTGGTATTGGTCGAGAATACGCGAGCGCAGCGGGCCTGTTTCCTGATGCACCAGCGCAGATTTCGCCGGTGATGCTGCCAGTTCACTGTTCATCGATAACATCGACGCTGGAAGTTGAAAGCTGAACGCAGAAAACGAAGCAAAACTTAACGTGAGGATTGAAATAAGCGATCTAAGAGTCATATCAAGAAAGAAGTAGTGAGTGAGTTTTTCCTTACCTGTGGGGCCCAATGGTTCCCCTAAATATCTTGCGATGTGGCGATAATATAGACAGTTCGTTTTTTCACCAATTGTTATCGAGGCCAAAAATGGATTCACTTTGAGATCGCAAGATCGAGAAAAAAAGAGTGGTGATATAAGGACTGTCCAGCTAAAGCAGGTAAACTGATCCGCAGAATGTGTATTTCAGCTAAGACGTATTTATGACCAATATGATTGCCGACGAGACGGTGGCAAAATCCAGCGTGCTCTCTGTCTTTGACTTTGACGGGACATTAACGCACCACGACAGCTTTATTCCTTTCCTGCGTTTTGCCTTTGGCAAACGTTACTTCGCGGGCCGCCTGGTGCGCATGGCGCTGCCCACGCTCCACTGCGTGCGTCGCAAGCTGACGCGCGATGAGCTGAAGGAAGTGCTGATTAAAACGTTCCTGACGGGCGTGGATGAACACTGGCTGCGCCAGCAGGCGGAAGCCTTTTGCGAAAAATACTGGAACAAGCTGATGCGCCCCGAAGGGGTTCTGGCGGTGGCGGCTGAGGTAAATTCCGGTGCGGAGGTGACCATCTGTTCCGCATCCCCGGCGCTGGTGCTCCAGCCGTGGGCTGATAAGCTCGGCATTAAGCTGATTGGCACGCAGCTGGAAGTGAAAGACGGCAAGCTGACGGGGCGCATTACGGGCAATAACTGTCGCTGCGCCCAGAAGGTGGCGAGGCTGGAAAAAGTGTATGGCGATCTGAACGCCTATCACCTGCGCGCCTGGGGAGACACCCGCGGCGACCACGAGCTGCTGGCGGCGGCGCAGGATCCGCACTGGCGGCACTTCCACCACCCGCGCAAGCGTCGGAATTCACCGATTAAGGGTTAGGTGCGGACTGGCGCCCTCACCCCGGCCCTCTCCCACAGGGAGAGGGAGAAAAGCGGTACATCAGGCCTCACGTTTCCCCGGGAACATCACGCTCGCAATAATCCCCAGCGCCAGCACGCCAAGCACCACAAACAGACTGGCCGTGGCGCCAATGCTGTAACCGTGATGCCAGAAGTGGTCGGTGGCATTTAATCCCAGCTTGAACGCCACGAAGAACAGCAGCAGCACCACGGCTTTCTCGAGGTGCACCAGATACTGCTTCAGCGCTTCCAGCACGAAGTAAAGCGTACGCAGGCCGAGAATCGCGAACATCATGGCGCTGTAGATAATCAGCGGCTCGCGGCTCACGGCAATAATGGCCGGCACGGAGTCAAACGCGAACATGACGTCAGAGAGCTCGACGACGGCTACGCAAAGCAGCAGCGGCGTCGCATAGCGCTTCGCCTTCTTCACGCGTCCGACCATCACGTCCTGGTTTTCTGGTTTTTCAAGCTCAGCATCCACCTCTTTCTGCGTCAGAATAAAGGCGTTGCTGCTGATTTTCGGCCAGACCGGATAGAAGCGCTTCACCAGGCGATAGGCGAGATGACCCGAGTAATCTTCCACTTCGTCGCTCTCTTCATTGCGTCTGAGCATCATCACCGCCGTCCAGCCGACGACCAGCGCGAAGATCACCTCAACGTACGGCCCCAGGCTTAACAGGCTGGTGCCGATAGCCACAAAGATGCCGCGGAAGACAATCGCCCCCAGCACGCCCCAGTAGAGCACGCGGTGACGGTACTTATCCGGCACGCCGAACCAGGCGAAGATCGCCATCATCACGAACAGGTTATCGACGGAGAGCACCTCTTCCAGCGCATAGCCGGTGAGGAACAGGCTCGCCATCTCGGCGCCGTGGTGAACATACAGGAATCCGGCGAAGGCCATCGCCATCATGACCCAGAAAATGGACCACATCGCCGCGCTTTTCAGCGAGACGGGTTTATCGTGACGGTGCATAAAGAGGTCGATAAACATCGCCCCAACGGCCATCACCACAAAGACAACAACGGTTTCCGTCGGGAAACCGAGATGAGCAGCAGACATACAAAACCCTTTTGGCAGACAAAACACAACACCATGCAAACTGGCGTAAACCAGGAACAGAAAAGGGCGGGCCGTTAATCAGCCTCTTCGCCCTCAAATTCGCGGCCTTCGGGCCGCGCAAGGAGGAGTACTTTACCTTACCAGGCGGGGATCGCGCATCTGCCGTTTAGGCGCTCATGCCGCGCAAACGCTGCAGCACCGCCACCAGAACCGCCACGGACCAGCCCACCATCAACGCGCCTATCAGCCCTTCCACACCGCCGATGAGCCGCCAGTGCTGGGGTAACGTGACGTCGCCGTATCCCACGGTGGCGTAGCTGACCAGTGAAAAATAGAAGCTGGTGTTCCAGTCATTAAACGCGTCGATGACAAAATAAAACGCAGCAAACAGTCCGGCCTCAAGGAGGTGGGCGAAGATCATGGAGATGACGATACCGACGTTGCGTAACACGATGCGTACCGCAGAATCGACTTCTAACCTAATGAATTTTAAAACGCCAAACATCCACAGCGAATGGATCACCACGGTTAGGGTAAGCAAAATAATAATACTGAGTAGCTGCATGATGCGTGCTCGACCAAAAGGAATATGGCCCCGCTAACGCGGCGGGGCACCCGGTCGAAGCTTAGTTGAACGGCGAGGAAAAGTTGGTGCAATAATTGCGCTGCGTGATTATTTCCATTACAGAATCTCCTCTTTGCCGCTGGTTCGGCTGCTGTGAACGATATATCTGAAGCGCACTATCTGTGAGTCACCTCTTATTTACATCATTTAAACCTTCCATTAACTGGATAAAAATAACGCGCCGTCGCTATAGTGGTTTTGTTTAATAAAACTGAGTTGTACCTAATAAAACAAAGAACAAACCCTGCGAGGACACAATGACAGAACATTTACGTAACGGCGCGACCGCCACCGAGGACATAGAAAGAGAGACGATGCGGAAGGTGATCTGGCGTATTCTCCCGTTTCTGATTGTCAGTTACCTGGTCTCCATTATCGATCGCGGGAATATCGGCATGGCTTCGCTGCAGATGAATGAGGACCTTGGCCTCAGCAAAGCGGCGTTTGGCTTCGCCAGCAGCCTTTACTTCGTGGCCTATTTTTTGTTTGAGGTACCCAGCAACCTGGCCATGCAGAAAGTCGGCGCCCGGCTGTGGATCCCGCGCATTATGATCAGTTGGGGCATCGTCTCTATGTGTATGGCCCTGGTGCAGAACACCACGTCGCTCTATATCGTCCGTTTTCTTCTCGGTGCTGCAGAGGCGGGCTTCTTCCCGGGCGTCGTGCTGTATCTGACCTGGTGGATCCCCTCCCGCTACCGCGCACGCATTATTGCGTCCTTTATGGTCGCCATCCCGCTCGCTAACTTCATCGGCTCCCCGCTTTCCGGGTTGATACTGTCACTGGATGGCTGGCTGGGCCTTCGCGGCTGGCATCTGCTGTTCATCATTGAAGGCTTGCCGGCGGTGCTGCTGGGTATTGCAGCCTGGTTTATTCTCCGGGATCGCCCTCATCAGGCGAAATGGCTCAGTGATGAACAGAAAAAGTGGCTGGAAACCACGCTTGAGACCGAGCGTAGCCAGCAAAAGAACATTGGACACCAGACGACGTGGCAGTTGCTGAAGCATCGCCAAATCTGGCTGATGGCGCTGATTTACGCGGGCGCATCTTCCGCGGGCACCACCATCAGCGTCTGGTCTCCTCAACTGCTGAAATCCTTCCATCTCGATAACCTGGAGACAGGTCTGTTTAACGCCATTCCTTACGGTCTGGCATCGGTTCTGATGATTGTATGGGGACGGAATTCCGATCGTACCAACGAACGCCGCTGGCATACCGCACTCACGCTGTTCATGATTGCCGCCGGCGTGTTCGCCGCCTTTGTAAGCGTCTCGCTGTCTGCCACGCTCGTTATCCTCAGCATTATGCTGATAGGCGCTTATTCAATGAAAGGGCCTTTCTGGGCGCTGGCGTCCGGTTGGATGAGCAGTACCTCAGCGGCGGCGGGACTGGCCGCGATTGGCGCCATCGCAAACCTGATAGGCGGGGCGGTGATGGTAAACGCGTACGGCATTATCAATGAGCGGACGGGCAGCTACACGCTGGCTATGCTTCCGCTGGCCGCGCTGTGCGTGGCCGGGGGCATCGCGGTGCTCATTATGGGCCGGCAGGCCCGCCGCGCTCAGCTGCACGAAAAACAGGTCACGCATTAACGATGACAGAAGCGGGACATTTGTCCCGCTTCTGCGTTTAAAGATTTTCTTCCGCCGCGTCGCTCGTTTCACCAAAGAATTGCTGACAGAAGGGCTTACTGGCGCCCATTTTCTGCGACAGACGGCTTGCGGCCGCCTTCATCAACTGACCTATCTCCTTCTCACGGCGATCTTCCGTCAGCCGCGAGATGGGGCCGGTCAGGGCTAACGCCGCAACCAGCTTGTCGTGAACGCCGAAGACAGGCATCGCAAACGCAGCGGTGTGAGGATCGCGTGCGCCTGACGTGTAGAATGGGAGTTCAGCGTCTTCCTCCGGCAGGCTTTCATTGAGCCCCCAATGGCGTAATACCTTACTGATGGCCGAATTATCGAGCGGGAACTGGCTGCCGGGAAGATTGCTGTGTCGCAGGCCATGCGACGCTTCAGCGCGAAACAGGCAAAGCCGCTGCCCTCCCTCCAGCACATACCAGCTGGCACTCTCCTGAGACGCCAGGGATAAGGCCTGAAGCTCTGGCTGAACCACCCGGGAAAGATGGAAAGATTGTTCATACAGCTTGCCGAGGTAAAGCAGACGTGGGCCCAGCGCATAATTGCCGTCTTCATGCCTGACGACGTAATTCATACGTTCAAGAGAATTCATCAAGCGGTAAACCGTGGTTTTGTGATAACCCGACAGCTGTGCCAGCGCGGTCAGCGTCAGGCTCTCATCTCCAGGACGGAAGCAATCCAGTAAAGCCAGCGCTTTTTCAACCGCTACAACGCCTTCATTCCCCATCATTATCTCCTTGTTAGCCCGGCAGTGAGTGTACCTCAAATTTTGTGAGTCACTTCGTGTTTACATCACAAACGCCACCTCGGGTCTGGCTAAAAGGAAAGCAACACCGCTATAGTTGTTTTGTTCTGTACACCTGCATTGTACTCAGTAAAACAATATGGAGGCATTTATGTCCGTTACTGAAAAAAAACCGATTAATCGCCATTTCGAGCGCGTTTTAGCCGAGGACGTTCGTCGGGCTGCCGAGTATCAGGCAGCTATTCTGGCCGACGTGGCCGGTCGCCGCGGTACGCTTCATGGCCGCATCAAACCGCTGGCCCCACACATGTCCGTAGCGGGTCCGGCCATCACCGTTGAAGTCCGTCCGGGTGATAATCTGGCGATTCATGCCGCGATGGCGGTGGCGCAGCCCGGCGATGTCCTGATCGTCGATGGCAAAGGCGACCTGAGCTGCGCGCTGCTTGGGGAAATCATGGCCACTCAGGCTCAGGCGAGCGGCATTGCGGGCATTATTATTGATGGCGCTGTACGTGACGCCGATACCCTGAGCAAAGGTCACTACCCCGTCTTTTCTGCCGGTCTGAACCCCTGCGGCCCGACAAAGTTAATTTCTGGCCGGGTTAATCATCCCATTTCAGTCGCCGGGGCGACGGTTCAGGCCGGGGATCTGGTTGTCGCGGATATCGACGGCGTGGTCGTTATCCCGCGAGATGAGGTTCAGGAGGTTATCGCTCTGGCAAAAGAAAAGCTGGAGATGGAGACCCGGCGTCTTTCCGCCATCCGTGAAGGCGATTTACGTCCACGCTGGCTTGATGACGCGCTTCGTAAGGCAGGTATGTTGAACGACGGGGAGACGCTGTAATGGGCGGCAAAGACGTAGTTCTGGTTACCGGAAGCGACCTGGCGGAGCAGGCCATGGTCATGTTACAGGGCTTTGAGGTGGTGTTTGCGGGCCGCCAGCCCACAGAAGATGACCTGATCGCGCTGTGTAAACGACACAATCCTGTGGCGATCCTGGTACGTTACGGCAGGATCACCGCGAAAGTCATGGATGCCGCCCCGGCTCTGCAGGTTATTTCCAAGCACGGAAGCGGGATCGATGTGATAGACCAGACGGCAGCGGCCGAGCGCAACATCGCCGTCCGGGCTGCGCCAGGCGCAAACGCGGCAGCAGTGGCTGAACATACCTGGGCGCTGATCCTCGCCTGCGCAAAGTCAGTAGTGCCTCTGGACAAGCGGCTGCGAGACGGGCACTGGGATAAGGCGACGCATAAATCCATTGAACTGGAGGGCTTAACCCTAGGGCTAATTGGGTTGGGTGCTATCGGCTCGCGCGTGGCGACTATTGGCCACGCTTTCGGCATGAAGGTGCTGGCTTACGATCCCTATGCTAAGACCATGCCTGCCCTGTGCGAACGCGCAGAAACGCTGAACGGACTTCTTTCCCGTTCCGATGTCATCTCTTTGCACTGTCCGCTGACAGATGAGAATCGGGGGATGATCAATAGCCAGACGCTCGCACACTGCAAGCGGAACGCGATTCTGGTCAATACGGCACGCGGCGGACTGATCCACAATGAGTCGTTACTGGCGGCGCTCAGGGATGGCACGCTGCACAGCGCCGCGCTGGACAGCTTTACCCGCGAGCCGCTGACCGCGCCGCACCTGTGGCAGTCCGTAGAAAACGTGGTTATTTCACCGCATATTGGCGGCGTTACCGCAGCGTCATATATCAAGATGGGGACCGTGGCCGCGAGCAATATTCTTGCTGTGACGGACGTAACCACCGTCAGCCCATAAAGCCAACCGCGACGAGTGGCTGCGCTCTTATGTCACTTGTCTTCTGCCAGCGCCTGAGCACACGCCCAGGCACTTGCCCATGCCCACTGGAAGTTGTACCCGCCGAGCCAGCCGGTCACATCCATCACTTCGCCAATAAAATAGAGCCCCGGCACGTTGCGCGCTTCCATGGTGCGGGACGAGAGCTCATTCGTGTCAACGCCACCCAGCGTCACTTCCGCCGTGCGGTAGCCTTCGGTGCCGTTTGGCTGCACGCGCCAGTTTGTCAGGGTTTCCACCAGCATCTCCTGCTCGCGGCTGTTAAGCTGCTTGAGCGACACGTCCGGGATCTGCCCCAGCGCCTGCAAACATTCCACCAGACGTTTTGGCAGCTGCATTGCCAGGGTATTTTTCAGGCTTTGATTTGGGTGCGCGGTACGCTGCTCGTTAAGGAACGCGTCGAGATCGCATTCGGGGAGCAGGTTCACCGTGACAAACTCCCCCGGCTGCCAGTAGCTGGAGATTTGCAGTACCGCCGGGCCGGAAAGACCGCGATGGGTAAAGAGCAGATTTTCGCGGAACACCGTGCCGTCTTCGGCGGTAATGGCCGAGGGAACGGACACGCCAGACAGCGTCTGAAGCTGTTCAAGAAGCGGTTTATGCAGCGTGAACGGCACCAGCCCGGCGCGAGTGGGCAAGACTTTCAGGCCAAACTGTTCGGCAATCTTATAGCCGAACGGGGAGGCGCCCAGCCCCGGCATCGACAGGCCGCCGCTGGCGATAACCAGGCTATCTGCGCTGACGGTTTCACCGTTCAGCTGCAGCGTATAGCCCTGGTCGTCGCGGGCGACTTCCAGCACTTCCGTGCGCAGGCGCATGACGACGCCGCCCTTCTCGCACTCGGTCACCAGCATATCGACAATCTGCTGCGCGGAGTCGTCGCAGAACAGCTGTCCCAGCGTCTTTTCATGCCACGCGATGCCGTGCTTACCCACCAGGTCGATAAAATCCCATTGGGTGTAGCGCGCCAGCGCAGATTTACAAAAATGACGGTTTTGGCTCAAATAGGCCGCGGGTTCAACATACAGATTAGTAAAGTTGCAGCGCCCGCCGCCGGACATCAGGATCTTACGGCCGGGCTTTTTACCGTTATCCAGCAGCAGCACGCGACGACCCGCCTGTCCGGCCATTGCCGCACAAAACATACCCGCCGCACCGGCGCCAATTACCACGGCATCAAACCTTTCCACGTCAAAACCCTCTTTGTTAACTGCCGCGGATTGTAAAGTTTCCTCTGTGGTCACACCAGCGTAAAAAGATATTACAAAGCCATTCCATTGAAATTTAAAGAATATCCTTTCTGGTGCTTTTCGCAAATCAGGTGGTATGTCAAAAAAAGTCTATATTTCACTTTGCCCGCCGCGCATTTGTCCTGGATAATGCGCCGCGTTCATGTCCTCAAAATGGCGTAACGTCCTATGCTACATTTGTTTGCCGGCCTGGATTTACATACCGGGCTTTTATTATTGCTTGCTCTGGTTTTTGTACTGTTTTACGAAGCGATCAACGGCTTCCACGACACTGCAAACGCAGTAGCGACGGTTATCTACACTCGCGCAATGCGATCGCAGCTTGCGGTTGTTATGGCGGCGGTATTTAACTTTTTTGGTGTTCTCCTGGGCGGGCTGAGCGTTGCGTATGCCATCGTGCATATGCTGCCAACGGATCTGCTGCTTAACGTTAGTTCTGGCCATGGCCTCGCTATGGTGTTCTCAATGCTGCTTGCTGCAATTATCTGGAACCTCGGTACCTGGTATTTTGGCCTGCCTGCATCCAGTTCTCACACCCTCATCGGCGCGATTATCGGTATCGGGTTAACGAATGCCCTCATGACCGGTACCTCGGTTGTTGATGCATTAAATATCCCGAAAGTACTGGGGATCTTTGCCTCACTCATCGTCTCCCCTATCGTGGGTCTGGTGGTGGCTGGCGGGCTGATCTTCATCCTGCGTCGTTACTGGAGCAATACCAAAAAACGCTCCCGTATTCACCTGACGCCGGCAGAGCGTGAAAAGAAAGACGGCAAGAAAAAGCCGCCATTCTGGACGCGTATTGCCCTGATCATTTCCGCTATCGGCGTGGCTTTCTCACACGGCGCGAACGATGGTCAGAAAGGAATTGGTCTGGTGATGCTGGTACTGATTGGCGTTGCACCGGCAGGATTCGTGGTCAACATGAATGCCTCCGGCTACGAAATCACCCGTACCCGCGATGCGGTCAACAACGTCGAAACCTACTTCCAGCAGCATCCTGAACTGCTGAAGAAGGCGACCGGCGTTGACCAGTTAATCCCTTCTCCGGAAGCCGGTGCCACGACTGCACCAGGCGAGTTCCACTGCCATCCGGCAAACGCGATTAACGCGCTGGAACGTGCGAAAGGCATGCTGGGCAATATCGAAAGCTATGACAAACTGACCGTCGAGCAGCGTGGTCAGCTGCGTCGCATTATGCTGTGCATCTCTGATGTGACGGATAAAGTGGCGAAGCTGCCTGACGTGAATGCTGACGACCAGCGTCTCCTGAAGAAACTGAAAGGCGATATGCTCAACACCATCGAGTACGCGCCAATCTGGATCATCATGGCCGTCGCGCTGGCGCTCGGTATCGGTACGATGATTGGCTGGCGTCGTGTGGCGACCACCATCGGCGAGAAGATCGGTAAGAAAGGCATGACCTATGCGCAGGGTATGTCCGCGCAGATGACTGCGGCAGTGTCTATCGGTCTGGCGAGCTACACCGGTATGCCGGTATCCACCACCCACGTACTCTCTTCGTCCGTGGCAGGTACCATGATTGTTGACGGTGGCGGTCTGCAGCGCAAAACCGTGACCAACATTCTGATGGCCTGGGTGTTCACCCTTCCGGCATCCATCCTGCTGTCTGGCGGTTTGTACTGGATTTCGCTGAAGCTGATCTAATCGGTTTAGTGCGACAAAAAAGCGGGTCAGGAAACTGACCCGCTTTTTTTATGGCAGCTTTTTTTTCATGAAGTGTTTGATAACATGAGGATTTCCTGAACATTTTTTGTTCAATTTTAAAACACAGAAAAAACTATCATGGCGGCCAGAAGAAAAATCCAGACAAAGGAGAATGTATGGCTTCTGTCCCTATCTCAGGACCGGGTTCAATCGTTATAGCGAACAATATGCGTGAGGCACGCCTTAACGGAATGTCACGCAATATGGCTACGCCCTCAACGTATTATTGGTTCTACCAAAAAGTCCGAAATGGCGGTCCCTGGGATTATAAAAAATTCGACCCTTATTTTGCTGCATTTGGTAACTTCAACTTCGGAGCCGCCGGTACTGCGGCAGGTATCCCTGCAAACATCCTCCTTATGGGGGCAGGCTGGGCTCAAGGCCGGGCAGGTACCTCAAAACCGGAATGGGGAAAATGGTACGAAAAGCCGCCTTACGGAGACGACCCAACGGACCAACGCAACATCAGAGAAGGAATAGAGTATGCCATTCAAAACGGCTATTAGATGGACTCATCGCCTTGTTACCGTTTCGCTTCTGACTCTTGTCATTGGATTTCTCTGGTTAAACCATCAGCCCAATCAGCGAAATAGCGATGAGCTACAGCGCGTTTATAAATTATCCGATAGCGTCTGGCTCTATATGACCGTGAACAATCAGGGTGGCACAACCGTACCACCAATCTACCGTTACTATCTCTCGGGGGCGCTTGCAGGGAAAGACACTGATATTATCCATCAGCTTGCGATGAAGTATCCGGTAATCGAAGGTACAGGCACGATAACCTCGGCCAGTATTGATACAAGCGGGGAAGTGAACATTGCCTATAGCGGAAAGGTTATTTCGATTGAGAACAATATCTCCAGTCTCCGGTTCTCAGTTAAGCCCTGAGCCAGATGAAAGAAGGCGGGGCTTTCCCCGCCTGCTGTGATGCTCAGTGCCAAATCATCAATGCAATCATACTGACCACGACCAGCCCGCACAGGGCGCTGGTCAAAATGAACTGACGACGCAGGCGCTCGCAGCGACGAATAAACTCTTCATCGTGATGATCGCGGTAGCGCTGGTAGTAGATGTATCCCACCAGACGCATCTGCTTGCTGGGCTGTCCATGCGAGGTGAAGAACCCTCCACCGTCCACATACTGATAAAGCAACGGATCGCAACCACGAAGTACCACTAACAGCGCACGTAACGATGAGAAGTAGCGCGCCATATTCACTATGCAAACCACGCATAACGCCCAAAACAATGCGACGGTGCTAATCATACATCCTCCCCGGCGTCCGCCCACGAAGCAAGGCTCCTGAGCTACCGCACCCCAATGCCCTGACAGACAGTTCAGTGAAAGAATGACCAGAAGTCGATCCGGTTCGCGTTTTAATATCCGAACGGCTCATTTAATAGTGTAGGAGATCCGTTAATTTTTTTGCCACAAGGTTAATCGTTATCAACACCAAAGCTTGAAAAATATGTTTAACTGGGCCGTAATGAAAGTATCAGACGACGGCATTCTCACTTAGTCATCGATAACTTAAGGAAGGAGTAACACTATGGCTTACAAACACATTCTCATCGCGGTTGACCTCTCCCCTGAGAGCAAAGTGCTGGTTGATAAAGCGGTATCCATGGCACGTCCCTACAACGCGAAAGTTTCGCTGATTCACGTTGACGTGAATTACTCCGACCTCTACACCGGTCTGATCGACGTGAATCTTGGCGATATGCAGAAACGCATTTCCGAAGAGACTCACCATGCCCTGAGCGAACTCTCCACCAACGCGGGCTATCCAATTACCGAAACCCTGAGCGGCAGCGGCGACCTGGGCCAGGTGCTGGTTGATGCGATCAAGAAATACGATATGGACCTGGTGGTTTGCGGTCACCATCAGGACTTCTGGAGCAAGCTGATGTCTTCAGCGCGCCAGCTGATTAACACCGTTCACGTGGATATGCTGATTGTTCCACTGCGTGACGAAGAAGACGAGTAAGTGCAAAAAAGCCCGGTGGCGCTAACGCTTACCGGACCTACAAGGTAAAAGCAAAACGGCAACATGGTTGCCGTTTTTAATGTTTTTTCCCTCTCCCTGTGGGAGAGGGTTAGGGTGAGGGCATCAGCCCGCACTATTCCGGCGTACCCGGATAAATATCAAACCGGTGCCCTTTAGTGGTCACCGCATTGGTCGTCGCAACGTCCGCCAGCGGCGGTGCATAGTCCGGGCGCTTTACCACCACCCGCTTCGTGGCAAGCTGACGAGCCGGCTCCAGCAGGCCATCGGCATCCAAATCCGGCCCCACCAGCGACTGAAACACCCGCATCTCTTTCTTCACCAGCGCGCTTTTCTGCTTATGCGGGAACATAGGGTCGAGATAGACCACCTGCGGGCGCGGGGTGATATCCGTCAATACCGTCAGGCTGGAGGCGTGGATCAGCTGCAAACGCTCCTGCAGCCAGGTGCCGATTTCCGGGTCCGCGTAGCCTCGCGCCAGCCCGTCGTCGAGCAGCGCAGCGACCACCGGATTACGCTCCAGCATCCGCACGCGACAGCCGACAGACGCCAGCACAAACGCATCGCGCCCCAGTCCCGCCGTGGCATCGACCACGTCCGGGAGGTAGCTCCCTTTGATGCCGACCGCTTTGGCCACCGCTTCGCCGCGACCGCCGCCGAACTTGCGCCGGTGCGCCATCGCGCCGCCGACAAAGTCGACGAAAATCCCGCCGAGCTTCGGTTCGTCGCGCTTGCGTAATTCGAGATGTTCCGGCGTCATCACCAGCGCCATCAGGTTTTCTTCATCGTGCTCCAGCCCCCAGCGGGCCGCCAGAACAGATAAGGCGCCGTCTCCGGCGCCTGTTTCATCTACTAAGCAGATTTTCACGTAACAATCAGCCTTTGATCCCGTAATGCTCAAGCATCGCATCCAGCTGCGGCTCGCGTCCGCGGAAGCGTTTGAACAGCACCATTGGCTCTTCAGACCCGCCGCGGGTCAGGATGTTATCGAGGAACGACTGGCCGGTTTCGCGGTTGAAGATCCCCTCTTCTTCGAAGCGAGAGAAGGCATCTGCCGCCAGCACGTCGGCCCACAGGTAGCTGTAGTAGCCCGCCGCGTAGCCGCCGGCGAAGATGTGGCTGAAGGCATGCGGGAAGCGGCCCCAGGTTGGCCCTGGAATAACGGCAACCTGCTTTTTAATCTCGGCCAGGGTCTCAAGGATTTTCGCGCCCTGCTCCGGGCTAAACTCGGCGTGCAGGCGGAAATCGAACAGGCCGAACTCCAGCTGGCGCAGGATGAACATCGCCGCCTGGTAGTTTTTCGCCGCCAGCATTTTATCCAGCAGCTCTTTCGGCAGCGGCTCGCCGGTCTCATAGTGACCGGAAATAAACGCCAGCGCGTCCGGCTCCCAGCACCAGTTTTCCATAAACTGGCTTGGCAGCTCGACAGCATCCCACGGCACGCCGCTGATACCGGCCACGCCTGCGGTTTCGATGCGGGTCAGCATATGGTGCAGACCATGACCAAACTCGTGGAACAGGGTAATCACTTCGTCATGGGTGAACAGCGCCGGTTTGCCGTTCACCGGACGGTTAAAGTTACAGGTCAGGTAGGCGACCGGTTTTTGCAGAGAACCGTCGGCTTTACGCATCTGGCCCACGCAGTCGTCCATCCACGCCCCGCCGCGTTTGTTCTCACGCGCGTAGAGATCGAGGTAGAAGCTGCCGCGCAGCTCGTTTTTCTCGTCATACAGTTCGAAGAAGCGCACGTCCGGATGCCAGACGTCGATATCGGTACGCTCTTTGGCGGTGATGCCATAGATGCGTTTTACCACTTCGAACAGGCCGTTAACGGCTTTGTTTTCCGGGAAGTACGGGCGCAGCTGCTCGTCGCTGATGCTGTAGAGGTGCTGCTTCTGTTTTTCGCTGTAGTACGCGATATCCCACGGCTGCAGCTCGTCCACGCCGAACTCCGCTTTCGCGAAGGCGCGCAGCTGGGCCAGCTCTTTCTCACCCTGAGGACGGGCGCGTTTCGCCAGATCGGTCAGGAAGTCGAGCACCTGCTGCGGGTTCTCCGCCATTTTGGTGGCGAGGGATTTATCGGCGTAGTTTTCGAAGCCCAGCAGCTGCGCCAGCTCGTGACGCAGGGCGAGGATCTCCGCCATTACCGGGCTGTTGTCCCACTTACCGGCATTCGGCCCCTGATCGGAGGCGCGGGTGCTGTACGCACGGTACATCTCTTCGCGCAGGGCCTGGTTGTCGCAGTAGGTCATCACCGGCAGATAGCTCGGGATATCCAGCGTTAACAGGAAACCGTCCTGCTCTTTCGCTTCGGCCTGGGCTTTTGCCGCCGCCAGCGCGCTTTCCGGCATACCGGCCAGTTCCGCTTCGTCGGTAATCAGCTTCGTCCAGCCCATGGTGGCGTCGAGCACGTTGTTGCTGTACTGGTTGCCCAGCTCGGACAGACGCGCGGCTATTTCGCCGTAGCGGGTCTGCTTCTCTTTTGGCAGGCCAATCCCGGACAGCTCAAAGTCACGCAGGGCGTTATCGACCGATTTTTTCTGCGCCGTGTTCAGTTCGGCATAGTGGTCGCCGTCGCGCAGGTCGCGGTAGGCTTTGTACAGCCCTTCGTGCTGGCCAACCCAGGTGCTGTACTCAGAGAGCAGCGGCAGCGTCTGTTCGTAGGCTTCGCGCAGTTCCGGGCTGTTTTTTACCGAGTTCAGGTGGCTCACCGGGGAGAAGATACGCCCCAGCACGTCGTCCACTTCGGCCAGCGGCTGACGCAGATTTTCCCAGGTGTACGGCGCGCCCTGCGCTACCACGCTTTCTACCGCCGCGCGGCAGTTGCCCAGCGATTGCGTAACGGCTGGAACCACATGCTCAGGGAGGATTTTAGAAAACGGCGGCAACGAAAAAGGCGTCAGTAATGGATTGGTCATAAACGCTGTCCTGTTGAAATAGGTGAATGAAGCGCGCATCCGGCGCTGTGCATATGAGATCTAGAATGGGGTTAAGTGTAGAGGATTTCAATGCCGGACGTTGCGCTTTCGCGGCGGTGGAAACTTTTCTGTATACTGTGGCGATACGCTCTATTTTTGCCCGATGGCACTACGCTAATCGGGCCTACGTTTACTACCTGGAACACATTCATCCATGCTCAGTTATCGCCACAGCTTCCACGCAGGCAACCACGCCGACGTCCTTAAACACACCGTTCAGAGCCTGATCATCGAATCGCTCAAAGAGAAAGAGAAGCCGTTTCTCTATCTGGACACGCACGCGGGCGCGGGCCGTTATCAGCTGAGCGGCGAGCATGCCGAGCGTACCGGTGAATATCTGGAAGGGATTGCCCGCATCTGGCAGCAGGACGACCTGCCTGCTGAGCTGGAGCCTTACATCGGTGTGGTGAATCACTTCAACCGCAACGGCCAGCTGCGCTACTACCCTGGCTCGCCGCTGATTGCACGTCAGCTGCTGCGCGAGCAGGACAGCCTCCAGCTGACCGAGCTGCATCCGAGCGACTTCCCGCTGCTGCGTTCTGAATTCCAGAAAGACAGCCGCGCCCGCGTGGAAAAATCCGACGGTTACCAGCAGCTGAAGGCCAAACTGCCGCCGGTTTCCCGTCGCGGCCTGGTGCTGATCGACCCGCCGTACGAAATCAAAACCGACTATCAGGCGGTGGTGACCGGTATCCACGAAGGCTACAAACGCTTTGCTACCGGCACCTATGCCCTGTGGTACCCGGTGGTCCTGCGCGCGCAAATCAAACGCATGATCAAAGACCTGGAAGCGACCGGCATCCGCAAGATCCTGCAGATCGAGCTGGCAGTACGCCCTGACAGCGATCAGCGCGGCATGACCGCCTCCGGGATGATTGTGATCAACCCGCCGTGGAAGCTCGAAGCGCAGATGAACAACGTGCTGCCGTGGCTGCATAAAAAGCTGGTGCCAGCGGGTACGGGCCACGCCACCGTCAGTTGGATCGTGCCGGAGTAATCGCAGCCATCGGTGGAAACTATTGATTTCAGGTATACAATCGCGGCAATTCACGATTAAGGACAAAAGCAATGACTAAGCATTATGACTACATCGCAATCGGCGGCGGCAGCGGCGGCATCGCCTCCATCAACCGTGCGGCCATGTACGGCCAGAAGTGCGCGCTGATTGAAGCCAAAGCGCTGGGCGGCACCTGCGTGAACGTGGGTTGTGTACCGAAGAAAGTGATGTGGCATGCGGCGCAAATCCGTGAAGCTATCCATATGTACGGCCCGGACTACGGCTTTGACACCACCATCAACCGCTTCGACTGGGACAAACTGATCGCCAGCCGTACCGCCTACATCGACCGCATTCACACCTCGTACGACAACGTGCTGGGTAAAAATAACGTTGACGTCATCCACGGTTTCGCCCGCTTTGTGGACGCGAAAACGATCGAAGTGAACGGCGAGACGATCACCGCCGATCACATCCTGATCGCCACCGGCGGCCGTCCGAGCCACCCGAACATCCCGGGCGTGGAATACGGCATTGATTCCGACGGTTTCTTCGAGCTGCCTGCCCTGCCTAAGCGCGTTGCCGTTGTTGGCGCGGGTTACATTGCGGTGGAACTGGCCGGCGTGATTAACGGCCTGGGCGCGGAAGCGCACCTGTTCGTACGTAAACACGCGCCGCTGCGCAGCTTTGACCCGCTGATTGTCGATACGCTGGTTGAAGTAATGAACACCGAAGGCCCGACCCTGCACACCAACGCCGTGCCAAAAGCGGTGGTGAAAAACGCGGACGGCAGCCTGACGCTTGAGCTGGAAGATGGCCGCAGCCAGACCGTCGATTGCCTGATCTGGGCGATTGGCCGTGAGCCGGCGAACGATAACTTCAACCTGGGCGTGACCGGCGTGAAAACCGATGAAAAAGGCTATATCGTCGTCGATAAATTCCAGAACACCAGCGTTCCGGGCATTTATGCGGTCGGCGACAACACCGGCGCGGTTGAGCTGACGCCGGTCGCCGTTGCGGCGGGCCGTCGTCTCTCCGAGCGCCTGTTCAACAACAAGCCGGACGAGCATCTGGACTACAGCAACATCCCAACCGTGGTCTTCAGCCACCCGCCAATCGGCACCGTCGGCTTAACCGAGCCGCAGGCGCGCGAGCAGTACGGCGACGACCAGGTGAAAGTGTATAAATCGGCATTTACCGCGATGTACACCGCCGTCACCTCACACCGTCAGCCGTGCCGCATGAAGCTGGTCTGCGTAGGTCCGGAAGAGAAGATTGTCGGTATCCACGGCATCGGTTTCGGCATGGACGAGATCCTGCAGGGCTTCGCGGTGGCGCTGAAGATGGGCGCAACGAAGAAAGACTTCGACAACACGGTGGCCATCCACCCTACGGCCGCGGAAGAGTTTGTGACCATGCGTTAATCCTGATGCCCCTCTCCGGAGGGGCATTTTTTTAACATTCATAAATCGTTGCAAAACGAATGCTCCGAAAATAGTGATCTACCGCACATATCCCTCCCCATCTACCGAAGCGAATGACTACGCTTATAGGACGCCCGGATAAACCTGTCTTTTGAACACACAACCGGAGGTCCCTATCACCATGTTCAACCAGAAACTACAGGCTACCGAGAACATCGAGTTCGAGATTGCAGAAGAGCTGCGCTACGAGACCGATCCCTGCGAGTTGAAACTGGATGAAATGATTGAGGCGGAGCCGGAACCCGAAATGATCGAGGGGCTACCCGCCTCCGATGCGTTGACGCCCGCAGACCGCTATCTTGAACTGTTCGAGCATGTGCAGTCGACGCGGCTGTTTGCGGACAGTAAAACCTTCCCCGACTGCGCGCCGAAGATGGATCCGCTGGATATCCTGATCCGCTACCGCAAGGTCAGACGCCATCGGGATTTCGACCTGCGCCAGTTTGTGGAGAACCACTTCTGGATGCCGGAAACGTACGGCACAGAATATGTCTCCGACCCGGGACTCTCCCTGAAAGAGCACATTGATAACCTGTGGCCGGTGCTGACGCGCGAGCCGCAGGATCATATTCCCTGGTCTTCCCTGCTGGCCCTGCCGCAGGCCTATATCGTACCCGGCGGGCGATTCAGCGAGACCTACTACTGGGATTCCTATTTCTCCATGCTGGGGCTGGCGGAGAGTGGCCGTAACGATCTGCTGAAGTGTATGGCGGACAACTTCGCCTGGCTGATTGAACGCTACGGGCATATCCCCAACGGCAATCGCACCTATTATCTCAGCCGCTCGCAGCCGCCGGTCTTTGCCCTGATGGTGGAGCTGTTCGAGGAGGACGGCGTGCGCGGTGCGAAACGCTATCTGGATCACCTCAAAATGGAGTACGCCTTCTGGATGGACGGCGCGGAATCGCTGCTGCTTAACCAGGCTTACCGCAGCGCCGTGCGCATGCCGGACGGTTCACTGCTCAACCGCTACTGGGACGACCGTGATACCCCGCGCGACGAATCGTGGATTGAGGACGTGGAAACTGCCCGCCACTCGGGTCGTCCGCCCAATGAGGTTTACCGCGATCTGCGCGCGGGGGCGGCGTCCGGCTGGGATTATTCGTCCCGCTGGCTGCGCGATCCGTCGCGGCTCGCCAGCATCCGCACGACGCAGTTTATCCCCATCGATCTGAACGCCTTCCTGTTCAAGCTGGAAAGCGCTATCGCCAACATCTCGGCGTCGAAAGGGGATAAAGAGACGGCAGAGGCGTTCCGCCAGAAAGCCAACGATCGCCGCGCGGCGGTGAACCGCTATCTGTGGGATGAGGAGAGCGGCTGCTACCGCGATTACGACTGGCGACGCGAAGAGCTGGCGCTGTTTTCTGCCGCCAGCATTGTGCCGTTATATGTTGGAATGGCGACGCACGAGCAGGCAGAACGTTTGTCTGATGCGGTCAAATCGCGGCTGCTGACCCCGGGCGGAATTCTGGCGACCGAGTACGAAACCAGCGAGCAGTGGGATAAACCCAACGGCTGGGCGCCGCTGCAGTGGATGGCGATTCAGGGGTTCAAGCAGTACGGCAACGACTCGCTGGGCGATGAGATAGCCTGGAGCTGGCTGCATACGGTGAACCATTTTTATAAGACGCATCACAAGCTAATTGAGAAGTATCACATCGCCAGCAGCACGCCGCGCGAAGGTGGCGGGGGTGAGTATCCGCTGCAGGACGGTTTTGGCTGGACGAACGGCGTGGTGCGGCGGCTGATCGGGCTGTATGGGGAGCCTTAAGCGGGGTGCGGTCTGGTGCCCTCACCCCGGCCCTCTCCCACAGGGAGAGGGAGAAGAGATCAGCGAATCACCTCATAAATGGCAGTCTGAATGGACTGCCATTTTTTCGTGGTGGCATCCGGCTGCGACTGCGCGCGGCGTGTGGCCATGTCGAGATCGTGCTGCTGGCGTTTCACCACGGCAGGCACGGTGCAGAACGCTTTGAGATACTCTTTACGTACCGAGGTCAGAGACTCGCCGTTCGACATGGCGTGGCTGAGCGTGTTGATGAAGCGACGACACGGCTTCTCTTCCACCATGTTCTGCCGGTAGCGTAACATCAGCTCCAGCACATCGTCATAGCCTGCCGACATCGCCTCTTCGGTCCAGGAGAGCTTCCAGTCCATACCGCCCTGCAAAAATAGCAGGGTCACGCGGGTATCGTTGCGGTTGATGGCCGAGCGGAAATTATTCTCGTCCCAGGTGACCCCCATGCGCGTGAGCGTTTCGCGCGAGGAAGGCGTCTCGCGCATTTCCTGCGGAGGAGCCGCTTCAGCCGCGCTGGCGGTTGCAGGCTGCGGTTTGCTGCTGGTCACCAGCCAGAAGCCCCCCGCCACGATGGCAATCACCATGACGCCAACCGCCCCCCATAGCGCACCGGAAATGAGCTGCTCGCGTTGTTCAGGGGTACGCGGCGCGCGCTGGGTCGGCTTTTCAATGGTGTCACGGACTTCAAACAGATCCCCACCGGTGACCCGATCCATTTTCTGCGCCTTTTCCCAGAAGGTATGCAATTCGCTGGCATCTACCGCCATGAATCCGGCCGGATTGACGCGCGTTCTCCCCTCTTCAAACGCGCGCTGAACGGGCCGCGCGATCTGCGCATAGTAGTTATCCAGCAGCTGGATTTGCGCCGAGCTTAGCGTTTTCTGAACGGTGATGCTGTTGCGGATTTGCCGAATATCATCGAGGAAGGTTTGCAGCGTTTTGCGCGGTTCAACCAGCAGCGTCAGCATGGACGGGTCGCTGAACAGCGAAGCGTAATAGCGGCTGAACTCTTTTTTATCCACCAGCATCTGCGCCAGTTCACTGAACATCATGCCGCTGAGGACATCATTGATCTCGCCAAGCTTCAGCCAGCGCCGCACGCGGTCAGCGTTAAACAGGGTCTTAAGATGGTTGTTCAGCCGCACCTGATCGGGCCAGGCCTGCTGGATGAGCCCTTTAATCATCAGCTCAATCGCGCGTACCTGCTTGTGCGCCTGCTGCTGCTGGAGTTCGCTTCCCGGTGCCAGGTCAGTGCTGTAGGTCAACAGCGGCTGCTGCAGGCGAAGATGTTCCAGCGCGGTCACAAACCGCATCGCCGCAATAAGCTGGTTTTCACTCACATCCTGTCCGCTTTCATACTGCGGAACGCGCTGCTGCAGCAGGCGCAGCTGGAGCGTAAATTCCGACATCTCGGCATCATTGAGGTTGAGTTTTTTCGCAACGGCTCCCCAGCCGCCCAGAGCTAATCGCGCGCTGTCGAGTTGTTCCAGGAACCAGCGTGGATCTTTTCCCTCAGAAGCATGTACATTCAGAAGGAGTAAAATTTCCACCGACGCATGGCGAATGACCGCCAGACAGTGTTCAAACTGTTCGCGAATATGGTGTGATGTGCTGAGAGTCATTGTTTTCCTTAAGCGACAACGAAGACATCCGGAATGGGCACGAGACGCCCTTTTTTCTTTTTATTTATACGCGGTTAACCATACCTGACTTTCTGTTGAAATAAAGTGACAACCCTAAAATGATTTAAAATGTTTCAGGAGAATCTGAATGCCGGTTTTAATTACCTCTCGCCTGACCTGTTCGCCCCTGCAGGAACAAGACTGGCCCTTTTTTCTGGCGCTACAGCAGCACCCGGACGTGATGCGCTTTGTGGCGGAAGATCGTCCCGTCGCGGCGATCCGCGAGGCGTTTGATTCGCGCCTGACCCCATGGGCACCGGGCAGCGCGCACTGGCTTTGTCTCGTCGTACGTGACACCGCCTCACATGCCCCGTTGGGCGTTACCGGGTATATTCATCGGGAGGAGGACTGCGCAGAAGTGGGCTTCCTTTTCGCACCCGAGGCGCAGGGGAAAGGTTACGGCTTTGAATCCCTGAAAGCACTTTGCGATTACGCTTTTCATCAGGGCGGTATACGGCGACTCACCGCCACCGTCACCGCGGGAAATGTCGCGTCAAGACGCCTGCTGGAAAAAGCCCGCTTTCGCCTGGAAGGTGAATTACGCGAGAGCTATTACCTTGCGGGGCGCTGGCAAAATGACTGGCTATTTGGTTTATTACAGCAGGAATACCTGAATAATAATTCCTGACCAACCGCTTTTTAGCAGATATTTCCCGGACGTCGTTTCCTCTTCAGTGTCGCTATTAAGAGGAAACGAATATCAAACATCATTCGCTGGAAATATTTTCAGCGGCCATTGCGTTAATAAAAAAACATCCGGGTCTTTCTCTGGAGAAATATCGTGATGAAAATGGGTTATCGGCTATGGCTGCCTGCGCTCTTTATCACTGTCAGTATGCAGACACATCCATATTAAGGGTTTCCTTAAGAGGTTCCTTCCCCTTAAGCCCGCGCATCACAGGAACATACCGCCTGACACTTCAATACGTTGCGCATTCATCCAGCCCAGCTTATCGCTGAGCAGTGCCGCAATGGCATCGCCAATATCGTCCGGCAGCCCCACCCGTCCCAGCGCCGTCTGCGACGCCAGCATCTGATTCAGCTCCGCGTTGTCGCGCACGCGTCCGCCGCCAAAGTCGGTTTCTATCGCGCCCGGCGCAATGATATTGACGGAAATCCCGCGCGCGCCCAGCTCTTTCGCCTGATAACGCGTCAACACTTCCATCGCCCCCTTCATGGCCGCATAGGTCCCTGAGCCCGGCTGGGTAAAACGGGCCAGCCCGCTGGAGACGTTGAGGATACGTCCCCCGCCGTTAAGCAGCGGCAGCAGGCGCTGGGTCAGGAAGAAAGGTCCTTTGAAATGAATGTTCAACGCTTCATCAAACTGGGCTTCCGTCGTGTCGGCATAGGGCGCATATAAACCCGTTCCGGCATTGTTCAATAAATAGTCAAAGGTTTCGCGCTGCCAGACGGTCTTAAGGGTTTCCTGAAGCTGTCGGGCAAAATGATCAAAACCCGTGATATCTCCGACGTTGAGCTGTAATGCCGCTGCGTTGACGCCTTTTTGCTGAATTTCATGCACAACGTCCAGCGCTTCCTGCTGGCTACGGTTGTATGTCAGGACAATTCCCGTGCCGTCTGCCGCCAGCTTTAACGCAGCGTTTTTACCCAGACCACGGCTACCACCGGTCACTAATGCAATACGTTCACTCATCATAAACCTCGTTTTGGCTGTTAAGGAGATTGAGAAAGAGCTTATTAGGTGATAGAAAATCAATAAAGATGGGTTAAAACGCTTCACTGTTTCACCAGAAACAACAATGAGCTTCCTCTATGGATAAAATTCACGCAATGCAGTTGTTCGTCCGCGTCGCGGAACTGGAGAGTTTTTCCCGCGCGGCCGAAACATTAACCCTGCCGAAAGGCAGCGTCTCGCGGCAAATTCAGGCCCTGGAAAACCGGCTTGGCACCCAGCTATTGCACCGCACCACGCGCCGCGTCAGCCTGACGCAGGACGGCATGGTCTATTACGAACGGGCAAAAGATCTGCTGGCAAACCTTGATGAACTCGACGGTATGTTTCAGCACGATCCCTCCAGCATCAGCGGTCGGCTGCGCGTGGATATGCCCGTCGGCGTTGCTCGAAATTTAGTCATCCCCAAACTACCTGCTTTTCTGCAGCACTATCCGGGCATTGAACTGGAGCTCAGCAGCAGCGATCGCCTGGTGGATGTGATCCGTGAAGGGTTTGATTGCGTCGTCCGCGTCGGCACGCTGAAGGATTCAGGGCTGATTGCCCGTCCGCTGGGCAAGCTGTCGGTGATTAACTGCGCCAGCCCGGATTATCTGGCGCGATTTGGCTATCCGGAAACGCTCGACGATTTAGGCTCGCACGCCGTGATCCACTACGCCGCGATGCTGGGAACCCGCCCGCAGGGCTTTGAGTTTTATAACGGCAGTGCGACGCAGTGGATAAAAACGGGCGGGGTGTTAACCGTCAACAGCACGGAAACTTACCAGGCTGCCTGCCTCGCCGGGCTGGGCATTATTCAGGTTCCGCGGGTTGGGGTGCGCGATTTACTGCGCGCAAAGAAACTGATTGAGATCCTCCCGCAATACCGGGCCGAATCGATGCCTGTGTCCCTGATTTACCCTCACCGCCGCAACCTCTCCCGCCGGGTCCATCTGTTCATGGAGTGGCTAACTGCACTCACAAAAGCTTACGTGGACTAGCCGCAAGCTATAATTCAAAAACACATCCAGCTCAACGAAAAGGAAAATGCGCGTGACGCCGGAAAACAACCCGCAACGACCCACCCAACATTTAGAGTATGAGCCCGTCAAAAAGATGGAAACCGGGCCTGAAGAGGCCACCTCGCCGGGCGCCGCCAGCAAAGCGCTGGGGACCGTCACCGGCATCGCCGCAAGAATTCAGCAGTTTCCCATGGTTGCGCATCTGATACGCGCGACCGAGCGCTTTAATGACCGCATGGGGAACCAGTTTGGTGCCGCCATCACCTATTTTTCCTTCCTGTCGATGATCCCGATCCTGATGGTGTCGTTTGCAGCGGCAGGTTTTGTGCTCGCGTCGCACCCGACGCTGCTGCAGGATATCTTCAGTAAAATCCTGAATAACGTCAGTGACCCGACTCTTGCCAGCACGCTCAAGAGCACCGTCAATACCGCCGTTCAGCAGCGTACCACCGTCGGTATCGTCGGTTTGCTGATTGCCCTTTACTCCGGCGTTAACTGGATGGGCAACCTGCGCGAGGCCATTCGCGCCCAGTCACGCGACGTCTGGGAGCGTAAGCCGCAGGACCAGGAGAAAATTTGGGTTAAGTATCTCCGCGATTTTGTTTCGCTGATAGGCCTGCTGGTCGCGCTCATCGTGACGCTTTCCATTACCTCCGTGGCGGGCTCGGCGCAGCAGATGATCATCTCCGCGCTTTACCTTGATTACATCGAATGGCTGAAGCCCGCCTGGCGCGGCATTGGGCTGGCCATTTCCATCTTCGCTAACTACCTGCTGTTCTTCTGGATCTTCTGGCGCTTGCCCCGCCATCGTCCGCGCAAGAAGGCGCTGATTCGCGGCACGTTGATTGCGGCGATCGGCTTTGAGCTGATCAAAATCGTGATGACCTACACGCTGCCGTCGCTGGTGAAATCGCCTTCCGGCGCGGCGTTTGGCTCGGTGCTGGGACTGATGGCCTTCTTCTATTTCTTCGCCCGCCTGACGCTGTTCTGCGCGGCATGGATTGCCACCGCCGAGTACAAAGGCGACACGCGAATGCCCGGTAAAACGCACCGCTAGCCCCGCTCTCGGGCTGAAATTTCAGCCCGATTCATCATTTCAGCATATAAATCCAGTCCGTAACTTTTATTTAACCGAAAACCAGTTTAATTGACTGATATTTAAAATCTGTGAAGCATTTCATAGACGTGTTTTCGCTGGCCTGAAAATTATCCGCTTTTTGTTGCTTTTATCACCAGCGCGCGGCTTTGTTACAGATTGAAATGTCGCTTTTGCTGTGCGTAATATGGCCTTTCGTTCGACAAAAATAAGAAAATATTATGCAAGCAACAGCCACCACACTCGACTCAGGAACGGAAAACGTTCCGGTAAACTCGCGCAATAAAGTTGTCGTCGCCTCGCTGATTGGCACCGCCATTGAGTTCTTCGACTTTTATATTTATGCCACCGCCGCGGTCATCGTCTTCCCGCATATTTTCTTCCCGCAGGGCGATCCGACGGCGGCCACGCTGCAGTCTCTGGCGACCTTTGCCATCGCGTTTGTTGCGCGTCCGATTGGCTCTGCGCTGTTTGGACACTTTGGCGATCGCATTGGCCGCAAAGTCACCCTGGTGGCCTCGCTGCTGACGATGGGCATCTCCACCGTGGCCATCGGTCTGCTGCCGACCTATGAAACCATCGGCATTCTGGCGCCGGTCCTGCTGGCGCTGGCGCGTTTCGGTCAGGGTCTGGGGCTGGGCGGTGAATGGGGCGGCGCGGCGCTGCTGGCCACCGAGAACGCTCCGGCGCGCAAGCGCGCGCTGTACGGTTCATTCCCGCAGCTGGGCGCACCGATTGGCTTCTTCTTTGCCAACGGGACGTTCCTGCTGCTCTCCTGGCTGCTGACGGATGAACAGTTCATGAGCTGGGGCTGGCGTCTCCCGTTTATCTTCTCAGCCGTGCTGGTGCTGATTGGCCTGTATGTGCGCGTTTCGCTGCATGAAACCCCAGTTTTTGCGAAAGTGGCCGCGGCGAACAAGCAGGTGAAAGTGCCGCTGGGTACGCTGCTGACCAAACACGTCCGCGTGACCGTACTGGGCACGTTCATCATGCTGGCAACCTATACGCTGTTCTACATCATGACCGTCTACTCTATGACGTTCAGTACCGCCGCCGCGCCGGTTGGCCTGGGGCTGCCGCGTAACGAAGTGCTGTGGATGCTGATGATGGCGGTGATCGGGTTCGGGGTCATGGTACCGATTGCGGGTCTGCTGGCGGATAAGTTTGGTCGTCGCTCAAGCATGATTGTGATCACCACGCTGATCATTCTGTTTGCCCTGTTCGTCTTCCCGCCGCTGCTGGGTTCAGGTAGTCCGGCACTGGTGATGGCCTATCTGCTGATTGGCCTGAGCCTGATGGGGCTGACCTTCGGCCCGATGGGCGCGCTGCTGCCTGAGCTGTTCCCGACGGAAGTGCGTTATACCGGTGCGTCGTTCTCCTACAACGTTGCCTCTATTCTGGGCGCGTCCGTTGCGCCGTATATCGCCACCTGGCTGCAGGCGAACTATGGTCTGTTCTACGTGGGCGTCTATCTGGCGGCCATGGCAGCGCTGACGCTGATTGCGCTACTGCTGACGCACGAGACGAAGCATCAGGCTCTGTAATTCACTGCGGCCCGATGCCCTCTCCCCGCCCCTCTCCCACAGGGAGAGGGAGAAAGGGAGCTACTTCTTCATCTGCGACAAAATAGTACGGCACTGATTAGCCTCGCCCTCAGACGGCGAAATCAACGCCAGCAGGGCTGCGGCCGGGGTGACCAGCGTCGCCAGGGCCGCAGCTACCGCACCGCGCGCAATCAGCGGTCCGGGCTTCACGCCCGCCTGAGGGTTTTTGAAGGTTCCGCGCACGTAAAGCGGCGAGCGCAGGGTGATGATGCGGATCCCCTTACTTTCCGGGTCAATCGTCAAATCAAGCTGCTCCGAGGCCATGCTGGCTGTCCCGGTCACGTTAATCACCGCGTTTTCCGTGTCGAAGGCAAATATTTGCGGACGCGCCACGCCGTTAACCAGATCCAGATTGGCCGCCGCGCAGTTTACCCGCACCTCGTCATCACCGAAGATTTGCCCGATGACGTAGTTACCGACGTTCAGCCCCAGGATCTCCATCAGGTTTCGGCTCACCAGCCCGTCGTTCATCAGCAGCTTCAGGTTACCATTGCCGCTGCCCAGCAGCGCCGCCACCGAGTTCCCCACGCCGCGAATATCGGCATCACCGTTCATTTCACCGAGAGTTTTCTGCATCAGTTCTACGTTCGGCATCAGCTCTTTCAGCTTCAATCGACGCGCCTGGATTTCCGCCCGTCCCTGCATCGGCTTCTTATCGCCTTCCAGGTGAATATTCGAGGAAATCGTCCCGCCCGCCATGCCGAACTTCAGCGGCTGCAGGCGCAGGTCGGCGTTTTTGAGGAGGATATGGGTCGAAAGATTGCTGATCGGCAGCGTACTGCCATGTTCAATTTTTCCGCCTTTGAAGCGCACATCCGCATCCATCACGTCCCATTTGTCGGTTTCGAAGCGATCGTATGGCAGCACTTTGCCGGCAGGCTGAACGTCCTTTTTGACCTCTTTCGACTTGGTACCCTTACCCGAGTCCACGCCAATTAGCGGGCCCAGGTCGGCCAGACGCAGCTGCCGGGACTCAACATCCCCTTCCAGTTTCGGGCGCGGTTTTCCGGTGGTGTAGGTCAGCGTGCCGTGAATATCACTGTCACCGATGCGGCCGTTGAAATCCCGGTAGTCAAAAACGGACGCTTTTTCGGTATCGATTTTGGCGACCAGATGCCCGTCCGTTTCGAACGGCGGGGTATCCGGCAGCAGCACGCCGGTCAGTTCATACAGCTCGCCCAGCGAATCACCGGCAAATTTAAGCTGAAGGTCGACGCCCCCCATATTCATCGGATCGTTGACCGTGCCCACGAACGCCACGCGGGTGTTACCGGAACGGAAGTCCGCCTGCACCGGGAACGGCGTGCCTTCGCTCCGCAGCGCCAGCATGCCGCCTATTTTCCCTTTACCGCTGAGAGGCTGATCGTTGTAGCGCCCTTTTGCCGTCAGGCCGAAGACATAGTCACCTACGCTTGCCGCGTCGCCTTTTGCTTTCGTGCCCGTGACCTCGCTAAACGGCAGCGGTTTGCCCAGCGGATCGACGAGGATCTCCACATCCGCCTTGCTGACCTTATCGTCGATGGCGATCCGTCCTCGATCGAAAAGAATATTGTCGAGACGGAATGACCAGGAGGAAGGCTGGGCATTCGGATCTTTTTCGCTGTCGCTGGCAAGGTTAAACGTCCAGTTGTTGTTTTTTTCTGAAAGTCGGATCAGGCGCGCATCGGGCTGCTGAAGTTTGATCCACGGCAGATAGACCGTTTTGGTGAGGAGCGCCAGCGGAGCCAGCGTGGCTTCAACGCGCGGCAGGTGGATCATTGTGACGTCCGGGATATCCGGCGGGTTGCCGAGAATGATGTCGTCGGCATGGACGTGAGGCCAGGGGATCCAGCTGCGCCAGCCGGGCTCCTCTTTCTGACGCTCCCATACCACCCCTAAATCACCGCGTATGGCGAAGGGGCGGTTCAGTTCGGTTGAGACTTTCTGGTTGATGGTCGGCTTGAGACGGTTCCAGTCAAACGTCGCAATAATGATGGCGACGACCACGATCAACAACAAGAAAATCCCTGCTGTCCAGGAGATTACCCTGGTTGTTCTCGTCATTTTTATCCCCTTTCCTGATGACCTGTCCTGTAAAACTATAGTCCAGACAAAGGGAAGCGGGCTTATCAGAGGGTCGTTATAACGCTATCGAGGCGATCCATGGGTACCGGGCGGGAGAGATAATAGCCTTGCGCCGCCGCTGCGGGAGAGTTTTGCACATCACGCCACTCTTCCAGTGTTTCCACACCTTCAACAATCACGCCCTGGCAATAGCGGTTCATCAGCTGTAATAACAGCGTAAACAGATTCCGCCCTTCCGGGGTTTGACGCAGCATAATGAACAGGTCGCGGGCCACTTTAATGTAGTCGTAGCGTACTTCACTCAGGGCGGAGAAGTTCGCCATGCCGGTGCCAAAGTCATCCAGCCACAGCGGGCCGTATTCGCATATCGACGCAAACGAGGAATCCTGCGGCAGGCGGACATGCTCCACCAGCTCAAAGCGCATCCACGGCAGAGTGGCGATCAGCTCCTGCAATTTCGCGTTCTGACGCAGCGCCAGCAGGGTTGGGCCATCGACGTTCACCGAGGCGAGGATATCGTGCTGTTCGAAAAAAGGTTGCTTCGTCGCCAGCATACGAAGCTGCTCTTCCAGCACGTCCAGACGCTGGCGAACGGCAACTTCGGCAAAATAGCGATCCGGCGCGATGCGCTGAGTAGGGTTTGAGGGATGCGTAACGACGGTCAAAATTTCAATTGCCATCAGTCGACCATCTGTTCGGTAGATCGGCTGATAGGTATACGCACGCTCACATTGCAGCCAGTAGCGATGCTCCTGCAAGTTCTCAATACTTGCCTCAGGCGTAGTGCTCAGCCGCTGGATAACCTGCTCTGACTTCATTTCAGATGTCCTGTTGTTGGGATAGCCTTTCTGGACTCGTCACAGGATTATCGGCGCGACAATTGAGAACTTTATGTTCAATTCACCGGGAAAATGAAATTAAGATGACAGAAATGCGCGGGAACACGCGCTGGCTCAAATAAAATAATGGAACGTTGTTTTAATATAGTTGACCGGTTAATTCACTCAGCGCACACTGCTGATAATTCTTCTGTTCAGGTTCACGACTATGTCCAAAAAAATTGCCGTGATTGGCGAATGCATGATTGAGCTGTCACAAAAAGGCGCGGAAGTCAGCCGCGGATTTGGTGGCGATACGTTAAACACGTCCGTTTATATTGCCCGTCAGGTCGCGCCTGACGCGCTTACCGTGAACTACGTGACCGCCCTGGGCACGGACAGCTTCAGCCAGCAAATGCTGGAGGCCTGGCAGAGTGAACATGTTGAAACGTCGCTGATTCAGCGTATGGAGAACCGCCTCCCGGGGCTTTATTACATCGAAACCGACAGCACCGGCGAACGCACGTTTTATTACTGGCGTAACGAAGCCGCGGCCAAATTCTGGCTGGAGAGCGACGCGGCCGCGGCCATCTGCGAAGAGCTGGCGACCTTTGACTACCTCTATCTGAGCGGCATTAGCCTGGCGATTTTAAGCCCCGCCAGCCGTGAAAAGCTGCTCTCGCTGCTGCGCGAATGCCGTGCAAACGGCGGCAAAGTTATTTTCGATAACAACTACCGCCCGCGCCTGTGGGCCAGCCGCGAAGAGACGCAGCAGGTCTATCAGCAGATGCTGCAGTGCACCGATATCGCCTTCCTGACGCTCGACGATGAAGACGCCCTGTGGGGTGAGAAACCGGTAGAGGACGTGATTGCACGCACGCAGGCGGCAGGCGTGAGCGAAGTGGTGATTAAGCGCGGGGCGGATTCGTGCCTGGTCGCGGTGGCGGGCGAAGCGCTGGTTAACGTTCCGGCGGTGAAGCTTGCCAAAGAGAAAGTGATTGATACCACGGCGGCCGGCGATTCATTCAGCGCGGGATATCTGGCGGTACGTCTGACGGGTGGAACGCCGGAAGCGGCGGCACAGCGTGGTCACCTGACGGCCAGCACGGTGATTCAGTATCGCGGGGCGATTATTCCGCGTGAGGCGATGCCTGTTTAAGTAAGGTGCGGGCTGATGCCCTCACCCTAACCCTCTCCCACAGGGAGAGGGAATGTTTAAGCATTACTGCCCCTGCGGAATATCCGTCGCGTCCGGATGTAAATCATCGGCCGTGGCGACCTGCGCGGGCTGCGGCGCGGTAGCCATAATGGAATCCCAGGTCGTCTGAAGTTCCTTCATGTCATATTCCGGCTCGCCCTTCGGCTGCAGGAGGATCAGCGCCATCTCCTGCGACAGCTGCTGACGGAGGTCCTGATTGAGCATCTCGACGGTCAGACCGTTGAGGAAGTCCTGACGAAGCTTCTGGTACTGTTCCGGCGCAATGTCGACCACCTGATTCTGCAGAGAGCGAATACGCTGGCTGATCAGAATGTCGGTATCGGCGCGAGCGTAGGTCGCAAACAGCTTCTGCAGCTCGAGTTTTTTCTGCGCCACGAGAGCGTTGAATTCCTCTTCGGAAAGACCCTCTTTACGCACTTTTGCCAGCTCTTTCGCGACCACGCCCAGATTGGCATTCAGCTTATCGCCCGGTGATTCAACGTTGATGGCGCACTGCGCACGCTGGAACAGCACGCGGCAGTCAAAGCCAAGACCGATATTCTTCACGTTGTTCTTGCTCAGCGTCTGCTGAACGTGCCAGAACAGCGCTTCACGCGCCAGATCGGCACGCCAGTAGCGCAGCATCGCCGCGGACTCGCGGATTGGCTGCCAGGCGTTATCCCACATGACGGAGAGGCGATCCTGACGCACGGCGTCCGTCATAATGCTGACAGGCTCTGCACGCAGCGGAGAGAGCGTCGGAACAGGGGCTGGCGTTTCACGCTTGCCTTTCAAATCACCAAACGCTTTGTTGATCTGCTCCACCACCGCGCGGCTGTCCACGTTACCCACCACGATTAGCGTCATCGCGTCCGGGGTGTACCACTTCTGGTAGAACGATTTTACCTGTTCGGCATCCACCGGCTGTTTCAGCGGTTCGGCCGGATCGTGTCCCAGCAGCGTCGAGCCCTTCAGGCGGTAACGCCACCAGCCTTCTTTGGTATCACCAGGCCAGGTCGCCACCATGTCGCTGTTGCTCAGCGCATAGTTGACGGTGTCCGGCGTAATCGCCAGATTGCCAGAGGCATCGGAGAGATACGTAAGCGCTTCTTTAAGCAGGTCGTTACGGTTATTAGGCAGGCTCAGGTTAAACATAGTGTAGTCATACGAGACCACAGCCGGGGGGAGCGGGCGTTTTGGATCGATGGCCTGCTGCCAAAGCGAACGCACCTGAACCGCTTGCAGGCTGCCGCTCTGCGTGAGCGCCAGCCGGGGAATAAAATGGCTAAAACCGGTTTGCTGAGTGCTTTCCGTGAGGGAACCGGTATTAATAGACAGACGGATTTCTATACGGTCACTGGGACGCTGCGGAGTGGCTAACACCTGCCACTGAAAACCGTTCGCTAATGTCCCTTGTTGCCAGGCCGGGTCTGGCTGGAGCGCATCTGCCTGCACATAACTGGCTGCTGCCATCATCAGCAAACCGCCGGTTAAGAGTCGAATTTTTGTGCCCTGCATGTGAACCCCTGATCAACATTCCTGGTTAAAAAAGAGTGTTTCGCGACGCTCTTCACTCTTAAAGATGACGATGAAAACACGTCGATTAGACCGCGCGTTCGGCAAAACGTCACGGTCAGAAGTGAAATATACCCAAAAAAAATCTTGTCGAATTTTGACAGGTACGAACAGTTATTATGCGCAGGAGCCCGCATCCCGACAAGGGAATACGGGCATTTGTGACAAGATTAAGAGGATAAGCCAGGATTTTTGCTGTCAGTTGAACGATTATTCAGAGTATCGTCGAGCTTTTTGTGATCCAGCTCTTTTACCCATTTCGCCACTACCACCGTTGCCACGCCGTTACCCACCAGGTTGGTTAACGCGCGCGCCTCTGACATGAAGCGGTCGATACCGAGAATCAACGCCAGACCCGCCACCGGCAGGTGACCCACAGCGGAAATGGTGGCAGCCAGCACGATAAATCCGCTGCCCGTCACGCCTGCCGCGCCTTTAGAGGAGAGCAGGAGCACCACCAGCAGGGTAATCTGGTGGAAAATATCCATATGGCTGTTGGTCGCCTGAGCGATAAACACGGCCGCCATCGTCAGGTATATCGAGGTGCCGTCCAGGTTGAAGGAGTAGCCCGTCGGGATCACCAGCCCGACCACCGATTTACGGCACCCCAGCTTTTCCATCTTGTCGAGCATACGCGGCAGCGCCGATTCTGAAGAGGAGGTCCCCAGAACAATCAGCAGCTCTTCGCGGATGTAACGGATAAATTTGAAGATGTTGAAACCCGTCGCGCGGGCGATGGAGCCCAGCACTACGACCACGAAAAGGATACAGGTGATATAGAAGCAGATAATCAGCTGACCCAGCTGCACCAGCGTACCGACGCCATACTTACCGATGGTAAAGGCCATCGCACCGAAAGCACCGATCGGCGCCAGGCGCATGATCATATTGATGATGCCGAAGATCACCTGCGAGAAGCTTTCGATCACATTAAAGATAAGCTGGCCTTTACTGCCCAGACGGTGCAGGGCAAAGCCAAACATCACGGCGAACAGCAGAACCTGCAGGATGTTTCCGCTGGCGAACGCGCCAATGACGCTGCCCGGTATCACGTCCAGCAGGAAGGCCACCACGCCCTGATCCTTCGCCTGCTCGGCATACACCGCAACCGCTTTGGCATCCAGCGTTGACGGGTCTACGTTCATCCCCGCGCCCGGCTGCACCACGTTGACGATGATCAGACCGATAATCAGTGCAAGGGTACTGACCACTTCAAAATAGAGAAGCGCCACCGCACCGGTACGACCTACCGCCTTCATGCTTTCCATGCCAGCGATGCCCGTCACGACGGTACAGAAGATCACCGGAGCGATGACCATTTTGATGAGCTTAACGAACGCGTCGCCAAGCGGTTTCATTTGCGCGCCCAGCTCAGGGTAATAGTGACCCAGCAGAATACCGATGGCGATGGCTGTCAGGACCTGGAAATAAAGACTTTTGAAGAGTGAGGTTTTCATAAGGTGTCCTTGGGAAGAAAAACCACAGGCTTTGTAAGGTTATGGTTAACCTGCGGCTTTAAAATAACACCCACATAACAGGACAGAAATAAACTCAGTTCAAATTTGAAACACAAATGTTAAGAACTTTGAGCTGGCTCGCACAAGCCAGCAACAAAATTACACTTTTGCGCTATTGTCAGCACCAGAAAGGTATCGTTCTTCAAAGACATCCGAAGGAACAGCAGGGGCAAAAAGGAAGCCTTGTCCGCTCTCCACGCCCGCCTCTGCCAGCCAGGCGCGTTGCGCTTCGGTTTCAATTCCCTCGGCAATAAGATGCAGGTTGAGGCTGCGCGCCATCTGGATAATCGCCTGCACCATGCTGCTGTCGCCCGGCAGACCGTCGACAAACGCTTTATCAATTTTGAGCACATCCACCGGAAGGGTTTTCATGTGCTGAAGCTGACGCAGCCCGGCGTACCCCATGCCAAAATCATCCAGCGCGATGCGAATGCCGGCATTACGCAGCGGTTTCAGAATTGCGACCGCCTGATTAGGGTCGTCGATGCGTCGGCTCTCCGTCACTTCCAGAGTTAACGTATCAGGCTTGATTCGGTAACGATGGATCAGCTCCAGCATCTCTGAAACCATGGTCGGGTGCATAAGCTGCAGGGCAGACAAATTGACCGACAGCGGCAGCGTCACGCCGCGCTCCTGCCAGGCAGCAAGCTGACGGCAGGACTCCTCCAGCACCCAGTAGCCAACGGTAACCATCAGGCCGCAGGACTCAATGCGCTCAATCAGCCCTTCCGGTAGCTCCCATGAACCATCCGGCTGCTGCACGCGCAGCAGTGCCTCGGCGCTTTTCACTTCTCCCGTCAGCAAATTCACCTGCGGCTGTAGCCAGAGGGCAAACTGGCGGTTATCCAGCGCGGTCAGGATGTCGCTCTCTTCCGTCAGGCGCTGCTGCGCCTTTTCCATCTCTTCCGGCGCGAAGAACTGGATCTGATTTTTGCCTTTGCGCCGGGCGGTGAACGCCGCCGAGAACGCGCGATGATAAAGCTGCTCTGCCGTTAAATCGCCATAGTACATCGCAATACCGATACTGGCGCTTGGACGAAGCTGGATACCCTGAATGGGCAACCGCTCATTAACGACAGTGAGTACTTGCTGACCTAAAGTGATCGCATGCCAGGGTTCTTTTACGCCGTTGGCAATCACCACCAGGTCGTAACCGCTGACCTGGGTCAGCACCATGCGCGGGGCAAGGACAGACTTCACTTTTTCGACCAGTGTCAGCAGCAGCATTTCGCGCTGGCTCTCCTTGAGCACGCCAGCCGTATCCTGCAGGGTTTCACAGGCGATAACCATCAGCGCCGTGGTTTGCTGACGGGCAACGGTCTGCTCCAGCATCGCCATCAGGAAGGCTTTATTAGGAAGCTCCGACACCGGGAAGCGCGTGGCGCTGCTGTTTAACTCATCCTGCTGGCGCTGGATGCGCTGCTGGTTGAGGTTGTAGCTGCGCACCAGCATACCTATCTCATCGTCATGATGCAGACGCGGCAGCTCAAGCTGATGCCCCATCTGATCCTGCGGCGCAAGCGTATTCAGCTCGCGGGCGATACGGCGCAGCGGATGAACAATCAGCCGGTTAATGCACCAGGTGAGCGCCACGCTGAGAATAAGCGTCATAAGTAAGCAAGTGGTCACTAACGTAACCACCCAGCTCATGACGAATTTATACATGCGGTAGGAGTCCGCCTGTAATACCAGGTAGGCCAGCGGCTGCGGGTTGGCAGGGCGTTCAAGCGAATAAACGGGCAGCGAAATCTGCACCGGCAGTTCAAACAGGCGCATCACCATCATCGGGACGGGACGCTCCGGGATAAAGCTCATCCGCAGCGCCTGAAACTGGTTGGGCAAGACGACGTCGGCGCGGCTCACGACGCCGGCAGGCTGAATGCGTTTTAAAATGGTTTCCGCTTCGGGAATATCCCCTTTCAGGATAGAGGCAGAGAGAGGGCCGCGCACCGAGCGGGCGATACTTTCTAACTGCGAAGCCGTGTTATAGCGATTCTGCTGTACGGAATGAAACAGCAAAATTACGCAGAAGAGCAGTACAAACAGCATGGTGACGGCAGAAACCATCGCCATCTGTTTGATTGTTAAGGAACGGCTGACACGCAAAATGACTCTCCACAAAACTCGAAGCGCAGGGCGCGCCAGGGTGTAAACCTGGCGCGCCTGAGTATACCCGATTGCCGCGCTATTAAGAGAGACTTACAAATGGATTAAGGAAAATCCGATTACCAGTCCGCGTAAGGGATAAGCGGCTGCGGCGGTAAGTCCATATCGCCCTGCCAGCCTGCAGCAGAGTAACGCACATAGATCAGCGCATGGCTTGGGGTATAGTCTTTCGCTTCCTGAATATCCACGCCCATGCCCACAAACCAGTTGGACGTTACGCGGCGTTCGATAATGGCCCGCGCGGTATAACCCGTGCCTGAGGAACTGCTGCCGGTTTCCATCGCGCCCCGGTCGGTATAGCGGTCTGGCTCATCGGTCGGGATCAGGTTCTGAATCGGGTAGCGCAGCTCGTCTTTGGTTTTAGAGTGAGACCAGGACACTGAGCCACCCAGCTCCCATGACCAGTTCTCCGTGCGTTTACGCCAGGTCACCGGCAGTGCGAAGGAGACATACTCCTGCGGGCTGTAGTATCCGCCCTGACCCAGGGTATAACCGCTCAGGTCTTTGTCGTAGTGCCAGAGCATATTGGAGACGCCGACCGTCAGGCGCTCGTTGTTTTTATTAATGAGCTTGTAGTAGTAACCCGTCATCCAGCGGACGCGCCAGTTATCTTCCACATTTTTACCCGTCAGCGTTTCCGCGTTCAGGCTGGACCAGACGCCGTTCGCTTCCCCTTTGTCATAGCTCATGCTTACGCCGCCACCGGTGGCACGTACGCCGCCCCAGGTGGTGCCGGTGTTGGTATCTTTTTGCCCGGCGAACGCCAGCAGAGAGCTGGAGATTGGGCGGCGATGGGCGTTAACGGTATAGCCGATGGGGCCCAGATCGCTGCTGTAGCTGATACCGCCCACCACGTCGACGACGTCAAAGCCCATTGGCGTGGTGCCAATATCCATCGCCCAGGTTTTATTCTGCCAGCCGACGGCGACGCTTGCGCCATTGTCGGACTGATGGGTGTTGCCGCTACACGGCGTTTCGTAGCAGGTCCCCCATTTTGGATCGTAGGTCCCGTTATTGTTATCAAATGAACCGGCGTCCATGTTGACCAGATCGCTTCTGAAGAACATGCGCCCGTCAGACAGCGGAGCATCCACCTGCAGCATGGTGGTGTGCGCTTTCAGGTCGGAATAGCCGCCCGTTCCGCTGGAACCCCAGTAGTCGTGCTGCAGCGTGACGTTAACATCCTGCTGACGGTACAAGTCACCGGCATCACTGCGCACGCCGCGCTTCAGCCAGTCGTCTTTTTCATCGTTACGCGTCAGACGAGTAAAACTGTCGTTGTCGGCCGGACGGGTCGTCGTGACGCCGGACGACACCATCGCGTCTTTATAGGTTTCCAGCGCCTGCTGAGGCTGACCGTTTTGCGCCTGGAAACGCGCGGCATCACGTAACACCAGCGCGTTTTCCATGGATCCGGGCTGCGATTTAGCCTGCGGAATGATGTTGTTGAAGGTCTGCTCTGCGGCAGCGGAATCGCCCAGGCCTGCCTGCGCCATCGCGACCCGGCGCTGCATGTTGAGCGACTGCGGCTGGCCGTTTTGCACGGCGGGCAGTTTCGCCAGCTCTGCGCGCGCGGCATCTTTGTCACCCTGCGCGCTATAAATCTCGGTCAGGCCGAGGATCGCGTCTTCGTTCTGCGGTTCACGCTGCAGTACAGCGCTGTACGTCGTTTTCGCCGACGCCAGATCGCCACGCTGCTGCGCCCAGTCCGCCAGCGTCAGGTCGATGCGGGTGGAGGTCGGCTGCTGGCGCAGAAGGTTTTCCGCCTCCTGCTCTTTGCCGCTGTCGCGCAGACGGTTGGCGGTTTCCAGCACCTGGTTGCTTTGCAGGCGGTCGGCAAGCTCCTGAATATTGCCGTTCCACTGGCTGCGCGGCAGCGTGTCCAGATGCGCCAGCGCGGCGCGGTCCTGATCGTTGCCGGAAAGATAGAGCCCGTTGGCGTACACCTGATCCGGGTCGGACGGTTTCTGGCTGGCAAGCTGACGCATCAGGGTATCCGCCTGGCTGCGCTGACCCGCGCTGTAGAGATCGCGCGAGAGACGATAGGTTATCCACACGTCGCCGGGAGAGAGCGCCAGACGACGACGCTGAATCTCTGCCGCCTGGGCGTATTTCCCCTGATTTTCCAGCTGTTCTGCCTGAGCGGAGAGCTGCTCGTTGGTCAGGCTGCGTTCAATATCATCGATGCTCCGGCGCTGGCTGGCGGAGAGAGACTGGATAAACTGCGAGGCCTTCTCCGGGGACTGCGCGCGGTAAATATTGGCCAGGCCGCGGACCGCATTGCTGTTGCCGCTGTCCATACGCAGCGCCTGGCGATAGTAACGTTCCGCCGCGTCGTTGTCTTTACGCGCCGCGGCGGCATCGCCCAGCCCCAGCACGGCATAACTGTCGGTATTGTCGATACCGCGCGCCTGCTGATAGTAACGCTCCGCCTGCGCAGGGTTATTCGCCTTCAGGGCCGCATCACCCTGCTGGATCAGCAGCCAGTAGCGGTTAACCTTGAGCAAACTGTCCCATTTACCCCGGTTATCGCTCTGGGGATCGAGGGCAATCGCCTTTTCAAACTGCGCCACCGCGCGGGCGCGGTCGCCTTTCTGGGAATAGGCCTGGCCAAGGGCACCCACCGCTTCACTGTCGGCATGGTTGGCGCTGACGGCTTTTTGCAGCTCAGCCACAGCCTTACTCCCCTGCCCGGCATCCACCGCCGCCAGCCCTTCCGCTTTCGCGCGGAACGCCGGGTCAGCGAGCTGTTTTTGCTGTTCTTCGAGCTGGGCACGCGCCGCCACGACGCTATCACCACTGCTGAATACGCTCAGGTATTTTTGCAGCGCGCTGACGCTGACGCTGCTGGCAGGCTGGCCTTTGATTTGGTCATACCACATATCAGACGCCTGGCTGCGCCCGTTGGTCGATTTAGCCATCTCCTGCAATACGGCAAAGCCTTCATCACGGCGTCCGCTCTGGAACAAAAGCTGGGACAGCGTCGCCTGCAGCTGCGTATTTCCGGGACTGCTGGCGTTGATTTTCTTGAGCTGGTTAATGGCCGCATTCCGGCGAGCGGGGTCTTTCGCCACGACGTTCCAGTATTCCGTCGCCACGTCGCCGCCCGGCGGGTTACCGTCAAACAGCTTGTCATAGGCTGCAATCGCCTCCTGCGTGTGTCCCGTGGTGGCGAGCAATCGCGCCTGCTGGAGCTGCTGGCGGCCATCCGGGGTGGATAGCAGCATCGTGTTGCGAGATGACTGATACGCACTCGAGCCCGGCGCGATCCCTTTCAGACGATCCAGCTCTTTTTGCGCACCGGCGTTATCGCCCTGGCGCAGCAGGTAGCGAAAACGTGCGGCAATGACGTCAGGGTTGTTCGGGTCAATCAGCTCAAGACGATAGAGCGACTGACGAACCAAATCCTCACGCTGTGTCGATTCGCCCAGCCGAACCTGTTCCAGCAGCTGTTTCTGCTGCGGAGAGTTGGCGGCCTCAGCCATCGGCATCAGTGCCAGGCCAAGCGATAAAGTGAGTAGATTTACTGTGAACTTGCGCATTCCTGGCCCCAATCCGGTATTAATTCACCTTTTGCGGTGAAGCGAAAACGATGCTGATCCCATCCTTGCCCAAAGAGAGTCAGCACGTAGCTGTAATAGGCATTATTATCGGGAAAATGGTCTGCAACGCGCTGGCGCTGAACCGCCTGGGCATCACGTTGTTGTAAAAACGGCAGCATGGCGGCAGAGAACCCGACCGGACCATTCCCGGTGCGTTTACCCGTCGCCACATCCACTTTCTCCGGCGGCACACCCCGTTTCATTGTCTTTGCCGCCATCGGCTGGAAGCGCGTCAGCAGCCGGGCTTTCTGAGGATCTTTATCACTCATCATTCCCACCCAGAGATAAACGCGGATGGCATCGTAGCCGCCCACCAGCGATTTATCCTGCTGTAACCGCCACCCTTTGTTTTTCTGATACTGAACCCAGTCCGGCGAAAAACCTTTCGGCGCGCTCTCCAGCAGCAGACGCTGATTGGTTTCACGAAGCTGGGTCCACGGGGTACCAAAACGCGTGAAATAACTCGCTAGCTGCGGAGGAAGATAGCTGGGGTTAAAACGCCAGACGTTTTCATCGGCAAAACCGACTTTACCGGGAAGCAGCATTGCGCCGAGCCCCGGCACTTTCACCACTTCCTCACTGACAATGCGTTTCAGCAGCGCCTTACCCGTGCGGGTATAGTCCGGATGTTTCCACAACCGACCCGCTTCGAGCAGAGACCAGGCGATCCAGACATCGGCGTCAGAGGCGGAGTTGGTATCAATCACCGCCCACGTCTCTTTATCTTTCTGACCCCATAGCCAGGCGGGCAGATGGTCGTTGAGATTGCCGCTGGCAAGATTATCGCGCGTCCAGGTCAGCAGCTGGTCAAACGCGCTGCGATCGTTCGCCGCAAGGGCAAAGAACAAGGCGTAGCTTTGCCCTTCCGAGGTCGTAATTTTGCGCGTGTCGCTGGGATCAACGACACGTCCGCCCTCACTGATGTAATCCTTTTTAAACTGCTCCCAGGCAGACCAGGTACAGGCAGCGCGAAGAGGAAGCGCCGCCAGCATCAACGCTGCTAATGCACACCAGCGAAAGGCTTTCATCACATCTTACTCATCCGGGTTCAGGCGACGACGGCTGATGATACGCAGCAGACGCCACAGCACCCATGCCAGCAAGACCACGCTGACCGCCGCCAGGATGGCGAGCAGAACCGGATGGTTAGCCAGCGCATACCACAGTCGTTCGAACCACGGCAGATGGCCTACGTAGTACACATCGCCCACGCGCAGGCTATTGACGCCGGACTCACGGATCACCGAAACGGAACCAAACATCGCGGCACGTTTACCGCTGTCGTTCATGGCCGTATTGAGCAGTTCATACCCGCGCGGGCTGTCCGCCAGGAGAGCCACCACGCTACGCTGTTCGTTGTAAGGTGACTGGAAGCCCACCACCGCGGCCATTGCCCCCTGAGACGTTACGGTCGTCTGCGCGCTGGCCTGACGGTCGTTCACATCCGGCATAATGCTTGGGAACTCAGTCTGGCGCAGCGGCGTGTTAACCCAGGACTGGGCCGCTTTCACCAGCAGATCGATACGTTTGTCATCCTTCAGCTTATCCGGAATAGTGCCGATCACCATGATGTCAGCATCTTTGTTCTGGATCTGGCTGCCATCATCCGTCAACGTGACGTTAATTGCCGGTAATCCCGTCTGTCCCCCAACGGTCGCCATGGTATCCAGGAGGGTCGTTACCTGCCCTTCGCTTGGCGCTTTTGGCATCACAACGATGGACTCAGAGAGATCGGCCATGCGGCTGAACGGGAAGCCCGCGTTAGCAAAGGCGCGCAGATCCGGCATCGCCAGGAAGTGATAGTACTTCGAGAAGTCGATGGTCGACTCATCGCCAATCACAACGTGGTTCTGCACGGGCTGGAAGGTGATGCAGTTTTCCGCCGAGCCGCCAGGCATCGGGTTCATGTACTGGAAGTCAAAGCGCAGCTGGTTTATCGCGCCGAGCTTCAGTGCCGGGATGGAGACATCCGTTTTACCGTCCAGCAGCCCCTGCAACACCGGCAGGCGAAGCATCAGGCGGTTAGTATCCTGCGTGCTTTGCAGGCTGAACGATTGCAGGAACTGGTTGTTCAGGCTGATATCCATGCGCGAGCTGTCTTTGGTCGCTGGCGCGGTATACCGGTAGTTCAGGTTGATATCAATGCCGTTGGTACGCAGCAGATACAAATCCGGCGGCAGATTCAGTGACAGGCTAATCGGCGCTGGCTCAAGCCCCGTCGCCTGCAGCTGTTCTTCATAGGTTTTCAGCTCGCCAAATGTCACCGCACGGTCGGTACGCACCCAGTTTGGCGCATCATAAGGTTTACGCGCCAGCAGCGGTTTGACCTCATCCACCACCACGCTGTCACCGCGGAAAAGGACGTTGCCCTGGGCAATGGCTTTTGCGGCCTGCACCAGATCTTTATCGTCGCGGCCAAAGACCACCAGCAGCTTCACGTACGGGTTTGCCGGATGGCTTATCATCTCAACGGTTGGCGCTTTGACGTCCGGATGATCGCGCAGGAAGGCCGGGCGTTTCGCGTTGGTCGCAAACACAATGGCATTTCTGTCCGGCAGTTTGTCATACATCGCCGGGAAGCTCTGTCCACGCCAGCCAGCACGTGAACCAAACCAGGACGCCACAATGGTGGCCGCCAGCTGCTCGGTCACATCCGGGGATGATGCAAACACCATCGGCAGCGTGAGCGGACGGTTATCACGCGGATCGAAGAACGGAACCGGGAATGCCGAGAGATCGTTTTTCAGCGCCAGCGACTGGTAGGTCATCTGCAGCGAGGAGTTACGCCCGACGTCCATCCACAGCGTGTTGCTGGCCGGGTTTTCGCAGACATCGCGGTAGTGGCCGACAAATTCCAGACGGATACGGTTAAAGTCGGTGATGAACAGCGGATTGATCGGCACCTGCGCCTGGGTTTTCTTACCCAGCTGCTCTTTGGTGACCGGCAGTACGTCCATCAGCTCATCATTCAGGTAGACCTTCAGCTGAGACTGCGTCGGCAGCAGAGATGGCGACGGCGTGTATTCCAGGTTCAGCACCGCATTAGATACGACCTCATCGCTGCGCATGCCAAACTCAATGCCGCCGTTAGGGTTGATGCCGCGCAGCACCATACTGCCCGGAGGCGGTGCGATTTGCGCGAAGGTCAGCTTCACGTCCCGTGACGGCGCATTGTCCGCGACGACGGGCGCATTCGCCCCCCGGACGCCCGGCATCACCTGCCCGATGACCTGGCCGTCTGCCGGCAGGGTGTTCCCCTCCGTTGGCTGGTTCGGCATGATATTTTCTGTTTGACCGGGTGCCGCGGTGACAACCGGATCGGTTGCCTGCGCGACGACAGGTACCGTTGGCGCAGGCGTTGCCGCTGCGTTACCAGGAGCTGCGTTAGCCATTGTTGCGGGGAGGACATTCATCCCCATTGCCACTGCACATAACCAGGAAAGTTTTGTTTTCATCGCGTTATCATCATTGTTGAGCCATAACCGGGTCCGCCTGCTTCGCCTCATCCCGCTCAGGACGACGAGGAATGAACGACACGACCCAGGAAACCAGCGAAGTAAGTGACCGGAAAATTAATTTCACCGACGACGGGGCGAATTCTGCAAGGTGACGATAGCCACGGAACCCCAGCTTCAGAATATCCAGCAGGCTTTCCAGAGGTTTATCTTCCGGGAAGCTGTCCTGCCAGAGAGCCCACGTGTCCGCGCGGGCAAACGTACACTGCACAAAATCGATATGTTGCTTTTTGGTCAACGGCATCAGCTGCAAACCGACTTCATTGCCCGCCACTCGAACAACCTGCGTCGGGAAGACATACTCCTGCTGACCGCGCTTAAGCAGCAGGTTAACTTTCTGGCCTTCCAGCACCTTCGCCTGGCCGTTGATTTTGATCCCCAGACCACCGTCAGAGAAGTCGTGCACTGTACAGGAGAAGAGATGGCCATCTTCACGGGCGATCGCCGCAGGCATGCAGATTTCAACGCGATGCGCACGGCGAACCTGTTTACTCTCCACCGACACCGCTACCGCGCCGCCGAGGATAATCAGGTTGTAGAAGACCCAGGCCATACTCACAAAGACGGTCAGGATTTCGTTTTCCGGGCCGTAGAAGTAACGCCAGATACCGGCGATGACGCCAACGATATTCAGCAATACCAGGAAGATATACGGACGGGAGATCACCCAGTCGACGTACTCTTCTTCTACCAGGCCACCCTTGGCGGTGACGTTAAATTTCCCTTTATGCGGGTTAATCAGCGCCACCATCGTCGGCGGCGCGATATACCAGGCCAGCACCGTCTCGTAGATTTCACTCCAGAAGGAATGGCGGTATTTACCCTGTATCTTCGAGTTCGTCAGGCTCGCGTGGATCATGTGCGGCAGAACAAACAGCGCAATCATCAGCGCCGGGGCGTAAATGATATAAGCGTGAAGGAGCAGGAACGCCAGCGGCGCCGTCAGGAAGATCAGCCGCGGGATACCGGATAAGAAGTGGAACATGGCGTTGACGTAGCAGAGACGTTGCGCCAGCTTGAGCCCTTTCCCTATCAGTGGGTTATCGAGACGGAAAATCTGCACCATGCCGCGCGCCCAGCGAATACGCTGACCAATGTGCGCCGACAGTGACTCCGTTGCCAGACCGGCGGCCTGCGGAATACGCATATACGCCGAGGTATAGCCACGACGGTGCAGGCGCAGAGAGGTGTGCGCATCTTCCGTGACCGTTTCGACGGCGATACCGCCAATTTCATCCAGCGGCTTACGGCGGATAACCGCACACGAGCCGCAGAAGAAGGTGGCATCCCACATGTCGTTCCCGTCCTGCACCAGGCCATAAAACAGGGTGCCTTCGTTCGGGGTTTTGCGGAAGCGGCCAAGGTTACGTTCAAACGGATCCGGCGAGAAGAAGTGGTGCGGCGTCTGCATCATCGCCAGCTCTTTCTCCTTCAGGAACCAGCCCATAGTCATCTGCAGGAACGAGCGCGTCGGCACGTGGTCACAGTCAAAGATCGAGACAAACTCCCCTGTGGCATACTTCAACGCGTTGTTGATGTTCCCGGCTTTCGCATGTTCGTGAGTCGGACGGGCGATGTACTCGACGCCAACCTCCTCTGCGAACTGGCGGAACGCCGGACGGTTGCCGTCATCCAGGATCCAGACCTTGAGCTTGTCTTTCGGCCAGTCGATGCCCAGCGCGGCATAAATGGTATTTTTCACCACGCTCAAATCTTCGTTGTAGGTCGGTACAAAGAGATCAACAGACGGCCACTGCGCGGTGTCTTTTGGCAGCGGAACCGGCTGGCGGTTGAGCGGCCAAATAACCTGGAAATAGCCCAGCACCAGTACGATCCAGGCGTAGGTTTCGGCAAACAGCAGCACCAGGCCGCACACCAGGCTGACCGGGTCGTCCCAGTTCAGGGTTGAGGTATAACGCCACCAGATGTAGCGACAGGAGACGGTCAACGACAACACAATCAGCATCAGCGCCGAGAAGCGGCCCGGAATACGGCGGACCAGCAGCGCCACGCCCCACAGCAGGATCAGGAAGGTGAACTGCGCCAGAGGGTTGAAAGGTTGCGTAATACAGACCAGCGCCAGAATGAGCGAGAACACGACGATCACGCCGAGGATAAAACGCCGCAGGCCCGGGTGGAGATGCCCGAGCTCTTTGTGGTTATCCAGATGGCTGGTCTTATCGCTTACGCTGTTGGGCAGTCTGTCCAGCCACTGGTGGTAGCGCTCACGTAACTGCTGGACGCGGGAGAAGCTGCGCCAGTGCGGCGTTATTTTCTCTGAGCGGGATGACGTGACCACCAGCCAGATGGCTTGAATGAGATAGCGTGCCGGATCCAAAGGACGCGGCCGGTTGGGATTAATGTGCGGATATAGCTCACTGTGTCGGGCACGTATGCGCTGCCAGCGCGGGTGTTCGAGGGGAATAAACATCCAGGCCAGAATCATCCAGAAGCAGCCGAGCGCGGCGCTAAATGCCGAAGCACCGTGTCGGCGGAAATGCCGGTAATGTTCGCTCAAACGCGAACTGACCGGTGGGATGAGTAACCAGCTGGCGAGACGACTCATACAGAACTCCCTGCATGCTCCGCCCTGTTGGCGAAGTTCAGCAGACACCAGTTAGCCAGCGTTAGGATCTCTTCTGCCGCCAGTGAATCGCTGCGGTATTCGCCGAGCGGTTGCTTAGACGCAAGACATTCCGCCATCCCCTCATCACGATGGATGACAATGGGAAGCAGACGGCGCTGGCTTTGCAGCCAGACCTGATACAGATCGTCCTGAATCTGGCTGCCAATGCGCAAATCGTTAATCAGAAGGTGAGCGTTCTGAGGCAGCCCCTGCTGATGCAGGCGGATATGGCAGTTCGCATCGACGTTGACGATGGAAAGTATATGATCGCACTGGGCGATAAGCTGTCGGGTCAGCGTGCCGGCGCCGTGCGGCAGATCCAGCAGGATCCACTTGTAGTGCCCCTTTTCTTTCAGGGTTTGCAGCGCCAGCGTGAACTGTGAAAACAAGCGCTGATACGCGGCTTCATTCTCGCGTTCCGTGGTGCTCAGTTGCCCAAACGGCAGCAGATCAAGCTGGGAGGTATAGCGCATCCCTGCATCCTGCCAGTCTTTATCATCAAGCAGTGCCCGGGCCCAGCCCTCTTCACGAGAAAAGTCGACGTTAAACGACATACGCAACAAATTATCGGCGCAGGCGTCAATAACCAGCACCGATTCACCTAAAAGCTGTAATGACCACGCCAGCGCCGCGGTAACTGATGTGGTACCCACACCGCCACGGACACCCTGTAATCCGAGTATGGCCATCAATGGCTCCCTTATTGTTGATGGGCGAATTCAGCTAATAACGGCCAGCGTTTAATAGCCGCGGCCAACTGTTCCCGCTGGGAAATATCGGTGTAATCTATTTCAGGTAAAGAAAAGGCCTGCGTCAGCGCCAGAAAATCGTTTTGGAATGTGTAACCCAGAGTCGAGTCGACTGGGGTTCCAGGTTCGTTATTATCCATTCTTTTTCCATCCCTTTAAGGAAAATCGCACGCTAAAGAACTTGCGAGGCTTCCTGCCCTGACAAATTTCATTTACATGCTAAATCTGATGTTCTTTAATTTCAATGTTAGGTTTATTTCTACGCTTTCGCTAGTAAACTGAGATACAGATAAATTAGACGAAAAGAGGGACACCGTGGACTCCATATTTTCTATTGGCATCCAGTCATTATGGGACGAATTGAGCCACATGCCAGTCGGAGGAGTCTGGTGGATTAATACGGACCGTAATGAAGATGCTATCAGTCTGGTAAACCAGACAATTGCTGCTCAGGATAAGGATTCCCGCGTGGCCGTCATTAGCATGGGCGAAGATCCGAAGAAAATTATTACGCTTGAAAGTGGTCGCGGCCCCCAGACGGTGCGATTATTTTCCATGACATCGGAAGCCGATAGTCTATACTTTTTGTCCCGCGACGTTCAGTGCTCTATTGATCCGGATCACTATTTAGTGATTCTGAAATGTGCAAATAACGTCCTGCAAAATATGCCCGCTGAAAAACTACTGCCGTGGCTGGAAAAAATCAATAAATGGGCAAAATTTCAAAATTGCACGCTATTGATAGTCAATCCCGGCAGTAATAATGACAAGCTGTTTTCACTTTTAATGGGCGAATATCGCTCCCTGTTCGGCCTGGCAAGCGTTCGTGACCAGGCAGGCAGCTATCTCTACGATATTGCATTCTGGTGTAATGAAAAAGGCGTGAGCGCCAGGCAACAGCTTACGCTGAAACATGTCGAGGGCGAGTGGCACCTGGCGCAGCAGGAAGAAACCGTGGTGCAACCGCGCAGTGATGAAAAACGCATCCTGAGCCATATCGCGGTTTTAGAGGGGGCACCCGCCCTGTCGGAAAACTGGACGCTGTTTGATTCTAACGAAGCCCTTTTCCATGAAGCCCGCACAACCCAGGCGGCAACCCTTATTTTCTCGCTGATGCAGAATAACCAGATTGAGACGCTGGCGCGGCAAATCCACACCTTACGCCGCCAGCGCGGCAGTGCGTTGAAAATTATCGTGCGCGAAAATAATACCAGCCTGCGCGCCACCGATGAGCGCCTGCTTCTGGGCTGCGGTGCCAATATGGTTATTCCATGGAATGCGCCGTTGTCACGCTGTCTGACGCTTATCGAAAGCGTTCAGGGCCAGCAGTTTAGCCGCCACGTACCGGAAGATATTTCCACGCTGCTCTCCATGACGCAGCCGATGAAGCTGCGTGGGTACCAAAAATGGGATACCTTCTGCGACGCCGTGGGCAACATGATGAACAACACGCTTCTTCCTGCTGACGGAAAAGGGGTCATGGTTGCCCTGCGCCCTGTACCGGGTATTCGCGTTGAACAGGCTCTCACTTTATGTCGCCCGAACCGTACTGGGGACATCATGACCATTGGCGACAATCGCCTGGTGCTGTTTTTGTCCTTCTGCCGGGTAAACGATCTCGATACGGCGCTTAACCACATCTTCCCCCTGCCTACAGGGGATATTTTCTCGAACCGTATGATTTGGTTCGAAGATAATACGATTAGCGCGGAGCTGGTGCAGATGCGTGCGCTCCAGCCTGAACAATGGGCCAAACCGCTCGCAATTAAGAGCGATGCCAAACCTATCCTCAATGCAAGGCATGATGGACACGTCTGGCGTCGGGTTCCGGAACCCCTTCGCTTATTAACAGACAACGCGGAGAACGCATCATCATGAACATCAGCGATATCATTCAACTGGTTATATTCTGTGCGCTGATCTTTTTCCCGCTTGGCTACTATGCGCGCCATTCCATACGCCGTATCCGTGATACGGCCAGAGTGCTGTTTATTAAACCTCGCTATGTAAAACCAGCCGGAACACTGACACGGGCATCACACGTCAAGGCAGACCGAAAACATGACTAATTCTACCTATACCGCTTCGTCACCCTCGCCGCTCTGGCAATACTGGCGCGGCCTTTCCGGCTGGAACTTCTACTTTCTGGTGAAGTTTGGTCTGCTGTGGGCAGGCTATCTGAATTTCCATCCCCTTCTCAACCTGGTATTTATGGCCTTCCTGCTGATGCCGCTGCCGAATATCAGGCTACATCGCTTGCGCCACTGGGTCGCTATACCTGTCGGCTTTGCGCTGTTCTGGCATGATACCTGGCTACCGGGGCCGGACAGCATTATGAGCCAGGGGTCGCAGGTGGCGGGCTTTAGCGCCAGCTATGTCCTCGATCTGACCGAGCGCTTTATTAACTGGCAGATGATTGGCGCGGTATTTGTGCTGCTGGTTGCCTGGCTGTTCCTGTCGCAGTGGATCCGCGTCACGGTGTTTGTGGTCGCGATTATGATCTGGCTTAACGTGCTGACGCTGGCTGGGCCGAACTTTTCGCTGTGGCCTGCCGGTCAACCGACCACCACGGTGACCACCACAGGGGGAAGCGCGGCGGCAACCGTCACAACGGCAGGCGATACGCCTGTGGTGGGCGATATCCCAACCCAGACCGCACCGCCGACCTCAACCAACCTGAACGCCTGGCTCTCCAGTTTCTATACCGCGGAAGACAAGCGACAGACTAAATTCCCGGATGCGCTGCCGGCGGATGCTCAGCCGTTTGAACTGCTGGTGATCAACATCTGCTCTCTCTCCTGGGCCGACGTGGACGCCGCCGGTTTGATGTCTCATCCGCTGTGGTCACACTTCGATATTCAGTTTAAAGATTTCAACTCTGCTACCTCTTACAGCGGCCCGGCGGCGATCCGCCTGCTGCGTGCAAGCTGCGGTCAAACATCGCATAAAAACCTGTATCAACCCGCCGGTAACCAGTGTTATCTGTTCGATAACCTCGCAAAGCTGGGCTTTACGCAGCATCTGATGCTGGGGCATAACGGCCAGTTCGGTAACTTCCTGAAAGAGGTGCGCGAACAGGGCGGCATGCAGGCACCGCTGATGGATCAAACCGGTCTTCCCGTCTCTCTGCTGGGCTTCGACGGCTCGCCCGTTTATGACGATACTGCCGTCCTGCAACGCTGGCTGCAGACCATCGAAAAAGACAGTAATCCGCGCAGCGCGACGTTCTATAACACTCTGCCGCTCCACGACGGTAACCATTTCCCGGGCGTGAGCAAAACGGCTGATTATAAAGTGCGTGCTCAGAAGTTCTTTGACGAGCTGGACGCGTTCTTCACGGAGCTGGAAAAATCGGGCCGTAAAGTGATGGTGGTTGTGGTGCCTGAGCACGGTGGAGCGCTGAAAGGTGACAGAATGCAGGTGTCGGGTCTGCGTGATATCCCAAGCCCGTCCATTACCAACGTGCCTGCAGGCATTAAATTCTTTGGTATGAAGGCACCGCATCAGGGCGCACCGATTGAGATTACACAGCCAACCAGCTATCTGGCAATCTCAGAGCTGGTTGCCCGCGCCGTTGACGGGAAGCTGTTTGTGGAAGATAGCGTGAACTGGGATCAGCTCACCAGCAACCTGCCGCAAACGGCAGAAGTCTCCGAGAACGCTAACGCGGTCGTCATTCAATATCAAAACAAACCTTACGTTCGCCTGAACGGCGGGGATTGGGTACCGTATCCGCAGTAATACGGTATGACGTCCCTCTCCCCATCGGGGAGAGGGACAATGTCAACATTATTGCTGGGCGATCCACACCAGCATTTTCAGACTTGCCGAATAGTAGTCGTCTTTAGAGGTGATTTCGGGTTCACCGGAAGACTGCCCCATCGTGAAATCACGTACGGCCAGCAGGCCGCCTTCCATCATGTAGGGCGCATATTCGTTGGTCGTGACGTTAACCCAGGCGGGAGTTTGTTCCCGGGAAAACTGACCGAACCAGGCCTTCCACGGCGTCAGCAGCGGGCTTTGCTTATCAGACCAGGCAAGGTACAGCGGAATACGAATCGCGTCATAGCTCATTCGCGGCGGCCAGCCTTTAGCAGGAGCCAGCTTGCCACCTGATGCCAGTGAAACCCAGTCAGTGGGCAGATTCGCTTTACCCGAGCCCATTTTCCCCAGCAGGCGTTTCCCGTCCTTAATCAAATCGCGCCAGACCGGCAAATGACTGCGTCTGGAGAAGGCCTGCCAGGCCGGAAACACGAAATAGGAAGGATTAAGGACCACTTCACCCTCAAGCTTAAACCCCTGGACGCCGGGCAGCATCACGCGGTAACCGGCATAGCGGATCACGCTGTGGTCAATCAGTGCTTTGGTAATTGCATCCGATGCGGCGCTGTAGCGTTTGTCATGCCAGCGGGCGTCGGCTTTCAGCAACGCCCAGGCAATCAGCACGTCGCCATCGGCAGCGTTGTTTTTGTCGGCGACCGGGTTGGACTCTGCGGGATTATAGCGCCAGTAAAACAGACCATTTTCTTTGTTCTTCAGCTGACTGTCTGTCCATTGCCAGAGCTTATCGAACGTGGCCTTATCGTCGTTGGCCACCGCCATCAGCATGGCAAAACCCTGACCTTCCGTATGCGACACGCCGCCATTACCGGTATCAACAATGCGGCCTTCCGGTTTGAAAAAGCGGGCCTTGTAACTCTCCCAGGCCCGATCCGCATGAGAGAGAGACGAGAACAGCAGACTCATCATGACGGCCAGCGTTGCGCACACGGGTTTTCGCATAATTAACTCGATCCGGTTATTCGGCACTTCGCAGTGAAATCTCACCGCCCATCCAGGGTTTAATCACGCCATCCTGCTCCAGGAGCAGCGCGCCCTGTGCGTCAATACCGCGTGAAGTCCCGTAGATCTCTTTATCACCAATCAGCAGTTTCACCGGGCGGTTAATGAAGTTATCCAGCTTTTCCCAACGAGACAGGAACGGTGCCAGCCCTTCCTGCTCAAAAAGCGTGAGTGAACTGCGCAACTCTTTAATCATACGCACGGCAAGGGTGTTACGATCGATGACGATTCCCGCCTCCTGGAGGTTAGTCCAGGCCTGATTCACCACATCATTTTGTACATTGCGCATCACCATATTAAGGCCTGCGCCAATGACGATTTGCGCCGCATCGCCCGTTTTTCCAGTCAGTTCGACCAGAATGCCGGCAAGTTTACGATCGTTGAGGTAGAGATCATTAGGCCATTTAACACGTACCTTATCCGCTCCCAGATCGTGCAGCACTTCCGCCATGACGATGCCGATGACCAGACTCAGGCCAATGGCAGCGGCCGGGCCCTGATCGAGTCGCCAGTACATGGACAAATAGAGGTTAGCGCCAAATGGCGAAAACCATTTGCGACCGCGACGGCCGCGACCGGCCTGTTGATATTCAGCAACGCAGGCATCGCCGGATGTCAGCTCAGGCAGACGATCCAGAAGATACTGGTTCGTCGAATCAATCACCGGCAGCACCGCAACATTGCCGTGTCCGATCTGGCTGCGGATCGTTTCTTCATTCAGCAATTGAATCGGCTCCGGCAGACTGTAGCCTTTTCCGGGAACCGTGAACACATCAACCCCCCAGTCGCGAAGAGTCTGGATATGTTTATTGATAGCAGCACGGCTCATGCCAAGCTGTTCACCCAGCTGCTCGCCAGAATGAAACTCACCGTCAGCAAGGATGCTAATCAGGGTTAAGGGAATGGTATTGTCCTTCACGCGATAGCCTCCACGGCATTGACTTCACCTGTGCAGCCAATGAAGCGAACTTCTGGCTCCAGCCAGACGTTAAATTTTTTGCCCACACGCTGACGAACATAATGAGCCAGCTGTACAACATCATCGCTGGTCGCATCGCGTTGATTAATCAGCACCAGAGCCTGATGCTGGTGAACAGCAGCACCGCCTACTGAAGTGCCTTTTAGCTGGCATTGATCGATAAGCCATCCCGCGGCAAGCTTCACGCTGCCATCCGCCTGAGGGTAATGTGGCGCGGCTGGCCATCCTTCAAGAAAGACTTTTGCATTTTCGCTGCTGATAACCGGGTTTTTGAAGAAACTGCCGGCGTTTCCGTTTACTTTTGGATCGGGAAGTTTGGTCATCCGCATATGGCAAACCGAGTCAAAAACGTCGCGGGCGGTTACGGTAGCCGGATCGAGACGCGTTAAATCCCCGTAGGTCAACACGGGCTGCCAGTTCTTCGACAGGCGCAGACCCACGGCGACAATCACGTAGCGATCCTGATATTCATGTTTGAAGATACTGTCACGATAGCCAAACCGGCACTGTTCCGCCGTTAAACGCTTTGCCGTTCCGGTCGCCAGTTCGATGCAGTCGACATATTCGCAGACATGTTTCAGTTCGATGCCGTAGGCACCGATGTTTTGAATAGGTGACGATCCGGCGCAGCCTGGAATAAGCGCAAGGTTTTCCAGGCCCGGCATCCCTTTTTCGAGGGTGAATTGCACCAGATGATGCCAGTTTTCTCCGGCCCCCACGTGCAGGTGCCAGCTGTCGGCACGCTCTTCCACATCAATTCCCATGATGCGGTTAACGATCACCGTTCCCGCAAAATCATCGAGAAACAGGACATTACTTCCTTCGCCCAGAATCAGTACGGGTTCGTTATTTTCAGTTGCGCTTTGCCATGCATCCAGCAGTTGCTGTGCATTATCGGCACGTACAATTTGTTTAGCATTGCGTTGAATGCCAAAGGTATTCCAGGGCTTAAGGGAGTGGTTCATAGACGCTATCCTGATGCAAAAACGCAGGTAGTTTACCGTATAAGCAGGGCGTTGGGGGATTAGTTTGTGCAGCGTATAAACGCAAAAAGGCCATCCTTACGGATGGCCTCTTCACTTATTTGATGCCTGGCAGTTCCCTACTCTCACATGGGGAGACCCCACACTACCATCGGCGCTACGGCGTTTCACTTCTG
>NZ_REFK01000005.1:0-282103 GCF_003688535.1 Enterobacter sp. WP_7_1 | reverse complement strand
CGCTTCAGAGTCAAGCGTTTATTTTCGCTATTCTCTGCTGACCCGGCGGCGTGTGTGCCGTTGTTCCGTGTCAGTGGAGGCGCATTATAGGGAGTTATTCCGACGTGACAAGAGGAAATTTAAAAAAAGTTTCCATCCGCGTTTTTTTTCACCAGCAGAGGTGAAATCAAGCTACAAATTGTTCTATTTGATGTATCTGCAACCACAATCACATTCGAGGTGGCATAATTATCAGCATGAATCTTTAAGGAATAAAAGCGATGCCATTAAGCGCACAACAGCTGGCCGCCCAAAAAAACCTGTCGTACGTGCTGGCAGAAAAGCTGGCTCAGCGGATTTTAGCGGGTAAATATGCCCCGGGCAGCATCCTGCCGGGTGAGATGGAGCTGGGTGAGCAGTTTGGGGTGAGCCGTACCGCCGTTCGCGAAGCGGTGAAAACTCTGACGGCAAAAGGTATGGTGCTTCCACGCCCTCGCATTGGCACACGCGTGATGCCACAGAGTAACTGGAATTTTCTCGATCAGGAGCTGCTCTCCTGGTGGATGACGGAAGATAACTTTCATCAGGTCGTCGATCACTTTCTGGTGATGCGCAGCAGCCTTGAACCTCAGGCATGTCTGCTTGCCGCCACGCTAGGAACGGCAGAGCAGAAAGCGCAGCTTAACGCATTGATGGAAGAGATGGTGTTCCTGAAAAAACACTTCAACCGCGAACGCTGGGTTGAGGTCGATATGGCCTGGCATGAACACATCTATATGATGAGCGCCAATCCGTTTCTCACTTCTTTTGCCTCTTTATTTCATTCGGTGTATCACACCTACTTTACCTCTATTACACAAAACGAAGTGGTAAAACTGGATTTGCACCAGGCGATAGTAGATGCCATCCAGGAAAGCGACGGGCAGCGAGCCCTGAGTGCGTGCCAGGCACTGCTGGCCGCGCCAACCCACCAGCAGGTAAATAAATGACAAACAAAAAAGCGCGCAGCATGGCCGGATTGCCGTGGATTGCAGCCATGGCGTTTTTTATGCAGGCACTGGATGCCACCATCCTCAACACAGCGCTTCCCGCTATAGCGCAAAGCCTTAACCGCTCGCCGCTGGCGATGCAGTCCGCCATCATCAGCTACACCCTGACGGTCGCAATGTTAATTCCGGTCAGCGGCTGGCTGGCCGACCGCTTTGGCACCCGCAGAGTTTTCATGCTGGCCGTAACGCTCTTTACGCTCGGTTCGCTGGCCTGTGCGCTCTCCTCATCCTTAACGGAGCTGGTTATCTTTCGCGTATTGCAGGGCATTGGCGGCGCGATGATGATGCCGGTGGCGCGTCTTGCCTTGCTGCGAGCCTACCCCAGGAGCGAACTGCTTCCCGTGCTCAACTTCGTCACCATGCCGGGCCTGGTCGGCCCGATTCTTGGCCCGGTACTCGGTGGCGTATTTGTCACCTGGGCAAGCTGGCACTGGATCTTCCTGATTAATATTCCAATTGGCGTTGCGGGGCTGCTGTATGCCCGCAAATATATGCCGAACTTCACCACGCCAAGGCGCAGCTTCGACATGGGCGGCTTTTTCCTGTTTGGCCTGAGCCTGGTGTTATTTTCCAGCGGAATGGAGCTGTTTGGCGAGAAGATCGTCGCGACGTGGTTAGCGCTCTCCGTTATCCTCGGCGGTATTCTTTTATTCCTTCTTTATATACGTCACGCGCGCCGTCACCCGACGCCGTTAATTTCCCTGGGGCTCTTTAACACCCGAACGTTTTCCGTTGGGATTGCAGGGAACATTGCGTCTCGTCTGGGGACGGGTTGCGTACCGTTCCTGATGCCATTGATGCTGCAGGTGGGTTTCGGCTACCCGGCTCTGATTGCCGGCTGCATGATGGCGCCCACGGCAATGGGCTCGATCCTGGCAAAATCTACCGTCACGCAGGTGCTGCGCTGGTTTGGCTATCGTAAGACGCTGGTCGGCGTGACGGTCTTTATCGGCCTGATGATTGCGCAGTTCTCGCTGCAATCCGCCGCGTTACCCGTCTGGATGCTGATCCTGCCGCTGTTTGTGTTGGGCATGGCGATGTCGACGCAGTTCACGTCGATGAACACCATCACCCTCGCCGATCTGACTGACGAGAACGCCAGCAGCGGCAACAGCGTGCTGGCGGTAACGCAACAGCTGTCGATCAGTTTAGGGGTTGCCGTGAGTGCAGCGGTGCTGCGGTTTTATGAAGGTTTTGACAGCGCGAATACCGTTGAGCAGTTCCACTATACCTTTATCACCATGGGCGCACTTACCGTGGTATCGGCGCTGGTATTTATGCTGTTAAAACCGAAAGACGGCCGAAACCTGATTAAAGAGCGTCACAAAGAGAAAGCTAAACCGAACCGCGTTCCATCAGAACAGGAGTAAGCTGCAGGCGTTGCTGTTGCAGCGTGGGCTGCGCCATACGGTGGATCAACACATCGATGGCCAGCTCGCCCAGTTCATCTTTTGGCTGATGGATCGTGGTCAGCGGCGGCGTCATGTAGCTGGCCAGTTCGATATCGTCATAGCCAATCACCGCCATATCCTCAGGCACGCGTAGCCCCGCCTGATACAACGCCTGGTAGGCACCAAACGCCATCGCGTCGTTACCAATAAACACCGCCTGCGGACGCGGCTTTTGCGCCAGCAGTTTCTGCATCGCCTCAAAACCGCCGTTAAATTCAAAATCACCGGTGATTCGATAGCCATCAGGAATGGCAAGCCCCGCTCGTTCCATGGCGGAGAGATACCCTTCCAGACGCAAACGCGCCGGAGTTTTATCCAGCGGCCCCGTAATACAGGCAATGCGAGTGTGTCCTTTATCAATCAGGTGCTGAGTCGCCATATCACCGCCCAGCAGGGAGTTATCCTGAATGAGATCGCTGGTTCCGTCGAACGGCGCCCAGTCCATCATCACGGTAGGAATTGAAGGATAACGCTGGATAATCTCTTTCGAGGGCTGGTGCGTTTCGGTGCAGAGCAGCAATAGCCCGTCGACGCGTTTTTGCATCAGCGTTTCCAGATTACGATTCATCCGCTGCTCGTCGCCCTCGGTATTACACAGCACCAGGCTGTAGCCACGCTCGAAGCAGCTGCGCTCCACGCCGCGAACCAGTTCTGAATAAAAGGGGTTGGTACTGGCGGTGATCAGCATACCGATGGTGCGCGTCTGGTTGAGCTTAAGGCTGCGCGCCAGCGCAGACGGCGCATAGTTGAGTTCTTTTACCGCAGCTTCGACTTTCTCCCGAATCGCCTCGCTGACGAAGCGATCGTTGTTTATAACGTGAGAGACCGTCGAGGTAGAAACGCCCGCCATGCGGGCGACATCTTTCATTGTGGCCAAGCGTTACCCCTGCTGACTTAAGAATTCATCTATCTCTTTACGCCACGGAACGGAAGGCTGTGCGCCCTTGCGCGTCACCGCAATCGCGGCAGCAGCGTGTGCAAAGCGAATAGCGTCATCCATTCTCTTGCCTTCCAGCAGCGCGGTCACCAGTGCACCATTGAAGGTATCTCCCGCCGCGATGGTATCAATCGCTTTGACCTTAAAGCCCGGCACGCGGCGGCCTTCGCCATTGACGCTTGCCCACACCCCACGGCTACCAAGGGTGATAATCACGGTGCCGATGCCCTTATCGTGCAGTGCACGCGCGGCGCGTGCGGCATCGTCATCATTTTCTACGCAAAAGCCCGTCAGCTTTTCGGCTTCGGTTTCATTCGGCGTAATGATATCCACCAGCGCCAGCAGCTCGTCTGATAATACACGGGCTGGAGCCGGGTTAAGTACGACAGTGGTATGATTTTCATGCGCAATTTTCGCGGCGGCCAGCACGCTTTCAACCGGTGACTCCAGTTGCATGAGCAGGGCTTCCGCTCCGGCGATGATGGCACGTTGCGCTTCTACGCGTTCCGTCGTCAGCGCAGCGTTAGCGCCAGCATGAATACCGATAACATTCTCACCTTCAGCGTTGACGAAAATCAGCGCCACGCCGGTCGATTCCCCTGCAACCACGCTGACCGGTGCGATATCAATGTTGTCGCTCGCCAGCTGTTTGCGTACTCGCTCACCGGTATCGTCATCACCCGTGCAGGCGATAAACGCAATATTCGCCCCGCTGCGACCGGCGGCGACGGCCTGGTTGGCACCTTTACCGCCAAATGCCACCTGATACTGGTTACCCGTGACGGTTTCGCCCGGTGTAGGGAACGATTCAAGGTTAAGAATGTGATCGGCATTGATACTGCCAAGGACGACGAGGTTGCCTGCGGTTTTCATGGTTGGGTTGTCCATCTGAGAGCGCCACCGGTGTTACCCGGTGGCGTATGCCACACTTTTCTTTATTGGTGTCCCTCAGGCAGCCAGCGACTGCCTGATTCGCCTTTTACTGCTTGATGACCAGCTTCAGGTCAACCGGGTATTTGGCCTGAACTTTTTCGCCTTTCAGCACTTTGTCGGCAGTTTCAACGCCAGTGGCGCCAATCTGCTCAGGCAGCTGAGCGATGGTCGCAGCCAGTTTGCCATCGTTTACTGCTTTTTCACCATCCGGCGTGCCGTCAAATCCGACAACCATCACATCAGATTTACCTGCGGTCTGCAGGGCACGCAGCGCGCCGAGCGCCATTTCGTCGTTCTGTGCGAACACGGCCTGCACGTCAGGATGCGCGGTCAGCAGGTTCTGCATAACGTTCAGACCTTTAGTACGGTCGAAGTCTGCCGGCTGGCTGGCCAGCACGTTGAATTTGTGTGCAGCCACAGCCTGCTGGAAGCCTTCACCACGCTCGCGAGCTGCGGAAGTCCCGGCAATCCCCTGCAGTTCGATAACCTTCGCGCCTTCGCCGGCTTTCTTCGCGATGTAATCACCCGCGATTTTGCCGCCCAGCACGTTATCAGAGGCAATGTGGCTGACCACTTCACCTTTAGACGCCTGACGGTCAAGGGTGATTACCGGGATCTTCGCCTGGTTTGCCATCTTCACGGCGTTACCTACGGCATCAGAATCGGTTGGGTTGATCAGCAGAATTTTGGTGCCGCGAACGGTTAAGTCCTGAACGTTAGCCAGCTCTTTCGCCGGGTTGTTCTGAGAATCCAGAACCACCAGGTTGTAGCCCAGTTTGTCCGCTTCTTTCTGCGCACCGTCCTTCAGGGAGACGAAGAACGGGTTGTTCAGAGTAGAGACAACCAGCGCGATGGTATCTTTCGCCATGGCGTTAGCACTTACGGTTGCGCTCAGCGCGACAGCAGAAACCAGGGTAGCCAGTTTTTTCATGTTCATATCTAAGATGTCCTGTAGTGTCGTCAGTTACTGTTTTTTGTTGTCTACCAGTACCGCCAGCAAAATCACCACTGCCTTAACGATCATCTGGTAATAGGAGGAAACACCTAACAAATTCAAACCATTATTCAGGAAACCAAGAATCAGTGCGCCGATCAATGTCCCAACAATGCGACCTTTACCGCCCGCAAGACTCGTACCGCCCAGAACCACTGCCGCGATAGCATCCAGCTCATAACCCGTACCCGCCGTCGGCTGCGCGGAGGAGAGGCGCGCCACTTCGATGATGCCTGCCAGTGACGCCAGCAGACCGCACAGGGAGTAAACGATAATTTTGACTTTATTAACGCTGATACCGGAAAGGCGCGTTGCCGCTTCGTTACCGCCCAGCGCATAGATATAACGGCCCAGACGGGTGTGGTGCAGCATGTACCACGCCGCCAGGAAGACGATAGCCATGATCCAGACCGGCGTCGGAACACCCAGCGGGCGACCGATACCGAACCAGCCAAACAGATCGGCGTTATCGGTAAAGCCGGTATTGACCGGGCTGCCGTTGGTGTAAACCATGGTCACACCGCGCAGCAGCAGCATCATCACCAGCGTGGCGATGAACGCCTGAACGCGGCCTTTTGCGACAATCACGCCGGTTACGGCACCAATCGCAGCGCCTGCCGCCAGGGCAGCGGCCACGGCCACCAGCGCGTTGACTTCAATGCCGACAATCGAAGCGGCGATCGCACCGGTGAGCGCCAGCAGGGAACCGACGGACAGATCGATACCCGAGGTCAAAATCACCAGCGTCATGCCGACCGCCATAATGGCGTTCACCGACGTCTGCTGCAGAATGTTGAACAGGTTATTAACGGTGAAAAAGTTCGGGCTCATGGTGGACACAATCGCGATCAGCACCAGCAGGGCAATCAGCGATTTTTGTTCCATCAGCCATGCCTTTGTGAAATAGCGGCGACCAGAAACAGCCTGGGTAGTCATCTTCTTACTCCTGATTCACGCGATTAAGCTTGCCCACAGCGGCAGCCATCAGAACTTCCTGGGTGGCCTGCTCGCGAGTGAATTCACCGCCGAGATGCCCTTCATGCATGACGATAATGCGATCGCTCATGCCTAATACTTCTGGCATCTCGGAAGAGACCAGAATGATGCTCAGACCGTCGGCCTTAAACTGGTTAATCAGCTGATAGATCTCTTTCTTCGCGCCCACGTCCACGCCGCGGGTTGGCTCGTCGAGGATCAGCACTTTCGGGCGCGTCATCAGCCCGCGCGCAATCGCCACTTTCTGCTGATTACCGCCGGATAAGAGGCCAATCGCCTGCTCCATCGACGGGGTTTTAACGTTAAAGAGGCGGATAAAATCGCTCACCGCCTGCTGCTCATCTTTATGCTTCAGGCTACCGCCGCTGCGGCTGAAATAGCGCAGCGCGGTCAGGGACATGTTCTCTTTCACTGACATCCCCAGCACCAGGCCGTCGCGTTTGCGGTCTTCGGAGATATAAACGATGCCGTTCGCCAGGCCATCCTGCGGAGAGCGGGTGACCACTTCATGACCGTCGAGAGTGACATAACCGCTGGTGCGCGGCAGTGCGCCGTACAACACTTTCATCAGCTCGGTACGTCCGGCACCCATCAGGCCCGCCACGCCCAGGATCTCGCCCTGGCGCAGGGTAAAGGTCACGTCGTTCACGCCCGGACCGCAGAGGTTGTCCACCTTCAGGCGGATCTCACCCGGCGCTTTATCCAGATGCGGATACTGATCTTCGAGCTTACGTCCCACCATCATTTCGATGAGCGTATCTTCGGTCAGCGTCGCCACTTCGCGCTCGGCAATAAATTGCCCGTCGCGGAAGACGGTGACGTCATCGCAGATTTCGAAGATCTCTTTCATGCGGTGAGAGATATAGACAATCCCGCGCCCCTGCGACTTCAGCTCGCGGATCACGCGGAACAGGGATTCGGTTTCGGTATCGGTCAGGGCGTCGGTCGGTTCATCCATAATGATGACCTTCGACTCAAAGCTCAGCACCTTGGCAATTTCCACCATCTGCTGATCGCCAATGGAGAGATCGCCTACCAGACGGTCGCTCTTAAAGCGCAGGTTCAGCTTCGCCAGCAGCTTGTCCGCTTCGGCATACATGGTTTTCCAGTCGATTTTGCCGAACCGGTTAACAAACTCGCGGCCGAGGAAGATGTTTTCCGCAATGGTGAGCTGCGGGATCAGGTTCAGCTCCTGGTGAATAATGCCGATGCCCGCTTCCTGAGAGGATTTCGGGCCGGTGAAGGTGGTCTCTTTCCCCAGCCAGACGAGTGAACCGGCATCGCGTTGATAGATACCGGTCAGCACTTTCATCATGGTGGATTTGCCAGCACCGTTTTCGCCCACCAGCGCCATCACGCGCCCGGGGTAGACGTTCAGCGCCGCGCCGGAGAGGGCTTTTACGCCCGGGAACGACTTATCGATCCCTTTGAGTTGCAGTAATGCGTCCATGATGGCCTCAGAAGGTGACGCCAGCACAGAGAATGATATTCGCATACGGGGAACACTCCCCGCTGCGAATCACCGCCTGACTGTCTGCGGTTTGTTGTTTGAACTGTTCGTGCGTCGTGTAACGAATTTCTATGGTGTTTCCCTGGTGTTGTTGCAGTTGCTCAATATGGCTGAGCAACGTTTCGTGGAGTTGCGGATTATGTTGTTTGATTTCCGCCGCGAGAATGGCTGCCTCAACCTGCATCTCCGCCGTCACAACTTCCAGTACCTGCATGAACGAGGGTACACCCTGCGTTAACGCCATATCGATACGGATTGTGCTGCGCGGAACCGGTAAGCCTGCATCGCAAACCACCAGCGTATCGGTATGCCCAAGACGGGAAATAACCGATGAGATTTCTGAGTTGAGTACCGTGCCTTTCTTCATTTTCTTGCTCCACTAGCGAAACGTTTCGCTGACATCAGTTTAATCTCAAGAATGTTCAGAAAACCATCATGACGTAACAGATTTGTGATCGACGTCGAAACGTTTCGCTAAGTGAAATGCAGAGACAATTATTGAGGGTTGGCGAGGGGTTTGGTAGGCCGGGTAAGCGAAGCGCCACCCGGCATTTTCAGAAGGGATTAGATCTCGACCTGCGTTCCCAGCTCAATCACGCGGTTAGGCGGGATCTCAAACTGGTCAGGCGCGCGCAGGGCATTACGCTGCAAGATGAGGTACAACTTGCCGCGCAGGCGCAGATACCACGGGCGCTTGCCGATGATCAGCGACTCGTGCGACATAAAGAACGACGTCTCCATCATCCGGCAGCTCAGCCCTTCCAGGCCGCAGCGGTGGAACACCTCTTCCACGTTTGGCGTTTCGCGCCAGCCGTAGCTTGCCACCACGCGCCAGAAGGTCGGCGACAGCTGCTCAATCTGCACGCGGCGCACGTTGTGGACATACGGCGCATCTTCGGTGCGCAGCGTCAGCAGGATCACGCGCTCGTGCAGCACTTTGTTGTGCTTGAGGTTATGCATCAGCGCGAACGGAATGACGTTCAGCGCGCGAGACATATATACCGCAGTACCCGGCACGCGGACCGGCGGGGATTTCTCCAGAGAAGCGATCATCGCCTCAAGAGAGTTCCCGTGCTCGTGCATGCGGCGCAGCAGGCGGAAGCGCTCGCTTTTCCAGGTGGTCATGACAATGAACATCACCAGACCCAGCGTCAGCGGCAGCCAGCCACCGGAGACAATTTTGTCGAGGTTCGCTGAGAACAGCGGCACGTCGATAAACAGGAAGCCCACCAGAATCATCGCCACGAGGAATTTATTCCAGTGCCAGTTTCGGTACGCTACCGTGGTGGAGAGAATCGATGTCAGCACCATCGTACCGGTTACCGCAATACCGTACGCCGCCGCCAGGTTACTGGAGTGCTCGAAGCTGACGATAACAATAACAACAGCGAAATAGAGGAGCCAGTTAACGAATGGGATGTAGATCTGGCCCGACTCCATCTCTGAGGTATGGATGATGCGCATCGGTGACAGATATCCAAGACGCACGGCCTGGCGCGTCAGAGAAAACACGCCGGAAATCACCGCCTGGGAAGCAATGACGGTCGCCAGCGTCGCCAGGATCAGCATCGGCACCAGAGCCCAGTCAGGTGCCAGCAGGAAGAACGGGTTCTTGATCGCTTCCGGGTTTTTAAGCAGCAGCGCGCCCTGACCGAAGTAGTTCAGCACCAGCGACGGCAGCACCACAATAAACCATGCCACGCGGATAGGCAGTTTCCCGAAGTGGCCCATGTCAGCATACAGCGCTTCCACACCGGTGATGGAGAGCACGACGGCACCCAGCGCCACGAAGGAAACCACTTTGTATTCGAGGAAGAAATGCACCGCCCAGTAAGGGTTCAGCGCATGCAGCACTTCCGGGTTCGCGATAATGCTGCGCAAGCCAAGCGCCGCCAGGATCAGGAACCAGGCCAGCATAATCGGCGCGAACAGTTTGCCCACCAGCCCTGTGCCGTGCTTCTGGATCATGAACAGCAGCGTCAGGACAATAATGGCCAGCGGAACCACCCATGAATCGAGCTGCGGAGCGATAATCTCCAGCCCCTCAATCGCCGACAGCACCGAGATAGCCGGCGTTATCACCACTTCCCCGTAGAAGAAACTGCCGCCAATCAGGCCGATAATGACCAGCACCGAGGTCATCCTGGCCGAGGTATTACGCCCGGCAAGAGACATCAGGGTCAGGATCCCACCTTCACCTGCGTTATCAGCACGCATAACGAAGGAGAGATATTTAACGGAAACTACCAGGATCAGCAGCCAGAAAATGAGGGACAGGAAGCCAAACACGGCATCGCGTTCAACACCAAAACCAAACTGGCCGGACAGACATTCACGAAGCGTATAAAGCGGGCTGGTGCCGATATCACCGTAGACAACCCCGATCGCCGCAAGCGTTATTGCGGGTAATGATTGCTTATTATCAGTGCTCATAGACTAGTCTTTTCGTTTAAATAACAAATGTGTTCCCGGTCCCTTGGCCCACAAAAAGCGCACAGTATGCACGATTCATTGCAAAATCGTACCCCTAAATGCAACCGCATTAATGTAGCGCAAAGAAAATTGCGCCGCACTTCAGTCTATTACCAGCCCTGACTGAAACGTCTATACTCGCTTCAATTGGCCGCCACGACGGCGAAAGGATGCAAAACTATTATGGCTCACTCACATTTATTAGCAGAAAGAATTTCCCGCCTCAGCAGCGCGCTGGAGAAAGGCCTTTTCGAGCGTAGCCACGCCATTCGCCTCTGTTTACTGGCGGCGCTGAGCGGTGAGAGCGTGTTTTTGCTGGGACCGCCGGGCATTGCCAAAAGCCTGATCGCCCGCAGGCTCAAATTTGCTTTTCAGAACGCCCGCGCCTTCGAATATCTCATGACCCGGTTTTCCACCCCAGAAGAAGTTTTTGGCCCGCTTTCCATTCAGGCGCTGAAAGATGAGGGGCGCTATGAGCGCTTGACGGCGGGGTATCTGCCTGAGGCTGAGATTGTTTTTCTTGATGAGATCTGGAAAGCGGGGCCGGCTATTCTGAACACGCTGCTCACGGCGATAAACGAACGTCGATTCCGTAACGGCGCCAGTGAAGAGAAAATCCCGATGCGCCTGCTGGTGGCCGCCTCTAACGAACTGCCTGAAGCCGACAGCAGTCTGGAAGCGCTATATGACCGTATGCTTATCCGCCTGTGGCTGGACAAAGTGCAGGATAAGTCCAACTTCCGCTCCATGCTGGTCAGCCAGCAGGATGAAAGTGAAAACCCGGTATCCGCTTCGCTGCAGGTGACGGATGAGGAGTATCACCAGTGGCAGCAGGATATCGGCAAAATCAAACTGCCAGACGCCGTATTCGAGCTGATCTATCTGCTGCGCCAGCAGCTTGATCTCATCCCCTCAGCACCCTATGTCTCCGATCGCCGGTGGAAAAAAGCGATCCGCCTGCTGCAGGCGAGCGCCCTGTTCAGCGGCCGTGATGCCGTCGCGCCAATCGATCTGATCCTGCTGAAAGATTGCCTCTGGCACGATGCAGAAGGCATGAATCTGATGCAGCAGCAGCTTGACGTTTTGATGACCGGACACGCCTGGGGACAGCAGGCAATGCTCAACCAGCTGGGGGCTATTGCCCAGCGGCGCATCCAGCTCCAGCAGCAGCAAAGTGATAAAACCGCGCTGAAAGTGAACCGCCTGGGGGGCATGTTCGCCCGCAAACCGCACTACGAGCTTCCCGCGGATCTGACCGGCACAACGCTAACGCTGCTGCTCCAGCAGCCGCTTAAACTGCATGATATGCAGGTGGTGCACATTACGATTGAGCGCGAGGCGCTGGCGCAGTGGCTGGATAAGGGCGGAGAGATCCGAGGAAAGCTCAACGGCATTGGTTTCGCGCAGCCGCTGAATATGGAAGTGGACAGCAGCCAGCACCTGGTGATCCGCGACGTCAGCCTCCAGGGATCGCGTCTTGCGCTTCCGGGAACCGCTTCGGATAGCGTGCCGGAAGAGATCAAGCAGCAGCTGGAAGCGCTGGATACCGAATGGCATCAGCAGCACACCCGCTTTAGCGAGCAGCAAAAATGCCTCTTTATTCATAGCGACTGGTTAGGTCGCATCGAAGCCAGCCTGCAGGACGTCAGCGCGCAGATCAAACAGGCGCGTCAATGCTAACGCTGGATACGCTTAACGTCATGCTGGCGGTCAGTGAGGAAGGTCTGATCGAGGAGGTGGTTATTACCCTCCTGGCATCACCGCAGCTGGCGGCCTTCTTCGAAAAATTTCCGAAGCTTAAAAAGGCGATGATCGACGACCTGCCCCGCTGGCGAGAAAATTTGCGTCAGCGGTTCAGGGAGACCGAAGTTCCTCCTGAGTTAACGGAAGAGGTGGCCTGCTATCAGCAGTGCCAGCGGCTTTCCACGTCGCAGTTTATCGTCCAGCTCCCGCAAACCCTGACGTTGCTCGATAACGTCCACTCTCCGTTTGCCAGCCAGGCCCGGGCGCTGGTCACGGATAACGCCACCTTTACACCCGCACTGCATACCCTCTTCTTACAGCGCTGGCGCCTCAGCCTGGTGGTTCAGGCCACAACGCTGAACCAGCAGCTGCTGGATGAAGAGCGTGAACAGCTGCTCAGTGAAGTTCAGGAACGGATGACGCTGAGCGGCCAGCTAGAACAGGTGCTGGTGGAGAATGAAAACGCCGCCGGACGTCTGTGGGATATGAGCGCCGGTCAGCTGAAGCGCGGTGACTACCAGCTGATCGTGAAGTACGGCGACTTTCTAACGCAGCAGCCGGAGCTGATGAAGCTTGCAGAACAGCTGGGTCGCTCAAGGGAGGCAAAATCGGTCCCAAAGAAAGATGCCCCGATGGAAACCTTCCGCACCCTGGTGCGCGAACCGGCTACCGTGCCGGAGCAGGTCGACGGGCTCCAGCAGAGCGATGACATTTTGCGCCTGCTGCCGACCGAGCTGAGCACGCTGGGGATGACCGAGCTGGAGTATGAGTTCTATCGTCGGCTGGTGGAAAAACAGCTTCTCACCTATCGACTGCACGGCGAAGCCTGGCGCGAGAAAGTCAGCCAACGGCCGGTCGTCCATCAGGATTTTGATGAACAGCCGCGCGGGCCATTCATTGTTTGCGTGGATACGTCCGGTTCGATGGGCGGGTTTAACGAGCAGTGCGCGAAGGCGTTCTGTCTGGCACTGATGCGCGTAGCGCTCGCCGATCGCCGTCGCTGCTTCATTATGCTCTTCTCCAGCGAGGTGGTGGGCTATGAGCTGACGAACCAGCAGGGTATCGAGCAGGCAATCCGCTTCCTGAGCCAGCGTTTTCGCGGCGGCACGGATCTGGCCAGCTGCTTTCGCAGCATTGTGGAGCGTATGCAGGGCGGCGACTGGTACGACGCTGACGCGGTGGTGATTTCCGATTTTATTGCCCAGCGGCTGCCGGATGACGTGGTGAATAAGGTGAAGGAGTTACAGCGGGTGCATCAGCACCGTTTTCACGCGGTGGCGATGTCAGCCCATGGAAAACCCGGCATCATGCGCATCTTCGATCATATCTGGCGCTTTGATACCGGGTTGCGTAGCCGCCTGCTCAGACGCTGGCAGCGTTAATTACAGAAGAGAACCGACGCTTTCACGTACCTGCTGCGGCCAGACGCCACACTGAACCTGACCGATATGGGGTAATTGCAGCAGCAGCATGGTCAGACGGGACTGGCCGATACCGCCGCCGATCGTCTGAGGCATTTCACCGCGCAGCAGCGCCTGGTGCCACTCGAGTTTGAGACGATCTTCATCACCGGTGACCGCCAGCTGGCGCTTCAGCGCGTCGGCATCCACGCGGATCCCCATAGATGAAAGCTCGAATGCGTCTTCCAGTACCGGGTTCCACGCCAGAATATCGCCGTTCAGCCCGGCAAATTCGCCCTCACCCGCAGTGCTCCAGTCATCATAATCCGGCGCGCGAACGTCGTGGCGTTTGCCATCAGACAGTTTGCCGCCGATACCTATCAGGAATACAGCACCTAATTCTTTAGCGATCGCACGCTCGCGACCTTTAGCATCGAGATTCGGGAAGCGGCTCAGCAGCTCCTGGCTGTGGACAAAATGGATCGTATCCGGCAGGAACGGTGCCAGACCAAACTCTTTGCTCACGGCCGCTTCGGTTGCTTTGATCCCGGCGTAGATCGCCTCAACGGTGGATTTCAGCGTACCGACGTGGCGTTCACCATCACCCATTACGCGCTCCCAGTCCCACTGGTCAACGTAAACGGAATGAATCGGAGAAAGGCGGTCTTCATCGGGACGAAGAGCTTTCATGTGCGTGTAGAGCCCTTCGCCCGCGCTGAAGTCGTGTTGCCCCAGAGTTTGACGCTTCCACTTCGCCAGGGAATGAACCACTTCGAACTGAGCGTCTGGCAGTGTTTTCACTTTCACCTGTACCGCTTTTTCGCATCCAGACAAGTTATCCTGGGTCCCGTCACCCACGCGGCTCAGAATCGGCGCCTGAACTTCAATAAGGCCAAGCTTCTCTTCCAGCTGGCGGGAAAAATAGGATTTTACGAAACTGATCTGGCGTTGTTTTGCGATGTAAGCGGTTTTCATTATTTATACTCCTGCGTCCTGTTGATATTGATTAAGCAACAGAAATGGCATCACATTCAATAACTCATCAACAAAAAGCCACCTTCACTTTTGATTCGATAAAATTAAACGCTAGAATAGAATGATTCATTAATCTTCATAAGAAAAAGCTATGGAAAATTATCAGATCGACAATCTCGACCGCGGCATCCTGGAGGCCTTAATGGCCAATGCCCGTACCGCCTACGCCGAACTGGCGAAACAGTTTGGCGTCAGCCCGGGAACCATTCACGTCCGCGTAGAGAAGATGAAGCAGGCGGGGATCATTACCGGCGCACGCATTGACGTCAGTCCTAAACATCTGGGTTACGACGTCTGCTGCTTCATCGGCATCATTCTTAAAAGCGCCAAAGACTACCCTTCCGCCCTGGCGAAGCTGAACGCGCTGGATGAAGTCACCGAGGCGTATTACACCACCGGGCATTACAGCATCTTTATTAAAGTCATGTGCCGATCCATCGACGCCCTCCAGCAGGTACTTATCAACAAGATCCAAACAATCGATGAAATTCAGTCCACCGAGACGCTAATCTCCCTGCAAAACCCGATCATGCGTACCATCCGCCCGTGATCGGGCAAATTCATTCCCACATTTTCCACAGGTAGATCCCAGCTCGTTCACAGCGTACAATGGCCGTCTCTTTATCTGGGCGAGCGATCAATGGCGGACATTACCCTTATCAGCGGCAGCACTCTTGGTGGTGCGGAATACGTAGCGGAACACCTGGCTGAAAAGCTGGAAGATGCGGGCTTTTCTACTGAAACCCTGCACGGTCCGTTGCTTGAAGATCTCCCGACTGACGGGGTCTGGCTGCTGATTACCTCCACGCACGGCGCGGGCGATCTGCCGGATAACCTGCAACCTTTATATGACGAACTGCTGGAACAGCAGCCCGATCTGTCAAACGTCCGTTTTGGCGCGGTGGGTATCGGCAGTCGTGAATATGACACCTTTTGCGGGGCAATAGAGAAAGTTGAAGCCGCTGTTACCTCCTGTGGAGCAAAACAGCTGGGTGAAACGCTCAAGATCAACATCCTCGATCATGACATTCCGGAGGATCCAGCCGAGATCTGGCTCGCGGAATGGAAAAATTTACTCAAAAACGATTAAAGATCGCGCGAACAGATGTGGATAACTCTGGTTAAAAGCTCGTATTAACCCGTAGTTATCCAAAGAACAACTGTTGTATCGTTTTTGACCTGTGCATAAAGTCGCGATCTGATCCCAGCTTATACTGTCCAGGATCACCGATCATTCACAGCAAACGATCCTTTCTAACTGCATGATCTTCTTTATGAGATCGGACTTATCCACACAAGTTCGCGATCCTAATAAGAGATCACAATAGAACAGATCTCTAAATAAAAAGATCTTCTTTTTAATAGCCCAGGATCCCAATGCTTTCTCGAAAGACTAAAGTTGAGTAGAATCCACGGCCCGGGCTTCAATCCATTTTCATACCGCTTTACGCGAGGCAGATCACCATGTTTTATCAGGATCCTTTTGACGTCATTATCATTGGCGGGGGTCATGCAGGCACTGAGGCCGCAATGGCCGCAGCGCGTATGGGTCAGCAGACCCTGCTTTTGACACACAATATCGACACGCTGGGACAAATGTCCTGTAATCCGGCGATTGGCGGCATTGGGAAAGGACACCTGGTAAAAGAAGTGGATGCACTTGGCGGCCTGATGGCGAAAGCGATCGATCATGCAGGCATCCAGTTTAGGATACTAAACGCGAGTAAAGGTCCCGCCGTGCGTGCGACCCGTGCACAGGCAGACCGCGTGCTTTACCGTCAGGCTGTGCGCACCGCCCTGGAGAACCAGCCGAACCTGATGATCTTCCAGCAGGCGGTTGAAGATCTTATCGTTGAGAACGATCGCGTCGTAGGTGCCGTGACCCAGATGGGTCTCAAATTCCGCGCGAAAGCCGTGGTGCTGACCGTGGGCACATTCCTGGACGGTAAAATTCATATCGGTCTGGATAACTACAGCGGTGGCCGTGCCGGCGATCCGCCGTCTATTCCACTGTCTCGCCGTCTGCGTGAACTGCCGCTGCGCGTCAGCCGCCTGAAAACCGGTACGCCGCCGCGTATTGATGCGCGCACCATTGATTTCAGCGTGCTGGCGCAACAGCACGGTGATAATCCAATGCCGGTGTTCTCGTTCATGGGCAATGCGGCTCAGCATCCGCAGCAGGTACCGTGCTACATCACGCATACCAACGAGAAAACCCATGACGTGATCCGCAATAACCTCGACCGCAGCCCCATGTATGCCGGCGTGATCGAAGGGATCGGCCCACGCTACTGTCCGTCGATCGAAGACAAAGTGATGCGCTTCGCCGATCGTAACCAGCACCAGATCTTCCTGGAGCCGGAAGGGCTGACCTCAAATGAAATTTATCCGAACGGCATCTCCACCAGCCTGCCGTTCGATGTACAGATGCAAATTGTTCGCTCAATGCAGGGGATGGAGAATGCGAAAATCGTTCGTCCCGGCTACGCTATTGAGTACGATTTCTTCGATCCGCGCGACCTGAAGCCAACCCTGGAAAGCAAATTCATCCACGGTCTGTTCTTCGCGGGGCAGATTAACGGCACCACCGGCTACGAAGAAGCGGCTGCACAGGGTCTGCTTGCTGGTCTGAACGCCGCACGCTTCTCCGCTGAGAAAGAGGGCTGGGCGCCAGGCCGTTCTCAGGCGTATCTGGGCGTGCTGGTTGACGATCTCTGCACGCTGGGTACCAAAGAGCCGTACCGTATGTTTACCTCTCGCGCGGAATATCGCCTGATGCTGCGCGAAGATAACGCCGACCTGCGTCTGACCGAAATGGGCCGCGAGCTGGGTCTGGTCGATGACGAGCGCTGGGCGCGCTTTAACGAGAAGCTGGAGCGCATTGAACAGGAACGCCAGCGCCTGAAAACCACCTGGGTGAATCCGCAGGCGGAAACCGCTGCCGAAGTAAACGCTCACTTAACCGCGCCGCTGTCGCGTGAAGCCAGCGGGGAAGATCTGCTGCGCCGTCCTGAAGTCACCTACGAGAACCTGGTCAAACTGACCGCGTTTGCGCCGGGCCTGGAAGACGCCGAAGCGGCAGAGCAGGTTGAGATCCAGGTGAAGTACGAAGGTTACATCGCGCGTCAGCAGGATGAGATCGAAAAACAGCAGCGTAACGAAAACACGCTGCTGCCGGAAATGCTGGACTACCGCCAGGTGACGGGCCTTTCCAACGAAGTGATCGCCAAGCTGAACGATCACAAACCGGTATCGATCGGTCAGGCATCCCGTATCTCCGGCGTCACGCCTGCAGCGATTTCGATCCTGCTGGTCTGGCTGAAAAAGCAGGGCATGCTGCGCCGCAGCGCGTAATGCCCAGAACATTGCCCGGTGGCGCTGCGCTTACCGGGCCTGATGAACCCGTAGGGCGGGTAAGCGAAGCGCCACCCGCCACCTAAGTTTTCCAACAGGTATTCACCGTGCTTAACAAACTCTCTCGTCTGCTGGATCAGGCAGGTATTTCGCTCACCGATCACCAAAAAAATCAGCTGGTGGCCTATGTCGATATGCTGAACAAATGGAACAAAGCGTACAACCTGACCTCAGTACGTGACCCCAACGAGATGCTGGTACGCCATATTCTCGATAGCATCGTGGTTGCCCCGTGGCTGAAAGGTGAGCGTTTTATCGACGTGGGTACGGGACCTGGTTTACCGGGCATTCCGCTGTCGATAGTTCGCCCTGAGTGCCACTTCACGCTGCTGGACAGCCTTGGCAAGCGCGTGCGCTTTTTACGTCAGGTACAGCATGAGCTGAAGCTTGAAAACATCACGCCCGTGCAGAGCAGGGTAGAGGAGTTCCCGGCTGAGCCGCCGTTTGACGGTGTTATCAGCCGCGCGTTTGCTTCGCTCAATGATATGGTGAGCTGGTGTAAGCACTTGCCTGCAGAGAATGGCCGCTTTTATGCGCTGAAAGGGCAGTTGCCAGGCGATGAAATTGAACAGCTCCCGGACGGTTTTGCTGTTGAATCCATCGAGAAATTACACATTCCTCAGCTCGATGGGGAGCGTCATCTGGTGATAATTAAGCCAAACAATTTTTAAAAAATTAATAAAAAATGTGGAATTTGTGCTGTTCTTCGCATGTTAAAAAACAGCACAACTACCGGGGATTTACCGGTGAGCTTTTAACCTCTTTTTCACTAAGGTTTTTCTTCTGGTTAACCTGGCCACTTTTATTCACCGAGAAGATAGTCATCTGTGAAAATATAAGTCTGCTAAAAGTGGAAGGCAGCAACCAGAACACAATGTTAATTATTTATTAAGAATGTCAATAAAACGTTTTTATTGTGTACTGGGCTGTTTTGAAAATAGTTACGACGTTTTGCTTTTAATTTCATAAAGATAAATTTATGCGATTTGCGCCTTTGATAAATACAACCTTATCGCAAATGTGTGTTTTGTGATCTCGTGCACGCTTTATCGCCAACGTTTTCGCGCTGTTTGCAGTTTTGGTCGAAGGTTGACGCTTTCAGCGAAAGTTAAAAAATAGCGGTGGGGAAAAATATTTAAACATTTATTCACCTTTTCGCTACTTAATGTTTGAAATCACGGGTGCGCACCGTATAATTTGACCGCTTTTTGATGCTTGACTCTGAGCCTTAAAGGACGTTTTATACGACACGCGGCATACCTCGAAGGGAGCAGGAGTAAAAACGTGATGTCTGTGTCGCTCTTGAGTAGAAACGTTGCTCGTAAGCTTCTGTTCGTTCAGTTTCTGGCTGTGATAGCAAGTGGACTGCTGTTTAGCCTCAAAGACCCCTTCTGGGGCATCTCCGCCGTGTGCGGGGGTTTGGCGGTTGTGCTGCCAAACGTGTTGTTTATGATTTTTGCCTGGCGTCATCAGGCGCATACACCCGCCAAAGGCCGCGTGGCCTGGTCCTTCGCCCTCGGCGAAGTGTGTAAGGTGTTGCTGACCTTTGCTTTACTGGTGATGGCGCTGGCTGTTTTGAAAGTGGTCTTCATGCCGCTGATAGCAACGTGGGTTTTGGTGCTGGTGGTACAAGTTCTGGCTCCAGCTGTAATCAATAACAAAGGGTAAAAGGCATCATGGCTTCAGAAAATATGACGCCGCAGGATTACATAGGTCACCATCTGAATAACCTTCAGCTGGACCTGCGTACATTCTCGCTGGTGGATCCACATAACCCCCCGGCCACCTTCTGGACGATCAACATCGACTCCATGTTCTTCTCGGTGGTTTTGGGTCTTCTGTTCCTGGCCATGTTCCGCGGTGTTGCTAAACGAGCGACCAGCGGTGTACCAGGGAAATTCCAGACATTCATCGAAATGATCATCGGCTTCGTCCATGGCAGCGTCAAAGACATGTACCATGGTAAGAGCAAGCTGATTGCTCCGCTGGCCCTGACCGTGTTCGTTTGGGTCTTCCTGATGAACCTGATGGACCTGCTGCCAATCGATCTGCTGCCGTTTATCGGCGAGCACATCTTCGGCCTGCCAGCGCTGCGTGTTGTACCGTCTGCGGACGTGAACATCACCCTGTCGATGGCGCTGGGCGTATTTATCCTGATTCTTTTCTACAGCATCAAAATGAAAGGCGTAAGCGGCTTTGTGAAAGAGCTTACCTTGCAGCCGTTCAACCACTGGGCGTTTATTCCGGTCAACCTGATCCTGGAAGGCGTTAGCCTGCTGTCCAAACCTGTTTCACTGGGTCTGCGACTGTTCGGCAACATGTATGCGGGTGAGCTGATTTTCATTCTGATCGCGGGTCTTCTGCCGTGGTGGTCACAGTGGATTCTGAATGTGCCATGGGCCATTTTCCACATCCTGATCATTACGCTGCAAGCCTTTATCTTCATGGTTCTGACGATCGTCTATCTGTCGATGGCGTCTGAAGAGCACTGATTTTTTACCAACACTACTACGTTTTAATTGAAACAAACTGGAGACTGTCATGGAAAACCTGAATATGGATCTGCTGTACATGGCTGCCGCTGTGATGATGGGTCTGGCGGCTATCGGTGCTGCGATCGGTATCGGCATCCTCGGGGGCAAATTCCTGGAAGGCGCAGCGCGTCAACCTGATCTGATTCCTCTGCTGCGTACTCAGTTCTTTATCGTTATGGGTCTGGTGGATGCTATCCCAATGATCGCTGTAGGTCTGGGTCTGTACGTGATGTTTGCTGTCGCGTAGTAGTAGTTTTAAAACCCCAAGCCACAGAAATTAAAGAGGTATTGTGCTGTGAACATGAACGCAACAATCCTCGGCCAGGCCATCGCGTTTATTCTCTTTGTCTGGTTCTGCATGAAGTATGTATGGCCGCCTTTAATGGCTGCCATCGAAAAACGTCAGAAAGAAATTGCTGACGGTCTGGCTTCCGCAGAACGCGCTAAGAAAGATTTGGACCTTGCACAGGCCAACGCGACAGACCAGCTGAAAAAAGCGAAAGCTGAAGCTCAGGTAATCATTGAACAGGCTAACAAACGCCGTTCTCAGATCCTGGACGAAGCCAAAGCTGAAGCAGAACAGGAACGTACTAAGATCGTGACACAGGCTCAGGCAGAAATTGATGCTGAGCGTAAACGTGCTCGTGAAGAACTGCGTAAGCAGGTTGCGATTCTGGCTGTTGCTGGCGCCGAGAAGATCATCGAACGTTCCGTGGATGAAGCTGCTAACAGCGACATCGTGGACAAACTTGTCGCTGAACTGTAAGGAGGGAGGGGCTGATGTCTGAATTTGTTACGGTAGCTCGCCCCTACGCCAAAGCAGCTTTTGACTTTGCTGTCGAACACCAAAATGTCGATCGCTGGCAGGATATGCTGGCGTTTGCCGCTGAGGTGACGAAAAACGAACAAATGGCTGAGTTGCTTTCCGGTGCGTTAGCACCTGAAACTCTCGCCGCGTCGTTTATCGCCGTGTGCGGAGAGCAACTGGATGCCAACGGCCAGAACCTGATTAAGGTGATGGCAGAAAATGGTCGTCTCCGTGTGCTCCCGGATGTTCTCGAGCAGTTTGAGCACTTACGTGCCCTTAGTGAAGCAACCGCTGAAGTCGAAGTGACTTCTGCGACTGAACTGAGTAATGAACAGCTTGCGAAAATCACCGCCGCGATGGAAAAACGTCTGTCACGTAAAGTTAAGCTGAATTGCAAAATCGATAAGTCTGTAATGGCAGGCGTAATCATCCGTTCGGGTGATATGGTCATTGATGGCAGCGTACGCGGCCGTCTTGAACGCCTTGCAGACGTCTTGCAGTCTTAAGGGGACTGGAGCATGCAACTGAATTCCACCGAAATCAGCGAACTGATCAAGCAGCGCATTGCTCAGTTCAGTGTTGTGAGTGAAGCTCACAACGAAGGTACTATTGTTTCTGTAAGTGACGGTGTTATCCGCATCCACGGCCTGGCCGATTGTATGCAGGGTGAGATGATTTCCCTGCCGGGTAACCGTTACGCTATCGCACTGAACCTGGAGCGCGACTCCGTAGGTGCAGTTGTGATGGGTCCATACGCTGACCTCGCCGAAGGCATGAAGGTTAAGTGTACTGGCCGTATTCTGGAAGTGCCGGTTGGCCGTGGCCTGCTGGGTCGCGTTGTTAACACCCTGGGTGCGCCAATCGACGGTAAAGGTCCGGTTGAGCACGATGGCTTCTCCCCAATCGAAGTTATCGCACCAGGCGTTATCGACCGTCAGTCCGTAGATCAGCCTGTTCAGACAGGTTATAAGTCCGTTGATGCCATGATCCCAATCGGTCGTGGTCAGCGTGAACTGATCATCGGTGACCGTCAGACCGGTAAAACCGCGATGGCTATCGACGCCATCATCAACCAGCGTGACTCCGGTATCAAATGCGTGTACGTGGCCATCGGCCAGAAAGCGTCCACCATTTCCAACGTGGTTCGTAAACTGGAAGAGCACGGTGCACTGTCTAACACCATCGTTGTGGTAGCAACTGCGTCTGAATCCGCTGCACTGCAATACCTGGCGCCATACGCCGGTTGCGCAATGGGCGAATACTTCCGTGACCGCGGTGAAGATGCGCTGATCGTATACGATGACCTGTCTAAACAGGCTGTTGCTTATCGTCAGGTTTCCCTGCTGCTCCGTCGTCCACCTGGACGTGAAGCGTTCCCTGGCGACGTATTCTACCTCCACTCTCGTCTGCTGGAGCGTGCTTCCCGCGTTAACGCGGAATACGTCGAGAACTTCACCAAAGGTGAAGTGAAGGGTAAAACGGGCTCTCTGACCGCTCTGCCGATCATTGAAACCCAGGCGGGTGACGTTTCTGCGTTCGTTCCGACCAACGTAATCTCCATTACCGATGGTCAGATCTTCCTGGAAACCAACCTGTTTAACTCCGGTATTCGTCCGGCGGTTAACCCGGGTATCTCCGTATCCCGTGTTGGTGGTGCTGCTCAGACCAAGATCATCAAGAAACTGTCCGGTGGTATTCGTACCGCGCTGGCACAGTATCGTGAACTGGCTGCGTTCTCTCAGTTCGCATCCGATCTGGACGAAGCAACCCGTAAACAGCTGAGCCACGGTCAGAAAGTGACCGAGCTGCTGAAGCAGAAACAGTACGCACCAATGTCTGTTGCTCAGCAGGGCCTGGTACTGTTCGCGGCTGAACGCGGTTACCTCGAAGATGTGGAACTGGCGAAAATCGGTAGCTTCGAAGCCGCTCTGCTGGCTTACGTCGACCGTGATCACGCTCCGCTGATGCAAGAGATCAACCAGACCGGTGGCTATAACGACGAAATCGAAGGCAAGCTGAAAGCTATCCTCGATTCCTTCAAAGCAACCCAATCCTGGTAATCGTCCGGCGGCTTGTCTCAGGACAAGCCGCCTGGCATTGAGGAGAAGCTCATGGCCGGCGCAAAAGAGATACGTAGTAAGATCGCAAGCGTCCAGAACACGCAAAAGATCACTAAAGCGATGGAGATGGTCGCCGCTTCCAAAATGCGTAAATCGCAGGATCGCATGGCGGCCAGCCGTCCTTATGCAGAAACCATGCGCAAAGTGATTGGTCACCTTGCAAACGGTAATCTGGAATATAAGCACCCTTACCTGGAAGAACGCGACGTTAAGCGCGTGGGCTACCTGGTGGTGTCGACCGACCGTGGTCTGTGTGGCGGCTTGAACATTAACCTGTTCAAAAAACTGCTGGCGGATATGAAAGCATGGTCTGAAAAAGGCGTTCAGTGCGATATCGCAATGATCGGCTCTAAAGGCGTCTCTTTCTTTAACTCCGTTGGTGGCAACATTGTCGCTCAGGTGACCGGTATGGGTGATAACCCGTCCCTGTCCGAACTGATCGGCCCGGTTAAAGTGATGTTGCAGGCCTATGATGAAGGCCGTCTGGACAGACTGTACGTTGTCAGCAACAAATTCATTAACACCATGTCTCAGGTTCCAACGCTCACTCAGATGCTGCCGTTACCGGCATCAGAAGATGACGAGCTGAAGCAAAAAGCCTGGGATTACCTGTATGAACCCGATCCGAAACCGCTGCTGGATACCCTGCTGCGTCGTTACGTTGAATCTCAGGTTTATCAGGGCGTTGTAGAAAACCTGGCCAGCGAGCAGGCCGCACGAATGGTGGCGATGAAAGCCGCGACCGATAATGGCGGCAGCCTGATTAAAGAGCTGCAGTTGGTTTACAACAAAGCTCGTCAGGCCAGCATTACTCAGGAACTCACCGAGATCGTCTCGGGGGCCGCCGCGGTTTAACCAGGTTTACGAATTACGTAGAGGATTCAAGATGGCTACTGGAAAGATTGTCCAGGTAATCGGCGCCGTGGTGGACGTCGAGTTCCCTCAGGACGCCGTACCACGCGTGTACGACGCGCTTGAGGTACAGAATGGTAACGAGAGCCTGGTGCTGGAAGTTCAGCAGCAGCTCGGCGGCGGTATCGTGCGTACCATCGCGATGGGTTCTTCCGACGGTCTGCGTCGTGGTCTGGAAGTTAAAGACCTTGAGCACCCGATCGAAGTCCCGGTAGGTAAAGCAACACTGGGTCGTATCATGAACGTATTGGGTCAACCAATCGACATGAAAGGCGACATCGGTGAAGAAGAGCGTTGGGCTATCCACCGCGCGGCACCTTCCTACGAAGAGCTGTCCAGCTCTCAGGAACTGCTGGAAACCGGTATCAAAGTTATCGACCTGATGTGTCCGTTCGCGAAGGGCGGTAAAGTCGGTCTGTTCGGTGGTGCGGGTGTTGGTAAAACCGTAAACATGATGGAGCTGATCCGTAACATCGCGATCGAGCACTCCGGTTACTCAGTGTTTGCGGGCGTAGGTGAACGTACTCGTGAGGGTAACGACTTCTACCACGAAATGACCGACTCCAACGTTCTGGACAAAGTATCCCTGGTTTACGGCCAGATGAACGAGCCACCAGGAAACCGTCTGCGCGTTGCGCTGACCGGTCTGACGATGGCTGAGAAGTTCCGTGACGAAGGCCGTGACGTTCTGCTGTTCGTTGACAACATCTATCGTTACACCCTGGCCGGTACGGAAGTATCTGCACTGCTGGGTCGTATGCCTTCAGCGGTAGGTTATCAGCCTACGCTGGCGGAAGAGATGGGTGTTCTTCAGGAACGTATCACCTCTACCAAAACCGGTTCTATCACCTCCGTTCAGGCGGTATACGTACCTGCGGATGACTTGACTGACCCATCTCCAGCAACCACCTTTGCGCACTTAGATGCAACCGTGGTACTGAGCCGTCAGATCGCGTCTCTGGGTATCTACCCGGCCGTTGACCCGCTGGACTCCACCAGCCGTCAGCTGGATCCACTGGTTGTTGGTCAGGAACACTACGACACCGCGCGTGGCGTACAGTCTCTGCTGCAGCGTTACCAGGAACTGAAAGACATCATCGCCATCCTGGGTATGGATGAACTGTCTGAAGAAGACAAACTGGTGGTAGCACGTGCGCGTAAGATCCAGCGCTTCCTGTCCCAGCCGTTCTTCGTTGCGGAAGTATTCACCGGTTCTCCGGGTAAATACGTTTCCCTGAAAGACACCATCCGTGGCTTTAAAGGCATCATGGAAGGCGAATACGATCACCTGCCAGAGCAGGCGTTCTACATGGTTGGTTCCATCGACGAAGCCGTGGAAAAAGCCAAAAAACTTTAACGCCTTAATCGGAGGGTGATATGGCAATGACTTACCACCTGGACGTCGTCAGCGCAGAGCAACAAATGTTCTCTGGTCTGGTCGAGAAAATCCAGGTAACGGGTAGTGAAGGTGAACTGGGTATTTTCCCGGGTCACGCACCGCTGCTCACCGCCATTAAGCCTGGTATGATCCGCATCGTTAAACAGTTCGGTCACGAAGAGTTTATCTATCTGTCCGGCGGCATTCTTGAAGTGCAGCCTGGCAGTGTGACCGTTCTGGCCGATACCGCTATCCGTGGCCAGGATCTCGACGAAGCGCGAGCCCTGGAATCGAAGCGTAAGGCTGAAGAGCACATTAGCAGCTCTCATGGTGACGTGGATTACGCTCAGGCGTCTGCGGAGCTGGCCAAAGCGATCGCGAAACTGCGCGTTATCGAGTTGACCAAAAAAGCGATGTAACACCGGCTTGAAAAGCACAAAAGCCAGTCTGGATCCCAGGCTGGCTTTTTTTTTCGGCCTTAATTCATGATGAAAAAGATGTAGAATTTTAAGCATCAAACGTTTTTACTTCACACTCAAACTACCGTCAGGATGCGTATGTCAAACAGTGCGATGAGCGTGGTGATCCTTGCCGCTGGCAAAGGGACCCGCATGTATTCCGATCTGCCTAAGGTGCTCCACACGCTTGCAGGAAAGCCAATGGTGCAGCATGTCATTGATGCAGCGAACGAGCTGGGTGCCAGTCAGGTCCACCTGGTCTACGGCCACGGCGGCGATCTGCTTAAAAAGACGCTGAGCGATGACAAGCTCAACTGGGTGCTTCAGGCCGAACAGCTGGGCACAGGCCATGCGATGCAGCAGGCTGCGCCTTTCTTTGCGGATGACGAAGACATTTTGATGCTCTACGGCGATGTCCCGCTGATCTCCGTTGAAACCCTGACTCGCCTGCGTGAAGCCAAACCGCAGGGCGGCATCGGTTTGTTGACCGTCGTGCTGGACGATCCAAGCGGTTATGGCCGCATCACCCGTGAAAACGGCAACGTCACGGGTATTGTTGAGCATAAAGATGCCAGCGACGAACAGCGCCAGATTCAGGAGATCAACACAGGTATCCTGATTGCCAACGGCGCGGATATGAAGCGCTGGCTGTCCAGACTCGACAATAACAACGCGCAGGGTGAATACTACATCACCGACATCATTGCGATGGCGTACCACGAAGGGCGTGAAATTGCCGCCGTTCATCCGGCGCGCATCAGCGAAACGGACGGCGTGAACAACCGCCTGCAGCTTTCCCGTCTTGAGCGTATTTATCAGTCCGAGCAGGCCGAAAAACTGCTGCTGGCGGGCGTGATGCTGCGCGATCCGGCGCGTTTCGATCTGCGCGGTTCGTTATCTCACGGGCGTGACGTTGAAATTGATACGAACGTTATCCTCGAAGGTCACGTCACGCTGGGCGATCGCGTCAAAATTGGCGCCGGCTGCGTGATTAAAAACAGCGTCATCGGTGACGACTGCGAAATCAGCCCATACAGCGTGGTGGAAGATGCCCGTCTGGATACGGCGTGTACCATCGGCCCGTTTGCGCGTCTGCGCCCGGGCGCTGAGCTGCTGGAAGGCGCTCACGTGGGTAACTTCGTGGAGATGAAAAAAGCGCGTCTGGGTAAAGGCTCGAAAGCCGGTCACCTGACCTATCTGGGCGACGCGGAAATTGGCAATAACGTGAATATTGGTGCAGGAACTATTACCTGTAACTATGACGGCGCGAATAAGTTTAAAACCATCATCGGTGACGACGTGTTCGTTGGCTCCGATACGCAGCTGGTGGCGCCTGTTACCGTAGGTAACGGGGTGACCATTGCCGCCGGAACAACCGTTACGCGCGATGTGGCCGAGAACGAGCTGGTGTTAAGCCGCGTTCCGCAAGTCAGCAAGCAGGGCTGGAAACGCCCGGTGAAGAAAAAGTAACGGATTTACCCCTCACCCTAACCCTCCCCCCAAAGGGGAGAGGGGATCGTTCGGTGCGGTGTTTTTCTCTCTCGCCCCTTTGGGGAGAGGGCCGGGGTGAGGGGATAATATAATTCTCCACCCACAAGCAGTACCCATAAAAATAACCCCACTCTCTACAAGGCTCGGGGTGCCCGGAAAGGGCAAATACAGGTCAGCGACAACGCAGGCATAATGCCTAAATTCGGAATCTAAAATTATGTGTGGAATTGTTGGCGCAGTTGCGCAGCGTGATATTGCTGAAATCCTTCTCGAAGGTTTACGTCGTCTGGAATACCGTGGTTACGACTCAGCCGGTCTGGCTGTCGTCGATGCAGAAGGTCATATGACCCGTCTGCGTCGTCTCGGTAAAGTGCAGATGCTGGCCCAGGCCGCGGAAGAACATCCGCTGCACGGTGGTACCGGTATTGCTCACACCCGCTGGGCGACGCACGGCGAACCGTCTGAAGGTAACGCGCACCCGCATGTGTCTGAACACATTGTGGTCGTGCACAACGGCATTATCGAAAACCACGAACCGCTGCGCGAAGAACTGAAAGCGCGCGGCTACACCTTCGTCTCTGAAACTGACACCGAAGTGATTGCTCACCTGGTGCACTGGGAGCTGGAGCAGGGCGGCACGCTGCGTGATGCGGTGCTGCGTGCTATCCCTCAGCTGCGCGGTGCGTACGGTACGGTGATCATGGATTCCCGCGATCCGTCCACATTGCTGGCCGCGCGTTCCGGTAGTCCGATGGTTATCGGTCTGGGAATGGGAGAAAACTTCATCGCTTCTGACCAGCTGGCGCTCCTGCCGGTTACCCGTCGCTTTATCTTCCTCGAAGAGGGTGATATCGCGGAAGTGACCCGTCGCAGCGTGACCGTCTTTGATACCAAAGGCGAGCAGGTGAAACGTCAGGAGATTGAATCGAATCTGCAGTACGACGCGGGCGACAAAGGCGCTTACCGTCACTACATGCAGAAAGAGATTTACGAGCAGCCAAACGCCATCAAAAACACGCTGACCGGGCGCATCAGCCACGGTGAAGTGGATCTGAGCGAGCTGGGCGCAAACGCGAACGAACTGCTCGGCAAGGTCGAGCATATTCAGATCGTGGCCTGCGGCACCTCCTACAACTCCGGTATGGTCTCTCGCTACTGGTTTGAATCCCTGGCGGGCGTGCCGTGCGATGTGGAAATCGCGTCTGAATTCCGCTATCGCAAATCCGCGGTGCGTCGTAACAGCCTGATGATCACCCTTTCCCAGTCTGGTGAAACGGCGGATACGCTGGCAGCGCTGCGTCTGTCTAAAGAACTGGGTTACCTGGGCTCTCTGGCTATCTGTAACGTTCCTGGCTCATCGCTGGTGCGTGAGTCCGATCTGGCGCTGATGACCAAAGCGGGCACCGAAATCGGTGTAGCCTCCACCAAAGCGTTTACCACTCAGCTGACAGTTCTGCTGATGCTGGTGGCGAAGCTTGCGCGTCTGAAAGGTGAAGATGCGTCCGTTGAGCACGACATCGTTCACGGCCTGCAGGCGCTGCCGAGCCGTATTGAACAGATGCTGTCTCAGGACAAACGCATTGAAGCGCTGGCGGAAGATTTCTCCGACAAACATCACGCCCTGTTCCTGGGTCGTGGCGATCAGTATCCGATTGCGCTGGAAGGCGCGCTGAAGCTGAAAGAGATCTCCTACATTCACGCTGAAGCCTATGCGGCTGGCGAGCTGAAGCACGGCCCGCTGGCGCTGATTGACGCGGATATGCCGGTCATCGTTGTGGCACCAAACAACGAACTGCTGGAAAAACTGAAGTCTAACATTGAAGAAGTGCGCGCCCGCGGCGGTGTTCTGTACGTCTTCGCCGACAAAGATGCCGGTTTTGTCAGCAACGACAACATGCACATCATCGAGATGCCGCATGTGGAAGAGGTTATCGCACCAATCTTCTACACCGTTCCGCTGCAGCTGCTGGCCTATCACGTTGCCCTGATCAAAGGCACCGACGTTGACCAGCCGCGTAACCTGGCGAAATCGGTTACCGTAGAATAATCCCTTCAGGCTCCACCTTCGGGTGGAGCTTTTTTATCCTTCCCGGCTTGTTTTTAATCAATCCTTTCTCGTTTTTAATAATGACAATTTGTCATCTTCAGCTACTTTTTTCAGTGTCACATAAAGAAAATATTTCTGAAAACGTCTTGTCATAAAAGCGGCTAACACGATGAAAATTAAGCTTTCTTTTGCTGATTTTTAAGTGAAATTAACGTTGTCATAAAACTGTCATAATTCGTACATTTATCTGTCACCTGTTTGTCCTATTTTGCTCATCGTAGCCACTAAACAACGATTTACGAAAATCTTGCAGGAGACATTATGAAAGTTATGCGTACCACTGTCGCAACTGTTGTCGCCGCGACCTTATCTCTGAGCGCGTTCTCTGTATTTGCAGAAGCAAGCCTGACTGGCGCTGGTGCAACCTTCCCTGCGCCGGTGTATGCCAAATGGGCAGATACCTACCAGAAAGAAACCGGTAACAAGGTTAACTATCAGGGTATCGGCTCCTCCGGTGGCGTTAAACAAATTACCGCGAACACTGTTGATTTCGGCGCATCAGATGCTCCGCTGTCTGATGACAAACTGGCTCAGGAAGGCCTGTTCCAGTTCCCTACCGTGATCGGTGGTGTGGTTCTGGCCATCAACCTGCCGGGCGTGAAGTCGGGTGAGCTGGTGCTGGACGGCAAAACGCTGGGTGACATCTACCTGGGCAAAATCAAAAAATGGGATGACGAAGCGATCGCTAAACTCAACCCAGGCCTGAAGCTGCCTTCTCAGAACATCGCCGTGGTTCGCCGCGCGGATGGTTCCGGTACCTCTTTCGTGTTCACCAGCTACCTGGCAAAAGTGAACGAAGAGTGGAAATCTAAAGTCGGCTCCGGCTCTACCGTTAACTGGCCAACCGGTCTGGGCGGTAAAGGTAACGACGGTATCGCCGCGTTCGTACAGCGTCTGCCTGGCTCAATTGGTTACGTAGAGTATGCGTACGCTAAGCAGAACAACCTGTCCTACACCAAACTGGTTTCAGCCGACGGCAAACCGGTTAGCCCGACCGAAGAGAACTTTGCTAACGCGGCGAAAGGCGCTGACTGGAGCAAATCCTTCGCGCAGGATCTGACTAACCAGAAAGGCGAAGGTGCATGGCCAATCACCTCTACCACCTTCATCCTGGTTCACAAAGAGCAGAAGAAACCTGAGCAGGGCACCGAAGTGCTGAAGTTCTTCGACTGGGCGTATAAAAACGGCGGCAAACAGGCTAACGCCCTGGATTACGCCACCCTGCCGGACAACGTGGTTGAGCAGATTCGCGCTGCATGGAAAACCAACGTGAAAGACAGCAGCGGTAAAGCGCTGTACTAACAGGATATATTTAACGAAGATGGCGGGTGGCGCTGCGCTTACCCGCCCTACGGTTTAAGCTGTAGGCCCGGTAAGCGTCAGCGCCACCGGGCATATTCGTAAAAACGTCTCAAACAGAAGAGTAATTTATGGCTGCAACCAAGCCTGCATTTAACCCTCCGGGTAAAAAAGGTGACATGATTTTCAGCGCGCTGGTGAAACTGGCTGCGCTGATTGTGCTATTGCTGCTGGGCGGCATTATCGTGTCTCTGATTTTCTCCTCATGGCCGAGCATCCAGAAATTCGGTTTTTCCTTCCTGTGGACCAAAGAGTGGGACGCGCCGAACGATGTCTACGGTGCCCTGGTGCCGATTTACGGCACGCTGGTGACCTCGTTCATCGCCCTGCTGATTGCGGTTCCGGTGAGCTTTGGTATTGCCCTGTTCCTGACGGAGCTGGCGCCGGGCTGGCTGCGACGCCCGCTGGGTATTGCCATCGAACTGCTAGCGGCTATTCCAAGTATCGTTTACGGCATGTGGGGCTTGTTCATCTTTGCTCCGCTGTTCGCCACGTATTTCCAGGAACCGGTCGGTAACGTGCTTTCCGCTATTCCGTTTGTGGGTGCCCTGTTCTCTGGCCCGGCTTTCGGTATCGGCATTCTGGCGGCAGGTGTGATCCTCGCCATCATGATTATTCCTTACATTGCGGCGGTCATGCGCGATGTCTTCGAACAAACGCCGGTGATGATGAAAGAGTCGGCCTACGGCATCGGCTGCACCACCTGGGAAGTTATCTGGCGCATTGTCCTTCCGTTCACCAAAAATGGGGTGATCGGGGGCGTGATGCTGGGTTTAGGTCGTGCGCTGGGTGAAACCATGGCGGTCACCTTTATCATCGGTAACACCTACCAGCTCGACAGCGCGTCGCTCTACATGCCGGGTAACAGTATTACTTCGGCGCTGGCGAATGAATTTGCGGAAGCGGAATCGGGGCTGCATGTGGCGGCGCTGATGGAGCTGGGTCTGATTCTGTTCGTTATCACCTTCATTGTTCTGGCGATTTCCAAGCTGATGATTATGCGCCTCGCTAAAAATGAGGGGGCACGCTAATGGCCACTCTCGAAATGCAAGCTACCGCTGAACTGGCGGAATCCCGCCGCAAAATGCAGGCCAGACGCCGCATGAAAAACCGTATTGCCCTGTCGCTCTCTATGGCGACGATGGCATTCGGCCTGTTCTGGCTGGTCTGGATCCTCTTCTCGACGGTCGTTCGCGGGATTGACGGGATGTCACTGTCGCTGTTCACCGAAATGACGCCGCCGCCGAACACGGCGGGTGGTGGCCTGGCGAATGCCCTGGCGGGCAGCGGCCTGCTGATCCTCTGGGCGACGGTCTTCGGCACGCCGCTGGGCATCATGGCGGGCATCTACCTGGCAGAATACGGTCGTAAATCCTGGCTGGCCGAAGTCATTCGCTTCATCAACGACATTCTGCTGTCTGCACCTTCTATCGTCGTGGGGCTGTTTGTTTACACCGTGGTGGTGGCGCAGATGGAACACTTCTCCGGCTGGGCGGGTGTGATTGCTCTGGCGCTGCTGCAGGTGCCGATTGTTATTCGTACCACCGAGAACATGCTGAAACTGGTGCCGGACAGCCTGCGCGAAGCGGCTTATGCGCTGGGTACGCCGAAATGGAAGATGATCTCTGCGATTACGCTGAAGGCGTCCGTCTCCGGGATCATGACCGGTATCCTGCTGGCGGTGGCGCGTATCGCGGGTGAAACGGCGCCGCTGCTGTTTACGTCTCTCTCCAATCAGTTCTGGAGCACGGACATGATGCAGCCGATCGCCAACCTGCCGGTGACGATCTTTAAATTTGCGATGAGCCCATTCGCGGAATGGCAGCAGCTGGCCTGGGCCGGGGTGCTGATCATTACCCTTTGCGTACTGTTGCTGAACATTCTGGCGCGCGTCATTTTCGCGAAGAAGAAACACGGTTAATTTTTTACGGCGCGGCAGCTCGCGGCGCCGAATGAGGAAATGAGTCAATGAGTATGGTTGATACTGCCCTGGGTAAGATTCAGGTTCGTGATTTGAACTTCTACTACGGCAAATTCCATGCCCTGAAGAACATCAACCTGGATATCGCGAAGAACCAGGTCACGGCATTTATCGGTCCGTCCGGCTGCGGAAAATCCACGCTGCTGCGTACCTTTAACAAAATGTATTCGCTCTATCCGGAGCAGCGTGCTGAAGGTGAAATCATCCTGGACGGTGAAAACATTCTGACCCAGGCTCAGGATATCGCCCTGCTGCGCGCCAAAGTGGGGATGGTGTTCCAGAAACCAACGCCGTTCCCGATGTCCATTTATGACAACATCGCGTTTGGCGTGCGTCTGTTTGAAAAACTCTCCCGTGCCGATATGGACGAGCGCGTGCAGTGGGCTTTGACCAAGGCCGCATTATGGAACGAAACCAAAGATAAGTTGCACCAGAGCGGTTACTCTCTCTCCGGCGGTCAGCAGCAGCGTCTGTGCATTGCGCGCGGTATCGCTATTCGCCCGGAAGTGCTGCTGCTGGATGAGCCGTGTTCAGCGCTGGACCCGATCTCAACCGGCCGTATTGAAGAGCTGATCACCGAGCTGAAGCAGGATTACACCGTGGTTATCGTGACCCATAACATGCAGCAGGCTGCACGTTGTTCCGATCACACGGCGTTTATGTACCTGGGCGAGTTGATTGAGTTCAGCGATACGGACGCGCTGTTCACCAGGCCCGCGAAGAAACAAACCGAAGATTATATTACTGGCCGCTACGGTTGATTTGCCTTAGTGCATGTGGAGAAACCATGGACAACCTCAATCTTAATAAACACATTTCCGGCCAGTTCAACGCAGAGCTGGAAAGCATTCGTACCCAGGTAATGACCATGGGCGGCATGGTCGAGCAGCAGCTTTCTGATGCGATTACGGCAATGCACAACCAGGACAGCGAGCTGGCGAAGCGCGTCATTGAAGGCGACAAAAACGTCAACATGATGGAAGTCGCTATCGACGAGGCCTGCGTGCGCATTATCGCGAAACGGCAGCCGACGGCGAGCGACCTGCGCCTGGTGATGGCGATCATCAAAACCATCGCCGAGCTGGAGCGTATTGGTGACGTTGCGGATAAAATCTGCCGCACCGCGCTGGAGAAGTTCTCACAGCAGCACCAGCCGCTGCTGGTGAGCCTGGAGTCGCTGGGCCGCCACACCGTGCAGATGCTGCACGACGTGCTGGATGCCTTTGCGCGTATGGATTTGGACGAAGCGGTGCGTATCTACCGTGAAGACAAGAAGGTCGACCAGGAGTATGAAGGCATCGTGCGTCAGCTGATGACCTACATGATGGAAGATTCACGTACCATCCCAAGCGTACTGACTGCCCTGTTCTGTGCGCGCTCCATCGAGCGTATCGGCGACCGCTGCCAGAACATTTGCGAATACATTTTCTACTTCGTGAAAGGTCAGGACTTCCGTCACGTGGGCGGCGACGAGCTGGACAAGCTGCTGGCGGGTAAAGATCCGAAAGAGTGATGTTTGTGGCGGGTGGCGCTGGCGCTTACCCGCCCTACGTTAGCTTAACGCGTAATATTCCATCCGCGTGCCTTCCACAATTCAGGCAACTGCGCCAGATCGGTAAAGGTCGTCACGTTGGGATGATCGATCGGCTTGTTGTGCGGGTCGGCGCAGAAGTAAAACACCTCCATCCCCGCATCAATACCCGACTGCGCGCCCGCAGACGAGTCATCCACCAGAATGCAGTTTTCTACGTTGACGTTCATCGCTTTTGCCGCATGGAACATCAGCGCCGGGTCTGGCTTCCAGCGCTGGATATCGTAGCCGCTGAACAGTTTTTCCGGGAAATGGTGCAACATCTCAAGCTTGCCCAGCGAGTGCTGCATTTTGCTGACCGGGCCGTTAGAGACGACGCAGACTGGCACCGTCATCGCATCCAGCAATGCGTTAGCCCCGGAGATAACCTCCAGCTCGGAGTCGAACAGGCGTGCGACCTCGGCGCGGTACACCGGTTCCAGATCCGCTTTCGCCAGATCCACGCCGTGTTCTTCGTTAATGATGTCGATGATCTCGTAGAGCTTCACGCCCTTAAAGCGTTTAAACACCTCTTCGAGTTCCAGCGTAATGCCAAATTCCTGGAACATAGTGACATACGCGCGGGAACAAATGACCTCACTGTCGACCAGCGTACCGTCGCAGTCGAAAAATACCGCTTCAATTCCGGACATGCCTTTCCCTTTTAACAAGTTTAACGTTTACGTACGGCAGTTCGCCGGGACGCAATCGTTGCCGTATAAGCAAAATCAATGAAAAAAGTATCACGTAACCGCCACTATTGTCGCATTTTGGTATAGGATAGCGACGAATTTTCCCTCCTTGTTCGGAATTGATGATGAGTCAACAACACACTACCCAGACATCTGGTCAGGGTCTGCTTGAGCGCGTTTTTAAACTGCGCGAGCACGGCACAACGGCACGCACCGAAGTGATCGCTGGTTTCACCACCTTCCTGACGATGGTCTATATCGTTTTTGTGAACCCTCAAATTCTGGGCGTCGCTGGTATGGATACCAGCGCCGTCTTTGTAACCACCTGCCTGATTGCGGCCCTTGGCAGCATTCTGATGGGTGTGTTCGCTAACCTGCCGGTTGCGCTGGCACCGGCGATGGGCCTGAATGCGTTCTTCGCGTTCGTTGTCGTTCAGGCGATGGGGCTGCCGTGGCAGGTTGGCATGGGCGCCATCTTTTGGGGCGCGGTTGGCCTGCTGCTGCTGACCATTTTCCGCGTGCGTTACTGGATGATTGCAAACATTCCCGTGAGTCTGCGCGTGGGCATTACCAGCGGTATTGGTCTGTTCATCGGTATGATGGGGCTGAAAAACGCCGGCGTTATCGTGGCGAACCCGGATACGCTGGTGAGCATCGGCCACCTGACTTCTCATAACGTGCTGCTGGGCGTGCTGGGCTTCTTTATCATCGCGATCCTGGCTTCCCGCAATATTCACGCGGCGGTGCTGGTGTCCATCGTGGTCACCACCCTGCTGGGCTGGATGCTGGGCGACGTTCACTATAACGGTATCGTCTCCGCGCCACCGAGCGTCTCTACCGTAATTGGTCACGTCGATCTGGCGGGTTCCCTGAACCTGGGTCTGGCGGGCGTGATTTTCTCCTTCATGCTGGTCAACCTGTTTGACTCCTCCGGCACGCTGATTGGCGTGACCGACAAAGCGGGCCTGGCGGATGAGAAAGGGAAATTCCCGCGCATGAAGCAGGCGCTGTTTGTGGACAGCGTCTCCTCTGTGACCGGTGCTTTTATCGGAACCTCGTCCGTTACCGCGTACATTGAGTCTTCTTCCGGCGTGTCCGTGGGCGGCCGTACCGGCCTGACGGCGGTGGTCGTGGGTATTCTGTTCCTGCTGGTGATCTTCCTCTCTCCGCTGGCGGGTATGGTTCCTCCGTATGCGGCAGCCGGCGCGCTGATCTATGTGGGTGTGCTGATGACCTCCAGCCTGTCACGCGTGAAGTGGGATGATTTAACCGAAGCGGTGCCGGCGTTTATTACCGCCGTGATGATGCCATTCAGCTTCTCGATTACCGAAGGTATCGCGCTGGGCTTTATCTCTTACTGCGTAATGAAGATCGGTACCGGCCGCTTCCGCGACCTCAGCCCGTGCGTTATTGTTGTGGCGCTGCTGTTTGTGCTGAAGATTGTGTTTATTGACGCCAAATAAACATGTTTGTTCCCTCTCCCAGTGGGAGAGGGTCAGGGTGAGGGCATCAGGCCGCTCCGGTCTACGCCTTCACCCGCTTAATATAATCCCCAAACGCCGTCAGCTGGCCAGACAGATGATCGCGCGTGCTCTGATCCACCACTTCACCCGTTTGCGGGTCGACCTTGTTCTGAATTACACCACCCATAAATTCCGGCTTGTTCATGACCATCGCATCCAGGAACACCAGGATCTGGCGCAGATGATACTGGCAGCGCGCGCCGCCAATGGCGCCCATTGAGCTGGTCTGGATCAGCACCGGCTTGCCTGCCAGCGGCTGCTCAGGTAAACGAGACAGCCAGTCGATGGCATTCTTCAGGCCACCCGGAACCGAATAGTTATACTCCGGCGTGACGATGACCACGCCGTCGGCCTGGCGGATCTGCTCTGCCAGCGCCTCAACGCTCTGTGGAAAACCCTCTTCCTGCTGTATGTCAGCGTCATACAGCGGAATATCGCCAATAGACGGCAGGGCGCTAATTTCCATTCCTGCCGGTGCCAGCTGTGGCAGCGTGCGGGCAACCATCCCGTTAAATGAACCTTTGCGCAGGCTTCCCAGTAACGTAACTACTTTCAACGTATCAGACATGATTACTCCTGTTTCATCATGATGACCCTGATCGGATCAGCTAAGGGTGAATGCTTTTTCTGCCGGTAAACTGGTTAAACGCATCAGGCGTGCAGCGGGCTCGTTGGCGCGCTCGGGCACATCAGGAAGGCTACGCCATCCCTGTTGGCTGTCAAATTCCCAGATTTTCATGCGTTCGATGGCGGGGGTAACCGCAATGGACCAAATGAGCACATCCTCTGCGTCGCTGAGCGCCTCTACCAGCGTAGCCTGAGCGGCACGCAGACGTCCGGAGCCTGGCAGCAGCTGCAGCAGGCTGGCGTCGTCTGAGGCGCATCCACAGAGCTTGCGAATGCTCTGGCGCAAGGTAATGAGCTGGGCTCTGGCTTCGACAGGATCGTTCTGGTTGCGTACCCACAGCTTCTCATTGCTCGAGAGCGGATAGTCTTCATGCGCATTACCGCCATGGAAGCTGCGCGTCGCGCGCTGGAGTTCCATATCCAGCCCACAATCCCCTTCGGTGGTCAGCGCGACGCCAATGATATTGCCCGCGTAGGCAATCGAAAAACGAGGGAGGTCCGGGTCGGCAAAGACCGGGCGGCCTTCGGGTTGGGTAATGATGTCCGGCAGCTCGCTGGTGCCGTACAGCATAAACAGCAGTTCTGCGAGAAGCGCTCTGGACGCTAAAAACCGCGTTCTGCGGTGTTCCGGAAGAGTGAGTGCTTCACTGTGACAGGCTGAAGAAATTCTTGCCGATACGAGACGTCCTTCCGTAAGTATCCCTCTTGCAAAGTGCGTAGCCATTTTTCGCTCCTTGATAATGGTCGTAATCGGTTAAACGGTTACATGATTATCGCTTAACTTGACTCCTGTTTTAATCAGTAAATGGGAGTAAGAGAAGCCTTAGGACCGAACTTTACATTTTCTTAGGCAAAAATTGGATCGCTGGCACCGTACAGCGCCTTGATGGTTTCCCGCAGCCAGAGGATTTTCGGATTATGGCTGTTCCGTTTATGCCAGATCAGCGTAAAGGGAACGGTAAGCTTTTCAGCCTGCGCTTCGTCAATGGGAATGGGCAGCGCGATCAGCTTCCGCTGGTGGAGTTGATTGTAGTGATGGCAGTAGTGCGGAGCCGTGGCGATATAGTTGTGACCGGGCTGCGCTGCCATAAACATCGACTGCTCAAAGCCCGGCACGCTCATGGCAATGTTTCTCTCCCGACCCATCTCCTTTAGCACTTCGTCCAGCGCCCAGGTGTCGCTGCGTTCCCAGAAGATGCTGATGTGCGGGTAGCGCAGGAAGGTTTCGAGGTTCCATTCGTCCTGTAGCGCGGGATGATCCTCACGCAGATACACGCACGGACGGTCGCTGAACAGAATCTCATAGTCGATGAACCACGGCATTAGCTTCAGCAATTCACGCGAGCGCGGGTGCGTTTCGCGTCCGGTGAATCCCAGATCCACCTCTCCACGCGTAATGGCGTCCAGCGAGTCGTAATCCCAGTGACGCATCTTCACCGTAGCCTGCGGATAGCGCTGGTTCACCTGCTCCAGCAGGGCGTTAAAGCGGATCAGCATCAACGGCGTTTCGGCGGCCAGCACGAACGTTAGCCCGCCCGGGGAATCATGGTGGAATTTATCGAGGATCTGGTTGCCGATTTGCATCCAGTCAGCCAAATCCTGCTCGAGGCTTACCGTCAGCGGGGTCGGCAGCAGCCCTAACGGCGTTTTGACAAACAGCGGGTCGTCAAACCAGTCACGCAGCTTGGCCAGCGATTTACTCACCGCAGACGGCGTCACGTTCATCCGTTTCGCCGCTTTGGTGACGCTGCGCTCCTGCAGCAAAAGCTGCAGGCACAGCAACAGGTTAAGATCGAGACTGCTGATGGGCTTCTTCATAATGCGCCGAGGGCTGGATGACCATAAGTAAGGTGATGCACAGTATGCTACAGCCAATCAGAACCCCGATCAGCATATTCAGCGCGTTAAGCCCGATGACCGCCGCCAGCCAAATCCACAGCGACGAGCCGCAGACCTGCGCAATTCCCAGCACCGAGCTTGCCACGCCTGCCCGCAGCGAGAAGGGGCCAAGCGCCTGACTCATCGCCACGCCAAAGCCAACCGAGAACCCGGCGCAAATGAGGGTAATACCCGCCAGCATCACCGCATGTGAGCTGGCGGTTGCCAGGATCGCGCCAGCCGTGAGGAATAAAACCTGTGAGGTCAGCATCAAAGCGCGCTGGCTGAAAACATTTAGCGCAAACGGGGTAGAGAACGAGACTGCCATACTGACCATGGCGGTTAATGCCATCACCGTTGAATACTCACCTCGATCGAAGCCCATGGTTTCCATCAGTAAAACCGGGGAAACGTTTACATAGGTCAGGATCACCGCCACGCTTAACGTGGTCACGGCCAGACGACTGAGGAAAAAGCGGTTAAGCAGCTTCTCGGCTGGGTGAATGGTTGCGGTATGTCCTGTATTCTGCGAGCCCGGATGGGTCTCTTTCAGCACGGAGATGGACAGGATAAACACCAGCGCGCCCATCGCCGCCATGGTCCAGAACAGGCTCTGCCACGGGAATTTCAGCATGATCAGATATCCCACGACCGGGGCCAGCACCGGGATGATGCAGGTAATACCGTTCAGCATCGAAAGCACTTTGGCGCGACGCTGGGCGCTTAGGGTATCGCGCAAAATGGCAAAAGCGACGACGTAGCAGCCACCGGCTCCAATGCCCTGGATAAATCGTCCGGCCAGGAACACGGTGCTGCTTTGCGCCTGTGAGCAGAGCAGAGAGGCAAGGGCAAAAATGATGGCGCCGGTTATCGCGACGGGCTGACGGCCTGCCTTATCCGCGATCTTCCCGGCAAACACCATCGACGAGGCCATCCCCGCGAGGTAGGCCGAAAACGCGATGTGCAGCTGCGCTTCGCTGGCCCCCAGATCGCGGGCGATGTGCGGCAATCCCACCAGATACATATCAATGCCGGACGGATAAAGCAGAACTAATGCGAAACTACAAAACAGAAAACGCGCCATAAACCCCCCATAGATGCAGGCATGCAGGATAGGGGGTGAAAAGGGATTAGGCGAGTTGCCATTTGGACAATGGTGATTTCCTGGGAGGAAATCATCATTGTATAAAGGGTTTTAAAGTCTAATGATTTATTCAATAAATTTTTTTTAAAAGGTTAATTTTGGGGTCCATCAAAACGATATACCCTTCCGTTTTCATTCAATCTTGAAATTTCTTCTAGAGCATTATGTTCTGAATATGAGTAATCACATACAAGGGAGCAGAATAAATGATAGAATTCATTTCTCAAATCAGTAACAAATATCCCTGGGTCATCAGAACCAAGAGATACAATCATACGATGATCACCTTTAATCTTTCTATCTGGGACAGCAATCCATCTAAAGACATGATGATCTTTAATATTATTATAATGACTTATCCTTACATTACTAGTTGGTAAGGTTTCTATAATAACCCTACGATCGACAATCAAACCTTGAACGTATTGCTGCGCAAATAACAATACCTGGTAAGATGTTGAGGAAATTGATATCTCTTTCATTTTTTCGAAGTTTTTAATAGTTTTTTTATCAAACCAGCGGCTATATAAAATTTTCAACGCCTCGTAGTGAACTTGGGTTGCTAAAATGTATTCTTTTTGAAGCCAATCGCAATAAATATTTTCATTGTTGTTAACAATATCTCGTGTTAAATTGGGATCAATATCTCTGTGAGAGAAATACATTTGTAAAGTATTTATGTTATGCTGTGTTCCAAATATTTCTAATGACAATTCATGGATTTCAGACTCAATATGAGATAAAGATATTGAACTAGTTGGTTTGGATAGTGCTATATGACGCAAGAATAATAAATTTTCTAACCATTGTCCTTGCCTTAAAAAAAGACTATCCGGCATCTTACTAATCCATATATTTGGATCAATACCAATAGCTGTAGCATGCCCTATACGATCACCATTTCTGAGGTTAAGAAACGTTACTGCTTCAAAAATCGCTCTAATTCCACTAAGTAGATGTTCAAAATCCTCACCAACATGATAGGTGTAATTATTAATTCTCTTTCGGCGACAGTTTCTGAATAAAACTGCAAAAACTTCTGGAGGGGTTTCTATTTCATTAGCAGCCGCATCCACGCCAGTCAAAATATTTCTAAGTTCAGGGTTGCTTTCTAATAAATTAAAAAGCAAATCGGCATTTTTCCTCAATTCCTCTCTTAATTTATGAAAATGTGGTTCTTGTTCAGTATCCAAATTGTTATCTAATTCCACTCTCCATGGCTTCTTAATAAAATGCGCAACTAAGCGTAATTTGGGTCTGTTGAGTTTGCTTACTTTAGCTGCAAGGATATTTAGATCATTCGAGTCTTCAATTATTTCTTTTCTTTCAGAGTAACAGATAAATCCTCTCAGAATTGAGGATATTAAATTTACATTTTTTTGTTGGGTATTCTTTGGAGCAAACCTGCCCTCTAATGTAAGTAAATCAGAAACTCCATTGGAGTTAGGGCCGTGAAGCTGATAAAAACGTGCAATGTATTCTTTTTCATAAGCTTCTCGTATTCCATCGTCTGCAAACTTCTGAAATTGGTCAAAACCAAATTGATCATCTCTTTGAACCAATATCTTTTGGAAACAATTCATACATAATAAATATAATAAATAACATGCATCATAAATGTCAACTGAAGATTCTTTTAACTTATAAATTATAGACGCATTTAGGTCTATTTCTGTTATATGTGTCCAGACATCCAGGTCCCCGAAAAAATTGTACTCCATGGAAAACCCTAAGTCATTTGTTGATATTCCTGAAGTGTTGTCTTTGTTTATCAAGATGTCATGCACAATATGTTTATATTGATTAGTATCTTCCTTATTTTGAATCCAAGAAATTAATAATTGCCGTAAATGTCTAGCGAGAAGAAGCACATAGTGGAAATCCCTTGGGTTCTTGAAATCACGGGATGAAGAGTAAAGTAACTGAACACGATCGTTTTTTAGAAATTGTGATTCTATTTCTTCAAGAATTACATTGGGATTACACAGTGAAAAATGCCACATTGCTTCCATCGAAGTTGTACCATTCAGATGCATATGACTTTCATTGAGTCCCTCACGTTCTATATAATCTTCAACTAACTGATTATATGGAGAGATAATACTTCTGTATCCTAATGTATTTTTTAACAAAATTCTGCGTTCAAAAAATGAATGAGAGAAATTGATGTTTTCTTGAAGTTGAAAAGCTATAACGGGGAGTCCTGACTGATTAGCCAACCAATTTTGCCAAGCACTGAATTTCTCTGGTTTAACTGCAATATGTCGTTGGTCATCACAATCAAAATGATAGCGAGCTGCCTGGGATAGAAGTGCTCTACAAACTGAGTTCTCTTGTTTTATTCTTATGAGTAAATTGTTCCAATGCCCATGAAACATCTGATCAGTATGTATGTTATGTCGCTTGTGCCAACTAGAATAAGTTATTTTCTTAATTTCTTTGATGTTTAAACTAGAGCTCTTATCCATCATTTCTTTAATATGTTTACAAAGAAATGTATAGAGCTCAGGTTCTGAAAGAATATGTGTGTTTAAAAACATAGTGTTATACTCCGCTGCTCGGTTGCTGTCTAGGTGGAATAACACTACTTTTACTTGGTTTAGTGATATCACCTCTGAAACAGCCCATTATTGGTAGTGCCGATATTTTTAGTTGCATCGGATTAGAATTTTCAGCTATAAATTTAAAGTCGATTTTTTTGTTATCGTATAGGATATTGTGATCAGCTAAAATATTATTGATTATATTGAACAAATCTAGTTTCTCCTCACCTTCACCATTCGTATATGCACCTAAAAAAGGCCAAAAAAGAGGGCAGCTAATAAGATTAAAAGTAAATGGAAGGTCTTTACTCCATACAATATTTTCTTTATTTAGATTATCAATGTTTTGTATTAGTTCTCGAGGTGAGGATTGTGTGTTTTTTGCGCTATTTATAGCTTTTAGTAATTTTCCTGAAATATTTTTTCTATATCTTATTTCTTCAATTAAAGATGAATTAATTATTGACCAAATAAACCTTGCATATAATACTCCGAGAACAATATCGTCCTTTTCTTTCCCGATAGTATAATTAACTTTTTCAAGCGCTTTATCTGAGACTTGACTCAAGGTATAAAAAATTCTAACCCATATTTTCCCAATCATTAGCGATGAATGTTCGGCTTCTTTAAGTTGAGCCAACCATTTTTTCATAAGGCCTTCAAAAGCATTTTCAACATTAGCAGGAAGATAGCTTGACTCTCTTTCTTCAAATAGATCATTGTCTGTGATATCTTCTTCACCACTAATTTTGCCTGTTAAAAATGTTGGATATATAAAAGTATTAATATTGGCTAGGTTATTTAGGTTTTTATTTATATCTAAATTATTAGGATTTGAGCTGGTTAATTCAGCAATTGAAGATAACAGGTTGTAAATAGATATATAATCGCGAGACTCCGCAGTTACAGCAGAACGATGTGATGAAAATAATATTGTTTTAGCAGCTATATAATTTGAAAGATCCTGTGTGTTATTTTCACTATGTATAAACCCATCATGTATTCTTTCCAAGTGAGAAAGTGTTGTGATCCTCGAGGAGTTATTGATGTTATGTTTTTTAATAAAATCCTCAAATCTGATTTTTGTTTTTTGATTCAGTTTGCGAGGGGTTCTTATGACTCCAGATATTATACCTTTTTGATTGGTAGGATTATATTGATCCATGATTATGGGGCTAAAATGGGATGTAATACTTATAATATTATCTTCGTTTCTATTTAATCCAATGTAATCAATATAATCATTGAAGCTGTGATTATCCAAAAGGTTTTTATTCACAAATGTTTGATAGACACTAGAGCTTGCACCACAAGATATAATTAATTTTAATGCATTACTAAAACTTTCATTCTTATTTTTTTCAGATAAGAGATCTGCCATTGTTGCTGAAATATACAGTTTTGCTGCATTATACCCAGGTTGATCATTACTGCTATCAGGCCTTGAGTAAAAACCAGTCTCAAGTTCTCCATGCTCAAATAGAATTTTAAAAAGCTCATATCCAACTGCATTTATATGTGGATTAAACTCAGAAATATTTTCTACTCTTAGAGTTGTTTCAACCAGATTTCCTATAAAGTTTTGATAAATTGCATTTTTTAATTCGATTGGGTTGTTACGTAATGAGTTTTTATTATGGTCTGGTCCCTCAATTAATGTTTTTACTAATTGTAAAACACTTCGGACTGGTTGGCTCATAATAAAATTTAAGTGGGAGTTTAAATGCTCTGTTTTTATATTTAAAGCGTCTGAAAAGATTAGTCTTAATAACTCATTTATTTCTATTTTATTTTTTCCGTATATGTTTTTTAAAGCCTCATGCTCAATCTTTAAAGTTAATATTTCACTCAATTCATCTAGTTTTTTAAGGTAAACTCTTTGTTCAATAGGCAGTAATTTTGTCAGGTATTGTTGCTCTAAATGACCGATTAATTCGAGTCTGTTTTGATTGTTTCTTTGTGTTGTACTTATTCCTATTTCTTTTTCTTTGTTACACCGGACTATGTAGCTATATAGTTTCAAATCGCCAGAAAGTAAAATAACAAGTTTGGGATGAGTAAGATAGCATCTTAGTACCTCTAATACTTCATTTGCTTTAGAAGTTTGAGTGTCAACGTCATCTATGGCAATTAAAAATAGCTCTTTATCTAAGATTTCAGCTATGACATCTATAAGTTCGTGAAATAGCTTTTCCAGATCTTGTCCACTAGTCGCTTTGTTTAAAGCTCTATCTAGGAACCAAGCAGCATCACTGTTTGCATTATTCTCATGACCTTTTAGGGTAAGTAACTTAAGACCTTCAGCCATTTTTTCCAGTTTATTACGGAATAAATTGTATTTGCTTTCATCTTTGCAGCAGGATAGTCGTTTGTTTATAAGACGCACGAATTTTGTAACTATGTCGACTAATATATGCTGGTGAGTTTCAATCAGAGTTGGGTCAATAAGAGGGAGTGGGCATATTTTTGGAGTTGTTAACTCATTACTTTTGTATTTATTAAGGATTGCTTTTAAGAAAGTCGTCTTTCCTGCACCTCTTTCACCATGAATAAATATTGTATTATTACATCTTCTTGGATTAAATTCATCATATGCTTTATTTGAATTATTATTAATATTTTCTTTATGAAAAGTTGCTAGAAGCTGTTCAATCTGATTTTGAGCATTTTTTTGTAGCAAGGATTCCTGCTCTGTTGAGTGGCTAAAGTTGATATATAAATTTGTTAGCGGCTGTGTAAGATTAAGCACGACGTTTGTTTTTATCATTTGTTATTCCTTTTAATAATTTGAGTGCTAATTATTTTTTTGTGAATACTTTCCATTTGGTGAAATGTTGAGGTGACGACTCACCTCAGCATTTTGATAATAACAATGACTTAAACACAAAAAATTTCATAATGATATGGTAGGCTATCTATATTCTTTTTTGATGAGAATGCATCGAATAACAGTATTACTTACCGATACAGAAGCTCGAGAAGATCCGTCCCAGCAGATCGTCCGACGTAAACTCCCCGGTGATTTCGCTCAGATTCTGCTGCGCCAGACGCAGCTCTTCCGCCAGCAGTTCACCAGCCCACGCGCCGATCAGCTGCGCTTTACCCTGAACAAGGTGGTTTGCCGCCTCTTCCAGCGCCTGCAGGTGACGACGACGCGCCAGGAAGCCGCCTTCCATACTGGTGTCAAAACCCATGCTCTGCTTGAGATGGTTGCGCAGGTCGTCAACGCCTTCACCGGTACGCGCCGACAGGCGAATCAGTGAGTGACCGTTCACATCGCTGATGCCCAGCGTTTCGCCGGTGACGTCCGCTTTGTTACGCACCACGGTGATTGGCAGCTTAGCCGGAAGGCGGGCGATAAAGTCCGGCCAGATCTCAGCCGGGTCAACGGCGTCGGTCGTGGTGCCGTCCACCATAAACAGCACGCGGTCAGCCTGCTCGATCTCCTGCCAGGCGCGTTCGATACCGATGCGTTCCACTTCATCGCTGGCATCGCGCAGGCCGGCGGTATCAATGATGTGCAGCGGCATGCCGTCGATGTGGATGTGCTCGCGGAGCACGTCGCGGGTGGTGCCGGCAATATCAGTGACGATTGCCGCTTCACGGCCCGCCAGGGCGTTCAGCAGGCTCGATTTCCCGGCGTTAGGACGTCCGGCAATCACCACCTTCATCCCTTCCCGCAGCAGGCTGCCCTGGCGCGCTTCGGCGCGCACGGCGTCGAGATCGTTCATTACCTGGTTGAGCTGCGCTTCGATTTTACCGTCAGAGAGGAAGTCGATCTCCTCATCCGGGAAGTCGATAGCCGCTTCCACGTAGATCCTGAGGTGAGTAAGTGCTTCCACAAGGTGATTTACGCGGGCGGAGAATGCCCCCTGCAGCGAGTTCAGGGCGGAGCGGGCCGCCTGTTCAGAGCTGGCGTCGATCAGGTCTGCAATCGCTTCTGCCTGCGCCAGGTCGAGCTTGTCGTTGAGGAAGGCTCGCTCGGAGAACTCGCCCGGCTTCGCAATGCGCAGGCCAGGCAGGGTCAGAATACGTTTTAACAGCAGGTCGAGGATAACCGGGCCGCCGTGTCCCTGCAGCTCCAGCACGTCTTCGCCGGTGAAAGAGTTCGGGCCGGGGAACCACAGCGCGATGCCCTGGTCCAGCGGCGTGCCGTCGGTATCTTTAAACGGCAGGTAATCAGCGTAGCGCGGCTTTGGCAGTTTACCCAGCACCGCTTCGGCCACCTCGCGCGCCTTCAGGCCGGAGATGCGCAGAATGCCTACACCACCGCGTCCCGGTGGGGTTGCCTGGGCGACGATAGTGTCGTTATGGCTCATGGTTGGTCTCGTTCAATACAAATAAAAAAGGCGGTCAATCGACCGCCCTTATTTTAGCGTTAACTTACCGAATCAGGATTTTTTCTTTTCGCGGCTATGCAGGCCACGTTTTTCCAGACCACGGTAAATCAGCTGCTGCTGGATGATGGTCACCAGGTTGCTGACGATATAGTACAGCACCAGACCTGACGGGAACCACAGGAAGAACACGGTGAAGATGACCGGCATAAAGGTCATGATCTTCTGCTGCATCGGGTCGGTCACGGTGGTCGGCGACATCTTCTGGATGAAGAACATCGTCACGCCCATCAGGATCGGCAGGATGTAGTACGGGTCCTGTGCGGACAGGTCGTGGATCCACAGGGCGAACGGCGCGTGGCGCAGCTCAACGGAACCCATCAGCATGTAGTACAGCGCAAGGAAGATTGGCATCTGAATCAGCAGCGGGAAGCAACCACCCAGTGGGTTTACTTTCTCTGCTTTATACAGGGCCATCATTTCCTGGCTCTGACGCTGTTTGTCATCGCCCAGACGCTCACGCATCGCCGCAATCTTCGGCTGCAGCATACGCATCTTCGCCATGGAGGTGTACTGCGCTTTAGTCAGCGGGTACATGATGCCACGAACGATGAAGGTGATAACGATGATGGAGAAGCCCCAGTTACCCAGGAAGCTGTGGATGAACTTCAGCAGCTTAAACAGCGGCTGAGAGATGAACCACAACCAACCGTAATCGACGGTCAGATCCAGGTGCGGCGCAACAGCGGCCATTTTGTCCTGAATTTCCGGGCCGACCCACAGAGTGCTTGCCATCTTACCGGTTTGACCCGGCTGAACCAGAACCGGCTGGGATTTGTAGCCGATGGCTGCAAGACCGTTACCCAGGTTCGCGGTATAGAAGTTGTTGGTACCGTCGTTATTTGGCACCCACGCAGTAGCGAAATACTGCTGCAGCATTGCCACCCAACCGCCTTTAGCGCTGACGTTCAGGTTTTCGTTATCGGCAATGGTGTCGAATTTGTATTTCTCATACTTCGCGTCTGGCGTGGAGTACGCCGCGCCACGGAAGGTATGCAGCGCAAAGTTGCTGCTTCCGGTGTCACGGTGAGACGGCAGATTGATGGACTGCTTCAGCTGGCCAAAGGTCGACAGTTCCAGTGGTTTCGCACTGGCGTTCTGTACGCTGTAGCCCACGTTCACCGCATATTCACCGCGTTTCAGAGTGAAGGTTTTGGTGAAGGTGTTGCCTGCGGCGTCGGTGTACGTCATCGGGATTGCGAGTTCGTTCTGACCATCAGCCAGTACAAAGGTGTCGCTCTCGACGGTATACAGTGGACGCGCACCGTTAGCCGGGTTATCCGGGCCATCACGACCGGTCAGGCCGCTCTGCGCCTGGTAGATAAACTCAGGCGTGGTTTCCAGTAACTGGAACGGTTCGTTAGACTTCAGCTCTTTCGGGTAGGTCAACAGCAGCGCCTGCTCAACATCACCACCACGGGTGTTGATTGTCAGCTCAAGCACATCGGTCTTAACCGTAATCTGTTTCCCCTGGCCACTGGCCGGTACGCCCTGGTCGGCGGCGCTACCCGCTGCGGTGGTCGTAGTCTGCGTGGTCTGCTGCTGGGGTTGAGGATTTTTATCCTGCTCCCATGCCTGCCAGATCATGAAAGACACGAACAACAAAGCGATGATAAGAAGATTGCGTTGCGAATCCATCGTTAGTGTTCTCTGGTATCAAAGGGTCCTGGGGGGACGGGGTCGTCTCCACCGGGGTGTAAAGGGTGGCATTTTAATACGCGTTTCACCGTCAACCAACTGCCTTTTATCACTCCAAACCTGCGCAATGCCTCAATTCCGTAGCTTGAGCATGTTGGTGTGAAACGGCAGTGCGGCCCGAGTAGCGGACTAATCAGGCGTTGATAGACCCGAATGAGGGCTATCAGGACCCGTGAGCCAGGCGACAGTGGCGGCGCCATAATTTTTCCAACGCTTCCGAGAGAGCACGGTTATCGAGGTCGGCAACCCCTTTCTTCGCCACCACCACGAAATCCATTGAAGGCAGTTCGTGCTGACGTAAACGGAAGCTTTCACGCGTCAGACGTTTAATCCGATTGCGTTCATGCGCACGCTTAACATTTTTCTTGGCGACTGTGAGACCGATGCGGGGATGCCCCAGCGAATTTTGGCGGCCGAGGATGGTGATTTGCGGCGTGCCAGCCCGTAGTGGCTGCTGGAAGACGAAAGTGAAATGAGCGGGAGTTAACAAACGTAACTCCCTGGGAAATGCTAGCTTAACCACTCAGGGGTTAGCTTTATTACTTGGAAACGGTCAGACGAGCGCGGCCTTTAGCACGACGACGTGCCAGAACCTGACGACCATTTTTAGTAGCCATACGAGCACGGAAGCCGTGAGAACGGTTGCGCTTCAGTACAGACGGTTGAAAAGTGCGTTTCATGGCGATTTCTACCTAAACTTGAATAAATTCACTGACTTTTGCGTATACCCGAACGAGTTTCGAACGACTAACGCCTCAGCGTGGGTGATTAAAGAGGCCGGATTGTAATAATTGTACACTCCGGAGTCAATTCTCTTTCCTTATTTCCCGCGTATTTCCGCACGTTTTCGCGTGGAAAATGAGCAACGGACGACGCAGGAAGATGAGCATCACGCGCCGGGTCGAGGATTATACGGCCTCGCCAACAAAGCGCAAGGATCGTCCCGGATCTTCGTTAGATCATTTAAGCAATAAATTGTCTGTGCTCATTAATTTTTCCAATATGCGGACTAAATCGTGGGGTACTGGCGCCAGGATCGTTTACACTTATCCGGTTCCGGATCTTCCTGTGGATAAATCGGGAAGAATCTGTGAGAAACAGAAGATCTCTGGCTCAGTTTAGGCTATGATCCGCGGTCCCGATCGGGATCCAGCGATCCTGGCCGGGTATAACCGCAGATAGCGGTTCGCACATCACCCTTTTGCACAGGGTCATGTCGATGTGCGCCAACAATCATGAATATTCAATAGTTTTCTTTTATTGTTCGAGTGGAGTCCGCCGTGTCACTTTCGCTTTGGCAGCAGTGTCTTGCCCGATTGCAGGATGAGTTACCAGCCACAGAATTCAGTATGTGGATCCGCCCGTTGCAGGCGGAACTGAGCGATAACACGCTGGCTTTGTATGCGCCAAACCGTTTTGTGCTCGATTGGGTAAGGGACAAGTACCTTAATAACATCAATGGACTGCTGAACGATTTCTGCGGGTCAGATGCCCCGCAGCTGCGCTTTGAAGTGGGCACAAAGCCGGTCACCCAAACCGTTCGTGAAACCGTGAACGTAGCAGCGCCTGCTCAGGCTGCTCCTGCTCCGGCCCCTCGCGTCGCACCCGCTCGTCAGGGCTGGGATAATGTCCCTGCACCGGCTGAGCCAACCTACCGCTCTAACGTTAACGTGAAACATACGTTCGATAACTTCGTTGAAGGTAAGTCGAACCAGCTGGCGCGCGCGGCGGCTCGTCAGGTTGCTGATAACCCTGGTGGGGCCTATAACCCGCTGTTCCTTTATGGCGGCACGGGTCTGGGTAAAACGCACCTGCTGCATGCGGTGGGTAACGGCATTATGGCGCGCAAGCCCAATGCCAAAGTGGTGTATATGCACTCCGAACGCTTCGTTCAGGACATGGTAAAAGCCCTGCAAAACAATGCGATCGAAGAGTTTAAACGCTACTATCGTTCTGTTGACGCGCTGCTCATCGATGACATCCAGTTCTTTGCGAATAAAGAACGATCGCAGGAAGAGTTTTTCCACACCTTTAATGCCCTGCTGGAAGGCAATCAGCAGATCATTTTGACCTCGGATCGTTATCCAAAAGAGATCAACGGCGTTGAAGATCGTCTGAAATCCCGCTTCGGCTGGGGCCTGACCGTGGCGATCGAGCCACCGGAGCTGGAAACCCGCGTCGCGATCCTGATGAAGAAAGCCGATGAAAACGACATTCGCCTGCCGGGCGAAGTGGCGTTCTTCATTGCCAAGCGTCTGCGCTCCAACGTGCGTGAGCTTGAAGGGGCGCTGAACCGCGTTATCGCCAATGCCAACTTCACCGGTCGTGCGATCACCATCGATTTTGTGCGTGAAGCGCTGCGAGATTTGCTGGCATTGCAGGAAAAACTGGTCACTATCGACAATATTCAAAAGACGGTGGCTGAGTACTACAAGATCAAAGTGGCAGATTTACTGTCTAAACGTCGTTCCCGCTCGGTGGCGCGTCCGCGTCAGATGGCGATGGCGCTGGCAAAGGAGTTAACCAACCACAGTCTGCCGGAAATCGGGGATGCGTTTGGTGGCCGTGACCATACGACCGTGCTGCACGCTTGTCGCAAGATTGAGCAGTTACGCGAAGAAAGCCACGACATAAAAGAAGATTTTTCCAATCTAATCAGAACATTATCATCGTGACGCTATGAAATTTACCGTTGAACGTGAACATTTATTAAAACCGCTGCAACAGGTGAGTGGCCCATTAGGTGGCCGCCCAACGCTGCCTATTCTCGGAAACCTGCTGCTTCAGGTCGCGGACGGTACGCTGTCGCTGACCGGTACAGATCTGGAAATGGAAATGATCGCGCGCGTTACGCTGACGCAGCCGCACGACGCGGGCGCGACCACGGTTCCGGCACGTAAATTCTTTGATATCTGCCGCGGGCTGCCGGAAGGCGCTGAAATTGCCGTGCAGCTGGAAGGCGACCGTATGCTGGTGCGCTCTGGCCGCAGCCGTTTCTCGCTCTCCACGCTGCCTGCTGCGGACTTCCCGAACCTGGACGACTGGCAGAGCGAAGTTGAATTCACCCTGCCGCAGGCGACGATGAAGCGTCTGATTGAAGCCACGCAGTTCTCCATGGCGCATCAGGACGTTCGTTACTACTTAAACGGCATGCTGTTCGAAACCGAAGGTGAAGAGCTGCGTACCGTGGCGACCGACGGCCACCGTCTGGCGGTCTGTTCTATGCCGATTGGCGATTCACTGCCAAACCATTCGGTGATCGTGCCGCGTAAAGGGGTGATTGAGCTGATGCGTATGCTCGACGGTGGCGACACGCCGCTGCGCGTGCAGATCGGCAGCAACAACATCCGCGCACACGTGGGCGATTTTGTCTTCACGTCTAAGCTGGTTGACGGTCGTTTCCCGGATTATCGCCGCGTATTGCCGAAGAATCCGGACAAAACGCTGGAAGCAGGCTGCGACAGCCTCAAGCAGGCCTTTGCCCGCGCGGCCATTCTCTCTAACGAGAAATTCCGCGGCGTGCGCCTGTACGTGAGTGAAAACCAGATCAAAATCACCGCTAACAACCCGGAGCAGGAAGAGGCAGAAGAAATTCTGGACGTCACCTACGCCGGAACCGAGATGGAAATCGGCTTTAACGTCAGCTACGTGCTGGATGTGCTGAATGCACTGAAATGCGAGAACGTTCGCATTCTGCTGACCGACTCCGTTTCAAGCGTACAGATTGAAGATGCGGCCAGCCAAAGCGCGGCTTATGTTGTCATGCCAATGAGACTGTAATGTCGCTCACCCGTCTGTTGATCCGCGACTTTCGCAATATCGAAAGCGCGGATCTCGCTTTATCCCCTGGCTTTAACTTCCTGGTTGGCGCAAACGGCAGCGGCAAAACCAGCGTGCTTGAGGCCATCTATACGCTCGGCCACGGTCGGGCGTTTCGCAGTTTGCAGATTGGTCGCGTCATTCGCCACGAGCAGGAATCCTTTGTTCTGCACGGGCGTTTGCAGGGGGCGGAGCGGGAAACCGCCATCGGCCTGACCAAAGACAAGCAGGGCGACAGTAAGGTGCGCATCGACGGCACCGACGGCCATAAAGTGGCGGAGCTGGCGCTGCTGATGCCAATGCAGCTGATTACGCCGGAGGGGTTTACTTTACTCAACGGCGGCCCCAAATACAGAAGAGCATTCCTCGACTGGGGATGCTTTCACAACGAAGCCGGTTTCTTTAACGCCTGGAGCAACCTGAAGCGTCTGCTCAAGCAGCGTAACGCTGCTCTGCGCCAGGTTACCCGTTACGCCCAGCTGCGTCCGTGGGATATGGAGTTAATCCCTCTCGCGGAACAAATCAGCAACTGGCGTGCCGAATACAGCGCAGGTATCGCCGAAGACATGGCCGACACCTGCAAACAGTTTTTACCCGAGTTTTCTCTTACCTTCTCCTTCCAGCGCGGCTGGGAGAAAGAGACGGATTATGCTGAGGTGTTAGAGAGAAGCTTCGAGCGTGACCGCATGTTGACCTACACCGCGCACGGCCCGCACAAGGCGGATTTCCGCATTCGTGCAGACGGTGCGCCGGTGGAAGACACGCTGTCGCGCGGGCAGCTCAAGCTCCTGATGTGTGCGCTGCGCCTGGCACAGGGAGAGTTTCTCACCCGCGAGAGCGGAAGACGCTGCCTGTACCTGATAGATGATTTTGCCTCGGAACTCGACGACGCGCGGCGCGGGCTGCTTGCCAGCCGCTTAAAAGCCACGCAGTCGCAGGTTTTCGTCAGCGCCATTAGCGCTGAACACGTTATAGACATGTCGGACGAAAATTCGAAGATGTTTACCGTGGAAAAGGGTAAAATAACGGATTAACCCAAGTTGAAATGAGCGAGAAACGTTGATGTCGAATTCTTATGACTCCTCCAGTATCAAAGTCCTGAAAGGGCTGGATGCGGTGCGTAAGCGCCCGGGTATGTATATCGGCGACACGGATGACGGCACCGGTCTGCACCACATGGTATTCGAGGTGGTAGATAACGCTATCGACGAAGCGCTCGCGGGTCACTGTAAAGACATCGTGGTCACCATCCATGCGGACAACTCTGTCTCCGTCACCGATGATGGTCGTGGCATCCCAACCGGTATTCACCCGGAAGAGGGCGTCTCTGCTGCGGAAGTGATCATGACCGTGCTGCACGCAGGCGGTAAGTTCGACGATAACTCCTATAAAGTTTCCGGCGGCCTGCACGGCGTAGGCGTTTCCGTGGTTAACGCCCTGTCGCAGAAGCTGGAGCTGGTTATCCAGCGCGAAGGCAAAATTCACCGTCAGCTCTATACGCACGGCGTGCCGCAGGCACCGCTGGCCGTTACCGGCGATACCGACAAAACCGGTACAATGGTGCGTTTCTGGCCGAGCCATGAAACCTTCACCAACGTCACCGAATTCGAGTACGACATCCTGGCGAAACGCCTGCGCGAACTGTCGTTCCTGAACTCCGGCGTCTCTATCCGCCTTAAAGACAAGCGTGACGGTAAAGAAGACCACTTCCATTACGAAGGTGGTATCAAAGCGTTCGTTGAGTATCTGAACAAGAACAAAACGCCAATTCACCCGAATATCTTCTACTTCTCCACCGAAAAAGACGGTATCGGCGTGGAAGTGGCGCTGCAGTGGAACGACGGTTTCCAGGAAAACATCTACTGCTTCACCAACAACATTCCGCAGCGTGACGGCGGTACTCACCTTGCAGGCTTCCGTGCGGCGATGACCCGTACCCTGAACGCCTACATGGACAAAGAAGGCTACAGCAAGAAAGCGAAAGTCAGTGCCACCGGTGATGACGCCCGTGAAGGCCTGATTGCCGTTGTCTCCGTGAAGGTGCCGGATCCGAAGTTCTCCTCACAGACCAAAGACAAGCTGGTCTCTTCCGAGGTGAAATCGGCCGTTGAGCAGCAGATGAACGAACTGCTGAGCGAATACCTGCTGGAAAACCCATCCGACGCAAAAATCGTGGTGGGCAAAATTATCGATGCGGCGCGTGCCCGTGAAGCGGCGCGTAAAGCCCGTGAAATGACCCGTCGTAAAGGCGCGCTGGACTTAGCAGGCCTGCCGGGCAAACTGGCTGACTGCCAGGAACGCGACCCGGCGCTGTCTGAACTGTACCTCGTGGAAGGGGACTCCGCGGGCGGTTCTGCGAAGCAGGGCCGTAACCGTAAGAACCAGGCTATCCTGCCGCTGAAGGGTAAAATCCTCAACGTTGAGAAAGCCCGTTTCGACAAGATGCTCTCTTCTCAGGAAGTGGCGACCCTCATCACCGCGCTGGGCTGCGGCATCGGCCGCGATGAGTACAACCCGGACAAACTGCGCTATCACAGCATCATCATCATGACCGATGCGGACGTCGACGGCTCGCACATTCGTACGCTGCTGTTGACCTTCTTCTATCGTCAGATGCCTGAAATCGTTGAACGTGGCCACGTCTACATTGCACAGCCGCCGCTGTACAAGGTGAAGAAAGGCAAGCAGGAACAGTACATCAAAGACGACGAAGCGATGGATCAGTACCAAATCGCTATCGCCCTTGATGGCGCGACCCTGCACGCGAACTCGCACGCCCCTGCACTGGCCGGTGAGCCGCTGGAGCGTCTGGTGTCCGAGTTCAACGCCACGCAGAAAATGATTACGCGTATGGAACGCCGTTATCCGAAAACGCTGCTGAAGGAGCTGGTTTATCAGCCGACCCTGACCGAAGCCGATCTGAGCGACGAGCAGACCGTGACCCGCTGGGTGAACGCCCTGGTGACCGATCTGAACGAGAAAGAGCAGCACGGCAGCATGTGGAAATGCGATATCCAGCAGAACGCCGATAAGCAGTTCGAGCCTATTATTCGCGTGCGTACCCACGGCGTTGATACCGACTACCCGCTGGAACACGAGTTTGTGACCGGTCCGGAATACCGCCGTATCTGCACGCTCGGCGAGACGCTGCGCGGCCTGATCGAAGACGATGCGTTCATCGAACGTGGCGAACGTCGTCAGCCGGTAGCCAGCTTCGAGCAGGCGCTGGACTGGCTGGTGAAAGAGTCCCGTCGTGGCCTTGCGATCCAACGCTATAAAGGTCTGGGCGAAATGAACCCGGACCAGCTGTGGGAAACCACCATGGATCCGGAAAGCCGCCGCATGCTGCGCGTCACCGTTAAGGACGCGATAGCTGCGGACCAGCTGTTCACGACCCTGATGGGCGATGCGGTTGAACCACGTCGTGCCTTCATTGAAGAGAACGCCCTGAAAGCGGCAAATATCGATATTTAATCGTCGTTATACCGCACGATAACTGGCCGCGCTTTTAGCGCGGCTTTTTTGTGGGCGCAGGCATATCCAGCGACATCACGGACGGTAAACGGCTCGCCAGCGTATCTATCGCTATTCTTACCCTCAGCGGCAGGTGCGGCGTCTGCTGCCAGACCGCATGAACGTTGAAATGCACATCCGGTGCCTGCTTTAAGAGCGGGACGAGTTTACCCTGGTGAATATCTTTGACGACCATCCAGCAGGGCAGCCATGCAATGCCGTGCCCGGCCAGCGCAGCGTCGCAGATCGCCTGCAAATCATCCATATTGAGCGACGATCGGGGCGTAAAGGTGTGCGACGTTCCTTCGTTATCCATCAGCTGCCAGGATAACACTCTGCCTGCGCTCAAATAGTTAATAGCCGTATGCTGGGATAAATCATTAACGCTTTGTGGCTGGCCTTTCTTCAGCAGATACTCCGGCGCGGCGCACAGCACCATGCGGTGTTCTCCCAGCTTTCTGGCGACCAGCACGCTGCTGTCCTGAAGCGTGCCGTTACGCACCGCCATATCAAACCCTTCCTCGACCAGATCCACCACGCGGTCGCTGAATGACATTTCCAGCTCAAGCCCGGGGTGTTCCTGAGCCAGCGCTATCAGCAGCGGGGCGACACACTGGCGACCAAACAGCACCGGCATGGAAATGCGCAGGCGGCCGCTGACCTGCTGTTTTCCGGTTTCAAGCAGCGATTCCGCACCCCGAATCTCCTCCAGTGCGCGCAGGCAGCGTTCATAAAAAAGGGCGCCGTTATCGGTCAGACTCTGGCTGCGGGTGGTGCGCTGAAAAAGACGTACCCCCAGCCGTTGTTCAAGGCGAGCGATGCTTTTTCCGACCGCCGAGCGTGACAAATGCAGACGAATGGCGGCCTGCGCAAAACTTCCCGCCTCAACGGCGGCCACAAAAACAGGAATATCCTTCAGCGTATCGGTCATAGATTGTATCTGTTATGGCGTCAATAAAGAGAAAACTTATCGCCACTGGCGACCATTAGTCAACGGTAGACTGTCAGGACTAAAGCTCATCTGATGGCAGGAGAAATAAAATGACAGAGACAATGCAACGCTGGTCCATGGATGCCCTCGGGCGCGAGAACCTCAAGCTGACTCAGGCGCCCGTTCCACAGCCGGGCCCGGGTGAAGTGCGCGTAAGGGTGAATGCCGTTGCGCTTAACTATCGCGATAAAATGGTTGTTGAAGGCACAATGCCGATCCCGCTTTCCTTCCCGTTTACCCCGGCGTCTGACATGGCGGGCGTGGTGGACAGCATTGGTGAAGGCGTTACGCGCTTCCAGCCCGGCGCGCGCGTCATCTCAACCTTCTTCCCTGAGTGGATCGACGGTAAGCCGCAGGCGGACGCGCGCAATCTGCCCTATAAAACGTCCGGCGGATACTTCCAGGGCATGCTGGCCGAGTATGTGATTGTGAAGGAAGACGCGCTGGTGGCCTCTCCGGAGACCCTGGATGACGCCGAGGCCAGCACCTTACCCTGCGCAGGGCTTACCGCCTGGTTTGCGCTGGTGGAGCGCGGCCAGCTTCGCGCCGGGCAATCGGTGCTGGTGCAGGGCACGGGCGGCGTGGCGATATTCGCCCTGCAAATCGCAAAAGCGCACGGCGCTGAGGTGTTTGTCATCTCGGGGAGCGATGAGAAACTGGCGCTGGCCAAAACGCTGGGGGCCAGCCACGGAATCAACCGGCTGAAAGGCGACTGGGCTGAAAATACGCTGGCGCTCACGCAGGATCGCGGTATCGACCATATTATCGAAACCGTCGGTGGAGATAACCTGAAGCATTCCCTGCGCGCCGTTGCCGTTCACGGACGTATCTCCGTTATTGGCGTGCTGGCCGGGACGGAGATTACCCTCTCTGCTGGCGAATTGCTGCTGAAATCCCCGGTCATTCAGGGGATTGGCGTGGGGCATCGCCGGGCGCTGGAAGATTTTGTCCGCGCAGTTGACGTCACGGGGCTGAAGCCGGTGATCGAGCATCGCTACCGTTTTAACGAGCTTGAACAGGCGTTTGAACATCTGGATCGCGGCGCGTTCGGTAAAATTGTGCTCACCCGCGAGTAAGCCTTTGTTCCCCGGAATAAACGTAAAAGGGGCATTCCTGTTGCGCAATATAGCTCTATTTTTGTGTGCTTAATCGCGTTAGCATGAGGCAGCACTCATTTATTCCGGGGAACTCATGGCTATCAAACTCATTGCAATCGACATGGACGGCACGCTGCTGCTGCCAGACCACACCATCTCTCCAGCCGTTAAAAACGCGATCGCCGCGGCGCGCGCAAAGGGCGTGAATGTGGTCCTGACCACGGGGCGTCCGTTTGCGGGCGTACACAGCTATCTGAAAGAGCTGCACATGAATCAGCCGGGCGACTACTGCATCACCTATAACGGCGCGCTGGTGCAGAAAGCCGCAGATGGCAGTACGGTTGCGCAAACCGCGCTGAGCTACGATGACTATCTGTTCCTGGAAAAACTGTCCCGTGAAGTGGGTTCCCACTTCCACGCGCTCGATCGCAATACGCTCTATACCGCCAACCGCGATATCAGCTACTACACGGTGCATGAATCCTACGTTGCGACCATTCCGCTGGTGTTCTGTGAAGCGGAGAAAATGGACCCGGCGACGCAGTTCCTGAAAGTGATGATGATCGACGAGCCAGAGATCCTGGATAAAGCGATTGCGCGCATTCCGGCAGAGGTAAAAGAGAAGTACACCGTGCTGAAAAGTGCGCCGTACTTCCTCGAAATCCTCGATAAACGCGTCAATAAAGGCACCGGTGTCAAATCACTGGCCGATGCGCTGGGCATTAAACAGGAAGAGATCATGGCGCTGGGTGACCAGGAAAATGACATCGCGATGATCGAATTCGCCGGTATGGGCGTGGCGATGGATAACGCGATCCCGTCGGTGAAAGAAGTGGCTAACTTCGTGACCAAATCCAACCTCGAAGACGGCGTGGCTTATGCCATTGAGAAGTTTGTGCTGCAGTAACGCCTGTTTGCATTCATTGGCCTTGGTTATCAACCGGGGCTTTTTTTTGCGCTGAATTTATTGAATTGTTCTTTTTGTGATCTGGATTGTAGTACAACATTAATTGATTGTACTACATTAAAGCCGTGACAAAGACGAACTACCTCACGTTTGTACTGCAAAAGTGAGGTGAAATTCAGCGGTCGCGGTAAAGTAGTGATGGACATACAGAGCACAAGGACTCTCCATGACTCTCAATAAAACCGATCGCATCGTCATCACGCTGGGCACACAGATTGTGGGTGGCAAATACGTTCCCGGTTCGCCGCTGCCGGCAGAGGCCGAACTATGTGAGGAGTTTGAAACCTCCCGCAACATCATCCGGGAAGTATTCCGCTCGCTGATGGCGAAGCGGCTGATTGAAATGAAGCGCTATCGCGGCGCGTTTGTTGCCCCGCGTAACCAGTGGAACTACCTCGATACCGACGTGCTGCAGTGGGTGCTGGAAAACGACTACGACCCGCGGCTTATCGGCGCGATGAGCGAAGTCCGAAACCTGGTTGAACCGGCCATCGCCCGCTGGGCGGCGGAACGCGCAACTTCCGGCGATTTGGCCCAGATCGAGTCGGCTTTAAACGACATGATCGCCAATAACCAGAACCGGGAGGCGTTTAACGAGGCAGATATTCGCTACCACGAAGCGGTGCTGCAGTCGGTGCATAACCCGGTATTACAGCAGCTTAGCGTAGCGATCAGCTCGCTACAGCGAGCAGTATTTGAACGTACCTGGATGGGCGATGAGGCCAACATGCCGAAAACGCTCCAGGAACATAAAGCGCTGTTCGATGCGATACGGCATCAGGACGGCGATGCGGCAGAGCAGGCGGCACTTACCATGATTGCCAGCTCGACACGAAGGCTGAAGGAAATCACATGACATCTCGCTACATCGCAATTGACTGGGGATCGACCAATCTGCGCGCCTGGCTGTATCAGGGCGAGCAGTGCCTGGAGAGCAGGCAATCAGAAGCAGGCGTGACGCGCCTGAACGGTAAATCCCCCGAAGCGGTGTTAGCAGAGGTCACACAACGCTGGCGCGATGGCGCCACGCCGGTGGTAATGGCGGGTATGGTAGGCAGCAACGTAGGCTGGAAAGTCGCGCCTTACCTGCCGGTTCCCGCCCATTTCTCCACGATTGGCGAGCAGTTAACGTCCGTTGGCGACAATATCTGGATTATTCCCGGCTTGTGCGTTTCTCGCGACGACAACCACAACGTGATGCGCGGCGAAGAGACGCAGCTGCTTGGCGCGCGCGCGCTTTCGCCTTCTTCTGTCTACGTCATGCCCGGAACGCACTGCAAGTGGGTCCAGGCTGACGCTGAGCAAATCCACAATTTTCGCACCGTGATGACCGGCGAACTGCACCACTTGCTGCTCACCTATTCGCTGGTTGGGGCCGGCTTGCCGGAGCAAGAAACCTCGTCAGAGGCGTTTGCCGCCGGGCTTGAACGTGGGATCGCTTCTCCTGACGTTTTGCCGCACCTTTTTGAGGTTCGCGCCTCGCACGTGCTGGGAAATCTCCCGCGCGGGCAGGTCAGCGAATTTCTCTCCGGCCTGCTGATTGGCGCTGAGGTCGCCAGCATGCGTGATTTCGTCGCGCACGAGCAGGCCATCACCATTGTCGCTGGCGCATCGCTAACGTCGCGCTACGAGCAGGCGTTTCGCGCCGTTGGGCGTAACGTTTCAACGGTATCCGGCGACACGGCATTTCAGGCAGGAATAAGGAGCATCGCTCATGCAGTGGCAAACTGATCTTCCCCTTATCGCGATTTTGCGCGGCATCACGCCCGATGAGGCGTTAGCCCACGTCGGTGCGGTTATCGACGCCGGATTCGACGCGGTAGAAATCCCACTCAACTCGCCGGAATGGGAAAAAAGCATTCCGGCCGTGGTGGAGGCGTTCGGTGAGAAGGCGCTGATTGGCGCAGGCACCGTGCTGCACCCGGAGCAGGTGGATGAACTGGCGAAGATGGGCTGCAGGCTTATCGTTACGCCCAATATTCAGCCAGAGGTGATCCGCCGCGCGGTGGGGCACGGCATGACCGTCTGCCCGGGCTGCGCTACCGCTACGGAAGCCTTTACTGCCCTCGATGCAGGCGCACAGTCGCTCAAAATTTTCCCGTCATCGGCTTTTGGTCCGGACTACATCAAAGCGCTGAAAGCGGTATTGCCCGCCAGCGTGCCGGTCTTTGCCGTGGGCGGCGTAACGCCAGAAAATCTGGGCCAGTGGATGAGCGCTGGCTGTGTGGGCGCGGGGCTGGGCAGCGATCTTTATCGTGCCGGGCAGTCCGTGGAACGTACCGCACAGCAGGCGGCAGCATTTGTGAAAGCGTATCGAGAGGCAGTGAAATGAAAATTACCAAACTCACCACGTACCGTTTACCCCCGCGCTGGATGTTCCTGAAAATCGAAACCGATGAAGGTGTTGTGGGCTGGGGCGAACCGGTGATTGAAGGGCGTGCGCGTACCGTAGAAGCGGCGGTGCACGAGCTGGGTGAATACCTGATTGGTCAGGATCCGGCGCGCATTAACGACCTTTGGCAGGTGATGTACCGCGCGGGCTTTTACCGTGGGGGGCCGATCCTGATGAGCGCCATCGCCGGTATCGACCAGGCGCTGTGGGATATCAAAGGCAAAGTGCTGAACGCGCCGGTCTGGCAATTGATGGGCGGCCTGGTGCGCGACAAAATCAAAGCCTACAGCTGGGTCGGCGGTGACCGTCCTGCGGAAGTGATTGATGGCATCACGCAGTTGCGCAACATCGGCTTTGACACCTTCAAGCTCAATGGCTGCGAAGAGATGGGCATTATCGACAACTCGCGCGCGGTAGACCGGGCGGTCAATACCGTGGCGCAAATCCGTGAAGCCTTCGGCAACGAGATTGAGTTTGGCCTGGATTTCCACGGCCGCGTCAGCGCGCCGATGGCCAAAGTGCTGATTAAAGAGGTGGAGCCGTATCGTCCGCTGTTTATCGAAGAGCCGGTGCTGGCCGAGCAGGCCGAGTACTACCCGAAACTGGCTGAACAGACCCACATTCCTATCGCTGCGGGTGAACGCATGTTCTCGCGCTTCGAGTTTAAACGCGTGCTCGAAGCGGGCGGCATTGCCATTCTGCAGCCGGACCTCTCTCATGCGGGCGGCATCACCGAATGCTACAAAATTGCCGGGATGGCCGAAGCTTACGATGTGGCGCTGGCGCCGCACTGCCCGCTTGGCCCGATCGCGCTGGCTGCCTGTTTGCACGTCGACTTTGTCTCCCGCAATGCGGTGTTCCAGGAACAGAGCATGGGGATTCACTATAACAAGGGCGCGGAACTGCTCGATTTTGTGAAAAATAAAGAAGACTTCTGCATGGAAGGCGGTTTCTTTAAACCGTTAACGAAGCCGGGCCTTGGCGTGGAAATTGACGAAGCCAAAGTCATTGAGCTGAGTAAAAATGCGCCGGACTGGCGTAACCCGCTGTGGCGTCATGAGGATGGCAGCGTAGCGGAATGGTAATCGCCATCCCGTAGACCCGGTAAGCCTCCGGGCAAAAATCATACATACAAAAATATAACCCTCTGTAAATTACAGGGCATGGTGAGCGGCTTCGCTATGCCCAAAATCTGGAGAAAGATTGCGATGGATATTCCAGTTACCGCTACAAAAACCGGGCGTCGCCGCTACCTGACGCTGATTATGATCTTTATTACCGTGGTCATTTGCTATGTCGACCGCGCCAACCTTGCCGTGGCATCGGCCCATATTCAGGAAGAGTTTGGCATCACCAAAGCGGAAATGGGTTACGTCTTCTCGGCGTTTGCCTGGCTGTATACGCTCTGCCAGATCCCCGGCGGCTGGTTCCTTGACCGTGTCGGTTCACGTCTGACCTACTTTATCGCCATTTTCGGCTGGTCCGTGGCGACGCTGTTTCAGGGCTTCGCGACCGGGCTGATGTCGCTGATTGGCCTGCGCGCCATCACCGGGGTGTTCGAAGCGCCCGCGTTTCCCACCAACAACCGCATGGTGACCAGCTGGTTCCCGGAACACGAGCGCGCTTCCGCCGTTGGCTTTTACACCTCCGGGCAGTTTGTCGGCCTGGCGTTCCTGACGCCGCTGCTGATCTGGATCCAGGAGCTGCTGAGCTGGCACTGGGTATTCATCGTCACGGGTGGGATTGGCATTGTCTGGTCGCTGGTCTGGTTCAAGGTTTACCAGCCGCCGCGTCTGACCAAAAGCATCACCAAAGCCGAGCTGGACTACATCCGCGATGGCGGTGGCCTGGTGGACGGCGATGCGCCGGTGAAAAAAGAGGCGCGCCAGCCGCTGACCAAAGCGGACTGGAAGCTGGTCTTCCATCGTAAGCTGGTGGGCGTTTATCTGGGCCAGTTCGCGGTGACCTCCACGCTGTGGTTCTTCCTCACCTGGTTCCCGAACTACCTGACCCAGGAAAAGGGTATCACGGCGCTGAAGGCGGGCTTTATGACCACCGTGCCGTTTCTCGCGGCATTCTTCGGTGTGCTGCTCTCCGGCTGGCTGGCCGATAAGCTGGTGAAAAAAGGCTACTCGCTGGGTGTGGCGCGTAAAACGCCGATCATCTGCGGCTTGCTGATCTCAACCTGCATCATGGGTGCCAACTACACCAACGATCCGGTGTGGATTATGACCCTGATGGCGGTGGCGTTCTTCGGTAACGGTTTCGCCTCTATCACCTGGTCGCTGGTGTCGTCCCTTGCGCCGATGCGGCTGATTGGCCTGACCGGCGGCGTGTTCAACTTTGTCGGCGGCCTGGGCGGGATCACCGTACCGCTGGTCATCGGCTACCTGGCGCAGGACTACGGCTTCGGCCCGGCGCTGGTCTATATTTCTGCCGTGGCGCTGATCGGGGCACTCTCCTACATCCTGCTGGTAGGGGATGTGAAACGAGTAGGCTAATCCCTGCGGATGTTTTACCCTGATGCACTCACCGTGCATCAGGGTATCCTCATGAAACAAATCACCTTCGCTTCCCGCAACCACCAGCTGACCAACATCAATACCTGGACGCCGGACAGCCAGTGGCTGGTCTACGACGTGCGCCCGTCCGGTGCGTCGTTCACCGGCGAAACCATCGAGCGGGTCAATGTCGCTACGGGTGAGGTAGAGGTGGTATATCGTGCCACTGACGGCGCGCATGTCGGCGTGGTGACCGTTCATCCTGCAGAAGAGAAATATGTCTTTATCCACGGCCCGAAAAACCCGGATGCAGACTGGCACTACGATTTTCATCATCGTCAGGGAGTGGTTGCGCAAAACGGTCAGGTGAGCAACCTGGACGCGATGGATATCACCGCGCCTTACACCGCAGGCGCGCTGCGCGGCGGCAGCCACGTCCATGTCTTCAGCCCGAACGGGCAGCTCGTCAGCTTTACCTATAACGACCATGTTCTGCACGAGCGCGATCCTAAACTTGATTTACGCAACGTCGGCGTGGCTGCACCTTACGGCCCGGTGAACCCGCAGGGGAACCATCCCCGTGAATATTCGGGAACCTTCTGGAGCGTGCTGGTTAGCCGCACGACGCCTGACCCACAGCCGGGCAGCGATGAAATCAACCGCGCTTATGAAGAGGGCTGGGTGGGCAACGGCAGGCTGGCGTTTATCGGCGATACCCTTTCTACGCAGGGCGAAAAAGTACCCGAACTGTTTATCGTCGACCTGCCGGAAGACGAGCAGGGCTGGAAGCGTGCGGGCGATGCGCCGCTACAGGGCACGACGGAGACCCTTCCAGCGCCGCCTGCGGGTGTGAAGCAGCGTCGTTTGACCTTTACGCATCAAAGGGCGTACCCGGGCCTGGTGAACGTGCCGCGTCACTGGGTTCGCTGCAACCCGCAGGGAACGCAGATTGCGTTTCTGATGCGGGATGATAACGGCTTTGTGCAGCTGTGGCTGATCTCTCCTGAGGGCGGCGAGCCGCGCCAGTTGACGCGTACCGGGAGCGATATTCAGTCTGCATTTAACTGGCATCCTTCCGGCGACCGTCTGGGGTTTGTGCTCGAAAATCGGATCGCCTGCTGCGACGCACGGACCGGAGAGGTGACGTTTTTGACGTCCGATCACGGCAACCCGCCGTCTGCTGATGCGGTCGTGTTTTCCCCGGACGGGCGCGTTATTGCGTGGATGGAAGAGACAGCCGGTTTCCGTCAGCTTTGGGTAACGGAAACCGCGCAGTACTAGCGTGGAGGCATCTCTGCGGGCGGGATGACGGCGTTTGTCGCCAGATTCTCCTGCTCGCTTTTCTCTACCCGCGAGCGTACGGAGTTGTCCTTACGAAACATATCCCACGGCAGCAGAAGCGTATCCGCCACGGCCGTAAACGGCATATCCAGGATAACCAGGGATTTGGTGCCCCAGTTTGTATCGTCATCGGAGATCATCGCCGCGCTGGCGCGCGTCCCCGGATATGTTCCTTCTTTACCGCCGGTGTGAGACATCACGCTCGAACACCCGCAAAGTAAAACTACCCCGCTGAACGTCGTCAGCTTTATCAGAACATTTTTCATCATCACTCAGTCATCGTTAATGGCACTGCATAGACCTGCAACTCAGGGTTATAGCGAGCCTTATCCAAAATGGATAGCCTGATAACCCCGCACTGTGGCAGCCATCGCAATTTAACCCTTTGTGCTGTTGTCCCAGTCTAAGCGAGATGCCGGAAAGTGCAAAAAAAAGTGCAGCTGTTGTTCTTGAAAAGCCCGATTGCAGACCCATTTTAAGAATGTGGCCCGATAACGAACTCGCCTGATGGGTGTTCGGGGGCGCAAAGGCCTGTCCATGGTGGAAGGCTACAATTTCTCGCTGATTTCAGGAGTTTTTTTATGCGTAACTTCGATCTTTCTCCGCTATACCGTTCTGCAATTGGTTTTGACCGCCTGTTTAACCATTTAGAAAATAACCAAAGCCAGAGCAACGGCTACCCTCCATACAATGTTGAGCTGGTTGACGAAAACCACTACCGCATCGCCATTGCCGTCGCCGGTTTTGCAGAAAACGAACTGGAGATCACCGCGCAGGACAATCTGCTGGTGGTGAAAGGTTCCCATACGGCCGAGCAGAAAGAACGTACCTACCTTTATCAGGGCATCGCCGAGCGCAACTTTGAACGCAAGTTCCAGTTAGCCGAGAACATTCACGTTAAAGCCGCGAACCTGGTCAACGGCCTGCTGTTTATCGAACTGGAACGTGTGATTCCGGAAGAGAAAAAACCGCGCCGTATCGAAATTAACTAATTACGCGGGTCGCGTGAGCGGCCCACCCGGACTTGCTTGCCGTAACGGGAGCATATGCGAATCCTTCAGGATTTGCAGGAACAACTGTGCACAAAATTACACTGTGCCGAACTCGCTTCTCAGAAGGAGATTTAGTATGCGTAACTACGATTTATCCCCCCTGCTGCGTCAGTGGATTGGTTTTGACAAACTGGCGAACGCCCTGCAAAGCACCACCGAGCAACAGACGTTTCCGCCGTACAACATCGAAAAAAGCGACGATAACCACTATCGCATCACCCTTGCGCTGGCCGGTTTCCGCCAGGACGATCTGGACATCCAGCTTGAAGGCACTCGCCTGACCGTGAAAGGCACGCCGGAAAAACAAGAGACCGAGACCAAATGGCTGCATCAGGGGCTGGTTAATCAGCCGTTTAGCCTGAGCTTTACCCTGGCAGACCATATGGAAGTGTCCGGCGCAACGTTTACCAACGGGCTGCTGCATATCGACCTGATCCGCAACGTGCCGGAAGCCATCGCGCCGCAGCGTATCGCCATTAGCGAGCGGCCGGCGTTGAACAGTTAGCACTGTGCGGGCTGATGCCCTCACCCCGGCCTCTCCCACAGGGAGAGGGTGAAAAGATAAAGCCCTGCCCCGGCAGGGCTTTTTTGTGCGCCATAGCCCATACAATCGCATCCGGCTCTGAGAGAATCCTTAGCATAACTAAGGTTATGATAAGGAAGTGGGTCATGAGTGATATCGCGTTAACCGTCAGCGTGTTGGCCCTGGTCGCTGTTGTTGGCCTGTGGATAGGTAATATCAAAATCCGCGGCGTCGGGTTTGGGATAGGCGGGGTACTGTTTGGCGGCATTTTTGTCGGGCACTTCGCCGACAAGCTCGGGCTGGTCCTCAGCGCCGAAATGCTCCACTTTACTCAGGAGTTCGGCCTGATCCTCTTCGTTTATACCATCGGTATTCAGGTGGGACCGGGCTTTTTCGCCTCACTTCGGGTCTCGGGATTGCGGCTCAACCTGTTTGCCCTCGGCATTGTGGTAATGGGCGGGCTGGTCACCGCAATTCTGCACAAAATCTTCGATATCCCGCTCCCCGTGGTGCTGGGCATTTTCTCCGGGGCGGTTACCAACACGCCTGCGCTCGGCGCCGGGCAGCAAATCCTTCGCGATTTGGGCATCGAACCCGGCATCGTCGACCAGATGGGGATGAGCTACGCCATGGCCTACCCGTTTGGGATTTGCGGCATTCTGCTTTCCATGTGGCTGGTACGCGTCCTGTTTCGCATTAACGTCGACAAAGAGGCGAAGGATCACGAAACCACGCTCACCAACGGCCATATGCCGATCAAAACCATCAACATCCGGGTCGATAACCCCAACCTGAACAATATGGCGATTCAGGACGTGCCGATCCTCAACAGCGCCAATATCATCTGCTCCCGCCTCAAGCGTGACGATATGCTGATGGTGCCCGCGCCCGGCACAGTCATTCAGCAGGGCGATCTGCTGCACCTGGTCGGCCAGCCCGGAGATTTAAATAACGCGCGGCTGGTGATTGGTCAGGAAGTGGATACTTCGCTCTCAACCCGCGGCACCGATATGCGCGTGGAACGCGTTGTGGTGACTAACGAACACGTTCTTGGCAAGAAAATCCGCGATCTGCAGGTAAAAGAGCGCTATGACGTGGTGATCTCTCGCCTTAACCGCGCGGGTGTTGAACTGGTCGCCAGCCCGGAAGCCAGCCTGCAGTTCGGGGATATCCTCAACCTGGTCGGGCGCCCGTCGTCCATCGACGCCGTGGCGGATATGGTGGGTAACGCCCAGCAAAAACTGCAGCAGGTGCAGATGCTGCCGGTGTTTATCGGTATCGGGCTTGGCGTGCTGCTCGGTTCTATTCCTGTGTACGTGCCGGGCTTCCCGGTGGCGCTCAAGCTGGGCCTGGCGGGCGGGCCGCTGATTATGGCGCTGATCCTCGGGCGTATCGGCTGTATCGGGAAGCTCTACTGGTTTATGCCGCCGAGCGCCAACCTGGCGCTGCGCGAGCTGGGCATCGTGCTGTTCCTGGCGGTGGTCGGCCTGAAATCCGGCGGGGATTTTGTCGATACTCTGGTCAAGGGCGAAGGGATGAGCTGGGTAGGCTACGGCATCTTTATCACGGCGATCCCGCTGTTGACAGTGGGAATACTGGCGCGGATGTTCGCCAAAATGAACTACCTGACCCTGTGCGGGATGCTGGCGGGCTCCATGACCGATCCGCCCGCGCTGGCCTTTGCCAACAACCTGCACGCCACCAGCGGTGCGGCCGCGCTCTCCTATGCCACCGTCTATCCGCTGGTGATGTTCCTGCGCATCATCACTCCGCAGCTACTGGCGGTGCTGTTCTGGGGGATGAGCTAACAGGTCGTCCGGGTGGATGCGCCGCAGATGGTAGTCCACCTGGTAATCGCTGGTATTTCGGAACATCACGGAATAATTGAGGAACTCGCCGCTGTCGCTGTAGGAAAGAGACGTAATGCGCAGCAGCGGCGTCTGTTCCGGCAGGTTCATATAACCGGCCAGCGATTTATCTGCCAGCACCGGCGTCAGGCTCTCGTAGTTGCCGCTAATGGTGATCCCGCACTCCTTCTCGATGTAATCAAACTTAGACCCCTCAAGATGCGCCAGCGACAGATTGCGAAACAGCTTCACCGGCATAAAGCTGTCCTCCAGCATCAGCGGCTTCCCGTCCACGTAGCGCACCCGTCGTGAAAAGTAGATCCGCTCATCCACCTGAATCCGCAGCTGGCTGGCGATGGCGGGTGGGGCGGGCATCACTTCAAACTGTAAGACCTTACTCTGCACCTCTTTTCCCTGCTGACGCAGCACCTCCACCAGCCCGGTCAGGTTGGTGGTTTCGTGGTGAACGTCTTTGCGAGAGACAAAAGTTCCGCTGCCGTGCCGCCGCTCAACCAGCCCCCAGCTCACCAGCAGGTCCAGCGCCTTGCGGATGGTCATTCGCGCCACGCCGAACTCCTGCGCCAGCGCTTTTTCGCCGGGCAGCGGGCTGCCGATGTTGTAGTCCGACGAATTCAGCCGCAGCCGCAATCTGTCGGCGATAGATTTGTAGATCACTAGTAGACCTCTCTGCCCTTATCAGGGCGTGGGTTGTGTCCTGACATGTCCATATTTATGTCAAAAAGTAGACCTGATTGGTCAAAATAAAACCATGAATGCGATCACGAATCGCAGCGGCACGCCATGTTCGAGCATCAGTAAGTTCTTATGCTCACCTTAGGCCAGCAAAAAACCATAAAGGCCTCTACCCCTACAGGTTGTTTCATGAGGATTTAAAAATGCTCAGTCAAATACAACGTTTTGGCGGTGCCATGTTTACCCCGGTGTTGCTGTTTCCGTTCGCCGGGATCGTGGTGGGAATCGCCATCATGCTTCGCAACCCGCTGTTTGTCGGCGAAGCCTTAACGGCCCCCGATCATCTTTTCGCGCAGATTGTTCACATCATTGAAGAGGGCGGCTGGGCGGTGTTTCGCAATATGCCGCTGATTTTTGCCGTCGGCCTGCCGATTGGCCTGGCGAAGCAGGCGCAGGGCCGCGCCTGTCTGGCGGTGCTGATTAGCTTTCTGACCTGGAACTACTTCATTAACGCGATGGGGATGACCTGGGGCCACTTCTTTGGCGTCGATTTCTCCGCAGAACCGACGGCGGGTAGCGGGTTGGCGATGATTGCCGGGATCAAAACGCTCGATACCAGCATCATCGGTGCCATTGTGATCTCAGGCATCGTCACCGCCATCCACAACCGCTACTTCGACAAGCCGCTGCCGGTCTTTCTGGGGATTTTCCAGGGCAGCTCCTTTGTCGTTATCCTCGCGTTCTTCGTCATGATCCCCTGCGCCTGGCTGACGCTGCTGGGCTGGCCGAAAGTGCAGATGGGCATTGAGTCCCTGCAGGCGTTCCTGCGCTCTGCCGGAGCGCTGGGCGTGTGGGTGTATACCTTCCTGGAACGCATTCTGATCCCAACCGGATTGCACCACTTCGTCTACGGTCCGTTTATCTTCGGCCCGGCGGCGGTGGAGGGCGGGATTCAGGTCTACTGGGCGCAGCATCTGCAGGAATTCAGCCAGAGCACCCTGCCGCTGAAAACCCTCTTCCCGGAAGGCGGATTCGCACTGCACGGCAACTCTAAAGTGTTTGGCTCGGTCGGGATTGCGTTCGCTATCTGGTACACCGCGTCGCCGGAAAACCGCGTCAAGGTGGCGGGGCTGCTGGTCCCGGCCACGCTCACCGCCGTGCTGGTGGGCATCACGGAACCTCTTGAGTTCACCTTCCTGTTTATCTCGCCGCTGCTGTTTGCCGTCCATGCGGTGCTGGCGGCGACTATGGCAACGGCGATGTACGCCTTTGGCGTGGTCGGGAACATGGGCGGCGGCCTGCTGGACCAGTTCCTGCCGCAAAACTGGATCCCAATGTTCCATAACCACGCCTCGACGGTATTCACCCAGATCGGCATCGGCGTCTGCTTCACCGGGATTTACTTCGTGGTCTTCAAAACGCTGATTGAACGTCTGAACCTGAAAACGCCGGGCCGGGAAGAGAGCGAAATCAAACTCTACAGCAAGGCCGACTATAAGGCGGCGCGCGGGCAAACCACCGCCCCGGCAGCGGCCAGCCAGCAGGTCGGGCAGGCCGCCGGATTCCTGCAGGCGCTCGGCGGCGCGGCCAATATCGAAAGCATCAACAACTGCGCCACCCGCTTGCGCATTGCGCTGGTGGATATGGCCAAAACCCAAAGCGATGACGTCTTCAAAGCCCTCGGCGCCCACGGCGTGGTGCGACGCGGCAACGGCATTCAGGTGATTGTCGGCCTGCACGTTCCTCAGGTGCGCGACCAGCTGGAATCGCTGATGAAAACCCCTTTATCGAATGAACAAACCACCCTGACAGAGGCTATATCATGAAAAAATTCTCAGTTGTCATTGCAGGCGGCGGCAGCACCTTTACGCCTGGTATCGTCCTGATGCTGTTAGCCAACCGTGACCGTTTCCCGCTGCGCGCCCTGAAGTTTTATGACAACGACGGCGCACGTCAGGAAACCATCGCCGAAGCGTGCAAAATCATCCTCAGGGAGCAGGCGCCGGAAATTGAATTCAGCTACACCACCGACCCTAAAGCGGCGTTCACCGATGTGGATTTTGTGATGGCGCATATCCGCGTGGGCAAATACCCGATGCGCGAAAAAGATGAAAAAATCCCGCTGCGCCACGGCGTGCTGGGCCAGGAAACCTGCGGGCCGGGCGGGATTTCCTACGGCATGCGCTCTATCGGCGGCGTGCTGGAGCTGGTGGATTACATGGAGCAGTACTCCCCGAACGCGTGGATGCTGAACTACTCCAACCCGGCAGCAATTGTTGCGGAAGCCACGCGTCGCCTGCGTCCGAACGCCAAAATCCTCAACATCTGCGATATGCCTATCGGCATTGAAGGGCGCATGGCGCAGATTGTCGGCCTGAAGGACCGCAAAGAGATGCGCGTGCGCTACTACGGCCTGAACCACTTCGGCTGGTGGACGTCGATTGAAGATCTGAACGGCAACGATCTAATGCCGAAGCTGCGCGAGTACGTCGCGACAAACGGCTATGTGCCGCCTTCGGAAGATGCGCATACCGAAGCGAGCTGGAACGATACCTTTGCAAAAGCCAGAGACGTGCAGGCGCTGGATCCGGACACCATGCCGAACACCTACCTGAAGTATTATCTGTTCCCGGACTACGTGGTCGCGCACTCGAATCCGGAACGGACTCGCGCCAATGAAGTGATGGATCACCGCGAGAAGCACGTGTTCAGTTCCTGCCGGGCGATTATCGAAGCCGGTAACTCTGCCGCCGGTGAGCTGGAAATCGACGAACATGCGTCGTACATCGTCGATCTGGCGACGGCAATTGCCTTCAACACCCAGGAGCGGATGCTGCTGATTGTGCCAAACAACGGTGCCATCCATAACTTTGATGCCGACGCGATGGTGGAGATCCCGTGCCTGGTAGGCCATAACGGCCCTGAGCCGCTTACCGTGGGCGATATTCCACACTTCCAGAAAGGGCTGATGAGCCAGCAGGTGGCGGTGGAAAAACTGGTGGTGGATGCCTGGGAGCAGCGCTCGTACCAGAAACTCTGGCAGGCGATCACCCTGTCGAAAACCGTGCCGAGCGCGTCCGTCGCGAAAGCGATTCTGGATGACCTGATCGAGGCCAATAAGGACTACTGGCCAGAGCTGCACTAATCGTCCTGACCGGCATCGCCCGATGCCGGTCTCCTTGTCCTTGTCGATTTACGCTATGCTGAAGCCTGCCTGAAGCACGACAAGGAACCCTTATGAAAATTTCCCGCCTCGGCGAAGCGCCGGACTACCGCTTCTCTCTGGCTAATGAACGCACTTTTTTAGCGTGGATCCGCACCGCGCTGGGCTTTCTTGCCGCAGGGGTCGGTCTCGATCAGCTCGCGCCCGATTTCGCCACGCCGCTGATTCGTGAAGTGCTGGCGCTGCTGCTGTGCCTGTTCGCGGGCGTGCTGGCGATTTACGGCTACCTGCGCTGGCTGCGCAATGAGAAGGCGATGCGTCTGAAGCAGGATTTGCCCTATACGCGCGGGCTGCTGATCGTCAGCACGATTCTGCTGACGGTGGCGGGCGTGGTGATGGTGCTGGTGTTCTATGGCGGATAGCCGCAAAGCGCGGCGCGAAGCGGACCCCGGCCTGCAGCCGGAGCGGACGTCACTCGCCTGGCTGCGCACACTGCTGGGGTATGGCGCTTTGATCGCCCTGGCGATTAAGCACAACTGGCACCGCACCGGGGTGCCATTCTGGATTTCTATTGTCGTGCTGGCGCTGGTGGCTATCATTTTATGGCGCTATACCCGCAGCCGTAACCTGATGGACGTGGCGCAGGACGATTTTGTGCAGCCGAAAGCGGTGCGCGATAAGTTCCTGATCGCGCTCGCTGTTCTCTCGCTGTCATTGTTGTTTGCGGTCACCCACATTCAACAAATTTTGCAGTTGTAGGCCGGGTAAGGCGCAGCCGCCACCCGGCATAATTACTTCCCTTTCGCCAGATACTTCGCCATCTCGTCTTCCGGCACCATTCCGCCGCCGGTCGCCCACACCAGGTGGGTAACGTTGGTATGCGAATGAACGCGCACCGGCCCGGCCATGCCCGCCAGCGCCGACGGCTCCAGGCGGATCCCTTCCTCCTGCGCCAGCCAGCCGAGCATGTCGTACATGCTCTGGTCGGAAAGGGTGTAGAACCCGTCAAGCAGGCGCTCCATCGCGCGGCCCACGAAGCCGGAGGCGCGTCCTACCGCCAGCCCGTCCGCTGCCGTGACGTTATCAATGCCCAGATCCTGCACCGCGATCTCATCGTGCAGGCCGGTGTAGACGCCGAGCAGCATGCACGGGGAGTGCGTTGGCTCCGCGAAGAAGCAGTGGACGTTATCGCCAAAGGCCAGCTTCAGGCCAAACGCCACGCCGCCAGGGCCGCCGCCGACGCCGCACGGCAGGTAGACGTACAGCGGATGATCCGCATCCACCACGCGGCCCTGTTCGGCAAACTGCGCCTTCAGGCGCTCGCCTGCAACGGCATAGCCCAGGAATAAGGTGCGGGAATTTTCATCGTCAATGAAAAAGCAGTTCGGATCGCTTTCCGCCGCTTTTCGTCCCTGCTCAACGGCCACGCCGTAATCCTGCTCATATTCCACGACGATGACGCCGTGGCTGCGCAGTTTGGCTTTCTTCCACTCGCGGGCGTCGGCGGACATATGTACCGTCACCTTAAAGCCGATGCGTGCGCTCATAATGCCGATGGACATCCCGAGGTTGCCGGTTGAGCCTACCGCAATGCTGTACTGGCTGAAGAAGTCCTTAAAGCGCGGCTCCAGCAGAATGCTGTAGTCGTCTTCAACGCTCAGCAACCCGGCTTCCAGCGCCAGTTTTTCCGCATGGGTCAGCACCTCATAGATGCCGCCGCGCGCTTTAATCGAGCCGGAAATCGGCAGATGGCTGTCTTTTTTCAGCAGCAGCGTGCCGGGAATAGACTTCGCAGTTTCTTTCTCCAGCCGCGCCTGCATCGCCGGAATGGCGACCAGTTCGGATTCGATAATCCCGCCCGTTGCCGCCGTTTCCGGGAAGGCTTTCGCCAGATACGGCGCGAAGCGGTTGAGGCGCGCGTGGGCGTCGTCCACGTCGGCTTTGGTCAGACCGACATAGGGCAACCCTTCTGCAAGCGTCGTGGTGCGCGGGTTAAGCCAGGTGGTTTCTTTCAGGGCAATCAGATCCTCAACCAGAGGAAACTGTGCGGTTAATGTAGTGATAGTTGCGTTTTCCATAATACGTCTCTTCGCGCTCAGATAATGAAGGAAAGCAGGAATGTGCCGCCAAGTGCAAGCACCGAGGCGATAAACGTCGCCGTCGTATAGTATTTGAAGGTCTCATTCAGGGTCGCGCCGCAGTATTGCTTCACCAGCCAGAAGAGGGAATCGGTCACTATCGTGCAGCCAATGGCGCCGGAACCGATGGCAATGGTGATGATCTCCGGGCTCACGTTCGGGTAGAGCGGCAGCATCGGCGCGACTATCGCCGTGGCGCCCATCATCGCTACCGTCGCGGAGCCGACGGCGGCATGCAGCACCAGCGCCACCAGCCAGGCGAGCAGGATAGGGTGCATGTGCAGGTTCGAGAGAATATGCGCCAGCGAGTCCGCCAGTCCGCTGGTTTTCAGGATGGCGTTAAACGCGCCGCCCGCGCCGATAATCAGCAAAATGTTGGCGATAGAGCCGAAGCCGTGCTCGGTGTGCGTCAGCATCGTGCCCATGCCCATATGCTGGCGGATCCCCAGCAGGTAGTAGGCGACAAACACGGCGATAAACATGGCGGTGATCGGGTTGCCGATAAACTCCAGCAGCGTATACAGCGTGCCTTCTTTTGCCATATTCAGCTCGGCAATGGTTTTCACCAGCATCAGGGCAATCGGCAGCAGCACCGTGAACAGCGTGGCGCCCAGCGACGGCAGGGTGTGCTCTTCCCGCACCTTCAGGTCTGAAAATTCTGCCGGAACCGGTTTAAACGGCAGACGGTTGCCGAGCAGTTTCAGGAACAGCGGGCCGCCGACCAGCGAGGCCATCAGGCCTACCATCAAACCATAAACAATGACCGTTCCCACGTCCGCGCCTAATTTATTAGTCACAAACAGCGCGGCCGGATGCGGCGGCACCACGCAGTGCACCGCCATCAGCGCGGTACAGAGCGGAATGGCCAGCTTGAGCAGCGACGTGTGGGTCTTTTTGGCGATGGAAAACGCCAGCGGGATCAGCAGTACCACGCCCACTTCCACGAATAGCGTAATGCCGCAGATAAGGCCCACCAGCACCATAATCACGTCCGCCGACAGCCAGCGGCAGCGCTGCAGTGCAATCCCGATGCGCTCGGCCGCGCCGGAGACTTCCATCATCTTGCCGAGAATGGTGCCCAGACCAATCACCGCCGCCAGGAAGCCCAGCGTACCGCCAATTCCGCTCTCGATGGCGTTCACCATATCCAGCGGGCTCATCCCCATCATCGCGCCGACGAAAAAGCTCGCCAGCAGCAGCGCGAGGAACGGGTGAAACTTCAGTTTTACGATGGTTAAAACAATCAACACAATGCTGACCAGCAGCGTTACCACAACCCAGACCTGAGATCCCATATCTCACCTCACCCTTATGTCATCTGTGGGTATTGGACGAAAAAACGGCGTGGGCTGACAAACGATATAAATTGGCGTTCAGATGAGCCAGATTGGATCAACTGAGTGACTGCGCTCTAAAAAGCGCACTTAATTCGTATTAGGTTCACATAAATTCACCCTTGAGCGGTATGCTGAGCGCTGAAAAACCGCGTGAGAATTGTGATGACCGATGCGAATGAAGCCAGAAATCGGCTGTTAAACGGCTGGCAGCTGTCGAAAATGTACACCTTTGAAGTGGCCGCCCGGCATGAGTCCTTCGCCCTGGCGGCGGAGGAGCTGTCGCTCAGCCCCAGCGCGGTGAGCCACCGCATCAACCTGCTGGAAGAGGAGCTGGGCATTCAGCTTTTCGTCCGCTCGCACCGTAAAGTTGAGCTGACGCAGGAGGGAAAGCGCGTTTACTGGACGCTGAAATCGTCCCTCGATACCCTGAATCAGGAGATCCTGGATATCAAAAACCAGGCGCTCTCCGGCACGCTGACGGTCTACTCCCGCCCGTCGATCGCCCAGTGCTGGCTTGTGCCCATGCTGGGGGACTTTACCCGCCGCTATCCGTCGATTTCACTCACCATCCTTACCGGCAATGATTACGTCAATATGCAGCGAACGGGCGTCGATCTGGCGCTCTATTTCGACGATACGCCACCAAACCACCTCTCTCATCACTTCCTGATGGATGAGGAGATTTTGCCCGTCTGCTCACCGCAGTATGCCCGCGAGCATGAGCTGCTGAAAAACCCCGATAACCTCAGCCACTGCACGCTGCTGCACGACCGTCAGGCCTGGAGCAACGATTCCGGTACGGATGAGTGGCTGAGCTGGGTGCAACACTTTTCGGTGAATATGCCGTCATCGTCGGGTATTGGTTTCGATCGTTCCGATTTAGCGATTATTGCGGCCATCAACCACGTCGGCGTCGCGATGGGCAGAAAGCGGCTGGTGCAGAAACGGCTTGAGCGGGGCGAGCTTATCGCCCCGTTTGGTGAAAAAACTCTGAAGTGTCATCAGCACTACTATATCTCGACCCTTTCTGGCCGACAGTGGCCGAAAATAGACGCCTTTATCGGCTGGCTGAGAGAACTGGCAGGTTGAAGAATTATTACGCTTTCGCTCTACACCAAATGTGAAAAAGCGTGCTAAATACAGGTTATGCTTTCGATTTATCCAGGGTAAACCGTGTTAAAGCCTTTTATTGCCTGTGCATTACTGATCTCTTCCGGCTGGGCGATTGCCGCTGAGCCGCCGCTGACGGCTGCCCATTATGCGCAGCAGCTGGGCGTCGGGATGGATGTGGACTGGGCGCGCACCGAGCGCGGCATACGCGAATTCGACCCGCTGGTGGTACGCGATTTTCGTGCAAAAGGCATTACCCACGTGCGCATTCGCGTCGCCGATGAGCCGACGGAAGCGCGGCTAATTCACCTGCGCAAGCTGGTAGAAGCCTGCGAACAGTATGGCGTGATCCCGATTATCGCCTATCAGGCTGATGAGTATAAAAACGACCCGAAAGCCGATAACGAGAAAGAGACGGTCAACTGGTGGATTGCCGTGGCGCACTATTTCGGTCAGAGCTATCCGCTGCTGGGTTTTGATCTCATTTATGAGCCGGCCGACAAGCTTAACCACAACCTCGCGTCGCTAAACCGCGTGTATGAAAAAACCATTAAAGCGATCCACGACATGGACCCGCAGCGCATGATCTTTATTGCGCCGCGCCTGCGCGCCGCGCCGGAGGATTTATCCAGCCTGAAGCTGCCCGCGCACAGCCAAAACTACCTGCTGGCGGAGTGGCATATTTTCCCGTGGGGGCCGCTGAAAAATAGCGGTAAATACCCGTGGACGTCCGGCACGGCGGCGGAGAAAGCGGCAATCCATAATCGCATCAATACCGCCCTGCGCTGGCAGCAAAAAACCGGGCACGTTAGCTGGGTCGGGGGCTGGGGCGTGGGAGAGTCAAACCACCTCACGCCAACCGCTTCGCAAATGGCGTTCTCCACCTTTATGGCCTGCGAGCTGCAAAAGGCGAAAATTCCGTATGCGCTGAACGCGGATTTCCAGTTTTACGACGGGGAAGAGGGGGCCTGGCGGCCCGCGCCGGAGCCGTTGTTGCAGGCGATGATTGCGCCCGTCTGTGAAAAGCCCGGCGAGAAGCCGGGCCATCATGCGGTTAAACCGGCTGCTCGTGATGCGGAACACGCGACGCCAGCGGCAGCCAGCACAGTAAAATCAGCAGCCCCATCAGCGTCATCAGCAGGCCCAAACTAGCCTGCCCGGTCTGCGGCATCATCGCCGAGAGCCAGGCCAGCGCGCCGGAGCCGATATTCTGCAAACCGCCCACCAGCGCGCCAGCCGTGCCTGCGAGGAACGGGAACTGCTCCATCGCGCCGCTGGTCGCCAGCGGGAACAGCATCCCCGCGCCGAAGAAGAACAGCGCTGCCGGGATGAGCAGTGTCCAGACCGTCATCACGCCAAACAGCCCCGGTATCCACATCATCAGACCCGCCAGCAGGCAGCTGATCACCGACTGCCACATCAGGGTGGAGAAGCGTTTGTTCGGGCGTCCGGCAAACCACGCGCCGAAGAACGCCGCCGGGATCGGCAGGATAAACAGAATACTCACGACCATGCTGCTCAGGCCCAGCCCCGCGCCCAGCAGCACGCCGGAACAGGCTTCAAACACCGCTATGCCCGCCAGGCCGCCGATCAGCATCAGCAGATAGCAGGTAAACGATCCGTTACCGAACAGCGTCTTATAGCTGGTAATGAGCTTCGTGCGCGGCGCGTCCTGCGGGCGCGTTTCCGGCATCCAGCGCGCCATGCTGAAGGTGACAATCACGCACAGCACCAGCAGGAAGGCGTAGCAGGCGCGCCAGGACCACATCGTGTCCAGCAGGCCGCCAATCAGCGGGGCCAGCAGCGGGCTGACCAGAATCCCCATATTCAACAGGCTGTTGGCATGACGGAGCTGGGTGCCCTGATACATATCGCGCGGTAAGGTTCGCGCCATCACCCCACCGACGCCGGTCCCGACGCCCTGCAGGGCGCTGGCGGCAATCAGTACGGTCAGGCTGTGCGTGGTAATGGCAATCACCGTCGCCACCATGAAAATGCTCATGCCCACCAGGATCACCGGGCGACGCCCGACGCGGTCAGACAGCGGGCCGTAGAAGAGCTGCGAAACGCCATAGGTCAGCAGGTAGGCCGCCATCACGCTCTGCACCGCGCCCTCGCGGACGTTCAATTCCTTTGCCATGTCGGCAATCGCCGGAATGTAGATGGTTTGCGCCATCTGACCGACGGCCACCAGTAACACCAGCATCAACAATAAGTTAACGTTCCTTTGTTTTTTCATGTCGCTGAATACTTTTGCCAAAAGAGAAAAATGAAGAATAAGTGACTGCGCATTCCCATAAATGCGCGAGGAATCTACCACAGAGAGATGACAATTTAAGCATTGCCGTGGTGAATGAAAAAACCGGGAAAGGCAGGATTTGTAAACAAGAACGGCAACTAATGTTGCCAGTGATTTACGCCATGCGCAGCAGAATGGCGCCGCCGGCTATACCCAACGCCGCCGCGATGCGCAGGCCCGCAACCTTCTCTTTTAAAAGGACAAACGCGATCAGTGCCCCAAAGAGTATGGAGGTTTCACGCAGCGCCGCGACCACCGCCAGCGGTGCCTGCGTCATGGCCCAAAGTGCCAGACCGTAAGAGCCCATGGTGCCCACCCCGCCGAGCAGCCCCTTTTTCCAGTGCAGGCGCAGATAGCCGGACGCCTCGCGCCGACGCGCCACCATTGCCCAACTCAACAGGCAGAAGCCGTTCATAAAGAAGGTCCACAGCGTATAGCCCAGCGCGGTGTCCGACAGACGCACGCCGGTGCCGTCCACCAGCGTATACCCGGCAATAAAGCAGGCGTTCAGCAGCGCCAGCCCGATCCCTTTGCGTGACTGTATGCGGCCATGCATCGCCATCGCCAGAATCGAAAGGCAAATTACTCCGATACCGGACCAGGCGAGCCAGGAGAGACGATCGCCGAGCGCGAGCACGCCGATCAGCGCCACCAGCAGCGGGGCGGTGCCGCGCATCAGCGGATAGGTCTGGCTCATATCGGAGACCTGATAGGTCTTCGCTACCAGCACGGTGTACACCACCTGTAAGGCGCAGGAGACAATCAAAAACGGCCAGCTCGCAGCAGAAGGCTGTGGGGAAAACGGCAGTAAGACCAGAGCGATAACCGTGGCGGATCCGCTGACGCTTATGGCGGAATAGAGCTTGTCCGTTCCGGCCTTAACGATGGCGTTCCAGCTGGCATGCAGCAGCGCGGCGAAGAGCAAAATGCAAAAAACGGAGATGGTCATAGCGTATCGGGTGGTGAATTGTCACTCAACTGTAACATTCACACCCTGATGCTGCCAGCCGGCTACACGGCACAAAAAAGGCGGTGCGTCACCCGCGGTTCGTCCGAAACCAGCGTAAAACCCGCCTGGCGATAGAAGCCGTACGCGCTCTCCGGCGCGTGGGTATTCAGGAAATCAAACCAGATGCTGGCATCGGCCATCACCACGGTTAAAAGCTGTTTGCCAATGCCCAGCCCGCGGCACTTATCGCTGACGTAGAGATGGCGAATACGTCCGGCGCGCGGCTGGTGGCTGAACGGATCGCGGTTGAGGCCGCACACGCCGACCAGCCTGCCGTTGAGAAACGCGCCCAGCAGCTTTTCACCCGGCGCGTTAAAGCGGTTCTCACCACGCTGCCAGTTCTCTTCCAGCCTGCGCAGCATGTTGAAATTCAGTGCGATACTTTCAGCCTTCAGGGCGATATACCCCGGCTCATCCGGTGTGACAGGCTCAATTAACAGACGCGACATAGCATTCCCTCGTTATTAAAGAGGGGCGGTTGCCCGCCCCTCTCAGGTGCGACTTGAACCTGAATTACCGAAGGAATTTCAGGACAGCATCAAGCAGTTGCAGTACAGCAACAATGAGTTTGAGGATAAGTATCACCATATCCACTACGCTCATACGCGTCTCCTTTTGGTTAAAAGGAGCACGATGCTGGCGTACCTTTCCGCCGCCTGTTGCCAGCACCTGGATTGACGTAACACAGTGTGCTCACTTCAGGGGTTAAGGCACTGACGGCACCACCCGTTTCAGCCAGGACTTCGTTGCGCCGGTAAAACTGCGGCCCCCTCGCTCACTGCGAACACCCTCAGTATAGATAAATACTGTATGTATGAACAGTATTTTTTGGACAAAACCCGAAACCCCATCCATACTCAAAAACGTCAAAATCCGTGCCTGAATTGCGCGTTCGTCTTCGATCGCGTATACTTTTTGTGTTGACGTAACACAGTGTGTTCTGCGGCGACCAACCGCAAAACCCTGATAAAAACCTCGCTCCGGCGGGGTTTTTTGTTTTCTGGTCTATCCATAAAAAAATGCTGGATAAGCGAGGGTTCTGCTTTTTGGCTTCGCTGTGAACTACTTAGGATCGCTTAAGTAATTTTCTTTAAATTAGAGATATTAGACTCATTTTGTAAGATAACACCACTAAATTCATAAACTAATATAACTATTAATAGTCCTCAGGTAATTAAATTGCTTCGCCTATAATAGTAATAAATAAAAGCGAGACAACTCATTATTTACGTGAATGTTTAGTTTAAATAATATGACTGGTTTGAATTTCAGAGATTTCCATTGTATATTTCTAGAGCCGCAAATACTGTATGGATACATTATGCAAGCATCTGAATATTTAAAGATGAAGTTCCAGAGTGACAGGCAGTTAGCTCTTTATGGACAGCAAGGTGTTGCAGGGACTTGGAGAGCATTAAAGGGAATCGGCTCTGATATTTACTCAGGAATAGAGCGAGTAAGTTGGTACTCTTCTTGCTTAATCCCCAGCTATCACGATGTGTGTGATGAGCTTCTCTCAGAAGAAAAAAGGATGTACCTCTCAATTCTCTCGCTTTACCGTTATCGCGATGTAATAGCCCACATGCTATACCTTTATTTTGAAAGTGTTATTACCGATTCTGAAAATGGAAATGAACAAAATCGCGGTCGTAAGATGGATTCAAAAGTAACGGGGCTTGTTAACAACATACCGACAAGTAAGGCCGCGCGTTTGGCGATAGCATGGGGGCTGGCCAAATTCCTTTCCGAATCTGGCATACTCTCTGAAATCGTCGTGGAACGGCTTGCAAGCCGCGTACCTAACGTCGTCATGGCGCTTCAATTGATTGGAACGGAACAGAAGTGCGCTTTTGCTGCCCGTCGCCTGAAAACGTTGGACCCCAGGTATTACGCGACCCTGTATGCCGCACAACTGGAGATGCTTTACTACTTTTTTGAGCCTTTCCTGTCTGAACTCATTAAGAAGGTGCAAATGGGATTCTATAGGGATTTCGATGCAATTTATGACGACTTAAAGGACAAGGAGCATGTTTAAGAGTCTGTTATCAATTCTATTTACGGATATTTTATTTCCCGTTTATATTTTTGCGTGCGCCTCTTTGTTCCTGTGGTTGATGCCTGACCACTGGGTATTACTAACATTCATTTCTATTGTTGTGTTTATTATTGTGCATCCGATAATTTTCGGCCGCTTTGATAAGTACGATTAAATTTTATAAAAAGGATTTTATATGTCAAACCCAGCTTATTTGTTCCTAACAGATGAAAATGGTTCTCCCATGGTTGGACCTTGCCTTGTGTCAGGGCGTGAAGGTGCAATTGAACTCAAATCGTTCACTCATAATGTTAACATTCCAGTCGACGGGAATACCGGAAAATTGACGGGGACGCGCATACACATGCCCGTCATGTTTCAGAAAGAATTTGATCGTGTAACCCCGATTTTATTTCGGGCGCTGAGTACAGGAAGAACGCTCCAGTCAGCCACCATTAAGATGTACCAGATTAATGAGGCGGGTTTTGAACAGGAATATTTTAATATCCTCCTCGAGAATGTGAAAATCACCTCAATCACACCAGACCTGTACCCAGGCGCAAACACCGGAACACACCTTGAGACGGTTCTCATCCGCTACGAGAAAATCACCTGGAAGCATTGCGACGGCAATGTCATCTATAGTGACTCCTGGAATGAGCGAGCAACTTACTGAAACGTGATCCCTGACGCATTTTTGCGCAGATGAAAATATTTCCATTGTCACGCCCGAAAACCTGTGTTTGTATAAATTCCATCAATGATTCCAAACACAGGTCCCCAATGACTTCATCCATCTTCACTTCGACCCTACTAAAAACTGCGCAACCAGCCGCAGTGGTCGTCGTGCGTGTGGTGGTGGTCGTCGGCAATGCGCCGTAGGGACTGGATCAACACACGAATCCAAAACCCCGCCGGCGCAAACCGGGCGGGGTTTTTCGTTTAAGAGCCTCCCCGGAAAGTCGGCCCAGAAGAAAAGGACTGGAGCATGGCAATTTCGGGCACAACATCCACCAGGACGCGTTTTACTGGCGCGCAGCTGATCGTTCATTTGCTGGAACGGCAGGGCATCACCACGGTTGCGGGTATCCCTGGCGGCACTGTGCTGCCGCTGTACGATGCGTTAAGCCAAAGCACGCAGATCCGCCACGTGCTGGCGCGCCACGAGCAGGGGGCAGGCTTTATTGCTCAGGGCATGGCGCGTACGCAGGGCAAACCGGCGGTCTGTATGGCCTGCAGCGGCCCGGGCGCAACCAACCTGGTCACCGCCATCGCCGACGCGCGTCTCGACTCAATTCCGCTGATCTGCATTACCGGCCAGGTACCGTCCTCGATGATCGGTACCGATGCGTTCCAGGAAGTGGACACCTACGGCATCTCTATCCCCATCACCAAACATAACTATTTAGTTCGCGACATCAGCGAGCTTCCTCAGGTTATCAGCGATGCGTTCCGCATTGCGCAGTCCGGCCGCCCGGGCCCGGTGTGGATAGACATTCCTAAGGATGTCCAGACCGCAGAGATCGAGATCGACGTGCTGCCGGAGCCGGGCGACCGTGCCCCCGCGCCGGAATTCAGCGCTGAGAGCGTGCGCGATGCCGCCGCTATGATTAACGCCGCCAAACGCCCGGTGCTCTATCTGGGCGGCGGAGCGATTAACGCCGCGGATGAAATCCGCGAGTTTGCGGAAAAAGCCAACCTGCCAACCACCATGACCCTGATGGCGCTGGGCATGCTGCCTAAAGCGCACCCGCTCTCTCTCGGCATGCTGGGCATGCACGGCGCGCGCAGCACCAACTACATCCTGCAAGAGGCTGATTTGCTGATTGTTATGGGCGCACGTTTTGATGACCGGGCGATTGGCAAAACCGAGCAGTTCTGCCCGAATGCGAAGATCATTCACGTGGATATCGACCGCGCCGAGCTGGGTAAAATCAAGCAGCCGCACGTGGCGATTCAGGGCGACGTGGCCGAGGTGCTGGCGCAGCTGATCCCGCAGACGGACGCTGCCGAGCGCGCCGACTGGCGTCAGCTGGTGGCCGATCTGCAGCGCGAGTTCCCTGGCGCTATCCCAACCGAAGGCGACCCGCTCAGCCACTACGGGCTGATCAACGCCGTGGCCGCCTGCGTGGACGACAGCGCAATTATCACCACCGACGTTGGCCAGCATCAGATGTGGACCGCCCAGGCCTACCCGCTGAACCGTCCGCGCCAGTGGCTGACCTCCGGCGGTCTGGGAACCATGGGCTTTGGCCTGCCCGCAGCCGTGGGTGCGGCGCTCGCCAACCCGGACCGCAAGGTTATCTGCTTCTCCGGCGACGGCAGCCTGATGATGAACATTCAGGAAATGGCCACCGCGGCCGAAAACCAGTTAGACGTGAAAATCATCCTGATGAACAACGAGGCGCTGGGGCTGGTGCACCAGCAGCAGAGCCTGTTCTACAAGCAGGGCGTGTTTGCGGCGACCTATCCGGGGATGATTAACTTTATGCAGATTGCCGCCGGCTTTGGCCTGCACACCTGCGATCTGAACGCCGAAGAGGATGCCCACGCGGCGCTGCAGGCGGCGATTTCTCGCCCCGGCCCGGCGCTGATCCACGTGCGTATCGACCCTGAACAAAAAGTGTATCCGATGGTGCCGCCGGGTGCGGCAAATACCGAGATGGTGGGAGAATAAGCCATGCAAAAACAACATGATAACGTCATTCTGGAACTCACCGTCCGCAACCACCCTGGCGTCATGACCCACGTCTGCGGGCTCTTTGCCCGCCGGGCGTTTAACGTGGAAGGCATTCTCTGCCTGCCGATTCAGGGCAGCGAGCACAGCCGCATCTGGCTGCTGGTCAACGACGACCAGCGTCTGGAGCAGATGATGGCGCAGATCGACAAGCTGGAAGACGTCACCAAAGTGGCGCGCAACCAATCCGATCCCACCATGTTTAACAAAATTGCGGTGTTTTTCGAATAAAGATCGCTTAAGGTAAGCGCCCTGGTCGGCCTGCAGGCGTCGCGCTTGCAGGCCGGATAAGCGCAGCGCCATCCGGCGCTTTCAGACCGCAGGAAGATACATGACCACCATCGCTCTCATCGACGACCACCTTATCGTCCGCTCCGGATTTGCCCAGCTTCTGAACCTCGAACCGGATTTTCAGGTCGTGGCCGAGTTTGGCTCCGGTCGCGAGGCGCTGGCGGGCCTGCCGGGGCGCGGGGTGCAGGTCTGTATCTGCGACATCTCGATGCCGGATCTCTCCGGGCTGGAGCTGCTAAGCCAGCTGCCGAAAGGGCTGGCGACGATTATGCTGTCGGTCCACGACAGCCCGGCGCTGGTCGAGCAGGCGCTCAACGCGGGCGCGCGCGGCTTTCTCTCCAAGCGCTGTAGCCCCGACGAATTGATCGCCGCCGTGCGCACCGTCTCCACCGGCGGCTGCTATTTAACGCCGGATATCGCCATCAAGCTGGCGGCCGGACGTCAGGATCCGCTCACCAGACGCGAGCGCCAGGTTGCGGAAAAACTCGCGCAGGGAATGTCGGTAAAAGAGATTGCCGCCGAGCTGGATCTGTCCCCGAAAACCGTACACGTTCACCGCGCCAACCTGATGGAAAAACTCAACGTCAGCAACGACGTCGAGCTTGCGCGCCGCATGTTCGACAGCTGGCAATGAGTTCCGCTTTTTCACGGCTGATCGCCGTCGTCGCCAGCTTTTTTATCTTCTCCGCCGCCTGGTTCTGCCTGTGGAGCATCAGCCTGCACCTGGTGGAACGCCCCGAGCTGGCGGTGCTGCTGTTTCCCTTCGGCCTGCGTCTGGGCTTAATGCTCCAGTGTCCGCGCGGCTACTGGCCGGTTTTACTCGGCGCAGAGTGGCTGATGCTGGTCTGGCTGGCGCAGGAAGTTGCCCTCGCGCATCTGCCCTTATTGATGACCGGAAGCCTGCTTACGCTTCTCCCGGTTGCCCTCATTTCCCGCTACCGCCACCAGCGCGACTGGCGCACGCTGCTGCGTCAGGGGGCGGCGCTGATTGCCGCCGCGCTGCTGCAGTCGCTTCCGTGGGTCGGCGAGAAGGAGATGCTCAATGCCCTGCTGCTGACCCTGACCGGCGGCCTGACGCTGGCGCCAACCTGTCTGGTGATCTGGCACTACCTCACCAGCACCGTCTGGCAGCCGCTCGGCCCGGCGCTGGTTTCCCAGCCGGTGAACTGGCGCGCCCGGCACCTCATCTGGTATCTGCTGCTGTTTGTTGTGAGCCTGTGGCTCCAGCTTGGCCTTCCCGCCGAGCTTTCACGCTTCACGCCGTTTTGTCTGGCGCTTCCAATCATCGCCCTGGCCTGGCACTACGGCTGGCAGGGGGCGCTGATCGCCACGCTGATGAACGCCATCGCGCTGATCGCCAGCCAGACCTGGCACGATCATCCTGTTGATTTACTGCTTTCCCTGCTGGCCCAGAGCCTGACCGGGCTGCTGCTGGGGGCGGGCATTCAGCGCCTGCGCGAGCTGAACCAGTCCCTGCAAACCGAGCTGGCGCGCAACCGCCGTCTGGCGGAGCGTCTGCTGGAAACCGAAGAGAGCGTGCGGCAGGAGGTCGCCCGCGAGCTGCACGACGATATCGGCCAGACCATCACCGCTATTCGTACCCAGGCGGGCATTGTCCAGCGCCTGGCGGCGGAAAACGCGGGCGTGAAGCAGGGCGGGGCGCATATCGAACAGCTTTCGCTGGGCGTTTATGACTCCGTTCGCCGCCTGTTAGGACGGCTGCGCCCGCGCCAGCTTGACGACCTTACGCTTGAGCAGGCGGTGCGTTCCCTGATGCGCGAGATGGAGCTGGAAAGCCGCGGAATAGTCAGCCATCTCGACTGGCGTATTAATGAGCCTGCGCTGAGCGAAGGCCAGCGCGTGACGCTGTTCCGCGTCTGTCAGGAAGGGCTGAACAATATCGTCAAGCACGCCAGCGCCAGCGCGGTCACGATCCAGGGCTGGCAGCAGGACGACAGCCTGAAGCTGATAATTGAAGACGATGGCTGCGGTCTGCCGCCGGGCTCCGGCCAGCAGGGTTTTGGCCTGGCGGGCATGCGCGAGCGCGTCAAGGCGCTCGGCGGCACGCTGAACCTCTCCTGCACCCACGGGACGCGCGTCAGCGTCAGCCTGCCGCTACGGAGTTACCATGTTTAAAACCCCTGCCAGCGCCGCGCCGATTGGCGACAAAGCGGAAATCGACGCCCGCTACCGCTACTGGCGTCGCCATATCCTGATTACCATCTGGCTCGGCTACGCGCTGTTCTACTTCACCCGCAAAAGCTTCAACGCCGCCGCGCCGGAAATCCTCGCCAGCGGCGTGATGACGCGCACCGATATCGGCCTGCTGGCGACGCTGTTTTACATCACCTACGGCCTGTCGAAGTTCTTCTCCGGCATCGTCAGCGACCGCTCCAACGCGCGCTATTTTATGGGTGTTGGGCTGATCGCCACCGGGGTGGTGAACATTCTGTTTGGCTTCTCCACCTCGCTGTGGGCCTTCGCCCTGCTGTGGGCGCTGAACGCCTTTTTCCAGGGCTGGGGCGCGCCGGTCTGCGCCCGCCTGCTCACCGCCTGGTATTCGCGCAACGAGCGCGGCGGCTGGTGGGCAATCTGGAACACCGCGCATAACGTCGGCGGGGCGCTGATCCCGATGGTGGTGGGTGCGGCGGCGCTGCACTACGGCTGGCGCGCGGGGATGATGATTGCCGGTGGCCTCGCGATTGTCGCCGGGCTGTTTCTCTGCTGGCGCCTGCGCGACAGGCCGCAAACCGTCGGCCTGCCTGCGGTGGGCGACTGGCGGCACGACGAGATGGAGATTGCCCAGCAGCAGGAGGGCGCGGGGCTGACCCGCAGGGAGATCCTCACTAAATACGTCCTGAAAAACCCGTACATCTGGCTGCTGTCGCTCTGTTACGTACTGGTCTACGTGGTGCGCGCGGCCATCAACGACTGGGGCAACCTGTACATGTCCGAGACGCTCGGCGTGGACCTGGTGACCGCTAACTCGGCGGTGACGATGTTCGAGCTGGGTGGGTTTATCGGCGCGCTGGTGGCGGGCTGGGGATCGGATAAGCTGTTCAACGGCAACCGCGGTCCGATGAACCTGATTTTCGCCGCCGGGATTTTGCTCTCCGTCGGCTCGCTGTGGCTGATGCCGTTCGCCAGCTACGTGATGCAGGCGGCGTGCTTCTTCACCACCGGCTTTTTCGTGTTTGGCCCGCAGATGCTGATCGGCATGGCGGCGGCGGAGTGTTCCCACAAAGAGGCGGCAGGCGCGGCGACGGGCTTTGTCGGGCTGTTTGCCTACCTTGGCGCATCGCTCTCCGGCTGGCCGCTGGCGCGGGTGATCGACGTCTGGCACTGGAGCGGTTTCTTTGCGGTGATCGCTATCGCGGCGGGGATCTCCGCGCTGCTGCTGCTGCCGTTTTTGAACGCGCAGGCGCCGCGCGAGGTGAGCGAAGCGTGATGCGTCTCACCTTTTCACCCCGAATGGCGCAAAACTAGGAAATTTTCCCGGTTTTACCTGGACGCTGTCTCAGGCATCTCTCCCGGCTGATTTTTACAATGCCTGCCATTCGCAGGTAAAAATCAGCTCAGGAGCAAACCATGCTGGCCTTCCTCAACCAGGTGCGCAAGCCGACCCTGGATCTGCCGCTCGACGTGCGGCGCAAGATGTGGTTCAAACCGTTCATGCAGTCCTATCTGGTGGTCTTCATCGGCTACCTGACCATGTACCTGATCCGCAAAAACTTTAACATCGCGCAGAACGACATGATCTCAACCTACGGGCTGAGCATGACGCAGCTGGGGATGATTGGCCTGGGCTTCTCCATCACCTACGGCGTGGGTAAAACCGTCGTTTCCTACTACGCGGACGGCAAAAACACCAAGCAGTTCCTGCCGTTTATGCTGATCCTCTCCGCCATCTGTATGCTCGGCTTCAGCGCCAGCATGGGCGCGGGCTCCGTCAGCCTGTTCATGATGATCGCCTTCTACGCCCTGAGCGGCTTCTTCCAGAGTACCGGCGGGTCGTGCAGCTACTCCACCATCACCAAATGGACCCCGCGCCGCAAGCGTGGTTCCTACCTCGGCATGTGGAACATCTCCCACAACCTCGGCGGTGCCGGTGCGGCTGGCGTGGCGCTGTTCGGCGCAAATTACCTGTTCGACGGCCACGTGATCGGCATGTTTATCTTCCCGTCGATTATCGCCCTGATCGTCGGCTTTATTGGCCTGCGCTACGGCAGCGACTCCCCGGAATCTTACGGCCTCGGCAAAGCCGAAGAGCTGTTCGGGGAGGAGATCAGCGAAGAGGATAAAGAGACCGAAGAAAACGAGATGACCAAATGGCAGATCTTTGTTGAGTACGTGCTGAAAAACAAGGTGATCTGGCTGCTGTGCTTCTCAAACATCTTCCTCTACGTGGTGCGTATCGGTATCGACCAGTGGTCGACCGTGTATGCCTTCCAGGAGCTGAAGCTCTCTAAAGAAGTGGCGATTCAGGGCTTCACCCTGTTCGAAGTGGGCGCGCTGGTCGGCACGCTGCTGTGGGGCTGGCTCTCCGACCTCGCCAACGGCCGTCGTGCGCTGGTGGCCTGCGTCGCGCTGGCGCTGATTATCGCCACGCTCGGCGTCTATCAGCACGCCAGCAACCAGTACGTTTACCTGGCGTCCCTGTTCGCGCTCGGCTTCCTGGTGTTTGGTCCGCAGCTGCTGATCGGCGTGGCGGCAGTCGGTTTCGTCCCGAAAAAAGCGATCGGCGCCGCCGATGGGATTAAAGGCACCTTCGCGTACCTGATCGGCGACAGCTTCGCCAAGCTGGGTCTGGGGATGATCGCCGACGGCACGCCGATTTTCGGCCTCACCGGCTGGGCGGGCACCTTCGCGGCGCTGGATGCGGCAGCGATTGGCTGTATCGTCCTGATGGCGATGGTCGCGGTGCTGGAAGAACGTAAGATTCGCCGTGAAAATCGTGCGCAGAAATTAAAAACAGCCTGAGTGTGCAGGTAACTTCTTTGCCCGGTGTGTGATGCCGGGCTTTTTTATATTGACCCCGACGGCGTTAACTCCTCCTCTCCTAATTCTTCAACATCTTTTCCGTTCACTATTATGGTGCCGCCCGCTGTCGAGGCGCTGCGTTTCCCGCTATGATGAGCGGCTATTCATAGGAGAACGCATGGTCTGGATAATGCTGGCAACGCTTGCCGTGGTGTTTGTGGTGGGATTTCGCGTCCTGACCTCAGATTCCCGCCGCGCCATCAAACGTTTAAGCGAGCGTCTGGGGATCACCCCGATGCCGGTTGAGTCGATGATCGACCAGTTTGGTAAAACGTCGGGCAATGAGTTTATCCGCTACCTTGAGCGGCCGGACGAGGCGCATTTGCAAAATGCGGCGCAGGTGCTGCTCATCTGGCAGGTCTGCATTGTCGACGGCAGCGAAGAGAACCTGCATACATGGCACCGTATGCTGCGTAAAGCCCGCCTTGCCGCACCGATTACCGATGCGCAAATTCGTCTGGCGCTTGGCTTTATGCGCGAGATGGAGCCCGATCCGCAGGAGCTAAACGCCTTCCAGCTACGCTATAACCAGCTCTTCCTGCCGGAAGAGGGCGTGTTTTACCTGCATTAAGCCGTTTTTCCGCACAGGATATTTTGAGCGTTAAGAATCTCTTCTCTGTTTTCATTGAGGCGGATGGCGGCATAGATATCTATGTTTAACCTTTTTGCCTCCGCGTCCGTGAGTTCACGGTAGCAAAGACCTTCCTGATTAAAGGTGCATTTCGACTGAGGCAGCAGCGCAAATCCTTTCCCTCTTGCGATACGGCTTAGCATCACAAGGGTATCATCCGGCTCTTTTATCCGCTTCAGCGGCGTTTTCAGCGTCTCAAAGTAGCTTTCGCATTTGTCGTAAAATGACGGGTTGGCGCTTCTGGAAAACCAGAAAATGGGAAGATCGCTAATGTCCTCCAGCGCGACTTTCTCTTTCAGGCTGGCAGGATGTAAAGAGGGCATTGCGATGAGCAACGGTTCCTGGCAGACCCAGCGGTATTGAACAATGTCTTCATGACCCGTTCCTTTTTCACCGGTCAGCACCAGATCCAGCATATTTTTAGACAGGCTTTGCAGCAGTTGGGCTGATGTCAGGTCCGGCGTTTCGACATCATCTTCCGCGTTCATTTTTTGAAGCTGGGTGTTCACGGGTTCTATGTATTCAAAATTAAGCGTCCGCGTGAGTCCGATACGCAGGTTCGTTTCAGAAGAGTGCGGGTCTTCTTTTAAGTTGCTGATGTCTTTTAGTATTTTTTCAGCCTGAACAACCAGCGCACGGCCTGCGTCAGTGAGGCTAACGTCATGCGTGCTGCGGCTGAACAACTGACGTTTCAGAACCGCTTCAAGGCATTTTATCTGACGCGTCAATGGCGGTTGAGTCATGCGTAGACGTTCGGCAGCCTTACGGAAGTTCAGTTCATGAGCGACAGCGAGAAAGCATTGTAATTGTTTGATACTGGGTAGGTTATTGCTGATTAAATGTTCTGCTGTGGCCATACGTCAGTCCTGAATGCGAAAAGGTATTTAGTCTTTTTTTCGATTTTGATATTACACGCTAACGCTATGAAGAAAAACCTAATTTAATAGTAATACAAAAAGTATATTACAAATTTAATAATTCCACTTATGTGCTGAGTTGATAAATTCATTTCTGTTTTTTTATTATTTTTATTAAAAGGATATCTCTGTTCTAAAGTATTCCGAAGAAACTATGTACGATTCTCAGAAATATCATCGTTGGCCCGAAGATATAGATTATCCCGTTTGCGGGTAACAACATTCAACATTTATCCAATTCGTAAAAAATCTACTGATTATTATATTGAGGTGGCGATTATGGCTGTAGAACGTTTTCCGCAAAAAATGACCTTAAAGTCATGGCTTGCTTTATTTATTCTGGCTATTTCAACGTTTACGATTGTTACCACTGAACTGGCGCCAGTAGGTTTATTAACGCCCATTGCTGATGGGCTACAGTCATCGGAGTCCGCGGTGGGCATGACCGTGTCTCTTTATGCCTGGGTGGGGGCGTTAAGTGCGCTGTTTGCTTCAGTTTTTTTAGGGAATGTGTCCAGGAAGCGGCTTTTACTCGTGCTCACCATGGTGCTTCTGATCTCCAATGTCATGGCCGCAACGGTAACGAGCTACAGCATGCTGCTTAGCGCTCGCGTACTGGGTGCACTTGCGCATGGAGCATTCTGGGCGATGATCGGCACGACGGCGGTAGCCATCGTACCTGTCAGATATATTGGGGCGGCGACGTCAATCGTATTTGGAGGCGTTTCCGCAGCAAGCGTTTTTGGCGTGCCGGTATCTAACTATATTGGTATTCACTTCGGCTGGCGGCAGGCATTTTGGATGATGGCCGCGCTGAGCGTAATTGCCTTTGCGGGCATTAGCGTTCTTATTCCCCACATTACCAGTAAAAGTGCGCTTGGACTGGATGCCTTAAAGAGTGTGTTGAAATCGTCTACCTTATGGAAAATATATTTAGCAACCATGCTGGCTGTGACGGCCCATTTTGCCGCCTTTACCTATATTGAACCCTGGCTGCATATGCAGAGTTTACTGCCAAACGCCTTTATTCCTGCTGTGCTTTTTGTTTACGGTATTTCGGGTCTGGCCGGTAATCTCCTGACCGGCGTGTTGATTGATAAGTATCTTAAGTTGATGGTCTCTATATCTGTGCTATTGATATGTGCCGTGCTGTTCATCCTGGGCCTGTCAGCATCATCGCTCTCTGCTGGGCTGATATTCACCGGCATGATTATCTGGGGTGTGGCCGTGTCAGGAATATTTGTCGGCTTCCAGACGTGGATTTTACGTATGGCAGAGGATAAAACCTTCCCGGCCTCTGCAATCTACGTGTCATTTTTCAATACTGCCATTGGTGTCGGCGCGTCAGCCGGTGCCTGGATAGTTTCATCATTTTCACTGCCGCTCCTGTATATCGTCGCCGCCACGGCCATCGGCCTTTCCGTTCTGCTTGTCGTGTTTATCCCTGCCACGTTGACCGCAAAACAATCCCGGATGGAGAAATCGTATGAGTCCAGTTAACGTCCGCATATAGCATGGATGAAAAATAATCATTGCCGACAACGAATAAAAAAACCGGGGAAGCCCGGTTTTTTTATTTTCACGATGAGGTATCAGGCATTCACGCCCTTCATACCCTCGGCAGAATAGCGATCGCCTTTAATCTCTATCCGGCGATGCAGGTTGTTCAATAATTCAATGTCACTCTTCTCAAGCATAATGTCGGCAGCGCGCGCGTTCTCGGCCAGATAGCAGGTGTGCTTAGTGCCCGGGATGGGAACCAGCCGATCGTATTGCGCTAACAGCCAGGCAAGGGCAATCTGACCTGCGGTACAGCCGTATTTCGCCGCCAGCGGGTGGATGACATCGAGCAGCTGGCGATTATGATCGAGGCTGGACTGCATAAAGCGCTCGTTATTTTTACGGAAATCACCCTCTGAAAATTCGCTATTGTTCAGGTATTTTCCCGTCAGGAAGCCTCTGCCAAGAGGCGAGTAGGGCACCAGACCAATGCCTAACTCTTTCACGACCGGCAGAATGCTTTCCTCGATATCGCGTGTCCACAATGAATATTCCGTTTGCAGCGCGGTGACCGGATGTACCGCATGGGCCCGTTGCAGCGTTGACGCCGACACTTCGCAAAGGCCGATGTGGTTAATCTTGCCCTCTTTAACCAGGGCGCGCAGACAATCCATACTCTCTTCGATCGGGGTGGCGTTACTCAGTCTGTGTAGATAAAAGAGGTCGATTCGCTCCACGCCAAGCCGTTTGAGGGACTCATTACAGCAGCGGATGATATAGTCAGGCGTATTGTTGATGGTGCGGGCGTAAGACTCGTCAGGAGAGCGATCGATGCCGCATTTCGTGGCTATTTTGAACTGCTCGCGAGTGCTTTTATCCAGCCCGGCAAGAAAATGACCGATTAGTCTTTCATTATGACCACGCCCATATAAATTTGCGGTATCAATAAACGTCACGTTCAGATCGATGAGGCTGTGCAATACCTGCAGCGAAGCGTTGTCATCAGTCTGGCCATAAAATTCACTCAGGCCCATGGCTCCATAGCCGACGGCACTGACGGTAAGATTTTGAGATAAAATACGTGTTTTCATAGGTTCTCCTTTTCAGACGCTATGATTGTTTCACCTCAAATGTGGATACTGAATTTTCATTTTCGTTATGCTGAAAAGGTATCAGTCGACGACGCTCTCCCTCCAGGCTCATTAAAAACGACAAAAGTTGTCAAATCGTTAAATCCGTCACACTTTTGATGATAAACTGCGCGACTTTTCCGCACGTTTTTATCTTCAGGTGACGCCATGACAGAACATATCCAGCCCACGACCAGACCGCAGACCAACGAGGTTTCTCGCCCCAACTGGTCGGCCGTTTTCGCCGTGGCGTTCTGCGTCGCCTGCCTGATTACCGTTGAGTTTCTGCCGGTGAGCCTGCTGACGCCGATGGCGCAGGATCTGGGCATTTCCGAGGGCGTGGCGGGGCAGTCCGTTACCGTGACCGCGTTTGTGGCGATGTTCGCCAGCCTGTTTATCACCCAGGTGATTGGCACCATCGACCGCCGCAAGGTGGTCATCCTGTTCAGCGTGCTGCTGACGCTCTCCTGCCTGCTGGTCTCCTTCGCGGAAAGCTTCACCCTGCTGCTGCTCGGTCGCGCCTGTCTTGGGCTGGGGCTCGGCGGCTTCTGGGCGATGTCGGCCTCGCTCACCATGCGACTGGTGCCCGCGCGGACGGTGCCAAAAGCGCTTTCCGTTATCTTCGGAGCGGTCTCTATCGCGCTGGTGATTGCCGCGCCGCTCGGCAGCTTCCTCGGTGGAATTATCGGCTGGCGTAACGTCTTCAACGCCGCGGCGGTGATGGGCCTGCTCTGCATCATTTGGGTGTGGAAAGCGCTACCGTCGCTACCGGGCGAAGCGGCGCACCACAAACAGAACATGTTCGCGCTGCTGAAGCGCCCCGGCGTGCTGGCGGGGATGACCGCCATCTTTATGTCCTTTGCCGGGCAGTTTGCCTTCTTTACCTACATCCGCCCGGTGTTTATGACCATGGCGGGATTTGACGTGGACGGCCTGACGCTGGTGCTGCTGAGCTTCGGTATCGCCAGCTTTGTCGGCACCTCGCTGTCGTCCCAGTTCCTGAAACGCTCCCTGAAGATGGCGCTGGCGGGTGCGCCGCTGGTGCTGGCGGCGAGCGCGGCGGTGCTGGTGCTGTGGGGCAGCGATAAGTGGGTGGCGTCTGCCATCGCGATTATCTGGGGCTTTGCCTTTGCGCTGGTGCCGGTGGGCTGGTCGACGTGGATCACCCGCTCGCTTGCCGATCAGGCGGAAAAAGCCGGGTCGATTCAGGTGGCGGTGATCCAGCTGGCGAATACCTGCGGTGCGGCCATTGGCGGCGTGGCGCTCGACCATCTGGGGCTGACGTCACCGCTGGTGATTTCCGGTACGCTGATGCTGCTGACGGCGCTGCTGGTGGCGGGGAAGGTGAAGGCGAAGTAGTGTTTTTCTCCCTCTCCCGTGGGAGAGGGTTGGGGTGAGGGCATCAGGCTACGCCGATGTCTGAACCCGTCTTCTCGAATCCATTGAAATCAACACCACCGACGACACAATCAGCAGCGTCCCCAGCCAATCCGGCAGGGTGAACGCCACGCCCAGCAAAATCACCGACAGCAGCGCGCTGCTCAGCGGCTCGGCGCAGCTCAGAATGCTCGCCTTCGGCCCGCCGATCATCTGCGCGCCTTTCAGATACAGGCTGAACGTTAGCGCCGTACCAATCACCACCAGGTAGAAAAACGCCAGCAGCAGGCTGCCGTCGATCACGAACGTGGTTCCGCGTCCGGCGTAGAACGGCGTCAGCATTAACCCGGCAATCAACATGCTCCAGCCAACAATCGGCAGCGTGCCGTAGCGGGCGATCAGCGTTGACGGGTACGTCGTGTAAAACGCGGCGGCAAACGCCGAGGCGATGCCGAAGAACAGCGCGGCGGGCGAGATAGAGAGCGAGGTCGGGTCGCCGTGGGTGACCAGCAGAAAGGTACCGACAAGCGACGTCATGATGGCCGACAGCACAAACACGCCGGGACGCTTTTTCCGTGCCAGCGCGAACCAGGCCACGATAATGGTTGGTGACAGAAACTGCAGCACGGTAGCGGTGGCTGCGTTGGATTTTTCAATCGTCAGCAGGAAGGTGAGCTGCACGGTGAGCGCGCCGACCAGCGAGAAAATCAGCAGGCTGAGGGCGTCTTTGCGATGTTTGATCACCGAGAAAATCTTGTCGCCGTGAACGAAGGAGAGCGTCAGCAGGATCACGCCGGTAAACAGCAGGCGAACCATGGTCAGGTAAGGCGAAGAAATGTGGCTTTTCTCCATGATGTACTGCGCGCAAACCCCCGAGCTGCCCCATAAAACGGCGGCGATCAGGACGTTCAGCATCCCTTTGCGTGTGGAACCCATGTTCTCCCCTGCGATGTTGTCGTTAATTCGGTCAACAGCATAGCATGGTTGTGTGCGGCCTGATGCCCTCACCCCGGCCCTCTCCCACGGGGAGAGGGAGCAAAACTAAAAACGGCAACTCTCGTTGCCGTTTTGCTTTTACCTTGCTTAGAACCACGCCTCCCACATCGCGCCGACGTTGAAGTCGTCGAGGGTTTCGTCTTTGGTGTTGTTCACGCGCGCGGTGCGTTCGTTATCCACCTTGCCGCCGGTCACGTAGAAGCGCAGCATCGGGCGGAACTCCGGCCCCATGGCGATAGACATGTTCTGCGACAGGGTCAGCTTCCAGCCCTTGTTGTCGCCGCCGTTGTCATAATCCACGTGCTGCCAGCCCGCTTCCAGCCAGGTGGAGTGAACGTCGTTCCACCAGTGCATCGGGCGCACGATGGCGTTGTAGTTCTTACGGTTGTCGGTCTTATCGCGGCTGTTGTCGTAGTCGTGGAAGGCGAGGATGTACTCCACCTGCGTCGCCTGGGTGAATTTGTACAGCCCTTCGAAGCTGGCGTAGACCGTGGTCAGATCCTCGGTTTTGTTGAACACGCTGTTGTCCGCGTTATCGGAGTAGCGGGCAATCACCTTATTCACGCCGCTGTCGTTGGTGTGGCTCAGCACCACGCCACCCTGCCAGGCGTTCAGACGCTCGTCGCTCTCCACCGCCTTGGAGTCAAAGCCGTAGTTGGCGTACAGCTCCATGTCGATCGGGCCGAGCTTCATGCCGTGGATTTTTGAGGTCGCGGCGTAGTTGCCTTTGTCGCCCGTGCCGGAACCGCCGGTACAGGTGATGCGCGACGGGTTGGCTTCATCTTCCATCACTTCCGGGCTACAGGATTCCACCGCCGCCACGGCGGCCACGTCGAACTGCACGCCGCCGATGTCGAAGTTCTTCACCCCGGCACCCTGGCCGTCGTGGTTCATCCAGAAGTAGTCGTTGATGCCCTGCTGCGGACGCTGGTGGAAGTCACGGCCGGCCCAGAAATAGGCGTTCGGGTTGGAGGCCATAATGTTGGTCACCCCCGCGTAGGCTTTTTTCAGGTTAACTTCGTCGCCCCAGTGGTCGATCATCACGTTAACGTCCCAGATGGCGCCGTTTTCACCCTTGAAGGCCTTGGAGAGCTGGAATTCCCCGCCGTTGCCTTCGTTGCCCAGACGACCGATGGCGGACGCGCCGTTATAGGAGCCGTCCACCGCCACGTATTTCTGATCGGCGGCCTGGAAGTGCGCGCCGTAGCGGGCGTAGCCGGTAAATTTAATCCCGAACGGGATCGCCATATCGGGGGACTGCGCCGCGCTTTGCGGCTCGGTTACCACGTCCGCTTTTTTCGCGACCGCCGCATCCATTTTGGCCTGGCGTTCGGCCAGGGCTTTATCCACCGCTTTCGCCACAATGGCGTCGATTTGCTCCTGGGTGAATTCCTGCGCGAGCACGGAAATTGGGCAAAGCGCGGCGATAACCGCCATGGTTAATGGAAGTTTTTTAATCGTATTCATGGTTATCTCAATATAGTTTAATTTTATTCAGACAATAACCATCCCGCTCCGATCTGACAGAGTATGCCGCTATCATCAGAACAAGTGGATCTCTATTTAGGGTACAGAGGTATTACAGTAATTGTTTCGCCATAGATTATCTCTGGTATAAATGAATAATTTCTTCGGATAATTCACGCGCTAATAGAGAGTTCATTAAATGATCCTGCGCGTGCACCATAATTAACGTCATCGGCTGGCGGCCTTCGCCCGCATCCTGCTCGATCAGTTTGGTCTGCATCTTGTGCGCCTGGCGCGCGTAGCCGTCGGCTTCGCGCAGCAGGCTTTTGGCCTCGTCAATGTTGCCCTGGCGCGCCGCGTGCAGCGCTTCAAAGCACAGGCTGCGGGACTGTCCGGCATTGACGATAATTTCCATTACGGCTTCTTCTAGTGCGATCATCATCATTACTCTTTTTCAAAGCTATTATTTAACGCGGTGGCGGCAAACCACTCTCCGCTTTTCTTAATGGTGCGTTTTTGCGTCTCTAAATCGAGCTGGATAAATCCGTAGCGATTTTTATACGCGTTGCACCACGACCAGTTATCAATAAACGTCCACATATGGTAGCCAAGACAATTGCACCCTTCGCTAATACCCTTATGCAGCCAGGCTAAATGTTCGGAAATAAACTCGATGCGGTACCGATCGTTAATCTGGCCGTTTTCAATAAAGCGCTGCTCGTTTTCGACGCCCATGCCGTTTTCAGAAATAAAGCAGCGAGGGTTGCCGTAATTGTCGCGCAGGTTGACCAGAATATCGTAAATACCCGGCTCGTAGATTTCCCAGCCGCGGTACGGGTTCATCTTGCGGCCCGGCATCTCGTAGCTATCAAAGAACCACTCCGGCATAAACGGCGCCTGCGGGTTCACCGCGCTGTCGCGACACTTCACGCGACGCGGCTGATAGTAGTTCACGCCGAGCAGGTCGATTTTCCCTTCCGCAATCAGGAAACCGTCTTCCGGTTTACAGGCGGGTAATTGATCGCAGGATTTCAGCAGCGCGACCAGGTCCGCCGGGTATTCGCCGCGCAGGACCGGGTCGAGGAAGCTGCGGTTAAACATCAGGTCCGCGATGTGCGCCGCCTTCACGTCCGCCGGGTTCTGCGAGCGCGGGTACGACGGCGTCAGGTTCAGCACGATGCCAATCTCCCCGGCGTAATGCCCGGCGCGGTAGGCCTGCACCGCCTTCGCGTGGGCCAGCACGGTGTGATACGCCACGGTGGCCGCCCGACGAAAATCCACCACGTTGGGGTAGTGGAAGTCGTACAGATAACCGCCTTCCACCGGCACGATCGGCTCGTTGAAGGTAAACCAGTGCAGCACGCGATCGCCAAACAGCTCGAAGCAGATCTGCGCATAGCGGGCGTAGGCGTCCACCACGTCGCGGTTTTCCCAGCCGCCGATTTCCTGCATCGTCATCGGCATGTCGAAGTGGAACAGGGTAATAAAAGGCGTGATGCCCTGTTCATTCAGCTCATCAATGACCTGATTGTAAAAATCGACCGCCTCCGGGTTCACTTCACCGATACCGTCGGGGATCAGGCGCGCCCAGCTAATCGAGGTGCGAAAGCTGTTGTGGTTCAGCTGCTTTAACAGCTGAATATCCGTTTTCCAGTGCTGATAAAACGTGGAGGTCTGCTGCGGCCCCACGCCGTTGTGAAAACGGTTCGGCTCGCGGGCAAACCAGTAATCCCACGTGGTTTCCCCCTCTCTTGCCCCTTCCGTCTGGAGGGCGGAGCTCGCGCTGCCCCACCAGAAGTTATCGGGAAATGCGTATTTCATGACTCTTCCTCTTTGACTTAATTGCTGGCGGTCTCGGCGGCGCCGACGGTTGCCTGGGCTTTCTGCTCTTCATTTTTGATGAGCGTACGCTCATAGGCGCGCAGGAAGGGCAGATACATCAGCGCGGACATCACCATACAGACCAGGCACATCACCACCGGGCTGAGCGCCCAGTTTGCCGCCCACGAGGCGCCAATCGGTGCAGGGGTGGTCCACGGGGTTAACGAGACGACCTGTGCCAGCCAGCCGAGCTTCGTTGCACCGTACGCCAGGCAGGCGTTGACCAGCGGAACGAACACGAACGGGATAAACAGCATCGGGTTCATGATGATCGGCGCGCCGAACAGAATCGGTTCGTTGATGTTAAAGAAGCTTGGCACCACGCCCATTTTGCCGATGGTGCGCAGGTGGGTAACGCGGCTGCGCAGCAGCAGGAACGCCAGCGGCAGCGTGGAGCCTACGCCGCCAATCAGCAGGTAGTGATCCCAGAAGCCCTGCAGGTAAACGTGCGGCAGCGCCGCACCGGCCGCCAACGCCGCCTGGTTTGCGGAGAGGTTCGCCATCCAGAACGGGTTCATGATGCCGGTGACGATCAGCGAGCCGTGAATACCGGCGAACCAGAAGATCTGGCACAGCAGCACGGAGAGCAGAATGGCGGGCAGGGAGTCAGACGCGGACACCAGCGGCTCCAGCAGGTGCATGATCGCCTGCGGGATAATCATCCCGGTCTGCGCTTCGATGAACAGGTTCAGCGGGTGCAGCGTGCCGATCACCACCATCACCGGGATCAGGATCTCAAACGAGCGCGCCACGCCGGTCGGCACTTCCTTCGGCAGGCGAATGGTCACGTTGTTCTGCTTCAGCCACGCGTAGACGCGGGTGGCGTAAATGGCGGTGATCAGCGCGGTGAAGATGCCCTGACCGGAGAGATACTGGGTCGAGATCTTGCCGTCGGCATAGGGCGCGGCGACCAGCAGGAAGGCCATAAAGGCCAGCAGGCCGGACATCACCGGGTCGAGGTTAAACTGACGCCCCAGGCTTGCCCCAATTCCCACCGAGATGAAGAAGGTCATCACGCCCATGCTGAGGTTAAACGGCAGCATCAGCTGCTCGCGGTAGGTCTGGGAGAAATCCAGCCAGCCGCGGGCGAAGCTGTTGGTGGTATCCGCCGAGAACGGCGGGAAGATGAACACCAGCATAAACGAGCCGATGATCATAAACGGCAGCGCGGCGGTAAAGCCGTCACGAATGGCAATCACATACTTTTGCTGGCCCAGCTTTGCGGCCAGCGGGGTAATTGACTGCTCAATCACCGCGACCATGGATTGATATAACGAACTCATGTGAACACCTTTTAGTGTGCCGCTTCGATAAGCGACAGAGCATAGTCCAGTACCTTATCGCCACGCTGCATGCCGTAGTCCATCATGTCGATGGGCTGTACCGGAATGCCTTGCGTCGCCGCCTTGTCTGAGAGCGTCTTTAACATGTATTTCACTTGCGGTCCGAGAAGGACAACCTGGTATTGCGGAAACTGCGTATCAAATTCGGAAACACCGTACGCATCAATCTTCACCGGCAAACCACGTTCTTTCGCGACATCGACCATTTTGCTGACCAGCAGGCTGGTGGACATCCCGGCAGAGCAGCACAGCATAATCTTGAACATCGACAACCATCCTCTAAATGTAAAAAGTTATTGCGAGGATGATTGGACATGATACGGAAACCGGTTTCCATTCATAAAAGACAGAAGTGTGATACCCATCAAGATCCCTTACTTATGAGGCTAATTAACCGGATGTGCATCACATAATTTGGCTGTTTTGACATCATTTTGAGTGGAAACGGAAAATCGGTTTCCATGGAAAACGGAAACGGATATACTCCGTTCTGGCTATAATGTGAGCCGAAGCGGTCATGGAATTTGCAGGCGCGAGGTAAGCCTGTCAGGGGAAAGAGATGTCGACAATCAATGATGTATCACGTCTTGCCGGGGTATCTAAAGCCACGGTATCGCGAGTGTTGAGCGGGTCGCGTGGCGTAAAGGAAGCCAGCCGTCAGGCCGTACTGAAAGCGGTGGATGAGCTGAACTACCGGCCTAACGTGATTGCCCAGTCGCTGCTGAGCCAGTCGACGGGCTGTATTGGGGTGATTTGCGCGCAGGAAAACATTAACCAGACCACCGGTTATCTCTACGCGCTGGAAAAACAGCTCAGCCAGCATCAAAAACACCTCCTGCTGCGCTTCGCGCACAGCAAAGCGGAAGTGATGCACGCCCTTGAAGAACTCTCCTGCGGCCTGTGTGACGACATCCTGGTGATTGGCGCGCGTTTCCCGCTGGATGTGGATATGGACAACGTCATTCTGGTGGACTGCATGGAGTCTGATAACTCCAACAGCATCCAGTTCGATCACGCCTTTGCCGCCGAAACCGCCTGTAACTACCTCACCAGCCAGGGGCGTCGCCAGATTGCGCTGATCCACCCCCACGGCAGCGGTTTTGCCGACCAGGTGCTGCTCGGCTACAAGCACGCGCTGGAGAAAAATTTCCTGCCCTTTAATCGCAGCCTGGTCTTTATGGACGCGACTTCTTCGTCCGTTGCGCTGCAGGAGCTGCTTAACAACGCCAGCACCCTGAACTTCAACGCGCTGCTGGTGGCGGACGAGCAGGAAGCCCAGCGGGTGATCCCGCAGCTGCAGGCGTTTAATAAATCGGTGCCGGACGACATTATGGTCTTTAGCCTGGCCGGATCGCTGCACCTGCCGGGTATTCCGGTGATCCCGGCGATTGAATATTCCATGGACGCGATGGCGGCGCGCATTGTGAGCTGGCTGACGGAGAAAACGCAGATGCTCGGGTCCTATGTTCTGCGCGGGGATTTAATTATTCCGGATATGCGTAAGCGCTAAAAATGTTTCCAGGCCGGGTAAGCGTAGCGCCACCCGGCGTGAACTCAATAATCTTCCATACAATCCACCTGACCAATCGCCCCCCAGTAGGCATCCAGGTTGTCGCGCTTAACGGCGGTGATGGCATTTTTGATCAGCAGCTGATTGGCCTCGGACGACAAAATCATCTCCTGCCAGGCCTTATCGCTCTGCTTTTTCTGTGGCGTACAGGTTTTCTTAATATCTTTAAGGACCTGCTGCTTTATTTGCGCCTCTTTCGCGGGGTCATCCTTTTCCTGAGCATGGACAAACGCGGCGAAGAGCAGACAAACCAGCAGGCAGACCAGGTGCGCAGCTTTCATCAACAACCCCCTTTAGAAGTCACATGCTTCCCATGAAATATATCGTTACATTCAGTGTAGCGACGCCAGCCGAAAGTATGAATTTTCTCTTCACCGCCTGTCATGTACTTCTCGGCAAGCGCTACTGAATACCGCCCCCCAGCGACTGCCACAGCGTGATGCGGTTTTCGAGGTCGGTTTGCTGCAGCGCAATCAGCGATTCCTGTGCCGACCACAGCGACCGCTGCGCGGTCAGTACCGTCAGATAATCTCCCGCGCCCGCCTTATAGCTGCGCGTTGCCACATCCAGCGTTTTTTGCTCCGCCGCGACGTATTCGCGCTGGGCGTCGAGCTGCTCGCTCAGGGTTTCACGCCGCGCCAGCGCGTCGGCCACGTCCTTAAATGCGCTCTGGATGGCTTTCTCATAGGTGGCGATCAGCCCCTTCTTCTCCGCTTCCGCGTAGCGCAGCTGTGCCAGATTGTTCCCGCCGCTGAACAGCGGCAGGGTGATGGACGGCGCGAACGACCAGACCTTCATCCCGTGGCTGAACAGGGAGGAGAGCGAGTCGCTGCCGACGCCCGCGCTGGCGGTCAGCGAAATGGTCGGGAAGAAGTTGGCGCGCGCCGCGCCGATGTTGGCGTTGGCGCTCAGCAGGTTATGTTCCGCCTCCTGAATGTCCGGGCGGCGCAGCAGCGCGCTGGAGCTGACGCCCGCCGGGATCAGCGTGATGGCGTTGTCGCTCAGGCTCTCCAGCGTGCCGGGCAGCAGGTTCTCCGGCACCGTATCGCCCGCCAGCAGATTGAGGGCATTTTTGTCCTGCATCACCAGAGTCCGATAGCTCGCCACGCTGGCGCGCGCCTGCTGATACACCGCGATTGCCGAGCTGACGTCAGTGGCGGCCGCCACGCCAACGTCCTGCTGGCGCTTCACAATCTTCAGCGAATTCGCCGCGCTCTCCATCGTGGATTCCGCCAGCGCCAGGTTGCTGTTATCCGCCGCCAGCGTCACCCAGGCCGTGGTCAGCTCGCTGACCATCGTCAGGCGCGTGTTCTGCGCGGTGAACTCGCTGGCAAGCCAGGTTTCACGCGCGGCGCGGGAGAGGCTCTGGTTGCGGCCAAACAGATCCAGCTCGAAGCTGGAGACCGCGCCGTTGGCTTCGTCGCTGGTGGTCACGCCGCTCGCCAGCGTGCGGCTGCGGGTGTGGCTCAGCTCGGCGTCCACCGTCGGAAACAGGGACGAGCGCGTTTCACCGTACTGGGCGCGGGCGGCATCGATATCCGCAATCGCTTTTTGCACGTCGCGGTTGCTGTTCAGCGCCATCGTCACCACGCTTTTCAGCCGCGCGTCGTTCATCACCTGCTGCCACTGGCTCACCACGGCGGTGGCTTCGCCGTGCGCGCCGGGTAAGGTTGCCGGGACGGGGGCGTCCGGGCGTTGATACGTTGGATCTAACGACACACAGCCTGCGCTCAGCAGGGCTAACGCTAAAATAGATACACGAAACATTATGACCTCCGGTTCGCGTGTTTACCGGAGAACAGACGTTTCACCAGTACAAAGAATAAGGGAACGAAGAAGATCGCCAGCAGCGTCGCGGCCAGCGTCCCACCGATAATGCCGGTACCAATCGCCACGCGGCTGTTGGCGCCTGCCCCGGTTGCCACGGCCAGCGGCATCACCCCTGCGATAAACGCCAGCGAGGTCATGATGATCGGACGCAGGCGCGTCTGGGCGGCACGCAGGGCGGCGCGCGTCAGGGAGTACCCTTCCGCGACTTTGGCTTCGGCAAACTCGACAATGAGGATCGCGTTCTTCGACGACAGGCCAATGGTGGTGAGCAGCGCTACCTGGAAATAGACGTCGTTGTTCAGGCCGCGCAGGGAGGCGGCGACGGCCGCGCCCAGCACGCCAAGCGGGATCACCAGGATGACCGAAATCGGCACCGACCAGCTCTCGTACAGCGCCGCCAGGCACAGGAACACGACGAGGATGGAGAGGGCATACAGGCTCATCGCCTGACCGCTCGCCAGTTTTTCCTGCAACGACAAACCGCTCCACGCCCAGGTGCTGCCGGACGGCAGGCTGTTTGCCAGCTGCTCCATTTTGCTCATCGCCGTGCCGGAGCTGGCGCCGCTGGCGTTTTCGCCCTGTATCTCATACGCCGCCGAGCCGTTGTAGCGCACCAGGCTTTCCGGGCCATACTCCCAGCGGGTGGTGGCGAAGGCGGAGAACGGGGTCATGGTGCTGTCGCTGCCGCGCACGAACCATTTGTTGAGATCCGACGGCACGGCGCGATAGTCGCTGTCGCCCTGGATGTAGACCTTTTTCACGCGGCCGCGGTCGATAAAATCGTTCACGTAGGTCCCGCCCCAGGCGCTGGAGAGGGTGTCGGTAACGTCGCTCAGGGACAGCCCCAGAGACACGGCCTTGTTGTTGTCAATATCCACCTGAAGCTGCGGCATCTGCGGCAGATCGTTGGCGCGCACGGCGTGCAGCGAGCTGTCCTGGTTGGCTTCGCCAATCAGCTGGTTACGCAGCTTCAGCAGCGCGTCGCGGTCGGTGCTGCCGCTGGCCATCAGCTCAAAGGTAAAGCCGTTGCTCTGGCCCAGGCCGTCCACCGCAGGCGGCGTCATGGCAAAGATGGTTGCATCGCGGATGGCGCTCAACTCCTGCGTGGCGCGCAGGGCGATGGCCTGCGCGGTGTTTGCATCGCCTTTACGTTCGGACCAGTTTTTCAGGGAGACAAACGCCATCCCGGCGTTCTGGCCGCTGCCGCTGAAGCTGAAGCCCTCAATGGTGAAGATCACGTTGGTGTTGGCTTTCTCTTTCGTGAGGAACCATTCGCGCACCTGGCGGCTGACTTCGGCGGTACGCACCGTCGTCGCGCCTGCTGGCAGGGTGTACTGCACCATGATTTCACCCTGGTCTTCCGTTGGCAGGAAGCTGCCCGGCAGCTTAAGCATGGCGAAGCCCATCGCGCCGCAGAGCAGGGCGTAGATGACCAGCATGCCGCCGGAACGGCGCAGAGCGCGCAGCACCTTGTTCTGATAGCCGCGCTCGGTCCTGCTGTAGAAGCGGTTAAACGCGCCGAAGAAGCCCTTTTTGTGCGGTGCCGTGTGGCTTAGGATCGCGCCGCAAAGCGCCGGCGTCAGGGTCAACGCCACCACCACGGAGAGGAACATCGCCGAAATAATGGTGACCGAGAACTGACGGTAAATCACCCCGGTGGAGCCGCCGAAGAAGGCCATCGGCAGGAATACCGCAGAGAGCACCAGCGCAATGGCGACCAGCGCGCCGGAGATTTCGCCCATTGATTTTTCAGTGGCTTCCCGGGCGGGCAGCCCCTCGTCGCGCATAATACGCTCGACGTTTTCCACCACCACGATGGCGTCATCCACCAGGAGCCCGATCGCCAGCACCATCGCAAACAGCGTCAGGGTATTGATGGAGTAGCCGAACAGCGCCAGCACGCCGAAGGTGCCCAGCAGAACGACAGGCACCGCCAGCGCCGGGATCAGCGTCGCGCGGATGTTTTGCAGGAACAGGTACATCACCACCACCACGAGGATAATGGCTTCGAACAGGGTCTGAATCACGTCCTCAACGGAGATCTTGATGAACTCGGTGCTGTCTTTCGGGTAGGCCACGTCGTAGCCTTCCGGCATCGACTTTTTGAACTCGGCGATCTTGTCTTTTACCGCCGTGGCGGTGTTGAGCGCGTTCGCGCCCGGTGAAAGCATCACCGCCATACCCGCCGCCGGGTGGCCGTTCAGCTTCGCGGTGGCGGTATAGTCTTCGCTGCCCATCTCCACGCGGGCAACGTCGCTGATGCGCACGATAGCGCCGCTGGACTGGCTCTTCACGATAATGTTTTTGAACTGATCGACCGTTTGCAGGCGCGACTGAGCTCGGACGGTGGCGGTCAGCTGCTGGGCGTTCGACGAAGGCAGCGCGCCGATTTTACCGGCGGAAACCTGCACGTTCTGCGCTTCAATCGCGCTCTGCACGTCGGACGGCATCAGCGAGTAGGACGCCAGCTTCGCCGGGTCGAGCCAGATGCGCATCGCGTATTCTGCCCCGAACACCTGCAGGCTGCCGACGCCCTCCACGCGCGCCAGCGGGTCCTGCATATTGCTCACCAGCCAGTCAGCGATGTCCGAGCTGCTGGCGGTATCGGTTTTATCGTACACGCCCATGATCAGCAGGAAGTTGCTCTGCGATTTCTCGACGGTAATACCGGACTGCTGCACCTCGGTCGGCAGGCGCGATTCCGCCTGCTGAACCTTGTTCTGCACCTGTACCTGGGCGGTGTCGGGGTCGGTTCCCTGCTCGAAGGTGACGGTAATGCTCACCGACCCGTCCGAGCTGCTGGTGGAGGTGAAGTAGAGCAGGTTATCCAGCCCGGTGAGCTGCTGCTCGATCACCTGCGTCACGCTGTTTTCCAGCGTCTGCGCGGAGGCGCCGGTGTAGGTGGCGGAGATCTTGATCGACGGCGGGGCGACGTCCGGGTACTGCGCCACCGGCAGCGTGCGGATCGCCAGCATCCCGGCGAGCATGATGAGAATGGCGATAACCCAGGCAAAGACCGGGCGACGCACGAAGAAGCGGGAAAACATCAGGCGTTTCCTCCGCTGGTTTTCATCTCTTCGGCCTTCACTTCCTGCCCGGCGGTCACTTTGTCGGTGCCTTCAACAATCAGCTTATCGCCCGCCTTGAGGCCGCTCAGCACCAGCCATTTGTCGCCGTAGGTGTCGCCCGTTTCCAGCTGACGCTGCTCAACTTTGCTGCTGGCATTCACCACCAGCGCGGTGGCGGTGCCTTTGGCATCGCGGGTGATGCCCTGCTGCGGCGCGAGGATCGCGTCGTTCATGATGCCTTCATCCACCCTGGCGCGAACGAACATCCCCGGCAGGAGCTGATGCTGCGGGTTCGGGAAGACGGCGCGCAGCGTGACTGAGCCGGTTGATTCATCCACCGCCACTTCGGTTAAGGCCAGGCGGCCTTTCTCGCTGTAGGTGCTGCCGTCTTCGAGGATTAACGACACGCTTAGCGTATCGCTATTGGTGGCAAGGGTTTGCCTGCGTAAACGCAGCAGATCGGCGCTGGAACGCGTGAGATCGACGTACATGCTGTCCAGGCCGCGAACGGTGGCAAGCGCGGTATCCTGCTGGGCGGTCACCAGCGCGCCGGGCGTGACGGAGGAGATGCCGATGCGTCCAGCAATCGGCGCGGTCACGGTGGTCCAGTTAAGGTTAATGCGCGCGCTCTCCTGCGCGGCCTTCTTTGACTCAACGCTGGCCTTGTCCTGCGAGCAGGTGGACTTCGCGTCCTCTGCGTCCTGACGCGACACGCCGTCGTCTTTCACCAGCTGCGCATAGCGTTGGGCCTTCTGGCAGTCGGCCTGCACCAGCGCCTGCACCTGCTTCAGCGCCGCGGCGGCTTCATCAAACGCCGCGCGGTAGCTGGAAGGGTCAATTTGATACAGCGCCTGTCCGGCCTTGACCGTATCGCCTTCGGTGAACAGGCGCTTCTGGATAATGCCGCCCACCTGCGGGCGCACTTCGGCGCTCATGGCGGCGGTGGTGCGGCCGGTCAGCTCGCTGACGACGGAAACAGGCTGGCTCATGAGCGTGACAATCCCCACTTCCGGAAGAGGACGCTGGGGAGCAGATGTTTGCGCATTATCGCACCCGGTCAGGAGAAATAATGCCGCGATGGAGGTTGTTATGGTTTTCATAATCTTTTTCCAGGGTGAACGAAGCCTGCCCCGTTAATGGCTTAACAGGGAGGAGAGCTATTTAAAGGCACAGCGATACCGCATCTCTGGCAGAGCCAGAAATGTAAAAAAGGGGAATTACTTATTCCCGCTAATTATTCATATGCGATTACTTCGCAGAGAAAAGCATATTTAAAATATCCTGATAAAGGGGTTCTAATTGTTCTGACGGGACTTTTAAAGGGGTTAATCGACGATAAATCGTCCCCTCAATCATCACGGCGGTAATCTCCACGCAGCAGCGAATATGCTCGTCGCTCAGGTGGGGAAACTGCTTTTTCAGGTGCTCGCAGGCGTTGGCGAACATGCGCGATTCGGCTTCGATCAGCATCGTCGCCACCTGTGGATTACGCGTAGCCTCCGCGGACATTTCCAGCATCAGCGCATCGTCATCTTCGTTGAGGGTCTGTCGCCAGGCGAGCGCCTGCGGCATCCCTTCTACCAGCGTTTTGCCCTGCATCTCCTCGATGCGCGAGTCGATGATGCGGCGGATCATCTCTTCGATAATCGCGTCTTTGTTGCTGAAATAACGGTAAATTTGACCGACGCTAAGCTTCGCCTCGCTGGCTATCTGCGACATGCTGGCGGCGTGAAATCCGCTTGCGCGAAAGCAGCGGCGAGCGGCGGTGATGATCTCGTCCTGGCGCAGTTTTTGTCGTTCTTCCAGCTTTGTGCTCATCGTCGGCTACCGTGTAAAAGTGAGAATGATCGTTCTCAGTATACGTTTTGGGTACGTATTGGAAAGGCCTTTTTTATTTAGATATTGAGGGAATGTTTCCGTATTTAAAAAATGGAGGAAATTAGGAGTTTTTGTGGAGGTTAAGCTGTGAGATATTCAGATTGCATAGAAAATAAGGAGAGAAATATGCACCTGAGCATAACAGATAATGTAACGCCCGCTGAAAAAGAAGAGTTATTAACGGGGTTGAGATCTTATAACGGGCAATTTTTAGATCTGTCGACCTTCAGCGGGGATATTGGCGTTTACGTGCGGGACGATAATGGCGCTATGCTGGGCGGGCTGATTGGGGTGCGTAAAGGCGACTGGCTGAACATTGATTTTCTGTGGGTCAGCGAGACCGTGCGCGGATCTGGCGTGGGCAGCCAGCTCATCAAAACGGCCGAAGAGGAAGCCCGACGCAAAGGCTGCAAGCACGCGCTGGTCGATACCGCCAGCTTCCAGGCGCGCCCGTTCTATGAAAAACAGGGCTACCGGCTGCAGATGTCGCTACAGGATTACCCGTATGAGGGCATGCAACGGCATTATCTGGCGAAAGCGCTTTAAATCCGTTTCTGTGATTATGGATTCAGCTATTTATTGCGAGTCGCATTCCTAATTTGAAGCGTGTTGCTTGTCTTCTTTTCAGGCCCTGACGCATGCTTTGGCCTGGTCAAGTAAACCATGGAGATGGCAATGGAACGCACAGCAAAACTCTTCAAAAAGGGGCGGCATCAGGCCGTAATGCTACCTGCTGAATTCGCTTTTGATACGGAGAGCGTCTACATCCGGCGGGATGAAGAGGGGAATGTCGTTTTAGCGGCAAAACCTGTTCAGACAAAGAGTTGGGATACGTTTTTCCGCATGCTGTCAGTTACGGACGTACCGGATTCGTTTCTGAGTAAAGAGGAACGCAATCAGAGTGTTACGACAAGAGACCCTCTGGATGGAGCATGTTCATGAGGCATATGCTGGATACGAATATCGTGAGCCACTTGTTTAAACGACACCCGGAAGTTATAAGCAGAATGACATGTTTGACTCCGGGGGACGTTTGTATCTCAAGCATTACCGAAGCAGAGTTGCTGTATGGTGCTGATAAGAAGAAAAGCAGTAGATTGAAAGAAACAATCCAGGAGTTTCTCAATACCATCACGATTTGCGACTGGGATAGTGAAGCCGCCGCAACGTATGGTGAACTCCGCGCAGCAATGGAGAAGAGAGGAAAAGTGATGGGCGATCTCGATCAACTGATCGCTGCGCATGCTATCAGTCGGAGAACAACGATTGTGACTAACGATCGTGCATTCAGAATGGTGCAGGAGCTTACCGTCGAAGACTGGACGACAACGTCGTGATCCCTGATGCCGGGTAAGCACAGCGCCACCCGGCAATACCCGCATATAACTTATCCTTCTTATTGATTCTTTTTCGTTTTTTATTCCACCGCCTCGTTGTCGATATAGTCACTTCAACATTCAGCAAAAGGAACTGTCTTGTGAAACGTCGATTGGGTGCTCTGGTACTTGCTGGCCTGCTGCTGGCAGGGTGCGATCAAAGTGGCAGCGATGCCAAACACATTAAAGTGGGCGTCATCAACGGCGCTGAACAGGACGTGGCGGAAGTCGCCAAAAAGGTGGCAAAAGAGAAATATGGCCTGGACGTGGAGCTGGTCGGCTTCAGCGGCTCGCTGTTGCCCAACGATGCCACCAACCAGGGGGAGCTGGATGCCAACGTCTTCCAGCATCGCCCGTTCCTCGCTGAGGATAACAAGGCGCATAACTACAAGCTGGTGGCCGTGGCGAACACCTTTGTTTTCCCGATGGCCGGCTATTCCCGCAAAATCAAATCCGTCTCTGACCTGAAGGACGGGGCAACCATTGCCATTCCAAACGACCCGACCAACCTTGGCCGCGCGCTGTTGCTGCTGCAAAAGGAGAAGCTCATTACCCTGAAGCCGGACACCGGGCTGCTGCCGACGGCGCTGGATATTACCGCCAACCCTAAACAGCTGAAAATAATGGAGCTGGAAGGGGCACAGCTGCCGCGCGTGCTGGACGACCCGAAAGTGGATGTCGCCATCATCAGCACTACCTATATTCAGCAAACAGGGCTGTCGCCGGTGCATGACAGCGTCTTTATTGAAGACAAAAACTCGCCGTACGTGAACATTGTGGTGACGCGCGAAGACAACAAAGACGCGGAGAACGTGAAGGAATTTATCCAGTCGTATCAGTCGCCTGAGGTAGCGAAAGCGGCGGAGACGATCTTCAACGGCGGGGCGGTGCCGGGCTGGTAATCGATCAGACGGAAAACGGGTTGCTTAAATTGGCCCGATTCCATCGGTAATCGCCCTTTAGCCCACAGCGTCAATTGTGACGGCTGGCTATCCTCCTTATCACACCAACCGGAGGATAGCCTATGAACATTACCCACATTCGCAACGCCACCCAGCTGATTACCTACGCCGGAAAACGTCTTTTAATCGACCCGATGCTGGCCCCGAAGGGGGTTTATCCGGGCTTTCCCGGCACGGCGTATGCCGAACGCCGTAACCCGACGGTCGAACTCCCCGTTGACGTCAACACGCTGCTGGACGCCGACGCGGTGATCGTCACCCATACCCATGACGATCACTGGGATCGCGCCGCGGCGGAACTGATCGCCAAAGACAAACCTATCTACGTGCAAAACGACCGTGACGCCGCGCTGCTGCGCAGTCAGGGGTTTAGCAACCTGACGGTCATGACCGACGCGACCTTCTTCGGCGATATTCAGATTGCGAAAACCCAGGGCGGGCAGCACGGCACCGATCGCGCTTACGCCGTGCCGGAGCTGGCGGAGCGGCTGGGCGAGGCCTGCGGCGTGGTGCTGCGTCATCCCGATGAGAAGACGCTTTATCTTGCCGGGGATACCGTCTGGCGTGACGAGGTGGCGGCCGATCTGCAAAAGCACCAGCCGGACGTGGTGGTGCTGAACGCTGGCTATGCCCACGTCATTGGTTTTGGGCCGATTATTATGGGGCAAGAGGACGTGCTCAACGTTCATTTCCTGCTGCCGCAGGCCCACATTGTGGCGAGCCACATGGAGGCGATTAACCACTGCCTGTTGACCCGCAGCGCGCTGCGTGAGTACGTTGAAGCCAATCAGGTGAGTGACGCAGTGAGCATTCCCCAGGATGGCGAAACCGTTATATTCTGAGTGCGTTAAAGGGAAAGGAGAGACAGATGTCGCTAATCAACGTCGCGATTGTCGCGGTAGACGGGTTCAGCCCGTTCCACTACTCCGTTCCCTGCATTCTGTTTGGCGATTCGGTCTCCGGCGAAAAGCGCTTTAACGTGACGATCTGCGCCGAAACGCCGGGTTTTCTCACCTCAAAAGACGGGTTCGCCCTCAACGCCACGCAGGACTACACCGCCATTGGTCAGGCCGATATAGTCGTCGTTCCCTACTGGCAGCACGTCCTTGAACGCCCGCCCCAGACGCTGCTCGACAGCCTGGTGCAGGCGAGAGACAACGGCGCGGAAATCGTCGGGCTGTGTCTGGGGTCGTTTGTGCTGGCCTATGCGGGGCTCCTCGACGGCAAACGTGCGGCCACTCACTGGGAGTTCGAACATCAGTTCCAGTCCCTTTTCCCGCACGTTCAGCTGGATATTAATGCCCTTTACGTGGATGACGGCAATACCATCACCTCTGCCGGAACCGCGGCGGCGCTGGACTGCTGCCTGTATATCATTCGCCAGCGCTTTGGCAGCGTGGTCGCCAACCAGATTGCCCGTCGGATGATTGTTCCGCCCCACCGCGAGGGCGGGCAGGCGCAGTTCATTGCCCAGCCGGTACCTAAAGATACCCGGGACGGACGCATTAACTGCCTGATCGACTATCTTCAGCAGCACATCACCGAACCGCATAGCCTGGACTCGCTGGCAGAGGTGGTTTCGATGAGCCGCCGCACCCTGACCCGTCATTTTATTAAAGCCACGGGAATGAGCGTTGCCGACTGGCTTACCGCCGAACGCCTGCGGCGCAGCCAGATCCTGCTCGAGGCCGGTAATATGCCGATTGAGCGCGTGGCCGAGCTGGTAGGATTTAATTCCGCCGTCACCTGGCGACAGCAGTTTAAGGCGCGTTTTGGGGTCAGTCCGGCGGAGTGGCGAAAGACGTTTCGTCTGCAGAACTAGCATGAAGGTTCTGTAATAACGACAGGTTAAGAAATTTTGAGCATTCAGGAACCTACAGTAGATACTGGTTACAGTTCTTCACCGGTTTGCCGCATACAGACAGAGGAAAAATAATGATTACTACAAGGGTAAAATTATTCTTGTTACTGGCCGCTGTTTGGATAGCAGGAATATTTACCACGCTTTTATTTGGACGTTTGTTGATTGCCCTGGTCAGCTTCTTTTTCATCGGACAATTTGATTTTCCAATCAGTGATCTTGTTGAAGCTACGACCCTTGCCATTAGTGGTGGGATCCTCATTGGAGGAATACAGTGCGTTATGGCAAAAGAAAAGAACCGATCCGAAGACCCACCCCGGTAAGTTGGGTATGAAGAGATTGAACTACCCCAGCCTCTCCACTCTCGGTTGCAGGCAACAATACCGGTGATGCGATGAATGATGCCAACCAGACGATGGCGTGACCCAATGCACCTTTGGGCGTACTTGCTGTTCTAATGATACTAAGCAGGGTGAGGAGCCTGATACAGGAGAGCATATAGCGGCAGAAGAAAATGTGTGGCGTACTAAGTCTCAACCAAACAAACCTGATGCCGATAATATAATTTCTTACCTGTCGAAGAACAGATAGGTACATTGAATGAGGTGGCAAAAAGGACTCATGAAATGATTTATGTATTATTAGGAATTGCACTTTTCGCTTTTGCAGTTGGAACGGCCGTGTTTCTTCGCTTTAGTAAAGTGACGGGAAGAAGCGTTCAGTCACCTTTTACCTCTATGTTTTTCTTTGATGCGCTCTTTTTTGGGCTGGGCAGTAAGCGAGACATGAATATCGCAGCATGTTCGTTTATCGTCTTTTTACTAAGCGTATGGGGATTAACTTATTTAAAATTAAGCGCACATTTTTGGGGGAGTCGCGAAAGTTATTTTGGTTTTGTGATCGCCGGAATTTTGTTTCTGATTATGCACTGTCGCTATTGTGCAAAAAATGTCATTATCAAAAATGATGGGCTTGCACCCATGAGAGAATTGACCAGTATCAGGTTGTCGAGCCTCACTAGCCCCTTTTTATGGTTAAGTCGGGCCGGGTATCTGGGTTTCTTTATAGGAATGATACGTTGAAGCGAAATATGGATAAAGAGAGAGCCTCAATCTCGACGTACTGCCGAACGAAATATCAATATCACGAAAGCGATTGTGGTAGTTATAGAAATGATGATTAATCCTCGATTAAAACTTTTCCTTTTACTGGTATTACTCTGGATGTCAGGTCTCTTTATCACTATGGCTTCAGGCCGTCTGATAATTGCAGCGGCCTCGTATCTCTTCCTTAATGATTTTGATTTCAAGTGGAGCGACTTGATTGCTGCGCTCAAAATCTCTGTAGGCGCAGGGTTCATCATTGGAGGGGGGCAGTCCCTGCAGGTGAAAGAGAAAAAATGAAAATTTCAATTTATTGGGCTTCAAAGGAAGAGAATGCGGCTTACCCCAACCTCTCCACCCTCGTCTCCCCCTCAACCATCGACAGCTGATACAGCGAAAACGACCTCTGCTTCTCAATCAATTTCGCCAGCTCCGGCGAGTGGCTGGTGAGCCAGATCTGCGAGTAGCGGCTGGCCTCGGCAATTAAGCTCGCCAGCGCGGGAAGCATCTGCGGGTGCAGGCTGTTTTCCGGTTCGTTCAACGCGATAAACGCCGGTGGGCGCGGGCTTAACAGCGCTACCGCCAGGCACAGAAAGCGCAGGGTGCCGTCGGAGAACTCCGCCGGTTCCAGCGGCCTGCTCAGACCCTCGCGCTGCATCATCATGCGAAAACGTCCGCCGGTGTTGTCGCTGTAAAACACGCAGCCGGGGAAGGCCTGGTCAAGGATGCGCATCAGCAGCAGCTCGTCGCCGATCTCGACGATGGTCTGAAACGCTGCCGCCAGGTTGGCACCGTCGCTGGCCAGCACCGGGGAGCGGAAACCGACCTGCGGGGCGCGCATCGCCGAGCCGGACGCGACGGAAAACTCATGATAAAAGCGCCAGTTACGCAGGGACTCGCGCATCTGCGACACTTCCGGGTAAAGATGCGGTTCGCCGAGCTGCCCGAACACCGATTCGTTCTCGTACAGCGTGCCGCTGTGGGTCACTTTCTCGTGATGCACGTTGTTCAGAAACACCGTCTGGTTCTTACGCTTCATCAGCTGTGACGAAGGCCGACGGTGCTGGCCGCTCAGCCAGATGGACTCCTCTTTGATCACCGGATCGAGCTGAAACTGCGAGGGATAGGGCAGCTTCTCCACAAACCCGACCTGCAGCTCGTATTCGTAGGTCTCTGTTTCCACGGCCAGATTCATCCGCCGCAGCTGGTCGCTGCGGGTTTTGCCTGCCCAGAACACCTTCAGAATGCCGCCCTCGTTTGCCAGCGCCTGGGAAAACTGCCCCTGAGCGGCGCTGTGCATCAGATGAATCGCCTTGTAGATATTGGATTTCCCGGTGCCGTTCGGCCCGAAGACGATGTTGAGCTGCTCCAGCTCCAGCGACATGTCGCGGATGGATCGATAGTTTTGAATGTGCAGGGTGTTGATCACAGGCAGGCCCCTTTTACAGAATAAGCCTGTATATAATCACAGTCTTTGAGATGAAATGCAAAAAAGAGACGACAGTGAGGATGTCGTCTAAACGGGGTACTGCTTTGGGCCTCTACGGGTCAATGGGGCCTTCGCATTTTTATGATCACTTGACTGCCAGACGCAGACCCAAATCATCAGGATAGGGATCAAAGTAGTTTTGCGTCATCAGATACCGGTCGGGATATTCGGCTAGGTAGTGCTTCAGCAGCGTGATCGGGGCGAGAATAGGCAACTGTCCGTTGCGATAGTGCAGGATCACGTCGCGCAGCTCGCCGCGCTGGCGGGTGTTCAGCTGGTTACGGAAATACCCCTGGATATGCATCAGCACGTTGGTGTGATTCTTCCGCGAGGCGGGTTTTTTCAGGATGGTCATCAGCTTTTCCCGGTACGCCACGAAGAAGGCGTCCAGGTCTTCCCACTCGTGCAGCGAGGCAACGAACGGGCCGATTTCACGGTAGCCTGCCTGATGGTGCGCCAGCAGCTGCAATTTATAGCGGCTGTGGAAGTCCAGCAGCGCGCGGCGCGTGAGACCTTTTTTTCGCAGCGTGTTCAGTTCGTGCAGGGCAAATACCCGCTCGATAAAGTTTTCCCGCAGCACCGGGTCGTGCAGCCGACCGTCTTCCTCGACGGGCAGCCACGGATAGGTTTCAAGAAGGGCGGCGGTGAACAGCCCGACGCCCTCCTTGCGGCCCCGGTTGCCGTTTTCATCGTACAGCCGCACGCGTTCCAGGCCGCAGCTTGGGGATTTTGCACAGACGATAAATCCCGCCAGATCGCCGATTTTTGGCAGATAGTCCGCCGTGAAGTCGGCCATTTTCTGCGTGAGGTCATCATGAGGCGGCTTGCTGAAACGGAGCTGCGTTTCGCCGCTGTCCGTCAGCGTCAGGCGTATGGCCGGGCGAGGGGTCGGCAGGCCGATAGCCATTTCCGGGCAGACGGGCCTGAAATTCACCCACTGGGCCAGCTCATCCATGACGAAGCCCATACGTTTGTGTCCGCCGTCAAAGCGAACGGCGGAACCGGTCAAACATCCGCTAATACCGAGTACAGGTTTCGTTGTCATGGTGTGGTCCTCCCGTTCATATAATTAAAACTTACACAACATGACTAATTTGTCCAAGTATTCGCGGAACTATTTTTTTTATTCCTTTAGAATCAACGCTTATTAACTGCCCTTGTAGGTCGAATAACCGTACTGGCTCAGCAGAAGCGGGATGTGCAGCTTCTCGTTGGTGCGGGTCACGGTAAACAGCACCGGGATCTCCGGGAAGAAGGAGTCCAGCTTTTTGCCGTGGAAGTAATCTGCGGTTTTGAAGGTCACTTTATACACGCCAGGCTGCATGTCCTGATCCTGCGGATAGAGCGATTTGATGCGGCCGTCGTGGTCGGTTTTGCCGCTGGCAATCGGGGTCCACTTGTCCTGCTGCTGCTTCTCCAGCGTAACGGTCACGTCTGATGGCGGCATCCCGGTTTGCTGGTCGAGAATGTGGACGCTCAGCGTGCCGGCAGGGGCGCTAAAGGCAGCAGGGGCAAAGGCCATCGAGGCCAGGATCAGCAGAGGGGCAGTTTTTTTCATGGTGTTTTCCTGTGGAGTTATTCGTCACAGGAAAACGTTAGCATCTGCGGCGCGGGAAAATATTCAACTTTTCGTGAAGATTCCCGCAGGAGAAAATTATCAGAGGATAATCACTTCAAGCGATACCTGCTGCTGCCACTGCTCCACCTGTTTTTTCCGCCCGGCGGTGAGTTTGCCGCTGGTGACCAGAAGCCATTTACGCTCCGGGAAAATTTCCGGTGCCAGCGCGTCAGGCGGAACCGGCAGGATGTCGATTCGGTGGCCCTGCCCGGTACGCGTTAGGGCTTCGAGCCAGATCTCGCACGGGTCGTTCAGGTGCCAGCCGCTGAGCAGAATATTATCGCCCGGCGCTTTTTTATCGCCTTCGAGGCAAAACGAGGTGTAGGCGATGATGATGCCGTCGAGGATCGCGCGCAGGGTCATGGCGGCGGCGACGTTGGCCGAGACCTGGCTGCGCAGCGGGCGCAGCACGTTCGCTACCAGCTCCGGCCTTGGGTATTCGCGTCCGGCGTCGTAAATCATCTGGCGCAGGGACTCGACCTTGCCGTCCTGCAGGCGTTGCAGCATGTTCTGCTGCAGGGTTTGCCAGTTGTTGGTCCGTCCCGGCGTCGGGCGCTCCAGCAGCGGTTTGACCTGGCCGATCGGGACGCCTTTTTTTACCCAGTCGAGGATTTTGAGCGCCTGCTGGACGTCCTCATCGCTGTACTGGCGGTGGCCGCCTTCCGTGCGCTGTGGCTTGAGTAAACCATAGCGACGCTGCCACGCCCGCAGGGTGGTGGCGGTGATGCCGCTGAGTCTGGCGAATTCGCCGATGGAGTAAGCCATGTCCGTGTCCAGAGTGGAGGAATACTCTCAATATACTACGAATTTTCCCGAACGGGATGAAGCGCCGAAACGGTGCACTACACTTAACGTCCAACCGTGCAAATGAAAGGAATTCTCATGAAGCTATGGCCTGTAGTGACCGGTGTTGCCATTGCGCTGACGCTGGTCGCCTGTAAATCCCCCACGCCGCCGAAGGGCGTGCAGCCGATTTCTGGTTTTGACGCCAGCCGCTATCTCGGCAAATGGTACGAGGTCGCCCGTCTGGAAAACCGCTTTGAACGCGGGCTGGAGCAGGTAACCGCCACCTACGGCAAGCGCAGCGACGGCGGCATCAGCGTGCTCAACCGCGGTTACGATCCGGTGAAGAACAAGTGGAACGAGAGCGAGGGCAAAGCGTACTTTACCGGCGAGCCGACCACCGCCGCGCTGAAGGTGTCCTTCTTCGGCCCGTTCTACGGTGGCTATAACGTGATCAGGCTGGACGATAAGTACCAGTACGCGCTGGTCAGCGGCCCAAACCGCGACTACCTGTGGATCCTGTCGCGCACGCCAACCATTCCGGATGCGGTGAAGCAGGATTACCTGAACACCGCACGCAGTCTGGGCTTCCGAACCGAACAACTAGTGTGGGTGAAGCAGTAGCCCTACTGGTAGGAAAACGTAATGCTGGCCAGCGCGTTGGCCGAGCCGGGGACCAGTTCGCCGGTTCGGATGTACTGCGCCTGGAACGGTAACGTGAGCGTCTGTGCCGCCGTGGTGCTCTGGATTAAGAACTGTCCGGTCGCACCCGCGGCCGAGCTGTCCGGCCCCATCGTCAGCGGCCCGCTGCCGTTATAGAAAAACTGCACCCCAACGCCGGACGCCGTGGAGTCTCCGGTCAGCGTCACCACCGACGAGGTGTTCGACGGCGTGGTCTGATCGGTCATCACCGCGTGAACCGCCACGTTCGCGTCGCAGGTCAGGCCGACGGTAAACGTCCCCGATGGCGACGTGCTTCCCACCGTGGGCAGAGTGCGAATATCAATGGTGCCCAGCGCCACGCTGGCGTTTTTGCTGTCGACCGTACACCCGCTGGCGGTTACCGTGATGGTGGTCGGGCTGATAATCACCTGCGCCGTTTTCGTCTCGTTGTTATAGGCGGTGAGCACCGCGGCGTTGATGGTCGGGATGTTATAGACGCCGGATTTCAGGGCGGCACCGGTTTTAATAAAGGTGACCTTTGCCGACCAGCCCAGATCCTGGGCATACCCACTGGTGCCCTCTGCCGGGTAGCTTTGCGTGATACCGGTTTGCAGGGGAATATATTGCGTACTCTTAAAATCCTTCAGCCCGATGATATAGCCCACGCCCGGTACGCCGGTCTCAAAAATGGTGTAATTCGCGCCGTCGACGGTGACAGTCGCACCGCTAGAGATGGCGCTGCTGCTGGGCTGCAGCGTGCCTTTGGTGCAGGTAAAAATAAGCCCGCACCAGAACACCTGCTGCACGCTGGCGGTGGCGCTCCAGGTCGAGCCGATAATGCTGCCCGGCACCACGGAATCCGCCGGCCCGCTGTAGGTCATCGGCTGAGGGGAGAGGGTAATATCCGATTTCCAGTCCAGCGCCTGCACGCTGGCGCAGAAAAGTAATCCGCCGAGAAGAAACGCTAAACGCATCATAGATACTCCGTTGTCCAGGTCGCGAGGGCTGACACATCACCGGCGCTCACGGGTGCGCCAGTGGCAACCAGTTGCGCGTAAAAGGTCATCTGTACGCTGTCATCCCCCGCCGTTCCGTACGCGGTGGTCTTTGTATTCAGGGGAATGAGTACGCTCTCTTTATCAAGGATCTGCACCGCCACGCCGGTAGCGCCACCGTCGGCAATTTTCAGCAGCTGCGGGTTGGCATCATCCGGCGCACCGCTGAAGCGGATTTTTACGCCCGCAAAGGTTGGCCCGCACGCTTCAAGCCTGAGCGTGAAGGGCGTTTTGATATTGCTGACGGCCCCGGCGCGCGTAAATTGTTTGATGCCGATGGTGCCCAGCGGCACATTTTGCTCCTCAGAGTCCTGCGCCACCACGCAGGTGTTGCCGATCAAATTGCCGGTAACGGAGACCAGCACGTCATACCCGCGAACGGGGAGAGCGAAAGCCAGCAGTGCGATGCAGCCGATCCGAAACGTTACTGACATACCACCTCCTGAGAATAAAGACCGGTGCGGGCGTTAAAGTGCTGCTTGTTTAAGGCATAGGTAATAGCGCAGCGCTGGCGGCTGCCGCGGCCCCACACGGCGTTCAGCGTGCCCTTTTCTGACAAACCGGAAAGATACAGGCTGCCGCCATCGCCGACGATGCCGCTGGTTTTGTCATCATCGATCGAGACCAGCGTGCCGAAGGGGAGCACATCGTTGCCGTGACGCACGATAAACATCGCTTTTGCTCCCTGATGCGTGGTGAAGGTGGCGCGAACGAGGGCACCGTCGGTAGGCGTTTTGTTGGCGATGGCGTTTTCCAGCTCCACGTCGTTGCCGGCGGTCGTCACGTCCAGCGCGACCTGGTTAACGCGGTACGGCGTGGCGTACGGGATCACCGCGTAGCCACGGCTGTCCGTTTTGATGCCCTTATGGTTAAGCACGGCGACGCTGCTGGCCCCCGGGGCTTTTACCAGAATGTTGGTATTTCCGAGCGGCTGGCTCAGCGTCAGGCCATCTTCATGCACTACCGCACCGCCGCTGATGCCGTAGCTGAGGTTGCGGGAGTCGCTGGCGTAGCTGTAGCCCAGGTTGTAGTCTCCCCACGCGCCTTCGTACTGCAGGGTGGCATCGCCGCCGTAGTGCTGCTGGGCGCTGTAGCGCTGGTTGACGCTATAGAACAGGTTTTCCTGGCCCGGCAGGTAGCCGCTCACGCCCGTGCTGGCGGTTGTGCCGGTGGAGTCTGCATGGGTCGTGGTAAAGCGCGCGCGGGTCGACAGCGTCGGGTTGCCCGGCGGGACCGAAATCGACATCGACAGGATGTTATCTTTCTTGTCGTCATACAGGCTCGAGCTTCGCTGGACGCTGACGCCAAGCGACGCGTTGCGAAACGTGGCGTTCCACGCAAACTGCAGGCTTTGCGTGGTATTTGACGTGTTCCAGTAGGTCTGCTGATCCCACGACAGTGACAGCGAGCCGTATTGTCCCATCGGCTGCGACAGCAGCAGCTGGTTTTTTGCCTTGCGCGACATGCGCAGGTTGTACACGTTGTCGTAATGGGTGGTGACGGTGCCATCGTCTTCCACCGTCTGCTTTGGCGATCCGCCCGACATCCCTTTGTACGTCGTGTCGCTGAGGGTATAGAACCCTTTCGTGGAGTAGCGCAGCGAGAAGAAGTTCACCCGCGTGCCAATGTCGTTCAGCAGTTTGCTGTAGCGCAGGCGCACCGAATCACCGCTGTAGTGCCGATCGTCCGCCAGCTGGCTGCGGGCGTGGGTCAGGTCGATGGAGTAGGCGCCAAAGCGGCCGAGGTTCTGCCCAAACCCGAGGGCCAGGCCGTTATAGCGATCGGCAAACTGCGCCCCGCCGTAACACGTCAGGCCGTATCGCCAGCCGTAGAACAGCTCGCCCTGCGCGAAAGAGGGCGCGTCCTGATTGCCCGTCGGACGGTATTTCCCGGCGCCGAGGGCATATTTCACCTGTCCGTTACGCACCAGGTTCGGCACGCTGGCAAAGGGAAGCGTGTATTGCGTTATGCTGCCGTCGTTCTCCTGAATGGTGACCGCCAGATCGCCTCCCGAGGAGGTCGGGTAGAGATCTTTCAGCACAAACGCCCCCGGCGGGACGGAGGTTTGATAGATGATGTTGCCGTTCTGGCGAACCGTTACGGTCGCGTTGCTGCGCGCGATGCCGCGAACTTCAGGCGCATAGCCGCTGAGGCTGGCGGGCAGCATGTTGTCATCGGTTTTCAGGGCGATACCGCGCAGGCCCACGGAGTCGAAGACTTGCGCCGAGGTATACGTTTCCCCGGCATACACCTGCGCGCGCAGGGCGTGAATATCGCGCTGCAGCCAGGTCTGCACGTGGGTGAGCTCATTGCTGTCTTTGGTCCACGTGGTGAAATCACGCAGCCGCCACGCGCCCAGGTTGACGCCGCTGTTGAGGCTTGCAAACAGCTGCTGTTCCCGCGTGCGCGTCTCGCCGCGATACTCATTGTTCGAGCCGTTGACCACGTAGTTCAGCCACGCGGCAGGAATGCCCGCCTCCCAGCTTTCCGGGCTGACGTATCCGCGCGGCAAATTGCGCATCGCACTTTGCGGTACGGTGAAGCTCAGGGTGAGCGTCTTCTGGTCCAGATCAAACTGCGTATCCGCAAACGCCTTTGTTAAGAAGATGCAGCGCTGCGCCAGCGGCAGCGCTCCGCCCTTCGCCTGATGGCTATCGATGCCCAGCGCGGCGAATTGTTCAGGCGTGAGGCAGGGCAGCGCTTCACCCGTGCTGTCCTCAGCAAGGCGGAACGTGACGTTACCCGTGAACGCATAATTCGTATTGATATACACGTTGAGGTTGTAATCACCCGGCGGCAACGCGCTCCCGGCGTTGACCCAGGCGAGATCGGCGCTGTTTGCGCTCTCGCCGTTGAGGAACGCGGGGTTAAATTGCAGCTCGCTTTCAGCAGCCACGGCTTGCCGAATCACCAGGGAGATCACCGTGGCGCACAGGATTTTTATTTTCACGTGGTCACGCCTTACTGTTTTTATTATTGGGATAACGACGCGCGCGTAGCGGGGGTCCATGCCCCGTAATCGTTAATGGTCTGATAGCTCATGCTGCCCGCATGGCTGAAGGTTTCGGCCAGCGTCACGCTGCCTTTCGGGGGCACCATCACCGGCTGCACCGGCATACCGTCAATTTTCACGTTGATGGTGGTGAGGTAGTACGGCGTGGGGTTGCTGAGCGTCACTTTTCCGGCACGATAGGCACCGGTCAGGCGTTTCCAGGCTTCTCCCGGGCTCTCACTGAGTCCTTCCGGGCGATAAAAGACCTTAATGCGGTTAGCCGACGCAAACTGCAGCGTATTCCCGGCGCCGCTTTTCGCCTGCTGGGGGATGGCTTTGACCGTCATCCAGTAGAGCGTCTCCCGATCCGCTGGCAGGGCTTTGCCGTTGAACATAATTTTCACCGCGCTTTCGCTGGCCGGCTTCATGACGTACAGCGGCGGCGTGATCGCGAAGTCGTTGGTGCGTTCGCCTTGCTCATTTTCCATCCATGACTGGATCAGGAACGTGGCGTCGGGATGGGTGTTTCTCACCTGCATCATGGCCTGGCTGGTGGCGCTGGAGTAGACCATTCGCGTTGCGCCCAGCCCCACGCCGCCGGCATAGACGGCGGAGGAACATAACGCGCCCGCCAGGCAAATCCATGTGTTTACGCGCATAGTGCTTCTCCTGAAAGCTAAGACAGGCCCGGCTCGCAGACCGGGCCTGAGGATTACGAATAGGTTACGGTGTAGGTCGCGACGGCGCTGGCATCACCCGCGGTGGCGCCGCCCTTCGGCGAGTAATATTTCGCGCTGAAGTTCAGGGTGTTGGCACCCTTACGCAGAGGGATGGCCGCAGCAGGTTCACCCAGGTTCACCACGTTGCCCTGCTCGTCATAAAGGCGAATAGCCACGTTTTGCGCAGAGTTGGCGCTGCCGTTTGCCCCGACGGACAGGCTATTCACATCGGAAGTGTCCGGCGTGCCGGTGAAGGTGACGGCCACGGTTGTGGCGGCAATCGGGTTCTCATCCGTAGAGGCTGAGGTATCGGCGATTTCGCAATCTTCCAGGGTGATGGCAAACGCTTTTGCCGTGCTGGCAACGCTGCCGGCGGTCGCCAGCGTTGCGGTACGCACTTCACCCATATCAACGTCAATGTTGGCGCTTCCTGCGCTGATGGCGCAGGCGGAGGTCACCACTTTGCCGCTAAAGTTCACCGTGCCGCCGCTGGTGCCGGCAGCCAGGGCCGTGCCCGCTGGCAGTAATGCCGCAATAGCGATCGCGAGCAGCGTTTTATTATTGAATTGAGCTTTCATTGTCCTGATTCCATTATGGTGTTATGTCGAGATTTGCTCTGAAAGCAGCAGGTCTAACTGGTTAAAAAGACCAGCAAATCTGTCTTGTTCCTGAGCCCGAGTTTTCTTATCGCTGAGCTTTTTAACGCGCTGACACGACGGTAAGAAAGCTGCTCTGTTTCGGCGATGTAACGCATATCCAGACCCTTTCGCAGTTCCTTCAATACCCTCCATTCACCCGGCGTCAGCGATAACGCCGTGGGTTTTTTTAGTGGGCGATAACGGCTATCGACCATTCTTAATACGCTGGCTCGCCAGTGATACAGCGGGTCCTGCAGCGAGAGATAGGCGTCTATTTCACCGCGTATCCACAGCCAGGAATTTGCCGGTGCGGAATACATGCAAATAAGTACGTCGGGATAAAGGACTTTCATCTTCCTGATATATTTCAGGCAGTCATATCCCGCGTGATATTTCTCCATGCCGGATAAAAAAATTACGTCTACCGGTGCGGCTGCGAGTATCGTTTCGATCTCCGCGTAATTATCGATCGATGCTGTAATCTGCATAGCCGGGACAATATTTTTTAATAACGCGGCGATCCCCTGGCGCGCAAAGCGATCTCCACCCAATAGCGCGATATTTAAATGACGTGTGTTGTTGAGCTTATTCGCCATGTCATTCCCTCGATTTATAATTGTAATGAGACTCGTCTGTCTGGCAGAACGATGCCTGTATTTTCGAAGCAATTAAGCATTGCACGGTGTGAGCCCACTATACTCAGGGCGTAAAAGAGGTAACCTGAATTAATCTTAATTTGTTTTAAGTACGGTTTAGGTGTAGCGTCAATTTCTCCTCGCTGAACCGGCTTTTGCTTATCTGCCTGTAAATAATCATACCGGTAGTTTTTATTGAAAAGTTGGCTTTAATAAATGTTTTGTAAGGAAATAGTCTGGGGACGTCATGCGACGCGGGTTGTTACTGACGGTGGCTAACAGTTTCGCACCGAAATTGTTAATTAAGACGACAGCTTTCGAATTGGTCGTAATTTCGAAACCCGCTGGCAGAGCGCGTCCTTTCTGCTTTTTATTAAAAAAACAAATTAAGCGCGCTGAATAATTCAGACAACGATGGCTGAAGTGTTCAACGGGCGCCTTTGTCGAGTTTTGTCAGTGTCAAGACGGCTTAAAATGGCGGTTAAGAAAACTTCAGACCGGTCAGATAAAGAGAAAGGAAAAATAAGATTTTTCGCCAGGCGCCAGGATATACAGTTGCGCATTAATCCGTCACATTAATCCTTACACAGGCGAGGGATACGCAGGTTAACCGTGAAGGGAATCTACTGGAGCAACAGGCGTTGACCGGAGGTATTTAGCCCATTCTATGCATAAGCATTACATTATTAATGGTCTGGTAGAGTTTCATCCAGCGGCCAGCACATTACGCGATCTCAACAATCCTGACCGGGTGGTGGTATTAAATTCCCCGGCGGGGCGCTGTTTGTTGTTATTAATAGAAAGAGTCGGAAGTATAGTGACTCAACAGGAGTGCATGGATATTGTCTGGCAGCGCCGGGGGATGCTGGTTTCGCCTAATACCTACTACCAGAATATTTCTATTCTGCGTAAGGGGCTGAAGAGAGTAGGGTTTGAAACCGATCCGATTGTCACTATCCCGCGCATTGGACTGACGCTCGCAAGCGATACGCAAATCACCGTTAAAGAGACACAGCCGCAGGCTGAAGAGGAAGAACGTGCTGCTCCGGATGTCTGCGAAGAGGCTGTCGCCCCGACGGTTTCGACGCGCCGCTTCTGGCTGCCGGGCGCGCTGGTGCTATTGCTGATGCTGGCTGGCGTGAGCGTTATCAGCCATAACCTGCTGCATGACAGCTATTTCGTCGACGGGTACCGCTTCGCGATGAAGATGGGCGAATGCCAGCTCTATTTTTCTCGCGATATTGAAACGCAGCGCGACCGGGATAAAGCCCTGGCCTATGCCGCCCCGTTTAAGGACCAGTGCGCGAACTATCCCTGGGTGTACGTCAGCGGCTACATCCTGCTGCCTCGCGCATCGGTCATTCGCTGTGACAGGCCGATGACGGAACCCAACCGCTGTATGTCCGATTATTTTATAGAGGATCGCTAGTATGGTTCGCTACCGTCAAACGCTTGTTGCGCTCTGCCTGTGCCTGCTGATGGGGGCTGCCGTGTCGGCGTATTACCTCTGGCATCGCTATTACATCCAGCCCTTTTCCTGTCAGGCGAACTTTATTCAGCATCACCGTGATGAGACGCTCTCTCTGTGGCTGAATTACACCGTGGAGGGTAACAGCGGAATACTCAGCATGAATGGCCGGTTGAAAAGCGATCCTACGAAGACCCTGAATCGCAAAGTTTTCTTTCAGATTGAGCGCAAAGACAGCGTCTATAATCTGACGTCCATACGCAATATGAAATTTCCGGACGACAACATCAGCGACAGCTGGCTGGAGAAGTACGAGCCCTTATTTTTTATCTATCCGAATAAGAATATTTATATGCGTATTAAGAAACAGCAGAATGAGAATTATTTATTTATTCTGGGGACGCTGCCGACCTATGTGTGCCACACGTCAAAAAACGGATAGCGAAAGGGAGAAATGTTTTTAATTTTTTTGCGACCATCATTTATGCTTGATTTAACAGCCAGGACCTATCTTAGGAAAATATAACAGCAACAATAATGTTGCGATAATGTAATTATTCTTCGGCAAGTTAATGAAAAATATAATTGATGATAGCGTCATAATGACGCCTGCACGGAATAAATCCCTGCATATGGGTTTACTGCTGTGGCCCCATTTCTCGCTTTTCGCATATTCAGGATTAATAGAGGCGTTACGCATTGCATCCAGCGTCCAGAAGCGTAGCCAGAAAATACGCTTTAAACTCAGCCTGATAAGCACTTATCCCGACTTACCGGTAGTGAGCAGCTCAGGGCTCAGCGTGCGGCCCGAGGCCGCCCATGCACCGCCCGGCAACTTTGACTATATTGCGGTGATTGGTGGGGGGCTGGAGCATCTTCACCAGGGACACCGTGGCGACAGAGCGTTTCTCACGGATGCTTATCACAACAACGTTCCCCTGATAGGTATTGGTACCGGCAGCTTTATCCTGGCGGAGGAAGGCTTACTGAACGATCGCCGCGCCTCGATTCATCCTCATCACCATGACGTTTTCACGCAACGCTTTCCGCAGGTTTATGCTGAGCAAGGCCTCGATTTTATCGACGAAGGCGATGTGCTGACCTGCCCGGGCGGGATCTCAACGCTCACCCTGATAACGGCGCTTATCCGCGCCCACGGGGGAGACGACATTGCGGCCACCACCTCCCGGCGGCTGTCCCTTCCTCCGCATGACGCCGCCACGCCGCGGCCCGCGAATATCGCCATGATCCCTGATTCACGGCTGCGCAGGGCGGTGACGATCGTCGAACAGTATCTGACTCACCCACTGAACGCCGCCAGGCTCGCTCAGGACGTCAAGCTGAGCGAACGTCAGCTTAACCGCCTGTTTCACGCCGAGTTTGGCAAAACGGCGCGGGAATTTATTCGCAGCGCCAGGCTGCGCTATGCCTGCTGGCTGCTGAAAAACTCTCAGCAAAGCGTGACGGATATTGCGCGACGGATGCGGTTTAGCGACTGCGCCCATTTTATTCGTCATTTTCAGACCGAGTACGGCTGCACGCCGGGGGTATGGCGCACGTCGCAGAACTGATGCATCTATTTCGTGCTTTCTTCGTAGGGTATTACTGGCTCGCCTGGATAGACTTCCGTTAAAAGCCTAACGGAGGGAAGACGACATGAACTGGCAGCCTTTTCGCGGCGATGCACCGGAAAATATGACGATTTTCAGCGCGTCATTTCCCGACGTCAGCGACCAGTGGCCGATGAAAGACGACGCTGCCCGTGAGATCGCCTCCCTTGACCGCGCCCTGAAAGCCGAGCCAGCGCTCCGGCCTCCGAGGGTGGAATACGACGAAGGGGGGCAGGCCGTGCTTGTCCCGCAGAACCGCTATTCCGAACAGGCCTTCCGCAACCGCCCCGCGCTCACCGCGTGGCGCACCCGGCTGGTACCCTCCGCGCTGGCGCTGTTTGTGGTGCAAAACCCGCTGGAGGACCGCCTGCCCGACGGCACGAAAATGGACAGCGACAGCCGCCAGTGGTTTATCCACGCTAACGATGCGATTGGCGTACGCTCCCGCGCCCGGGTGCTGGCCGCGCTGGTGGATAAGTACATTCATAATGAGAGCGAGAACAACTGGGTCAGCCTCGCGAGCGGTGCCGCCATCCCGGTGCTGGAGGCGCTGCGTGAAGCAAAGCTCGATGGCCAGCGGGTGTATCTCACGCTGGTGGACAAAGACCCGGTGGCGCTCAGCTGGGCCGAAACTATGGCGGCGCAGGAAGGGATTGTGGTGGGCGAACAGCTGACGCTGCTCAGGCGCAACCTGCTCCATACGCTGGTGCGTAACGAGGACCTGCTGCTGGAGCTGGGCGAGCATCAGGCCGAACTGGTCGACGCGCTGGGGATTTTCGAATACTTCAACGATACCGATGCGGTGATTTTTCTCCAGCGCGCGCTGCGGCTGGTCAAGCCCGGCGGGGCGGTGATTGTGTCGAACATGCTGACCAGCAGCCCGCAAATTGACTTTGTGCTGCGGGGTATCGGCTGGGAGGATATTCACCCGAGGTCGTTACAGCAGCTGCAGGATATTCACCTCGCGGCGGGCGTGCCGGTGGAAAACGTCACCGTGGTGGTGCCGAAGGACGGGGTGTACGCGGTGATGGAGATTAGGGTTTAGCTCGATCTGTTCCCTCTCCCTGAGGGAGAGGGTTAGGGTGAGGGGGGAACAGACCGCAAAGCGTGGCTTGAAATAGTTCGGTTTTCCAATCATGATCCGCCCCATGAAAATTGAAACCGCACTCCCCACACACTTTGAACGTCTGGTCGCGATTTGGGAATCCTCCGTCCGCGCCACCCATCACTTTTTACAGGAAAGCGATATTGCGGCGCTGCGCCCGTTATTGCTCAACGCCTATCTGCCAAACCTCAAGGTCGTGAGCGCTCGCGATCACGCAGGCGTTATTCACGGCTTTTTAGGCGTGGATGAAAACCGCATTGAAATGCTGTTTGTTGACGACGCGAGCCGCGGGAAGGGCGTCGGGAAATTACTGCTGCAACACGCCATCGCAGCGTTTGGCGTAAACGAAGTGGACGTGAATGAGCAGAACCCGCAGGGCGTCGCGTTTTATCGTCATATGGGGTTTGAGCAGGTCGGACGCTCGGAACTGGACGGGCAGGGGAATCCGTTTCCGCTACTACATATGCGGTTGGGTGAATGAATATTAACTTAACGCAGAAATCATACTTTTAGATATGAAATGCAACGCGTTTTCCTGTGGGAAGTTCAATGTCGATATGAAGTTTCCCCCCCATTGCCTCAATGTAGCGCTTAAGCGTGGCAATTTTGAGTTCATTTCCACGTTGCTCTAGCTGCGTTACTGCGGGCTGACTCACCCCCATCAGATCGGCAACATTTTTTTGCGAAAGTCTCAGCTCTTCACGTAAAAGTTGCAGACCCGTCTCGAGGATCATTTCATCTGCCATCTCTTTAATACGTTGTTGGCTTTCCGGTGAACGTGACGCAATCACTTCATTTAAGGTTTTCACTTGGTTGCCTCCAGGCTTGTCAGATGGAAGGAAAATTCGGCATCTGCGATGCGAATCATTTTTTCATAAAAGGCTTTGTCGTTATTCTTATCGCCCGCGCAAAGCACAATGGCCTGACGGACAGGATCAAATGCGAAGAAAGCACGTATCGGACGTCCAGCATATTGAATATGTAATTCCTTCATATGGTTATACCGTGAGCCTTTAACCGTATCTGCATAGGGCCGTGGAAGACGTGGCCCATAGTTTTGCAGATTTAACAGGTCTGCCAGTATCTTATCCTGTAATCCTTCTGCAGCCATTGCTCGAATACCTTTCCGAACAGAACCGTCCACATGCTTTCGTCCATGATAAGCTGTAGCTTATAAATAGAATATAAGCTGTAGTTAATAAATGCAATGGCTGCTATCGACAGCCAGGCTGTTAGTGGCAAGAGTATGACAAAGAAGGGAAATCAAACTGATCGCGCAATTAAATAATTGCGAGGCACTTTCCAGCATTTTTTCTATTCATGCTGGCGAGTATTGCTTCGAGGCTATAGTGATCTATCTCTCTGAAAATTTGGCGTTTTCCTAACTAGTGAACTATCCAGGATAACCGGTTGGTTGAATGTTAATCAACTTTGCGACCAGAAAAATTTTTCATGAGATGCCCATTAATAGTTCGAACATCTTTACCTTACAGATCGGCAATGGCTGCCGGAGATTGGATTACGTCTCAAGAAAAAGAAACCAAATCTTGACCGCACAAAAAGCACGATGAATAACATCCGGTTCGAGGATGAGCTTTTGGAAAATATTGAGAAGGCTGCGGGGAAAGGAAATTTGAGTAAGTGGTTGAAAGAGGCGTGTAGGCTTAGGTTTTTGAGTGAGTAGTCATCAAAGCTTTATAGGTCGTGTTGACGATGAAATAAATGATAAGTTAGGAATATATGCTCCAAACTTATCATTGATGATGATGTTATAATTATCAATTATATCCTTAAAATGAATCAGCTATTTTTAACCGAATCTGCTTTTAAATTTTTGCGAACTTATCCGTCGTTGCATTTTTCCATTACAATTGGGACATAAATGTTGTTTCTTCCCTTCAATTTCCCATGTGTAGTATTTCTTCTTAAAGTGATTATGACAGATATCACACTGTCTGGGCTTCAATATAGCACCAATAATGACCATTAAAATTACAGCACCTATAATCCATTCCATTACACCTTCCCCTGGTGATAGTTTTGAAATGGGGGAGAGAATAACACTCAATATTTAAATTAATAAGTGATCATGTTCACATAAGGTGACTGGATTGGGCGAATCTATTTATTAATAAAGTTTTTATTAAAGCGGATGGCATTTTGGCGGAAGATCACAGGAGTCGAACCTGCCCGGGAACGCTGGCGTCCCCAACTGGATTTGAAGTCCAGCCACCTCACCGGAGATGACGATCTTCCGCGCCTCGATTGCTACATGGAGGCGGGGCGCATTATAGCTACTTTCAGGCATTTACCACATACCCAGACACACTTTTTTCACCTCTCTTTTGACCTGTACACCCCTGTTTCAGTTAATTCCTAAGAAAATCCTCATGTTAGCCCCTCGGGTTCCCAACATTTACCGCGATCACAAAAAACAAGAAACGTAATCTGCTAACCAGAAAACGCAATACCCGCTCCTGAAACAATGGTTTAAAACTCTGTAACCGGTCTCAGCGCCCCCTACAGCGTGAAGGATAAAAAAAGATGAGCGAAGTATTGTCAGTAAAAGAGAAGATTGGCTACGGCATGGGAGACGCCGCCAGCCACATCATTTTTGATAACGTCATGTTGTACATGATGTTTTTCTACACCGACATTTTCGGCATTCCCGCCGGGTTTGTCGGCACCATGTTCCTGCTGGCGCGCGCGCTGGATGCGATCTCCGACCCGTGCATGGGGCTGATTGCTGACCGCACCCGCAGCCGCTGGGGCAAGTTCCGTCCGTGGATTTTGTTTGGTGCCATCCCGTTCGGCATCGTCTGCGTGCTGGCCTACACCACGCCGGACCTCAGCCTCAACGGCAAAATGGTTTACGCTGCCGTTACCTACACCCTGCTGACCCTGCTCTATACCGTGGTCAACATTCCCTACTGCGCGCTGGGCGGCGTGATCACCAACGACCCGACGCAGCGTATCTCCCTTCAGTCCTGGCGCTTTGTGCTGGCGACGGCGGGTGGCATGCTCTCCACGGTGCTGATGATGCCGCTGGTGAACCTCATTGGCGGCGACGATAAGGCGTTCGGTTTCCAGGGCGGGATCGCCGTGCTGTCGGTAGTCGCGTTCCTGATGCTGGCGTTCTGTTTCTTCACCACCAAAGAGCGCATCCAGGTGCCGCCGAGCACTACCTCCATGCGGGAAGACCTGCGCGACATCTGGCACAACGACCAGTGGCGCATCGTCGGCGTGCTCACCATCCTCAACATCCTCGCCGTCTGCGTGCGCGGCGGCGCGATGATGTACTACTGCACCTGGATCATGGGCTCGCCGGAGGTGTTCGTCGCCTTCCTCACAACCTACTGCGTCGGCAACCTGATTGGCTCCGCGCTGGCGAAACCGCTCACCGACTGGAAGTGCAAGGTCAGCATCTTCTGGTGGACCAACGCCGCGCTGGCGGTGGTCAGCGTGGCGATGTTCTTCGTCCCGATGCACGCCACGGTGCTGATGTTCGCCTTTATCTTCGTCATCGGCGTGCTGCACCAGCTGGTGACGCCGATTCAGTGGGTGATGATGTCCGATACCGTCGACTACGGCGAATGGACCAACGGCAAGCGCCTGACCGGCATCAGCTTTGCGGGCACGCTGTTCGTGCTGAAGCTCGGCCTGGCGCTGGGCGGGGCAATGATCGGCTGGATGCTGGCAGGCGGCGGCTACGACGCGGCAGCCAAAACTCAGAACAGTGCGACCATCAGCATCATCATCGGCCTGTTTACCCTGGCCCCGGCAGTCTGCTACGTGCTGAGCGCCATTATCGCCAAACGCTACTACACGCTGAAAACCCCCTTCCTGACCAAAATCCTGGGCGAGCTGGCGCAGGGCGCGCGCCGCAATCAGCAGGAATTTGAAAACCTGCCGGTCAGCAAAGAATTACAGAACTAAGAGGACGAGAGCATGAAAATCAGTGATGGAAACTGGCTTATTCAACCGGGCCTGAACGTGACGTATCCGGTGCAGGTGTTCGACGTGGAGCAGCAGGGCAACGACCTGGTGGTGTTTGTTGCGCCGCGCGACGTGCGCGAACGCACCTGGCAGCTCGACACGTTGATGTTCACGTTGCGCCTGTTTGCCCCGCAGGAAGGGATTGTCGGGGTGCGCATCGAGCACTTCCAGGGCGCGCTGAATAACGGCCCGCACTATCCGCTGAACGTTCTGAAAGACGTGAAGTTAGAGATTGAGAACAACGCCGAGTTTGCCGAGCTGAAAAGCGGCAGCGTCAGCGTGCGCGTCACCAAAGGCGAGTTCTGGGCGCTGGATTTCCTGCGTAACGGCCAGCGTATTACCGGCAGCCAGCTGAAAAACAACGGCTACGTGCAGGACAGCAATACCGACCGCAATTACGTGTTCGAACGTCTGGATCTGGGCGTAGGGGAAACGGTCTACGGTCTGGGCGAGCGCTTTACCGCGCTGGTGCGCAACGGCCAGACGGTCGAAACCTGGAACCGCGACAGCGGCACCAGCACCGAGCAGTCCTACAAAAATATCCCGTTCTACCTGACCAACCGCGGCTACGGCGTGCTGGTGAATCATCCGGAAAACGTCTCGTTTGAAGTCGGCTCCGAGAAGGTCTCCAAAGTGCAGTTCAGCGTGGAAGGGGAATATCTCGAGTACTTCGTGATCGACGGCCCGACGCCGAAAGAGGTGCTGAACCGCTATACGCGGTTCACCGGGCGTCCGGCGCTGCCGCCTGCCTGGTCGTTCGGCCTGTGGCTGACCACCTCGTTCACCACCAACTACGACGAAGCGACGGTAAACAGCTTTATCGACGGCATGGCCGAGCGCGACCTGCCGCTGCACGTCTTCCACTTCGACTGCTTCTGGATGAAGGCCTTCCAGTGGTGCGATTTCGAGTGGGACCCGGTGACCTTCCCGGATCCGGAAGGGATGATCCGCCGCCTGAAGGAGAAAGGGCTGAAGGTCTGCGTATGGATTAACCCATACATTGGCCAGAAATCCCCGATCTTCCGGGAGCTGAAAGAGAAGGGCTACCTGCTTAAGCGCCCGGACGGCTCTCTGTGGCAGTGGGACAAATGGCAGCCGGGGCTGGCGATCTATGACTTCACCAACCCGGACGCGTGCCGGTGGTATGCCGACAGGCTGAAAGGCCTGGTGGAGATCGGCGTCGACTGCTTCAAGACCGATTTCGGCGAGCGTATCCCGACGGACGTGCAGTGGTTCGACGGGGCCGATCCGCAGAAGATGCACAACCACTACGCCTACATCTATAACGAGCTGGTGTGGAACGTGCTGAAAGAGACGGTGGGGGAGGAAGAGGCGGTGCTGTTTGCCCGCTCCGCGTCCGTGGGTGCGCAGCAGTTCCCGGTGCACTGGGGCGGCGACTGCTACGCCAACTATGAATCGATGGCCGAAAGCCTGCGCGGCGGGCTGTCGATTGGCCTGTCCGGCTTCGGGTTCTGGAGCCACGATATAGGCGGGTTCGAAAACACCGCTCCGGCGCACGTCTACAAACGCTGGTGCGCGTTCGGGCTTTTCTCCAGCCACAGCCGCCTGCACGGCAGCAAATCCTACCGCGTGCCGTGGGCGTACGATGACGAGTCCTGTGACGTGGTGCGCCACTTCACGCAGCTGAAGTGTCAGCTGATGCCGTATCTGTATCGTCAGGCGGCGCTGGCGCACGAGTTTGGCACGCCGATGCTGCGGGCGATGATGCTGGAGTTTCCGGACGATCCGGCGTGCGATTATCTTGACCGTCAGTACATGCTGGGGGATGCGGTGATGGTTGCGCCGGTGTTCTCCGAAGCGGGGGACGTGCAGTTCTATCTGCCGGAAGGCTGCTGGACGCACCTGTGGCACAACGACGAAATTCAGGGCAGCCGCTGGCATAAGCAACAGCACGATTTTATGAGCCTGCCGGTCTACGTGCGCGACAACACGTTGCTGGCGCTGGGCAACAACAACCAGAAGCCGGACTACGCGTGGAATGAGGGGACGGCCTTCCAGCTGTTTAACCTGGACGACGGGGCAACGGCGTTGAGCGAGGTGCCTGCGGCGGACGGTTCAGTGGCGTTTACGCTGAAGGCGTCACGTCGGGGCGACATCGTGACCTTTACAGGCGCGGGAGACGCACAAAACTGGTCGGTGTGCTTGCGCAACGTGCAGAAGGTGAGCGGCGTGAAGGGTGGTTCACACGCGGGCAGCGAGTGGGGTGTGGTAGTGAAAGCGGAGGGGAATGAGGTGGTGGTTCACCTTTAATTCCCCTCACCCTAACCCTCTCCCCAAAGGGGCGAGGGAAGGGTTTGCGCCCTCTCCCTTTCAGGGAGAGGGCTGGGGTGAGGGTGCGGTCGACACCACACCGCCCGTCATCGTCTGCTGCACCTGCTGTTTATCCATATTCACCGCGTTCAGCTTACCGTTCACCGTTGGCTTCAACGGTGCGCTGGCCTGCACGCTGCCGCTGGCGGTAAGCTGAATATTGCCGTCACCCGTAATCGGCAGCGCAGGCCAGCCCCACTGCTGCAGCACGTTGAGCGGCACGCCGCGACCGTTCAGGCTCACCGTGGTCTGCCGCTGCGGAAGCTGTGAAACCGTCGCCGTGGCTTCCAGAATACCTTTCTCGGTAAACGCGCTCAGGTCGGTAATGTTCACCGTGGCGGCGTTCGCATTCAGCGCCAGCGACGGACGGCGCACGTCCACCCGGTTAAAGGTTGCGGCCGCACCGTTCAATGTTGCGCTGCCGCCCCAGACGCCCCACTGGCGATCTTTCACCAGATGCAGGTTCGCGCCATAGCCGTCCAGAGAGGTGATCTGCCACGGGAAGGCGGGATCGATGTCGATCACCAGGTTGCGGCTCAGGCCGAACTTTTGCAGCGTGACGCTGTTCAGCCATTCCGGCAGAGGCTCTATCCAAAGCGTTTTCCAGTTTTCAGGCAGGGTGTATTCCAGCCCGGCGATGGCGACATCGTCCAGCACCAGCGCTTTACCGTCGCGCAGCCAGCTGCCGGAGGTGCGCACCATGCCGCCTTCCCAGCGGGAGGTGAACTGACGCAGCGCCATGCCCTGCGGGGAAAACTCCGCATTCAGGATCGGGTCGAAAAGATGCAGCGAGCCGTAGATAAACTCGCTGGCGTTCATGGACAGGCGGCCTTCCTGGCTCTGCCAGTCGCCTTTACTGAGAGTCAGGTTGCGCAGGCTTAAATCGAGATCGGTCACCGCCCAGTCCGGGCCCTGAAGCCGGGCGTCGGTCACGTCCAGACGACCAATCTGCAGAGAGGGAATAGTGGCCAGCGGCGCGAAGAACGCCATCAGCGTTTTATCGCTCTGCAGGCGAATTTCGTTCAGGCGCATCGTGTCGATAATCCAGCTCCCGTCGGCGTTGCGCAGGGCGGAGCCGGTAAGCGAGCCACGGGCCATGTCGGCGCCAATCGTTTTTAGCACCACTTCCTTACCGTTAAGCTGGCCCTCGATCAGCACGTTTGTGGCCGGTACGCCGTTCAGGGTCAGCGAGCCTGCGCTCATCTGGATCTGCGCGTTGTTCCCCAGCACGTTGCCCGCTTCCGGCTGCCACGGGCTGACGCCGCCCGTGACCTTCTGCGCGCTCAGGTCCCATTCGGTATTCGGGCTGTTAAACGCCATATTGTTCAGCTGCAGGCGATCCGCCTGGAAAGGCAGCGGTGCCGTCTGGGGGGAGAGATTCAGCGTGCCGTCGAACAGGGTGATGGTGTCCATATGCAGCGGATCGGTTATCTGGCGGCTGCTCAGGCCAATATCGACTTTTTTGGCTACCAGCGTGGCAGGTTTACCGTCCCGGCCGAAGGTGACGTTTTCCAGAATAATGTGGGAAGGCGACGAAAAGCGGTGATTCATCTTGTCGAAACTGAGTTCGTAGTCGGTATTCACCGTCACCCAACTGCTGACCTGAGACGCGCCCCAGCGGGTCTGGAGCAGAATGTAGAGCGCCAGCAGCACAATGAGCAGGGCTACCAGAAGATAGATGAGGAGCTTTCCAATAAATTTCATGGTCTTCCATCCCGCAAAACGCACATAAGGGAGTTATGCACGATTTATGCGCAATCCTCAAGGCGGGAATGGTGTAATTAGATGTCACGGCAGGCATTTATTGCCTGCCGTGAGAGAAATCAATTTTTCTCAGGCGGGAAAACGAGGTTCAGAACGATAGCGGTGATACCGCCCGCGGCAATACCGGAAGAGAGCAGGTTTTTCACCCAGTCAGGCGCAAACTGCAGGATCAGCGGCTGCTGGGAAACACCCAGACCGACGGCCAGCGACAGCGCGATGATCATGATCGCGCGGCGGTTCAGCGGCTCGCGGGAAACGATACGCACGCCGGAGGCCGCGATGGTCCCGAACATGACCAGGGTTGCGCCGCCCAGCACCGGCTCAGGAATGTGCTGCACAAAGCCGCTTACCGCCGGGAACAGGCCGAGGACGATCAGCATCAGCGCCACCACAAAACCGACGTAGCGGCTGGCAACGCCGGTCAGCTGGATCACGCCGTTGTTCTGGCCAAAGCAGGAGTTCGGGAAGGTGTTGAATACCGCAGAGACAAACGAGTTCAGTCCGTTCGCCAGCACGCCGCCTTTCAGGCGCTTCATGTACAGCGGGCCGGACACCGGCTGCTCGGAGACGTCGGAGGTGGCGGTGATATCGCCGATGGTCTCAAGAGAGGTGATCATAAAGACCAGCATCAGCGGCAGGAGCAGGCCCCAGTCAATGCCCAGTCCGTAGTACAGCGGCGTGGGAACGACGATCAGCGCGCTGTTGGTCGGCGCGGTGTTCTCCGGCAGCATGCCCAGCGCCCACGCCAGCAGGTAACCCGCCGCCATGGCGATCACCAGCGAGGCGACGCGCAGGTAAGGGTTACGCTGACGGTTAAGCAGAATAATGATCGCCAGCACGACACCCGCCAGCAGCAGGTTTTTCGGCGCGCCGAAGGTATGGTCGCTCATTGCGGCATAGCCGCCGCCGATGGAGGTGAGGCCCACCTGGATCAGCGACAGGCCGATAATCATCACGACGACGCCGGAAACCAGCGGGGTGATGACGCGGCGAGCCAGATGCAGAACGCGGGAGATGACCATCTCAGTGCAGCTGGCCAGCATCAGGGTGCCGAACAGCGCCGCCATCATGGTCGGAACATCCGCACCGCCGGTCTTCAGCGCCGTACCGCCCATGATCAGCGGTGCCACGAAGTTAAAGCTGGTGCCCTGAATCGACAATAAACCTGACCCCACCGGACCCCACGCTTTAATTTGAATAATCGAGGCCACGCCGGAGGCGAAGAGAGACATGCTGATAATGTGCTGCGTGTCCTGCGCCGGTAAGCCGAGCGCCTGGCAAATCAGCAGCGCCGGGGTGATCACCGCAACAAACATCGCCAGAAGATGCTGGCAGGCGGCGAAAAGCGTTTGCGGCAGCGGCGGGCGGTCTTCAAGGCGGTAAATCAGTTCGCTATTTTGCTTCTGCGCAATCGGTTGCGCATCAGGCGACTCTATGGTGTTAACGGACATCGGCGGCAATCCCACGGTGGAAAAGCGGGCATTTTATCTGACCACCTGGTAAAAGCAAACGATTGCCAGCAAAAAAAGGGAAGAAAATCTGCCGCTGTGAGCAGGTTTTCTACAACGCGTGAGGAAAAAAAATTACACTTTTTGCGCCGGGGGCTCATGACGAGCGCAAACCGGCCCAGGATAACGCCGCGTGTGTATGGAACACGCGCATAACAGGAGCCTTTTATGATTCATCTCGATACGTTGTCGACCCTTGTTGCCGCAACGCTGGTTCTTCTGCTTGGTCGCAAGCTGGTACACAGTGTTTCCTTTCTGAAAAAGTACACCATTCCTGAACCTGTCGCCGGCGGTCTGCTGGTGGCGCTGGCCCTGCTGATACTGAAAAAAAGCATGGGCTGGGAAATCGATTTTGATATGTCCCTGAAAGACCCGCTGATGCTGGCCTTCTTTGCCACTATCGGCCTGAACGCCAACCTGGCGAGCCTGCGCTCGGGCGGTAAGGTGCTCGGCGTATTCCTGATTGTGGTGGTGGGGCTGCTGCTGATGCAAAACGCCATTGGCATCGGCATGGCAACGCTGCTGGGGCTGGATCCGCTGATGGGTCTGCTGGCGGGGTCGATTACTCTTTCGGGCGGTCACGGAACCGGGGCCGCGTGGAGCAAGCTGTTCATCGAGCGCTACGGGTTTGAAAACGCGACGGAAGTGGCGATGGCCTGTGCGACCTTTGGCCTGGTTCTGGGTGGTCTGATTGGCGGCCCGGTGGCGCGGTATCTGGTGAAGCACTCCACCACGCCAAACGGCAGGCCGGATGATGAGCTGGTGCCGACCGCGTTCGAAAAGCCGGACGTTGGCCGCAGCATCACCTCGCTGGTGCTGATTGAAACTATCGCGATGATCGCCATCTGTCTGACCGTGGGCAAAGTGGTTGCGCAATGGCTTGCGGGTTCCGCATTTGAACTGCCGACGTTTGTCTGCGTACTGTTTATCGGGGTGATCCTGAGCAACGGTCTGGCGCTGATGGGCTTCTACCGCGTGTTTGAACGGGCGGTATCGGTGCTCGGCAACGTCTGCCTGTCGCTATTCCTGGCGATGGCGCTGATGAGCCTCAAACTGTGGGAGCTGGCCTCGCTGGCGCTGCCGATGGTGGCGATTCTGGCGGTACAGGCGCTGTTTATGGCGCTATACGCCATGTTCGTGACCTGGCGCATGATGGGCAAAAACTACGATGCGGCGGTGCTGGCGGCGGGTCACTGCGGGTTTGGTCTGGGGGCCACTCCAACGGCTATCGCCAATATGCAGGCGATCACAGAACGGTTCGGGCCATCGCACATGGCGTTTCTGGTGGTCCCGATGGTTGGCGCCTTCTTCATTGATATCGTCAACGCGCTGGTGATCAAGCTGTACCTGATGCTGCCGATGTTTGCCTGAAATCAGGCGTTGGAGTAGCGCTCGGTTTCCGGCATCCAGCGCTCAATTAACGCTGCCGCCTGTTCGGGGTAGCGTTCATGAATATGGCGGGCGAGGCGCTGAACCTCGGGGATCATGGCCTGATCGCGCAGTAAATCCGCAACTTTGAATTCCGCGTTACCCGTCTGACGCGTGCCCAGCAGTTCGCCCGGGCCGCGGATCTCCAGGTCTTTTTGCGCAATCACAAAACCGTCGTTACTGTCGCGCAGCACCTGCAGACGCATCTGGGCGGTTTTGGAAAGAGGCGCTTTGTAGAGCAGTACGCAGTGGGACGCAACCGCGCCACGGCCGACGCGCCCGCGCAGCTGGTGGAGCTGGGCAAGGCCGAGACGCTCCGGGTTTTCGATGATCATCAGGCTGGAATTGGGGACGTCCACGCCGACTTCGATCACCGTGGTGGCGATCAGCAGATGCAAATCACCCTGTTTGAACGACTGCATCACCGCCTGTTTTTCAGCGGGCTTCATGCGTCCGTGAACCAGACCCACGTTCAGCTCGGGCAGCGCCAGCTTAAGCTCTTCCCACGTTGCTTCGGCAGCCTGTGCTTCCAGCAGTTCAGACTCTTCAATCAGCGTACAGACCCAGTAGGCCTGACGCCCTTCCTGGGTGCAGGCGTTGCGCACGCGGTCGATGATATCGCTGCGGCGCGTGTCAGGAATCGCGACCGTTGTGACCGGCGTACGGCCCGGCGGCAGTTCGTCGATGGTGGAGGTATCCAGATCGGCGTAGGCGGTCATCGCCAGGGTGCGCGGAATCGGCGTGGCGGTCATGATCAGCTGATGCGGGTGGAAACCCTGCTGCAGGCCTTTCTCCCATAATGCCAGACGCTGATGTACGCCGAAGCGGTGCTGCTCGTCGATTATCACCAGCGCAAGACCGTTAAACTGCACCTGCTCCTGGAAGATGGCGTGCGTGCCGACAATCATCTGCACCTGCCCGCTGGCAATAGCCTCCTGTTGCGCAAGGCGAGCTTTGCCTTTTTGCTTCCCGGCAAGCCAGCCCACTTCAATCCCCAGTGGCGCAAACCAGGCGCGGAAATTATTGGCGTGCTGTTCAGCCAGCAGCTCGGTCGGCGCCATGAGCGCCACCTGTTTACCGTTAGCAATCGCGCGCAGGGCCGCCAGGGCGGCAACCAGCGTTTTACCGGAGCCCACATCGCCCTGCACCAGGCGCATCATCGGCACGTCGAGCGCCATATCGCGTTCGATTTCGGCGGTGACGCGCGCCTGCGCGCCGGTGGGTTTAAACGGCAGAGAGGCCAGCAGCTTATCTTTGAGCGCATCATTCTGGCTTAACGGCTGAGCGTGGAAACGCTGCGCGCCCGCGCGAAGCGCCAGCATGCTCAGGTTATGTGCCAGTAATTCCTCAAGGATAAGACGCCGTTGTGCGGGGTGTTTGCCGCTTTCTAAATCGCTGAGCTGCAGCGTTGGCGGCGGGCGGTGCAGGGTTCGCAGCGCCTCGGGCAGGCTCATCATGCCCTGCGCCAGCTCGGGCGGCAGCAGCTCGGTAATGGCGCAGGTATCCAGCAGCTCCAGCGCCTGATCGGTGAGCTTACGCAGCGTGGCCTGCTTGATGCCTTCGGTCGTTGGGTAAACCGGCGTGAGCGTCTCCTGCATTTCCGGCGTGCTGAGATCGCCCTGCACGCGGTACTCCGGGTGGATCATCTCTGCGCCGTACTTCCCGCGTTTGGCTTCGCCATAGGCCAGCACCCTGCGGCCCGTCGCCAGGCTGTTTTTCATCGCCGCGCTGAAGTTGAAAAAACGCATGGTGAGAATGCCGGTGCCGTCGCTGATCTGGCAGGTCATCATTCGGCGTCCGCCGAAGGTGATGTTGCAGTTCAGGACTTCGCCTTCAACGGTGGCGTAAATGGCGGGAAGGAGATCGCCAATTTTGTAGAGCTGGGTGCGGTCTTCGTAACGCAGGGGGAGGTGAAGCAGGAGATCCTGAACGGTGTGCAGGCCAATTTTTGCCAGCTTATTGCTTTGCGCCGCGCCCACGCCCGTCAGGCTGTTAAGCGGGATGGCATCCAGCAGGCGGCCTTTCATCGCTTACCCGGCGTACTGCATGGTGGCCCACCACTCGGCATCGGCTTCAATTTCGCCCTGCGCGTTGACGTGGGGGTAAGGCAATTTTTTCTGCTTCGCAACGCGAGCCAGCACCGGATAACCACCTTCAAACAGCAGGCGCTGCTGTTCCTCTTCCGGCAGCATGCTGTTGCTGCGCTCGTACATCCCGGCGTTCTGACGCTGGCGCTGCGCTTCATACAGAATGAGTGCGGACGCCACGGAGACGTTCAAAGACTGAACCATGCCGATCATCGGAATGATGATGTCCCGATCCGCCAGATCCAGCGCTTCCTGGGTGATCCCGGTTTTCTCCTGACCCATCAAAATGCAGGTTGGGCGGGTGTAGTCGATCTCGCGGAAATCTACGGCTTTAGCGGACAGGTTAGTGGCCAGGATCTGCATCCCGCGCCCTTTCAGGTGCGATACGGCTTCGCCAATGGTGTGATGATTTTTGACAGACACCCAGCTGTTGCTGCCTGCCGCCGCCGAGACCGTATTGCGCATACGGCCGTCCGGCCAGACGGCGTGCACTTCATGCACACCGACGGCATCTGCAGTACGAACGATAGCAGAGACGTTATGAGGCTTATGCACCTGCTCCATGCAGACCGTCAGGTCAGGCTGACGCCTGGCGAGCATTTCGCAGATACGTGCATAACGTTGTGAATTCATAAACCTAGTTTCGGTTTCGGGTGACTTTAATCACGTCCGGCATGACGCGGATCTTGCGCATAATATTCGCCAGATGCACGCGGTCGCGGGCGGTCAGACGAATAAAGGCGCTGTACACGCGGCCATCTTTTTCTTCCGTATTCAGGCTCTGAATGTTGGAAGAAGCCGTGTTGATCGCTGCCGTCAGGTTCGCCAGGGCACCCTGGTGGTTGAACATATCCACCTTAATTTCGGTGATAAATTCCTGCGCGGTCTCTTTATCCCACTCGACAGCCATAAATTTCTCGGCTTCTTTCTGGTAGCCGCGAATGTTACGACAGGACTCGTGGTGGATAACCAGCCCTTTGCCCGGGCTGACGTGCGCAATAATCGGGTCGCCAGGAATTGGACGACAGCATTTTGCGAAGGTGATCAGCACGCCATCCGCGCCTTTAATCGGCAGATGTCCGTGGCTTTGCGTGGTTGCAGGCACCGCTGTCGTGTCGCCTTGCTGCAGGTTCTTCGCCACCACCACGCTCATGGCGTTGCCGAGGCCAATCTCTGCCAGCAGGTCGTCAAGCGACGCGAGCTTCATGCGCTCCAGCTCACGCTGGACGTTCTCCTGCGGAATTTCAGCCAGCTTACGGCTGCCGCCCAACGCGTGGTTGAGCAGACGACGCCCCAGGCTGACGGAATCATCACGCTTGAGGTTTTTCAGCAGCTGGCGAATTTTGGCGCGTGCTTTGGAGCTCACGACAAAGTTCAGCCAGGCCGCGTTCGGACGTGCGCCCGGCGCGGTAATAATTTCTACCGTCTGGCCGCTGGAGAGCGGCTGAGACAGCGGATAAGGCTGTCTGTCGACACGCGCGCCGACGCAGGCATGCCCGATATCGGTATGCACGGCGTAGGCGAAGTCGACCGGCGTGGCGCCCGCAGGCAGTTCGACAATGCGACCTTCTGGGGTGAAAACGTAAATCTCATCCGGGAAGAGATCGGATTTAACGCTCTCGATAAATTCAAACGAGCTACCCGCACTCTGCTGAAGCTCCAGCAGGCTCTGCATCCAGCGCTGGGCGCGGATTTGTGCGGTCGTGCTGCTTTCGCCACCGTGCTCTTTATACGCCCAGTGTGCGGCAACACCCATCTCTGCCATCTGGTCCATGTCTTCGGTGCGAATTTGCACCTCAACAGGCACGCCGTGTGGCCCGATCATCGAGGTGTGCAAAGATTGATAGCCGTTCGCTTTTGGAATGGCGATGTAATCTTTCATGCGGCCCGGACGCGGTTTGTAGAGGCTGTGCATCTGCCCAAGCACGCGATAGCAGGTGTCCGAGTCGTGGACAATCACGCGGAAAGCGTAGATATCCATGATCGAGTGAAAACGCTGCTCCTTGAGCACCATTTTGCAGTAGATGGAGTACAAATGTTTTTCGCGACCGCTGACGCGGCACGGAATTCCCGCTTCCTGTAAGCGCCCTTCAATTTCCGAGAGGATTTTTTGAATCATCTCTTTACGATTACCGCGTGCGGCTTTCACCACCTCTTTAATCACGCGATAGCGGTTCGGGTACAACGCTTCAAAACCCAGCTCTTCCAGCTCGGTTTTAATGTGGTGAATACCTAAACGGTGCGCCAGCGGACTGTAGATTTCGAGGGTTTCACGGGCAATGCGGCGACGTTTATCCGGGCGAAGTGAGCCCAGCGTGCGCATATTGTGGGTACGGTCAGCGAGTTTGATGAGAATGACGCGGATATCCTGCACCATCGCCATAATCATCTTGCGGAAGTTTTCGGCTTGCGCCTCTTTCTTGTCGCGGAAATTCAGCTTATCAAGCTTAGAGACCCCTTCCACCAGTTCGGCAACGCTTTTGCCAAACAGCTGTTCCATGTCCTGATAGGTGGCAGGGGTATCTTCGATCACGTCATGCAGCAGAGCGGCCATCAGCGTTTCGTAGTCGAGTTTCATCTCGGCCAGAATACAGGCCACCGCTACCGGGTGCGTGATATAGGGTTCACCGCTTGAACGTGTCTGGCCCTCGTGAGCGTCACGTGCAACGAGATACGCCTGCTGAAGACGCTTAATCTGGTCTTCAGGCAGGTAGGTTTGAATCAGTTGATTCAGGCTTTCAAACAGATACAAGGGCGACCCGCAGGTTTAATTAACGACGACCTTCAGCAATAGCGGTTACGGCCTGCAGTTCTGCGGCTTCCTGCTCTTGCTGCTCCTGGCGCTCACGCACGTCGAGGATCTGGTTGTTGATCAGACCTTCTTCGATTTCGCGAAGTGCAATAACGGTGGTTTTATCGTTTTCTTCCGGTACCAGCGGATCTTTACCGCCTACCTGCATCTGACGAGCGCGACGCGCGGCGACCAGCACCAGGTCAAAACGGTTACCAATTTTCTCTACAGCGTCCTGAACAGTTACGCGTGCCATACTTAAAATGCTCCACAGGTGAAGAAATGACTGGGCATGATACTGAAAGTGGGTTCAGTCTGCCAACAGTTTGGTGATTAATGCGTCATGTCGCTGCTTCTGGCGGCTCATACGCAGACGTTCTGCACGAAGAATGGTTTTGAGATCGCTCAATGCGGCATCAAAATCATCATTCACAATAAGGTAATCATATTCCGCGTAATGGCTCATTTCTGCAACAGCCTGTTCCATACGCTTTGCGATCACTTCTTCGCTGTCCTGACCGCGGCCACGCAGGCGGCGATCCAGCTCATCTTTCGATGGCGGTAAAATAAAGATACTGCGCGAGTCAGGCATTTTCTTGCGAATTTGCTGTGCGCCCTGCCAGTCGATATCCAGGAACACATTCACGCCCGTGGCCAGAACCTGCTCAATGGTTTCACGCGAGGTACCGTAGTAATTACCAAATACTTCAGCGTGTTCAAGAAACGCGTCTCTGCCGATCATCGCTCTGAATTCGTCGTGATCCACAAAGAAATAGTGTTCACCGTGCACTTCACCCGGACGCGGCGCTCGCGTGGTGTGAGAAACAGAAACCTGTGTGTCGTACAACGGTTGGGTTTTTAACAGTGCCTGAATAAGGCTGGATTTACCCGCGCCACTAGGGGCAGAAACAATATAAAGCGTGCCTTGAGCCATGAGAGTCTTTTGTATGTGTTAACGAAGAAGTCCTACATACGGGCTTATTATACACGTCACCGCCGTGTGACGTAGCCTTTGTCACACTTTTTCCCCTGGATTATTGAATTTTGCGTGCCGTTTTCAGGTTTTATCTGTGGTTTTCAGCAACCAAAAGAAACACCGGATAGCGTCTCGCATTGTGAAACGTTGCTGTTAGCGTTGTTTCAGGCATCCGGGTATACCTCCTGCAATTAAAAGGAGGGGTAGCGATGTGGCGATGGATAAGCGGGTTAATGCTGTTGTGGTGTGGCTATGGCGCGGCGGTGTGTCCGGTGTGGTCGCAGGCAAAAGCAGAAAAAGAGATGGCGTCGTTAAGCGCGCAAATCAAACGCTGGGATGAGGCCTACTGGAAGCAGGGCATAAGCGAGATCAACGACGAGGTTTACGACCAGCTTCACGGGCGGTTAACGCAGTGGCAGCGCTGTTTTGGCAGTGAGCCTTCAGAAGAGAAACTCCCGGCGCTGACGGGAAGCGTAAAACATCCTGTTGCCCACACGGGCGTGCATAAAGTGGCCAGCAAAGAGGAGTTGAGACAGTGGATGCGTGTCCGACAGCATCTGTGGCTGCAGCCCAAAGTTGACGGTGTTGCGGTAACGCTGGTCTATCGCAACGGAAAGTTAACTCAGGCTATTAGTCGCGGTGATGGCCTCACAGGGGAAGACTGGACCGGGAAGGTACGTTTCATCCCGTCGGTTCCGCAAAAGCTCACCGGCGCGCTGGCGAATAGCGTCTTACAGGGCGAGCTTTTCTGGTTACGCGACAACCACATTCAGAACCAGATGGGCGGAATGAACGCTCGCGCAAAGGTGGCGGGGGCGATGATGCGGCAAAAGGATAACGCGCTATTGAGCAAGATCGGTGTATTCATCTGGGCCTGGCCGGACGGACCGAAAGATATGCGTACCTCTTTAGCTGAACTGTCTCAGGCCGGTTTTACGCTGTCGGCACGGTACACGCTACCCGCCGAATCTGTCGATGCCGTCGAGAAACAGCGCGCGGCCTGGCACGTGACCGCATTACCCTTTGCCACGGATGGCATTGTGGTGCGTTCGGAGGATGAACCTGCGGGCGAAGAGTGGTTACCGGGAGAAGGCAGCTGGGTTGTCGCGTGGAAATATCCTCCCGCAGCCCAGGTCGCAGAGGTGAGAGACATTCATTTTTCCGTAGGGAGAACGGGTAAAATTTCCGTTGTAGCAGCGTTGGAACCCGTGCAACTGGATGATAAACAGGTGCAGCGGGTGAGTCTGGGCTCGGTTGGGCGCTGGCAGAATCTGGATATTGCTCCAGGGGATCAGATACAGGTCAGTCTGGCCGGGCAGGGTATCCCCCGGTTTGATAAGGTGCTCTGGCGCGGGACTGACAGGCATAAACCAGAGCCTCCGGCCTCGCGCTATCATGCTCTTAGCTGTTTCTATGCTTCGCCGGAGTGTATGGAGCAGTTCTTTGCCCGGCTGACCTGGCTCAGTTCAAAGCAGGTATTTGATATTGAAGGAGTAGGCAAGTCAGGCTGGCGGACCCTCTGGCAGGCGCATCATTTTGAACATCTCTTTTCATGGCTGTTATTAACGCAGGCGCAGCTGCAGGCTACACCGGGGTTTTCCTCAGCACGCGGGCTGGCGCTCTGGCATCGATTTAATCTGGTGCGTGAGAAGCCGTTTATCCGCTGGCTCATGGCAATGGGTGTGCCAATGACGCAGGCTTCGCTAAAGGCGATGGGAGACATATCGTGGCAGGAGATGAGCGGGCGCAACGCAAAGGACTGGCAGGCCCTGCCGGGAACGGGCGAGGAGAAGGCAAGGCAAATCGTTAACTGGATTCACGCGCCTCAGATTGATGTGCTGGCGAAATGGCTCGCTGAACAGCACATCAACGGGTTTTGAAGCTAGTGCGCGCTGTGTTTGTAATGAAAAACGGGCAGCCCGAGCTTCAGACGCAGCGCCAGCATGCGGGCCGTAAAGCCAAACAGCAGCGTCGAGATGACTACCACGTCATGGTTCGAAACGTAATGCTGCAGCGCGATATAAAGCACCGCTGCCGCAAAGGAGATGCCGGCATACAGCTCTTTTTGAAAGACCAGGGGGATGCGTTTGCAGAACATATCGCGCAGCACACCGCCGAATACGCCTGTGACCACGGCGGCGATGGTGGCGATAACCGGTCCTTCCCCCATATCGAGCGCGATTTGCGCGCCGATGATCGAAAAGACAATCAGCCCCAGCGCATCAAGCACCAGGAACAGGCGTCGAAGATGGGGCATAACGGGCGCCACAATGGTGGTTAACACGGCGGCCGTCGCCACAATAATCACGTACTCAGGGTGTTTAACCCAGCCGAGCGGGTAATGGCCAAGCAGGATATCGCGCACGGAACCGCCACCCAGTGCGGTCGCCGTAGCAATAATGATCACGCCGAAGGTGTCCATACGGCGACGTCCGGCGGCAAGCGCGCCGGTCATGGCTTCTGCGGTGATGCCAATGAGATAAAGGATGTGAAGCAGCATATACCCTCCGGTGTGAACGCGGGGGAGGTTAGCGATTTGTGCGCAAGATCACGATTGAGATTTTCTAAGGCGAGTCAGTTTGCCCTATAAATTTTTATCAAGTTCTATAGAGGAAGCTTGATGAAAGGCGGTAAACCGACAAATTTGGCGTTAAGATGGATTAGAAATAGTAATGGGTGGTGCTGTCGACACCACCCGAAAGGCATTACTCGATATTCTGGATCTGCTCGCGCATCTGCTCAATCAGCACTTTCAGCTCAATCGCTGAATTCGTCACTTCTGCATTGATCGACTTAGACGCCAGGGTGTTCGACTCGCGGTTGAACTCCTGCATCATAAAGTCCAGACGGCGGCCCACAGCTTCTTTCTTCTTCAGAATGTTGTAGGTTTCTTTAACGTGCGCTTCCAGACGGTCCAGCTCTTCAGCGACATCAATACGCTGCGCCATCAGCACCAGCTCTTGTTCCAGACGGGTGTTTTCCAGCTGAACTTCCGCTTCTTCCAGTTTGGCGACAAGACGCTCGCGCTGCCATTGCAGTACTTCTGGCATATGGGTGCGGACTTTGGCAACTTCGGTGCTCACGCCTTCAAGGCGCTGCTCAATCATCGCTTTCAGCGCCTGACCTTCGGTTTCGCGGGCAACGATAAAGTCGTCCAGCGTGCCGTCGAGGGCTGCCAGGATTTCAGCGGCAATGGCGTCCAGATCCTGCTCACCGGCCGCCATGACGCCAGGCCAGCGCAGAATATCAACCGGGTTGATTTCGCCTTCATCGCTCTGCATTTTGACCCAGTTCGCTGCATTCACGAGCTGTTTCGCCAGTTTTTCGTTGAGGATGAGCTCGCCCTGTGCGCTGGCATCGGGCTCAAAGCGCAGGTTACATTCCACTTTTCCGCGCGTCAGACGCGTACGGATACGTTCACGTACGACAGGCTCAAGGCTGCGGAACTGCTCCGGCATACGGAAATACGTTTCCAGGTAACGCTGGTTTACCGAGCGCATTTCCCATGTGGCGCTACCCCAGCTACCCTTGATTTCGCGCCGGGCGTAGGCGGTCATACTGCGGATCATAGACATTCCCGTTTTTAAAGGAGAGATGGGGGGATTATAGCTTTCGGGGGCTTCTCAGGATAGGAATAAGCGTCCTTTATCCGTATAATGCGCAGCCACATTCGTTTCAAGCCGGAGAATCCATCATGCGTCCATCAGGTCGTAGCGCCAATCAGGTGCGTCCCGTCACCCTGACCCGTAACTATACAAAACACGCTGAAGGCTCCGTGCTGGTTGAGTTTGGTGACACTAAAGTGCTGTGCACCGCCTCCATCGAAGAAGGCGTTCCGCGCTTCCTGAAAGGTCAGGGCCAGGGCTGGATCACCGCAGAATACGGCATGCTGCCGCGTGCGACCCATACCCGTAATGCCCGTGAAGCGGCAAAGGGTAAGCAGGGCGGGCGTACCATGGAGATTCAGCGTCTGATCGCGCGTGCGCTGCGCGCCGCCGTTGACCTGAAAATCCTCGGTGAATTCACCATCACGCTGGACTGCGACGTGATTCAGGCAGACGGCGGCACGCGTACTGCGTCCATTACCGGTGCCTGCGTAGCGCTGGCCGATGCCCTGAGCAAGCTGGTTGCTGCCGGTAAGCTCAAAACCAACCCAATGAAAGGCATGGTTGCGGCGGTTTCTGTTGGTATCGTTAACGGCGAAGCGCTTTGCGATCTGGAATACGTTGAAGATTCCGCAGCCGAAACCGACATGAACGTAGTGATGACCGAAGACGGCCGCATCATTGAGGTGCAGGGCACGGCGGAAGGTGAGCCGTTCACCCACGAAGAACTTCTCTCCCTGCTGGCGTTGGCCCGAGGGGGAATCGAATCCATTGTAACGACGCAGAAAGCGGCGTTAGAAAATTGATTTTAAAGGCGACCAATGAGTCGCCTTTTTTTTGCCTGTAAGACAGAAAAACCAAAGGAGCAAATCCATGAAATCGTATCAGCGCCAGTTTATTGAGTTTGCGCTTAACAAGCAGGTACTTAAGTTTGGCGAATTTACGCTGAAATCCGGGCGTAAGAGTCCCTATTTCTTCAACGCCGGGCTGTTTAATACCGGGCGCGATCTGGCACTGTTAGGCCGTTTCTATGCCGAAGCGCTGGTGGATTCCGGGATTGATTTTGACCTGCTGTTTGGCCCGGCCTATAAAGGCATTCCGATTGCGACCACCACCGCGGTGGCGCTGGCGGAACACCATGACCGCGACGTGCCGTACTGCTTTAACCGTAAAGAGGCTAAAACCCACGGTGAAGGCGGGAATCTGGTCGGCAGCGCGCTGCAGGGCCGCGTCATGCTGGTCGATGACGTGATCACTGCGGGTACGGCGATCCGTGAATCGATGGAGATTATTCAGGCCAACGGCGCGACGCTTGCTGGCGTGCTGATTTCTCTGGATCGTCAGGAGCGTGGTCGCGGTGAAATTTCCGCTATTCAGGAAGTCGAGCGCGATTACAGCTGTAAAGTGACGTCGATTATCACCCTGAAAGACCTGATTGCGTATCTGGAAGAGAAGCCTGAGATGGCGGACCATCTGGCGGCGGTACGCGCGTACCGGGAAGAGTTCGGGGTGTAATTAGATTGCCCGGTGGCGCTACGCTTACCGGGCTTACGGATTACTGCAGCTGAGCAGCCACTAACGGCCAGCGGGCGTCAAAATCGTCCGTTGGACGGTATTTGAATTCGCTACGCACAAAGCGGGAGAGCATCCCTTCACAAAACGCCAGGATCTGGCTTGCCAGGAGCGTCTCATCGATGGTGTAACCTTCGCCTTCACGCATTTTCTTTTCGCGCAGTACCTGGCGCAGCTGCGCTTCAATACGCTCGAAAAGCTGGTTAATGCGGCCCTGCAGTCTGTCCTGCTCAAACATCAGCGCGTGGCCGGTGAGTATGCGGGTTAAGCCCGGATTGCGTTCACCGAAGCCCAGGATTAACAGCACAATCAGACGCAGACGCGCGGTGGTGTCTTTTTCGTCTTTCAGAATCAGGTTGATGCGCGTGATCAGGCTGTCTTCAATAAACTCGATCAGGCTGTCGAACATCCGGGTCTTGCTCGGGAAATGACGGTATAGCGCCGCCTCAGACACGCCTACAGAGGCGGCCAGTTTAGCGGTGGTGATGCGTTGACTGCCATCGCTGGATTCAAGCATCAGAGCCAGAGATTGAAGTATTTCTTCGCGACGATTCCTTTTCGCGGTTTGTTTTTCTGCCATGTTACAAAATACCCCTGAAAATAAGCACTTGCCAGGCTGGCATCCACACAGCGACCGCAAACGGGCGTTTGCGGTTTGTTATTGCATTATAACGCTGTGAGATACGTGTCTTTCGGGCCGTTATTTGCGCCCGGAATGGCCGAAGCCGCCTTCGCCACGGTCGGTGGCGTCAAAGTCTGCCACCAGGTTAAATTCTGCCTGTACCACCGGTACAAAGACCATCTGGGCGATACGCTCGCCCGGTTCAATGGTGAAGCTGTCCTGACCGCGGTTCCAGACGGAGACCATCAGCTGACCCTGGTAGTCGGAGTCGATCAGGCCCACCAGGTTACCCAGCACAACGCCGTGCTTATGGCCCAGACCAGAACGCGGCAGGATCACCGCTGCCAGCGACGGGTCAGCAATGTGAATCGCCAGGCCAGTTGGAACCAGGGTAGTGGCACCCGGGGCCAGTTCTACGGCGTCATCGAGACAGGCGCGCAGGTCAAGACCGGCAGAGCCGGAGGTGGCATAGGTTGGCAGCGGGAATTGCTCACCAACACGCGGGTCCAGAATCTTAACGTCGATTTTTTTCATCATAACGGGTAACGATCTCGTCGAGTAATTGTTGGCCCAGGAGTTCCTTGCGCTCAAGCGGTAAGACTTTATCTCCATCCTGCCAGAAAAGGTGCAGTGCGTTGCTGTCGCTGTTAAATCCTTGTGTAGCCAGCGATACGTCGTTCGCGCAAATCAAATCGAGGTTTTTGCGGGTACGTTTTTGCCGGGCATATTCTTCCACATTATTCGTTTCTGCGGCAAACCCAACAACGTATGGACGATGGCTTTTTAGTGCGGCGACGCCGGCAACAATGTCCGGGTTTTTCACCATTTTTAGTGTTAATTCATCGCCTTGCTTTTTAATTTTAGCCTCGGCGATCGTCTCGGCACGATAGTCTGCAACGGCCGCACAGCCGATAAAAATCTGCTGGCTTTGCGCATGTGCCTGCACGGCGGCTTCCATCTCCAGCGCGGTAGTCACGTCAATTCGCTTCACAAACGCAGGGGTAGGTAGCGATACCGGGCCGCTCACCAGCGTGACGTTCGCGCCACGCCTTGCGGCGGCGGCGGCAATCGCGAAGCCCATTTTGCCGGAGCTGTGGTTGGTGATGTAGCGCACCGGATCCAGCGGCTCGCGCGTGGGGCCCGCGGTAATCATGATGTTGAGATGTTGCAGATCGTTGACAGGCGAAAAATGGGCTGCGGCCATATCAACAATCGTCAGCGGATCAAGCATGCGACCCGGACCAACGTCGCCGCAGGCCTGGCTGCCGCTGTCCGGACCCCAGATAAGCAGGCCGCGTGAAGCCAGCGTCTCCAGATTATGCTGGGTGGCCGCGTTACGGTACATCTGCTGGTTCATGGCAGGAACGACGGCAACTGGAGCTGGCGTGGCCAGACAAATGGTGGAGACCAGATCGTTTGCCATACCGGCCGCCACCCGAGCGATTAAATCAGCCGTGGCGGGGGCGAGGATAACCAGGTCTGCCCATTTACCCAGCTCAATATGGCCCATCGCGGCTTCGGCGGCCGGATCGAGCAGGCTGTCAGATACCGGATATCCTGAAACGGCCTGCAGGCTCAGGGGAGTGATAAAGGCTTTACCGCCTTCGGTTATCGCGACCCGCACATCTGCCCCGCGCTCGCGCAGACGACGCACCAGCTCCGGCGCTTTATAAGCAGCAATGCCGCCGCTCACGCCAAGAACGATTTTTTTACCGGCCAGGCTCATCATGATTCTTTCCTGTTGGGTTTCACCAGAGAGCGGGCATTTTATCACAATCCCCAAAGCGGAGTGATTTTGTACGTCGTCCACTTTGCGAGGCGCTACGCAAGAACACAATGTGACCGTCGAGCGACGGATTGGCCTGTGGCAGCATGAGGTTAAAAAGGGGAGAAAGAGCATGGAAGAAGAGGATGAGGAGCTGCTGCCGCGCGAAAAACTGCTGCGCTATGGCGTCACCCTGTTAAAAGACGATGAACTATTGGCGCTCTTTTTACGTACCGGAACGCCCGGAAAAACGGTATTTACGCTGGCAAAAGAGCTGATAGCACATTTCGGTTCGCTGTACGGTTTATTGACCGCCGATCTGGCGCAGTTTAAGCACGTTGAGGGGATTGGCGTGGCGAAATATGCCCAGCTGAGGGGCATTGCTGAACTTGCCCGCCGTTTTTACAATGTCCGCATGGAGAAGGAAGATCCGATCCTGACGCCAGAAATGACGCGTGAATTCCTGCAAAGCCAGTTAACCGATATTGAACGCGAGATCTTTATGGTGATCTTTGTCGATAACAGAAATCGGGTGCTGAAACACAGCTGTCTCTTTGCGGGCACGTTGAGCCACGTTGAGGTGCATCCGCGTGAAATTGTGCGGGAAGCGATAAAAGTGAATGCAGCGGGCGTGATCCTCGCGCATAATCACCCCTCTGGCTGTGCAGAACCGAGCAGAGCGGACAAAGAAATCACCGAACGCATTATCAAATGCTGTCAATTCATGGACATTCGTGTGCTGGACCATCTGATAATTGGCCGCGGTGAGTACATTTCTTTCGCAGAACATGGCTGGATTTAGGCTATTTCTCGCGATCCATCGGGATCTTTGTCTGTTCGGGACTTGAGCACACCGCCGAGTCAGCGTATACTACGCCACCTTTGAGAATCTCGGGTTTGGCATTTGGGCCTGGCAATCGAGAGTTCACTTAGAACTATGCGATGACCGGGCTGTAAAGCCTGACGAGGCGCCGATACCCCATACGAAGCTCGAGCTAATTTGATTTTTGGAGAATAGACATGTCCCGAGTCTGCCAAGTTACTGGCAAGCGTCCGGTGACCGGTAACAACCGTTCCCACGCACTGAACGCGACTAAACGCCGTTTCCTGCCGAACCTGCACTCTCACCGTTTCTGGGTTGAGAGCGAGAAGCGTTTTGTCACCCTGCGCGTATCTGCTAAAGGTATGCGTGTAATCGATAAGAAAGGCATCGATACAGTTCTGTCCGAACTGCGTGCCCGTGGCGAAAAGTACTAAGTACTTAAAGAGGAAATAAATCATGGCTAAAGGTATTCGCGAGAAAATCAAGCTGGTTTCTTCTGCTGGTACAGGTCACTTCTACACCACCACGAAGAACAAACGTACTAAGCCGGAAAAACTGGAACTGAAAAAATTCGATCCAGTTGTACGCCAGCACGTACTGTACAAAGAAGCTAAAATCAAATAATTTTAGTCTCCTTGTATCGAAAAACCCCGCAACTGCGGGGTTTTTTGCATTCTGCATCTCAACGGAGGAACCATGCCTGAATTACCTGAGGTAGAAACCAGCCGTCGCGGCATTGAGCCCCATCTGGTCGGCGCGACGATTCTTCACGCGGTGGTCCGCAATGGACGTCTGCGCTGGCCGGTGTCCGATGAGATCCATGCCCTGAGCGATAAACCCGTCCTTAGCGTACAGCGTCGCGCGAAATACCTGCTGCTGGAACTGCCCGACGGCTGGATTATTATCCACCTGGGAATGTCCGGGAGCCTGCGCATTCTTACCGAAGAACTGCCTGCGGAAAAGCACGACCACGTCGATCTGGTGATGAGCAACGGCAAAGTGCTCCGTTACACCGACCCACGGCGCTTTGGCGCGTGGCTGTGGACGAAGGAGCTGGAAGGGCATAACGTGTTGGCGCATCTGGGCCCGGAGCCGCTCTCAGACGCATTTAACGAGGAATACCTCAAGGCGAAGTGTGCGAAGAAGAAAAGCCCGATTAAGCCCTGGCTGATGGATAACAAGCTGGTGGTCGGCGTGGGGAATATCTACGCCAGCGAATCGCTGTTTGCGGCCGGGATCCATCCCGATCGGCTGGCCTCTTCGCTGTCGGCGCAGGAGTGCGAGCTGCTGGTCCGGGTGATTAAAGCCGTATTACTTCGCTCGATTGAGCAGGGCGGAACAACATTGAAGGACTTCCTGCAGAGTGACGGCAAGCCGGGCTATTTTGCCCAGGAGCTGCAGGTATATGGTCGTAAAGGCGAACCGTGCAGAGTCTGCGGCACGCCAGTGATTGCCACGAAGCATGCCCAGCGCGCCACGTTCTACTGCCGTCAGTGCCAGAAATAGGGTTACTTTAGCTTTTCCATCAATGCCTGGTGGACGTTAGTCGGCAGGAAATGGGTGACGTCGCCGTGATGACGCGCCACCTCTTTTACCAGCGTGGAAGAGATAAACGACCACTCTTTGGAGGGCATCAGGAACACGCTCTCCAGCTCCGGCATCAGGTGGCGGTTCATGTGCGCCAGCTGCATCTCATACTCGAAGTCTGCCACCGCGCGTAAACCACGGATCAGAATGTTTGCCTGCTGAGCGCGGGCGAAGTTAGCCATCAGGTCGCTAAACCCGACCACCTCAACATTCGGCAGGTGCGAAATGGCATCGGTGGCGAGCTTTACGCGCTCGTTGAGGTCAAACATAGGCTTTTTACTGGGGCTGGCGGCAATGGCCAGGATCACCTTGTCGAACATGCACGCCGCACGGGTGATGATATCAAGATGACCGTTGGTGATCGGATCGAAGGTACCCGGATAAATCGCTTTTGTGCTCATGGCTCACGTTTTCTCTGAGTAGCCGCGGCAGAGCGCCCACAGCTCGGTGTATTTGTTGAAAGTATACTGGGCATTCACTACCGCGAGTAACCAGCCCTGCTTACCGTCCAGCACGCCACCACGCAGCAGCAGCGTTTTCAGAAACGCGCCCAGCGTGTGGGTGAAGATACCCGTCAGCGAGGCCTTCTTGCCGCGCTGGTGACGCTCCTGCGCCCATGCGGTGGCATAGTTGAGCTGTTTACGCTGGAAGCTCGCGAAATCACGGCAGGTCAGGTGCAGCAAATCGCCCGTCAAGGGGATGACCTGAGCGCTATCGCAGCTCAGGGATTCATGCACCAGATTGTCGTTGTACTGATACCGCTCGCGCTCGTAGAGGCGCATCACGCGGTCAGGATACCAGCCGCTGTGGCGCATAAAACGGCCAAGAAAGTAGTTGCGGCGGGCAATGCTGTATACGGCGCCAGGCTGGGGCGAGGAGAGTACAGCCTGAATGGCCTGCTGAAGCTCCGGCGTGATGCGTTCGTCGGTGTCGAGCATCAGGACATAATCACCTGTGGCATGTCCCTGCGCGCGCTGGCGCTGGATGCCGTAGCCTTGCCAGTCAGCGTCGACAAAGACTTTTGCGCCCGCTGCCCGGGCAACGTCCACCGTGTTGTCCGTACTTCCGGAGTCAAGAATGACTATCTCGTCAGCCCAGGCAACCGACGCCAGGCAATCCGAAAGCAGGTCGGCGGCGTTTTTGGCGATCATCACGACCGACAGACGCGTTGACATTAGTGGCTCCGCTGGGGCAGATAAGGTTGCAGGAGCTGCAGCAGACGGGTCAGTGCGCCCTGGTTCTGGTGCAGCACTTCGACGGCATGACGCCCGTACCAGAGGCGATAATCTTCGTCAGTCAGAAGGGTCGATACCTCTTTAACCACCGAATCCGCATCGGTCACGGTAATTAAACCATCGGCCTGCTGTAATTTCGCGCAGATATCTTTGAAGTTAAACGTGTGCGGCCCCATCAGTACCGGAATGGCGTGGGCTGCCGGCTCCAGCGGGTTATGACCGCCGCGTTCTACCAGGCTGCCACCGACAAACGCGAGATCAGCGATTCCGTACAGCAGCATCAGTTCGCCCATCGTATCGCCAATCACCACCTGGGTGCTGCCGGAAGGGATTTCACCGCTGCTGCGCAGCGTGAAGCTGAAGCCGCCTTTCTGGACCATTTCACGGGCATCTTTAAAACGCTCCGGATGGCGAGGCACGAGGATCAGCAGTAAATCAGGGAATTTTTCCAGCAGCTTGCGGTGAGCCTGCAGGATGATCTCTTCTTCGCCATCATGGGTACTGGTCGCAATCCAGACCTGACGACGCGGGGCCCACTGGCGACGCAGCGTGATGGCGCGGGCGGCGAGCTCAGGGGTAACGGAAATATCGAACTTCAGGCTCCCCGTTACCGCAAGCTGGTTGCGTTTCAGGCCCAGAGAGATAAAGCGTGCCGCATCTTCTTCGTTCTGCGCGGCAATCAGCGTAATTTTGCTCAGCAGGCGGCGCATAAATTTACCCAGCTTGCCGTAACCTTTCGCCGAGCGCTCTGACAGGCGCGCGTTGGCAATGACCAGCGGGATTTTACGGGCATGCAGAGCGGAAATCATGTTCGGCCACAGTTCGGTTTCCATCACGATCACCAGCTTCGGGCGCACGGTGTTGAGGAAACGATTCATGGCGCAGGGCAGATCGTAAGGCAGATAGACGTGCTGCACGTCTTTACCGAAAGCGGATAACGCGCGCTCCGAGCCGGTTGGCGTCATCGTCGTGACGGTGATTGGCAGCGAAGGGTAGCGGTGACGCAGGGCGCGAACCAGCGGGATCGCCGCCAGCGTTTCACCGACAGAAACGGAATGCAGCAAAATACCGTCCGGTACGACTTTATTGCGGCAGAAGCCATAGCGTTCAGCCCAGCGTTTACGATACGCAGGCGCTTTCCGGCTACGAAGCAACAGTCTCAGCCACACCAGTGGCTGAATGATGTAGAGCAGAGCGGTATACAACAATTCCAAGCGATTATCCGTTTTTTTAGTTTCGGCGGGCAAATTCTAAGCATTTAGGCCAGGTAAAGCTATCTCTTATGCCAGATACCGTTTCAAACGGAAATAACGTCGACCCAGCCGCCAGCGCAGACGCGGACTTTTTGCACTTTTCCAGATGAGTTTCCAGATGCCTGTTTCGAAGAACTCTTTAATAATCATTGATTTCTTCTTCTCATCCTTCATGTTGTCGAAGGTGTGAATAATGCCCAGCCCCTCTTTGGCAATTTGCCAGTGGCAGGCAGGGATCCTTTTTACTTTATCCGGGTAGCGCTGATTGATGGCATCGAGCATCTGCAGGATTTTCATGTAGTGACGCGCGGAGCGAATCAGCGTGTCGTCATTGTCCGGCATATGGGACACCGATGCAGAGTGAATGTAGTAGTCGTAATAACGTTCACTGGTGTACTGAACCCGCTCTGCCGCAAGCAGCACTTCGGTGGTCCATGGGATATCCTGATGGCGCAGGCCGGGTTCGAAATGGAAACTGTGTTTACGGATAAAGTCGTGGCGATAGATGTTCAACCAGGTGACGTGAAGGAACTTACGTGAATCCAGCGCCATTTTTAACCACGCAGGGCCAGCCATGACGCCTGTCGAAGCCAGTTTGTCTTCAGGGAAGATTGGGCGCGAGGGTTTCTTGTTATTCTCCCAGACGTAGTTTCCGTTACAGGTGGCGACATCCAGATCCTGCGTGACGGCCATATCCAGCAGGCGCTGGTACATGCCGGGTTTAAAGACATCATCAATATCCGGGAAAGAGAGATATTGACCCGTCGCAACGGCCAGACCGGTGTTACGCGCGATGGATACGCCCTGGTTTTGCTGTTCTATAACCTGCATCTGCGGTAGTTTTTCTCGCCATTTTTCGACGATCTCCATCGAGCGGTCAGTAGAGCCGTCATTGACAATGATGACTTCCATGCTGTCGATGCGTTGATTCACAAGGCAGGTAAAGAACTGATCCAGGAAAGCTTCACCGTTATAAACGGCAACCACCACGCTTAACAATGGGGCAGAATTTTGCATAAGAAACCTGATTATTTTTGATTGTCGACCAGAGCAATATATTGCTGGCAAATGGCATTGATACCGAACGACGCGATCGTCGCATCGCCAACGACCGGCGGGGCGGTATAAATATCCGCCAGCGTTTTTGCCAGTGACGCGTCATTTAACTCTGCCAGCCCGCGCGCTAAGGCGCCGGTGAGGATTTCGGCAGGGCCTCCGGGGCAATTTGTACTGACCGGTGGCGTCTGGCAGATAATGGCTTCGACCAGCACATTACCAAAACCTTCGCAGTCAGAACTTAACACTAAAAGGCGTGCCCCTTTAATCCAGGGATAGGGATTGGAATCGAACGGGCGGAAAACCGTTTTGTTTTCAATACCCAGCTCGGCTGCAAGCTGCTTGAGCTTGCGAATTTGAGCGTCAGATCCATTGCCCATCATGACCAGCGTGGTGTCAATTTTACTCAGGGCGAACGCACGTAAGAGTCGGTCGTGGCGTTTGTGCTCATGGAAGCGGCCAACATGAATAATGTAATCCTTTCCCTGCATCTCGAAGGGCGCATCCGCCAGACGCTGAATTTCAGGAATATCGAAAGGATTATGGATAACCGCTTTGCGTCGAAGATTGAGCGCCAGCGTCTCGGAAAGATCTTTCAACACGGCGCCTGAGACGGCGACAACGTTGCGGTTTTCGTAGGTATGACGAATTTTAAGATGTTTAAACCAGCGCGAAAGTCCGCTGCGATGGCGAAGATAGGAAAACGAGAACATGCCGTGCACGCAGAACCAGACTTTGTCACGTTCCAGCGCGCGGCAGTGCGCCACAATGCGGTCGGTTTTGTGCAGGTGAGAGAAAACCACATCAAATTTGCCGCTGCGTTCAGCTCGCTCAATCGCCTGATCCAGCAGTTGGGCGCGGCGTGGGATCTCCGTCAGCTTTCGCCACGGTTTTTTACATGTGTCCTGAACAACCTGATAATCGATGCCTTCCGGGATGGCGTAGTCGCACACTTTCCGCAGAGAGAATAGAGAGACCTGATGCCCCATTTCTATTAACCCGCGGGAGAGTGTAAGAACCGTTTTTTCGGCTCCTCCACCGGGTAAACCATCAATAATCATTAGGATGCGCATTTTTAATCCAGTAATTTTTGATAAAGCGTAATAAGCTGACTTGATAGTTTTTCGGGAGTGGCGTCTTTTACACATTCACGTGCCGCTCGTCCCATATTGTTATTTTTTTCTAGCGAAGGGATGGCGGCTACCGCTTCCTTCAATGTACTGATATCAAGTGCGTCACAATAAAATCCGTTCTGGCCTTGTTGAATAAACTCTGCACCACCGCAACTCTCTGAAGTAATGACGGGTAAGCCGCAGGCCATCGCTTCAAGAATGACGTTAGGAAAGGGATCATACAGCGTTGGCAACAGTAAACCATCGGATAGCTGATAAAAAGGCAGAGTTTCTTTTTGCATCCCCAGGAAACGGATTTGCCCCTCGCAGCCTAACGAACGGGCGAGGTCGCGATAACGACGTTCTGCTTTATCTTGCCCAACCACAATCAGCCAGGCTGATGTTCCAGCAATAGCGCGTATGGCGCTGGCTAATCCTTTTCGTTCAAACCCTGAGCCTACAAAACAGAACACAACGGCATCGGCTGGCAAACCAAATTGTTGGCGCAAAATCGCACGCTGTGCCTCCTGGGCCGGAACGAAGCGGCTGGAATCAATAGAATTATAAATCACATGGATTTTCTTTGCGTCGATATCAAAATCTTCAACGATTTCGCGTTTGATCATCTCCGCATTACAGATTACGGCTTTTAACTCTGGCGCCTGATACATTTTCCGTTCCGCGCGCATCACGTAGCGGTGATAGCGGTCATACATCAGCATTTGCGCACGCCAGGCAGGTAAAATGCGCGCGCGCTGCAGCAGCCAGCGACGATGCACCCCATCACCCGCGCGATAGATATCACACCCCGGGATGCGCTCATGGCTTTGAACAATATCAAACTGCTGTTGCTGCCACAGCGCGCGCGCGGCCTGTGCGAATCCGCGTTCTCGACTGATGCGGCCCCATTTTTGAGGGTTGCAAATGTGGATATGCCAGTCGTCTTGCTTCTCTCCCTGCCACTCACGCGTGATGACGTTGAGCTCAAGGTTCTGATTGCTCAGCGCGGTGAGCGCGCGCGAAACGAAGCGTTCCGCCCCGCCATCAGGGCGATATTTTTGGCGAACAATGGCCAGACGATGGTGTTTCATGACAGATATCTCCTTGCGGCGGAGACGACAGCATCAACGGGAATGGCGTCGAGATAGCGTTCTTTCGTTTTGGTATCAATGGCATCCGGATCGGGTAGCGGGCCGTAATCGCCGGCCCAGATCACTTCCCCTTTAACCTGCCACGGTGACCAGAACGTCAGTTTTGATGGACCAAACAATGCCACGCAGGGCGTTTGCAGCGCGGCGGCCATATGCATTGGAACGGAGTCAACGCCAATAAAAAGACGCGCATGATCGATGAGTGACGCCAGCTGGCGCAGCGTTAACTGCCCTGCCAGAGAGACGACGCCCGTCTTCGGCGAGGCGGCGAGAATGCGATCGATCATCGCCAGCTCTTTTTTATCCGGCCCCGCTGTGAGCACAACCGTATGACCATCCTGCTGCAGTGCAGTAATGGTTTGCGCCATTTTGTCCTCGCTCCAGCATTTAAAGAACCAGCGGGACGTCGGCTGGATCACGATGTAGCTGTCGCCCACACCCGTCTGCGTCAGTCTTTGACGGGCATGATCCCAGTCTTCTGCAGCGTAGGCCATGGTGACGGCAGGCTGCGACGCGACAGGTAATGGCGCCAGAATGGAGAGATTCTGTTCGACCGTATGCAGGGATTTGTGACCGTCGACAGAGACCAGATCGGTGTGACAAAAACGCCAGAAGGCACTATTGCGTTTGTTAAACGCAAATCCAAGGCGAACGGGTGCACCGGTGAAGCGGGTGACAATTGCGCTACGCCATTGATCGGCGAGGTTAATAACCAGATGATAATGCTGATTCCTTAACGCACACAGCAGCCGCCACTCTTTTTGAAGATGCTTCAGCGTGCCCAGCTGCTTCCATTTACGATCGATTCCAAAAATTGTACCGATCGCCGGATGCGCGGCGAGCATATCGCGCGTTTCTTCATACAGCAGGACATCAATCTGCGCCTGCGGCCATTTTTGACGTAACGAATCAATGACGGGAGTGGTCAACAACATGTCGCCATGATGGCGGAGTTTGATAAGTAAAATGCGCAAATCAGGCGTGTCAGGTAAGTTATTCATCATCATCTTATCGGCGTTGTACTGATGGCAATTCTAATAGACCTGATAGCGACTTGCACTCTTTCTCCATAATCTCAGTAATTTCCCAGGAAGGGTTTACTCATGCTTTGGAGAGTGCGTAACATAGCGCTAACTTTCCTGTCTTGCGGACTCATTATGAACAAACCAGCGTTTATCATCACAATTGATACTGAGGGCGATAATCTCTGGCAAAATCACCGCGTCATTAAAACGGAAAACGCGCGCTATCTGGCGCGGTTCCAGGCGCTTTGTGAGCGTTTCGGTTTTAAGCCCGTGTGGCTGACCAATTACGAGATGGCGATCGAGCCCGTTTTCATCGAATTCGCCAGGGACGCGATCGCCCGCGGTCACGGGGAGGTGGGGATGCACCTTCACGCATGGAATAGCCCGCCGGAACACGATCTCACGGGAGACGACTGGCGCTGGCAGCCTTATTTGATTGAATTTTCGGATGAGGTGATGCGCGAGAAAGTGCTGTTCATGACCCGCCTGCTGGAAGAGACATTCCAGACCAAAATGTTAAGCCACCGTGCCGGACGTTGGGCATTTGACAGTCGCTACGCAAAATTGCTCGTTGAACTGGGTTACCAGGTTGATTGCTCCGTGACGCCGCGGGTGAACTGGCGCAATGCGAAAGGTGCGCCGCAGGGTAATGGCGGAACGAATTACCAGCATTTCCCCGATCACGCCTATTTTATTGATTTAGATAATATTTCCCGGGCGGGCAATAGCCCATTACTCGAAGTGCCGATGAGCATTCAGTATAAACACCCGGCCTGGTTGAACACGATCAAACAGGGTTACGACAGGCTTCGCGGTAAATACCGCTCACCCTCCGTCAACTGGCTAAGACCGTCCGGTGGGAATGCGGCGCAGATGATTCAGGTCGCACAGCAATGCCTGTCTCAGGGAAGTGAGTACGTGGAGTTTATGCTTCATTCGTCGGAATTTATGCCTGGCGGAAGCCCTACGTTTAAAGATGAGGCGGCGATCGAAGGGCTGTATCAGGATTTAGAAACGCTCTTTAGCTGGTTATCCGATAAGACGGTGGGGATGACGCTGGCGGAGTTTTATCAATACAAGAAAAAATAATGCCCGCGACGCGGGCATTATCACTTATTGACGTTGTCTGGTTTGCGAAAAAGGTGTGCTCAGCGCAAACACGGTGACAAAGAAGATTAAAGCCTCAGAACTCAACAGTATGACGTCCGTCAGGCCATAGAGTAATAAAAGAAGCATGGTCGTCAGCAGCAGGCCATTCCTGTTTTTAAGCGCGTAAGCGATCATCGATATATAGAAAAAGAATAATATCGCCAGCCCGGGGATCCCCTGCAGAGAATATTTTTCAATAAACTCATTATGTAGATGTACTTTTAAATAGCCGAGTGCAGTGATTAAATTAGGATGTCCCTCATTAACATAACGCTGTGTCCAGTTATAACGATTTTCCAGTGATTGGCCGAGCGGATGCTTAAGTCCATTCTGAATACCCACGTTCCACATGGTAAAACGCGAGCCAAGGGAGGTACCGTCAACGCCACTTTGATATTTCTCTACTTCAACTTGTGCTTGCGTTATCTTGGGGGAAATTAACGGTTTGTAGCTTACGATAGCAATACCCGCCACAATACATAAGAATATTAGTGTCGATTTAAGATGAATTCTTCTGAAGTGGTAGAGTGTCAGTACTATCGCCAGAAGCAAATACAAACCCATTGCGGCACGTGTGCCTGTCAGCAGTATGATATACCAGGAGATTAAAATAGTGAGGCCAGCGATAAAATACAGCTTAGTATTTTTCTGAAGAAAAAGACTATATATGAAGGCCAGTGATAAGACTGAGTAAACATAAGCCGACACGGTCGCACGATTAATGGCCATCTCAATACGTGTCATACCCTGTGATGCCTGCCATAAACCATAGGCAGTGGCTAGTACGAACCCGATGCCTGCAAAATATAAGAACAGCTTCTGAAATGAATATTCATTGACGTAAAATTTAAAACGGTCAAGATAGAGGATGAGGGCACTCGCTAAAATTAACTTCTTACTTGCACCAAGATAATCGCTGTAAGCGTTAAGACCTTCACTATGATACTCATACACCATGTACCAAATAAGGTTAGTAACTCCTATCAGCAAAATCGGGAACGCGATAGAAAATGGGCGTAATGTAATCTTTTTATATTCGCACGCTAAGCCGATAATGCTGGCATAAATTGCAATATAGAAAAACTCTCGCTGCTTACCTGAACTCAGCAGCGCCAGCGCAAGCGAAATAAGGCTCAAAATCAGCGTCAGTTGATAAAGCCGCAGTTTTACTTTTTCCATAATGCCTCAATGACCCTTTTTTTGTAGCTGAAACGTACATCTCTGGAGAAGAAGAAAGAGAAAGAATAAAGTGTATTGACCCGCTGTTTAACCAGTTTAAGTTGCAGGTCACTCAGATGCTGCCGATGGTTTCTGTAGATATCAAACCAGTGACAATTAACAAGATGTTTAAAAGAATGAGGGAATGTTTTTTCCATTTGCAATGTGCAATCAACCAGCGTAGCGATTTTACTGGCGTCGAGTCGGCTCGACAAACTATCGTTACGTTTGATGTAATAATAGTGTCCCTGACGCTGATAGACTATTTTACTCGCCTGCATCAGCATGCCGGGAAATACGGCGAAATCTTCATAGCAAACCATCGAAGGAATCGGGTTATTTACATACAATTTCCGATGAATAAATTGCCCGATGAGATGTGCCTGAAAATCTTTGTGCTGCAGGAATCGCTTTATTGCCTCATATTGCGACAAAGCAACCGGAGAGAATCCCTGCCAGTCGGCTGTAATTTTTTTAGTGTCGCGAATTTCCAGCAGGCGCGTCAGTAACATATCAGGGCGCTCTGTTTTGAGAAACGCCACAGCGTCCCTTATGCTGCCCGGTTTCATCCGATCATCGCTATCCAGCATGGTAATGTATTCACCTGAGGCCAGCGAGAGGGCACTGTTTCGAACATGACCTACGTTACGGTACTCAACGTATCGGGATTGCGCATTCGGAAGTGTTGGTAGCCACGCCTCAATAATATCCTGTGTTGAGTCATTGGAACTGTCGTTAAAGATAATGATCTCTATATCATCGCCCGCACCTTCAATCGCGTTTTGCAGGCTTTCTAACGTAGTGTGAAGCGTATCTTTGGCGTTATGCGCGGCAATAATGATGCTAAGAAAAGCCATAATAATCAGTTTTCCTGAGCATCAAAGGAGTATGCAGTTGCGTTAATTGTTGGTAACTCGCAAATAAAATTTTTGAGGTCACGTAGCGCTTCGTCTGTTACAGCGAAGAGTTCTTCCCGGCTCTGTGAGAAGTAATATCGTGTTTCAAAAACATATGAGCAAATGTTGTCATCATTACCAATCAGCAATACGTTGCCCAGGGGACGTTGTTCATAATGACAACAAGGCCCAAACAGCAATACCACTGGTACATCAACAGCATCAGCAATATAGACATTCCCCGAGTCAGACGCGATGTAGCAATCCATTTTGGAAATGGCCCACGGCAGCTCTTCAAGCGAGATTTTGCCAATCAGATTAATAAAGTTGGGCAGTTCACCATAAGCGCGGGTGATATCATCCATCCACGATTGTTCATTCGGGGCGCCAAACACATAAAATTCGCAGGGCAGGTCGGCGAGACGATCGGCAATTTGCTTCCAGATAACTGGCGGAACGGTTTTTGCTTTATTCCCGGCGGCAACGCTAATGCCAATGCGGATCACGCCGGGTTTATCGAGGATTGCCGGATAGGTCGCGGGTTTGAAAAGCGGCTTTGTGGCGTGCTTTGGCGAGTCTTGCCAGCTCAGAGCGCGATCGGCCAGTTTGAGATAGTTCGTGATAGACAGCGTCTTTCGGCCGTGTTCAACAGTGCCGTCTGCCGTTGCATAGAAAATACCGTGATACCATCTGCGCGTGTATGTGCTTAAAAAATGTTTGTTTTTAGCGTTACATACGGAGGCGAAAAAGAGGTTCACGCTGTTGGGTTGCAGGAGATAGACATTGTCATAGCGGTTCATTATCCGGCAGGCAAAGACCAGCTTTCGCCACAGGTTACGCTTATGCTGCTCGATAAAAAAAATATTATCGATCGTCTCATCATGCTTTGCCAGCGCACTCACGCTACGACTGATCAGCACGTCGCTTTTTTGCAGGTATGCCAGGAGGGGAGTGGCATTAATAAAATCGCCGATTTTTGCTGTCTGAATGACCAGGTTTTTACCTGTCTCTTTGCGGAACAGCTTCCGGATAAGCTTCACCGGAAAGAGTAAAATCAGCAGAAATACGTAACTCATGCGTTAGATATCCCTGTTGGAAAGCCAACGGCTGCCCTGTAAAAATGAAAAAATAGCATCTGCGCTGATATCCTTCGTTTGCTGGGTCGGGCTGACCATCTGATGCTGGTTTTTGCCGTAACCCCCGATCAATCCAGGATCGGTCGGACCAAAAATCGTAATATTCGGACGATCCAGCGCCGCGGTTAAATGGCTTAAACCTGTATCAACGGAAACAACAGCATTCGCTCCCGCCAGCTGCGCTGCAACCTGCGCCAGCGTGAGTTTCGGCAATACCTCGACGTGTGAAAAGCCTGCTGCCAGACGCTCTGCACGCTGCCGCTCATGTTCAGCGCCCCAGGGCAGTTTAATATGGATGCCGGTGGGTTGCATTAGTTCAATCAGGCTTCTCCAGTGCGATTCCGGCCAGTGTTTATCGTCGCGCGTTGTGGCATGCAGGAAGACAAGATAAGGCTGAGCACAGGGATCTGTATTGCGCAAAAAGTGCTGCGCAATGGCGTAGTCGCCCTGGGTTTCCGGTTTCGCGTAGCCGAGGCTTTTTGCAAACAGCTCGCGGGTACGTTCGACGGCATGCTGCTGCTTTGCGATGTGGTGGCGGCGGTTATAGAACAGGCTCGCCAGCGGTTCGCGGGCGGTATGCCAGTCCATGCCGTGCTTTACGCCGTGTGCCAGACGCGTGACCAGCGCGGCGCTTTTCACCAGCCCCTGGGCGTCGATGATAGCGTCGTAACGCTGCGCCTGCACCGCCTCACGGAAGGCTTTGCGTTCGGCTTTAATCGGCGCGGAGAACCACGCTTTGCGCCAGCGGCGAATCGCCACCGGGATCACGCGGTCAACCGCTTCATGCCAGGTGGGGATCTGCGCGAAGCCTTCCTCCACCACCCAGTCAAAACGAATGCCGGGAACGGCCCGCATCGCGTCCGTCAGCGACGGCAGCGTATGCAGAACATCGCCCATCGAAGAAGTTTTAACGATCAGTACCCGCATTCGTTATCCTTCTTCGCTCAACAGCAGTTCGTTAAGCTCTTCGAGAACGCGCTCTGGCGTAATGTCGATCAGGCTCTGATGGTAGCCTTCTGCGGCATCGCCCTTGCGAACTTTATGGTAGCCGGTGATCAGGCGGATGACGCGCGCTTTATGAGAAAGCGGGGGCGTGAAGTCCGGGCTGCTTGGGCCATACAGCGCCACCAGCGGGCGGTTGAGCGCGGCAGCGACGTGCATCAGGCCCGAATCGTTACTGACCACGGCCTTACAGGCGGCAATCAGAATAACCGCCTGTTCAAGCTGCGTTTCTCCCGCCAGGTTGCGGCACCAGGCCTGCTGTTCATTACTGAGCGTCGCGAGAATTTCGTTGCCTGCCTCGTGGTCCTTTGCCGAACCGAACAGGACAATCTGGTAGCCTTCGTCAATCAGCTGTTTCGCCAGCTCCGCATAGTGGTAGTGCGGCCAGCGTTTTGCCGGGCCGAACTCGGCGCCGGGGCAGAAGCCAATCATCGGGCGTTCAGACGAAAGACCAAACGCGCTGCAGGTCTGGGATTTTTCACCGTCGTTAACCTGAAGCTGTGGCCAGAGCAGGGGCTGCGGCAGGTCTTGCGCACTGCGCATCACGCCTTTGTCGTAGGCCAGCGCCACATAGCGCTCCACCATCAGCGGCCAGGCCTCTTTATCCAGCACCCGCGCATCGTTCAGCAGGCCGTAGCGCATTTCACCGCGCCAGCCGGTGCGATGTGGAATGCCCGCAAAAAAGGGCACCAGGGCGGATTTAAAGGAGTTTGGCAGGACATACGCCCGATCGTAGCGCTTCTCGCGCAGGCTATGGCCGAGTTTACGGCGTTCGCCAATTTCCAGCGCCCCGTGTCCAAGCGGCATCGGGATCGCCTCGTTCACTTCCGGCATACGCGACAACAGCGGACGGCACCACGCGGGTGCCATCACGTCGATTATCGCCTGGGGATAACGCGCCTTGAGCGTGCGATAGAGACTTTGCGACATCATCATGTCGCCCACCCATGACGGGCCGATCACCAGAATCTTCATACTTATGCGTCGCGGTTCAGCCAGGCCATATATTCCGTTACGCCTTCGGCAACGGTCTTGAACGGCTTGTCGTAGCCTGCGGCGCGCAGGTTGGTCAGATCGGCCTGGGTGAACGCCTGATAACGGCCTTTCAGCTTATCAGGGAACGGAATGTACTCGATGCTGCCTTTTTTGTGATACGCCAGCGTTGCGTCAGCCACCGCCTGGAAGGACTCCGCGCGGCCGGTACCCAGGTTGAAGATGCCGGATACGCCGTTTTCCCAGAACCACAGGTTCACTGCGGCAACGTCGCCCACGTAAACGAAGTCGCGCTTAAAGCCGTCGCTGCCTTCGAACAGTTTCGGGCTTTCGCCGTTATTCAGCTGGGTGTTCAGGTGGAACGCCACGCTCGCCATGCTGCCTTTGTGGCCTTCGCGCGGTCCGTAGACGTTGAAGTAACGGAAGCCGACAATCTGCGAGTTCGCTTCTGGCAGCACCTGACGCACGTACTCGTCGAACAGGAATTTGGAGTAACCGTAGACGTTCAGCGGCTGCTCGTACTCGCGGGACTCGATGAAGTCAGAGGTGCGACCGCCGTAGGTTGCCGCGGAAGAGGCATACAGGAACGGAATTTCACGCTCCAGGCAGTAGTGCAGGATCTCTTTGGAGTACTGATAGTTGTTGTCCATCATGTACTTACCGTCCCACTCGGTGGTGGAAGAGCACGCACCTTCGTGGAAGATGGCTTCGATCTCGCCGAACTCTTCGCCTGCCATAATCTGGATAAGGAAGTCTTCTTTATCCATGTAGTCAGCGATGTTCAGATCCACCAGGTTGACGAACTTGGTGCCGTCTTTCAGGTTGTCAACCACCAGGATGTCGGTGATGCCTTTGTCATTGAGAGCCTTAACAATATTGCTGCCGATAAAGCCCGCGCCGCCGGTAACGATGATCATAACTGTAACCTTTGAAGTGTGGAGCCCGGGGACAATCCCGGACGCTAATGTCTCTATCATATCATTAGTATGGCTGCCCTTCAGCCATTCACCTTCACAGCGCAGGGGTACGCGTGATTTATGCTGCAAAAACGACAAGAGATGACGTGTCATCTCGTCATGAACTATAGGTTTGGGTAATATGTCCCGAAATTTGCCGAGTCTGGAGAATTGCAATGCGTGGTGATTTTTACAAACAGTTAAACAGCGACCTCGACACCGCACGTGCGGAAGGGTTGTTCAAGGAAGAGCGTATTATCACGTCTGCCCAGCAGGCGGACATCACCGTTGCCGACGGCAGCCATGTGATCAACTTTTGTGCGAACAACTATTTAGGTCTTGCGAATCACCCTGAGCTGATTGCCGCTGCAAAAAACGGCATGGACACCCACGGTTTCGGCATGGCCTCCGTACGCTTTATCTGCGGTACGCAGGACAGCCACAAGCAGCTTGAGCAAAAGCTGGCGAGCTTCCTCGGAATGGAAGACGCGATTCTGTACTCCTCCTGCTTTGACGCCAACGGCGGTCTGTTTGAGACCCTGCTTGGCGCAGAAGATGCGATTATCTCCGATGCCCTGAACCACGCCTCCATCATCGACGGCGTACGCCTGTGTAAAGCGAAGCGTTTCCGCTACGCCAACAACGACATGGTCGAGCTGGAAGCGCGCCTGAAAGAGGCGCGTGAAGCGGGGGCTCGCCACGTGCTGATCGCCACCGACGGCGTGTTCTCCATGGACGGCGTGATCGCCAACCTGAAGGGCGTTTGCGACCTGGCGGATAAATACGACGCGCTGGTGATGGTCGATGACTCTCACGCGGTTGGTTTTGTCGGCGAAAACGGCCGCGGTTCCCACGAATACTGTGACGTGATGGGTCGCGTGGACATCATCACCGGTACGCTGGGCAAAGCGCTCGGCGGCGCGTCCGGCGGCTATACCGCCGCGCGTAAAGAGGTGGTCGAGTGGCTGCGTCAGCGCTCCCGCCCGTATCTGTTCTCCAACTCCCTGGCACCGGCGATTGTTGCCGCCTCCATCAAGGTACTGGAGATGGTGGAGTCCGGCGCTGAGCTTCGCGACCGCCTGTGGTCCAACGCCCGTCTGTTCCGTGAAAAAATGAGCGCCGCAGGGTTTACCCTGGCCGGTGCTGACCACGCGATCATTCCGGTGATGCTGGGCGATGCGGTCGTCGCGCAGCAATTTGCCCGCGAGCTGCAGAAAGAAGGGATTTACGTCACCGGGTTCTTCTTCCCGGTGGTGCCAAAAGGTCAGGCGCGTATCCGCACCCAGATGTCTGCGGCGCATTCGCCTGAACAAATTGAGCGTGCGGTGGAAGCCTTTACCCGCATCGGCAAACAGCTGGGCGTAATTGCCTGAGGACGTGTGATGAAAGCGTTATCCAAACTGAAAGCGGAAGAAGGGATTTGGATGACCGACGTGCCGGAGCCGGAAGTCGGTCATAACGATCTGCTGATCAAAATTCGTAAAACCGCCATCTGCGGTACTGACGTTCACATCTACAACTGGGACCAGTGGTCGCAGAAAACCATTCCGGTACCGATGGTTGTCGGTCACGAATATGTCGGTGAAGTGGTGGGTATCGGCCAGGAAGTGAAAGGCTTCCAAATTGGCGACCGCGTCTCCGGTGAAGGCCATATCACCTGCGGCCACTGCCGTAACTGCCGCGGCGGACGTACGCACCTGTGCCGTAATACCATTGGCGTGGGCGTAAACCGTCCGGGCTGCTTCGCGGAATACCTGGTGATCCCGGCGTTTAACGCGTTCAAAATCCCGGACAATATCTCTGACGATCTGGCCTCCATCTTCGACCCGTTCGGCAACGCGGTGCACACGGCGCTCTCCTTCGACCTGGTCGGTGAAGACGTGCTGGTCTCCGGTGCGGGCCCAATCGGCATTATGGCGGCAGCCGTAGCGAAGCACGTGGGCGCGCGCAACGTTGTGATCACCGACGTGAACGAATACCGTCTGTCGCTGGCGCGCAAAATGGGCGTCACCCGCGCGGTAGATGTTTCGAAAGAGAGCCTGACCGACGTGATGGAAGAGCTGGGCATGACCGAAGGCTTTGACGTTGGCCTGGAGATGTCCGGTGCGCCGCCGGCATTTCGCACCATGCTCGACACCATGAACCACGGTGGCCGTATCGCGATGCTGGGTATTCCGCCGTCAGATATGTCTATCGACTGGAACAAAGTCATCTTCAAGGGGCTGTTCATCAAGGGCATCTATGGCCGCGAGATGTTCGAGACCTGGTACAAGATGGCGGCGCTGATCCAGTCCGGTCTGGATCTGTCCCCGATTATTACTCACCGTTTCTCCATCGATGAGTTCCAGCAGGGCTTCGACGCGATGCGTTCCGGCCAGTCAGGGAAAGTGATCCTGAGCTGGGATAAGTAATCAAAAAGGGGCCTGAGGCCCCTTTTTTCACTGATTCTTTTTCTCTTCGTCCGTCAGGTAACGCACCTTGCGGGTGTAGTCCTGACCTTTGAACAGCAGTTTGTTATCCGGCGATTCAAGATACTTCTGCCATTCGGAGAGAGGGAAACCGCCGTGCGCGCCAATCACCTCTTTCGGTACAACGGCTTCCTGACCGCCGATTTTCTTGGAGACTGGCCAGTTCATCCAGTCGCCCAGGTTAACCGTTTTTAAATCCAGCATGTCCAGCAGCGCGGCGAGCGGCAGCTGATCGGTCGGCGGCTGCGTGTCGTCCATCAGCTCCCAGGTATCCTGGAACAGCGTCAGCCACAGCGGGCAGATACGGCGCCAGGTTTTTTTAGTTGCCGCAAGAAACGCGCCGTTAACGTGATCGACCAGATATGGGCGCACCGTCTCCTTGTAATACGCCGGCACTTTCTCCGCTGGCGCACCGTCCAGCTTGGCAATCATTTTGCCCTGACGGAAGCTGGAGTAGATGTGCATGTCGGCCATGTTGATCTCGGGCATTTTCAGCAGGTTGAGATCGGAATCGATCATCAATACGCCTTCACCGCGCGCCTGCAGCGGGGCGTTAAGCTTCACCAGACGGCTGAGGTAGATCTGCTTATAGCGGTAACCTTCCTCACGTACGGGAAGGTTAAGGGTCACTACGCGTGTTTTCGGTGGCAGTACCCCAAAGGCGGATTCAGGCTGATCGCTGACGATGACGATTTCGCTCACCCCGGTGGCGTAGCGTTCCGCGAAGGTGGCAGAGAGTAATGCTTCTTCGACGAAATCTGCGCCGGTACACGGAATCACAATAGAATCCACCGCAGCAAGCGCGCCCGTCACGGGCAGAGAGCTGTAAGGAATGTTGTGTCGCCCGGTGATATGACGATAGCGAGCATTAAGAAATTTAAACATAGTTATCTCGTTTGGTTAGTGCGCGCCAAGCACGGCTTCGACACCGCTGACATAGTTTTCGATGGCATAGGTATGACAGACGTTCTGGTATGCAGCCGCAGCCAGTCGAGCCCGCAGCTCCGCGTCTGCCCAGATATTGTCCAGATGCTGTGCAAGCTGTGAAACATCGCTCCAGGGGAAGAGCAGCCCTGTCGAATCATGATCAATCAATTCCGCCGTGCCGGTCACCTGAGAGCCAATCACAGGGATATTGAGAAGCATCGCTTCCAGCACCACGCGCGGCAGCCCTTCACTTTTTGAGGCGAGAATAAAGGCGTCAAACGTAGCGAGGTAATCAAAGGGGGTATTCTGAAAACCGGTGAAGATGACGCGGGATTCAATTCCCAGCGCTCGGGCCTGTTCTGTTAAAGCGCGGCGTTCGGCACCTTCTCCGACCAGCACCATTTTCCATTTCGCCTGGGGATGCTTCTGGCTGAACTGTGCCAGCGCCTCCAGCGTGTGGTGGTTGGCTTTGCGAGGGATTAACGACCCGATACTGCCGAACACAAACGTGTCGTCATCAATGTTCAGGCGCTGGCGCATCGCGCGTCGGTCAGGTAAGGGCTGGTGGATGTCGATGGCATTATTGACCGTCGTACACAGTTCGGGCCGGACGCCATGCTCAAGCAACACGCGTTCAACGCCGTGCGAGACCGCGATGATTTTTGTGGCATGGGCATTAACCAGCTTTACCAGCGGCGGGGTTAAAACAGGCTCAATGCGGCAGTGCTGGATCACCCGCGCCTTCAGGTTCGCCGCCGCCAGATAGCCTTCCTCATTTGAGCCCGGCTGGTTATTCATATAGAGCGTATCGAAACCGCCCTGCGTGAAAAGGGTTTCGATTTTGCTGACGTTAGGCCTGATGCGCCACATGATATCCACATGACGCGTAAATGCCTTGCGGGCGCCGCGTGAGAAAAACAGCAGGCTACGTCCCGCTTCCTTCAGCAATTTGGCCCAGACCGGCTGCGGACGTTGAGGGATCACGATGAGCGGGATGCCGATGCCGTTGAGCACCTGGCCAATTGTCTCACCTTCAGCACGACTATAATCACTGTAAAAACAACAGGTAATATCGAATTTATCGCGATTAATTCGCTTCAGGAGCTCAAGCATACTGTTGGTGCCTCCCCCCCATTCTTTACCCGTATCCAGGAGGAGAATTTTACTTTTGTGCGGCATGTCTGAATCCGTGTGCTACCCTTCATCTGACTGCATTATAAAGAATCTGTTGAAATAAAATAGATTTTTCTATTTTATTGCGCTTCAGGATTAGACAACATTTCAAGCGTGCTTATTTGAAAAGTGTGATTCAGGACTTTAATCGTCTCTACTCATTTATATAGTATTAATAATATTAATTTAGGCTGCTATTGAGAGTGGGTAAATGTTTAAAATAACGGTCTGCTTATTAACGTTTAATTCTGAAAGATTATTGCACGATGTTATCCCGCCTCTTTTGAAAATAGCGGATGAAGTTGTCGTGGTCGATTCTGGCAGTACGGACAAAACACGATATATTTGTGAAAGCTTTGGACTGCAACCCGTCTATAAAAAATTTGGCTGGCATGGCGAGCAGATGAACTATGCCATATCCTTAGCCAGCAATGACTGGGTCCTGTGCATCGACAGCGACGAAATTCTTGACCAGGAAACGGTTAATGCCGTTTTAACGTTAAAAGCAGGCGATGAGCCAGACCCGGGAATGGCATGGCAAATATGCCGCTACTGGTTTGTTCTGGGTGAGGAAGTCCGGACGATTTATCCTGTTTCATCCCCTGATTATCCTGTGCGTCTTTTTAACCGTAACCAGTCTCGGTTTAATAACCGACCGGTAGACGATCAGGTCGAAGGCTTTCTCCGTTGTGAACGTATTCCGGGTTATGTAAAACATGATACGTTTCCCACGCTGCATGAGCTTTTTAACAAATTAAATTGTTATACAACCCGCCTGGTTCAATACCAAAAAATACGGCCCTCAATTGGGCGCGGCGTAATCAGCGCCATCGGGGCTTTTTTCAAATGGTATCTGTTTAGCGGCGCCTGGCGTAAGGGCAAAGTGGGGGTGGCGACGGGACTGTACGCCACAGCCTATAGCTTTTTGAAGTATTTCAAATCCTGGTATCAGTATCAGGAAAAAAAAGAGCCCGTTGCTAACGAGCAGACGGACTCTCAGATTGCGAAATAAGCGTCAGGCTTTCTTACCCCATCCCTGCCACTGCTGCTGGACGTAATTCACCAGCGTACTGTTACTGATGCTGTCTCCGATGACGGAGAAGAAGCGGGTTGCATAGACCGGTTCAAGCGGTTGCTTAGGTACACAGCGTTTCACGCCGCGGAACGGATTACGCGGCGCTGTCGGGGCAGGCTGCGCAGAATTTGGTGTAGAGGTATCCACCTGCGGCTCGTTCAGCAGATCGCTCGGACGCACCAGCGTGATATCGGCAGGCAAGGTCGGCAGCATCTGCTGCAGAACGCGAACGGTAGACGGGTGCGGATGACCGATGGCGATGGCTGAGCCATTGCGGCGTGCCAGCTGTACCGCGCGATTAAACTGCATGCGGATATCGGCGTCGTTCTGGGTATCATCCAGGAACACCTTACGCTTAATCACCTTTACGCCCGTTCCCTGAGCGGCACGCATTGCCTGGCTGTTGCCGATGGTCATGCTGTCGAGGAAGTAGAGGTTGTAGCGTTCCAGCGCCTGCATCACTTTGAGCATCCCGTACAGGCTTGATGTCATCGCGCTGCCCATATGGTTGTTCAGCCCTACGGCATGCGGCACTTTGTTGTAGGCGTCGCGGATGATGCGCTCGATCTCCTCGCTGCTCATGTCCGGGCGCAGAGTGTCTTTTTCCAGCGGCTGCTTGCTGAGCGGGGCCATGGGCAGATGGATCAGCACCTGATGACCGCTGTTATGGGCTTTGGTCGCCATCTCACGCGCGTGGGGCGCATTTGGAAGAACGGCGACAGAAATGGCCGACGGCATCGCCAGCACCTGATTTTCATAGTGTGGACGATAACCGAAGTCATCAATCACGATAGCGAGTTTACCTGCATATACCGGTGCAGCCAGCGCCAGCGCGCTGACGACGGAGAAAACCATTCGACGAAATTGAAGCAAAACTTATCTTCCCAACCACGGCTGTGGATTGACCGCCTGACCCTGGCGACGAATTTCGAAATAGAGTGACGGGCGGCCCTGACCGCCACTGCTGCCCACAAGGGCGATGGGTTGGCCTGCGCGCACCTGCGTGCCGACGCTGACCAGCGCGCTCTGGTTGTAGCCGTAAAGGCTCATGTCACCTTTACCGTGTTCGACCACCACCACCAGTCCGTAACCCTGCAGCCAGTCGGCCAGAATTACGCGGCCATCGGCGATGGCTTTCACTTCGCTACCTTCAGACGCACCGATAACGATCCCTTTCCAACGTAGCTCACCCTGCAGCTGTTCGCCATAGCGATGCAGAATTGAACCGCGAACGGGCCAGAAAGCCTGACCGCGAGGAGAGCCCAAACCGCCGGTACGCGACATCAGGGAACGTTCGCTCTCGCTTGGCTTGTAGGTCGTGCCTTTACGGGACGCTTCCTGCTGTTTGTCGCGAACGGCCTGCGCCTCGCGAGCCTCTTTTTCGGCGCGCGCTTTCGCCGCCGCTTCCGCACGGGCGATGCTGTTACGCAGTTTTGATTCGTTGGCGCGCATTTCGCTGAGCTGGCTCTGACCTTCCTGAATGGAGGATTCAAGGCCGGAAAGGGTTTTCTTACGCTCGTTGCGAGCCTGCTCAAGCTTCGCCTGCTGGGCTTGCTGATCGTAGAGCAATGTCTGCTGCTGGCTCTGCTTCTCTTCCAGCTCGGCTTTTTGCGTGGAGACCTCTTCGCGCGTCTGCTTCAGCTGCGCGATCGTCTCCTGACGCGCCTGGTTGAGATAGCCAAAGTAGGCCTGCAGGCGCTGACCGCGCTGGCTCTCTTCGCCGCTGAGGATCAGCTGGAGTCCGGTATGTTCACCCTGACGGAATGCGGCATCAAGCTGTGCGGCAAGATTGCGCTCCTGCGCGTCACGCTGGCGCTCGAGTTTGGCAATCGACGCGTTCATCTCGTCGATCTGTTTATTCAACTGGGCGAGGGTGTTTTGCGTTTCACGGAGTTTACGCGTGGCGGCGGAGATCGCCTCTTCCTGCTGCTTAAGCTGGGCGAGCAGGGCGGAGCGTTGCTGCTGCTGCTGGCGTACCGCACGCTCTTTGGCGGCGATATCGGCCTGAATGGATTTCAGCTGGTCGCGGTCATCCGCGTGGGCGGATGCGGCGCACAGCAATACGCCAGCGCTGAGTGCGCTGGCGTAAAACAGAGGTCTGACTGATAACCTAAGCGGCTTCACGACCCATGTGATTGAAAAAATCGCCTTTCCCCTCATGGGGAGCGATTATTCCACGATGAACAGCGGCTTACCAGTCATCTCTTCAGGGATCGGCATACCCATCAGCGACAGCATGGTTGGCGCGATGTCAGAAAGCTTGCCGCCTTCCACTGCTTTCAGTGATTTATCACCCACATAAATCAGCGGAACAGGCAGGTTGGTATGGGCCGTGTGCGCCTGGCCGGTCGCCGGGTCGCGCATCTGTTCAGCGTTACCGTGGTCAGCGGTGATCAGCAGCTGGCCGCCAACGGATTCAACCGCTTTCGCTACCTGCTCAACGCAGTGGTCCAGCGCTTCAACCGCTTTCACTGCCGCTTCCATCACCCCGGTATGCCCAACCATGTCGCCGTTCGGGTAGTTACAGATGATGGTGTCGTACTTACCGCTCTTGATGGCCGCAACCAGTTTTTCAGTCAATTCTGCAGAGCTCATTTCTGGCTGCAGATCGTAGGTAGCGACTTTCGGGGAGTTGATCAGAATGCGGTCTTCGCCTTTGAACGGCTCTTCAACGCCGCCGTTAAAGAAGAAGGTGACGTGCGCGTATTTTTCAGTTTCGGAAATACGCAGCTGCGTTTTGTCGTTCTTCGCCATCCACTCGCCAAAGGTGTTTGCCAGAGATGCTGGCGGATACGCGCAAGGCGCTTTGATGTCTGCGGCGTATTCGGTCAGCTGGATGAAATCGAGGTTTACCACTTTTTTGCGGGCAAAACCGTCGAAGTCGCTGTTAACGAACGCACGGGTGATTTCACGCGCGCGGTCAGCGCGGAAGTTCATGAAGATCAGTGCGTCACCATCTTCCATGGCGGCGTCGGCCTGGCCTTCAGCGCGGATCACTGACGCTTTCACGAATTCGTCGTTTTCATCACGTGCATAGGCCGCTTCCAGCGCTTCAACGGCGGTCGCGAACTGGAATTCACCTTTGGCCAGAGTCATCAGGTCATAGGCCTGTTCAACGCGATCCCAGCGGTTGTCGCGGTCCATAGCGTAGTAACGGCCAATGATGGACGCTACGCGGCCTTTGCCCAGCGCGGCGAATTTCTCTTCGAAGGCTTGCAGAGAGCCTTTTGCACTGCGTGGTGGCGTATCGCGACCGTCCAGGAAGGCGTGCAGATAGATTTTTTCCGCACCGCGCTCGGCGGCCAGTTCAACCATCGCCATGATGTGATCTTCGTGGCTGTGCACGCCGCCCGCAGAGAGCAGGCCCATGATGTGTACGGCCTTGCCAGCGGCAACGGCTTTATCGACCGCGCCAGACAGCGTTGGGTTGGAGAAGAAGGTGCGTTCTTTGATTTCAACGTCCAGACGCGTCAGATCCTGATACACAATACGCCCGGCGCCCAGGTTTACGTGACCGACTTCGGAGTTGCCCATCTGGCGGTCCGGCAGGCCCACTTCCAGGCCAGACGCGTCAATCAGCGTATGCGGACGTTTCGCCCACAGGGCATCCATGACCGGGGTTTTGGCGTTGAAAATAGCGTTATCCTGGCTATCTTCACGGTAGCCATAGCCATCCAGAATCACCAGTACCATAGGTTTTTTAGAAACCGACATTGCGACAACCTCATGCTCAAGAGTCAAAATTTGCGTAATTTTACTACAGCTGAATCGATCAAATAGCCGCAGAAGATCAAAGAAAGCGCAGGGGCAAGATGTTCACCAGACCATTTTGAGGCATTTTTTTAGGTGGCATGCCGCAGAAAATGGATTAGGTTATGGTCGCTGGCTGTATTTGCCAGAACGCACAGGTATACTCCTGTCCTGGTTTTTTTTATCACTTAGTCGGGAGTAGTTACCCTCCATGCAAGAAATTATGCAATTCGTTAGCCGCCATCCGGTTCTGAGCATCGCGTGGATTGGCCTGCTGGCTGCTGTGCTGTTCACCACATTTAAGAGCCTGACGTCTAAAATTAAGGTTATCACCCGTGGTGAAGCGACGCGTCTGATCAACAAAGAAGATGCCGTCGTGGTCGATCTGCGTCAGCGTGACGATTTCCGTAAAGGTCACATTGCGGGCGCAATCAACCTGCTGCCAGCTGAAATCAAAGCGAACAACGTCGGTGAGCTTGAGAAACACAAAGCCCAGCCGATTATCGTTGTCGATGCGACCGGCATGCAGGCACAGGAATCTGCCAGCGCGCTTCATAAAGCAGGCTTCGAAAACGTAACGGTACTGAAAGAAGGTATTTCCGGCTGGAGCGGGGAAAATCTTCCTTTGGTTCGCGGTAAATAAGGAGTTCAGTCATGGCCAATATTGAGATCTATACCAAAGCGACGTGCCCGTTCTGTCATCGTGCGAAAGCGCTGCTGAACAGCAAAGGCGTCACGTTCCAGGAACTGCCGATCGACGGTGACGCGATTAAACGCGAAGAGATGATCAAACGTAGTGGTCGCACGACGGTTCCGCAGATTTTTATTGATGCGCAGCACATTGGCGGCTGTGATGACTTGTATGCGCTCGACGCCCGTGGTGGACTCGATCCGCTGCTGAGCTAAGAGACTTTAGGACAATTAAAAAGGGTATTTCCATGTCAGAACAAAACAACACCGAAATGACTTTCCAGATCCAGCGTATCTACACCAAGGACGTCTCTTTCGAAGCGCCAAATGCGCCACATGTTTTCCAGAAAGATTGGCAGCCAGAGGTTAAACTTGATCTGGATACCGCATCTACCCAACTGGCAGATGACGTGTATGAAGTCGTGCTGCGTGTTACCGTTACCGCGTCTCTGGGCGAAGAAACTGCATTCCTGTGTGAAGTACAGCAGGGCGGCATCTTCTCTATCGGCGGTATCGAAGGCAACCAGATGGCGCATTGCCTGGGTGCGTACTGCCCGAACATTCTGTTCCCGTATGCGCGTGAATGCATCACCAGCCTGGTTTCCCGCGGTACATTCCCGCAACTGAACCTTGCGCCAGTTAACTTTGATGCGCTGTTCATGAACTATCTGCAGCAGCAAGCTGGCGAAGGTGCTGAACAACATCAGGATGCCTGATGAGCACTGTTAATGCGTCAATGACTGTGATCGGTGCCGGCTCATACGGCACCGCTCTTGCCATCACGCTGGCAAGAAATGGTCACGAAGTGGTTCTCTGGGGCCACGACCCAAAACATATCGCCACGCTGCAGCGCGACCGTTGCAACGTCGCGTTTCTTCCGGACGTTCCGTTCCCCGACTCCCTGCATCTTGAAAGCGACCTTGCGACCGCGCTGGCGGCCAGCCGCAACATTCTGATTGTGGTTCCGAGCCATGTATTTGGCGACGTGCTCCGTCAGATTAAGCCGCTGATGCGCCCGGATGCGCGCATTGTCTGGGCGACAAAAGGACTGGAAGCCGAAACCGGACGCCTGCTGCAGGACGTTGCCCGCGAAGCGCTGGGTGATGAGATCCCGCTGGCGGTCATCTCCGGCCCGACCTTTGCCAAAGAGCTGGCCGCTGGCCTGCCGACGGCGATTTCGCTGGCCTCCACCGATCAGGCTTTCTCCGACGATCTTCAACAGCTGCTGCACTGCGGCAAGAGCTTCCGCGTCTACAGCAACCCCGATTTTATCGGCGTGCAGCTGGGCGGTGCGGTGAAGAACGTGATTGCGATTGGTGCCGGGATGTCAGACGGCATTGGCTTTGGTGCCAATGCGCGTACGGCGCTGATCACCCGAGGGCTGACCGAAATGTCCCGCCTGGGCGAAGCGCTGGGTGCCGATCCGGCCACCTTTATGGGGATGGCTGGCCTGGGCGACCTGGTGCTGACTTGTACCGACAACCAGTCTCGTAACCGCCGCTTTGGCATGATGCTCGGACAGGGCAGCGATGTTAAAGGCGCGCAGGAGAAGATTGGTCAGGTGGTTGAAGGCTACCGCAATACCAAAGAAGTCCGCGAGTTGGCGCACCGTTTCGGTGTCGAAATGCCAATAACCGAGGAAATTTATCAGGTATTGTATTGCGGAAAAAATGCGCGCGAGGCAGCATTGACCTTATTAGGTCGTGCGCGCAAGGACGAGCGCAGCAGTAACTAGTCGGAACCGTTGTCACCTGAATGACCCAGCCAGCGCAGAACTGGCTGGTCATTAACTATCGTCTGGAGTAAGCAATGCCGTGTGAAGAACTGGATATCGTCTGGAACAATATTAAAGCCGAAGCCCGGGCGCTGGCCGACTGCGAGCCTATGCTGGCCAGTTTCTACCACGCGACGCTACTCAAGCACGAAAATCTCGGCAGCGCGCTGAGCTATATGCTCGCTAACAAGCTGGCTTCCTCGATCATGCCAGCTATCGCCATTCGTGAAGTGGTGGAAGAGGCTTACGCTGCAGACCCGGAAATGATCGCCTCTGCCGCCTGCGATATTCAGGCCGTGCGCACGCGTGACCCGGCGGTCGATAAATATTCTACGCCGCTGCTGTACCTGAAAGGCTTCCACGCCCTGCAGGCTTACCGCATCGGCCACTGGCTATGGAATGAAGGCCGCCGCGCGCTGGCGATCTTCCTGCAAAACCAGGTTTCCGTGACGTTTCAGGTCGATATTCACCCGGCGGCAAAGATTGGCCGCGGGATCATGCTCGACCACGCCACCGGGATTGTCGTCGGGGAAACGGCGGTGATTGAAGATGACGTCTCGATCCTGCAGTCGGTTACCCTGGGCGGTACCGGTAAAACCAGCGGCGATCGCCATCCGAAAATCCGTGAAGGGGTGATGATTGGCGCGGGTGCCAAAATCCTCGGCAATATTGAAGTCGGGCGCGGCGCGAAGATCGGCGCAGGCTCCGTAGTGCTCCAGCCCGTGCCACCGCATACCACCGCCGCTGGCGTACCGGCGCGCATCGTCGGTAAACCAGACAGCGATAAGCCGTCCATGGACATGGATCAGCACTTCAACGGCATTCACCATACCTTCGAGTATGGTGACGGCATTTAACTTCTGAGAATGGCGCCCGGGTAACCCAGCTGGCGCCAGGCCTCATACACCACCACCGACACCGCGTTCGACAGGTTCATGCTGCGGCTGTCCGGCATCATTGGAATACGGATTTTCTGCTCGGCGGGCAGGGCATCCAGGATCGTGGCCGGCAGGCCGCGGGTTTCCGGGCCAAACATCAGATAGTCACCTGCCTGATAGCTCACGGCGCTATGCGCTGGCGTGCCTTTGGTTGTCAGGGCGAACATGCGCTGCGGCTTCTCTGCTTCCAGAAACGCGGCGTAATCGTGATGGCGAACGACGGCGGTAAATTCATGATAATCCAGCCCTGCACGACGCAGACGTTTGTCGTCCCACGTAAAGCCCATCGGCTCAATGATATGCAGACGAAAACCGGTGTTCGCACACAGGCGGATGATATTGCCGGTATTCGGCGGAATTTCTGGTTCGAATAAAACGATGTTAAGCATGCTGCCCCCTTAATTGCGGGGGGCAGAATAGCAGAAAAGAGAGGAACTACGCGACGCCGGGTTCCTGCGAGCGGCTGTACAGCATTTTGTAGACGATTGCCGCAGCGGCCACCAGAGCGGGCACGCTGAGGATCATTAAAATACTGTCTGCCTGCCACTGCATAGAGAGAAGCTGGGCGCTGGTCATGGTTCCCGCCACGCCGCCAAAGCGGCCGATCCCCTGCATCCAGGCGATGCCCGTCGCGCGGCACTCGGTAGGGTAAAAGGTGGCGGCCAGGGTTTGCATCCCCGACTGCGCGCCGTTCATCGCGATCCCCATCAGGAAAATCAACCCGCCAAACAGGGCGATATGGTTATGCTCAATGCCAAGCAAAAGAATAAGGCCCATTGTCAGCACGAAACCACACGCAACCACCCGGTGCGCTTCCCAGCGGTCCATCATCCAGCCCGCGAGCAGAATGCCTGCGGTGCCGCCGAAGGTGAACAGCGAGGTGAGCCAGGCGGATTCCGCCAGAGCATAGCCCATCCCCTGCATCAGCGTTGGCATCCAGCTTAGCAGAACGTAGTAAATGACCAGCCCCATAAAGTAGGTCACCCACAGCATCAGGGTGCCGGGCAGCCAGGGCATGGAAAACAGCTGCGACACGCTCCCTTTTTTAGAGGCGACTTTCTCCTCCGCCAGGAAAAAGCCCGTGACGCTATCCAGCGTGCTGCGGGCAAACCGGCTGGCGATGCGGCGGACCTGCATGACGTCTTTCCCGCGCTGCACCAGAAACTTCACGGACTCCGGTAAAAACAGTGCCAGCAGCAGCGTTAAAATCAGCGGCGCAATCGCGCCGGTCAGCAGCACGCTTCGCCAGCCGCGGTGGGGGATAAGCCAGGAAGAGATCGCGCCGCCGCCCGCCGCACCCAAAGGGAAGCCGCAGTACATGGTATTAATCGCCATGGCGCGACAGCGCTGGGGGGCAAACTCGGAGATCAGCGTGATGGCGTTAGGCATTGCGGCGCCCAGCCCCAGGCCCGTCAGAAAGCGCCACAGCGTCAGGGTATTCAGACTTTGCGCCCAGGCCGTCCCCAGGCTCGCAAGGCCGAAGAACAGACACGAAAAGACCAGCACGCGCTTGCGGCCCATCCGGTCCGAGACCGGACCGGCAATCAGCGCGCCCAGCGACAGCCCCAGCAGCGCTGCGCTCAGCACCGGCCCCAGATCCTGTTTGTGTATCCCCCATTCTGCCGACAGCGTAGGCGCGATGTAACCCATCGCTGCCGTATCAAAACCATCGATCGCCAGAACCAGAAAGCCCAGCACAATGAGCAGCCAGTGAAACCCTGAAAAGGGACTCTCATCGATCACCTGCTGAATATCCACCTTACCTGAATACGCCATACGCTCCACTCCGATCTGATGTTGTTTTTGTGTTCTTGTATTTGCTTGTCTATACAATTGCGGACGGCGGGTGGATGTCAAATTTTCTTATCTAATATGTTATCTGGATGTTATTTTTGGCATAAAAAAGCGCCCGAGGGGGAAATCGGGCGCGTGAGAAAGGGGGATTAACCGGAGAAGGTCAGGCCGCGTTTCCCTGAGCAAGGGGAGCCAGCGCCGCCGGTAATTTGCTTAACTCCTGCACCAGAGAATCCTTACTGATTTCGCTAATCGTTCTTGCACCTGTCAGCGTCATCGCCACCTTCATCTCTTTTTCGATCAGGTTGAGCAGATTCGCCACGCCCGCCTGGCCCGCCGTCGCCAGCGCATACAGATACGCGCGCCCCAGCAGCACGCTGTCGGCGCCCAGCGCAATCATGCGCACCACGTCAAGCCCGTTGCGGATGCCGCTGTCGGCCAGGATGGCAATATCGCCTTTCACCGCATCGGCGATGGCCGGCAGGGCGCGTGCGGAGGAGAGCACCCCGTCGAGCTGGCGTCCGCCGTGGTTAGAGACCACAATCCCGTCTGCGCCAAAGCGTACCGCATCGCGGGCATCCTCCGGATCGAGGATCCCTTTGATCACCATCGGGCCGTCCCAGAACTCGCGGATCCACTCCAGGTCCTTCCACGAGATCGACGGATCGAAGTTGTTCGCCAGCCAGCCGATGTAATCCTCCAGCCCGGTCGGTTTACCGAGGTAAGCCGAAATATTGCCCAGGTCGTGCGGACGACCGTTCAGGCCGACATCCCACGCCCACTGCGGGTGAGTAACCGCCTGCCAGTAGCGGCGTAACGCAGCATTCGGGCCGCTCATGCCGGAGTGGGCATCACGATAGCGCGCCCCGGGGGTCGGCATATCGACGGTAAAGACCAGCGTCGAGCAGCCCGCCGCTTTGGCGCGCTCCAGCGCGTTGCGCATAAAACCGCGATCGCGCAGGACGTACAGCTGGAACCACATCGGGCGCTTGATGGTCGGGGCGACCTCTTCGATCGGGCAGACGGACACGGTGGAAAGCGTAAACGGAATGCCTTTGGCATCCGCCGCCGCGGCGGCCTGCACTTCGCCACGGCGGGCATACATGCCGCATAAGCCTACAGGCGCGAGCGCCACGGGCATGGAGAGCGTTTCGTCGAACAGCTTTGTCTCCAGGCTCAGGTCAGACATATTCTTCAGCACGCGCTGGCGCAGAGCCACTTCCGACAGATCTTCCACGTTGCGGCGCAGGGTGTATTCGGCATACGCCCCGCCGTCGATGTAGTGGAACAGGAACGGGGGCAAAATGCGCTGCGCCGCGGCGCGATAGTCACTGGCTGCTGAAATAATCATGCTTTGTTCTCCCTGGAAATATCACTGTCGCCAGGCAGACGGGTAATACGCGCCTGTCGGGCCTGGTCTTCATCGAATCGTTTAATGGTGGTGTGCACGAAGCCGAGATGCGCCATCATCGCTTTGCGTGCGGCCTCGGCATCACCGGCCAGAATGGCGTTGAGCACCGCCTCGTGCTGTTCGGTAAGCTGGGCAAACACCGGCGGAACCAGATACATGCGCTGGCGGCTCTGTTTAACGGAGGATTGCAGCAGGTCGAAGAACCCGCGCATGGTCTGGAGCAGCACCACGTTGTGCGACGCCTCGGCAATCGCCAGGTGAAAACGGACGTCCGCCTGGGAGGCGATATCCGGGTCGCTGCTTTGCGTGGCCTCAAAGCAGGCGATGAGTTTCTCTTTGTCGGCGTCGGTCGCCCGCATGGCCGCGTGCCAGGCGGTACTGGTTTCGATGGCGTGACGCGCTTCAAGGATGTCGAAGCTGTAGTCCGGGTCGTTCTCCATCAGCGTCTTCAGCGGCTGCACGATGTTTTGCTCGGACCAGTCGTCATGCTGCCAGCGCACAAAGGTGCCGCCGCCGCGACGGCTCACCAGCACCCCTTCGCTGACCAGCGTCGCCAGCGCCTCGCGCAGTGAGTTGCGCGACACGCCAAGCTGGGCGGCAAGCTGGCGTTCGGCGGGCAGCTTCATGCCCGCTTCCAGCTGTTGTTCTTCAATCAGCGCCCGCACGCGAGAGGCAATCTCGTCGGACAGGCGTCTGGGCATCACTATCATGGGATCATCCAGGTTAAGACATAGGCCTGCAGGGTGGTGATCACCCCGACCATGCAGGTGAATATCAGGCTGTGTTTCACGGTAAAGCGGAACAGATCCGACTCTTTACCGACCAGTCCCACCGCCGCACAGGCAATGGCGATGGATTGTGGAGAGATCATTTTCCCGGTCACGCCGCCGGTGGTATTCGCGGCCACCAGCAGGACGTCCGACACGCCAATCTGCTGGGCTGCCGTTGCCTGCAGCGCGGCAAACAGGGCGTTAGACGAGGTATCGGAACCGGTCAGGAACACCCCCAGCCAGCCGAGGAACGGCGAGAAGAAGGTGAAGGCATGGCTGGTATGTGCCAGGGCCAGTGCCAGCGTTGATGACAGGCCGGAGTAGTTCGAGATAAACGCGAACGCCAGCACCATGCCGATGGAGTAAATCGGCAGCATCAGCTCTTTAATGGTCGCCGCAAAGGTCTGCACCGCGGCCGCAGGCTTCATGCGCAGCCACACCACGGAAAGGAGTGCGGCAAACAGGATGGCGGTACCGGTGGCGGAGAACCAGTCGAATTTATAGACCGCGGCATACGGCGTGGCGGCGTGCACCACCGGCGGCATACGGGCGACCATTTTGTCGAGGAACGGTACGGAAATATTAATCACCATGTCGTACAGCGCCCCGCCCGGCGCGAACAGGGCTTTAAACGGCGGAATGCTCCACAGGGTCACCGTTGCGGTCAGGAACAGGAACGGCGACCAGGCGCGGATCACCTGTCCTGCCGTATAGCCCGTGCGGGCCAGGGTTTGATCAACCTGCGAGGCGCCCATGTCGGCGAAGCGGAAAATACGTACCGGCTGCCAGCGTTTCAGGAACAGCGTCAGACAGACCAGCGATACCAGCGAAGAGATGATGTCCGGCAGCTCCGGGCCGAGGAAGTTCGAGCTGAGGTACTGGGCAATCGCGAACGAACCACCCGCCACCATCACCGCAGGCCAGGTCTCCTTCACGCCGCGCCAGCCGTCCATAATCGCCATGATCCAGAACAGGACGATAATGGTCAGGAAGGGCAGCTGGCGGCCAACCATCTGGCCGATCTCGAAGCTGTCCAGCCCGGTGACCTGTCCGGCCACCAGAATCGGAATACCCATCGCGCCAAACGCAACCGGCGCGGTGTTCACAATCAGGCACAGGCCCGCGGCATAGAGCGGGTTAAAGCCCAGACCGACCAGCAGCGCGGCGGTGATCGCCACCGGTGCGCCAAAGCCTGCCGCACCTTCCAGAAACGCCCCGAAGGAGAAGCCGACAATCAGCATCTGCAGGCGCTGGTCCGGCGTGATGGAGAGAATCGACGAGCGGATAATGTCGAACTGCCCGGTTTTCACCGAGATTTTATAGACAAACACCGCCGCGATGATGATCCACGCAATCGGCCACAGGCCGTAGAAGAAACCGTAGACGACGGAGGCCAGCGCGCGATCGACCGGCATTTTATAGAAGAACAGCGCCACCATCAGGGCGATAGCAACGGTATACGTCGCGGCGAGGTAGCCCTTCAGCTTGAGCTTAATCAGCGCAAAGAAGAAGAACAGGATCGGAAGCGATGCGATCAGGCTCGACAGCCAGATATTACCGGCCGGGTCGTAGTTTTGTTGCCAGAGGCTCATGCAGGTCTCCTGGGGACCAGACAGCCTGCGCTGCGGGTGAGTCTCCGCTCAACTCTGCGTCACAGGTTGTGTAAAAGTGGTCCTGCCAATGTTGTGTTGTAGGGTTAATGACAATGAATGGTTAACCAAATGTTATGGTCAGGCAATGAGTTTGTGAGCAGAATTAATGGAATTGTGAACCGGGGAAGAAAGAAAACGGGGATTGGTTGGGCCAATTTGAAGCGGGATGGGGCCTGAAGCCCTCACCCCAGCCTTCTCCCACGGGGAGTGGGAGAAAAACGCACCGTACAGTTCCCTCGCCCCTTTGGGGAGAGGGTTAGGGTGAGGGGGATAAGTATCAGAACGCGGTCTTACAAAAGCCCGTCATCTCTTTCAGGCCCATTTCGCGGCCAAGCTCGGTCATCGGGTGCACCACCACCAGACCACGGACGCTTTTCTTCAGCTTGCCCATGTCGGCCTGCTCTTTTTTGGTGATCGCGCGACGGTGCGGCATGTCCATCAGCTTCTGCGCTTCTTTGCTCAACTTCTGGCCTTTAACTTCGCGCAGGCGCTCGATTTCTGTTTCCAGCGTGGCGGCTTCTTTTTCCAGCTCGGCGTACTTCTCGGCGGACTCGACCAGTGACAGGCCAGCCATCTGGTGGCGGATCAGATCCAGGCGGTCGCTCAGGCGTTTAATTTCGTTCTTTTCGACTTCTTTCATGACAAATAACTCTGAAAACGGGGAATTTACAGGGAAGGATACACCAATGTGAGCAGGCTTACTTCTGAAACGCTTTTTTTAAGCTGATTCGGGAAATCAGCTCAGTCAGGGAGAGAACCATCGTGGAACGGACAACCTGTTGATAACGCAGCTTTTGCATCGCGTAGAGCTCAGGGTCGCTGTTATCAAAATGGGGAGCAGGGGGCAGCGCGGTGACGCAGTGCAGCTCGCCGAAGGGCCCCAGGATCTCATCATCGGTAAAGGTGTACTCATTACCGTCATGATTGAGTTCTTCGCGCAGCGCCATTAACAGCTCCGCATCTTCATATTCTTGCCGGTTCAGCACGCCAAGACCATAAATCAGCTTCAGACGCACGGATAAATCGCCCAGCGGTCCGTCTCCGTCCAGTAACGGTTCTACAGCATATTTTACCGCGTAGTCGTCTTTGCGAAACACCTGAAGCACCAGGATATTCACCGCCTCGGTTAACAGCTCGACGGCGGCAATCAGGAAGCTTCGTACGGTTTTGCCAGCATTCAGACGCTCAAGCACACGATTTTCAAAGGCCTGGGTTTGTTCCATTATTGCCTGCATATCTGACAATCTATTATCTGGGCGCAGGTTAACCTGCGCCGCACTGTGCATCATTTGGTTGCGTTGTATGCGTTAACCGCCTCCACAACCACGTCGCTGTTGGCGTCCAGACCGGAAATCTGCGCCAGCGCAGCCTGCGCGCCTTTGTCATCAATCAGCTGAGCCAGTTCCTGCGCCTGTGGGTCCTGCTCGCTGCGGTAGTGCATCGCGGCGGCAATCCCTTTCACCAGGTTGGCGTGCGGCAGGCCGTATTCCAGCGTGCCCAGCAGCGGCTTAATCAGGCGGTCGCCCGCGCTCAGTTTACGCAGAGGCTGACGGCCCACGCGCTCAACGTCATCTTTCAGATACGGGTTTTCAAAGCGACCGAGGATTTTCTGGATGTATGCTGCATGTTTATCAGCATCAAAACCGTAGCGTTTGATCAGCACCGCGCCGCTCTCTTCCATTGCCCCTTTTACCACCGCGCGGATCTTCTCATCAAGGATCGCGTCACGAATGGTCTGATGACCGGCCAATTTTCCGAGGTACGCGGTTATAGCATGCCCGGTGTTCAGCGTGAAGAGTTTGCGTTCGACAAATGCCATCAGGTTATCGGTTAATTCCATTCCCGGAATGGTCGGCAGGGCGCCTTTAAACTGGGTTTTATCAACGATCCACTCGCTGAAGGTTTCCACGGTCACTTCCAGCGGGTCGTTGGTGGCGGATTCAGACGGCGGAACGATGCGGTCCACGGCGGAATCCACAAACCCGACGTGCGCTTCAACCCAGGCTTTGTCTTCGTCGGCTACAGCGTTGAGCACGTGGCCTTTCAGCTGCGTCGTGCCGCGCACCATGTTTTCACAGGCGATGATGTTCAGCGGGGCGTCGATGCCCTGCGCTTTACGTTTTGCCAGGCCTTTCGCAACCGCAGGAGCGATGCGCTCAAGGACAACCGGACCGACGGCCGTCGTGACCAGATCAACGCTGGCGATCAGGTCGATAACGTCTTCACCGATGCTGCTGACCGCGTTAACGCCGGATACCGTCTCAACCTGCTCGTTTTCACCGACCACATGGACCTGATAGCTATGACGCGCATTCAGGGCATCCAGGACCACCTGATTCACATCGGCGAATGTCAGCGTAATGCCCGCGTCTGCCAGCAGTTTACCGATAAAACCACGACCGATATTACCTGCGCCAAAATGTAATGCTTTCATAGTGTTAACCTTCATCAATGTTTTTACCCGAGAGGGCTGGGGTGAGGAACGTTTCCCCTCACCCTAGCCCTCTCCCCATGGGGGAGAGGGAGGAGTACCGTTATTTGTTGAGCAGTGCCAGGACTTCTTCCACGCTGGTGGTGCTCGCCAGACGCGCAATGACAGACTCATCGTCCAGCGCGTTGGTCAGGCTGGTAATCACCTGAATGTGCTCGTTGTTGCGAGCGGCGATACCAATCACCAGACGGGCGATGTCGTCTTCTTCTTCACCGAAGCGCACGCCCTGCGGATACTGACAGAATACGACGCCGGTTTTCAGGACGCGATCTTTCGCTTCAACCGTACCGTGCGGCACCGCGATGGATTCGCCCAGGTAGGTTGGCGTCAGTTTTTCGCGTTCCAGCATCGCGTCAACATATTCAGGCTGAACGTAGCCGCCTTTCACCAGCTGCTCGCCGGCAAAGCGAATCGCTTCTTCTTTAGTAGCCGCTGTGCGACCGAGGAAGATGTTTTCCGCACCCAGTTTGAACAGGTGGGCGTTGCTCTCGTCAAAGCTGTCCTGCAGGCTTGAGCGCACTTTCACTTCATTGTCTTCGTGACGCTGCGCCGCAACCAGACGTTCGGTAAGGCTGGTGTAAAGGCCGCTGTCGAGGAAGTTAGTCAGCGAGATGTGCTGTGCCTGCGGCACCTGACGCATGGCGCGTTCGGTCAGGTCGCGGTGCGTGATGACCAGGTCAACGTCCGGCGGCAGGCTGTTAATAGCGCTGTTGGTGACGGAGATGTTGGTCAGGCCCGCATCCTGCACTTTCTTACGCAGCACGCCTGCACCCATTGCGCTGGAACCCATACCGGCGTCACAGGCAACGATGATTTTACGCACGTGGCTAAGGTCGTTAGACACATCGCCAGCCGCCAGCGGGGTTGCGCCTTTGGATTCGGCTTTCATGTCGTGCATACGACGGGTCGCCGCTTCAATATCGTCGTCTTCTTTCACTTTGCTGGTTTTCAGCAGGATAGAAGAGACCACAAAGGAGACGGCCATGGCCGCACAGATGGCCGCGATGTTGGCGAAGTACGCCCCTTTTGGCGTCATCGCCAGAACCGCCAGGATAGAGCCCGGAGAGGCCGGAGACACCAGACCGCCGCCCAGCACGCTCAGGGTGAACACGCCGGTCATACCGCCAAGGATAACGGCCAGGATCAGACGTGGGTTCATCAGCACGTACGGGAAGTAAATTTCGTGAATACCGCCCAGGAAGTGAATGATTGCTGCACCGCCAGCAGACTGCTTAGCGCTGCCGCGACCAAAGAACATGTACGCCAGCAGAACGCCCATACCCGGACCCGGGTTGGCTTCAATCAGGAAGAAGATAGACTTGCCGAGATCGTGAGACTGCTGAATACCCAGCGGCGAGAAGATGCCGTGGTTGATGGCGTTGTTCAGGAACAGGATTTTCGCCGGTTCTACGAAGATAGACGCCAGCGGCAGCATATCGTGCGCAACCATAAAGTTAACGCCTGCCGCCAGAATTTTGGACAGCACTTCAACCGCAGGGCCAATGCCGAGGAACGCCAGAATCGCGAGGATCATCCCGATGATGCCGGCAGAGAAGTTGTTCACCAGCATTTCGAAGCCGGATTTGATCTTACCATCAACCCAGACGTCGAATTTCTTAATCGCCCAGCCGCCCAGAGGACCGGCAATCATTGCACCGAGGAACATCGGCATATCCGCACCGACGATAACACCCATGGTCGTGATGGCACCCACTACGCCACCACGGTCACCGCCCACCAGACGACCACCGGTGAAACCGATGAGCAGCGGCAGGAGATAGGTAATCATTGGGCCAACAAGTTTCGCCAGCGTTTCGTTAGGCAACCACCCTGTCGGAATGAACAATGCAGTGATGATACCCCACGCGATAAACGCGCCGATATTTGGCATCACCATGTTGCTGAGGAAACGACCAAAGCTTTGAACTTTGATCTTGAAATCGGATGACATAAAACACCCCTTCTTCTGTTTACGCTTAGGCTTGCGGCCCGAGGTTTATTGTTAATGAGGCGGCAGAGGTAGCCGGACCCTGTTCTGATGCTGTGAAATCTGGCACTGAATCGTTCAACTGTCCAGACAACGAAAATTTGTGTGACGTATGTCACGTAAAGGTAGGGGGTGTGGATGTCAATGAGGTGATCCTGGTCACAAAAAAGGTGGGCAAAAAAAATACGATGGCGAGAAATGCGGCAAAAATCACCCTTTTCTGTGACGGTTGTCACGATTTGATTTTGTGTGTTTGTTTCTGGATTGTGACTGATTTCACAAAATATTTTTATGCAGATTTCTCCGGCTGTGATCGGCGGCAAACTCTGCTTAGCGATTCGGCGTCAGGATGGCATAGCGCGACACGTTAAGCTAAAAAACCACTTTTGATGTGTGGTATGGCGAAAAGTTAAAACGTGGATTACGCTCATATTGTAAGGTTAAGTATATTATTATTCAGGATATATTTTGACACGCTTATAAACTTGCATGGAGATATTATAAAAACCGATACTCCCCGGCTCTGAAATAACAAGCATACCTTTTGTATTTTAAAATAAATTAATTAGGTTGCGTACTGTTTTATTAATTTAATGAGTTGACGTTGTTTAAGTGAGGAGAATATGTTTCTCAACTATTTTGCGCTGGGCGTATTGATTTTTGTATTTCTGGTTCTCTTTTATGGAATCATCGCCATCCATGACATTCCTTATAATATGGCCAAAAAGCGTAACCATCCCCATGCCGATGCGATTCATACGGCAGGCTGGATTAGCCTTTTTACGCTCCATGCCATCTGGCCGTTCCTGTGGATTTGGGCCACGCTGTACCGTGAAGATCGCGGCTGGGGTATGCAGAACCACATCACAAAGCCTGATGAGGTCCCGGGCATGGATGCGCTCGCCAAACGCGTGGCGGAACTCGAACAAAAGCTGGCCGCGGTAAAGCCTGCTGCTGATAAGAACACGCTGGAGCGCTAATCATGGATCTGTTAATTATTTTGACCTATGTGGCATTCGCCTGGGTGATTTTTAAAATATTCCGTATTCCGGTAAACCAGTGGACGCTCGCTACCGCGACATTAGGCGGGGTGTTTATTGTTGCCGGACTTATTCTGTTAATGAACTATAACCATCCGTACACCTTTACGGCGCAAAAGGCGGTTATTTCTATTCCGATTACGCCGCAGGTTACCGGGGTGGTTAGTGAAGTGACCGATAAAAATAACCAGCTTATTAAAAAAGGCGAAGTGTTATTTAAACTGGATCCGGGCCGCTATCAGGCGCGCGTCGACAGACTCCAGGCCGACCTGGTGACCGCGACGCACAATATCGACAATCTGAAAGCGCAGCTGGTGGAGGCCGTCGCCAATACGACGCGCGTCTCCGCAGAGCGTGACCGCCTGTATAAAGATTATCAGCGCTACCTGAAAGGCAGCCAGGCGAAGGTAAATCCGTTCTCTGAAAGCGATATCGACAACGCGCGGCAGAACTATCTCGCGCAGGATGCGCTGGTAAAAGGCTCCGTTGCTGAACAGACGCAAATTCAAAGCCAGTTGGACAGTATGGTGAACGGCGAACAGTCGCAGATTGCCTCCTTACGCGCGCAGCTAGCTGAAGCGAAATACAATCTGGATCAGACCGTGGTCCGTGCGCCAAGCGATGGCTACATCACCCAGGTGCTGATTCGTCCCGGGACGTACGCCGCCGCGCTGCCACTGCGTCCGGTGATGGTCTTTATTCCTGAACAGAAGCGTCAGATCGTCGCCCAGTTCCGTCAGAACTCGCTGCTGCGTCTGAAGCCGGGCGATGAAGCGGAAGTGGTGTTTAACGCGCTGCCGGGCCAGGTGTTCTCCGGGAAGCTCACCGCGATTCTGCCGGTGGTGCCGGGAGGCTCCTATCAGGCGCAGGGTGCACTGCAGTCGCTGACGGTGGTGCCGGGAACGGACGGCGTGTTGGGCACTATCGAACTGGATCCGAATGCGGAAGTCGATGCGCTGCCAGACGGTATCTATGCCCAGGTGGCGGTCTACTCGGACCATTTCGCCCACGTCTCGGTGATGCGTAAAGTATTGCTGCGCATGACCAGCTGGATGCACTACCTCTATCTCGATCACTAATCCTTCCAGGGCAGGAATGCGACACGCATACCTGCCCTTTTTTCATCGCTTGATCCATACTGACTTTTTTCCGGCATCAAGGATCAGGCAATGAAACTCATCGGTAGCTACACCAGTCCCTTCGTGCGAAAGATCTCGATTCTCCTGCTGGAGAAAGGGATTGAATTTGAATTCATCAATGAACAGCCCTACAACGCTGAAAACGGCGTCGCGCAGTACAACCCGCTGGGGAAAGTCCCGGCGCTGGTGACGGACGAGGGCGAATACTGGTTCGATTCCCCGATTATTGCGGAGTATATCGAGCTGCTGGGCGTTGCCCCGGCAATGCTGCCGGCTGACCCAAAAGCGGCACTGGCAGTGAAGCAAATTGAAGCCCTGGCCGATGGCATTATGGATGCGGCGTTAACCTCCGTGCGTGAACAGGCAAGGCCCGCCGCCCAGCAGTCGGAAACGGAACTGTTACGCCAGCGGGAAAAAATCAGCCGTAGCCTGGACAGGTGCGAACAGCTTATCCGGGAGGGAAAGATTCAAACCGACAGCCTGAACCTGGCAACCATTGCCATCGCCTGCGCCATCGGCTATCTCAACTTCCGCCGCGTTTCCCCCGGCTGGTGCGTCGACCGTCCGCTGCTGGTGAAACTGGCCGACACCCTTTTTAGCCGCGAGAGCTTTGCCCGCACAGAACCGCCAAAGGCTTGACGGGGGTTATAACACTTCGGCGTCGGAGGCGGTACAATCCCTCCACATGTTAACTCCCTCTCCCGTCGGGAGGGGGGAAGATATTTACTCGCCAGGCGCTTTCATGACTACTCATCATTCGCTGTACAGCCAGATCCCTGCTACCGACCGTCTCCTTCGCGAGCCCCGCATTCATGCTGCCGTTGAGCGTTTTGGCCATACCGCGACGGTGGAGATGTTACGCCTGCTTCAGGACGAAGCCCGATGCGCTATTCAGGCAGAAAACGCCTTGCCCGACTGGTGCGCGGCGTGGGAGCAGGAAGTTGAGCACCGGCTGGATGAGAAAGCGCAAAGCGCGTTACGCCCGGTGATTAACCTGACCGGTACCGTACTGCATACCAACCTGGGACGCGCGCAGCAGGCGGAAGAGGCGGTTGCTGCGGTCGCGCAGGCCATGCGAACGCCCGTGACGCTGGAGTACGATCTGGACGGCGCCGGACGCGGGCATCGTGACCGGGCGCTGGCGGACCTGCTGTGCCAGCTGACCGGCGCGGAAGATGCCTGCATTGTGAATAACAACGCCGCAGCGGTGCTGCTGATGCTGGCGGCCACCGCCAGCGGCAAAGAGGTGGTGGTTTCCCGCGGCGAGCTGGTGGAGATTGGCGGGGCGTTTCGCATTCCGGACGTGATGCGCCAGGCGGGCTGTACGCTGCACGAAGTGGGCACTACCAACCGTACCCATGCGAAAGATTATCGCGCGGCGGTGAATGAAAATACCGCCCTGCTGATGAAGGTTCACACCAGCAATTATCATATTGAAGGCTTCACCAAAACGGTTGAAGAGAGCGAGCTGGCAGCGATTGGCCGCGAACTGAATATATCGGTGATTGCCGATCTCGGCAGCGGCTCGCTGGTGGATCTGAGCCTTTACGGGCTGCCGAAAGAGCCGATGCCGCAAGAGATGATTGCGGCGGGCGTCAGCCTGGTCAGCTTTTCCGGCGACAAGCTGCTGGGCGGGCCGCAGGCCGGGATTATCGTCGGCAAGCGCGAGCTGATTGCGAAGCTGCAGCAGCATCCGCTCAAGCGCGCCCTGCGAGCCGATAAAATGACGCTTGCCGCGCTGGAGGCAACGCTGCGGCTCTATCTCCATCCGGAGAAACTGGCCGAACGCCTTCCTACGCTGCGTCTGTTAACCCGCGATGCCGCCTCGATTCGCGCCCAGGCCGAATTACTGCTGCCGCGCATTGCCCCGCACTACCCCGATTTTGACGTTCGCATTGAGCCCTGCCAGTCGCAGATTGGCAGCGGTTCGCTGCCGGTGGACAGGCTGCCGAGTGAAGCGCTCACGTTCACCCCGCGTGACGGGCGCGGCAGCCACCTTGAAGCCCTGTCGGCGCGCTGGCGTGGCCTGCCTGCGCCGGTTATCGGGCGGATTTACGATGGCCGAATGTGGCTGGATCTGCGCTGCCTTGAAGATGAAGAGCGATTTCTGGAGATGTTGTTGAAATGATTATTGCCACCGCCGGTCACGTCGACCACGGAAAAACCACGTTGCTGCAGGCGATTACCGGCATAAACGCCGACCGCCTGCCGGAAGAGAAAAAGCGCGGCATGACCATCGATCTGGGCTATGCCTACTGGCCCCAGCCTGACGGTCGCATACTGGGTTTTATTGATGTTCCGGGGCATGAAAAGTTTCTGTCCAACATGCTGGCGGGCGTGGGGGGTATCGATCATGCCCTGCTGGTGGTGGCCTGCGATGATGGCGTCATGGCGCAAACTCGTGAGCATCTGGCGATCCTGCAGCTGACCGGCAACCCGCAGCTGACCGTGGCGCTGACCAAAGCCGATCGCGTGGATGACGCACGCGTCAGCGAAGTGCGCGAAACGGTACAGGCGACCTTGCAAGAGTATGGTTTTGCCGATGCACCGCTTTTTGTTACTGTGGCGACAGAAGGGCGCGGTATCGATGAACTTCGCCACCACTTACAGCAGCTTTCGTCGCGTGACCACGCCAGCCACCACCGCTTCCGTCTGGCGATTGACCGGGCGTTTACCGTCAAAGGCGCGGGGCTGGTGGTGACCGGTACGGCGCTGAGCGGTGAAGTGAACGTAGGTGATACGCTCTGGCTGACGGGCGTTAACAAGCCGATGCGCGTGCGTGGCTTACATGCGCAAAACCAGCCCGCGGAGCATGCACATGCCGGGCAGCGGATCGCGCTGAACATTGCCGGGGATGCGGAAAAAGAGCAGCTTAATCGCGGCGACTGGCTGCTGGCCGATGCCCCATCTGAACCGTCTGAACGCGTCATTGTTTCCCTGCAGACAAACGTGCCCCTGACCCAATGGCAGCCGCTGCATATTCACCACGCGGCCAGCCATATCACCGGGCGCGTGTCGCTGCTGGAAAACGACCTTGCCGAACTGGTATTCGATTCTCCGCTCCGGCTTGCAGACAACGATCGTCTGGTTCTGCGTGATATTTCCGCGCGGGAAACGCTGGCCGGGGCACGGGTGGTCGCGCTGAATCCACCGCGACGCGGCAAGCGTAAACCTGAATATCTCCAGTGGCTGGCTGCTCTGGCGCAGGCCAGCGATGATAACGCCGCGCTGCGGGTGCATCTTGAGCGCGGTGCGGTGAGCCTGCGTGATTTTGCATGGGCACGCCAGCTGAGCGAGGAAGGGTTACGCCTGCTGGCCCAGCAGCCGGGCTTTATTCAGGCTGGAAACAGTCTGCTAAACGCCCCGGTAGCTGCACACTGGCAGCGTAAGATACTGAGCACGCTCGCAACGTATCATGAACAGCATCAGGATGAGCCTGGCCCGGGCCGTGAGCGTCTGCGGCGCATGGCGCTGCCGATGGAAGACGATGCGCTGGTGCTGCTGCTGATTGAAAACATGCGCGAAAGCGGGGCGATCAAAAGCCACCACGGCTGGCTGCATCTGCCGGATCACAAGGCCGGGTTCACCGCAGAGCAAGAAGCGGTATGGCAAAAAGTGGCCTCGCTGTTTGGCGATGAGCCGTGGTGGGTTCGCGATCTGGCCCGCGAAACGAATACCGACGAGCAGGTGATGCGTCAGGTATTGCGCCATGCGGCGCAGCAGGGGCTGATAGTCGCGATCGTGAAAGATCGTTATTACCGTAACGATCGTATTGTGGCGTTTGCGAACATGATCCGCGAGCTGGATCAGGAGCGGGGTTCTACCTGCGCAGCCGATTTCCGCGACCGGCTGAACGTGGGCCGCAAGCTGGCGATTCAGATCCTGGAGTATTTCAACCGCATCGGCTTTACCCGCCGTCGCGGTAACGATCATTTATTGCGAGATTCGTTATTATTTCCTGAAACTCCGTGACCCCCGTCGTAAAGCCGTTACCGGTTGGCGAGAAAATCGCCAGCCGGAACTACCCTTGATGTACACCAACAGCAAGGAGACGGTCATGACAAACAATCCTCCCTCATCGCGTATCCAGCCCGGCGAGTATGGTTTTCCCCTCAAGCTGAAGCCTCGTTATGACAACTTTATTGGCGGCGACTGGGTAGCTCCCGTCGACGGCGAATACTATTCCAACCTGACCCCCGTAACCGGCCAGCCGCTGTGCGAAATAGCCAGCTCCGGCAGGCGCGATATCGATCTGGCGCTGGATGCGGCGCACAAAGCGAAAGATAAATGGGGCCATACCTCGGTTCAGGACCGCGCGGCTATTTTGTTCAAAATCGCTGACCGGATGGAGCAGAATCTGGAGCTGCTGGCGACGGCGGAAACCTGGGATAACGGCAAGCCGATCCGGGAAACGATGGCGGCAGACGTGCCGCTGGCCATCGACCACTTCCGCTATTTTGCCTCCTGCATTCGCGCTCAGGAGGGCGGAATAAGCGAGGTAGACAGCGACACCGTGGCGTATCACTTCCACGAACCGCTGGGCGTCGTCGGGCAAATCATTCCGTGGAACTTCCCGCTGCTGATGGCGAGCTGGAAAATGGCGCCCGCGCTGGCGGCTGGCAACTGCATTGTTCTTAAACCGGCGCGTCTGACTCCGCTCTCGGTGCTGCTGCTGATGGAAATCGTTGGCGATCTTCTGCCGCCGGGCGTGATTAACGTGGTCAACGGTGCGGGCGGTGAGATAGGGGAATATCTGGCTACCTCGAAACGGATTGCTAAAGTGGCGTTTACCGGGTCGACGGAAGTGGGCCAGCAGATCATGCAGTACGCCACGCAGAACATCATTCCGGTGACCCTGGAGCTGGGCGGGAAATCCCCGAACATCTTCTTCGCGGACGTCATGGAGGAAGAGGATGCCTTCTTCGATAAAGCCCTGGAAGGGTTTGCGCTGTTTGCGTTTAACCAGGGCGAAGTCTGCACCTGCCCAAGCCGCGCGCTGGTGCAGGAGTCCATCTATGAGCGCTTTATGGAGCGGGCCATTCGCCGCGTCGAGTCTATCCGCAGCGGTAACCCGCTCGATAACGTCACGCAGATGGGGGCGCAGGTCTCGCACGGACAGCTGGAAACCATCCTCAACTACATCGATATCGGCAAGAAAGAGGGGGCGGATATTCTGACCGGCGGTCGCCGTAAGGTGCTGGGAGGGGATCTGCAGGAAGGGTATTACCTTGAGCCAACGATCCTGTTTGGTCAGAACAACATGCGCGTCTTCCAGGAGGAAATCTTCGGGCCGGTACTGGCCGTAACCACCTTCAAAACGATGGAGGAGGCGCTGGAGATTGCCAACGACACCCCGTATGGCCTGGGAGCCGGCGTCTGGAGCCGCAACGGTAATCTGGCCTATAAAATGGGCAGAGGCATTCAGGCCGGGCGCGTCTGGACCAACTGCTACCACGCCTATCCTGCGCACGCGGCATTTGGCGGTTATAAGCAATCGGGTATCGGGCGTGAAACCCATAAGATGATGCTGGAGCATTATCAGCAGACGAAATGTTTGCTGGTCAGCTACTCCGATAAACCGCTGGGGCTGTTCTAATCGCCCAGCTCAGGCCGTCCATGGGCGGCCTGAGCTATTTGCTGGCGCAGGCAGTTCAGAACGCCATCCAGAACGTACTGCACGCGCCAGGGCTGGTATTCGCGTTTGCGGAAGATGGCCGTCAGATCGAGCCACCACTCTTCCTGATGCGGGAAGCAGGGAACCAGCATCCCTTGCATTAATTCTTTTTTCAGACTCTCTTTTGGCGCAAAAACAATCCCAAGATTATTTCTTGCCAGCTCCAGGGCCGTCTGCGTATTGTCGCAAATATAATTACCGGTCACCCGGTAGTCATGCACGCTATCACTGCCGTGCACGCGAAAACGCCAGATATTTGCATCATCGACCAGCATGGAGTCAATGAGAATACAGGAATGATTAATTAAATCTTCAGGTCCCTTTAAGGGATGCTTATTTAAATACTCAACGGTTGCGAATGCCGTAACGGAATATTTTGTTAACACGCTGGCAACCAGACTTTCGTCTTTCGGTTGCGCATAGGTAATTAAAATGTCGCAGTCATCCGGAAAGGAAACGCCTTCTGAAAATTCATTCCGGTCAAGGTTGTAGGTTTTCAGGGAGATGCGGATGTCACCGATATCTTCTATCTGATGGATCACGTGGCGCGCGAGATAGGTTACGATACCTGTAGGGGCATATATCGTGACCTTTCCGCGCTTCTCATGCTTATAATCAGCAATAAAATTAACGAGTTGACTGTTCCTGTCCAGCGTGGCATTAACGTAAGGGAGTAACGCTTCACCAAACTGGGTCAGGGCCAGCTGGCGCGTGGTGCGCTCAAAAACCTTGAGTCCAACCCGCGTTTCAAAATCAGACAGATATTTACTGACGTTGGCCTGCGCCATGCCCAGCAGGGCGGCGGCATCGCCGATGCTGTGGGTTGCTGCGATGACGGATATAATTTTTAATTCGCGTGGTTTTAGCTGTAATTTATTCATCATGCGCACCCATCTATATGATTTTATATATAATATTATATAAACCGCAGCGTTGCATTGGCAAATTTGTAACCATTATTATGCGCCTCGCTTGTTTGGCATTTTAATGGATTACATGTAATGACTATTAAATACAATTTACTCATCGCTGCCACGTTATTTGCAACATCCTCAGCAATGGCCGGTGACTTTTCACTAGGAGCGGGGGCTGTATTTAATGAGTCTCCTTACAAAGGCTATAACGAAAATACTACTGCAGTACCGTTAATTAGCTACGAAGGCGATCGTTTTTATGTTCGCCAGACCACGGGCGGATGGATCCTGTGGAAAGACGCAAAAAATGAACTCAGCCTGACCGCATCGTGGATGCCGCTGCATTTCGATCCAGATGACAACGACGACCATCAGATGAAACAGCTTGATGAGCGTAAAGCCTCTGCCTTCCTCGGCGGCGCGTACTACCACCACGAAAGCTGGGGTTCTCTGAAAGTGGCGGTCTCTGGTGATGCCACGGATGAAAGCGGCGGTATGATCGGCGAGGTTTCTTACTTCCGTCCAATCAGGATGGAACGCCTGACCCTGACGCCCTCTGTCGGTATTTTCTATAGCGACGAAAGCTATAACGACTACTACTACGGCGTATCCGGCAGCGAGTCTCGCCGCTCAGGTCTGGATGAATACACCGCCGGTGACAGCTGGACGCCATACGTTGGCCTGGCGGCCAAATATCAGTTAACCCAGAAGCTGTATCTCAACGCCAGCGCGGTCTACACCGTATTGCCTGACGACGTGAAGAACAGCCCGATGATCGACCGCGACGACAGCTTTGCGCTGATGACCGGCCTGACCTGGCGTTTCTGATGCGGTAAAGCCGGGTGGCGGCTTCGCCTTACCCGGCCTACATGGACTGTCATCGCAGTTTTACGTAGGCCCGAGCAAGCGAAGCGCCGCCGGGCATATTTGAGAGTACCAGTCTCCCGTTTCCCTTCCCGTCATGACTTCCTCATTAATATTCCTGATACGCTAATGCGATCTGCGCCATCAATAAAGATGTGCATCATGTGTATCATTCTTAAAGAAAATCAAACCGGGCACTCTCGCCCGTATTTGGCGACGGGCGGGAATTAAGCACGGATATCAGGAGTCGTTATGTTTTATCCGGCTTACATTCATTCTGATTCCAACGGTAGCGCCAGCGGCTTTTTTCCTGACGTTCCAGGCTGAGGCAGCACGTCGCGTGCTGCCTGGGTAAAAAATTAATTATATAGAGCTGCTGTCGCTTTCAGGATATCAGCAAAGGAATAGATATCATCGACTGTCGTTATAGGATGACGTGTTTCGTTTTTTTCTATGTCGAAAAGTCCGATGTATTTTTGCGTACGATTAAAATGCAATCGGCAAAGGGGTTTGCGGTTGTTGTCATCTACAAGAATACCAAAGTAACTTTTGGTATCTCTGTGAGTTATACGGGGTGCCTCCAGTACTGCTCTGGTGATTGCTTTAACAATATGATATCCCTCGAGCTCCTCTAGCGTTGTAACCACGTCGCTTTCATCTTTATGTTCGTCTTCCTCAATATGTGATGACTCATTTGGAGTATCGATGATCGCTGGGGTTATGCCCGTAATAGCTGACTTAAGTCGCTCATTAACCTGATCATTTATGTACTGGCTTGCAGCTTTTTTGGTCAAGTTTAAAAAAGACTCTCTGACTTTTTGAGTCAGAATCCCATCATAAACTCGGGATGCAAAAAATTTCACAAAGTCATCTTCAGGATTATTTAGCTGAGAATGCAGGATTTTTTTGATTTGGCTGACATATTTTAATTCACCGGCAGCATTGATAATTGATTCTAAATCAAACGAAGACTTAGTTAATTTTTTTAGTTCAGGTATTATATTTTCGTCAATATCAAGAAGATCTACTTCCAAAAATGGTTTTTCATCCATTTTATTGGGAGCATCCAGATCTGTAAAAAATTTATAATTTTGTCCATTGGTGAGGATTGAAATTCTGGCGTTTGTTACATGAAAATACCTGAATAACTGCGAAGCATGATTTATATTTAATGGTTCGCCAATTTTCTTACATTCAATAAGTATCTGAACGTCATTATTTTTCATTATAGCATAATCGATTTTCTCGCCTTTTTTTGTACCAACATCACAGACAAACTCAGGTGTTACCTCTGAAGGATCAAAAACATCATAACCCAGAACGTTATGAATGAATGGCATTACAAATGCAGTTTTTGTTGCTTCTTCAGTATTAATTACATCAAGTTGTTGTTTTATTTTATTTGATAAGGCATTTAATCTTTCTGTGAATTCCATGGGATGTCCTTATTTTTAGCTGTGTGTCTTTATGGAATAACACTAAAATGCATGTCAGACAATGGTATGTCTGAGCTGAACTGCTGCAAAAAAACAATACCGAGGGTTAGATCACATTGTCTTTCAATCCATGATAATCAGTTAGCTCGGTATCACCGAGCTCGATAAAAATATTATATATTCATAAAGGTGGCATTATTCTTGTTTATGTTTCATCCACCCAAATCCGCATTTCCCCTTCTCCCCGGTTTGCCCAGCTAAACCAGGGAATAAAGGTTAGCGTGCAGTACTGGCGCTGGAGATGATTTTACAGCAGGTGTCGCTCTCTTCAGGGCATGAAGACAGCGCGTAGCAGGCCGGAGCGGCGATGGCGTCGAAGGTGAAGCAGCTTATTCGGACGCAGTTTCATTTACCGCTTTCTACGTCGCAGCTGGCAAAAGCATTGCACTGCAATGCCAATTACCTGGGGCGCGTATTTCGCCGGGCTTTCCAATTAACCCTGACGGAGGCGATACATCGCCAGCGCGTCAGGGCAGCGGAAAAGCTGTTGCTGGATGGCTCTGCCTCACTCACCGAAGTGTCAACCCGCTGCGGTTTTAATGGCGTGGGCTTATTTTCGGCAGATCTTTTCGAAGCATACCGAGCTAACACCCACCGTCTGGAAACGACGGTACTTTAAAGAGCATATTAATTCTGGCTGAGCGCATCCTATTTGACCCATAACACCTTTGCTGAATCGGGCGGTATGTAAGATGTGTGCAGTACCGGCTTTTAATGCACGCGAGGCGTAACAGATGAACCGATTTATCGTGGCGGATGCGGAAAAATGCATTGGGTGCCGCACCTGCGAAGTGGCCTGCGCGGTGTCGCATCAGGACGCCGTCTCCGCTCATGCCTTTACGCCCCGCCTTCGGGTGGTTAAGGGGGACGACTACACAACGGCAGTGGGTTGCCATCAGTGCGAGGATGCGCCCTGTGCTAACGTCTGTCCAACCCATGCCATCAGCCGTACGGCGGGAGCCTGGCTCGTTGAGCAGACGCGCTGCATTGGGTGCAAAAGCTGTATGGTGGCGTGTCCGTTTGGGGCGATACAGGTGCGCCTGGAGGGAAATAAGCCGCAGGCGCTGAAATGTGATTTATGCCTGCATCGCGAAGGCGGACCGGCCTGCGTGGAGGCCTGTCCAACCCACGCGTTGCGCTGCGTTGAGCCTGCCAGACTACGCGCCGAACGGCTGCATAATCTGGCGTAAGAACTTACTGACCGTCTTCGCGCCAGGCTTTTTCAATTTCTTCGGCGAGAATTTTAACACCCGCTTCGATTTTTTCCGGATCGGGCACATAGTTCATGCGCATGCACTGGTGAGTATGCGGCCACGGCTTATCAAGGCCCGGGAAGAAATAATCGCCTGGTACCATCAGCACGCCGCGCTTTTTCAGGCGCTGGTAGAGCAGTTCGGTGGTGATAGGCAAATCCTTAAACCACAGCCACAGGAAAATCGCCCCTTCAGGTTTATGGATCAGGCAGCGTTCTTCCGGCAAGTAGCGGCGAAGTATCGCAATCGTCTCCTGTACGCGCTGGTAATAGAATGGCTTGATCACGTCATTCGACAGACGCAGCAGGTCGTTGCGCTTAATCATTTCGCACATCATCGCCGGGCCAATGCCGCCCGGTGAAAGGCTGATAATGCCGTTCATATTGGTAATGGCGGTGATGATTTTCTCGTTAGCGATGATGATGCCGCAGCGGCTGCCCGGCAGACCCAGCTTAGAGAGGCTCATGCACAGGACAATGTTCGGGTTCCACAGCGGACGTGCTTCGCTGAAGATAATGCCCGGGAACGGCACGCCGTAGGCGTTATCGATCACCAGCGGAATGCCGTGCTGATTCGCCAGCGCATCCAGCTTCATCAGTTCGTCGTCGGTGATCACGTTGCCCGTTGGGTTAGTCGGGCGCGATACGCAGATCATGCCCGTCTCTTCACCAATATGCAGGTGTTCAAAATCGACGTGATATTTGAACTGGCCTTCCGGCAGCAGCTCAATGTTCGGGCGCGCGGAGACGAACAGATCCTCTTCCAGGCCGGAATCGGCGTAGCCGATATACTCCGGCGCCAGCGGGAACAGCACTTTTTTGGTGGTGCCGTCGGCGCGACGCCCTGCGAACAGGTTAAACAAGTAGAAAAACGCGCTCTGGCTGCCGTTTGTCAGTGCAATATTCTGTGGTTCGATATCCCAACCCAGCTCGTCACGCAGCATTTCGGCGAGGAGTGCCAGCAGTTCGGTTTTACCCTGCGGGCCGTCGTAATTGCAAAGCGCATCGGTTGCTTTGCCGCTTTCCAGCATCTGAGCGAGCAGCGTCTGGAAATAGGTATTCATCTCCGGGATTTGAGCCGGGTTTCCGCCGCCGAGCATGATTGCGCCCGGTGTGCGCAGCCCGTCGTTGAGGTCCTCCATCAGGCGAGTAATGCCTGAATGGCGGGTAAATTTGTCGCCGAAAAGTGAAAACGTCATAGCAGGTGATCTGTCGAGCTTATTTTGAAAGTGGGTAACCATAACGCTAGCACCGTGCTGGTGCAAATCGGGTGATGTGGTCGGATTTGTTGTTTTGTATGGCGGAGTTGGATTTATACAGTGAATAGTTCTGGTGGATTTCCCCTCACCCCGACCCTCTCCCAAAAGGGAGAGGGGGAAAAGACGGCGCCGTGCGGTTCCCTCTCCCCTGCGGGGAGAGGGTTAGGGTGAGGGGGGGGAATTATTGATTACCTGCCCATACCACCATCACCTTATCGCCCTTATGCTCGCGCACGAAGCCGTACCCCTCTTTCAGCGACAATGTGGTTTGCTTGCCTTCACCGATCGCCGGATGGCGGGCGCGGAACTGGCCCAGCGTTTGCCAGTGGGCGACGGTTAGGGCCTGCTTGCCCGTGACGTCCTGCCAGTTCATATCTGACCGGGTGCCTTGCAGCGGGTCAGAACCTGTCGGCCCGAACGGACGCTCGGATTCATCCCCGTAATAGATTTGTACGCTGCCCGGAGCTAACAGAAGCAGCTCCGCAGCTCGCTGGCCCCCTTCGCGGAACAGACGCGTATCGTGTGATGAGAGATAGCTCAGCACGTTGAAGCTTTGCAGCTTTTCCGCCATCTGCTGCCAGGTGAGATCCATATCGGCCAGGCAATCCACCGCTTTTGCCGCCTGTTCCTGATAATCAAAGTTGATCATCGCATCAAAACCGTGGCGGTAATAATCGCTTTGCATCACCCCGTGGCCCCAGGATTCCCCGGTCATCCAGAACGGTGCGTTGTCGAGCTTTTTATCCGGATTTGCCCCTTTCCAGGCGGCCAGCGCCTGGCTTGCCTGGTCTTTCAGCTGTTGCCAGGCCGCAAGCTCAACGTGCTTCGCCGTATCCACCCGGAAACCGTCGATGCCGTAGTCACGTACCCACTGGCTCAGCCAGTGGGTCAGATAATCGCGCGGGGTATATCCCGGGATGGCCTTCGCGTCGGTGTCGGGCTTGTGTTGGTAAAAGTTAGGCAATCCGGAAGGCGTCGTAGATTCCGTTTTCAGATCCGGCAAAAATGCCAGCGACATGGTCAAATCGTCGAAGCCAGGGTTGTCGTAATCGCCGATGTCCGTGCGGATCCACTTTTTGCCCCACCATTTCTCCCATGCGACTTTGTCGCTAAAGTTGATGTAGTCGTTAAAGCTGTGCCAGCTTTGGCCCGCGCCCGGCTTCCAGTCCGTCCAGCGTTCTCCCAGCGTCTTTTTCAGCTCATCACCCTGAAGGTACAGGGCACCAAACTGAAATTCCTGCATGTCTGCCAGCGTGGCATAGCCAACGTGGTTCATAACGATATCAAACAGAACGCGGATCCCGCGCTTGTGCGCTTCGTCGACAAGATGGCGTAAATCATCTTCGGTGCCCATGTTGGCGTCGAGCTTGGTCCAGTCCTGGGTGTAGTAGCCGTGATAGGCGTAGTGAGGGAAATCTCCTTTGGTGCCACCGCCTACCCAGCCGTGGATCTGCTCAAGCGGGGAGCTTATCCAGAGCGCGTTCACTCCCAACTGCTGTAAATAATCGAGCTTGCCGGCAAGTCCTTTGAGATCCCCGCCGTGGAAGGTGCCAATCTCCTGCATACCGTCTTTATGGCGACCGTAGCTGTTGTCGTTGCCATGGTCACCATTCACATAACGGTCGGTCAGCACAAAATAGACGGTGGCGTTTTGCCAGCTAAACGGCGCAGGCTTGTCGGTTTCGGCGCGCTCAAGCAGCAGCAGGCCGTTACTGTTGGCGGCTGGCTGCAGGGTGATTTTTCCATTCTGCACCGTCGCCGTCTGTTTACTGTAGTAGTCGCGCACCACGGAGCCTTCCGGGAAGGTACTGCTGACGTCCAGCGTCAGCGGTTTGCCGTCCCACTTCGGACACTGGCGAATGACGTTTGCAACCGGCTGTTCTGCGGCACTCTGAATCGTCAGCAGCAGGGTGGGCGTGCCGGAGCGGGTATCAATCCGCATCTGGTAGTCACCGTCGCGGAAAAGGCGCCACTGCGGCGGCGTGCCGTCACAGGGCTTGAGCGACAGCATCTCATTAAGTTTTATCGCATCCGCAGGCTGCCAGCACGTCTTGTCAAAACTCAGCGTCAGAGGACGCGTACCCTTCGCAAGCTTTGCCTGGCTGGTGAAGACCCCGGTGCCTTCGGCGCTAAATGCGTTAAACCCCGGCGATGACCAGTCGGCATGCGCCAGTGCGGGTAACATCAGAAAGGCTAATGCGGTACGTTTCATTCCTTTTTCCTGTCGCGGCATTTTTGACCAGTGTGCCATCAGGCGAGGTGCTGAAACTCATCCCCTGTCGCTTTCTGCCAGGAGGATGCGTGAGGATGAGTGATCTCGCGCAAAATTAGGCAGTTATCTGCGATAGCGCACACAGTTTTTGTGGAATGATGTTTTTATGAGCAAGTTTCAGGTGACATAGTTTCGGAATTGGACTATTTCTATACGTGCTCTTGAAGTCTATTTTTGATATGATTTGAGATTCCGCTCTCAAATTTGTGAAAAAAATAAGGTGTTGGGATGATTACATCCGACCAGGAGACCTAATGATATCGACTCCCATTCGACGATATGGGGCTGCGATACTCATGTTACTCACCACGGCATTTTCGGGTGAGGTGCTTGCGAAGACGCACACGGATACAACGAGTAAGAAAGCCCACGTAATACAGACGACAAGTAGTAAGGTTAGCAGTAAACAAGAGTATTCTCGCAATAGTGCAAAGAGTAGTTCACTTCCTGATTTGCGAAAATACCCTTCCGGAACACCAAGGAAAAAAGCGTTTCTCCGGACGGTAATGCCTTACATCACGAGTCAAAATGCCGCGATTACTGCGGATCGTAACTGGCTGATTTCCAAACAGTACGATAGCCGCTGGTCGCCGTCAGAGCGCGCGCGTCTGAAAGATATCACGAAGCGCTACAAGTTGAGCTGGAACGGTAACACGCGTCGTGTGCCGTGGAATGCTCTCCTTGAGCGTGTAGATATCATCCCGGGCAGCATGGTTGCTACCATGGCTGCTGCCGAAAGTGGCTGGGGTACTTCTAAGCTTGCGCGCAGCAACAACAACCTTTTTGGCATGAAATGTGTGAAAGGTCGTTGTAATAATGCCCCTGGCAAGGTGAAAGGCTATTCGCAGTTTGAATCTGTGAAAGATTCCGTCAGCGCTTACGTAGTGAATCTGAACACGCATCCGGCCTACTCATCGTTCCGTAAATCACGCGCTCAGCTGCGTAAAGCGGACCAGGAAGTGACGGCCAGTACGATGATCCACAAGCTGAAAGGTTATTCGACAAAGGGACAGAGCTATAACAACTATCTGTTCGCCATGTACCAGGATAACCAGCGTTTAATCGCCGCCCATATGTAATCTCAAAAAAAACGCCTTCCACTGGAAGGCGTTTTCTTTTCTATATCAGCACCTCGCTGTGGCGATCCCGATACTCCTTCGGCGTGGTGTCATACTCTTTGCGGAACACCGAATAGAAGTATTGCAGAGACGGGTAACCGCACATCTGTGAGATTTCGTTGATCGATAGCGACGTGGAAACGAGCAGGCTGCGTGCTTTCTCCAGCTTTTCTGCATGGATGACGGCATGAATGGTTTCGCCCACCTCTTCTTTAAAACGCTTCTCCAGATTCGAACGCGAAATGCCCACCGAATCCAGCACCTGATCGACCTTAATCCCTTTGCAGGCGTGGTTGCGAATATAGTGCATGGCCTGAATGACGGCCGGGTCGCTTAAGGAGCGATAATCGGTTGAGCGACGTTCCACCACGCGGACAGGAGGCACGAGCAAACGCTGAAGCGGCAGAGATTCTTTATCGAGCAGACGATGCAGCAGCTTCGCCGCCTGATAACCCATCTGACGCGTGCCCTGAGCAACGGAGGAGAGCGCCACGCGAGACAGATAGCGGGTCAGTTCTTCATTATCAATGCCAATCACGCACAGCTTTTCGGGCACCGGAATGTGTAAATGTTCGCAGACCTGCAGCACGTGCCGCGCGCGCGCGTCCGTCACGGCGATAATACCGGTTTGCGGCGGCAGCGTTTGCAGCCAGTCCGCCAGGCGGTTTTGCGCGTGCTGCCAGTTTTCCGGCGCGGTTTCCAGCCCCTGATAGACCACGCCGCGATACTTCTCCTGCGCGACCAGCTGGCAAAACGCGTGTTCTCGCTCAACGGCCCAGCGCTTGCCGCTGGTGGCTGGTAACCCATAAAACGCGAAGCGATGGACGCCTTTCTCTTTTAAATGGAGAAAGGCGGCCTCGACCAGGGCATGGTTATCGGTGGCAATGTAGTGGACCGGCGGATAGTGTTCGGGCGAATGGTAGGAACCGCCGACGCCCACAATCGGGACGTCGACGTCGGTCAGCAGCTGTTCGATGACGGGATCGTCATAGTCGGCGATGACGCCATCGCCCAGCCACTCTTTGATGTTCTCCAGACGGGTGCGAAAATCTTCTTCAATAAAAATATCCCATTCGGATTGCGACGCCTGCAAATATTCACCAACACCTTCCACCACCTGACGGTCGTAGGCTTTATTGGCATTGAATAACAACGTAATGCGGTGACGCTTTTCAAACATGGCTCACTTCCCAATTAAGTCACAATACGGTTATCAGGCCCGTCGCTTGGTGGCCGAGTCCATCCAGACTGCCAGTAAAAGAATGGCCCCCTTGACGATATACTGCCAAAACGTCGGGACGTCCATCATACTCATCCCGTTATCCAACGACGCCATGATAAATGCCCCCATGACCGCGCCCGCCACGCTACCGATACCCCCTGCGAGGCTGGTGCCGCCAATGACGCAGGCGGCGATAGCATCCAGCTCGGCGATGTTACCGGCGGAGGGAGAACCGGCGCCCAGACGCGAGCTGAGGATCAGCCCGGCGATAGCGACCATCAGGCCGTTAATGGCGAAGACCGCAAGCTTGGTGCGCTCGACATTGATACCTGAGAGGCGAGCAGCTTCAAGGTTGCCGCCAATGGCATAAATACGGCGGCCAAACGCGGTGCGCGTCGCCATAAACATACCGGCCAGCAGTAAAAGCGCCAGCAGCAGGACGGGTGTCGGGACACCGCGATAGTCGTTTAAAAGCCAGATGGCGCCCAGCACAATGACCGCCGTGAGCGCCTGACGCCCCACCACCGAGGTTGACGCTGGAGAAGCCAGCCCCAGCGCCTGACGACGCATGCGTCCACGCCACTGCCACGCGACAAACCCCAGCAACCCCACCACACCGATGGTAAAGCCCACGCTATCTGAGAGGTAACTCTGACCAATCTGCGACATGGCTGCACTGGTCGGGGAGACGGTGGTGCCATTAGTGATGCCAATTAAGATCCCGCGAAAGGCCAGCATCCCTGCCAGGGTGACGATGAACGATGGCACCTTACGGTAGGCAACCCACCAGCCGTTCCAGGCTCCCAGTACCAGACCCAGCACCAGCGTGACCGCCACGGTCAGCGGCAGCGGCCAGCCGAGCCAGACGTCAAAAATCGCCGCCACGCCGCCGAGGAGCCCCATCATCGAGCCGACCGACAGGTCGATTTCCGCGGAGATAATCACGAACACCATGCCCACGGCCAGAATGCCGGTGATGGCGGTCTGGCGGAGCAGGTTGGAGACGTTACGCGCGCTTAAGTACGAGCCATCGGTCATCCAGGTAAAGAACAGCATGATGACGATAATGGCCGCGATCATCACGAAAACCTGCAGGTTAAGCGCTTTTAGCCCCGCGAACGCACCGGGCGTCGGAACAGCGACTTTGATATCAGACGGATTGCTTTTCGACATGACGTTCGCTCCTTAAAGCGGCTTCCATCACCTGCTCCTGCGTCAGGTTCTGGTTAATCAGGTTGGCTTTCAGTTTTCCCTCGTGCATGACCAGCACGCGGTCGCTCAGGCCGAGCACTTCGGGTAACTCAGACGAAATGACAATGACGGCAATCCCTTGCTGTACAAGCTGATTAATCAGTTTGTAGATTTCATATTTGGCACCGATATCAATCCCGCGCGTGGGCTCATCAAGGATTAATATGCGTGGATTGAGAAGCAGGCAGCGCGCCAGAATCGCCTTCTGCTGGTTTCCTCCGCTCAGACGGCCAATCGCCAGTTCCGGCGAGGAGGTTTTGACCTTCAGCCGGGCAAGCGACTGGAGGATGCACTGCTGCTCGGCGGCGTCGTCCAGGCTGCTCAGCGCGCCGGAGAATCGATCGAGTGCCGCAAGCGTAATGTTTTTACCCACTGCCATCACCGGTACGATGCCGTCTTTCTTACGATCTTCCGGCACCATGGCAATGCCGCGGGCAATCGCCTGCTGGCAGTTATCGATTTTCACCGGCTGACCGTCGATGTAAACCGTGCCCTCCCAGCGCCCAGGCCACACGCCAAACAGACACTGTACGGCTTCGGTGCGCCCGGCACCGACGAGGCCAGCAATTCCAAGAATTTCACCGCTGTGAAGGGAAAACGAGACGTTATTGACGCGCTTGATGTGGCGGTTAACGGGGTGCCACGCGGTCAGGTTTTCCACGCGCAGCACTTCATCGCCCGTTGCGTGGGGCTCATTCGGGTAGAGCGCCGTCAGCTCGCGGCCCACCATCATGGTGATGATGTCATCTTCACTCATGCCCGCGGCTTCACGCGTGCCGATGTGCTGCCCGTCGCGGATCACGCAGATGGTGTCCGAAATGGCTTTGACCTCGTTCAGCTTGTGCGAGATGTAGATACAGGCGATGCCGTGGTTTTGCAGATCGCGGATGATGTTGAGCAGAACCGCAGTTTCCTGTTCGGTGAGCGAGGCCGTTGGCTCATCGAGGATCAGCAGCCTGACCTGTTTATTTAGCGCTTTCGCTATTTCGACCAGCTGCTGTTGCCCGAGGCCCAGATCCCCCACGCGGGTGTCCGGTGAAATGTTGAGGCTCACCTGCGCCAGCAGCTTTTCGCAGCGGAGCGTCATGGTGTCGTAATCCAGCACGCCGCGGTGGGAAATTTCGGCCCCGAGGAAAATGTTCTCCAGCACGGTGAGATGCTTCACCAGCGCCAGCTCCTGGTGAATGATGGCGATGCCTTTGCGCTCGGTATCGCGGATGTGTGTTGCCTGAATCACTTCGCCGGCAAAGACGATTTCACCTTCGTAGCTGCCGTGTGGGTAGATCCCGCACAGCACTTTCATCAGCGTCGACTTGCCCGAACCGTTCTCACCGCACAGCGAAACCACTTCGCCGGGATTCAACCGGAGGCTGACGTTGTCGACGGCTTTCACCATGCCGAAGCGTTTGGTGATGCTTTTCATTTCAAGTAAATAAGGCATAACCGCTCCACATAGCCCGAGGGAAGAACAGTACAACGTGATGCGCCCCCGCAGAGCAGGGGCCGCGCCGGATTACAGTTCGCTCTTCTTGTGGAAACCGTCTTTAACCACGGTGGCGTCAATGTTCTCTTTGTTGACTTCAATCGGCGTGAGCAGGCGCGCCGGAACGTCTTTCAACCCGTTATTCAGGGTCGCGTCTGCTTTAGGTTGTTTGCCATTGCCCAGCTCCACGGCGATTTCCGCCGCCGTATTGGCCAGCTGGGTAATCGGTTTGTAGACCGTCATGGTTTGGGTGCCTGCGATAATGCGTTTTACGCCAGCCAGATCGGCATCCTGTCCTGAAATAGCGACTTTACCGGCCAGCCCCTGGGCGCTCAGGGCCTGGATAGCGCCGCCTGCGGTGGCATCGTTGGAGGCCACAACCGCGTCAATTTTGTTGTTGTTGGCCGTCAGCGCGTTTTCCATAATCTTCAGCGCGTTTTCTGGCAGCCAGCCGTCGGCCCACTGATCGCCAACCACTTTAATTTTCCCGTTGTCGATGTACGGCTTAAGGACTTTCATTTGCCCTTCGCGGAACAGTTTGGCGTTGTTATCTACCGGAGAGCCGCCCATCAGGAAATAATTGCCCTGAGGCACTTTGTCGATCAGGCTTTGCGCCTGTAATTCCCCGACTTTTTCATTGTCGAATGAAATATAATAATCAATATCCGCATTATTAATCATGCGGTCATAGGCCAGGACTTTTATGCCTTCCTGTTTGGCTTCTTTCACCACGTTACTTAATACCTGGCCGTTATAGGGGATAATGACCAGAACATCGACGCCACGGTTGATCATATTCTCGATCTGCGACATTTGTGTTTCTTCATTGCCGTTAGCCGACTGAACAAACACGCTGGCGCCGAGGGATTCTGCTTTCTTCACAAAAATATCGCGATCTTTTTGCCAGCGCTCCAGGCGCAGGTCGTCAATCGCCATGCCAATTTTGACCTCTTTGGCATGTCCTGCAAAGCTTGCAAGGAGAAGCGTAGTGCAGAGCGTTAGAGTCAGGTTCTTTATCTTCATAATTATTAGGCCTTTTTGTAGGGGTATGTGTTGCTGAGATAAAAGAAACATTCACTGCTGAGACGCAGCAAATTTTTAACGCGGAAAGGCGGGCTGGCAATTACAGATTTTTATCTTCTCATTATGATATTTGGTTTATTTCTGAATTTATGACCGCGATCGGATTTTAAAATACGTAACGTCTTAATTACATTTGATTCTGGAATACGCGCCGAAAAATAGTTTGTCTGCGCATTATTTTGCGAGCCAGCGCACAGTTGTGCATTCTCTCAATAGCAGTGTGAAATAACGTAATTGAGCAACCCAAAATGTCTATTCACTATTACTCCTGTATCAACGACTCGCCGCATACCCTGATTATGGAGCTCAATATGCAAGCTTATTTCGACCAACTCGATCGTGTTCGTTACGAAGGCCCAAAAACGACCAATCCTTTAGCATTTCGTCACTACAACCCGGATGAGCTGGTGCTGGGTAAGCGCATGGAAGATCATCTGCGCTTTGCCGCCTGTTACTGGCATACCTTCTGCTGGAACGGCGCCGATATGTTCGGCGTGGGTTCCTTTGACCGCCCGTGGCAGCAGCCGGGTGAGGCCATCGAGCAGGCAAAGCGCAAAGCCGATGTGGCGTTTGAGTTCTTCCACAAGCTAAACGTGCCGTACTACTGCTTCCATGACGTGGACGTGTCGCCGGAAGGCGCGTCGCTGAAAGAGTATCTGAACAATTTTGCGCAGATGGTGGATGTACTGGCGGCGAAACAGCAGCAAAGCGGCGTGAAGCTGCTCTGGGGTACGGCAAACTGCTTCACCAACCCACGCTACGGCGCGGGCGCGGCAACCAATCCGGATCCGGAAGTGTTTAGCTGGGCAGCCACGCAGGTGGTGACGGCAATGAACGCTACGCATCAGCTGGGTGGCGAGAACTATGTCCTGTGGGGTGGCCGTGAAGGTTATGAAACGCTGCTGAACACCGACCTGCGTCAGGAGCGCGAGCAGATTGGCCGCTTTATGCAGATGGTTGTCGACCATAAGCACAAAATCGGCTTCCGCGGCACGCTGCTGATTGAGCCGAAACCGCAGGAACCGACCAAGCACCAGTATGACTACGACGTGGCGACGGTGTATGGCTTCCTGAAGCAGTTCGGTCTGGAAAAAGAGATTAAAGTGAACATTGAAGCCAACCACGCCACGCTGGCGGGCCACTCTTTCCATCACGAGATCGCGTCTGCCATTGCGCTGGGCATTTTCGGCTCTGTCGATGCGAACCGTGGCGATGCACAGCTGGGCTGGGACACCGATCAGTTCCCGAACAGCGTGGAAGAGAATGCCCTGGTGATGTACGAGATCGTCAAAGCGGGCGGTTTCACCACAGGCGGCCTGAACTTTGACGCCAAGGTACGTCGTCAGAGCACCGACAAATACGATCTGTTCTACGGCCACATTGGCGCGATGGACACCATGGCGCTGGCGCTGAAAGTGGCGGCGCGCATGATTGAAGACGGCGAGCTGGATAAACGCGTAGCGAAGCGTTACAGCGGCTGGAACAGTGAGCTGGGCCAGCAAATCTTGAAAGGTCAGTTATCGCTGGCGGAAATTGCGAAGTACGCTGAACAGCAGCAGCTGGCGCCGCAGCACCAGAGCGGGCACCAGGAACTGCTGGAAAATCTCGTAAACCACTATCTGTTTGATAAGTGATTGAGCTGAAGATGCACGTAGGCCCGGTAAGCGTTAGCGCCACCGGGCATTTCTGTAAAAGGAGTCACCGTAATGTATATCGGGATCGATCTTGGCACATCGGGTGTGAAAGCCATCCTGTTGAGCGAGCAGGGCGACGTATTAGCCACGCAGACGGAAACGCTGCAGGTTTCACGTCCGCATCCGCTGTGGTCGGAACAGGATCCGGAGCAGTGGTGGCAGGCGACGGACCGCGCAATCAAAGCCTTAGGTGAGCAGCACAGCCTTCGTGACGTGAAAGCGCTGGGAATTGCCGGACAAATGCACGGCGCTACGCTGCTCGATAGCCAGCATCGCGTGCTGCGTCCTGCGATCCTCTGGAACGATGGCCGCTGTGCGGAAGAGTGCGCGCTTCTTGAGGCGCGCGTGCCTGCCTCCCGCGAGATTACCGGCAACCTGATGATGCCCGGCTTTACTGCGCCCAAATTACTGTGGGTGCAGCGCCACGAACCGGAGGTTTTCCGTCAGGTGGCGAAAGTCCTGCTGCCGAAAGACTATCTGCGTTTTCGCATGACGGGCGATTTCGCCAGCGACATGTCCGATGCCGCGGGCACCATGTGGCTCGACGTGGCGAAGCGCGACTGGAGCGAGGCGATGTTGGATGCCTGCCATCTGACCCGGGAACATATGCCCGCGCTGTACGAAGGCTGTGAGGTAACAGGCGAACTGCTGCCAGCCGTTGCTGAGCGCTGGAATATGCCTGCCGTACCCGTGGTGGCCGGAGGCGGCGATAACGCGGCGGGCGCTGTCGGTGTCGGCATGGTTGAGGCGGGTCAGGCGATGCTGTCGCTGGGAACGTCCGGCGTCTATTTTGCCGTCAGCGACGGGTATCGCAGTAATCCAGAAAGCGCTGTGCACAGTTTCTGTCATGCCCTTCCCGGGAAATGGCATTTGATGTCGGTAATGCTCAGCGCGGCGTCCTGCCTGGACTGGGCGGCAAAACTCACCGGCATGGCCGACGTTCCGGCGCTCATTTCCGCAGCCCAGCAGGCGGATGACGCTGCGGGCACCGTCTGGTTTTTACCGTATCTTTCCGGTGAGCGTACGCCGCACAACAACCCGGAAGCGAAAGGGGTGTTCTTTGGCTTAACCCATCAACATGGCCCGGCAGAGCTGGCGCGCGCGGTTCTGGAAGGCGTGGGGTATGCGCTGGCCGACGGGATGGACGTGGTGCACGACTGCGGTCTGAAGCCGACGAGCGTCACCCTGATTGGCGGCGGTGCGCGAAGCCCTTACTGGCGACAGATGCTGGCGGATATCAGCGGGTTGCAGCTGGATTTCCGCACCGGCGGGGACGTCGGGCCCGCGCTCGGCGCCGCGCGTCTGGCGCAGATAGCCATTCATCCGGAACAACCGCTTTCGCAACTGTTGCCGCAGCTTACGCTTGAACAGGCGCATGTACCTGACGCGGCGCGCCATGCGCGGTACGCGGAAAGGCGCGACGTGTTCCGCAAAATCTACCAGCAGCTGCTGCCGCTGATGTCGTAAATAGGCTTGTCCGGGAGAGGCGCGAGGATGTCCTTTTTTGGTCTGTGCGTGCCTTCCTTTCCTTGCCAGTATGGTGTCACACCCACTGGCGAGGAGATCCATCATGTCACGCACTGCATTAATCAACATCGATACTCAGCAGTCATTTCACCACCGCAATTACTGGCAGGAAGGCGAGATCCCTGCCTTTCAGCAGGCGATGCTGGGGCTGATTGAAGGCTGCCAGGCGCGCAATATTCCGGTCGCTGATATTTTTCATGTGGATGAAGACGAACCTTTCACCCTGGAAAGCGGCTATGTCAAACCGATGGCCTTTTTGCGTCATCAGCCGGATGTGGTTTTCCAGAAACACGTCCATAATGCGTTTACGGATACCGGGCTTGACCGCTGGCTGCGCGAGCGCGATATCAACAGTGTGATTATCTGCGGCATTCGCACTGAACAATGCTGCGAAACCACCGCCCGGGTGGCATCCGATCTGGGTTATGCTGTGACCTTTGTCAGTGAGGCAACGCTGACGTTTCCCATGACTTACAAGGGCATTACCCTTAGCGCAGCGGAAATTCGCCATCGTACCGAGACGGTACTGTCCGGGCGTTTTGCCGAGATTAAAACGGTAGCGGAGACGCTGGAGTCCCTGTAATGAGCATCGACGTCTGGTTCGTGATGTTGCCCGGAGTGCTGTCATTAGACATGACCGGCCCGGCAGAGACCTTTGTGCTGGCTGGCGATGCGTTTCGCCTGCATTACATTGGCCCGCAGCCGGAGGTTCCGACGTCGATAGGCCTGACGATGAGCGGTATCCAGCTGTTGCCGGATCGTCTCCCGGAAGGCAGCCTGCTGGTGCTGCCGGGGGTGAGCGACTCCCGCTTTCAGTTCTCAACGCCACAGGCGCAGCAGATCCAGCACTGGCTGATGCGCCTGCAGCCGCAGATCCAGAGCCAGGAAATCACCATGATGTGCGTCTGTTCAGGGGCCTTACTGGCGGCGAAATCGGGCCTGTTGAACAACCGACAGTGCACGACCCATCATGATGTTATTAGTCGTTTACGCACCGCTGCCCCCACGGCGACGATTAAAGAAAACCGCATCTTTGTGCAGGATGAGAATATCTGGACCAGCGCGGGGATCACGTCTGGCATCGATCTGGCGCTGCACATGATTAACCGCCTGTGCGGCCCCGAAAAGGCGCTGGCCGTGGCGCGCGAAATGGTGGTCTGGTTCCGCCGTTCCGGTGACGATCCCCAGCTATCCCCGTGGCTACGCTACCGCAATCATCTTCATCCGGCGATTCATCGGGCGCAGGATGCGCTCACCGCCGAGCCGCAAAAGACCTGGAGCTTGCCTGACATTGCCGCCCTGGCGCACGTCAGCCCGCGTCACCTCACCCGGCTTTTCCAGTCACATTTAGGTATTAGCGTTCGCGATTATCTTGAGCAGCTGCGTCTGGCGGTGGCGGAGCAGTGGCTATTGCAGGGGCGCGGCGTGGAGCAGGCTTCACTGGCGGCAGGGTTTTCCTCCCCGCGCCAGTATCATCGCGCCCGGCAGCGAAGCATTAGCTGACGAAGCGGCGAGCGTCTATTTTTTGCAGCAGCATCGACAGCAGCAGGCTGATCGCCAGCGTGGCGGCAAAAATCCAGACGATATCCAGCACCGGCCAGCTTTTTAGCTCAACGCCTCTCGTGCGCAGCGCGTGGATCACCAGCGCGTGAAAACCGTAAATCCCGAGAGAATGCCGCGAGATAAGACTCAGCACGGGCAGGGCGCGCTCGTTCAGAGTATTTTTGGCGAGCGTGAGCAGCGAAACGGCACAGATAAAGACCATCGGCCCGCAATAGAGATACCAGGTATCGGCAAAATTGCCGCGCCACTGCAGCTCGTGCAGCGTTCCGCGTGAAATCACCGCCACGCCAGCGATAAACAGCGCCCCGCAGAGCCAGTTCAGACCGCGTTTTTGTGTGTCCATCATCCCGATGGCGCGCCCCAGCATGCCGTAAAGCACGTAGTAAAAAGTATCGCCGTTGATATAGAGATTGATCGGCAACCACTCAAATCCGTCGATTTTCTGTGAGAGCGTATTCGGGTTGGCGATAATGCCGATAACCACCATCAGGGCCAGCAGCATTTTACCGCTGACGCTTTTTACCTGGATGAGCGGGGAGACCAGATAGATAACGATAATGGCGAAGAAGAACCACAGGTGGTAAAACACCGGTTTTTGCAGCACGTATTTCAGCGATAGCCCGGCGTTAATGGAGGTGAACAGCGTGATATAGAGCAGAGCAACGGCGCTGTAGAACCCCAGGCAGGCCGCGATGCGGATGAAGTGCCGCGGCTGCGCGCTACGTTCGCCAAAAAAGAGAAAGCCGGAAATCATAAAGAACAGCGGCACGCTGACGCGTGACGCAGAGTTGAGAATATTGGCGATATCCCAGTTAACGGGGCTGATGCTGTGGGCATTCGTGACGTACCAGGTCGTCGTGTGGATCATGACCACCATCAGACACGCTATTCCACGCAGGTTATCAATCCAGTTAATTTTTGACTGCATCAGTTCCTCGTATTCCCTGTAAATTGAGTGTGACTGCCATTGTCCAAAAGTCTTCGCTTGGAAAATTCTGAGTTTTATTCAGCAGGCTTGTAGGGAGGCCGCGAGATTCGCAGAATGCCGGACCGTAATCTATAAAAGCTTTGATACTAAAAATAACAGCCACTGACCAGGGCGGTAATAAAAATGATGATGAAGCGTGTGGCGTCACTCTTTCTGCTGGCGAGCCTGGCGGGATGCAGCGCGCCGCAAGAAGCACCTGTGCAAAAAGCGCAGCAGGGTAAAATGAGCCCGGAACGTTCACTGGATATGGAAGCGCTCTGTAAGGATCGGGCCGCTCGCCGCTATAACTCGGACGTGCAGAAAATTGATGTCACCGGGTTCGAGCGTTTTCAGGGAAGCTACGAGCTGCGGGGCCATACGTCGCGCAAAGAGGGCTTTGTCTGCTCGTTTGATGCGGACGGTCAGTTTTTACACCTCTCCATGCGCTAGCCTGCTCGCATAATCAGCAGCCAGACGCCGTCAGCGTTCTGGCAGCAAGGCTTATTTCCCAATTTTCCCTAAACAACCCCGTTTCGTACTGTATATCTTGCAGCCAGCGGGTATACTGGTCCCTTCCATTTAAAACCACACGTATCCAGCACGAAATACTATGCAAAAGTTTGATACCAAGACCTTCCAGGGCCTGATCCTGACCTTACAGGATTACTGGGCTCGTCAGGGCTGTACCATTGTTCAACCTTTGGACATGGAAGTCGGCGCCGGCACTTCACACCCGATGACCAGCCTGCGCGCGTTGGGGCCAGAGCCAATGGCGACCGCGTATGTGCAGCCTTCCCGTCGTCCGACCGATGGTCGTTACGGTGAGAACCCGAACCGACTGCAGCATTACTATCAGTTCCAGGTGGTGATTAAGCCATCACCAGACAACATTCAGGAACTGTACCTCGGGTCGCTGAAAGAGCTGGGTATGGATCCAACCATCCACGACATCCGTTTCGTGGAAGATAACTGGGAAAACCCAACGCTGGGTGCCTGGGGGCTGGGTTGGGAAGTGTGGCTGAACGGCATGGAAGTGACCCAGTTCACCTACTTCCAGCAGGTGGGTGGTCTGGAATGTAAGCCAATCACCGGTGAAATCACCTACGGTCTGGAACGTCTGGCGATGTACATTCAGGGCGTAGACAGCGTTTACGACCTGGTCTGGAGCGACGGCCCGCTGGGTAAAACCACCTACGGCGACGTGTTCCATCAGAACGAAGTAGAGCAATCCACCTATAACTTCGAATATGCGGACGTGGACTTCCTGTTCACCTGCTTCGAGCAGTATGAGAAAGAAGCGCAGCAGCTGCTGGCGCTGGAGACTCCGCTGCCGCTGCCTGCTTACGAGCGTATTCTGAAGGCCGCCCACAGCTTCAACCTGCTGGACGCCCGCAAAGCCATCTCCGTGACTGAACGTCAGCGCTACATTCTGCGTATTCGTACCCTGACCAAAGCCGTTGCAGAAGCTTACTACGCGTCCCGTGAAGCCCTTGGCTTCCCGATGTGCAACCGAAACAAATAAGAGGCGGCCATGTCTGAGAAAACTTTCCTGGTGGAAATCGGCACCGAAGAGCTGCCACCAAAAGCCCTGCGCAGCCTAGCTGAATCTTTCGCTGCGAACGTGACCGCCGAGCTGGATAACGCTGGCCTGGCACACGGTAAAATTGAGTGGTTTGCTGCACCGCGCCGTCTGGCGCTGAAAGTAGCAAATCTGGCGGCGTCTCAGCCGGATCGTGAAGTCGAAAAACGTGGACCGGCGATTGCCCAGGCGTTTGACGCGGAAGGCAAGCCGAGCAAAGCGGCTGAAGGCTGGGCGCGCGGCTGCGGCATCACCGTCGATCAGGCCGAGCGTCTGACCACGGATAAAGGCGAGTGGCTGCTGTACCGTGCGCACGTGAAAGGCGAAAGCGCGGAAGCGCTGCTGCCGGACATGATTGCCACGTCTCTGGCGAAGCTGCCGATTCCTAAGCTGATGCGCTGGGGCGCGTCCGACGTGCACTTCGTGCGTCCGGTTCACACCGTGACCCTGCTGCTGGGCGATACCGTTATCCCGGCGACCATTCTGGGCGTGGCGTCCGATCGCGTGATCCGCGGGCACCGCTTCATGGGCGAGCCTGAGTTCACCATCGACAATGCCGACCAGTACCCGCAGATCCTGCTGGAGCGCGGTAAAGTTATTGCCGACTACGAACAGCGTAAAGCCAAAATCAAAGCGGACGCTGAAGAAGCGGCGCGCCAGATTGGCGGTAACGCCGACCTGAGCGAAAGCCTGCTGGAAGAAGTGACCTCTCTGGTTGAATGGCCAGTTGTGCTGACCGCGAAGTTCGAAGAGAAATTCCTGGCCGTTCCGGCTGAAGCGCTGGTGTACACCATGAAAGGTGACCAGAAATACTTCCCGGTTTACGCCAACGACGGCAAGCTGCTGCCAAACTTCATCTTCGTAGCAAACATCGAATCGAAAGATCCGATCCAGATTATCTCCGGTAACGAGAAAGTTGTTCGTCCGCGTCTGGCGGATGCGGAGTTCTTCTTCAACACCGACCGTAAAAAGCGTCTGGAAGATAACCTGCCGCGCCTGCAGACCGTGCTGTTCCAGCAGCAGCTGGGCACGCTGCGCGACAAGACCGACCGCATTGCGGAGCTGTCCGGCTGGATCGCCCGTGAAATCGGTGCCGACGTCAACCACGCGACGCGTGCAGGCCTGCTGTCCAAGTGCGACCTGATGACCAACATGGTGTTCGAATTTACCGACACCCAGGGCGTGATGGGCATGCACTACGCGCGTCACGATGGCGAAGCGGAAGACGTGGCCGTGGCCCTGAACGAGCAGTATCAGCCGCGCTTCGCGGGTGACGACCTGCCGTCCAACCCGGTTGCGTGCGCCGTGGCGATTGCCGATAAGATGGACACCCTGGCGGGTATCTTCGGTATCGGCCAGCATCCGAAAGGCGATAAAGACCCGTTTGCGCTGCGTCGTGCTGCGCTGGGCGTGCTGCGTATCATCGTTGAGAAGAACCTGAACCTCGATCTGCAGACCTTGACCGAAGAAGCGGTGCGTCTGTACGGCGACAAGCTGACCAACGCGAAGGTTGTGGATGACGTGATCGACTTTATGCTCGGTCGTTTCCGCGCGTGGTATCAGGACGAAGGTTACACCGTTGACACCATTCAGGCGGTGCTGGCGCGTCGTCCAACCCGTCCGGCTGATTTTGATGCGCGTATGAAGGCGGTTTCCCACTTCCGTACGCTGGAAGCGGCATCTGCCCTGGCTGCGGCTAACAAGCGTGTATCCAACATTCTGGCGAAATCCGACGAGACGCTGAACGAGCGCGTGAACGCCGCAACCCTGAAAGAGCCGGAAGAGATCGCGCTGGCGATGCAGGTTGTTGTGCTGCGCGACAAGCTCGAGCCGTACTTCGCGGAAGGTCGCTACCAGGAAGCGCTGGTGGAGCTGGCCGAGCTGCGTGACGTGATCGACGCCTTCTTCGAGAAAGTGATGGTGAACGTAGAAGATAAAGAGCTGCGTATTAACCGTCTCTCCATGCTCGAGAAACTGCGCGAGCTGTTCCTGCGCGTAGCGGATATTTCGCTGCTGCAGTAACGTGCCCGTTGCCCGGCGGCGCTTCGCTTACACGGGCCTGCAGGTGAGAAAAACCCGCTTCGGCGGGTTTTTTTATGGCGCATCGATGAAAATTTAACCTTGAAACCGTCAACACATTACCGCTATTCTTATCCGCGTTAACTTTCTCGCGCCGGAGCGCCCCCCAAAAATGAACAAACACGACTGATGAATTTCGATCCTTGCTAAACGCCACCGCGTGGGCAGGGGATGTTTTGATTTCATTCAGGAGTGCTTATGGCTCATTTTGCGCAGTCCCCTTCTTTTATTTTGCATCAGGTCACGTGTCAGTTTCCGACGGGTGATACCCTTTTTGGTCCGCTGAATCTCACGCTGGACCCCTCCCTGTGCGCGCTGGTTGGCCGTAACGGCAGCGGGAAAACGCGTCTGCTGCGTCTGCTGGCGGGGCTGGACGAACCGGCTACCGGTCATATTGAACGCTTTGGCTCGCATGCCTGGGTGGCGCAGCAGCACGTCATTTCTCCGCAGACGACGCTAGCTGAACTGCTCGGATATGACGCGATTTTTACGGCGCGTAAGCGCATCGACAGCGGCGATTACCAGCCTGACGATCTGGAGCTGCTTGACGGCCACTGGGATGTTGCCGAGCGCCTGAGCGAGGCGTTTATCAATGCGGAGCTACCACCGTTTGACCCGGATAAACCCGCCGGCGAACTCAGCGGCGGCGAGCGCATCCGCGCCCTGCTGTGCGGGGCGTTTACGGCTGAAGCCGATTTCATGCTGCTGGACGAGCCCACTAACCATCTGGACCGACAGAGCCGGGCGTGGTTCTACGACCAGCTCAGCCGTTTTCAGGGCGGCGTGCTGGTGGCCTCCCATGACCGCGAACTTCTGGAGCAGGTACCGCGTATCCTTGAGCTGAGCGCCTCGGGCCTGCGCAGCTACGGCGGGAATTATTCGGATTATCAAACCCAGCGCGATGCCGAACAGCAGGCGGCCCGCGCGGCGCTGGAACATGCGGCAACCGAGCGCAAACGCACTCGGGTACGCATGCAAAAAGAGCATGATGACAGCCAGCGGCGTTCGGCAAAGACATTGCGCACCGTCGATACACTGAATATCGCGTCGTTCGAGCGGGTCAAATATAAAGGCGCGGCGAAGGAGCGGATCGGTTCCTGGAAAAAACAGCACAGCGAGCAAAATGAAGCCCTCAACGCCGCGGTAAATAAGGCGCGTGAACGCGTTGAGGAAGATAACCCGGTGATGTTCACCCTGCCGGGGAGTCAGATCCCGGAGGGGAAGCAGGTGCTGGTGCTGGAGGATCTGGTGCTGCCGCATGTGCCTGTTCCTCCGCTCAACTTGCGGATGGACGGACCGATGCGCGTGGCGTTAAAGGGACCGAACGGCTGCGGCAAATCGACGCTGTTAAAAACCCTCCTCGGCGAGATTGCCCCCCGTTCGGGTACCTGTAAGGTTTCAGTCAGCTGCGCTTATCTCGACCAGCATCTGTCCCAACTCGATCTTTCGCAGTCGGTCATGACGCATCTCAACCTGGGTCATACGCCTCTGGAACAGGGGGTATTGCGAACCCGTCTGGCGCAGCTTCAACTGGGTGCAGACAAAGTCACGCTCCCGCTGGCGGAGCTCAGCGGCGGCGAGCGTCTTAAGGCCGCCCTGGCCTGCGTGCTGTGGCGCGCGGAGGCCACGCAGCTTCTGCTGCTGGATGAACCGACCAACCATCTGGATTTGGCCTCGGTCCAGGCCATTGAAGCGGCGCTGGTAGGTTTCCCCGGAGCTCTGCTGGTGGTATCACACGACGAGGCTTTTTTAAGAGGCTTAACGTTAACGCATGAGTGGGTATTGGAAGAGGCGGGCTGGCGTTGCGAGAGCCTTTAAAACACAAGCCCCCGCAAAGGCGGGGGCATTCAATCTTCACTACGCTATCTGTTTGCTGAGTGCAGGGTTGGCCTGAATCAGGCGCATCAGCCTTAACTCGGTTGGGGTGGGTTTCTCACGTTTTGACTCCCACTCCTGCACCATAGCCACGCTGACACCCATCGCTCTGGCGAATTCTTCGGTTTTCAGTCCTGTCCCTTTGCGCAATTGCTCATATTCTGTAAAGGGATTGGATTTTTGTTGCAGGCTAATTGTCTGCGGTACATCTTTAAAAATGATCTGTTCCAGGCTGCTCAGCAGCTCAAACTCAGGATCTTTATATTCCATTGAGGACTCCTCTTAAATCTCACATCGTGATCAAGAACATCAGAGAGCCAGTTAAGAATAGTCCCTAATACGAACCCAGGATCGTCACGGGTGTGATTAATCGTGCGATAACGATCGCTTTACCCGATTCAGCGATATGGATAGTTATGCTAATTACCTGATTACTCATATGTCGGCTTCGGCAGGTATTTTTTTGTAAATGGTAAGAAATAAATCGGCAATAGCCGTTTTGCATGAAAAGAGTATCTTGCAAGGCTGACCTGGACTATCCTTGTCAGCGTCGGGCACGCGTGTGCCGGTGTGCGCTTTTTTGGGTGAAAGGAGTAATAAAATGGCGACAGGAAAGTCCTGCTCTCGCTGGTTTGCGCCTATTGCGGCGTTGTTGATGGTTGTTAGCCTGAGTGGGTGTTTTGATAAAGAAGGCGATCAGCGCAAAGCGTTTATCGATTTTCTGCAGAATACAGTGATGCGCAGCGGCGAGCGGTTGCCGACGCTGACTGCGGATCAGAAAAAACAGTTTGGCCCCTTCGTGTCCGATTACGCCATTCTTTATGGTTACTCACAGCAGGTGAGCCAGGCGATGGATTCCGGAATTCGTCCCGTGGTGGATAGCGTGAACGCCATCCGCGTTCCGCAGGATTATATGACGCAGCGCGAACCGCTTCGCCAGTCCAACGGTGCGCTTGGCGTGCTGAGCCAGCAGTTGCAGAATGCGAAAATGCAGGCTGACGCGTCACGTTCTGCGCTGAAGCAGGGCGACGATCTCAAACCGGTCTTCGACAAAGTGTATGAGAAAGTGGTGACGAAACCGTCTGAAGCGCTGCAACCGCTGATTCCGGCCGCGCAAATCTTCACGCAACAGCTGGTTCAGGTGGGCGACTTTATTGCCCAGCAGGATACTCAGGTAAGCTTTGTTGCCAACGGCATTCAGTTCCCGACCTCGCAGCAGGCAAGCCAGTACAATACGCTGATTGGGCCGCTGGCCTCCCAGCATCAGGCCTTTAGCCAGGCCTGGAGTGCCGCAGTCACGGCTACAGAATAAACCGAAAAAACCCCGTCTCTGGCGGGGTTTTTTTATGCTTATCGAAAATAACGCTTGTCATTCTTCTACCACATCGGTATAACTATCCCCGTCGGTTTGTTACACAGACCTAAAGCAGTTTAGTAAAGCAGTCCAGATTGTTATCCATAGATACCCTTCGTTGTGACCCTTCCTTCATCGCTTAAAAATCTGTAACGCAATCCATCAAGCCGGAAGGCTCAATATATTTGTTAATAAGGTAATTTCTATGTCTGCTAAAATGACTGGTCTGGTAAAATGGTTCAACGCTGATAAAGGTTTCGGCTTCATCACTCCTGACGATGGCTCAAAAGACGTGTTCGTACACTTCTCTGCTATCCAGAACGATGGCTACAAATCTCTGGATGAAGGTCAGAAAGTTTCCTTCACCATCGAAAGCGGCGCTAAAGGCCCAGCAGCTGGTAACGTTGTAAGCCTGTAAGCTTCCAACCCAGTAGCACAAAATTCAAAAACCCGCCTTCTGGCGGGTTTTTTCGTTTCTATCGTTGCACCTGCGGGTTCACGCAGTTTATCTCCACCTTTCCGCTAAGGGCGGCGATGAGATTATCGACCGCAGTGGCCGCCATGCTGTAGCGCGTCTCATGGGTGGCTGAGCCGATGTGCGGCAGCGCAACCACGTTAGGCAGCGAAAGCAGCGGGGAATCCACCGGCAGCGGCTCCTGCTCAAAGACGTCCAGACCTGCTGCATGGATCTCACCGTTCTGCAGAGCTTCAATCAGCGCCTGCTCATCCACCACCGGGCCGCGACCCGCGTTGATGAAAATGGCGGATTTCTTCATTTTTTCAAATGCGGATTTGCCAATCAGATGACGCGTTTCGTCCGTCAGCGGCAGAACCAGGCAGACAAAATCAGCTTCCTGCAGCAGGGTATCCAGCTCGCAGTAGCGGGCGTTGAAGCGTTCCTCGGCTTCACCGTGATGGCGACGCGCGTTATACAGAATCGGCATGTTAAAACCAAAATGCGCGCGCTGCGCCAGCGCCAGCCCGATACGCCCCATACCAACAATGCCCAGCGTTTTGCCGTGAACGTCCACGCCGAACCAGTCCGGACCTATGCTTTTTGTCCACTCGCCCGCTTTCACGCGCCCGGCGACTTCCACCACGCGACGTGCCGTGGTGAGTACCAGCGCCATCAGCGTATCGGCCACGGTTTCCGTCAGGGCATGTGGCGTATGCATCAGCAGGATCTTGCGGGCATTAAGGGCATCCACATCAAAGTTGTCGTAACCCACGGAAACGGTAGAGGTAGCACGAAGCTTCGGCATTTTCTCCAGCAGGGCGACATCCACTTTCTCGCTTGAACCCAGCAGGCCTTCGGCGCTGGCGAACGCTTCGGCGTGCTGCGCCACGGTTTCCGGGCTCAGATTCTTCACCTGCGTGACGGTGAAGTGTTCTTCAAGACGTTTCTGCAGATCTTCCGGCAATGCTTTATACAAAATGACGGACGGCTTCATGCTAATCTCCGTTGATTTTTAAGGATTCAGGCGTGGCGAGCGCCGACAGGGTGTTGTTGATTATTAGCAGGCTTAACAATCAGAGTAAGCCACACGGAGGCGAAAAGCGCCACCCCCATAAAGATGTACGATGCGGACGGGCTGCCGGTGGCACCGTTCAGGTAACCGACGAACCAGGAGCCGCAGAACGACCCCAGCGCACCCATACTGTTAATCAGCGCCATCGCGCCACCCGCCACGTTACGCGGCAGCATTTCCGGGATGATGGCAAAGAACGGACCGTACGGGGCATACATGGCGGCACCGGCGACCACCAGCAGGGTATAAGAGGCCCAGAAGTGATTTGCACCCACGGCCCACGAGCCGATAAAGGCAAAAGCAGCGATCAGCAGCAGCGGCCAGACAAACAATTTTCGGTTCTGCAGCTTGTCCGACGCCCAGGAGACGACGATCATGGCGATGGTCGCGGCCAGATACGGTACGGAAGAGAGCCAGCCCACTTCTACCATGCCGAGGTTCTCACCGCCGCTGCGGATAATCGACGGCAGCCACAGCACAAAGCCGTACACGCCAATGCTCCAGGTAAAGTACTGCGCGCAGAGCAGGATCACGTTGCGCGAGCGGAAGGCTTCACCGTAGTTGCGTACCGCCTTCAGACCTTGCTGTTCTTTATCCAGCTGCGCCTGCAGCGCTGCTTTTTCGTCTTCGGAAAGCCATTTCGCCTGGGCAGGTTTATCCTTCACCAGCACCCACCAGCAGAATGCCCAGATCACTGCCGGGACCCCTTCGATGATAAACATTTCGCGCCAGCCGAAGGACTGGATCAGGTAGCCAGACACCACCGACATCCACAGCACCGTCACCGGGTTACCGAGGATCAGGAAGGTATTCGCGCGCGAGCGTTCAGATTTGGTAAACCAGTTGCTGATGTAGATCAGCATCGCCGGCATGACCGCCGCCTCAACGACGCCGAGGATAAAGCGAATGGCGGCCAGGGCAGGAATATTGTTCACCACGCCGGTCAGTGACGCGCAGGCACCCCACAGGATCAGGCAGACGAAGATCAGCTTACGCACGCTGCGGCGTTCCGCATAAATCGCGCCGGGGATCTGGAAGAAGAAGTAGCCCAGGAAGAAAAGGGCACCCAGCAGGGAGGAGATACCTTTGGTGATGCCGAGGTCCTCTGTGATCCCCGCCGCGGACGCGAAGCTGAAGTTGGCACGGTCAAGGTACGCCAGGCTGTACGTGATAAACACGATTGGCATGATGTACCACCAGCGTTTTACTGCATTGGTCGAACTGTTCATAGGCTTGCCTCTGTTGTTGAGGTTGTTACCGCCGTTGTCTGTAGGGTACACGGTGGCTTGTTTTGTTGAGTGCGATTTATGCTCCTCACCCCGGCCCTCTGGGGAGAGGGTTAGGGTGAGGGGGATGTTTATTCGTTAAGCTCTGCTCGTGTGGGTAATCCTTCGCTGTCGCCCTGCACCTGAATGGCCAGCGAGCCAATTTTGTTGCCCCGCGCCACGGCCTGCGGCAGCGTTTTGCCTTCCAGCAGAGCGCTAATCACGCCCACGGCAAAACCGTCGCCCGCGCCGACGGTGTCGACAACGTTCTCAACCTTCACCGCCGCGACAGCGCCCTGTTGGCCGTCGGCCGTCTTAAACCATGCGCCATCGGCGCCGGTCTTCAGCACCACCGCTTTTACCCCTTTATTCAGGTAGAAATCGGCAATGCCTTCCGGCGTGCTTTCGCCGGTCAGGATCATCCCTTCTTTCAGGCCCGGCAGAACCCAGTCCGCTCTGAACGCCAGACGGTTGAGCTTCTCGACCATTTCCGCTTCGCTTTTCCACAGCACCGGGCGCAGGTTCGGATCGAAGGAGATCGTTTTTCCCTGGGCTTTGAGAGTGGCTGCCGCGTGATCCAGCAGTTCATACGAGCTGGCGGACAGCGCTGCCGCCACGCCGCTCAGGTGAAGGTGGCGCGCGGAGGCGAAATAGTCGGTGTGGAAATCCGCTACAGAGAGGTGGCTGGCGGCCGATCCCTTACGGAAATACTCCACGATGGGATCGGTTCCATTTTCGACCTTAGATTTAAGCTGAAAGCCGGTAGGGAAGCGTCCATCAAGGGTGACGCCTGCGGCATCAATACCCTCTTTTTTCAGCGAGTCGAGGACGAAATGGCCAAAACTGTCGTCCCCCACGCGGCTGACCCAGCCGACGTTCAGGCCGAGACGCGCCAGGCCGGTCGCGACGTTCAGCTCTGCGCCCGCCACGCGTTTGATAAAGTGCTCCACCGCGCTCAGTTCGCCCGTTTCAGTGGCGACAAACATCGCCATGGCTTCGCCGATCGTGATGACATCCAGCTTCTTGTGCATGGTTTACTCCTCGCGCAGCAGGTTGACGTAATGGCGGGTAACGGCGGTTAAATCCGTCCCTTCCAGCGGGAACTCGATACCGCGCGGGGCATCGGCAGGCAGCTGGCCGAGCAGATCCAGCCAGCGCGCATCGGCGTGGTCCGGCGCCACGGCGCGGAAGTTATCTTTATGCGGCACGGCGGCTTTAACGTGGATATAGCTCACCGCAGGGGCGAGGTGACGCGCGGCCTCTTCGGGCGAATCGCCAACCCACAGCCAGTTACCCATGTCGAAGGTCAGCGTGACGGGGAGCGCCATTTCCCGACAGGCGGCCTGGAAGCGCTGCATGGGCGCGAGCTGACCGCAGTCGGTCTGATCGTTCTCCACGACCAGCGCCATGCCGCTTGCGTTCAGCAGGCTACGCAGGGCGTCGAGAGGCTGCGCGTCGCGGAAATGGCCCAGGGAAACCTTCAGCCACAGGGCGTTCAGGGTGCTGGCCTCAGAGAGGTAGCGGGTCAGGTCCGGGTTGAGGGTGCCGTCGGGCATAAACAGGGCGGCGGGGGCGGAGTAGCACGCCAGCAGGCCGAGCAGCTCGATGGATTCTCCCAGCGCAGGCAGCGCCAGCAGCTCTTCACTGCTGAACAGTTCCCGGCGGATCTCTACGCCGTCTGCCCCCGCGCCTGCAATCACGGGCAGCATTGCCCGCTGACCGCCTGCCTGTCGCACCTGTTCCGCACCGTACGCGGCGGTGACCACCATAATTTTCCTGCCCATCTTCGGACTCCATCGCAACATATCAATACTATTACGCTAGATGGAACCGGTTCCAAAGAAAAGGTCAGGATGTCGAATTTATGATCGGTATCACAAGGGAAAATTAACGCGCCGTGGAGCCGCGAACGATCAGCTCGCCGGAGAAGACCTGCTCGCGAACGGCATCGCTGGTGCCTTCAATGCGACGAACCACTTGTTCAACAGCAGCATAGCCAATCTGCCAGGTGGGCTGTTTGAGTGTCGTAATGCCGACGCCCGCCAGCTCCGCCCACTCCAGTTCATCAAACCCCAGCAGACCGATATCGCTGCCCCAGTGCAGGCCAATGCGCTTGAGCGAGCGGGCGACCTGAAGCGTCAGCGCCCCGTTGGCGGAGATAACGGCTTTGCGCATCCCGCGATGGCGCGTGTGGAACTGGCGCAGGGTGTTGTCGAGCTGGTCAGCTTCGTGAAGCGGCGTTTCGGCATTTTCGGCGATTACGCCAGGATATCGCTCCAGCGTGGTGCGAAATGCGCTCAGGCGTTCGCGACGGGTGTTGACCATCCCTAAGGGTTCACTCAGAAACAGAATGGCCTCGAAGCCCTGTTCGATCAGATGTTCGGTGGCGGTAGTAGCGGCCTGGGTGTTATCCAGGCCGACCACATCGCAGGCAAATTCCGGGATTTTACGGTCGATAAGGACCATAGGCAGAGATGACTGCTGCAGGCGGTTTAAACCCTCTTCCCGCATGCCCACCGCGTTCACCACAATCCCTTCGACCTGATAGCTGCGCAGCAGATCGAGGTAATGCAGCTCCTGGTCGACTTCGTTGTTGGTATTACAGACCAGCGGCGTGAAACCCTTCTCGCGACAGGCGGCTTCAATACCGCTGAGCACGTTAACGGAATAGGGGTTGGTGATATCGGCGATGATTAGCCCGATAAGGCGGGTGCGGCCGCGTTTGAGCCCGCGCGCCATGAGGCTGGGACGGTAGTCGAGATCGGCAATGGCCTGTTCAATACGCGCCAGCAATGCGTCGGACAGCAGGTGTTTCTCGCCGTTGAGGTAGCGCGAAATGCTGGTTTTACCGGTTTTGGCGGCTTTCGCCACGTCGCTGATGGTGGCCCGGGCTGGTTTGCTCATCGCTGATTTCCCTGAATTTAGTGAGAATACCTTAGCGGGAAAATCTGGCGAATCAAGTAATTTGCCCGGTGGCGCTGCGCTTACCTGGGGTGCGGTCTGGTGCCCTCACCCCAACCCTCTCCCACGGGAGAGGGTGCAACCACTAAAAACGGCAACGAGCGTTGCCGTTTTGCTTTTACCTACTGAATTGGGCTTAACGTAATCTCAACGCGGCGGTTCTGCGCTTTGCCTTCCGCCGTGCTGTTGCTGGCAATAGGGTTGGCAGGGCCCATGCCGCTGGTGCGAATGCGGCTGGCTTCAACGCCCTGGGTAATCAGCGCGCTGGCCACGGCGTCGGCGCGCTGCTGGGACAGACGCATGTTCAGATCCTGGCTGCCGGTGCTGTCGGTATAGCCCATCACGTTAACGGCGGTCTTGTTGTACTCTTTCAGCACCATTGCCACGCCGGTCAGCGTGTTCGCACCTGCGGGTTTCAGCGTTGCGCTGCTGCTGTCGAAGGTCACGTTGTTCGGCATATTCAGGATGATGTTATCGCCGCTGCGCGTCACGCTCACGCCGGTTCCCTTCATTTTGTCGCGCAGCTTCGCTTCCTGCACGTCCATGTAATAGCCAACGCCGCCACCCAGCGCCGCGCCCGCCGCTGCGCCAATCAGCGCGCCTTTGCCGCGGTCTTTCTTGGAGGAGGAGAGCGCTCCAACGCCTGCGCCGACCAGCGAGCCGATACCCGCGCCGATGCCGGATTTACCCGCTTCACGCTCACCGGTGTAAGGGTTAGTTGTGCAGCCAGAAACAGCCAGTGCACCGCTCACCAGAGCGGCAATAACGAGTACGCGTTTTTTCATCTTCTTTCCTTAATCCTTTTTATTCTTTGCCACGGCGAGCGTGGCAGTTGATTATGACGTCCAGATACGGAGAAAATTCCGGGTATAACTCTGAAATTTGTGACAAACCATAAACTGCCTCAGAAAGAAGGCCGTAAACCTGCACGCAACCAGGAGCGCACGCTTGAGCACCTCAACGAAAACCATTCTGACCGCCGCCCACTGGGGGCCGATGCTGGTCGAAACCGATGGCGAAAATGTTCTGTCGTCCCGCGGGGCACTGCCAACCCAACATCCCAACTCGTTACAGACCGTCGTTCGCGATCAGGTGCATAGCAAAACGCGCGTGCGCTGGCCGATGGTGCGTAAAGGTTTTCTGGCCTCGCCGGACAAGCCTCAGGGTATTCGCGGTCAGGATGATTTTGTTCGCGTGAGCTGGGATGACGCGCTGGCGCTGATCCACGCCCAGCATAAGCGCATTCGCGACAGCTACGGTCCGTCGTCCATTTTCGCCGGGTCGTACGGCTGGCGTTCTAACGGCGTGCTGCACAAGGCCTCGACGCTGCTGCAGCGTTACATGAGCCTGGCGGGAGGCTATACCGGCCATCTCGGGGATTATTCCACCGGCGCGGCGCAGGCGATCATGCCGTACGTCGTGGGCGGGAACGAAGTGTACCAGCAGCAGACCAGCTGGCCGCTGGTGCTGGCGCATACCGACGTGGTGGTGCTCTGGAGCGCCAACCCGCTGAATACGCTGAAAATTGCCTGGAATGCCAGCGACGAGCAGGGCATCGGGTATTTCGACGCGCTGCGCAAAAGCGGCAAGCGCATCATCTGCATTGACCCGATGCGCTCTGAAACCATGGATTTCTTCGGCGACAGCGCCGAGTGGATTGCTCCGCATATGGGCACCGACGTGGCGATGATGCTGGGGATTGCCCATACGCTGGTAGAAAACGGCTGGCACGATGTTGAATTCCTGACGCGCTGTACCACCGGCTTCGATAAATTCGCCGACTACCTGACGGGCCAATCCGATGGGGTTGCGAAAACGGCTGAGTGGGCGGCAGATATTTGCGGCGTACCTGCAGATAAAATCCGCGAACTGGCGACGTTGTTCCATAAAAATACCACTATGCTAATGTCCGGCTGGGGAATGCAGCGTCAGCAGTTTGGCGAGCAAAAACACTGGATGCTGGTAACGCTTGCCGCAATGCTTGGGCAGATCGGCACGCCGGGCGGGGGTTTTGGTCTCTCCTATCACTTTGCGAACGGCGGGAACCCGACGCGTAAAGCGGCGGTGCTGGCGTCTCTGCAAGGCTCGGTGCAGGGTGGCGTCGATGCCGTGGATAAAATCCCGGTGGCGCGGATCGTTGAAGCTCTGGAAAACCCCGGCGGTTTTTATCAGCACAACGGTCTGGACCGCCACTTCCCGGACATTAAATTTGTCTGGTGGGCGGGCGGATCGAACTTCACGCACCATCAGGATACCAATCGCCTGATCCGCGCCTGGCAAAAGCCGGAGCTGGTGGTGATCTCAGAGTGCTTCTGGACCGGCTCGGCTAAGCATGCAGATATCGTGCTGCCAGCGACCACCTCGTTTGAGCGTAACGATCTCACCATGACCGGCGACTACAGCAACCAGCATATGGTCCCGATGAAGCGCGTTGTCGCCCCGCGCGATGAGGCGCGTGATGATTTTGACATCTTTGCTGAACTAAGCGAGCTGTGGGAAGCGGGCGGTCGCGAGCGTTTTACCGAGGGGAAAAGCGATCTGCAATGGCTGGAGACCTTCTACCAGATTGCCGGACAGCGCGGCGCGGCGCAGGGCGTGACGCTTCCGCCCTTTGCTGAGTTCTGGGAGGCGAACCAGATTGTCGAGATGCCGGAGAGCGAACAAAACGCGAAGTTTGTCCGTTTTGCCGATTTCCGCCGCGACCCGGAGAGCAACCCGCTGAAAACCGAGAGCGGAAAGATCGTGATCTATAGCGAGCGTATCGCCAGCTTTGGCTATGCCGACTGCCCGCCACACCCTATGTGGCTCGAGCCGGACGAGTGGCACGGCAACGCCCAGCCGGAACAGCTGCAGGTGTTGTCAGCGCATCCCGCGCACCGTCTGCACAGCCAGCTTAACTATACCTCCCTTCGCGAGCAGTATGCGGTCGCCGGGCGAGAGCCGATCACGCTGAATACCCTTGATGCGAAAGCCCGCGGGATCGCGGACGGCGACGTGGTGCGCGTCTGGAACTCGCGCGGGCAGGTGCTGGCAGGGGCGGTGGTGAGCGACGGGATTAAACCGGGCGTAATCTGCATTCATCAGGGCGCATGGCCTGACTTTGAGCCCGCCGAGGGAGGGATCTGTAAAAACGGGGCGGTTAACGTGCTGACTAAAGATCTCCCCAGCTCGAAGCTGGGGAATGGCTGCGCAGGGAACACGGCGCTGGCCTGGGTAGAGAAATATCAAGGCCCCGAGCTTACCTTAACGGCGTTTGATCCGCCTGCCAGCTCATGATCCACGTCGGGTGCTGGGTATCATCCTGCCAGGCGCTGTCTTCAATGCGAAAGCCCTGAGCATGGTAGAAATTCACCGCCCGGACATTTTTCTGGTACACCTCCAGGGTTAAATGCGGGAAGCGCTGTTGAACATGGTTCAGCAGCGCGCGCCCGATGCCTTTCCCGATGCATGATGGTGCGACAAACAGCGCGCCGACAAACTGAGACTGCATCACGCTGATAAATCCGTATGGCTCGCCATCCTGTTCCCAGACCCAGGTTTCCGCCGACGGCAGGTAAACGTCCCGCACCATGGCCTCGTTCTCTTTCCAGTAACCCGGCTCGATAAACGGATGCGCTTCCGTGGTGCTTTCAAGCCACAGGCTCAGAAGCGGCGCGGTATTCTCACTTTGCCATTTGCGGATCATGATGGCCTCCCGGATGACAGAAGCAGCCGGTAACGTGGTCGTTGACCAGGCCACAGGCCTGCATAAAGGCGTAGCAGATGGTGGAGCCGACAAACTTAAAGCCGCGTTTTTTCAGGGCCTTCGAGAGGGCATCCGAGGCCGGGGTAGAGGCCGGGATTTCCGCGAGCGTGGCGGCCTGGGTGACCTGCGGATCGTTGTTCACAAACGTCCAGACAAAATCTGAGAACGATTCGCCGTTTTGTTCCATCGCCAGGTAAGCGCGTGCGTTACCGATGATGGCCTGGATCTTACCGCGATGGCGGATGATGCCGGCGTCCTGCACCAGGCGTTCCACGTCTTCATCGGTCATCGCGGCGACGGCGACAGGATCGAACTGGTGGAAGGCGTTGCGGTAGTTTTCGCGTTTCTTCAGTACCGTAATCCATGACAACCCCGCCTGCTGGCCCTCCAGGCAGATCATCTCAAAGAGTTTTTTGCCATCCGTTTCCGGCACGCCCCATTCCCGATCGTGATAGTCGATATAAAGCTGATCCTGGCTCACCCAACCGCAACGTTCCATCCGTCATCTCCCTTATTGATACTGATTTCGCAAAAATTTCGTTCTGACTGGCTTGACGTGTTTACTATAAAGACAATAGTTAATACAAGGGCTATAAGCTCTTCCTGAATAACGACAAATATCGCCGAATTCGGCTCTCTCTGGGGTCGCGTTGATGATGATAAATAAAATCAGTGGTCGCCATGCTGCTTCTGGCCTGGTGGGAATTTCAGCCTGCCTGTTTTTTTGTAATACAGCGTCTGCCTGGCAACAGGAATATATCGTTTCAGACGCCCAAAATAATACGGCGGAACGCTATACATGGGACGCGGATCACCAACCGCGTTATGAGGATATTCTTGCTGAGCGTATTCAGTCTTCGCAAAACACGCCGGGTCTGGCCCTGAATATACCGTCTGGCAGCACGACGGAGGGGGCGATGAGCGTGGGCTGGAATTTTCCTGTTTCAGCGCGTATCACCACCGGTCCGGTAGTGGCGTGGCGGTACGACGGCACGGCTCCCATGATGATCAACGAGTTTGGTGATAGCGCGTCGACGCAGGCACTCACCGACCCGCTCTGGCATGCCAGCGTCAGCACGCTGGGGTGGCGCGTGAATACCCAGTACGGCGATCTCCGTCCGTGGGCGCAGATTAGCTATAACCAGCAGTTTGGCATGCCGCAAACGCCAGCCCCTGCCCAAAACGGTAGCTGGATGGACGTCACCGTGGGAACGGATATTCCTTTTAATACGCACGTGGCGGCCTATGCGTCGCTGGCTCAGGGGGAGCACACCACCACCGGTGAGGAGTTTTTATACACCCTCGGCGTTAGCGCAAATTTCTAGAGTTGTTACTTTTTTAAACGTTACGATAACATCTCGAATACAACAACCACGGGCTTTACAGCGATAGCGGGTACTAACACGCTGTCGCTTTATTCCCGGGCCAGGCCATTCATTCCCGATTCCAGGCATTTCATTCCGTTCCGCCTGCATTTCATGCCGTTTTACCCCAGGCGTATTAAGGTTTTGTTTATCGTTGTCCTCAGCGAACTTCCTTAATTTCTCTTGCAGGACAACTGCCATGAACACATCAACTTATAACCGCACGCGCTGGCTCACGCTCTTTGGCACCATCGTCACCCAGTTTGCGCTGGGGTCGGTCTATACCTGGAGCCTGTTTAACAGTGCGCTTTCCGACAAACTCGGCGCACCGGTCAGCCAGGTTGCGTTCTCCTTTGGTCTGCTGAGCCTGGGTCTGGCGATTTCGTCTTCCGTCGCGGGCAAGCTGCAGGAGCGTTTTGGCGTGAAGCGTGTGACCATGGCGTCCGGCATTCTGCTGGGGTTGGGCTTTTTCCTGACGGCGCATTCCAGCAACCTGATGATGCTGTGGCTGAGCGCCGGCGTGCTGGTGGGGCTGGCGGATGGCGCAGGTTACCTGCTGACCCTGTCAAACTGCGTGAAGTGGTTCCCGGAGCGTAAAGGCTTAATCTCCGCGTTCGCCATCGGCTCTTATGGCCTGGGCAGCCTCGGGTTCAAATTTATCGACTCCCATCTGCTGGCGTCTGTTGGCCTCGAAAACACCTTTATGATCTGGGGCGCAATCGTGCTGGTGATGATTCTGTTCGGCGCCACGCTGATGACCGATGCGCCGCAGCAGGAAATCAAATCCGTTAACGGCGTGGTGGAGAACGACTTCACTCTCGCGCAGTCCATGCGTAAGCCACAGTACTGGATGCTGGCGGTGATGTTCCTGACGGCCTGCATGAGCGGTCTGTATGTCATCGGTGTGGCGAAGGATATCGCGCAGGGGATGGTGAAGCTGGATGCGGCAACGGCGGCGAATGCGGTGACCGTGATCTCCATTGCTAACCTCTCCGGTCGTCTGGTGCTCGGTATTCTGTCTGACAAAATCGCCCGCATCCGTGTGATTACGATTGGGCAGGTGGTTTCGCTGGTCGGCATGGCGGCGCTGCTGTTCGCTCCGCTGAATGAAGCTACCTTCTTCGCGGCGATTGCCTGCGTGGCCTTTAACTTCGGCGGCACCATTACCGTCTTCCCGTCGCTGGTGAGCGAGTTCTTTGGCCTGAACAATCTGGCGAAAAACTACGGCGTTATCTATCTGGGCTTCGGCATCGGCAGTATCTGCGGCTCGCTGATTGCCTCCCTGTTCGGCGGGTTCTACGTGACCTTCTGCGTCATATTTGCCCTGCTGATTATCTCGCTGGCGCTCTCGACCACGATTCGCCAGCCGCAGCGCGAAGTATTCAAAGAAGCGCACGCGTAAGCTGTATGAAAGAGGCCTCTGTGGCCTCTTTTTTCTTTATGCGAGACGCTTTCCGTCTCGATAATTTGTAAAAATTTACACCGATCACACTCTCTGCTGCCACTTTTCTCTCCCGCTGTGGTCTACTTATCGCGCTTGTAGACGTTTCTAATAACGCTTCCTTACGCATTTACTTACTCTGTCCGCTTTCTCTTTGAGATTCGTCGGGTTTTTATACCCCTTCCCCCAGGGTTGTTTGCATGAAATACATTAGGTCTCTTACCCAGCAAAGATTGTGTCTGATGCTGGCTGTCTATATCGGATTATTTCTGAATGGCGCGGTACTGTTCAGAAGAGTGGAAGGTTATTTTGAAAACCTTACCGTAAGTAATAGTATTTTTGCCGCCATTGAAGTATTCGGCTCCGTCCTCGCCACCTTCTTCCTCTTACGCCTGCTGTCCCTTTTTGGCCGACGTACCTGGCAAATTTTGGCCTCGCTGGTGGTGATTATTTCCGCCGCCGCAAGTTATTACATGACCTTTATGAACGTGGTCATTGGGTACGGTATCGTTGCCTCGGTGATGACCACGGATATCGATCTCTCGAAAGAGGTGGTAGGGAAAGGCTTTATCGTCTGGACGGTTTTAACCTGTCTGATACCGCTGTTCTTTATCTGGAACAATACGTGCCGCTATACGCTGCTACGCCAGCTGCGCACGCGTGGACAGCGGATCCGCAATATCGTGGTTGTCCTGCTGGCAGGCTTGCTGGTATGGGCGCCTATCCGCCTGATGGAAACGCAGCAAAAACGTGTTGAGAAAGCGACGGGCGTGGATATGCCAAGCTACGGCGGCGTGGTGGCAAACTCCTATTTGCCGTCCAACTGGCTGTCAGCGTTAGGTCTGTATGCCTGGGCGCAGGCGGATGAATCCAGTGATGTGAAGTCTCTGATCAATCCACTGAAAAAATTCACCTACCAGCCGCCAGCCGAAGGGATTGATGATACGTACGTCGTCTTTGTCATCGGTGAAACGACGCGCTGGGATCATATGGGCATTCTCGGCTATAACCGGGACACCACGCCAAAGCTGGCGCAGGAAAAGAACCTGGTGGCCTACCGTGGCTACTCCTGCGATACCGCAACCAAGCTCTCGCTGCGCTGCATGTTTGTGCGTGAAGGCGGTGCAAGCGATAACCCGCAACGCACGCTGAAAGAGCAGAACGTGTTTGCCGTGCTGAAGCAGCTTGGGTTTAGCTCAGACCTGTTCGCGATGCAAAGTGAGATGTGGTTCTACACCAACACGCTGGCAGATAACATTGCGTACCGTGAGCAGATTGGCGCCGAACCGCGTAACCGCGGTAAAAACGTCGACGACATGCTGCTGCTGGAAGAGATGTCGCAGTCCCTCAAGAACCATCCGCAGGGCAAGCATCTGGTTATTCTGCATACCAAAGGGTCGCATTACAGCTATTACCAGCGCTACACGCGTGATTTCGCGAAGTGGCAGCCTGAGTGCGTGGGCATTAATAAAGACTGCAGCAAGCAGGAGCTGATCAACGCCTACGACAACTCGGTGCTGTACGTGGATACCTTCCTGAGCCGGGTCATTGACCAGCTGCGCGATAAAAAAGCGATTGTAATTTACGCGGCAGATCACGGTGAATCCATCAACGAGAAAGAGCACCTGCACGGTACGCCGCGCAAGCTGGCACCGCCAGAGCAGTTCCGCGTGCCGATGATCATGTGGATGTCGGATAAGTACCTGGAAAACCCGGAGAAGGCGAAGATGTTTGCTCAGCTGAAGAAAGAGGCGGATATGAAGGTGCCGCGTCGTCACGTTGAGCTGTACGACACCATTATGGGTTGTCTCGGCTATACCTCACCGAATGGCGGGATTAACGAAAACAACAACTGGTGTAAACTCCCTGATAACAGCGTAAAAGCCGCGCAGTAGCTGCTCTGGCGAGAATATCGCCAGTTGAATGGCTTTTTGAAAATAAGGGATTGACGGGGGCGCACCTCAGCAGTAAGATGCGCTCCGCATTCGGCGAGTAGCGCAGCTTGGTAGCGCAACTGGTTTGGGACCAGTGGGTCGGAGGTTCGAATCCTCTCTCGCCGACCACATTCTGAAAAGGGCTAACCGCAAGGTTAGCCCTTTTTGCATTATGACCTTATCCCGTCAGAGTATCCAAAACGCCCCTTAGACCTGCTTCTCCCTGCCTGTTAACGATTTTGTGACATAATCCATTGTATTTTTTTATATATAGATTGATCTTTTTTCGCGTTGCTTATGGATAACCTCAGCATTTTTCGCTGTGCGTTTTAACGTTCGCGGTATTTAGTGCTCAGATAATCACCATTCTGCAAGAAAATTTACCCATTCTGAATAAAAGTTAATCACTGATTGTTGCGAAATATGAAGAGACTTGTGCTGCAAGATAGCGAGTAGCATAAATTTCCCTGCTGAAAACTGGCATGCATAGTTTTTTTAATCTTTGTTTGCGGTTTCTCACACTCAGCGTAAATCCCCGTCACCTGTATTGACGTTTTCACATTCTGTTGACAGATTGTAGGGCATGAGGGGCATTTCAGGGACGATCTGCGCTGCAACTCAAACGCTCTTCTGAAAGGATTCTCCATCCCTTTAAAGCCTTCGGGCATCACCGACCGGACCGGGTAAAAAATAAATAAAGGTCTGGCGGCGTAACACAACAAAGCAAAACATCACATTGGAGCAGAATAATGAGTATTTCCTTGAAGAAGTCAGGGATGCTGAAGCTTGGTCTGAGCCTGGTGGCTATGACCGTGGCAGCAAGCGTACAGGCAAAAACCCTGGTTTACTGTTCTGAAGGCTCGCCGGAAGGCTTTAACCCACAGCTCTTTACCTCTGGTACGACTTACGACGCAAGCTCTGTACCGATCTATAACCGTCTGGTTGAATTCAAAACCGGTACCACGGAAGTGATTCCGGGTCTGGCCGAGAAGTGGGACGTCAGCGAAGACGGCAAAACCTATACCTTCCACCTGCGCCAGGGCGTGAAGTGGCAGGACAGCAAAGAATTCAAACCAACGCGCGACTTCAACGCCGACGACGTTGTGTTCTCCTTCGACCGTCAGAAAAACGCGCAGAACCCGTACCACAAAGTGTCTGGCGGCAGCTATGAATACTTCGAAGGGATGGGCCTGCCTGACCTGATTGCTGAAGTGAAAAAAGTGGACGATAAAACGGTTCAGTTCGTGCTGACGCGTCCGGAAGCGCCATTCCTGGCTGACCTGGCCATGGACTTCGCCTCAATTCTGTCCAAAGAGTATGCGGACAACATGCTGAAAGCCGGTACGCCGGAAAAAGTTGACCTGAACCCAATCGGTACCGGTCCATTCCAGCTGCTGCAGTACCAGAAAGACTCCCGCATTCTGTATAAAGCGTTCGAAGGCTATTGGGGCACCAAGCCGCAGATCGACCGTCTGGTCTTCTCCATCACGCCTGATGCGTCAGTGCGTTATGCAAAACTGCAGAAAAACGAATGCCAGGTAATGCCGTACCCGAACCCGGCTGATATCGCCCGCATGAAGCAGGACAAGAATATTAACCTGCTGGAGCAGGCTGGCCTGAACGTGGGCTATCTCTCCTTCAACACCGAGAAGAAACCGTTTGATGACGTGAAAGTGCGTCAGGCGTTGACCTACGCGGTGAACAAAGAAGCGATCATCAAGGCGGTTTACCAGGGCGCAGGCGTTGCTGCCAAAAACCTGATCCCACCAACCATGTGGGGCTATAACGACGACGTTAAAGACTACACCTACGATCCTGAGAAAGCGAAAGCGCTGCTGAAAGAAGCGGGCCAGGATAAAGGCTTTACCGTTGAGCTGTGGGCGATGCCGGTACAGCGTCCTTACAACCCGAACGCACGCCGTATGGCGGAAATGGTTCAGGCTGACTGGGCTAAGGTTGGCGTTCAGGCCAAGATTGTGACCTACGAGTGGGGCGAGTACCTGAAGCGCGCCAAAGCGGGTGAGCACCAGGCGGTAATGATGGGCTGGACCGGTGACAACGGGGATCCGGACAACTTCTTCGCCACCCTGTTCAGCTGCGCGGCGGCGAAAGACGGTTCTAACTACTCTCGCTGGTGCTACAAGCCGTTTGAAGACCTGATCCAGCCGGCGCGTGCGACCGACGATCACAACAAACGTATTGAACTGTACAAGCAGGCTCAGGTTGTTATGCACGATCAGGCTCCGGCGCTGATTGTTGCTCACTCCACCGTGTACGAGCCAGTGCGTAAAGAAGTGAAAGGCTACGTGGTTGATCCACTGGGCAAACACCACTTCGAAAACGTATCTGTTGAATAATAAGTAGGGTGTTCTCCCTCTCCCTCCGGGAGAGGGCAGGGGTGAGGGGCGTGCATGCATCCCCTCACCCTAACCTTCTCCCGCTGGGAGAGGGAATTTACATTTGTGAGCAATACAGACGTCACGCCACTGGTCGTGCGTCATCAGAGAGAATCCGGGTTATGTTGCAGTTCATCCTCCGACGTCTGGGACTTGTTATCCCCACGTTTATCGGTATCACCCTTCTCACTTTTGCCTTCGTCCATATGATCCCCGGCGACCCGGTAATGATTATGGCGGGCGAGCGTGGTATTTCCCCTGAGCGCCATGCACAGCTGCTGGCGGAACTCGGTCTCGATAAGCCGATGTGGCAGCAGTACCTCCACTATATCTGGGGCGTGTTGCACGGTGATTTAGGGATTTCGCTGAAAAGCCGTCTTCCGGTGTGGGACGAGTTCGTGCCGCGTTTTAAAGCGACGCTGGAGCTTGGCGTCTGCGCCATGATTTTCGCCACTGCGGTGGGTATTCCCGTCGGGGTACTGGCTGCCGTCAAGCGTGGCTCTATTTTTGACCACACCGCCGTGGGCCTGGCGCTGACCGGCTACTCCATGCCTATCTTCTGGTGGGGCATGATGCTGATCATGCTGGTATCGGTGCAGCTTAACCTGACACCAGTCTCCGGGCGCGTCAGTGATATGGTCTTCCTGGATGACTCCAACCCGCTCACCGGCTTTATGCTGATTGATACGGCTATCTGGGGCGAAGAGGGCAACTTCATTGATGCCGTGGCGCACATGATCCTGCCTGCCATGGTGCTGGGCACCATTCCTCTGGCGGTGATCGTGCGAATGACCCGTTCATCAATGCTGGAAGTGCTGGGTGAGGATTATATCCGCACCGCGCGCGCCAAGGGCCTGACGCGTATGCGCGTCATCATCGTCCATGCGCTGCGTAATGCCATGCTGCCGGTGGTGACCGTTATCGGCCTCCAGGTGGGGACGTTGCTGGCGGGGGCGATCCTGACCGAAACCATCTTCTCCTGGCCGGGCCTTGGACGCTGGCTGATTGACGCGCTGCAACGCCGTGACTATCCGGTTGTGCAGGGCGGTGTACTGCTGGTCGCGACGATGATTATCCTCGTCAACCTGCTGGTCGATTTGCTGTACGGCGTGGTGAACCCGCGTATTCGTCATAAGAAGTAAGGGACCATCATGTCACAAGTCACTCAAAATAAAGTGGTCGCTGCACCGGTTCCTATGACGCCGCTGCAGGAATTCTGGCACTACTTCAAGCGCAATAAAGGCGCGGTGGTAGGGCTGGTGTATGTCGTAATCATGATCCTGATTGCGGTGTTTGCGAACTTCCTCGCACCGTATAACCCGGCGGACCAGTTCCGCGATGCGCTGCTCGCGCCGCCTGCGTGGCAGGACGGCGGTAGCCTGACGCACCTGCTGGGTACTGATGACGTGGGTCGCGACGTGCTGTCGCGTCTGATGTACGGCGCGCGCCTGTCGCTGCTGGTCGGCTGTCTCGTTGTTGTGCTGTCGCTGATCATGGGCGTTGTACTCGGTCTGGTTGCCGGTTACTTCGGCGGCATCGTTGATAACATCATCATGCGTATCGTCGACATCATGCTGGCGCTGCCAAGCCTGCTGCTGGCGCTGGTGCTGGTGGCGATCTTCGGCCCGTCGATAGGCAATGCCGCGCTGGCATTGACCTTCGTGGCGCTTCCTCACTACGTGCGTTTAACCCGTGCGGCGGTGCTGGTGGAAGTGAACCGCGATTACGTCACCGCGTCTCGCGTGGCGGGTGCCGGTGCGATGCGCCAGATGTTCGTCAATATCTTCCCTAACTGCCTTGCGCCGCTGATTGTTCAGGCGTCGCTCGGTTTCTCTAACGCCATTCTTGATATGGCCGCTCTTGGCTTCCTGGGCATGGGTGCGCAGCCGCCAACACCGGAGTGGGGCACCATGCTCTCCGACGTGTTGCAGTTCGCACAAAGCGCCTGGTGGGTTGTCACCTTCCCGGGTCTGGCAATCCTGCTGACGGTGCTGGCATTTAACCTGATGGGTGATGGCCTGCGTGATGCGCTTGATCCCAAACTGAAGCAGTAAGAGGCACGAGATGGCGTTATTAAATGTAGATAAATTATCGGTGCACTTCGGCGACGAAGGCACCCCGTTTCGCGCCGTGGACCGCATCAGCTACAGCGTAAATCAGGGCGAAGTGGTTGGCATTGTCGGGGAGTCCGGTTCCGGTAAGTCAGTGAGCTCGCTGGCGATCATGGGGCTGATTGATTACCCGGGCCGCGTGATGGCGGAAAACCTGCAGTTTAACGGTCAGGACCTGAAGCGCATTTCTGAAAAACAGCGCCGCCAGCTGGTGGGCGCCGAAGTGGCGATGATTTTCCAGGATCCCATGACTAGCCTGAACCCCTGCTACACCGTTGGTTTCCAGATTATGGAAGCGATTAAGGTGCATCAGGGCGGGAATAAGAAAACCCGTCGTCAGCGCGCGATCGATCTGCTGAACCAGGTGGGTATTCCGGACCCGGCATCGCGTCTGGACGTTTACCCGCATCAGCTCTCAGGTGGGATGAGCCAGCGCGTGATGATCGCGATGGCGATTGCCTGTCGACCAAAACTGCTGATTGCGGATGAACCGACGACGGCGCTGGATGTGACCATTCAGGCGCAAATCATCGAGCTGCTGCTGGAGCTGCAGCAGAAAGAGAATATGGCGCTGGTGCTGATTACGCACGATCTGGCGCTGGTGGCCGAAGCCGCGCACAAAATCATCGTGATGTATGCCGGTCAGGTGGTCGAAACCGGAAATTCACACGATATATTCCGCGCGCCGCGTCACCCGTATACCCAGGCGCTTTTACGCGCGCTGCCGGAGTTTGCCCAAGACAAAGCGCGTCTGGCGTCGCTGCCGGGTGTGGTACCGGGTAAATATGACCGTCCGCAGGGCTGTCTGCTCAATCCGCGCTGTCCGTATGCGACGGACAAATGCCGGGCAGAAGAGCCAGAGCTTAACCAGCTTGCTGACGGTCGTCAGTCGAAATGCCACTACCCACTCGATGATGCCGGGAGGCCAACACTATGAGTACGCAACAGGCCACCACGCAACAGCCGCTGTTGCAGGCCATCGATCTGAAAAAATACTACCCGGTGAAGAAGGGGCTGTTTGCCCCTGAACGCCTGGTGAAAGCGCTGGACGGCGTCTCTTTTAACCTCGAACGCGGTAAAACGCTGGCGGTGGTGGGGGAGTCTGGCTGCGGCAAATCCACGCTGGGCCGTCTGCTGACGATGATTGAAGTGCCGACCGGCGGGGAGCTCTACTATCAGGGGCAGGACCTGCTCAAGCACGATCCGCAGGCGCAGAAGCTGCGTCGCCAGAAAATCCAGATTGTGTTCCAGAACCCCTATGGTTCTTTGAACCCGCGTAAAAAAGTCGGGCAGATTCTGGAAGAGCCGCTGCTGATCAACAGTAATCTGAGCAAAGAGCAGCGCCGTGAAAAAGCGCTGGCGATGATGGCGAAGGTCGGCCTCAAAACCGAGCATTACGATCGCTATCCGCACATGTTCTCCGGCGGCCAGCGTCAGCGTATTGCGATCGCCCGCGGGCTGATGCTCGATCCGGACGTGGTGATTGCCGATGAGCCGGTCTCCGCGCTCGACGTATCCGTACGTGCGCAGGTGCTGAACCTGATGATGGATCTCCAGCAGGAGCTGGGGCTCTCTTACGTGTTCATCTCCCACGACCTGTCGGTGGTGGAGCATATTGCCGATGAAGTAATGGTGATGTACCTGGGGCGCTGCGTGGAGAAGGGGACTAAAGACCAGATCTTTAATAACCCTCGTCACCCGTATACCCAGGCGCTGCTGTCTGCGACGCCGCGTCTGAACCCGGACGATCGTCGTGAGCGTATTAAGCTGACGGGGGAACTGCCAAGCCCGCTGAATCCGCCTCCGGGATGCGCATTCAACGCCCGCTGCAGTCGCCGCTTTGGCCCGTGCACCCAGCTCCAGCCGCAGCTGAAGGATTATGGCGGCCAGCTGGTTGCCTGCTTCGCGGTCGATCAGGATGAAAATGGCGAGAAGCCACAGGCATAACGAAAAAAACCGGCGCTAAGCCGGTTTTTTTATGTCTGCTTGATTATTTCCGCAGGCGAATCTGGTCGACGGCGTGCTTCTCGCTCTTGGTGAGGATCAGGCTCGCGCGCTCGCGCGTCGGCAGGATGTTCTCTTTGAGGTTGACGTAGTTGATTTCATTCCACAGTCCCGTGGCCACGTTGATCGCTTCTTCTTCAGAAAGCTGAGCATAGTGGTGGAAATAGGAATCCGGGTCAGTGAACGCCCCTTCGCGGAACTTCAGGAAGCGGTTGATGTACCAGTTTTGCAGCAGGTCTTCCGGCGCATCGACATAAATAGAGAAATCGACGAAATCCGAGACGAATACGTGATGCGGGTCGTGAGGATAGTCCATCCCGCTTTGCAGCACGTTCAGACCTTCCAGAATCAGGATGTCCGGCTGGACCACGGTTTTATCCCCGCCCGGGATGCGATCGTAGATCAGGTGTGAATAGACTGGCGCAGTCACGTGCGGCACGCCGGATTTCAGGTCAGAGACAAATTTCACCAGACGGTGCATATCATAAGAAAGCGGGAAGCCTTTCTTCTTCATCAGTCCGCGTTCTTTTAACACCTCGTTCGGGTGCAGGAAGCCGTCGGTGGTGATCAGCTCCACGCTGCGGTGTTCCGGCCAGCGGCTCAACAGCGCCTGCAGGACGCGCGCGGTGGTACTTTTACCCACGGCCACGCTGCCTGCGATACTAATGATATAAGGAATACGTTGACCGTTCGTCCCGAGAAACTGCTCCAGCACGGCCTGACGGCGCAGGTTCGAGCTGATATAGAAGTTAAGCAAGCGAGAGAGGGGGAGATAAATTTCTGCCACCTCTTCCAGGGACAGATCTTCGTTTATCCCTTTTAACCGTGCGATTTCACCTTCCGTCAGCGTCATAGGGACGGAATCACGCAGGGCAGCCCACTGGCTGCGGTTAAAGTGAAGATAAGGCGTCATTAACGTTTGCTCTTTTTTGCTCATAAGCATGCTTCAGTGAGCCAGCATCACACTGCCGGATCATGGCTCATCACACAGTTAATTTTGGACAATGGGCAGGAGGTTAACACCAGATGACGGGAATAATAAGAAAAAAGATGGAAAGCGCTGCGTAACGCGGAAGCCGTCACGCTACGGTGAATACGGTGCAAATCACGCTGATATGTTGAATATTTGACCTCAAATGACTACTTTTACAGCGTCCGACACGCTCTTCGCATAAAATGTGAGCGAAAGAACGTTTTATGCAAATTTTTAGTTGCATGACCGCGCAGGTATCCATAGAATGCGCGCTACTTGATGCCGACTTAGCTCAGTAGGTAGAGCAACTGACTTGTAATCAGTAGGTCACCAGTTCGATTCCGGTAGTCGGCACCATCAAGTCCGGTGGGGTTCCCGAGCGGCCAAAGGGAGCAGACTGTAAATCTGCCGTCACAGACTTCGAAGGTTCGAATCCTTCCCCCACCACCACTTTCTGGCAGCGTAAATGCCGCCGGAGCTGGTTGGAAAAATTAGCCAGCTCAAACTGAAAAAGAGAGAAATCTCTTTTTTTGTTACAGAAAGAACTGGGTAGCCGAGTTTCAGGATGCGGGCATCGTATAATGGCTATTACCTCAGCCTTCCAAGCTGATGATGCGGGTTCGATTCCCGCTGCCCGCTCCAATACGTGCTGATATGGCTCAGTTGGTAGAGCGCACCCTTGGTAAGGGTGAGGTCCCCAGTTCGACTCTGGGTATCAGCACCACTTCACTTCTCCTTCCCGTTTCTCTCTGTTTCAATTTTACTGTATTCAACAATTCAGGCATTTCGCCTGGTTGATGTGGTGATATCACCGATTTATCCGTGTCTTAGAGGGACAATCGATGTCTAAAGAAAAGTTTGAACGTACAAAACCGCACGTTAACGTCGGTACTATCGGCCACGTTGACCATGGTAAAACAACGCTGACCGCTGCAATCACTACCGTTCTGGCAAAAACCTACGGTGGTTCTGCTCGTGCATTCGACCAGATCGATAACGCACCAGAAGAAAAAGCTCGTGGTATCACCATCAACACTTCCCACGTTGAGTACGACACCCCGACTCGCCACTACGCACACGTAGACTGCCCAGGCCACGCCGACTATGTTAAAAACATGATCACCGGTGCTGCGCAGATGGACGGCGCGATCCTGGTTGTTGCTGCGACTGACGGCCCAATGCCTCAGACTCGTGAGCACATCCTGCTGGGTCGCCAGGTAGGCGTTCCTTTCATCATCGTGTTCCTGAACAAATGCGACATGGTTGATGACGAAGAGCTGCTGGAACTGGTAGAGATGGAAGTTCGTGAACTGCTGTCTCAGTACGATTTCCCGGGCGACGATACTCCAATCGTTCGTGGTTCTGCTCTGAAAGCGCTGGAAGGCGACGCAGAGTGGGAAGCGAAAATCATCGAACTGGCTGGCTTCCTGGATTCTTACATCCCAGAACCAGAGCGTGCGATTGACAAGCCATTCCTGCTGCCAATCGAAGACGTATTCTCTATCTCCGGTCGTGGTACCGTTGTTACCGGTCGTGTAGAGCGCGGTATCATCAAAGTTGGCGAAGAAGTTGAAATCGTTGGTATCAAAGAGACTGCTAAGTCTACCTGTACTGGCGTTGAAATGTTCCGCAAACTGCTGGACGAAGGCCGTGCTGGTGAGAACGTTGGTGTTCTGCTGCGTGGTATCAAGCGTGAAGAAATCGAACGTGGTCAGGTTCTGGCGAAGCCAGGCTCAATCAAGCCACACACCAAGTTCGAATCTGAAGTGTACATCCTGTCCAAAGACGAAGGCGGCCGTCATACTCCGTTCTTCAAAGGCTACCGTCCACAGTTCTACTTCCGTACAACTGACGTGACCGGTACCATCGAACTGCCAGAAGGCGTTGAGATGGTAATGCCAGGCGACAACATCAAGATGGTTGTGACTCTGATCCACCCAATCGCGATGGACGACGGTCTGCGTTTCGCAATCCGTGAAGGTGGCCGTACCGTTGGCGCGGGCGTGGTTGCTAAAGTTCTCGGCTAATCGCTGATAACATTTGACGCAATGCGCATGAAAAGGGCATCATTTGATGCCCTTTTTGCACGCTTTCACATCAGAACCTGGCTCATCAGTGATTATTTTTGTCATAATCATTGCTGAGACAGGCTCTGCAGAGAGCGTATAATCCATAAAGGGATTAGCGTTTCGATTTGGCTCGCCTCGCAATCGCGGGGTGAAATTATTTGTAGAATTCTTCTGACAGGTTGGTTTATGAGTGCGAATACCGAAGCTCAAGGGAGCGGGCGCGGCCTGGAAGCGATGAAGTGGGTCGCTGTTGCCGTGCTGCTGATTGTGGCAATCGTTGGCAACTATCTTTATCGTGACATGATGCTGCCGCTCCGCGCGCTGGCAGTGGTGATTCTGATTGCTGCAGCGGGCGGTGTCGCGCTGTTGACGACTAAGGGTAAAGCAACCGTTGCTTTCGCTCGCGAAGCACGTACCGAAGTCCGCAAGGTCATTTGGCCGACTCGCCAGGAAACATTGCACACCACGCTGATCGTGGCTGCAGTGACTGCGGTAATGTCACTGATCCTGTGGGGACTGGATGGTATTCTGGTTCGCCTGGTTTCCTTTATTACTGGCCTGAGGTTCTAAGATGTCTGAAGCCCCTAAAAAGCGTTGGTACGTCGTTCAGGCGTTTTCCGGTTTTGAAGGCCGCGTAGCAACGTCGCTGCGTGAGCATATCAAATTACACAACATGGAAGAGTTATTTGGCGAAGTTATGGTTCCGACCGAAGAAGTGGTTGAGATCCGTGGCGGCCAACGTCGCAAAAGCGAGCGTAAATTCTTCCCGGGTTACGTGCTGGTTCAGATGGTGATGAACGACGCGAGCTGGCACCTGGTGCGCAGCGTACCGCGCGTGATGGGCTTTATCGGCGGCACGTCTGACCGTCCGGCGCCAATCAGCGACAAAGAAGTTGATGCGATTATGAACCGCCTGCAGCAGGTGGGTGATAAGCCGCGTCCGAAAACGCTGTTTGAACCGGGTGAAATGGTTCGTGTTAGCGACGGTCCGTTTGCTGACTTTAACGGTGTGGTTGAAGAAGTGGACTACGAGAAGTCCCGCCTGAAAGTTTCCGTTTCTATCTTCGGTCGTGCGACCCCGGTAGAACTGGACTTTGCGCAGGTCGAAAAAGCCTAAGCAGCGATCAAAAAAGCGGCGATTTAATCGTTGCACAGGGCGCGAGATTGGAATACAATTTCGCGCCTTTTGTTTTTATGGGCCCCGGCCCGTAAAACGAATTTTATTCACGGGGAGCCTTCCTGAGGCGCTATTACCCAATCAGAGGATTTTAGAATGGCTAAGAAAGTACAAGCCTACGTCAAGCTGCAGGTTGCAGCTGGTATGGCGAACCCAAGTCCACCAGTTGGTCCAGCTCTGGGTCAGCAGGGTGTGAACATCATGGAATTCTGTAAAGCGTTCAACGCCAAAACCGAATCCCTGGAAAAAGGTCTGCCAATCCCAGTCGTAATCACTGTTTACGCTGACCGTTCTTTCACTTTCGTTACCAAAACCCCTCCAGCAGCAGTTCTGCTGAAGAAAGCGGCTGGTATCAAGTCTGGTTCCGGTAAACCGAACAAAGACAAAGTGGGTAAAATTTCCCGCGCTCAGCTGCAGGAAATCGCGCAGACCAAAGCTGCCGACATGACTGGTGCCGACATTGAAGCGATGACTCGCTCAATCGAAGGTACTGCACGTTCCATGGGCCTGGTAGTGGAGGACTAAGAAATGGCTAAACTGACCAAGCGCATGTCCGTGATCCGTGACAAAGTTGATGCGACCAAACAGTACGACATCAACGAAGCTATCGCTCTGCTGAAAGAACTGGCAACTGCTAAGTTCGTTGAAAGCGTTGACGTTGCCGTTAACCTCGGCATTGACGCTCGTAAATCCGATCAGAACGTTCGTGGCGCAACTGTACTGCCACACGGTACTGGCCGTTCCGTTCGCGTAGCTGTATTTGCTCAGGGTGCAAACGCTGAAGCTGCTAAAGCTGCCGGCGCTGAACTGGTAGGTATGGAAGATCTGGCTGATCAGATCAAGAAAGGCGAAATGAACTTTGACGTTGTTATTGCTTCTCCAGATGCAATGCGCGTTGTTGGCCAGCTGGGCCAGGTTCTGGGTCCACGCGGCCTGATGCCAAACCCGAAAGTTGGTACTGTAACTCCTAACGTTGCTGAAGCGGTTAAGAACGCTAAAGCAGGTCAGGTTCGTTATCGTAACGACAAAAACGGCATTATCCACACCACCATCGGTAAAGTGGACTTTGACGCTGACAAACTGAAAGAAAACCTGGAAGCTCTGCTGGTTGCGCTGAAAAAAGCAAAACCAACTCAGGCGAAAGGCGTGTACATCAAGAAAGTTAGCATCTCCACCACCATGGGTGCAGGTGTTGCAGTTGACCAGGCTGGCCTGAGCGCTGCTGCAAACTAATGCCTTTACGTGGGCGGTGATTTTGTCTACAATCTTACCCCCACGTTTGCTAACGAAAGTTAGCGGCTAAAAGATTTGTTCGTTGGAGCCTGGCCTAATCCAGGCCTCCGTCGAAGACCGCAGGTGTTTCGCAAGAGACTTAATCCCCTGCGTAGACGGTGACAGAACGCTAAGATTATTTTTGGATACTCTGGCTTGTTTCTGCTCACCGTATTAAGACGCTCTTTCCGTTTGGGAGAGTGAAGTGAGTTCCGGAACATGAGTTCCGGCAAACATCCAGGAGCAAAGCTAATGGCTTTAAATCTTCAAGACAAACAAGCGATTGTTGCTGAAGTCAGCGAAGTAGCCAAAGGCGCGCTGTCTGCAGTAGTTGCGGATTCCCGTGGCGTTACTGTAGACAAAATGACTGAACTGCGTAAAGCAGGTCGTGAAGCTGGCGTATACATGCGTGTTGTTCGTAACACCCTGCTGCGTCGCGTAGTTGAAGGTACTCAGTTCGAGTGCCTGAAAGACACGTTTGTTGGTCCGACCCTGATTGCATACTCTATGGAACACCCGGGCGCTGCTGCTCGTCTGTTCAAAGAGTTCGCGAAAGCGAATGCAAAATTTGAGGTCAAAGCTGCAGCCTTTGAAGGTGAGTTGATCCCGGCATCGCAAATCGATCGCCTGGCAACCCTGCCGACCTACGAAGAAGCAATTGCACGCCTGATGGCAACCATGAAAGAAGCTTCGGCTGGCAAACTGGTTCGCACTCTGGCTGCTGTTCGCGATGCGAAAGAAGCTGCTTAATCGCAGTTATCTTTATAAAGCATTTGCTTACGTATAAACTTATTCTGATTTTCAGGAACAATTTAAATGTCTATCACTAAAGATCAAATCATTGAAGCAGTTGCAGCTATGTCCGTAATGGACGTTGTAGAACTGATTTCTGCAATGGAAGAAAAATTCGGTGTTTCTGCTGCTGCTGCTGTAGCTGTAGCTGCGGGCCCGGCTGAAGCTGCTGAAGAAAAAACTGAATTCGACGTAATTCTGAAAGCTGCTGGCGCTAACAAAGTTGCTGTTATCAAAGCAGTACGTGGCGCAACTGGCCTGGGTCTGAAAGAAGCTAAAGACCTGGTAGAATCTGCTCCAGCTGCGCTGAAAGAAGGCGTGAGCAAAGACGACGCAGAAGCACTGAAAAAATCTCTGGAAGAAGCTGGCGCTGAAGTTGAAGTTAAATAAGCCAACTTTTCTGGTTGCAGCCTAAGTAATTAGGCTGATGGCTGGTGACTTTTTAGTCACCAGCCTTTTTGCGCTGTAAGGCATCAGTAGCATTTCACACTGTTTGACTGCTGATTGTCCTGACAATGCATGTTTCTATCGACGACTTAATATATTGCGACAGGGTGCTCGCTCTGTGTAAATCGCGACGAAATGATTTAAGCGTGATAGCAACAGGTATTGCGGAAAGTATTCAATTTTCCGGTCCACAAAATGGTGTTGCACAAACTGTCCCTTCGTCGGACAGATGGGTCGACTTGTCAGCGAGCTGAGGAACCCTATGGTTTACTCCTATACCGAGAAAAAACGTATTCGTAAGGATTTTGGTAAACGTCCACAAGTTCTGGACATTCCATATCTCCTTTCTATCCAGCTTGACTCGTTCCAGAAGTTTATCGAGCAAGATCCTGAAGGGCAGTACGGTCTGGAAGCAGCCTTCCGCTCCGTGTTCCCGATTCAGAGCTACAGCGGTAACTCCGAGCTGCAGTACGTCAGCTACCGCCTTGGCGAACCGGTGTTTGACGTTCAGGAATGTCAGATCCGTGGCGTGACCTATTCCGCACCGCTGCGCGTAAAACTGCGTCTGGTGATCTACGAGCGCGAAGCGCCGGAAGGCACCGTAAAAGACATTAAAGAACAAGAAGTCTACATGGGTGAAATTCCACTCATGACAGACAACGGTACTTTCGTTATCAACGGTACTGAGCGTGTTATCGTTTCCCAGCTGCATCGTAGCCCGGGCGTCTTCTTCGACAGCGATAAAGGTAAAACACACTCTTCCGGTAAAGTACTGTATAACGCACGCATCATTCCTTACCGTGGTTCATGGCTGGACTTCGAGTTCGATCCGAAAGACAACCTGTTTGTCCGTATCGACCGTCGTCGTAAGCTGCCTGCAACCATCATTCTGCGTGCGCTGCAATACACCACTGAACAGATCCTGGACCTGTTCTTTGAGAAAGTGATCTTTGAAATCCGCGACAACAAGCTGCAGATGGAGCTGGTGCCGGAACGTCTGCGTGGTGAGACCGCATCGTTCGACATCGAAGCCGACGGCAAAGTGTATGTGGAAAAAGGTCGCCGTATCACCGCGCGCCACATCCGCCAGCTGGAAAAAGATGATATCAAACTCATCGAAGTTCCGGTTGAGTACATTGCAGGAAAAGTAGCCGCGAAAGATTACGTTGATGAATCAACGGGTGAGCTGATCTGCCCAGCGAACATGGAGCTGAGCCTGGATCTGCTGGCTAAGCTGAGCCAGTCTGGCCACAAACGTATCGAAACGCTGTTCACCAACGATCTGGACCACGGTGCGTATATCTCTGAGACTATTCGCGTCGACCCAACCACCGATCGTCTGAGCGCGCTGGTAGAAATCTACCGCATGATGCGTCCTGGTGAGCCACCAACTCGCGAAGCGGCGGAAAGCCTGTTCGAGAACCTGTTCTTCTCCGAAGACCGCTACGATCTGTCCGCGGTTGGTCGTATGAAGTTCAACCGTTCTCTGCTGCGCGACGAAATCGAAGGTTCCGGTATCCTGAGCAAAGACGACATCATCGAAGTGATGAAGAAGCTCATCGATATCCGTAACGGTAAAGGCGAAGTGGACGATATCGACCACCTCGGCAACCGTCGTATCCGTTCCGTAGGCGAAATGGCGGAAAACCAATTCCGCGTTGGCCTGGTACGTGTAGAGCGTGCGGTGAAAGAGCGTCTGTCTCTGGGCGATCTGGATACCCTGATGCCTCAGGATATGATCAACGCCAAGCCGATTTCTGCAGCAGTGAAAGAGTTCTTCGGTTCAAGCCAGCTGTCTCAGTTCATGGACCAGAACAACCCGCTGTCTGAGATTACGCACAAACGTCGTATCTCTGCACTCGGCCCAGGCGGTCTGACCCGTGAACGCGCAGGCTTTGAAGTTCGAGACGTACACCCGACACACTACGGTCGCGTATGTCCAATCGAAACGCCTGAAGGTCCAAACATCGGTCTGATCAACTCCCTGTCCGTGTACGCACAGACTAACGAATACGGTTTCCTCGAGACCCCGTACCGTAAAGTGACCGACGGTGTTGTAACCGACGAAATTCACTACCTGTCTGCTATCGAAGAAGGCAACTACGTTATCGCTCAGGCGAACTCCAACCTGGATGACGAAGGCCACTTTGTAGAAGATCTGGTTACCTGCCGTAGCAAAGGCGAATCCAGCTTGTTCAGCCGCGACCAGGTTGACTACATGGACGTATCCACCCAGCAGGTGGTATCCGTCGGTGCGTCCCTGATCCCGTTCCTGGAACACGATGACGCCAACCGTGCATTGATGGGTGCGAACATGCAACGTCAGGCCGTTCCAACTCTGCGCGCTGATAAGCCGCTGGTTGGTACCGGTATGGAACGTGCTGTTGCCGTTGACTCCGGTGTTACTGCGGTTGCTAAACGTGGCGGTACTGTTCAGTACGTCGATGCATCCCGTATCGTTATCAAAGTTAACGAAGACGAGATGTATCCGGGCGAAGCAGGTATCGACATTTATAACCTGACCAAATACACCCGTTCTAACCAGAACACCTGTATCAACCAGATGCCTTGCGTATCTCTGGGTGAGCCAGTTGAGCGCGGCGACGTGCTGGCAGACGGTCCGTCCACCGACCTCGGTGAACTGGCGCTCGGTCAGAACATGCGCGTAGCGTTCATGCCTTGGAACGGTTACAACTTCGAAGACTCCATTCTCGTCTCCGAGCGTGTGGTTCAGGAAGATCGTTTCACCACCATCCACATTCAGGAACTGGCATGTGTGTCCCGTGACACCAAGCTGGGGCCAGAAGAGATCACCGCTGACATCCCTAACGTGGGTGAAGCTGCGCTCTCCAAACTGGATGAATCCGGTATCGTTTACATCGGTGCGGAAGTGACCGGCGGCGACATTCTGGTTGGTAAGGTTACACCTAAAGGTGAAACCCAGCTGACGCCAGAAGAGAAACTGCTGCGTGCAATCTTCGGTGAGAAAGCGTCTGACGTTAAAGACTCTTCTCTGCGCGTACCAAACGGTGTTTCCGGTACGGTTATCGATGTTCAGGTCTTCACCCGTGACGGCGTTGAGAAAGATAAGCGTGCGCTGGAAATCGAAGAGATGCAGCTCAAACAGGCTAAGAAAGACCTGTCTGAAGAACTGCAGATCCTCGAAGCGGGTCTGTTCAGCCGTATCTATGCGGTGCTGGTTGCCGGTGGCGTTGAAGCTGAGAAGCTCGACAAACTGCCACGCGATCGCTGGCTGGAACTGGGCCTGACCGACGAAGAGAAACAAAATCAGCTGGAACAGCTGGCTGAGCAGTATGACGAACTGAAACACGAGTTCGAGAAAAAACTCGAAGCGAAACGCCGCAAAATCACTCAGGGCGACGATCTGGCACCAGGCGTGCTGAAGATTGTTAAGGTGTATCTGGCCGTTAAACGTCAGATCCAGCCTGGTGATAAGATGGCAGGTCGTCACGGTAACAAGGGTGTTATCTCTAAGATCAACCCGATCGAAGATATGCCGCACGATGCTAACGGTACGCCGGTAGATATCGTACTGAACCCGCTGGGCGTACCGTCTCGTATGAACATCGGTCAGATCCTGGAAACTCACCTGGGTATGGCTGCGAAAGGTATCGGCGACAAGATTAACGCCATGCTGAAGCAGCAGGAAGAAGTCGCGAAACTGCGCGAATTCATCCAGCGTGCCTACGATCTGGGTACCGACGTTCGTCAGAAAGTCGACCTGAATACCTTCAGTGATGAAGAAGTGCTGCGCCTGGCTGAGAACCTGAAAAAAGGTATGCCAATCGCAACGCCAGTCTTCGATGGTGCGAAAGAAGCTGAAATTAAAGAGCTGCTGCAACTGGGTGGTCTGCCAACGTCTGGTCAGATTACGCTGTTTGACGGCCGTACCGGTGAACAGTTCGAGCGTCCGGTAACCGTAGGTTACATGTACATGCTGAAACTGAACCACCTGGTCGACGACAAGATGCACGCTCGTTCTACCGGTTCTTACAGCCTGGTTACTCAGCAGCCGCTGGGTGGTAAGGCACAGTTCGGTGGTCAGCGCTTCGGGGAGATGGAAGTGTGGGCGCTGGAAGCATACGGCGCGGCATACACCCTGCAGGAAATGCTCACCGTTAAGTCTGATGACGTGAACGGTCGTACCAAGATGTATAAAAACATCGTGGACGGCAACCATCAGATGGAGCCGGGCATGCCAGAATCCTTCAACGTACTGTTGAAAGAGATTCGTTCGCTGGGTATCAACATCGAACTGGAAGACGAGTAATTCTCGCTCAAACAGGTCACTGGTGCCGGGTTAATCCCCGGCACCAGATTGTGCTAACTCCGACGGGAGCAAATCCGTGAAAGATTTATTAAAGTTTCTGAAAGCGCAGACTAAAACCGAAGAGTTTGATGCGATCAAAATTGCTCTGGCTTCGCCAGACATGATCCGTTCATGGTCATTCGGTGAAGTTAAAAAGCCGGAAACCATCAACTACCGTACGTTCAAACCTGAGCGTGACGGCCTTTTCTGTGCGCGTATTTTCGGGCCAGTAAAAGATTACGAGTGCCTGTGCGGTAAGTACAAGCGCCTGAAACACCGTGGTGTGATCTGTGAGAAGTGCGGCGTTGAAGTGACCCAGACCAAAGTGCGCCGTGAGCGCATGGGCCACATCGAGCTGGCGTCTCCGACCGCTCACATCTGGTTCCTGAAATCTCTGCCGTCCCGTATCGGTCTGCTGCTGGATATGCCGCTGCGCGATATCGAACGCGTTCTGTACTTCGAATCTTATGTGGTTATCGAAGGCGGGATGACGAACCTGGAACGTCATCAGATCCTGACTGAAGAGCAGTATCTGGACGCGCTGGAAGAGTTCGGTGACGAATTCGACGCGAAGATGGGTGCGGAAGCTATTCAGGCCCTGCTGAAGAGCATGGATCTGGAGCAAGAGTGCGAGCAGCTGCGTGAAGAGCTGAACGAAACCAACTCCGAAACCAAACGTAAAAAGCTGACCAAGCGTATCAAACTGCTGGAAGCGTTCGTTCAGTCTGGTAACAAACCAGAGTGGATGATCCTGACCGTTCTGCCGGTTCTGCCGCCAGATCTGCGTCCACTGGTTCCGCTGGATGGTGGTCGTTTCGCAACGTCCGATCTGAACGATCTGTATCGTCGCGTTATCAACCGTAACAACCGTCTGAAACGTCTGCTGGATCTGGCTGCGCCGGACATCATCGTACGTAACGAAAAGCGTATGCTGCAGGAAGCGGTAGATGCCCTGCTGGATAACGGTCGTCGCGGTCGTGCGATCACCGGTTCTAACAAACGTCCTCTGAAATCTTTGGCCGACATGATCAAAGGTAAACAGGGTCGTTTCCGTCAGAACCTGCTCGGTAAGCGTGTTGACTACTCCGGTCGTTCTGTAATCACCGTAGGTCCATACCTGCGTCTGCATCAGTGCGGTCTGCCGAAGAAAATGGCACTGGAGCTGTTCAAACCGTTCATCTACGGCAAGCTGGAACTGCGTGGCCTGGCCACCACCATCAAAGCCGCTAAGAAAATGGTTGAGCGTGAAGAAGCTGTCGTTTGGGATATCCTGGACGAAGTTATCCGCGAACACCCGGTACTGCTGAACCGTGCACCAACCCTGCACCGTTTGGGTATCCAGGCATTTGAGCCAGTCCTGATCGAAGGTAAAGCTATCCAGCTGCACCCGCTGGTTTGTGCGGCATATAACGCCGACTTCGATGGTGACCAGATGGCTGTTCACGTACCGCTGACGCTGGAAGCCCAGCTCGAAGCGCGTGCGCTGATGATGTCTACCAACAACATCCTGTCCCCAGCGAACGGTGAACCTATCATCGTTCCTTCCCAGGACGTTGTATTGGGTCTGTACTACATGACCCGTGACTGTGTTAACGCCAAAGGCGAAGGCATGGTGCTGACTGGCCCGAAAGAAGCTGAGCGTATTTATCGCGCTGGCCTGGCCTCTCTGCATGCGCGCGTTAAAGTGCGTATCACCGAATACGAAAAAGATGAAAACGGCGAATTCGTTGCGAAAACCAGCCTGAAAGACACGACCGTTGGCCGTGCCATTCTGTGGATGATCGTACCGAAAGGTCTGCCTTTCTCCATCGTCAACCAGGCGCTGGGCAAGAAAGCGATCTCCAAAATGCTGAACACCTGTTACCGCATTCTGGGTCTGAAGCCGACCGTTATCTTCGCTGACCAGACAATGTATACCGGCTTTGCTTATGCAGCGCGTTCAGGTGCATCTGTTGGTATCGATGACATGGTCATCCCAGAGAAGAAACACGAGATCATCTCTGAAGCGGAAGCCGAAGTTGCTGAGATCCAGGAGCAGTTCCAGTCTGGTCTGGTTACCGCGGGCGAACGCTATAACAAAGTTATCGATATCTGGGCAGCGGCGAACGATCGTGTATCCAAAGCGATGATGGATAACCTGCAGACCGAAACCGTGATTAACCGTGACGGCGTAGAAGAGCAGCAGGTTTCCTTCAACAGCATCTACATGATGGCCGACTCCGGTGCGCGTGGTTCCGCAGCACAGATTCGTCAGCTGGCAGGTATGCGTGGTCTGATGGCGAAGCCAGATGGCTCCATCATCGAAACGCCAATCACCGCGAACTTCCGTGAAGGTCTGAACGTACTCCAGTACTTCATCTCCACGCACGGTGCTCGTAAAGGTCTGGCGGATACCGCACTGAAAACTGCGAACTCCGGTTATCTGACGCGTCGTCTGGTTGACGTTGCGCAGGATCTGGTTGTGACCGAAGACGATTGTGGCACCCTCGAAGGTATCACCATGACCCCGGTTATCGAGGGTGGTGATGTTAAAGAGCCACTGCGCGATCGCGTTCTGGGTCGTGTAACCGCGGAAGACATTCTGAAGCCGGGTACTGCAGACATTCTGGTTCCACGCAACACGCTGCTGCACGAGCACTGGTGTGACCTGCTGGAAGCGAACTCTGTTGACTCCGTGAAAGTACGTTCCGTTGTATCCTGTGACACCGACTTTGGTGTATGTGCGCACTGCTACGGTCGTGACCTGGCGCGTGGCCACATCATCAACAAAGGTGAAGCAATCGGCGTTATCGCGGCACAGTCCATCGGTGAGCCGGGTACACAGCTGACGATGCGTACGTTCCACATCGGTGGTGCGGCATCTCGTGCGGCTGCTGAATCAAGCATCCAGGTGAAAAACAAAGGTAGCATCAAGCTCAGCAACGCGAAGTCTGTTGTTAACTCCGCTGGCAAGCTGGTTGTGACCTCTCGTAACACCGAGCTGAAGCTGATCGACGAATTCGGTCGTACCAAAGAGAGCTATAAAGTGCCTTACGGTGCGGTTATGGCGAAAGGTGATGGCGAGCAGGTTGCCGGCGGTGAAACCGTTGCAAACTGGGATCCACACACCATGCCGGTTATCACCGAAGTAAGTGGTTTCATCCGCTTCACTGACATGATCGACGGCCAGACCATTACTCGTCAGACTGACGAGCTGACCGGTCTGTCTTCTCTGGTGGTTCTGGATTCTGCTGAACGTACTACCGGTGGTAAAGATCTGCGTCCTGCACTGAAAATCGTTGATGCTCAGGGTAACGACGTTCTGATCCCGGGTACCGACATGCCTGCGCAGTACTTCCTGCCGGGTAAAGCGATCGTTCAGCTGGAAGATGGTATTCAGATCGGTGCGGGTGATGCTCTGGCGCGTATTCCACAGGAATCCAGCGGTACCAAGGACATCACCGGTGGTCTGCCACGCGTTGCGGACCTGTTCGAAGCACGTCGTCCGAAAGAGCCTGCAATCCTGGCTGAAATCAGCGGTATCATCTCCTTCGGTAAAGAGACCAAAGGGAAACGCCGTCTGGTTATCACTCCAGTAGATGGCAGCGAACCGTACGAAGAGATGATTCCGAAATGGCGTCAGCTCAACGTGTTCGAAGGTGAACGTGTAGAACGTGGTGACGTGGTTTCCGATGGTCCAGAAGCGCCGCACGACATTCTGCGTCTTCGTGGCGTACACGCGGTAACGCGTTACATCACCAACGAAGTGCAGGACGTTTACCGTCTGCAGGGCGTTAAGATTAACGATAAGCACATCGAAGTTATCGTTCGTCAGATGCTGCGTAAAGCAACCATCGAAAACGCAGGCAGCTCCGAGTTCCTGGAAGGCGAGCAGGTTGAATACTCACGCGTCAAGATTGCTAACCGCGATCTGGAAGCGAACGGCAAAATCGGTGCGACCTTCTCGCGCGATCTGCTGGGTATCACCAAAGCGTCTCTGGCAACCGAGTCCTTCATCTCTGCAGCATCGTTCCAGGAAACGACTCGTGTCCTGACCGAAGCCGCCGTTGCTGGTAAGCGTGATGAACTGCGCGGTCTGAAAGAGAACGTCATCGTGGGTCGTCTGATCCCAGCGGGTACCGGTTATGCGTACCATCAGGATCGTATGCGTCGTCGTGCTGCGGGCGAACTGCCAGCTGCACCGCAGGTGACTGCTGAAGATGCATCCGCGAGCCTGGCAGAACTGCTGAACGCAGGTCTGGGCGGTTCCGACAACGAGTAATCGTTGATGCCCGGTGATGAATATTACCGGGCATGTGCCTCGTAGGTCGGGTAAGCTCAGGCCACCCGACAATAAAAAACCCGCCTCGGCGGGTTTTTTTACATCTGTAGGTTATCAGTTTACCAACGGGATCCGACGATAAAGCTCAATCATATCGCCCGCCAGATCCTGAATGACCATCGCGTTCATCAGGTGATCCTGAGAGTGGACGGTGATCAGGTTAACCGGAAGCTTCCCGGTCCCTTCGTCAAAACCGATAAGCTGAGTCTGGATCGTGTGCGCATGCTTCACATATTCGCGCGACTCTTCCATCGCTTTTTCTGCTTCGTCAAACTCACCTTTACGCGCCATCTGTAACGCCGTCAGGGCCGCACTGCGCGCCGCGCCTGCGTTGACCAGCAGCTCCATGATCGTGGTTTCTAAGTCTTCCATTATGACTCCAGAAGTTTGAGCGCTTTTTCCAGTACGGCATCGCCTTTCATCATGCCGTAATCCATCATGTCGATCACCGCGACCTTTTTACCCAGCGGCTCGGCCTGCGCCTGAAGTTTCGCCTGCTCGTATTTAACCTGTGGCCCCAGCAATACGATGTCGGCCGTCGCGATGTTGTCTTTAAACTCCGCAACCGGAACGGCTTTAATGGTGACTTCAACCCCTTTTTTCTGCGCGGCGTCTTTCATACGTTGAACCAGCATGCTGGTTGACATCCCCGCTGCACAGCATAAAACGATGTTCTTCATAATCAGCCTCGATCTACATGTGTTTATTGATAATTATCCCGTGCAGAGCGCTTCAACAACCGGTTTACCGCGATTGTGTGTCAGGCATCACAAAGAAACCGGTGATTTTCTGAAACCGGTTACAATTTTACATTGTCGGATACCCGGCCCGTGGAAACGGGCAGGGTGAAAGAGGGAGGATTAGCTGATGGACGTTCGGTTAATGCGGTTTTTGCCCTGCTGTTTGGCGCTGTAGAGGGCGTTATCAACGCTTCCGACAAATTGCTCCAGCGGTTCAAAATGCCACTCCCCAAGACCGCCGCTGAACGTAACCCGCAGGTTTTCTTCTCGCCAGACGCGTTTTTCAACTGCGGTACGCCAGGCTTCCAGCAATGAGAGCGCAGACGTCATCTGCTCAGCCTGGAAAATTACCGCAAACTCTTCTCCACCGTACCGGTAAAGCGAGACGTGATGTGGCTGCATGATCTGGATCCCTTCGCGGGCCACGTTGCGCAGAACGATATCACCGGTCAGGTGGCCCAGCGTGTCGTTAATCGACTTGAAGTTATCAATGTCCACCAGCGCCATCGCGAACGGCTGCTGGGCATTCAGCAGCTCCGCGATATCACTATCGAACGCGCGGCGGTTTTTACAGCCCGTCAGCGCATCGTGAGTGGCCTGGCGCACATAGGCCATCTCACGCTCTTTGTTGGACTGGATAGTGTGGCTCAGCATCGCTTCCAGCCGCGGCGCCTCGCTGACGTTGCCGGTTTTGATGGCATTGATAATGTGCATCAGCACGCTACGCGAGGCGTGGCGGAGGTATAAGCCGAAGAGGATGATGATGATGGCCGCCAGCGCAAACCCCCAGCCAACAATCGTCGTTTCGTGGCGGGTGATATCGGTGAGCGTCTCGTCAGAGACCCGGTAGATGACAAACCAGTCTGGATTGGTAAACGAGTAGTAGTAATACCAGGCGTTGCTTTTCTTGTCGTAAAGGTGGCCTTCGCCGCTGGTCATTTTGTCCATCAGCGCTTCGCTCACGTACTGTTTGAAGAGCGCGCCGGTATCCGGGTGAAGCACAACGGCGCCGTCGCGTTCGACGACGAAGAATTCCCCCTGAACGGGCGCCACCATCTGACGCAGTGTAAAGCCCATTGACGTCAAGTCGAGATGAAACGCGATCGTTCCCTTCAGTCTGCCTTCGGGTGAAATTAAGGGTTTATAAAGTGTGACCGTCGGATGGCCGGTGAAGTAGTCCATGTACGGGCGAGTATAGTGGCTGAAGATACTGGCTTCGGCCTGAGCGACAAACCACGGCCGCTTCCGGGGATCGAAGGTTTTACTCTTCTCCGTGGGGAGCACTTCCGGCGCGCGGAGATAATGCCCCTGCGTGTCCGCCAGCGAGATGGAGGATACGGTCGGCATCAGGTTTTGCAAATGCATCATCATCTGCAGCCCCTGCGTCGGGTTAACGTTGAGCGTCTCGTTTAGCCTGTCGTCACGGGCAAAGTACATCGCGGAACGGCCCAGGATATAGTCGTTTTCACGCAGGATAGATTCGGTGTAGTTCACCGCCAGGTTGTGCGTGAAATTGCTGTTGATCTGGTGATAATCCTCAAGAAAATCTTTTCGTTGCGAAAGCGTCACCGCGATCGCGATCACCGCAAAACTGCAGAGGATCCCCGCGAAGCTAAGCATGATTGGCCGGGTAAAAGAGAGCTTTTTGCTGTGAAGTGCCATGAGCTGTACATCGTTCCTGATGGTGAATACTTTTCGTCTGCCGATATCCTCTCAGCATAGTCGCTGTCCTGCGGTTAGCGGTGAATTATACGGCACACGATTTCTGGCGGGATGATTTATCTTAAGAACCATTAAGAAAATACTTATTCAACTTGCCAGGAGCCGTTTGTGCAATGAACCAGAGGCAGGGCGAAACGAGGAAGAAGCTTTTCGCCCTGGTCAGCATCCGTTGCTGACCGTGTGACAATAAAAAACCGGACGATCGATGACAATCATCCGGTTTTGCCTTTTCGTAGCGCCTCGACAATTTTTTATGAAGTTGCAGCGCTTTTCAACGTCATTGCGAGGTTCTTCCCAGCCAGCTGTCCCAGTCTTTCCAAACGGGCTGAAGACCCTGCGCCGTCAGGGCGGCGGCGACCACTTCCGGACGTCGTCCGTCATGGGGCACAAACTGCTCCAGCTCCGGACGATCGTCGGCGTAGCCGCCAGGCTGCGTTTTGGAAAACGCGCTGACGTTGTTAATAGCCAGCGGGATAACGCGATCGCGAAACGCCGGGGACTCACGCGTTGAGAGCGATAATTCCACTTCCGGGGCGAGCAGGCGAAACGCGCAGATGGTCTGCACCAGCTGGCGTTCATCCATCAGCGAAGCCGGTTCAATCCCGCCCGCGCAAGGTCTAAGGCGCGGGAAGGAGATGGAATAACGGCTCTGCCAGTAGTGCTGCTGGAGCCACAGCAAATGTTCCGCCACCATATAACAATCCACCCGCCAGCTGTCAGAGAGCCCGATCAGCGCGCCCAGACCGATTTTGTCGATGCCCGCGCGACCCAGCCTGTCCGGCGTTTCCAGGCGAAAAAAGAAATCCTGTTTCTTGCCCTTCAGGTGGTGCCGGGCGTACGTCGCCTCGTGGTAGGTTTCCTGATAGACCATGACCCCGTCCAGCCCGAGGGTTTTGAGCTCCGCGTACTCCTCCTGCGCCAGGGGCTGCACTTCCATCTGCAGCGACGCAAACTGACGACGAATGGCGGGAAGGTGCTGACGGAAATAGTCCATTCCCACCTTTCCCTGATGTTCGCCCGTGACCAGCAGAAGATGTTCAAAGCCCATTTCACGAATAGCCGCGCACTCGCGGGCAATCTCACCTTCATCGAGCGTTTTACGCTTGATGCGGTTGCTCATGGAAAAACCGCAGTAGGTGCAGTCATTGGCGCACAGGTTTGAGAGATAAAGCGGCACGTAGAAGCTCACCGTGTTGCCAAAACGCTGGCGGGTGAGCCGCTGTGCTCGCTGGGCCATCGGTTCGAGGTATGCGCTGGCCGCCGGGGAGAGCAGAGCCATCAGATCCTCGCGGGTCAGATGGCGGGCATTCAGCGCGCGCTCCACGTCAGCCGCCGTTTTGCTGTTGATGCGCAGGGCAATGTCGTCCCAGCTAAGCTGCCGCCAGCGCTCGGTAAACGTGCTCATGAGATCGCCTCCAGAAAACCGGTCAGCGGGCTGGTGGCCTGGGCCTGGAAACTGCGCGATCCGGGGCCGGACTCCCTTGCCAGCAGGCCAGCCTCTACGGCCATGCGGAACGCACGCGCCATCATGACCGGATCGTCGGCAACCGCGATGGCCGTATTGACCAGCACCGCGTCGGCACCCATTTCCAGCGCCTGCGCGGCATGGCTGGGCACGCCGATGCCCGCATCAACCACCACCGGCACGGTAGCCTGCTCAATAATGATTTCCAGCATCGCGCGGGTTTCCAGCCCCTGGTTGGAGCCAATGGGGGCGCCCAGAGGCATGACGGCGGCGCAGCCGACCTCTTCCAGCCGTTTGCACAGGACAGGGTCGGCGCCGCAGTAAGGCAGGACGGTAAACCCTTGCTGCACCAGCTTTTCAGCCGCTTTCAGCGTTTCGATGGGGTCGGGGAGCAGCCAGCGGGCGTCAGGATGAATTTCCAGCTTCAGCCAGCGGGTGCCGAGCGCCTCGCGGGCCAGCTGCGCGGCGAAAATCGCCTCTTCGGCCGTTTTGGCACCGGAGGTGTTGGGCAGCAGCGTGACGCCAGCCTCCAGTAAAGGCGCCAGAATAGCATCGCTGTGATGACGTAGATCCACGCGCTTGAGCGCCAGCGTCACCAGCTGGCTGCCGCTTTCGCGAATGGCATCCACCATCAGCTGCGGCGAGGCGAATTTTCCGGTTCCGGTAAACAGATGTGAATCAAAGACTTTATCGGCAATACGTAACATCTCAGCCCCCTGCGATAACCTGAAACAGCAGGATCTGGTCGCCGTCATTGACCTGCTGATGTTCCCACTGCTCGCGCGGCAGGATCTGTTGATTGAGCGCCAGCGCCGTTCCCGGCTTCAGCTGACGCAGCTTGTCGAGCAGTACCGCAACGGTGAGCCCGTCGTCGCATCTCATCAGCTCATCGTTAAACAGAATGCGCATCGCGGCCTCCGCATACCGGGCAGCGGCTGGCGCGGTGTAGGGCCAAATGGCGCCAGCCGCTGGAGCGGGCATCAAACAGCCGCAGCGTATTGCGTTCCGTCTCCATGCCGCTGAGCAGCTTGATGGCTTCCAGCGCCTGCATTGTGCCCATTACGCCGACCACCGGACCAAGAATGCCCGCCGTACGGCAGTTGCGCGCCGGCTCTGCATCATCCGGCCACAGGCAGCGATAGCAGCCCTGCGACCACGGCGGGGTCAGGACCATCATCTGTCCGCCGAACCCCACCGCGCTGGCGGTGATAAGCGGCGTATTACTTGCCACGCAGGCGGCGTTAATCGCCTGGCGCGTCGCCATGTTGTCCGTGCAGTCCAGCACCACGTCGGCAAGGGCGACCTCACGGCGCAGGCTTTCACCGCTGAGCCGATCCTGCAGGGCAATCAGCGCGATATCCGGGTTGAGCTGGTTCAGGCGCTGCCGGGTGACTTGCGCTTTCGGCTGGTTGATATCCTCGGTGGTAAAGAGGATTTGTCGCTGCAGGTTGCTGAGGTGAACCTCGTCGTCGTCGGCCAGCACCAGCGTACCGATACCTGCACCTGCCAGATAAAGCGCGGCGGGCGCGCCTAATCCGCCCAGACCGACAATCAGCACCCGGCTGGCGAGCAGTTTTTGCTGCCCGTCGATGGCGATATCTTCCAGCAGGGTCTGACGGCTGTAGCGCATAAAATCACGATCGTTCATCACCCGCTCCTGCCAGCTGTAACAGCTGTTCGGTGGCGAGACGCCAGTCTGCGGCCTGGGTGATGGCGCTGACGACGGCGATACTGCCGACGCCGGTCTCCAGCACCGCCGGGGCGCGTTCAAGGCTGATTCCGCCAATGGCGACGGTAGGGTAATCGGCAAGGCGTTTCACGTGACTCGCCAGCTGCGTCAGACCCTGCGGTGCGGAGGGCATCTGCTTGGTTTGCGTCGGGAAGACGTGACCCAGCGCGATGTAAGAGGGACGGGCCGCCAGCGCCACGTCGATCTCCATGTCATCGTGCGTTGAAACGCCAAGACGCAACCCGGCTTCGCGGATAGCGCTCAGATCCGTTGTTTCCAGATCCTCCTGACCCAGGTGCACGCCGTACGCCTGGTGCTTAACGGCCAGCCGCCAGTAATCGTTGATAAACAGACGGGCATCGTAGCGACGCCCAAGCGCGATGGCGGCAGCCACATCGGCTTCCACCTCGTCATCGCGTTTATCCTTGATGCGCAGCTGGATCGTTCGAACGCCCGCCTTCAGCAGGCGCTCTATCCACTCCACGCTGTCCACCACCGGATAGAGCCCTAAACGGTAGGGGACGGGCGGGAAATCGGGCTTATACATTACGCCTCCTCTTTTTTGAGGTAGATGTCGCCGCCTCTGGCGCGGAAGGTTTCAGACATGTCCGCCATCCCCACTTCAATGGTCTGCGCGGCGGCGTAGTCGCGCACCTCCTGGCTGATTTTCATCGAGCAGAACTTCGGCCCGCACATAGAGCAGAAGTGCGCGACTTTGCCTGATTCCTGCGGGAGGGTCTCGTCGTGATAGGCGCGCGCGGTGAACGGGTCCAGCGCCAGGTTGAACTGGTCTTCCCAGCGGAATTCAAAGCGCGCCTTCGACATGGCGTTATCGCGGATTTGCGCGCCCGGGTGGCCTTTGGCCAGATCCGCCGCGTGGGCGGCAATTTTGTAGGTGATCAGCCCCTGCTTCACATCCTCTTTGTTTGGCAGGCCGAGGTGCTCTTTCGGCGTCACGTAGCAGAGCATGGCGCAGCCGAACCAGCCGATCATCGCCGCCCCAATGCCTGACGTGAAGTGGTCATAGCCCGGCGCAATATCGGTGGTCAACGGCCCCAGGGTATAGAACGGCGCTTCGTGGCAGTGCTCCAGCTCCTCGGTCATGTTGCGGCGGATCATCTGCATCGGCACGTGGCCCGGGCCTTCAATCATCACCTGCACGTCATACTCCCAGGCGATTTTGGTCAGTTCGCCCAGCGTGTGCAGCTCGGCAAACTGCGCTTCGTCGTTGGCGTCGCGGATCGAGCCCGGGCGCAGGCCGTCGCCCAGCGACAGAGAGACATCGTACGCGGCGCAGATTTCGCAAATTTCGCGGAAGTGCTCGTAGAGGAAGTTTTCCTGATGATGTGACAGGCACCACTTCGCCATGATGGAACCGCCGCGCGAGACGATGCCGGTCAGACGCTTCGCGGTCATCGGCACGTAGCGCAGCAGCACGCCCGCGTGAATGGTGAAGTAGTCCACGCCCTGCTCGGCCTGCTCCAGCAGCGTGTCGCGGAACGCTTCCCAGGTGAGGTCTTCGGCAATGCCGTTGACCTTTTCCAGCGCCTGGTAAATCGGGACGGTGCCAATCGGTACCGGGCTGTTACGCAGGATCCACTCGCGGGTTTCGTGAATATAGCGGCCGGTGGAGAGGTCCATTACCGTGTCCGCACCCCAGCGCGTGGACCAGACCAGCTTTTCCACCTCTTCTTCGATGGAGGAGGTGACGGCCGAGTTACCGATGTTCGCGTTGACCTTCACCAGGAAGTTGCGGCCGATAATCATCGGCTCGGATTCCGGGTGGTTGATGTTGGCAGGGATAATCGCGCGGCCTGCGGCCACTTCGTCACGCACAAACTCCGGCGTGATGTTCTCCGGCAGGCGAGCGCCAAAGCCTTCACCCGGATGCTGATAGCGCAGCACTTCGCTACGGATGCGCTCGCGACCCATGTTTTCGCGGATGGCGATGAACTCCATTTCCGGCGTGACGATGCCCTGGCGCGCGTAGTGCAGCTGGGTCACGCATTTGCCCGCCTTAGCGCGTTTTGGCGTCAGCAGGCCGGTAAAGCGCAGCTCGTCCAGGCCGTCGTCGGCCAGGCGCTCTTTGGTGTAGGCAGAGCTGAGTACGCTCAGTTCTTCGCAGTCGTTGCGCGCATCAATCCACGGCTGGCGAAGCTTAGCCAGACCCTGCTGGACGTTGATGGCAACATCAGGGTCACCGTACGGGCCGGAGGTGTCGTACACCGGCACGGCTTCGTTGTCTTCATACTGGGGGTTATCTTTGCTGCCGCCGATAAGCGTCGGGCTGAGCTGAATTTCGCGCATTGGGACGCGGATATCGGCCTGCGAGCCGGAAATGTAGATGCGTTTCGAGTTCGGGAAAGCGGTGCCTTCCAGCGTGTCGATGAAGTGTTGGGCCTGTGCGCGCTGTTCGCGGCGGGTCAGTTTTGCAGTAGACATAGCTCATTCCAAAAGTGAAGGACATGGCTTGTCAGACGACGGATGAAGCAAGAGAGGATCGCCCTCAGGCGATACAACAGCAGTGTGACTCTTGTTCCCTTCGCAGGTATTAGCCTGATCAGGTTCCGCGGATCCCGAATTAACGGTCTCAGCCCGCGCTTTCAGGCGCTGGGCACTCCGACAAGAAAAATCCCCCTCGTGAGAGGGGCGAATGGTTGTAAATTACTCGTTAACGATGAAGAACTCAAGCAGGGCGCGCGACGTTCTCTTCGCTACTGATGTTCAAATCATTGTCCAGAACGAGGGCGATCAGCTTATCTTCCAGCGTGAATCGCTCTTCCAGCGCTTCACCGAGGTCGGATAGCGCCCGCTGGAACTCAAGATAGTTATCGTGGTCGATAGCGTTCTCGAGCGCGGAATCATAGTAATCCATGATCTGCTGGGTGTTGGCTTCCAGCAGCGGATAGAGCTTGCTGGCCGCTAAATACGGTGTTGTCCCTTCCATTTCGCGGATAATGCGTTCATAAATATTGAAATGGCCGTCGGACAGATAGTCGACCAGGCCCTGACAAAAATCATCCAGCGCTTTTTCATTCAGTCGCATAAACGATTCTTTGCCAGGCTTAATACCGACCAGATTGTAATAAGCCACGAGTAGATGCTTGCGTACATGTAGCCAGCGATCCACCAGTTTGTTACTTCCTCTAACGCGCTCAGTCAGGCTTTCCAGCTGGTTTAACATGGTCGACTCCGCAAAATGTAGGATTGAATCTGCTTATCCAGAATGTAACCACAATGCTAACAACATGTCAGTGAAGCGAAGGTAGTGCAATAGATATGGATCGTATTATTGAAAAATCAGATCTTGGTTGGTGGATCGTCAGTCACGAACAAAAATTATGGCTTCCTGCCGGGGAAATTCCCTATGGCGCAGCTGAGGCGTTCGATCTCGTTGGCCAGCCAGCGCTACAGATCGGCGAGTGGCAGGGTGAACCCGTGTGGTTGATCCAACAGTCCCGCCGCCAGGATATGGGATCCGTGCGCCAGGTGCTGGATCTGGACGTAGGGCTGTTCCAGCTGGCGGGGCGCGGCGTGCAGCTGGCAGAGTTTTACCGCTCGCATAAATACTGCGGCTACTGCGGTCATACCATGCGCCCGAGCAAAACCGAGTGGGCGATGCTCTGCAGCCACTGCCGCGAGCGCTACTATCCGCAGATTGCGCCGTGCATCATCGTCGCTATCCGCCGGGAGGATTCCATCCTGCTGGCGCAGCATACCCGCCATCGCAATGGTATTCACACCGTGCTGGCCGGCTTCGTCGAGGTGGGCGAAACGCTGGAGCAGGCTGTGGCGCGCGAGGTAATGGAGGAGAGCGGAATCAAAGTGAAGAACCTGCGCTACGTCACCTCCCAGCCGTGGCCGTTCCCGCAGTCGCTGATGACGGCATTTATGGCCGAATACGACAGCGGCGAGATCGTTATCGACCAGAAAGAGCTGCTGGACGCGAGCTGGTATCGCTACGACGATTTACCGCTGTTGCCTCCGCCGGGCACTGTGGCGCGTCGGCTGATAGAAGATACCGTGGCGATGTGTCGGGCCGAGTATGAGTAGTGTTACACTGAGGCCATGACGCTTAAGGAACTGCAAAAATGACCGAACTGAAGAACGATCGTTATCTGCGTGCGCTGCTGCGCCAGCCCGTTGATGTCACCCCGGTGTGGATGATGCGCCAGGCGGGACGCTATCTCCCGGAGTACAAAGCCACGCGCGCGCAGGCGGGCGATTTTATGTCGCTGTGCAAAAACGCCGAGCTGGCCTGCGAAGTGACGCTCCAGCCGCTGCGCCGCTTCCCGCTGGATGCTGCGATCCTCTTCTCGGATATTTTGACCATTCCGGATGCAATGGGCCTTGGCCTGTACTTCGAAACCGGTGAAGGCCCGCGTTTCACCTCCCCAATCAAAAGTAAAGCCGACGTGGATAAGCTGCCGATCCCCGATCCGGAAGGCGAGCTGGGCTACGTGATGAACGCCGTACGCACCATTCGCCGCGAGCTGAAAGGTGAAGTGCCGCTGATTGGCTTCTCCGGCAGCCCGTGGACGCTGGCGACCTATATGGTTGAAGGGGGCAGCAGCAAAGCCTTTACCATGATTAAAAAGATGATGTACGCCGAGCCGCTGGCCCTGCATGCGCTGCTCGACAAGCTGGCGAAGAGCGTCACCCTCTATCTGAACGCGCAGATTAAAGCCGGTGCGCAGTCGGTGATGATTTTCGATACCTGGGGCGGCGTGCTGACCGGGCGCGATTATCAGCAGTTCTCCCTGTATTACATGCACAAAATCGTCGACGGCCTGCTGCGTGAAAACGAAGGCCGCCGCGTGCCGGTGACGCTGTTCACCAAAGGTGGCGGTCAGTGGCTGGAAGCGATGGCGGCAACCGGCTGCGACGCGCTGGGCCTCGACTGGACCACTGATATTGCCGATGCCCGCCGCCGCGTGGGCGACAAAGTGGCGCTGCAGGGCAATATGGACCCGTCCATGCTCTATGCGCCGCCAGCCCGCATTGAAGAAGAAGTGTCGACTATACTGTCTGGTTTCGGCCAGGGTGAAGGCCACGTCTTTAACCTCGGCCACGGTATTCATCAGGATGTGCCGCCAGAACACGCAGGCGTATTTGTGGAGGCGGTGCGTCGGCTTTCTGCCCAGTATCACAAATAAGGAGTGATTATGGATCTCGCGTCGCTACGCGCTCAACAAATCGAACTGGCCTCATCGGTGATCCGCGAGGATCGTCTGGATAAAGATCCTCCGCAGTATATTGGCGGAGCAGACGTCGGATTCGAGCAGGGTGGGGAAGTGACGCGAGCGGCGATGGTGGTACTGAAATACCCTTCGCTTGAGCTGGTGGAGTACAAGGTAGCGCGTATCGCGACCACCATGCCGTACATTCCGGGCTTTCTCTCCTTCCGCGAATATCCCGCGCTGCTGGCAGCGTGGGAGCAACTCTCGCAAAAACCTGACCTGCTGTTTGTCGATGGACACGGTATCTCACACCCGCGCCGTTTAGGCGTTGCCAGCCATTTTGGGCTGCTGGTGGATGTGCCGACCATTGGCGTCGCCAAGAAACGCCTGTGCGGCGCGTTTGAACCTCTTTCTGCCGAGCCGGGCGCGCTGGCGCCGCTTATCCATAAAGGTGAGCAGCTAGCGTGGGTCTGGCGCAGCAAGGCTCGGTGTAACCCGCTCTTTATCGCCACCGGGCACCGGGTGAGCATGGACAGCGCCCTGGCGTGGGTGCAGCGTTGCATGAAGGGCTACCGCTTGCCGGAGCCGACGCGCTGGGCAGATGCCGTGGCCTCTTCGCGTCCGGCTTTTGTTCGTTGGCAGGAAATTCAGCGATGATTCAGGTAAACTGCGCCTAATTTTCGATTCGAGAGATCATCATGCTACAAAACCCGATTCACCTGCGCCTTGAGAAAGTTGAAAGCTGGCAGCACGTGACGTTTATGGCTTGCCTGTGCGAGCGCATGTATCCCAACTATGCCGCGTTCTGTAAGGAGACGGGCTTTGGTGATGGCCATATCTACCGCCGCATTCTGGATCTGATCTGGGAAACGCTGACGGTGAAAGACGCGAAGGTGAACTTCGACTCCCAGCTGGAAAAGCTGGAAGAGGCGATTCCGGCTGCGGATGATTTTGACCTGTACGGTGTCTACCCGGCGATTGATGCCTGCGTGGCGTTAAGCGAACTGCTCCACTCCCGTCTGAGCGGTGAAACGCTGGAGCACGCTATTGAAGTCAGTAAGGCATCCATTACGACCGTCGCGATGCTGGAAATGACCCAGGAAGGTCGCGAGATGACCGACGAAGAGTTGCGTGCGAACCCGGCGGTTGAGCAAGAATGGGACATTCAGTGGGAAATTTTCCGCCTGCTGGCAGAGTGCGAAGAACGCGATATTGAGCTGATAAAAGGGCTGCGCGCGGACTTACGAGAGGCTGCTGAGAGCAATATTGGTATAATTTTTAACCAATGAGACAAGAAAACTTGAGATAACGCCCGTTTTGTCGCTCCTCGACTCTTCCCTTTCGCCCCTTGTCTGGTCTACATTTGGGGGGCGAAAAAAAGTGGCTATCGGTGCGTGTATGCAGGAGAGTGCTTTTTTGGCATTTTCGTCGCACTCGATGCTTAGCAAGCGATAAACACATTGAAAGGATAACTTATGAACAAGACTCAACTGATTGATGTAATTGCGGACAAGGCTGATCTGTCTAAAGTGCAGGCTAAAGCTGCTCTGGAATCTATCCTGGCTGCTATTACTGAGTCTCTGAAAGAAGGCGATGCTGTGCAACTGGTTGGTTTCGGTACCTTCAAAGTGAACCACCGCGCTGAGCGTACTGGCCGCAACCCGCAGACCGGTAAAGAAATCAAAATCGCCGCAGCTAACGTGCCGGCATTTGTTTCTGGTAAAGCACTGAAAGACGCTGTTAAGTAAGACGCGTGGCAGTGAACAGTTTTAGCGAAGGGGCGGTAACGCCCCTTTTGTCTTTCTGGCGTGGAACGCTCGCGCTGGCAGGCATGCTGCTGCTGTCAGCCTGCAGCCACGACACCTCCCTGCCACCGTTTACCGCCAGCGGCTACGCGGACAACCAGGGGGCGGTCAGGATCTGGCGCAAAGATTCCGGCGGCGAAGTGCATCTGCTTTCTGCCTTCAGCCCGTGGCATAACGGCAATACGTCGACGGCGGAATATCGCTGGCAGGGAGATGACCTGTCGCTGATTGAACTGAACGTCTACAGCAAGACCCCCGAACACGTGAAAGTGCGTTTTGACGACCATGGCGAGCTGAGCTTTATGCAGCGCGAAGTCAGCGGTCAAAAACAGCAGCTTTCCAGCGATCAAATCGCCCTCTACCGATATCGTGCCGAACAAATCCGCCAGACCAGCGATGCGCTTCGTCTGGGACGCGTTGTGCTGCGCCAGGGGCGCTGGCATGCCGATGGGACGGTGACAACCTGCGAAGGACAGACGGTCAAGCCCGAGCTCGAATCCTGGGCAACAGAACACATACAACGCCGTCAGCGTCATTCATCAATGGAGGTGAGTGTGGCGTGGCTGGAAGCGCCGGAAGGCTCTCAGCTGCTGCTGGTGGCGAACGAAGACTTCTGCACCTGGCAGCCGACAGAGAAGAGTTTTTGATTTAAGTACCCTCTCCCTTGAGGGAGAGGGTTAGAGTGAGGGTGTGAAATTACTCGCCCTGCTCACGCGCAATCGCACGATAACCGATATCCTGACGGCTAAAGCTGCCGTTCCAGTGAATATCCGCCATCAGCGCATAGGCGCGTTTCTGCGCTTCCGCCACGGTATGGCCCAGCGCGGTTGCACACAGCACGCGTCCGCCGTTGGTGAGGACGCGATCGTCGTCAGCCAGCTTCGTACCCGCATGGAACACCTTCGCACCTTCAATCTCTTCCAGCGGCAGGCCGTGGATTTCATCCCCGGTGTTGTAGTTGCCCGGATAACCACCTGCAGCAATCACCACGCCCAGAGACGCACGCTCGTCCCACTCTGAGGTTTTCTCGTCGAGCTTGCCTTCGCAGGCTGCCAGACACAGTTCCACCAGATCGGATTTCATGCGCAGCATGATGGGCTGCGTTTCCGGATCGCCAAAGCGGCAGTTGAATTCGATGACCTTAGGGTTACCCTGCTTGTCGATCATCAGACCCGCATAGAGGAAACCGGTGTAGGTGTTGCCTTCCGCCGCCATCCCTTTCACGGTTGGCCAAATGACGCGATCCATGGTGCGCTGGTGTACTTCATCAGTCACTACCGGAGCAGGGGAGTAAGCGCCCATTCCGCCGGTATTCGGGCCGGTATCGCCATTGCCCACACGTTTGTGGTCCTGGCTGGTGGCCATCGGCAGAACGTGCTCGCCGTCGACCATCACGATAAAACTCGCTTCTTCACCGTCGAGGAACTCTTCGATCACGATGCGGTGGCCCGCATCGCCAAAGGCGTTGCCCGCCAGCATATCCTGAACCGCGGCTTCGGCTTCTTCGAGGGTCATCGCGACGATAACGCCTTTACCAGCGGCCAGACCGTCGGCCTTGATAACAATCGGCGCGCCTTTTTCACGTAAATAGGCCAGGGCTGGCTCCACTTCGGTGAAGTTCTGATATTCCGCCGTCGGGATGTTGTGACGCGCGAGGAAATCTTTGGTGAAGGCTTTGGAGCCTTCCAGCTGCGCGGCGCCTTCCGTTGGCCCGAAGATGGTCAGACCTGCCGCGCGGAACGCATCCACCACGCCAATCACCAGCGGCGCTTCCGGGCCGACTATGGTCAGATCGATTTTCTCGCTCTGGGCAAAGCTCAGCAGCGCCGGGATATCGGTCACGCCGATAGCCACGTTTTGCAGCGCGGGTTCCAGCGCGGTACCGGCGTTGCCCGGTGCTACGAATACTGTTTTCACCAGCGGAGACTGCGCCGCTTTCCACGCCAGAGCGTGCTCGCGTCCGCCGTTACCAATCACTAATACTTTCATTTTCTGCTCCGGGAATTAATGGCGGAAGTGGCGCATGTCGGTGAAGATCATCGCAATGCCGTGTTCGTCGGCAGCGGCAATCACTTCGTCGTCGCGAATTGAGCCGCCAGGCTGGATCACACAGGTAATGCCCACTGCAGCCGCCGCGTCGATACCGTCACGGAACGGGAAGAAGGCGTCAGAAGCCATGGCGGAGCCTTTTACTTCCAGACCTTCATCGCCTGCTTTAATGCCCGCGATTTTCGCGGAGTAAACGCGGCTCATCTGGCCTGCGCCTATCCCGATGGTCATGTTCTCTTTCGCGTAGACGATGGCGTTGGATTTGACGAACTTCGCGACCTTCCAGCAGAACAGCGCGTCACGCAGTTCCTGTTCGGTCGGTTGACGTTTGGTTACCACGCGCAGGTCAGCTTCTGTCACCATACCCAGATCGCGGTCCTGAACCAGCAGGCCGCCGTTCACACGCTTGAAGTCCAGGGCCGGCACGCGTTCTGCCCACTGGCCGCAAACCAGCACGCGTACGTTCTGTTTTGCCGCGGTGATTTTCAGCGCCTCTTCGGATGCGGATGGCGCGATGATCACTTCAACGAACTGGCGGGAGATGATGGCCTGTGCGGTTTCAGCATCCAGCTCGCGGTTGAAGGCGATAATGCCGCCGAACGCGGAGGTCGGGTCGGTTTTATAGGCGCGATCGTAGGCGTCCAGAATAGAGGTGCTCACGGCAACGCCGCATGGGTTCGCGTGCTTAACGATAACGCAGGCCGGCTCGCTGAACTCTTTCACGCATTCCAGCGCGGCGTCGGTGTCAGCAATGTTGTTATAGGAGAGCGCTTTGCCCTGAACCTGCTGGGCTGTCGCAACAGAGGCTTCTTTTACTTCTTCTTCTATATAGAAGGCTGCCTGCTGGTGGCTGTTCTCGCCGTAACGCATATCCTGCTTCTTAATGAAGTTCAGGTTCAGGGTGCGCGGGAAGCGGCCAGAAGGATCTTTGCTTTCACCGTGGTAGGCAGGCACCAGGCTACCGAAGTAGTTGGCGATCATGCTGTCGTACGCCGCGGTGTGCTCGAAGGCTTTGATGGCGAGGTCGAAACGCGTTTCCAGAGTCAGTGACCCTTCGTTGGCATCCATCTCATTAATAATGGTTTCGTAATCGCTGCTCTTTACGACGATGGCCACATCTTTATGGTTCTTGGCCGCGGAGCGCACCATGGTTGGGCCGCCGATATCAATATTCTCTACGGCATCTTCCAGAGAACAGCCTTCGCGGGCTACGGTCTGGGCAAACGGGTAGAGGTTAACGACAACCATGTCGATTGGGGCGATGTCATGCTGTTCCATAATGGCGTCGTCCTGACCGCGACGGCCAAGAATACCGCCGTGCACTTTCGGGTGCAGAGTTTTGACGCGTCCATCCATCATTTCCGGGAAACCGGTGTAATCGGACACTTCGGTTACCGGCAGACCTTTATCTGCTAACAGGCGAGCGGTACCGCCTGTAGAAAGCAGCTCCACACCGCGTGCGGAAAGTGCCTGAGCGAATTCGACGATACCGGCTTTATCAGAAACACTGAGCAGAGCGCGGCGGACTGGACGACGTTGTTGCATGGTAAATCCCCTGGATTTCACGATTACAGAGAGCGTTAGATGAATTTTCCTGCGAAAAACTCATCTAACACACCTGACGGGGCATCCTTATTAAGCGCGAGCATTTTAACGAAAACGTTTGCGCAACGCTCGCACATTTTCACTTTTTCGTATCATTGTGGATAAGTCTGTGTGTAAACAGGTATAAGGCGGGGTTTTGCTGTGGAATGCAGCAGTCAGTCATTTTTCTGTCATTTAGCGGTTGCGGCCTGCTGATAACTCCCTATAATGCGCCTCCATCGACACGGCGGATGTGAATCACTTCACAAACAAGCGGTTCGGTTGAAGAGAAAAAATCCTGAAATAACGGGTTGACTCTGAAAGAGGAAAGCGTAATATACGCCACCTCGCAACGGTGAGCGA
>NZ_REFK01000004.1:446521-476185 GCF_003688535.1 Enterobacter sp. WP_7_1 | reverse complement strand
TGACCCCATGCCGAACTCAGAAGTGAAACGCCGTAGCGCCGATGGTAGTGTGGGGTCTCCCCATGTGAGAGTAGGGAACTGCCAGGCATCAAATAGAAGAACCCCGTACCGTAAGGTGCGGGGTTTTTTGCTTTGCGCGCGCAGAAAAGGCCGATAGTGCTGCACTTGCCGGGCCTGCGGGCTCAGTAGGCCGGATAAGGCAAAGCCGCCATCCGGCAACGCAGACCGCACGGCAAAGAGAAACAAGAATACAAAGAAGGGATTTATAAACGCAGAAAAGCAAAAACCCAGCCATAGGCTGGGTTCTTTAAATAGTGGTGCCCGGACTCGGAATCGAACCAAGGACACGGGGATTTTCAATCCCCTGCTCTACCGACTGAGCTATCCGGGCAACGGAGCGCATTAAACCGCAATCACGCTCGATCGTCAACATTATTTCGGGAAAAGCTGTTCAACTGCTTAAGTTTGCGGCAATCTGTCCGCTTTCGCCGTGAAAATGCACAAATCTTCCAGACAGAACTTGCGTGATACGGCAATGCTGAGAGCAAGAGGAGGGCAGTATGGCAAATGACTGGCTTGAACTGCGTCAGCATGCAGATACGGGTATTGAGACGATTAAAGCGCATTTCGAAGGGCATGCCTTTGATCCGCACTGGCACGATAGCTATCTGGTAGGGATAACCCTCTCCGGCACGCAGCAGTTTCACTGCCGCCGTGAGCGTCATCGTAGCCAGCCGGGCGACGCATTTCTCCTCGAGCCTGGCGAGATCCACGACGGTGATGCGCCTGTAGAGGGTGGCTTTACCTATTTGACCTTCTATCTTGATGAGCGCTGGCTTACCCATGCGCTACAGGGGCTCTACGAATCGACTCCAGGGAGTTATTCACTCCACTTTGCCCAAACGCTGACGCGGGAGCCGCAGCTGGTGCGCGCTATCGGTGAGACATTCTCTACCCTGCATAATGACGAGATGAAAATCGTTCAGCAGAGCACAATGGATAATCTGCTCTCACGGATCACCGCCCATTGCCACTGGCGTAAGAAACTGCCGTCGCAGTTACAAAGCGCTGCCGTGGCGCATCGTGCGCGCGACTATCTCTATGCCCATATCGGTGAGAACGTGGGGCTGTCAGATCTTGCGCGCGAGACGGGCACGGATCGCTTTACCCTGACGCGCTGTTTTAAGCGCGAGTTCAACCTGGCGCCCCACGCATGGCTTATTCAGCTGCGTCTGGCAAAGGCCCGACAGCTGCTGGCGCGCGGTGACCAGCCCGTTGATGTGGCTGCCGCAGTGGGTTTTGCCGATCAAAGCCATCTGGGGCGATGGTTTCAGCGTGCTTACCGTATTTCTCCCGCACACTACCGCCGGTTGTGCACAAACCTTCCAGACGTTTCCAAAAAATAACGGCACATTCATGGCTCTAATAAAAAGGAGCCACCTGTGAGTTTGATACCCTTTCTGCTGTTCGCATTTGTCGCCTCCATTACGCCGGGGCCAACCAATATCCTGGTGCTGACGAACAGCCAGCACTTTGGCGTAAAAAATACCGTACCTGCTATTCTGGGCGGGTGTATCGCGGCCAGTGCGATCGTGCTGGTATCAGGCGCGGGCGCAGGAGAAGTGCTGCGTCAGTATCCTCTGATACGTCAGATAATGAGCTGGGCAGGCGTGCTGTGGCTAAGCTGGATGAGCTGGCAGCTGTTTCGCGCTCCGGCCGCCCGTCTTTCCGCTGAGAACCGTATCCGATTCACCGCTCGGGCGGCGGCGCTGCTGCAGATCGTGAACCCCAAAACCTGGATGATGGCGCTGGCCGTCGTCAGCCTGTTTGCCCCAACTGGCGACCATGCATTGCGGGATATTGCGCTAATGGCGCTATGGTTTCTGCTGATCTCGATGGCCTGCTTGATGTGCTGGGCGTGGTTGGGTAAAGCGGTGAACCGAATTTTTCGCACCACCGTGGCGATGGTGCGGTTTCAGCGCCTGATGGCGCTGTGTCTGCTCGTCTCCGCCTGGGCGGGCATGCTGGCTTAGGTCAGCGCTCCACCCATTCTGCATTGGGCAAAGCGTAGAATATCTTCCGCCAGGCGGTGCGCCGTATCCACATCGGCCTGGCTACGGTTCACCAGCATGCGGCTGAGGCAACCTTCCAGCACCAGCTCCATCTGCTTCGCCACCATCGCCGGGTCATCGACTTCCAGCGTGGTCAGCAGCTCGTGGGTGAAGTCATGCGCCGCCCGTTTTTGCTGCTCCGCCAACTGGTGGATAGGATGGCCTGGGTCGGGAAAATAAGTGCAGGCGGCGATGAACAGACAACCCGGGTAGCGGTTGTTGCTGACGCATTCGGTCAGCGCGGTATAGCGCGCCAGCAGCTTTTGCTCCGCAGTCAGTTCTTCATTCAGCATCAGTTGCCTGCGCCAGATATCAACCTGCTGGCTGAGATAGCGCAGGGCATCATAGAGTAGTGCCTCTTTATCAGGCCAGAAGCGCTTAAGTTCATCCAGAGGATAATCGATACGGTCGGCTACCATCTCAAGCGTGGTGCTGGCGATCCCTTGAATCTCAAGTAGTTGCAGGGCTTGTCCCAGTACGTCTTCACGTTGCACGGTTATCTCCTCCGCTATTCCCAACGGTATGTCCCGTTTAAAGTGTTGTTTACGGTTGGCGATTGCGCAAATGCGCGCTAAATGCCGCCGCATCCATAAACCCGGTTACACGCTGTTCTGGCTGCTCCTGGCCCTGTTGATTGAAGAACAGAATCGTTGGCAGCCCGAGCACGTTAAGCTGCTTCAGCAGAGCCTTATCCTGCGCATTATTGGCGGTCACGTTCGCCTGGAGCAAAACGGTCTCTTTCAGGACGCTTTGCACCTGTGGATCGCTAAAAGTATATTTTTCAAACTCTTTGCAGGCGACACACCAGTCGGCATAGAGATCGAGCATCACCGCTTTGCCTTTCGCCTCTGCCAGGGCGCTGTTGAATTCATCCACGTTTTTAATCTGGGTGAAGTTCAGATGCGCTTGCGTCTGACCCACCGGTGTGCCGAACGCCCAGTCCTGCAGAGGGCGTACGCTCACCAGCGCAGCAGCCAGCAGCAGGATTTGTACCAGGCGCATCCATGGCTTCTTCGCCCCCAGGCTGACAATAAACGCCCAGGCAAAGAACGCTACGCCGAGCATCGCCCACAGGCGTAAACCCCAGACGTCCCCGATGATACGCTCAAGGAGGAACACCGGCAGCGCGAGGATGACAAAGCCAAACGCGGTTTTCACCGTCTCCATCCACGGGCCGCTCTTCGGCAGCAGTCGATTGCCGAAAACCGTGACCAGAATCAGCGGCAGGCCCATGCCCAGAGCATACATGTACAACGTTCCGCCGCCGAGCCACATATTGCCGCTCTGAGCTATGTACAGCAGGATAGCGCTCAGCGGCGCGGTAGTGCAGGGAGAGCATATCAGCCCGGCAATGGCACCCATCGCGAACACGCCGCCTGCGGAGCCGCCCTGCTGACGGTTGCTCATCAGCGTTAAGCGCGTTTGCAGCGAGGAGGGCAGCTGTAGCGTGAACAGGCCAAACATTGACAGCGCCAACAGGATAAACACCGCTGACAGGCCAATGAGAACATAAGGGTGCTGGAGTGCTGCCTGGAACTGTAAACCGGCAGCGGCAACCGCGAGGCCGAGCGCCGTGTAGGTTAGCGCCATTCCCTGCACGTATATAAAGGCCAGCAGCAGCGCGCGTGCGGTGGAAAGCCGTTGCTTACCGCCCAGCACGATGCCAGAGATGAGCGGATACATCGGCAGCACGCACGGCGTAAAGGCAATGCCGATACCGATCAGCAAGGCCCAAAGCGCTGAGAACGGAAGGTCTGACGCGGCTTCGCCTTCTCCTTCACCCCTCACCCTGGCCCTCTCCCCTGAGGGGAGAGGGGGAATAGCGGCGGCGGCTTTCACTTCGCTGAGTGGTACGACCTTCGTCTCCGGCGGATAGCAGAAACCTGCATCCGCACATCCCTGATAGGTTACCGTCAGCGTCGCGCCTTTATCGGCCTGATTCACCGTCACGGGCACGCTTAAGCGCTGGCGGTAGATTTCACTCTTGCCGTAGAACTCGTCCTCGTGCCACTCGCCAGCGGGCATCTGCAGTGCGCCCACGTTTGCCTGGGCAGGGGTAATGCTCACCTGCTTGCGATAGAGGTAATAGCCCTCTTTCACCTGCCAGGTAAGACTGAGATCGTGCTGGTTTTGCTGAAAGTCGAAAACGAAAGCCTGGTCGGCAGGAATAAAGTTCGAACGGCCGGGCGCGTCAAACAACCCGGCAAAAGCTGACGTGCTGCACAGCAGCAGGATCAGCGTAAGGAAGCGTTGAGCCATGAGAGATAGTCGTTATCGCCGTGGACCACTGGCAGCACCAGCAGTTCCGGAGTTTGGTAAGGATGATGAGATTTGAGGCAGTCCAGGAGAGCCTGCTGATTCGCCAGATTGGTTTTGAGCAACATCTGGACTTCGTACTCTTGCTCCAGTTTGCCTTCCCAGTAATAAAGGGAGGTAGCACCGGGAAGGAGCGTCACGCAGGCAGCCAGTTTTTCGGCCAGCACTTTGGCGGCGAGATCCTGGGCAGAGGCTTCATCAGGGGCGGTACACAGTACGACAACAGCATCAGGCGTGTTCACAAGTCGACCTCCTCATCACGAAAGGCTTCACTATATCACGCAAGGCGGTTGGTCATTAATGAAACGGGCCGCAGAGCGGCCCGATTTTAACTATTTTTACAACCACTCACCGTTTACAGCACCACGCCGCCAATGATAAAGCCGAGGATCACGCAAAGTGAAATGGCGACCACGCCCGGGATCAGGAACGCGTGGTTAAACACATACTTACCGATACGGGTTGAGCCGGTGTCGTCCATCTCCACCGCCGCCAGCAGGGTTGGGTAGGTTGGCAGAACGAACAGGGCAGAAACCGCTGCGAAAGAGGCAATCGCCGTCAGCGGGGTAACGCCCAGCATCAGTGCCGCAGGCATCAGCGCTTTGGTGGTCGCCGCCTGGGAGTAAAGCAGGGTAGCAGCAAAGAACAGCACCACCGCCAGCAGCCACGGGTAGTTGTGCAGCAGGTCGCCAGCGACGGTCTGAATGTCGCTGATGTGCGCTTTCACGAAGGTATCACCAAGCCAGGCTACGCCGAGGACGCACACGCAGGCGCTCATACCGGATTTGAAGGTGCTGGCGTTCAGCACTTCGCTGGTATCAATTTTACAGGTGATGCTAATCAGCGTCGCGATGGTCAGCATAAACACCACAATCGCTTCGTTACGCGGCAGGACCGGGTTCTGGATCAGGCCCACGGTGTCGCTGATGGCGGTCGCGTAGAACATCACCGCGACAATACCGATCAGGAACAGCAGCACGGAACGTTTTGCGTGCGGCTTCAGCTCGAAGACCTGGCTGCCGCGCAGTCTCACTTCACCCTTGGCGAGGCGTTCCTGATAAACCGGATCGTCTTTCAGTTCGGCGCCGAGGAAGTTACACAGCACGGCAGTGATCATCACCGCAATCAGCGTCACCGGGATACAGATCGCCAGCAGCGTCAGGTAGCTCACGCCCATCGGCTCAAGAATACCGGCGAAGAAGACCACCGCAGCGGAAATCGGTGAGGCGGTAATCGCAATCTGGGACGCGACGACGGCAATAGAGAGCGGGCGAGACGGACGGATACCCTGCTCTTTCGCCACTTCGGTAATCACCGGCAGCGTAGAGAAGGCGGTGTGGCCCGTACCGGCGAGAATGGTCATAAACCAGGTCACCAGCGGGGCAAGGAAGGTAATGTATTTTGGATGGCGGCGCAGCATACGCTCCGCCAGGCTTACCAGGTAGTCCATACCGCCTGCCACCTGCATGGCGGCGATAGCGGCAATAACGGCCATGATGATTTCGATAACGTCGAACGGGATTGCGCCGGGTTTAATCTGAAAGATAAGGGTAAGAACGAGCACCCCGAGACCGCCGGCAAAACCGATGCCGATACCCCCGAGTCTTGCTCCCAAATAAATCGCCAACAAGACGATGACGAGTTCTGCTCCAAACATAAGGACCTTCCTTGCTTATTAACAAGTTGATATTGAATTGTTGTATTTTGGTAACGCCTAAAAAGAAAAAAGGCACGTCACAAGTGACGTGCCTTAAGAAGCCTAGCCTGAACGGTTACTGTTCGCTTTCATCGGTATATCGTTTTGCTTTATATGCCGGGTGCATCAGGTTCTGGGCCGAGAAGATATCGTCCAGCTCAGCTTCGGTCAACAGCCCGCGCTCCAGCACCACTTCACGTACGCTCTTACCGGTTTCGGCGCAAATCTTACCGACGATATCACCGTTGTGGTGACCGATGAACGGGTTGAGGTAGGTGACGATCCCGATGGAGTTGTAGACATAACCCTCACAGACTTCTTTATTCGCCGTGATGCCGTTAATGCATTTTTCCAGCAGGTTGTAGCAGGCGTTGGTCAGGATGTGGATGGATTCAAACATCGCCTGGCCAATCACTGGCTCCATCACGTTCAGCTGCAGCTGACCCGCTTCAGAGGCCATGGTCACGGTCGTATCGTTACCGATGACTTTGAAGCAAACCTGATTCACCACTTCTGGCACAACCGGGTTCACCTTGGCTGGCATGATGGACGAACCCGCCTGCAGTTCTGGCAGGTTGATTTCATTCAGGCCAGCGCGCGGACCGGAAGAGAGCAGGCGCAGGTCGTTACAGATTTTGGACAGTTTCACCGCCAGACGTTTCAGTGCGCTGTGTACCATGACGTAGGCGCCGCAGTCTGAGGTGGCTTCAATCAGGTCTTCTGCAGGCACTACCGGCAGGTTAGAGACTTCAGCCAGCTTCTGTACCGCCAGCTGCTGATAGCCATCCGGGGTGTTCAGACGCGTACCGATGGCGGTGGCGCCCAGGTTCACTTCCAGCAGCAGCTCGGAGGTGCGCAGCAGGTTTTTGGTCTCTTCGTTCAGCAGTACGTTAAACGCGTGGAATTCCTGGCCGAGCGTCATCGGCACCGCGTCCTGCAGCTGGGTACGACCCATTTTCAGGATATCCTGGAACTCAACCGCTTTACGCTGGAAGCCATCACCCAGCTGGTTGATCGCATCCACCAGTTTCACCACAGAGGCATACACCGCGATACGGAAGCCGGTAGGGTAGGCGTCGTTGGTAGACTGGCATTTGTTTACGTGATCGTTCGGGTTCAGGTACTGGTATTCACCTTTCTGATGACCCATCAGCTCCAGGCCAATGTTTGCCAGTACTTCGTTGGTATTCATGTTGACGGAGGTGCCCGCGCCGCCCTGATAGACGTCAACCGGGAACTGGTCCATGCATTTGCCGTTGTTCAGCACTTCATCGCAGGCTGCGATAATCGCATTTGCCGCGCTTTTAGGAATGGTTTGCAGCTCTTTGTTGGCCAGTGCTGCGGCTTTCTTCACCATCACCATGCCACGGACAAACTCAGGAATGTCGCTGATTTTGCTGTTGCTGATGTAGAAGTTTTCAATCGCTCTCAGAGTGTGGACACCGTAGTAGGCATCCGCTGGAACTTCCCTGGTACCCAACAAGTCTTCTTCGATACGAATGTTGTTTAACATGTGAACCTTCTTTTCAAGCTGCCGATGGATTGTACTAAACACACAGTATTTATGTGGTTTTGAATATTTTCTGGCCGACGATTATTCCCTCAATCAGCCAGATGCTCGAGATCATATGCTGATGATAGCGAATTGCCGTAAGCTGGATCACTTATTATCGAGCCGATTCCATGATAATTATTAATCTGTGAAATGGGTCACCGCTTTAAAATTTCCAAAAAAAATATCCGTGCAAACTGATTGAATTTTCGCTAACCGTCACCATCTCATACAAACGCGCGTCGCGAACACATTCAGACAGGGGCCCGATGGCCTCTGCCACACAGGAGATGCCAGTGCGCTGGATACCGTTTATTGCTTTCTTTCTCTATGTTTACATTGAGATTTCCATTTTCATCCAGGTTGCCCATGTGCTGGGCGTCCTGCTGACGCTGATTCTGGTGATTTTCACCTCCGTCATCGGCATGTCGCTGGTGCGTAATCAGGGTTTCAAAAATTTCCTGATAATGCAGCAGAAGATGGCCGCAGGGGAAAGCCCTGCGGAAGAGATGATCAAAAGCGTGTCGTTGATTATTGCGGGGCTGCTGCTGATCCTGCCGGGGTTCTTCACTGACTTCCTCGGCCTGCTGCTGCTTCTGCCGCCGGTGCAAAAACACTTGACCATGAAGCTGCTGCCGCATCTGCGCTTTAGCCGTATGCCGGGCGGCGGGTTCAGCACCGGGCCGGGCGATACCTTTGAAGGGGAGTATCAGCGTAAGGATGAACAGCATGACCGTTTAGATCATAAAGACGATCGGTGATTTTGTTGCCCGGTGGCGCTTCGCCTACCGGGCCTCCGGGAGCGCACCGCGCTTCGGCAAAAACACCCACAGCCCTGCCAGCATGACAATCGCGTACAGACTCTTCCATCCCACCATCGCCAGCAACAGCAGGCAAAGCACACCCCCGACGACCGCCAGAGCTTTATAGCGACCTTTCAGCAAACGACATCCCGCCAGCATGCACAGCAGGTAGATCATGATGAAAATGCCGTTGGCGTAGACGATGAGCGCGTCCAGATTAATCTTCAGTGCGTAAATACACAGCGTGCTCACCACGCAGCAGCCCAGTACGGCATTCAGAGCATTCAGCGGAAACTGGCGTTTAGACAGGCGCGCGAGGCGATTCTCTGGTTTGTCGAGCGCCTGCGACCACAACAGCCGGGCAAAGCTCTGGATATAAATATTGAGGCTGGCAAAACAGGCGAGATAGCCGATCGCACAGGCGATCCATAGTGCCTTCACGCCGAACAGTTCCACCACGATACCCGGTAGCGATGCCGCGGCGGCGAGATCCGCTCCGAACGCGTGGAAGTGTAAGACCAGCACGGTACACGCCCAATAGACCGTGCCAGCAAGCAGCAGACCTATCATCAGCGCGCGGGGGAAATCGCGTTCAGGCTGCTTAAATTCAGAGGCCAGATGGGCAAAGGCTTCCAGGCCGACAAAACACCAGAACATGACGGAGAGCGCGGCGAAAAGCTGTGAATGGTCGACATCTGTCACCGCAGGGAAGGGAATTTCCTTGATTGTGATATCGCCCACCCACCAGATAGCGACAACGAGCGCGACAATCAGCACCGCAACCAGCGTCTGCAGGTTGGCGCTGGAGCGGGCGCCGCGAGAGCCCACCCACCAGACGATTGCCAGCGTACCCAGTTCGGCCAGCAATAACTGCTCGTTATGCCAGCCAAACAGCGCCTGACCAAAGCCGGTCGCAATATGCAACGCCGCAGGTAGGCCAACCGGAATGACGGAAAGAAACAGCCAGCCGGTGACGCGCTGCAGCCGCGGGCCAAAGGCCAGTCCGACAAAGTGCGCCACGCCGCCCGCGCTGGGGAAATGCCGGCCCAGGATGGCAAACACAATGGCTATCGGGAAAACCAATACAATCAGCGCCGGCCACGCCCACAGGCTGTTATTTCCAGCCACCAGCGCCGCCAGCGCGGGTACGGCAAACACGCCCGTACCTAACAAGGAGGTTGAGAGCAGTCCGACGCCCTGCGCCAGCCCCAGCTCCTGCTTGAGTCCACTCATTCACATCGCCCTGCCAGTACCAAAAGAGAGGCGATGGTAACACTTTCGCAAATTTTTTTTTCGACTCCCCCTTGAAGGGGGAAAAAGCTATCCCCATCTCTCAGGGCACTAGTCGGAAAACCGCATGCGGGCCGGCGTCATCCATAACTGATAATGACTTTCTCAAAGGAGAGCTATCAATGAGTATTCGTCCGTTACATGATCGTGTGATCGTCAAACGTAAAGAAGTTGAAACCAAGTCTGCTGGCGGCATCGTTCTGACCGGTTCTGCAGCAGCCAAATCAACGCGTGGCGAAATCATCGCTGTCGGTAAGGGCCGCATCCTGGAAAACGGAACTGTGCAGCCACTGGACGTTAAAGTTGGTGACATCGTAATTTTCAACGATGGCTACGGCGTGAAATCCGAGAAGATCGACAATGAAGAAGTGTTGATCATGTCCGAGAGCGACATTCTGGCAATTGTTGAAGCGTAATTTACGCACGAGAATTTGAGGAAATAAGAACATGGCAGCTAAAGACGTAAAATTCGGTAACGACGCTCGTGTAAAAATGCTCCGCGGCGTAAACGTACTGGCAGATGCAGTTAAAGTGACTCTGGGCCCGAAAGGCCGCAACGTAGTGCTGGATAAATCCTTCGGCGCGCCAACCATCACCAAAGATGGTGTTTCTGTAGCACGTGAAATTGAGCTGGAAGACAAGTTCGAAAACATGGGCGCGCAGATGGTGAAAGAAGTTGCCTCTAAAGCGAACGACGCTGCAGGTGACGGTACCACCACCGCGACCGTACTGGCGCAGGCAATCATCACCGAAGGTCTGAAAGCCGTTGCTGCGGGCATGAACCCAATGGATCTGAAACGCGGTATCGACAAAGCCGTCACTGCCGCTGTTGAAGAACTGAAAGCGCTGTCCGTACCGTGCTCTGACTCTAAAGCCATTGCTCAGGTTGGTACCATCTCCGCTAACTCCGACGAAACCGTAGGTAAACTGATCGCTGAAGCGATGGACAAAGTCGGTAAAGAAGGCGTGATCACCGTTGAAGACGGTACCGGTCTGGAAGACGAACTGGACGTGGTTGAAGGTATGCAGTTCGACCGCGGTTACCTGTCCCCATACTTCATCAACAAGCCAGAAACTGGTGCTGTTGAGCTGGAAAGCCCGTTCATCCTGCTGGCTGACAAGAAAATCTCCAACATCCGCGAAATGCTGCCAGTACTGGAAGCCGTTGCGAAAGCAGGCAAGCCTCTGGTTATCATCGCTGAAGACGTTGAAGGCGAAGCGCTGGCGACCCTGGTGGTTAACACCATGCGCGGCATCGTGAAAGTGGCTGCTGTTAAAGCACCTGGCTTCGGCGATCGCCGTAAAGCGATGCTGCAGGATATCGCTACCCTGACCGGCGGTACCGTGATCTCTGAAGAGATCGGTATGGAGCTGGAAAAAGCGACCCTGGAAGACCTGGGCCAGGCGAAACGCGTTGTGATCAACAAAGACACCACCACCATCATCGACGGTGTGGGTGAAGAAGCCGCTATTCAGGGCCGCGTGGGTCAGATCCGTAAGCAGATCGAAGAAGCGACTTCCGATTACGACCGTGAAAAACTGCAGGAGCGCGTAGCGAAACTGGCTGGCGGCGTTGCGGTAATCAAAGTCGGTGCAGCTACCGAAGTTGAAATGAAAGAGAAAAAAGCACGCGTTGACGATGCCCTGCATGCGACCCGTGCTGCGGTAGAAGAAGGCGTGGTTGCTGGTGGTGGTGTTGCGCTGGTGCGTGTTGCCGCTAAACTGGCAGGCCTGACCGCACAGAATGAAGATCAGAACGTGGGTATCAAAGTTGCGCTGCGCGCAATGGAAGCCCCTCTGCGTCAGATCGTTTCTAACGCCGGTGAAGAACCATCTGTTGTGACCAACAACGTGAAAGCGGGCGAAGGTAACTACGGTTACAACGCGGCAACTGAAGAATACGGCAACATGATCGACTTCGGTATCCTGGATCCAACTAAAGTGACCCGTTCTGCTCTGCAGTACGCGGCATCTGTCGCTGGCCTGATGATCACCACCGAGTGCATGGTAACCGACCTGCCTAAAGGCGATGCACCTGACTTAGGTGCTGCTGGCATGGGCGGCATGGGCGGTATGGGCGGCATGATGTAATCGTGCGTTCTACGTCGTAGAATGTGAAAAACCCCCGGGCAGAAATGCTCGGGGGTTTTTCTTTTGGTCATCTTTTAGGTATAAGATTTACACACGGACAACTACTGTCCAGCTTATTGAAAACGAGGAATAACATGCGCGTAAAAGTCTGTGCAGGGATTGTAGGGGCAGCATTGCTGCTGGCGGGTTGTAGCTCCAGCAATGAGCTGTCGGCAGCGGGCCAGGGCGTTCGCTTTGTGGAAGATAAGCCTGGCAGTGAATGCCAGCTGTTAGGCACGGCAACCGGTGAGCAAAGTAACTGGATGTCAGGTCAGCATGGCGAAGAAGGTGGCTCGATGCGCGGTGCGGCGAATGCCCTGCGTAACCAGGCTGCGGCAATGGGCGGCAACGTGATTTACGGCGTGAGCAGCCCAACGCAGAGTATGCTGTCCAGCTTCGTGCCGACGGCCAGCCAGATGAACGGCCAGGTCTACAAGTGCCCAAACTGATTGCCTTTTTCCCTCTCCCTGTGGGAGAGGGTTAGGGTGTGGGGAAACTAGCACTGCCGCAGCTGCAAATCCAGCGGCGTCTTGCTCGGCTCTCCGCCAATCTCGCGTGCCAGCTTCGGCACCATATAGCCTGAAACCAGCGTTAACAGTTCGCGCATAATCTGCCGGGCTTCTTCATCCGTCACCATGAAATGGGCCGCGCCCTGAACGCGATCCAGCACGTGCAGGTAATAGGGCATCACGCCCGCATCAAACAGGGCATTGCTCAGGTCAGCCAGCACGCGGGCGCTGTCGTTCACGCCGCGCAGCAGCACGCTCTGGTTCAGCAGCGTCACGCCCGCTTTACGCAGACGCGCCATCGCCGCGCGAAAGTCATCATCAATTTCGTTCGCGTGGTTGATATGGTTCACCAGCAGCACCTGCAATCTTGACTGCTCCAGGCGTGACACCAGGCCGCCAGTGACACGTGCCGGAATGACAATCGGTAAACGGCTGTGAATACGCAGGCGCTTTACGTGCGGAATGGCTTCAAGCTGGGTCAGCAGCCAGTCCAGCTCATGATCTTTTGCCATCAGCGGGTCACCGCCGGAAAAAATAATCTCATCCAGCTCCGGATGGGCGGCGATATAGTCCAGCGCGACCTGCCAGTTGCGTTTATTGCCCTGGTTTTCGGCATAGGGGAAGTGCCGACGGAAGCAATAACGACAATTTACCGCACAGCCGCCTTTTACCAGCAGCAGGGCGCGGTTGAGATACTTGTGCAGTAAACCCGGCACCACGCTGTTCTGCTCTTCCAGCGGATCGGTGCTATAACCCGGCGCGGTGACAAACTCATCCTGCGAAGTAAGCGTTTGTTTTAAAAGTGGATCATCGGGGTTGCCTTTCTCCATTCGCGCCACAAACGCACGGGGAACGCGCAGGGCGAAAAGGCGCTTTGCCTCGCGGCCTGCAAGCAACTCTGGGTGCTGATCGAGGTCTAAAAGACGCAGCAATTCATCAGGACTGGTGATTACATCGGCAAGTTGCGATAACCAATCTTCTCTGGACGGGGTGTTTAGGGTTACAATATGCGCCATTTTGTGGCTTAGCTACCAGTTAACAAATTTAGAGGGCCTTATGGCAACGTACTATAGCAACGATTTTCGTGCTGGTCTTAAAATCATGATGGATGGCGAACCGTACGCGGTTGAAGCCAGCGAATTCGTTAAACCAGGTAAAGGCCAGGCATTCGCACGCGTTAAGCTGCGCCGTCTGCTGACCGGTACCCGTGTTGAGAAAACCTTCAAGTCTACTGACTCCGCTGAAGGCGCTGATGTTGTTGATATGAACCTGACCTATCTGTACAACGACGGTGAGTTCTATCATTTCATGAACAACTCCACTTTCGAACAGCTGTCTGCTGACGAGAAAGCGGTAGGTGATAGCGCTAAATGGCTGCTGGATCAGGCTGAGTGCATCGTGACCCTGTGGAACGGCCAGCCTATCGCTGTGACCCCACCAAACTTCGTTGAACTGGAAATCGTTGAAACCGATCCAGGTCTGAAAGGTGATACCGCAGGTACCGGCGGTAAACCAGCCAAACTGTCTACCGGCGCAGTGGTTAAAGTTCCACTGTTCGTACAGACTGGCGAAGTAATCAAAGTGGATACCCGCTCCGGCGAATACGTGTCCCGCGTGAAGTAATTTACGTCATGATTGAAGGCGCAGCGCCCGCTGCGCCTGATTTTTGCAGGCAGGGATGATGAAACGTACCGTTAAAATTCTGCTTCTGTTAGCGCTTTCCAGCGCATTGCTTTCCGGCTGTAACACCACCCGTGGGATGGGACAAGATATCCAGGATCTCGGTCATATCATTTCTCACGCCGCCAGCTAAGTTCGTCTAATTTTCCTAAAAATGCTTCCTTTTCCGTCAACCGGCGGGATCTTGTCTATTCTTAAGTTGCTATACACAAAACAACTTTGGCTATAAAAGGAAGATATTATGGTTAAGAAAACAATTGCAGCGATCTTTTCAGTCCTGGTACTTTCTTCAGTGTTAACGGCCTGTAATACCACGCGTGGCGTCGGTCAGGATATTTCTGAAGGTGGTAGCGCAATCTCTGGTGCTGCAACTAAAGCTCAGCAGTAATTAACATACGGTACGAGACCAGCCGGGTTTCGTACCGTCAGCTTTCTGATTCCTGCAGGGATAAGAACGGAGAAAAACGCGTATCCATATGCAGTTTCATGCGGATATTGCGTTTATAGGTATAGACCGTTTTTCCGTTGATACTCAGATGAGCGGCAATTTTTTGATTGCTCGCACCATCCATCCACAATGTCAGCACTTTCTCTTCCTGTCGGGTCAGTAACGGGGCAGCCGCCGTTGGCCTGTCAGCGCTGGCGCGCGAGATTAATGCGTCGTTGATAATCGTTGCCACTTCTTCGAGACTGGCGTTTTTCAACAGCGACGACCACACCGGGAACTGTCCGAGCCAGTCGGTCATGCCGCGGTCCTCTCCCGATTGCAGCAAAATAAACGGTAATCGTTCACTGGCGCTCAGCAACGACGAGAGCTGCTGAAAATGATGAATATCCTGCCTGAAGCCGTAAAGATCGGCGATAACCAGCGTGGGTTTCCATTGCAGAATGTGCTCCCTGGCAAGGAACAGATTATTTAACCCGGTCACAACGTAGTGTCCCGGGAACAAACCGGAATGATTGAGCCATGCTTCAAATCCCGTGCGGGTGAAGTGACAACGGTCAATCAAGAGAATTTTGAACATATTTTATTCGCAGTCGGCTAGTGGTTTGGCTTCCTGCCATCAGAAAGCACATCATCATAGAGAAGTCGGATGAGTGCTAAATGCCGGAACTACGCGCCATACTGCGGCTATTTCTTGCCTTAACGTTTTCAGCAAAAAATGATTGAAAAAAAATAGCACGCTAACCACAATATGAGGCGTAATCTCTGCTTTACGGGACGACCCGTAAGCGTTTCTTTCACCGGGGACGGCCCCAACTTGTATTAAGTTAAGGAGCCTGAAATGTCCTGGATCATTCTTTTTATTGCTGGCCTGCTCGAAGTGGTATGGGCAATTGGTCTCAAGTACACCCACGGATTTACCCGCCTGACGCCCAGCGTCATAACCGTCACCGCGATGATCGTGAGTATTGTCCTGTTATCCTGGGCAATGCGCTCGCTGCCTGTAGGAACGGCTTATGCCGTCTGGACGGGCATTGGTGCGGTGGGGGCCGCCATCACCGGCATTCTGCTGCTGGGAGAGTCAGCGAGTCTGGCGCGTATCGCCAGCCTCGCCTTGATTGTGGCCGGGATCATTGGGCTGAAGCTCAGCACCCATTAATGGGGTTGTTTTACCCAGATGAGTTTTGACACATCAAACCCTTGCCGGGTCGCGACGTCCAGCATCTGCTGTTTCATTTCTGACGAAATAGTTGGCGTGCGGGAAAGTATCCACAGATAGTCGCGATCCGGTCCGCAGACCAGCGCGTGACGGTACTCTCTGTCGAGCGCGATCACGTTATAGCCGCCATAAAACGGGCCAATGAACGAGACTTTGAGCGCGGCCCGTCGCGGGTCGCCCGTGAAGTACGCTTTCCCAATCGACTGTTGCCACATCCCCCGGTCGGGATTATAGCCCCGGTTGATCACCTGAATACCGCCATCGTCCATCGGACTGTAATTCGCAGTGACCTTCTCTAAGCCCTGCTCAAAACGATGGTCGAGGCGCGCGATTTCATACCATGTTCCAAGGAAGCGTTGTGCATCAAAAGGCGTGACGACGGTAACGCCTGGCGGTGGGGTAGGGGAACTACAGGCAACCACTAAAAACGCGGCTGTCACCGCAGCGATAACAGGCAGAATGCGCATAGGAGTTTCCTTACTGTTTTTTTGTTAAGTGTAGATGACGGCAAGGAAAATGTGGTTTTTGTGCGGTGTGTTTCGCCGGATGGCCACCCCTGGGATTTTGTAGGCCGGGTAAGCGTTAGCGCCGCCCGGCAATGTTTATTACAGCGCGCTCAAAATACGGTAAGCCGCCTCAACGCGTGCCGGGTTGGGATAGCTTTTATTCGCCAGCATCACAATGCCGAGCTGCTTTTCAGGAATAAAGGCCACGTAGCTGCCAAACCCGCCGGTAGAGCCTGTTTTATGGACCCAGGACGCGTTGACCGGAGGCGCCGGAGGATTCACTTCTCTTGCGGGCAGCGGTGCCAGTGCCACCTTATTGTCGCTACCTTCAACCACGGTTTTGGCATCGACCGGCCAGTTAAGCATTTCCCAGCCTAACCCCTGATACATGGCCCCTACGCGCCAGTAGCGAGACTGCGCCAGGGCAATGCCTTGCCTGAGTGAATTATCCTGAAGGGAGTCCGGCTTCATGTTGACCATCACCCAGCTTGCCATATCCTGCACGTTGGTTTTTACGCCATAGGCTTCAGCGTCCAGCATGCCTGGCGAAACGTGTACCGCTTTACCGTCGCGGTATCCCCAGGCGTAATGCGCCTCTTCCGCTTTCGGAACGTTAATCCACGTATGGTCCAGCTTGAGCGGCTTAAAGACCCGCGTCGTTATGGCCTGTTCATAGCTCATGCCGGAAGGTTTGACCGCCAGCGCGCCAAAAAGGCCGATGCTGGTATTGGCGTAAAGACGCGTGGTACCCGGCTTCCACTGCGGCTGCCAGTTTTGATAAAAGCGCAGCAGAGAGGCGTTATCCGCGGCCTCATCCGGTACCTGTAACGGCAGACCGCCTGCGGTATAGGTTGCCAGATCCAGCATGCGGATCCCCTGCCACTGCTTGCCCGTCAGCTCAGGCCAGTATTTTGTCACCGGATCGCCCAGCGATATTTCACCCCGAGCAATGGCATCGCCACCCAGTACGCCGGTGAAGGTTTTACTTATAGAGCCCAGTTCGAACAAGGTTTGTGGGGTGACAGGTTTGTTCGCCGCAACATCGGCTTTACCGAAGGTAAAGTAGTGCGGCTGGCCCTGATAAATCACCGCCACCGCCATACCCGGAATGGCCTGCGCTTTCATCAGCGGCGTAACGGTCCGTTCCACCACCTCAGCCAGCTGTTTTTCTGACATCGGTGCAGCCAATACCGAGCAGGAGGTGCTGAGCAGCAGGGCGCAGCAAAGGGATTTAGTCATCATCAGTTATCTTCCGTAATAGCAGTTCAAGGGAGTGTCCGGGCCCGTCAGACCGCTGTAGTCTGTTGGATTTGACTATAGCTGACAAACGGTTAAATTTAGCATTAGCTGTTAATTTTTCTAACGGACGAGACCATGACGCGCAGCTATCTCCCTCTTAATTCCCTGCGGGCGTTTGAAGCGGCCGCCAGGCATCTCAGTTTTACTCATGCCGCCATCGAGCTGAACGTCACCCATTCCGCGATTAGCCAGCACGTCAAGGCGCTGGAGCAGCACCTTAATTGCCAGCTGTTTGTCCGCGTTTCGCGTGGGCTGATGTTGACCACCGAAGGCGAGAATTTGCTGCCGGTGCTGAATGACTCGTTCGATCGCATCGCCGGAATGCTGGATCGTTTTGCCAGCCAGCGCGCTCAGGAGAAGCTTAAAATAGGTGTGGTAGGGACTTTTGCCACGGGTGTTTTATTCTCGCTGCTCGCGGACTTTCGCCGCTGCTATCCGCATATTGATCTTCAGCTTTCCACCCATAACAATCGCGTCGATCCGGCGGCCGAAGGGCTTGATTACACTATTCGCTACGGTGGCGGCGCGTGGCATGGAACCGATGCTGAATTCCTTTGCCCTGCGCCGCTGTCTCCGCTCTGTACACCTGACATAGCCTCAGTTCTCAAAAGCCCGGCAGATATCCTGAAGTTTACCCTTCTGCGCTCCTACCGGCGCGACGAGTGGGCTGCGTGGATGCAGGCAGCGGGTGAACATCCTCCCTCACCGACGCACCGGGTGATGGTGTTTGATTCGTCCGTGACCATGCTGGAAGCCGCGCAGGCAGGCACAGGGATTGCCATTGCGCCTGTCGACATGTTTACCCATTTACTCAGCAGCGAGCGCATCGTGCAGCCGTTTGCAACGCAGATTGACCTCGGCAGCTACTGGCTGACCAGGCTACAGTCACGGACAGAAACGCCCGCAATGCGCGAGTTTGCCCAGTGGCTGGTGGGGAAGATGCAGAAATAAAAGGCCCGCCGGATCGCGGGCCTGAAGCGTCAGATGGTGACCACGGCAATCAGCGTCACCACGGTCAGGATGGTCGCCAGACCGTAGAACACCCATTTTCCGCTCGGGACATGAATTTTCAGGTCATGCATCGCATGGTGAATACGGTGCAGGCCACACCACAGCGGCAGGACGATCATCAGGAAGATGAACACGCGGCCGATAAAGCTGCTCGCGAACGCCAGCACGCGCTCGTAGCTCAGCGCATCGCCCGGGAACAGCCCCAGCGGCAGCATAATGCCTACCAGCAGGATGATGACGGGGGCGATGATGGCACTCCACATGCCGCCTGCGCCAAACAGGCCCCAGAAGACCGGCTCGTCAGAACGTTTTGGATTTGGATTGATCACAGGTGTCTCCTTACCAGAACAGTGCGACAAACAGAATGACCACAGTGACCAGAATCGTCACTGCCCAGAGTCCTTTAATTACCGGCTCTGGCCCCATTTTCTCGCCTTTTACGATGATGTTCGCTGCTTTTGGCGCCAGCTCAAACCAGGTTTTGGTATGAAGCAGCGCGGCCGCGAGCACGATCAGGTTCAGAACAACAATGATCGGGTTTTGCAGGAAACCGACAAAGCTGGCCCAGGCTTCCGGGCCATGCTTGAGGGCAAAAACGCCGTACATCAGCTCAAGGCTGAACCAGACCGCCGGTACCGCCGTGCCTTCACGCAGCATGTAGAAGCGATAAAACGGCAGGTTTTTCCACCAGGTGGACGGCACAGGCCGCACATAGGCTTTGCGTTTAGTCGTCATCATGCACTCCTTAGCGTGGTTTCAGGGTAGCGATAAGAAAGTCTTTCGAGCTTTCCACTTTACCCTGTTGAATAGCGGCGGCCGGGTCGACGTGCTTCGGACAAACTTCGGAGCAGTAACCCACAAAGGTACAGCTCCAGACGCCGTTCTGGCTGTTAAGCTGCGCCATACGTTCTTTTTTACCGTGGTCGCGGCTGTCTTCGTTATAGCGGTGCGCCAGGGTAATTGCGGCCGGGCCGATGAACTCTTTGTTCAGGCCAAACTGTGGACAGGCTGCGTAGCACAGGCCGCAGTTGATGCAGCCGGAGAACTGATGGTATTTCGCCATCTGCGCCGGCGTCTGGGTATTCGGCCCCTGATCCGGCGTGCGCGGATTACCGATGATGTACGGCTTAATGGCTTCCAGGCTTTCGATAAAGTGGGTCATATCGACCACCAGATCGCGTTCAATCGGGAAGTTGCCCAGCGCTTCGACCTTAATGCCTTTGGTGTACTCGCGCAGGAAGGTCTTACAGGCCAGCTTCGGCACCTTGTTGACCATCATGCCGCAGGAGCCGCAGATGGCCATGCGGCAGGACCAGCGGTAGCTCAGGTCTGGCGCCAGGTTGTCTTTGATATAGCCGAGCGCATCCAGCAGGGAGGTTTGCTCGTCATAAGGGACTTCATAGAAAGCGCTGTGCGGTGCGGCGTCCACTTCCGGATTGTAGCGCACCACTTCAACCTTCATTTTTTGCATCTCAGCCATTCGCCTTCTCCTTCTTCTCGGCGGCTTCTGCTTCTGCACCGTACACGCGTTTAGCTGGCGGCAGCGTGGTGATTTTCACGTCGCTGTAGTCCAGACGTGTGGTGCCATCTGCATCGCGCCAGGCGAGAGTGTGTTTCAGGAAATTGACGTCGTCACGTTCGGTACAGCCTTCGTCCAGACGCTGGTGGGCTCCACGCGACTCTTTACGCGCCAGCGCAGAGTGCGCCATACATTCCGCGACGTTCAGACCGTGGCCCAGCTCGATGGTGTAGAGCAGGTCGGTGTTGAATACGCTGGAGGTATCGGTGATGCGCACGCGCTTGAAGCGCTCCTGCAGTTCCGCCAGCTTGTCGACGGTTTTTTGCATCAGCTCTGGCGTACGGTAAATACCGCAGCCTTCTTCCATCGACAGACCCATCTCGTCACGGATCTTAGACCAGTTCTCGTTACCCTCCTGGTTCACCAGATCTTTCAGGCGTTTTTCAACGTCTGCGACCTGCGCATCCAGTGCGGCACCGTTGGCTTCGCCTGAGGTAGCCGCCCGCTCCATGGCGCGCTCGCCCGCCATGCGGCCAAAGACGACCAGCTCTGCCAGTGAGTTAGACCCGAGACGGTTGGCGCCGTGCAGACCCACGGAGGAACACTCGCCGACGGCGAACAGGCCTTTAATACGGGTTTCGCACTGCTGGTCGGTTTCGATCCCGCCCATGGTGTAGTGCGCGGTTGGACGCACCGGAATCGGCTCTTTCACCGGGTCGACGCCGACGTAGGCTTTCGCCAGCTCGCAGATGAACGGCAGACGTTCCAGCAGTTTCTTCTCACCAAGGTGACGCAGGTCGAGATAGACCACATCGCCGCGCGGCGTGGAGATGGTGTTGCCTTTGCGCCACTCGTGCCAGAAGGCCTGAGAAACTTTGTCGCGCGGGCCGAGTTCCATGTATTTGTTCTTCGGCTCGCCGAGCGGGGTTTCCGGGCCCATGCCGTAATCCTGCAGATAGCGGTAGCCGTTTTTATTGACCAGAATACCGCCTTCACCGCGACAGCCTTCCGTCATCAGAATGCCGGAGCCAGGCAGACCGGTTGGGTGATACTGCACGAACTCCATATCGCGCAGCGGTACGCCGTGGCCGAGCGCCATGCCCATGCCGTCGCCGGTCACGATGCCGCCGTTGGTGTTATAACGATAAACGCGACCCGCACCGCCCGTCGCCATCACTACCGCGTTGGCGCGGATCTGGACAAGCGTGCCTTCCATCATATTCATCGCCACCAGGCCACGCGCCTGTCCGTCATCAACCAGAATGTCGAGGACGAAATGTTCATCGAAGCGCTGAATTTGTGGGAACTGGAGGGAGGTCTGGAACAGGGTATGCAGCATGTGGAAGCCGGTTTTATCGGCGGCGAACCAGGTGCGTTCAATCTTCATTCCGCCAAAGCGGCGAACGTTGACGCTGCCGTCCGGACGGCGGCTCCACGGACATCCCCACTGTTCAAGCTGGGTCATTTCCGTTGGACAATGATGCACAAAGTAGTCAACGACATCCTGTTCGCAAAGCCAGTCGCCCCCTGCAACCGTGTCGTGGAAATGGTATTCAAAGCTGTCATGATCCTGCGCAACGGCGGCGGACCCTCCTTCTGCTGCCACTGTGTGACTACGCATTGGATAGACTTTTGAAATCAATGCGATTTTAGCGTTGGGATTAGCTTGTGCTGCAGCAATCGCAGCACGTAATCCAGCCCCGCCAGCGCCTATTACGGCAAGATCGGCTTGAAAAGTTTGCACGACATTCCTCCAGATTTTTGTTATTTCGCAACGCGACAAACTAAAGGTAGTTCACCCGTCCAAAAGGACGATTGCGAAAGCGTTTCCACTGCTCCTTTATGGGTAAAACAGTATAACCGTGTAGATGTCAGGGAAATTTGACGTGTTCGATTTTTTTGCTGTTCTGTACGGCGATTTATCAATGAAGATTGATGAAATACGTCACGAAAAAGTTCACCTAAATGAAATGCGCTTTTTTACTGCGCAAAATTTGTCTCTGCCCCTGCTAACGAGTAGACTTCGTGCCCTTGTCTGAAATCGGAGAACAACTCATGAGCGAAACGGCCACCTGGCAGCCGAGCGCATCCATCCCTAATCTGTTAAAACGCGCTGCAATTATGGCGGAGATCCGCCGTTTCTTTGCCGACCGCGGAGTCCTGGAGGTGGAAACGCCGTGCATGAGTCAGGCAACGGTAACGGATATTCATCTGGTGCCGTTTGAAACCCGTTTTGTTGGCCCCGGCCACTCTCAGGGCATGAATTTGTATCTGATGACCAGCCCGGAATACCACATGAAACGCCTGCTGGCGGCGGGGTGTGGCCCGGTGTATCAGCTGTGCCGCAGCTTCCGTAATGAAGAGATGGGTCGTCACCACAACCCGGAATTCACCATGCTGGAGTGGTACCGCCCGCATTATGATATGTACCGCCTGATGAATGAGGTGGACGATCTGCTGCAACAGGTGCTGGACTGCTCAGAAGCCGAAACGCTCTCCTATCAGCAGGCTTTCCAGCGCCATCTGGAAATCGATCCGCTGTCGGCGGACAAAACCCAGCTGCGCGAAGTGGCGGCAAAACTGGATCTGAGCAACGTGGCGGATACCGAAGAGGATCGCGACACGCTGCTGCAGCTGCTGTTTACCTTCGGTGTAGAACCGCAGATTGGCAAAGACCGCCCGACGTTTGTCTATCACTTCCCGGCAAGCCAGGCGTCACTGGCGCAGATCAGCACCGAAGATCATCGTGTCGCAGAGCGTTTTGAGGTCTATTACAAAGGCATCGAACTGGCGAACGGTTTCCACGAACTGACGGATGCCCGCGAGCAGCAGCAGCGCTTCGAGCAGGATAACCGCAAGCGCGCCGCGCGCGGTCTGCCGCAGCAGCCGATTGATGTTAATTTGCTTGAAGCATTAAAAGCAGGTCTGCCGGATTGCTCCGGCGTGGCGCTGGGTGTTGACCGTCTGGTGATGCTGGCCCTGGGCGCAGAGCAGCTTGGCGATGTGATTGCGTTTACCGTAGATCGCGCCTGACGGCAGTTTACCCTCTCCCGCGGGAGAGGGTTGCACCGCTTATCTTACAAACTTCCCGCCGGGCGCGTACGCGCCGCTGACGTCAGCGTTCTTCCCGTTTTACGCCCGTCCAGGCTTTCCAGGCGCATCTGGAACGGTGGGAACGGCATATCAATACCGTGCTCGCGGAAGCCCGCCAGAATCAGCTGGTGGATCTCATGGCGCAGCGGCATACGGTGTCCCATTTCGGCGGCGTAGATACGCAGCTCGAAAATCTGGATCCCCTGCTGTAAATCCACAAGGAATACTTCCGGCGCCGGGTTGTCGATTACCAGCGAGCAGCGCTCAGCGGCGGTGTAGAGGATCTGGGTGACCTCTTCACTGTTGGCGTCCGACGGTGCCGGTACCGTCAGCACCACGCGGGTAACGGAGTCTGACAGCGACCAGTTGATGAACTGCTCGGTGATAAACGCCTTGTTTGGCACAATGATCTCTTTCCGATCCCAGTCGCTGATCGTCGTCGCACGGGTGTTGATCTTCGTGATGCTGCCGGTCAGATCGCGGATCGTTACGGTATCGCCAATACGGATCGGTTTTTCGAACAGAATGATCAGGCCAGAGATGAAGTTGGCGAAGATCTCCTGTAAACCAAAACCTAACCCTACACCTAGGGCCGCCACCAGCCACTGCAGCTTCGACCACTCAATACCGATCATCGAGAAGCCAACCAGCCCGCCAAACAGCATGATCAGATATTTGGTAATGGTCGTAATCGCATAGCCTGTACCCGGCGTTAAATCCAGATGCTGCAGCAGCGCCAGCTCCAGCAGCGCCGGGAAGTTGCGCACCAGCTGCGTGGTGATGATCAGCACCAGAATGGCAATCAGCACCGCCCCTAAGGTAATCGGCTCCAGGCTCTCAACACCCTGCACCGTCGACGTCACGTCCCAGAGAGAGATGTTCTCCAGGAAGCCGAATGCGGAGTGGATCTCTGACCACAGGAAGATCACCGACAGGAGGGCAATCAGCATCAGGATGGAGCGAACCAGGCGCAGGGACTGGGTACTGATGGCATCCAGATCCAGTTCGACCTCGTCCGCTTCCGTTGTGCCTTCCGTACTGTTGACGTGGTTTGGCTCTTCCTCACCCCGCGCGCGCTGGGCGAGGATCTCCGCCCGACGATGCTTGGCTCGGTCAAAGGCCAGACGGCGGCGCTGGATCAGCATCCAGCGGCGGATCACGTGGTACACCACCAGCAGCAGGAACCAGATGGCCACCGAGGTTTCCAGCCGCGCCAGCAGCGCCTGCGCGGTTGCCAGATAGCCCACCGCGGCTGCCAGCATCGCAAACAGCGGCGCGCTAAGCAGCAGGTTCCAGAGCAGCCGGTTGAACATGTTTTCGCCGCTGCCGGATTTATCAAGATAGAGCGGAATACCCGCGCGTTTCAGGCTGAGCGTGACGATGGCCAGCGCCCCGCATATCAGCATAAAGCAGAGGCGGCCCAGCGAGCCTGAGAATTCCCGGTCGTTGAGATTATCGAACATGATCAGCGCCATAATCAGCGGCACAATCAGCCCGATGCTCATCAGGTAGTAACGCATGGCGCGCGCAACGCGATTACGCGGCCAGCCAAAGTGGGTGATGAACAGGCCATTGGGGCGCGCGAAGGTGGCGCAAATCATGACCACCCACAGCAGCGGCACCGTGGCGGTGACGCCATCGCCAATCGCGACCGCGAGCGGATAGGGCCAGGCTTCCCGCAGGCCATACCCCAGCGTCATCCACAGCACCGGCAGCGGGGAGGCGACAAGAATCGACCAGAATACGGTGCGCAACGTCAGCCAGAAGTGATCCTGGGTGACTTTCCCGACCCTGGAGCTGGAACGCTCCAGGAAGCGGGTGAAATGTCTGCGCGAGTAAATGCTGAAGCCCACCAGAATCAACGCCCCCAGCAGCGGGAAAATGGTCTCTTTGCTGGTGAACATCATCACGCTGGCCTGCCCCAGCTGGCTGAAGGTGTCCAGCGAAATCAGGCGGCGCAGGTCCTGGACAATCTCAATCGGCCACGAGAAGGTCATCGGGCGCACGTCGGACGTCCAGAAGAGATAACGGTGCGTAGCCTCGTTCACCTCTTTCAGTGCATCTTCCAGCTGGCTGTTGGAGACTTTTAGCTTGGTCAACTCCAGAATCAGCGTATCCCCGCCCTGGAGAAGAGAGTTCAGCAGTTCACGCTGGGTACGCAGCTGGGCTTCCAGAATACGGTTTTGCTCGCTGGTCAGGGGCTGTCCGTCAGCCTGACGGATCTGGCGGATTTGCGGCTGTTTATTGAGAAGATCTTCAAAGTGCAGGCGCTGAACGCGCAGCTGGGCCATCTCGGTATCCAGCTGCTGCGGCTTCGGCATTTCCGGCAGGCGCGCGACCTGGGCGCGTAACGCTTCGCCCAGCAGGTTTGATGACCCGAGCCACTGGGACTGCTCGCGCAGGGTGTTGAGCGCCTGGCGAACCTGCAGGGTTTGATTGGTCGCCTGACGCTGCTGCGAGGCAACCAGATCCATGCGCTGCGCCTGCTGGTTCAGCGCGGCAGAAAGCTCGCGGTTGACCCTGAATTGTTCGTTGATACCGGCAGGCAGGTTTTCGCTGTTTTCAGCGAGCAGTTCTGTACTTTCCAGCGCCCGTTCGGCTTCACGCTGGCGCTGGCTGTTGAGCTGATTGCGCAGGGCCTGGAGATACGCATCCAGCTGCTCGCTCTGCTTCTGAGCGAGTTCAGAGCGCATCCGCGACAGCTCCTGGCGGTTATTGGCGGAAAGCTGCGCCAGCTCCAGCTCATCGACAAGGGCCTTCAGGCGAGCAGATTCTGCCTGCAGGCCCAGATTTTGGGCCTGAGCCTGTGGCGTATTGCCGCTTTGCGTACCCACGCGACGCTCAACTTCATTAAGCTGGCGGCGGGCGTCGGTTTGCTGTTGCGGAAGCTGGCTGAGGGAGTCGGCAATTTCACGCGCTCGCTCCTGCTCCTGCTGGGCAAGGCGGCTCTTTTCCAGAAGCTGGCTGCTGACCTGCAGGATCTCCTGGTTCAGAGCGTCCGAGGTCATGCCTGCGGGCACGTCGCGCGGTTCGTCACGCAAATTATTGAGCTGCGCGCGCAGCGTCTGCGAGAGTTTGGGGAAGTTATCGATAACCTGCTGATACTGCTGAGCGCGCTCAAGAGAGCCTTTCCGCTCCTCAAGCGCGTTCAGGGCAGACTGGAGCGACTCGACGGTCTCTGGCTGAGCGGGTTTGGCCGCTTTTGCCTGCTCCAGTTCCTGGGTTATCTGTTTGGCGTCGGGGGCTGTCGCTGCGTACGCCCCCATGCTGAGGCACCAGGCCATCAGTAGAACGATAATCGGGCGCACGTCAGCGATCCTTCTGTTGTTAGCCTTCGTCTTTTTTGTCGTCAACCAGCGGGCTGGCGTCGTGCTCGGCGTTGATCTCTTCCTGTGACAGCGGAGCAGGTTCTTCATCCGGCGTCACGAAGGTTTCGGTAGAGACCGCCAGCGGCTGGCCCAGTTTGGTGACCGACAGGCTTTCGAGCTGTTCAGCCAGCTTCACTTTGCCCGGCGCAAACAGGTTGATTACGGTAGAGCCCAGCTTGAAGCGACCCATCTCCTGACCTTTCAGCAGGGCCACTGAGCCTTCCGCTTCACCGGCAGGCCAGGTCCAGCGTTTGATCACGCCTTCGCGCGGTGGAGTGATAGTGCCCGCCCAGACGGTTTCAATGCTGCCTACGATGGTTGCACCCACCAGAATCTGTGCCATAGGGCCAAATTCAGTATCGAACAGACAGATGACGCGCTCGTTACGGGCAAACAGGTTCGGCACGTTCTGCGCGGTCAGGTGGTTTACGGAGAACAGGTCGCCCGGGACGTAAATCATTTCACGCAGGATACCGTTACACGGCATGTGCACGCGGTGATAGTCGCGCGGTGACAGATAGGTAGTGGCAAACGTACCGTTGCGGAACAGATCCGCCATCAGGTAGTTACCTGCCAGCAGCGCTTCCAGACTGTAGTTATGGCCCTTCGCCTGCAGGATTTTGTCGTCTTCGATGTTACCCAACTGGCTGATCACGCCGTCTGCCGGCATCACCAGGACGTTAGGATCGGTGTTCAGCGGGCGCACTTCGTCACGCAGCGGGCGCACGAAGAACTCGTTGAAGGTGCGGTAGCTGGCGGTATCCGGCTTTTGCGCCTCTTTCATGTCGACCTTGTAATATTTTACGAAAAGGTCGATGACCAGTTTGGTCAGCCAGCCCGCGCGTTTGCTTGCGCCCCAGCCCGCCAGGCGAGTGAGCCACAGTTTTGGCAGAATGTATTGAAGCGAAAGTTTAAATGCGTTTAACAAGGTAGCCTCCAGGCCATTGTTTTGTCGTTCCTGATCCGGCGTTAAGCCGCCGGAACCTGAAAAAAGGGGACGATTTTAGCGATGCTTAGCTTAGTTGTCAGTTATCAGAATCAGAAAAGTTTTTACGCGTTTTTACGTCTTCCATGCTCTCAAGAATACGGTGGTAATTCTCGAAGCGGGTTTCCGCGATCTCGCCTTTCTCAACCGCTTCACGGATAGCGCAGCCTGGGTCGTTATCGTGTTTACAGTCGCGGTATTTACAGGCGCCTAAATAATCATGGAATTCGACAAATCCGTTAAAGATTTGTTCCGGCTCAAGGTGCCACAAACCGAACTCACGCACGCCCGGGGAGTCGATCACGTCGCCGCCGTGCGGGAAATGATACAGACGCGAGGCGGTGGTGGTGTGCTGGCCCAGACCCGAGACGTTGGACACATCGTTGGTCAGGATCTCTTGCTGGAGGCCAAGCAGGTTGTTCAGCAGGCTCGATTTACCCACGCCGGACTGGCCCGCAAAGATGCTGATGCGGTCGGTCAGCGCCTCTTCTAACGGCTTAAGGCCATTTTTGGTGTGGCTGGAGACCATCAGCACGCGGTAACCAATCTTGCGGTAGATATCCATCTGCTCATTCACGAAGGCCATGCCGTCGTCATCCAGCAGATCGATTTTGTTCAACACGATAATCGGTTCAACCTGCAGCGTTTCGCAGGCGACGAGATATCGGTCGATAATGTTGAGCGAAAGTTCGGGCAAAATCGCCGATACGATAACAATCTGGTTAATGTTGGCAGCAATGGGTTTGACCCCGTCGTAGAAATCGGGACGGGTTAACACGGACGTGCGCTCATGAACCGCTTCAACGATACCTTTTACCGTAACGCCTTCCGCCGCCTCTTTACCCGGACGCCAGACCACGCGATCGCCGGTAACCAGTGAACGGATGGTGCGACGGATATTGCAACGGTGAATATCCCCGTCGGCGGATTCGACATCGGCATGCATACCGAAACGGCTGATGACTACGCCTTCTGTCGCTTCACCAAACAGGTTGTCGTCATAATCCGGCTTCTCCGAAGTGGTTTTAAGACGGCGCTGGTGGTTGGCGTTTACGCGGCGCTGCTGCCCTTTGGAGAGTTTATTTTTACTCAATCGCGCTGGCTCCTGGTCGCCCGTAAGGGGCAAAACCTCTATGATACACTCTAATTAATACTAGTTAACCTGCTACTGCGGGTTATGCGAGAAGGGTGGAAAATAACATGAGCGCGGATGAAAACAACCTGATTTGGATCGATCTCGAAATGACCGGGCTGGATCCCGAGCGCGATCGCATCATTGAAATTGCAACGCTGGTGACGGACGCCAACCTGAATATCCTGGCTGAAGGGCCAACGATTGCGGTGCATCAGTCCGACGACCAGCTGGCTTTGATGGATGAATGGAACGTGCGCACCCACACCGGCAGTGGCCTGGTGGAGCGCGTGAAGGCGAGCACGTTCGGCGACCGTGAGGCGGAGCTGGCGACGCTTGAGTTCCTGAAACAGTGGGTTCCGGCAGGCAAATCGCCTATCTGTGGGAATAGTATCGGCCAGGATCGCCGTTTCCTGTTTAAGTACATGCCGGAGCTGGAGTCTTACTTCCACTATCGCTATCTGGATGTCAGCACCCTGAAAGAGCTGGCGCGTCGCTGGAAGCCTGAAATTCTCGACGGCTTTAAAAAGCAGGGGACCCACCAGGCGATGGACGATATCCGTGAGTCCGTGGCGGAGCTTTCCTACTACCGCGAAAACTTTATAAAGCTGTGATTTTGCGATCCGGCGCCTTGCGTGGCCGGGTTTTTGTCGTTAAATTGTTCAGCTTGCCGATTAATTAAGCATTTGAACTTAATTTCGAAAAAATCACTTTAAGGGGGGTTGCAGCTAAAAGGATTTCTCGTATAATGCGCCTCCCGTAACGACAGAGAATTACACGTTACGACAGCAACAAAAGCAGTGCAGATTTGCGGGAATAGCTCAGTTGGTAGAGCACGACCTTGCCAAGGTCGGGGTCGCGAGTTCGAGTCTCGTTTCCCGCTCCAAAATTTGAAAAGTGCTTCCAAAGCACGGACCACCCAAGCGGGAATAGCTCAGTTGGTAGAGCACGACCTTGCCAAGGTCGGGGTCGCGAGTTCGAGTCTCGTTTCCCGCTCCAA
>NZ_REFK01000004.1:0-446513 GCF_003688535.1 Enterobacter sp. WP_7_1 | reverse complement strand
CCAAAGCACGGACCACCCAAGCGGGAATAGCTCAGTTGGTAGAGCACGACCTTGCCAAGGTCGGGGTCGCGAGTTCGAGTCTCGTTTCCCGCTCCAAAATTTGAAAGTGCTTTCAAAGCACGGACCACCCAAGCGGGAATAGCTCAGTTGGTAGAGCACGACCTTGCCAAGGTCGGGGTCGCGAGTTCGAGTCTCGTTTCCCGCTCCAAATTCTTCTTAATCTCTAAAATATCCACAGCGAAAAGAGTCGTTGGGGACGTTTTCTATTGTCTCTGAAATATTCTTGTGAACAGAGTTATCCACAGAAACTGCGCTTAACCGAAACAAGGCTAAAGCTTAGCAGGGTGAATAATATCTTTGTAACGCGCTGTATTTAGTAGATAAATTTTCATTTCAAAATGTTATTGAGATCACTTGACCTCTTCTCCAGCCCAGATGGCGCTTGAGTTTGTAATTTTATTCACAGGCTGTGAATAGTTCAGGCATCCCGCGGAAGCCCTTTTTCAATCACCCGCACCAGACGCTGTTTCTTCGGTAGCTGTACCTCGATCGTGCAGGCATTACGCTTCTCTATTTGCTGCGCAATCGCCCATTCTATGTGCTCATCAAGAAGTGGGTGCTCACCTCTTCGGCTTTCAAGCGCCCGAATAATGGCTTCATCCCACGGGGCATTACCCAGCGCGACGGCAACATTACGCAGCCAGCGCAGATGACCGATACGGCGAATGGCCGAACCTTCCGTCACTTTCAGGAACCAGGCTTCGGTCCAGGCGAACAGCTCAACGAGCTGAGGCGCATGCAGCGCCTTACGCGGGCTGAAATCCTCTTCGTCCGTGAGCTGCGAATAGCGGTTCCACGGGCAGATAAGCTGGCAGTCGTCGCAGCCGTAGATACGGTTGCCGATAAGCGGTCGAAACTCTTCGGGAATGGCCCCTTCCAGTTCTATAGTGAGGTAGGAGATGCAGCGGCGCGCATCAACGGTGTAAGGCTCAACGATGGCACCCGTCGGGCAGATGGTCATGCAGGCCACGCAGCGTCCACAGCCTTCCTCTACCGGGCCGTCTACCGGCAGCGGTAAATCAATCAGCAGTTCACCGAGGAAGAAGAACGAACCGGCGTCGCGGCTGAGGATAAGTGAGTGCTTACCTGTCCAGCCAAGCCCGGCTTTTTCGGCGATCGGGCGCTCAAGAATAGGCGCAGAATCGACAAAGGGTCTAAAATTCAGCGAAACACAGTGCTGCTGAATAGTTTCCCCGAGTTTTTTTAAACGGTTACGTAAGAGCTTATGGTAATCACGTCCCAGGGCGTACCGGCTGACGTAACCCAAAGAGGGATTTTTTAGCGTGCGCGCAAAGGCCGCGTTGGCGGGCAGATAGTTCATGCGCACGCTGATGACGCGTAATGTGCCCGGCAAAAGCTCGTGAGGGCGGGCGCGCATCATGCCATGACGCGCCATCCACTCCATTTCGCCGTGGTATTGTTTGTCCAGCCAGGCCTGCAGTTTTGGCTCGCTGGCGGAAAGGTCGGTATCGGTAATGCCCACCTTCTGGAAGCCAAGCTCAGCACCCCACTGTTTTATTTTTTGCGCTAATTCATTGAGATCGAGGGGCTGTGACATGACGGACCATACGGTGAAGAAAAACCCCGCAAGTATACCACATTCCATCTGGCATGCGGATGACCTCCGGCGCGCCGAAAAAGAGGCCGCAGACAGCCTCGGGATTACCCTTTATGAACTGATGCTGCGCGCGGGGGAGGCGGCGTTTACCGTTGCCCGCAGCGCGTACCCTCAGGCCGCCCACTGGCTGATTCTGTGCGGTCACGGCAATAACGGCGGCGACGGCTACGTTGTCGCCCGTTTGGCGGTTGCGGCAGGTATCCGCGTGACGTTGCTGGCCCTGGAGAGTGATAAACCGCTGCCGGAAGAGGCCAGCGCGGCCCGGGAGGCGTGGCTTAACGCAGGCGGTGTGATTCATGCGCCTGATATCGTCTGGCCGGAAAAGGTGGATCTGATTGTTGATGGTCTGCTGGGTACCGGCCTACGCAGTGCGCCTCGTGAAAACATTGCCGCGCTGATTGAACACGCTAACAGACATTCCGCGCCGGTAGTCGCCCTGGATATTCCCTCTGGCCTGATTGCTCAAACCGGCGCGACGCCGGGAGCTGTCATTGAGGCTGCACATACGGTGACCTTCATCGCCCTCAAGCCGGGGTTACTGACCGGTAAAGCACGAGACGTCGTTGGCGTGCTGCACCATCATGCGCTGGGGCTGGAGAGCTGGCTGTCCGGGCAGGAAATGCGCATCGCGCGTTTTGATGCGTCGCAGCTTGCGGCGTGGCTCCCGCCGCGCCGGCCGACGTCTCATAAGGGCGATCACGGCAGGCTGGTGATTATTGGCGGCGACCATGGTACGGCAGGTGCGATTCGCATGACCGGCGAAGCGGCATTACGCAGCGGTGCCGGATTAGTGCGAGTACTCACTCGCATCGAGAATATTGCGCCGATCGTTACAGCCCGACCGGAGCTGATGGTGCACGAGCTTACGCCCCAGGCGCTTGAAGAGAGCCTTGAATGGGCGGATGTAGTGGTGATTGGCCCGGGCCTTGGGCAGCAGGCATGGGGTAAACAGGCCCTGCAAAAGGTCGAGAATTTTCGTAAACCGATGCTGTGGGATGCCGACGCGCTTAACCTTCTGGCAATAAACCCGGATAAGCGTCACAATCGCATTCTGACGCCACACCCCGGCGAAGCCGCGCGACTGCTTAACTGCAGCGTGGCAGAAATTGAAAGCGATCGCTTACTTTCTGCTCAGCGTCTGGTAAAACGTTACGGAGGTGTTGCTGTTTTGAAAGGGGCAGGAACCGTTGTCGCCAGTGACGAGACGCAGGGCATTATTGATGCCGGAAATGCGGGCATGGCAAGCGGCGGCATGGGCGATGTGCTTTCCGGCATCATTGGCGCATTGCTTGGACAGAAACTTCCCCTTTATGATGCAGCCTGCGCGGGCTGCGTGGCCCACGGTGTCGCGGCGGATAAACTGGGCGCGCGTTACGGTACACGCGGTATGCTGGCCACCGATCTTTTTTGCACGCTGCGGCGTGTTGTTAACCCGGATGTGATTGACGTAGAAAATGACTAATCGAGCGATTCCTTTACCTGATGAACAAGCCACTTTAGAACTCGGCAAGCGCGTGGCGCAGGCCTGTCAGGGGGCAACCGTCATTTATCTGTATGGTGATTTAGGTGCGGGTAAAACCACCTTCAGCCGGGGTTTTTTGCAGGCGTTAGGGCATAACGGGAATGTGAAAAGCCCAACCTACACGCTGGTCGAACCGTACACCCTTGAAAATCTCATGGTGTACCACTTTGATTTATACCGCCTTGCGGATCCTGAGGAGCTGGAATTTATGGGGATTCGTGATTATTTTGCCAACGACGCCATTTGCCTGGTGGAGTGGCCGCAACAAGGTGCGGGTGTGCTGCCTGACCCGGATGTCGAAATTCACTTAGATTACCAGGCACAAGGGCGTGAGGCACGCATCAGTGCTGTTTCCTCATCAGGCAGTTCCTTACTGGCGCGACTGGCCGGTTAAGCGTAGGGATGACGGGATGATAAATCGCGTTAAAGGTTGGTTGTTGGCTGCCACCGTGCTGCTGTGCGCGCAGGCCGGGGCGGCAAACCTCTCAGATATTCAGGTATCAAACGGCGAAAGCCAGGCCCGGATCACGTTCAGCTTTATGGGCGATCCTGAATATGCGTTCTCACAGCCAGACAGCCACAGCGTGGCGCTGGATATCAAACAAACAGGCGTGATCCAGGGGCTACCGCTGCGGTTCAGCGGTAATAATCTGGTGAAAAGTATCCGTTCGGGAACGCCGCAGGATAGCCAGTCGTTACGCCTGGTGGTCGATCTGACCGAAAAGGGTAAAACGAAGGCGGTGAAGCAGCAAAACGGGGCGAACTATACGGTGGTCTTTACCATCAATGCCGACGCACCGCCTCCGCCTCCACCGCCGCCGGTCGTAGCGAAGCGCGTGGAAGAACCGGTATATACGCCGCGTCCTTCTGAACCTGCGCGTAATCCGTTTAAATCGCAGAACGATCGCATTACTGCGGCAACCAGCAGCGATACGGTGACGCGCCCTGCGGCCAGCGCGCGACGCGCGACGGTCAGCGGTGACAAAGTGATTATCGCCATTGATGCGGGCCACGGTGGGGAAGACCCGGGGGCGATTGGCCCTGGCGGCACGCGAGAAAAAAACGTGACCATCGCTATCGCGCGTAAGCTGCGTTCGTTACTCAATGACGACCCTATGTTTAAAGGCGTGTTGACCCGCGACGGGGACTACTTTATCTCCGTCATGGGACGCTCGGATGTGGCGCGTAAGCAAAACGCGAACTTCCTGGTCTCCATTCATGCGGACGCCGCACCGAATCGTAGCGCCACCGGCGCCTCGGTTTGGGTGCTGTCGAACCGTCGCGCTAACAGCGAAATGGCCAACTGGCTGGAAGAGCATGAGAAGCAGTCTGAACTGTTAGGCGGCGCGGGCGACGTGCTGGCGAACAGCCAGTCCGATCCGTACCTCAGCCAGGCGGTGCTGGATTTACAGTTCGGTCATTCTCAGCGCGTCGGGTATGATGTCGCCACTAACGTATTGAACCAGCTGCAAAGCGTTGGCGTGCTGCATAAGCGTCGTCCGGAACATGCCAGCCTCGGCGTTCTGCGCTCGCCGGATATCCCGTCCATCCTTGTGGAGACGGGCTTTATCAGTAACAACGGTGAAGAGCGTCTGTTGGGAAGCGACAGCTACCAGCAGCAAATTGCCGAAGCGATTTATAACGGTCTGCGTAAATATTTTGAGGCGCATCCTCTGCAGTCTGCGCCACAGAGCGGCGCTGCCCAGACGGCCAGCGCAGCGCTGCCGGGTGAGATGACCGCGACCAACTAAGGAGAATTCATGCCGATTCAGGTTCTACCGCCGCAGCTCGCGAACCAAATCGCCGCCGGTGAGGTGGTGGAACGCCCAGCGTCGGTGGTGAAGGAGCTGGTGGAAAATAGCCTCGATGCGGGCGCCACCCGCATCGATATTGATATCGAACGCGGTGGCGCGAAGCTTATCCGTATTCGCGACAACGGCTGTGGCATTAAAAAAGAGGAGCTGGCGCTGGCGCTGGCCCGTCACGCCACCAGTAAAATCGCCTCTCTGGATGACCTGGAAGCGATTATTAGCCTCGGTTTTCGCGGCGAAGCGCTGGCCAGTATCAGCTCCGTTTCGCGCTTAACGCTGACCTCCCGTACCGCTGAACAGCAGGAAGCCTGGCAGGCTTACGCCGAAGGGCGCGATATGGATGTGACGGTGAAACCCGCGGCGCACCCTGTCGGCACGACGCTGGAAGTCCTGGATCTGTTCTACAACACCCCCGCCCGACGCAAGTTTATGCGTACCGAGAAGACCGAGTTCGGCCATATCGACGAGATCATTCGCCGTATCGCGCTGGCCCGCTTCGATGTCACCATCAACCTCAGCCACAACGGCAAGGTGATGCGCCAGTATCGCGCGGTGACAGAAGGTGGACAGAAAGAGCGTCGTTTGGGGGCCATCTGCGGGACGCCGTTTCTGGAACAGGCGCTGGCCATTGAGTGGCAGCACGGCGACCTGGCGTTACGCGGCTGGGTTGCCGATCCAAACGCGAGCAGTGCTGCGTTCTATGAAATTCAGTATTGCTACGTGAACGGTCGCATGATGCGCGACCGTCTCATCAATCACGCGATTCGCCAGGCCTGCGAAGACAAGCTCGGGGCCGATCAGCAGCCAGCTTTCGTCCTTTATCTGGAAATCGACCCCCATCAGGTGGATGTAAACGTTCATCCAGCCAAGCATGAGGTGCGTTTCCACCAGTCGCGTCTGGTTCACGACTTTATTTATCAGGGCGTGGCCGCCGTGTTGCAGCAGCAGGCAGAGCCAACGCTGCCGCTGGAGAACGACGCCCCTGCACCGCGTCCGCTGCCGGAAAACCGTGTCGCGGCAGGCCGCAACCATTTTGCGGAGCCTGCCGTCGCGCGTGAACCGGAGGCCCCGCGTTTCTCCCCGGCAGGGAGCGCACCGCGTCCAACGGGCGCGAACTACCCGAATGCCCAGCCCGGCTATCAGAAGCAGCAGGGCGCGTTGTACCGCAAGCTGCTGGAAACGCCAGCCGTGGAGCGTAAAGAGCACATTCCGCCCGCTCAGCCTTCTCTGGACGGGCATAGCCAAAGTTTTGGTCGGGTGCTGACGATTATTGCGCCGGATATGGCGCTGCTTGAGCGTGACGGCAAATTGATGCTTCTGGCACTGCCGGTCGCTGAACGCTGGCTCAAGCAGGTGCAGCTCACGCCAGGTGAAAATGCAGCCTGCGCGCAGCCGCTCTTAATTCCGGTTCGCCTGAAAATATCCCCTGAAGAAACAAGGGTATTGCGGCGCGCAGAGCCGCAGCTGGCGCAAATGGGTATTGAAACTGTGCTCGAACCACAACATGTGACAATTCGTGCAGTGCCTTTACCCTTACGCCAACAAAATTTACAAAACTTGATTCCTGAACTGATAGGCTACCTGGCGCAGCAAACATCGTTTGATGCCGCCAACACCGCGCAGTGGATCGCCCGCCATCTGGCAAGCGAACACGCGCCGTGGAGTATGGCGCAGGCCATTAGCGTGCTGGCGGAGGTGGAACGCCTCTGTCCGCATCTGGTGAAAACGCCGCCGGGTGGGTTATTACAACCTGTTGATTTACAAACGGCGATGAACGCCCTGAAACATGATTGACGCAAGTAAGGCGAGCCTGCCTAAGGCAATTTTTTTAATGGGCCCAACGGCCTCCGGCAAAACGGCGCTAGCCATTGAGTTGCGTAAAGTTTTGCCTGTAGAGTTGATTAGCGTCGACTCCGCCCTCATCTACCGAGGGATGGACATCGGCACGGCGAAGCCTGACGCAGAAGAGTTGCGTGCGGCACCGCACCGTTTGCTGGATATTCTCGACCCGGCTCAGGCGTACTCCGCAGCGGATTTTCGCCGGGATGCCTTAGCCGAGATGGCCGAGATAACGGCGGCGGGACGTATACCGCTGTTGGTTGGCGGAACCATGCTCTATTTCAAGGCGTTGCTGGAGGGGTTGTCACCTCTGCCATCCGCGGATCCGGAAGTAAGAGCGAAAATTGAGCAGCAGGCGGCAGAGCAGGGTTGGGACGTTTTGCATCAGCAACTGGCGGAGATTGACCCGGTTGCGGCAGCACGGATCCATCCAAATGATCCGCAAAGGCTTTCCCGGGCACTGGAAGTTTTTTTCATTTCGGGTAAAACTTTAACGGAACTGACGCAAACGTCAGGAGACGCTCTGCCGTATCAGGTGCATCAGTTCGCCATCGCCCCGGCGAGCCGTGAACTGCTCCATCAGCGAATTGAGCAGCGTTTTCATCAGATGTTAGCTTCAGATTTTGAAGCAGAAGTGCGGGCGCTATTTGCCCGTGGAGATTTGCATACGGACATGCCTTCCATTCGTTGTGTGGGATACCGCCAGATGTGGTCGTATCTTGAAGGTGAGATTTCATACGATGAAATGGTTTATAGAGGTGTTTGCGCCACGAGACAGTTAGCGAAGCGCCAGATCACCTGGTTGCGCGGTTGGGACGGCGTTCACTGGTTAGACAGTGAAAAACCGCAACAGGCGTTAAACGAAGTGATTGAGGTTGTTGGTGATATCGCTCACTGAATGTGTACAATTGAGACGTATCGTGCGCAATTTTTCAGAATCGCAAGGTTCTAAGTACAAAACAAGCATATAAGGAAAAGATAGAATGGCTAAGGGGCAATCTTTACAAGATCCGTTCCTGAACGCATTGCGTCGGGAACGTGTTCCAGTTTCTATTTATTTGGTGAATGGTATTAAGCTGCAAGGTCAGATTGAGTCTTTCGATCAGTTTGTGATTCTGTTGAAAAACACGGTCAGTCAGATGGTCTACAAGCACGCTATTTCTACTGTTGTTCCGTCCCGTCCGGTATCTCATCACAGCAATAACGCTGGCGGCGGCACTGGTAGTAACTACCATCATGGCAGCAGCGCGCAGGGTTCTTCAACGCCGGCGCAGGACAGCGACGAAACCGAATAAGGTTTTGCACTGTTATCCACACGGGGAGCCAGGGATCCTGCGTTCCCCGCTGATCTTTTTAGAGAGGTTTACGCTTGTTTGACCGTTATGATGCCGGTGAGCAGGCGGTGCTGGTACACATCTATTTTTCGCAAGACAAAGATATGGAAGACCTCCAGGAGTTTGAATCTCTGGTCTCTTCCGCCGGTGTCGAAGCAATGCAGGTGATTACCGGTAGCCGTAAAGCGCCGCACCCAAAGTATTTTGTTGGTGAAGGTAAAGCAGTCGAAATTGCGGATGCCGTAAAAGCAACCGGCGCGTCAGTCGTGTTGTTTGATCATGCGCTGTCTCCAGCCCAGGAGCGCAACCTGGAAGCCCTTTGCGAATGCCGTGTTATCGATCGCACGGGTTTGATTTTAGATATTTTTGCTCAGCGTGCACGTACCCACGAAGGGAAACTGCAGGTTGAGCTGGCGCAGCTGCGCCATCTGGCAACGCGTCTGGTGCGTGGCTGGACACACCTTGAAAGACAAAAAGGCGGGATTGGTTTGCGCGGCCCGGGTGAAACCCAGCTCGAAACCGACCGTCGTTTGCTGCGTGGCCGAATTACCCAGATCCTCTCACGTCTGGAACGTGTCGAGAAACAGCGTGAGCAGGGACGTCGGGCGCGAACGAAAGCCGACATCCCGACGGTGTCGCTGGTGGGCTATACCAACGCCGGTAAATCGACCCTGTTTAACCAGATAACCGAGGCCCAGGTTTATGCCGCAGACCAGCTGTTTGCGACCCTGGATCCTACGCTGCGCCGTATTGACGTTGCAGACGTCGGTGAAACGGTGCTGGCGGATACCGTAGGGTTTATTCGCCATCTGCCGCATGACCTGGTGGCGGCGTTTAAAGCCACCCTGCAGGAGACGCGACAGGCGACTCTGCTGCTGCACGTGATTGATGCAGCAGACGTGCGCGTGCAGGAGAATATCGACGCGGTGAACGTGGTGCTCGAAGAGATCGACGCCCATGAGATCCCAACGCTGTTGGTCATGAACAAGATCGATATGCTGGACGATTTCGAACCGCGTATCGACAGAGATGAAGAAAACAAACCGATTCGGGTCTGGCTTTCTGCCCAGACCGGTATTGGTGTGCCACTGCTTTTCCAGGCTTTGACAGAACGTCTTTCCGGTGAGGTAGCTCAGCACACGCTGCGACTGCCGCCACAGGAAGGCAGGCTGCGCAGCCGGTTTTATCAGCTTCAGGCGATAGAAAAAGAGTGGATGGAGGATGACGGCAGCGTGGGGATGCAGGTGCGTATGCCGATCGTTGACTGGCGTCGCCTCTGTAAACAAGAACCTGCGCTGGTCGACTATATCGTCTGATCAGAAAGGGGATGCCTGAATAATTCGCCCTTGCATAACAAATATGGAGCATATACATGGCGTGGAATCAGCCCGGTAATAACGGACAAGACCGCGACCCGTGGGGAAGCAGCAAACCTGGCGGCAACTCTGAGGGAAATGGCAACAAAGGTGGTCGCGAGCAGGGGCCGCCGGATCTGGATGATATCTTCCGCAAACTGAGCAAGAAGCTTGGTGGCCTTGGCGGAGGAAAAGGTTCTGGCTCGGGTGGCAATTCCACTCAGAGTTCGCGCCCGCCAATGGGTGGCCGCGTAGTGGGCATCGTGGCCGCTGCGGTAGTCATCATCTGGGCAGCCAGCGGGTTCTACACCATTAAAGAAGCAGAACGCGGCGTAGTCACCCGTTTCGGTAAGTTCAGCCATCTGGTTGAGCCGGGTCTGAACTGGAAGCCGACCTTCATTGACGACGTGACCGCGGTAAACGTGGAATCCGTCCGTGAACTGGCCGCCTCTGGCGTGATGCTGACCTCTGACGAAAACGTGGTGCGCGTTGAGATGAACGTGCAGTACCGCGTGACCGATCCTGAGCGTTATCTGTTTAGCGTGACCAGCGCCGATGACAGCCTGCGTCAGGCGACCGACAGCGCCCTGCGCGGTGTGATCGGTAAATACACCATGGACCGTATCCTGACCGAAGGTCGTACCGTTATTCGTAGCGATACCCAGCGCGAGCTGGAAGAGACCATTCGTCCGTACAACATGGGTATCACCCTGCTGGACGTCAACTTCCAGGCTGCGCGTCCGCCGGAAGAGGTGAAAGCCGCATTTGACGATGCGATTGCTGCCCGTGAAAACGAACAGCAGTACATCCGTGAAGCAGAAGCGTACACCAACGAAGTTCAGCCACGCGCTAACGGTCAGGCGCAGCGTATTTTGGAAGAAGCGCGCGCGTATAAGACGCAGACCATCCTGGAAGCTCAGGGTGAAGTGGCTCGCTTTGCGAAGATCCTGCCGGAATATAAAGCGGCGCCGGAAATTACCCGTGAGCGTCTCTATATTGAGACCATGGAAAAAGTGCTGAGCCACACCCGCAAAGTGTTGGTTAACGACAGTAAAGGCGGAAACCTGATGGTTCTGCCGCTGGATCAGATGCTGAAAGGCGGTTCTGCACCAGCAGCGAAAGGCGACACCAGCGGCGCGAACAACCTGCTGCGTCTGCCGCCAGCCTCAACAGGCAGCGCCAGCACGAACACAACGCCTTCTTCGAACGATGGTGACATTATGGACCAACGCCGTGCTAACGCGCAGCGTAACGACTACCAGCGTCAGGGGGAATAAGGATGCGTAAGTCAGTTATTGCGATCATCGTCATCGTACTGGTCGCGCTTTATACCTCGATTTTTGTGGTGAAAGAAGGCGAGCGTGGGATTAAGTTCCAGTTCAGCAGCGTCGTGCGTGATGGCGACAAACGCCCGGTGATTTACGAGCCGGGTCTGCACTTCAAGGTGCCGTTCATTCAGTCAGTGAAAACGCTGGATGCGCGTATCCAGACCATGGATAACCAGGCCGACCGTTTCGTGACCAAAGAGAAGAAAGACCTGATCGTTGATTCCTATATCAAATGGCGCATCAGCGATTTCAGCCGTTACTTCCTGGCAACGGGCGGTGGCGACGTTTCTCAGGCAGAAGTGCTGCTGAAACGTAAGTTCTCTGACCGTCTGCGTTCCGAGATTGGTCGTCTGGATGTGAAAGACATTGTGACCGACTCCCGTGGTCGTCTGACCCTGGAAGTTCGCGATGCGCTGAACTCCGGTACCGCGGGCACGGAAGATGAAGTTTCAACGCCGGCAGCAGATGATGCGATTGCCAAAGCGGCTGAACGCGTTCAGGCGGAGACCAACGGTAAAGTGCCGGTGATCAACCCGAACAGTATGGCTGCGCTGGGTATCGAAGTGGTTGACGTGCGTATCAAGCAGATCAACCTGCCAGCGGAAGTGTCCGAGGCGATTTACAACCGTATGCGCGCCGAGCGTGAGGCGGTAGCCCGTCGTCACCGTTCACAGGGCCAGGAAGAGGCTGAGAAGCTGCGTGCAGCAGCGGACTATGAAGTCACCAAGACGCTGGCGGAATCTGAGCGTCAGGGCCGTATCCTGCGCGGTGAAGGCGATGCCGAAGCGGCGAAGCTGTTTGCTGATGCTTTCAGCCAGGATCCTGACTTCTACGCCTTTATCCGTAGCCTGCGCGCTTACGAGAATAGCTTCCAGAGCAACCAGGATGTGATGGTGCTCAGCCCGGACAGCGATTTCTTCCGTTATATGAAGACGCCGACTAACGCAACGCGATAAACTCAGGCTCGTTTGAGTATTCAAACCACCGCTCTCAACGGAGCGGTGGTTTTCTTTTATAAGGAATAAAAATGAATTCAACGATCTGGCTCGCACTGGCCCTGGTCCTGGTGCTGGAAGGTCTTGGACCGATGCTTTATCCGCGCGCCTGGCGCCGAATGATCGCCACGATGAGCCAGCTGCCGGATAATATTTTGCGTCGTTTTGGCGGCGGTCTTGTGGTTGCGGGCATCGTGATCTACTACATGTTGAGGAAAACGATTGGCTGATCAAAAAGTAGGCGCAATCGGCGTATTTTGAGGTCAAAAAGTGCTGTATATCTGAAAAAGCGATGGTAGAATCCATTTTTAAGCAAACGGTGATTTTGAAAAAAATGGGTAACAACGTCGTCGTACTGGGCACCCAATGGGGTGACGAAGGTAAAGGGAAGATTGTTGATCTTCTGACTGAACGGGCTAAATATGTTGTACGCTACCAGGGCGGTCACAACGCAGGCCATACTCTCGTAATCAACGGTGAAAAAACCGTCCTCCATCTTATTCCATCAGGCATTCTTCGTGATAACGTCACCAGCATCATCGGTAACGGCGTTGTGCTGTCTCCTGCTGCGCTGATGAAAGAGATGAAAGGTCTGGAAGACCGTGGTATCCCTGTTCGTGAGCGTCTGCTGCTCTCCGAAGCCTGCCCGCTGATCCTGGATTATCACGTGGCGCTGGACGTAGCGCGTGAGAAAGCGCGCGGCGCGAAAGCGATCGGCACCACCGGTCGTGGTATCGGTCCGGCTTACGAAGATAAAGTTGCACGTCGCGGTCTGCGCGTGGGCGACCTCTTCGACAAAGCAACCTTCGCTGAAAAACTGAAAGAAGTGATGGAATATCACAACTTCCAGCTGGTGAACTTCTACAAAGCTGACGCTGTTGACTACCAGAAAGTGCTGGATGACGTCATGGCGATCGCTGACATTCTGACCGGTATGGTTGTTGATGTGTCCGATCTGCTGGACCAGGCGCGCAAGCGTGGCGATTTCGTCATGTTCGAAGGTGCGCAGGGTACGCTGCTGGACATCGACCACGGTACCTATCCGTACGTTACCTCCTCTAACACCACTGCAGGTGGCGTGGCGACCGGCTCTGGCCTGGGTCCACGTTATGTGGATTACGTGCTGGGCATCATCAAAGCGTACTCCACTCGCGTGGGTGCGGGTCCATTCCCGACCGAGCTGTTTGATGAAACCGGCGAGTTCCTCTGCAAGCAGGGTAACGAGTTTGGCGCGACCACCGGTCGTCGTCGTCGTACCGGCTGGCTGGATGCGGTTGCAGTGCGTCGCGCAGTGCAGATCAACTCCCTGTCTGGCTTCTGCCTGACCAAGCTGGACGTACTGGACGGCCTGAAAGAAGTGAAAATCTGCGTAGGCTACCGTATGCCAGATGGTCGCGAAGTGACCACCACTCCGCTGGCTGCTGACGACTGGGAAGGCATTGAGCCAATCTACGAAACCATGCCGGGCTGGTCTGAGACCACTTTCGGTGTGAAAGAGCGTAGCGGCCTGCCGCAGGCGGCGCTGGATTACATCAAGCGTATTGAAGAACTGACCGAAGTGCCGATCGATATTATTTCTACCGGCCCGGATCGTACTGAAACGATGATCCTGCGCGACCCGTTCGACGCATAATCTTCGTGAATGCTGGCCTGCGGGGTGACCCGTAGGCCGGATAAGCGTAGCGCCATCCGGCGAACGCTCCTGGATCTCCGCTTTTTCGCCCCGTCTGTCAAATAAATTAGCCGCTCACTATCTGGCTGGTTTATCATCATTAATGAATATCTCTGCGGTTTGACCGCGTTTTCCCTTTTTCCTGAGGTTGATGTGCAGTTAACAAGTTTCACCGATTACGGCTTACGTGCGCTGATTTACATGGCGTCGTTACCCGAGGGGAAGATGACCAGTATCTCTGAAGTCACAGAGGTTTACGGCGTATCCCGTAATCATATGGTCAAAATAATCAATCAACTTAGTCGTGCCGGATACGTTGCTGCCGTCCGCGGGAAGAATGGTGGGATCCGTCTCGGTAAACCGGCACAGAGTATTCGTGTGGGCGATGTGGTACGTGAACTGGAGCCGCTGTCTCTGGTGAACTGCAGCAGCGAGTTCTGCCACATCACGCCCGCTTGCCGCCTGAAAAAGGCGCTTTCAAAGGCCGTGCAAAGTTTTCTTATGGAACTGGATAACTACACGCTGGCCGATTTGGTTGAAGAGAATCAACCGCTTTATAAATTATTGCTGGTGGAATGAAGAAAATTTCCACCGGAGCTGACAACGGAGGAACCGACATGTCACATGATCCTTTCCAGGAACGCGAAGCCGAAAAATACGCGAATCCTATTCCCAGCCGCGAGTTCATCATTGAACACTTAACAAAACGCGAAAAACCCGCCAATCGTGAAGAACTTGCCGTTGAATTAAACATTGAAGGTGAAGAGCAAATTGAAGCCCTTCGCCGCCGCCTGCGCGCAATGGAGCGTGACGGGCAGCTGGTCTTTACCCGCCGCCAGTGCTACGCGCTGCCAGAACGCCTCGATCTGCTGAAAGGCACCGTCATTGGTCACCGCGATGGCTTCGGCTTCCTGCGCGTGGAAGGCCGTAAAGACGATCTGTACCTCTCATCTGAACAGATGAAAATGTGCATCCACGGCGACCAGATCCTGGCGCAGCCGCTGGGCGCTGACCGTAAAGGCCGCCGCGAAGCGCGCGTCGTGCGCGTTCTGGTGCCAAAAACCAGCCAGATCGTCGGCCGCTACTTTACCGACGCTGGCGTGGGCTTCGTGGTGCCGGACGACAGCCGCCTGAGCTTCGACATTCTGATCCCACCTGAAGAGGTGATGGGCGCCCGCATGGGCTTTGTGGTGGTGGTCGAACTCACCCAGCGCCCAACCCGTCGCACCAAAGCGGTAGGTAAAATCGTCGAAGTGCTTGGCGATAACATGGGCACTACGATGGCCGTTGATATGGCATTGCGCACCCATGAAATTCCGTACATCTGGCCGAAAGCAGTTGAAGAGCAGATCGAAAGCCTGCGCGAAGAAGTGCCGGAAGAGTCCAAAGTGGGCCGCGTGGATCTGCGCTCCCTGCCGCTGGTCACTATCGACGGTGAAGACGCCCGCGACTTCGATGACGCCGTCTACTGCGAGAAAAAACGCGGCGGCGGCTGGCGTCTGTGGGTTGCTATCGCTGACGTAAGCTATTACGTCCGTCCGCACACTCCGCTGGATAACGAAGCCCGCAGCCGCGGTACGTCGGTCTACTTCCCGTCCCAGGTCGTGCCGATGCTGCCGGAAGTGCTGTCTAACGGCCTGTGTTCCCTGAACCCGCAGGTTGACCGCCTCTGTATGGTTTGCGAGATGACCATCTCCACCAAAGGGCGCTTAACCGGCTACAAGTTCTACGAAGCGGTGATGAGCTCGCACGCGCGTCTGACCTATACCAAGGTCTGGCATATGCTGCAGGGCGACCAGGATCTGCGCGAACAGTACGCGCCGCTGGTCAAACATATCGAAGAGCTGCATAACCTCTACAAAACGCTGGATCAGGCGCGCGAAGAGCGCGGCGGGATCTCGTTTGAGAGTGAAGAGGCGAAATTCATTTTCAACGCCGAACGCCGTATTGAGCGTATCGAGCAGACCCAGCGTAACGACGCGCACAAGCTGATCGAAGAGTGTATGATTCTGGCGAACATCTCGGCGGCACGTTTCGTCGAGAAAGCCAAAGAGCCAGCTCTGTTCCGTATTCACGATAAGCCGACCACGGAAGCCATTACGTCGTTCCGCTCCGTGCTGGCTGAACTGGGTCTGGAACTGCCCGGAGGCAACAAGCCAGAGCCGCGCGATTACGCCGAGCTGCTGGAGTCCATTGGCGACCGTCCTGACGCAGAAATGCTGCAGACGATGCTGCTGCGCTCTATGAAGCAGGCGATTTACGATCCGGAAAACCGCGGGCACTTCGGCCTGGCGCTGCAGTCTTACGCCCACTTTACCTCGCCGATCCGTCGTTATCCTGACCTCTCTCTGCACCGTGCGATCAAGTATCTGCTGGCGCAGGAGCAGGGCCATAAAGGGAACACCACCGAAACCGGTGGCTACCATTATTCGATGGAAGAGATGCTGCAGCTGGGTCAGCACTGCTCCATGGCCGAACGTCGTGCCGATGAAGCAACACGCGACGTGGCGGACTGGCTGAAGTGTGACTTTATGCTCGATCAGGTAGGTAACGTCTTTAAAGGCGTGATTGCCAGCGTGACCGGCTTTGGTTTCTTCGTTCGTCTGGACGAGCTGTTCATCGACGGTCTGGTGCATGTCTCCAGCCTGGATAACGACTACTACCGCTTCGACCAGGTCGGCCAGCGCCTGATTGGCGAATCTGGCGGCCAGACCTACCGTCTGGGCGACCGTGTGGAAGTGAAGGTCGAAGCCGTGAATATGGACGACCGTAAGATCGACTTCAGCCTGATTTCCAGCGAGCGCGCGCCGCGTAACGTCGGTAAAACCGAGCGTGAAAGGGCGAAAAAAACCGGTAACGGTAAACCGGGCGGCGGTAAACGTCGTCAGGCGGGCAAGAAGGTAAACTTCGAGCCGGACAGCGCGTTCCGCGGCGAGAAGAAACAGAAGCCGAAGGCTGCGAAGAAAGAAGCTCGTTCAACGAAAAAACCTTCCGCGAAAACGCAGAAAATCGCTGCCGCCACCAAAGCGAAGCGCGCGGCCAAGAAAAAGCAGGCGGAGTAAATTCTCCCCTCACCCTGACCCTCTCCCCAACGGGGGGAGGGGAAATACTTATTACGAGAACCATCAATGAGTGAAATGATTTACGGCATCCACGCGGTGCAGGCCCTTCTCGAGCGCGCACCGGAGCGTTTTCAGGAAGTGTTTATTCTGAAAGGGCGTGAAGATAAGCGTCTGATGCCGCTGATCCACGCGCTGGAAGCACAGGGCGTGGTGATCCAGCTGGCGAACCGCCAGTTCCTGGATGAGAAAAGCGAAGGTGCGGTACACCAGGGGATCATTGCCCGCGTGAAGCCGGGTCGACAGTATCAGGAAAACGATCTGCCGGATCTGATTGCCGAGCTCGAGAATCCGTTCTTCCTGATCCTCGATGGCGTAACCGATCCGCACAACCTCGGCGCGTGCCTGCGTAGCGCCGATGCGGCGGGCGTGCATGCGGTGATCGTGCCGAAAGATCGCTCCGCGCAGCTGAACGCGACGGCGAAGAAGGTGGCCTGCGGCGCGGCGGAAAACGTTCCTCTGATCCGCGTGACCAACCTCGCGCGCACCATGCGTCTGCTGCAGGAAGAGAATATCTGGATCGTCGGTACCGCCGGTGAAGCGGATCATACTCTGTACCAGAGCAAAATGACCGGCCGTCTGGCGCTGGTGATGGGTGCTGAAGGGGAAGGCATGCGTCGTCTCACCCGCGAGCACTGCGACGAGCTGATCAGCATCCCGATGGCGGGCAGCGTGTCGTCCCTGAACGTTTCCGTTGCGACGGGCATCTGCCTGTTTGAAGCGGTGCGTCAGCGCGGAGAATAAACAGCAAGGCCGTCCACAGGACGGCCTTTTGTGTTTTCTCCCTCTCCCTGTGGGAGATGGGCGGGGTGAGGGCACCAGACGGTGAAAAACTTACTCCTCCAACGACCGCAAATGGTCATCCTTCCTCAGCGTCATCAGCGCGAAAATACTTACTACCGCCGTCGCCATCACGTAATACGCCGGAATATCCAGGTTGCCCGTCTGCTTAATTAGCCCGGTAATGATTAGCCCTGCGCATCCCGAGAAAATCGCGTTCGACAAGGAGTAGGCCAGCCCCAGCCCCGTATAGCGCACGCGCGTCGGGAACATCTCAGACAGCATCGCCGGGCCCGGCCCCGCCAGCATGCCCACCAGACCGCCCGCAATCAGTACCACACCAGCCTTCATCGCCAGCGTGCTCGACTCCGCCTGCAGGATTTTCAGCAGCGGAAGGGCGAGGATCAGCAGCAGCGCGGTGGCGATAATCATCACCGTGCGGCGCCCGATCCGGTCGCTCAGGATCCCCGACGGAATGATGGTCAGCGCAAAACCAATATTCGAAATCACCGCTATCAGCAGCGCCTGGTTAAACCCGGTGTGCAGTGCCGACTGCAGATAGGTCGGCATAATCACCAGGTAGGTGTACCCCGCCGCAGACCAGACCATTACGCGCCCAATCCCCATCACGATGGCCCGGAGCGTGGCGACAGTATCCGCCTGAGCGACAGCCGGTTTATCCTGCTGCTGCACGAAGCTGGGCGTCTCCTCCATGCTGACCCGGAGCCACAGCGCCACAACGCCCATGGGCAGCGCCAGGAAGAACGGAATGCGCCAGCCCCAGTCGTGCAGGGCTTCAGGCGTGAGAAGGGCGGAGAGCAGCGCCACGATGCCTGCACCCGCTAACAGCCCCAGCGCCACGGTAAAGGACTGCCACGCGCCATAGAGCCCACGCTTGCCGCGCGGGGCGAACTCCGTCATCAGCGAGACCGCACCGCCGTACTCGCCGCCCGCGAACAGCCCCTGCAGGATGCGCAGCAGCGTAATAATGAGCGGCGCGGCAATCCCGATGCTGGCATAGACCGGCACAACGCCGATGGCGGCGGTAGCGAGCGTCATCAATACCAGCACAATGATTAGCGTCGGCTTACGGCCAATCCGGTCGCCGATGCGGCCAAACACCACCGCACCCAGCGGGCGGAAGAAGAAGGCGATGGCAAACGAGGCGTAGGTGAGGATCAGGCTGGTCAGCCCCGCCTCTCCTTCAAGCTGGAAGAAGTTTTTCGCAATGACGGTCGCCAGAAAACCGTAGACCGCAAACTCATACCACTCGATAAAGTTACCAATGGAGCCTGCAATTAATGCTCGCTTGTGCGCATCCGGTTGCATAACGATCCTCACTGAAAAGGGTAAGAATAAATTATTCAACAAAAGCGGAGTCATGAAATAGTTTATTCTTATGTTCTGTGAGCTGTTTCACGAATGATATCAGCGGGATCGTGAACGTGTGACTCCCCTCCCATGCAGCGTGCGCGCGGTCTGTCCATACTTATCGTCATTGCCACTGAAGGAGGGAGACAGCATGCACTGGCAGACCCATACCGTTTTCAATCAACCTGCACCGCTTTCCAACAGCAACCTTTTCCTCTCGGACTGCGCCCTGCGCGATGCGGTCGCGCGTGAAGGGGCCGAGTGGGATATTGAGCTGCTCGCCAGCATCGGACAGCAGTTAGGCACCGCGGAGTCGCTGGAGCTGGGCCGGTTGGCAAACGTCAACCCGCCCGAGCTGTTACGCTATGACGTCACCGGAGAGCGGCTGGACGACGTCCGCTTTCACCCGGCGTGGCATCTGCTGATGCAGGGGCTTTGCGCCAACCGCGTGCATAACCTGGCGTGGGAAGAGGAAGCGCGTAAAGGGTCGTTTGTCGCTCGGGCCGCACGCTTTGTGCTTCATGCTCAGGTGGAGGCGGGCACGCTTTGCCCGGTCACCATGACGTTCGCCGCCACGCCGCTGCTGCAGCAGGCGCTCCCCAAAGCATTTCACGACTGGCTGACGCCGCTGCTCAGCGATCGCTACGATCCGCATCTGGCCCCCGGTGCGCAAAAGCGCGGCCTGCTGATTGGCATGGGGATGACGGAAAAGCAGGGCGGCTCGGACGTGCTCAGCAACACCACCAAAGCGGAAAAATGCAGCGACGGCAGCTACAGGCTGGTGGGGCATAAATGGTTTTTCTCCGTCCCGCAAAGCGATGCGCATCTGGTGCTGGCCCAGGCGAAGGGCGGGCTATCCTGCTTTTTTGTGCCACGCTTTTTGCCTGACGGACAGCGCAACGCCGTGCGTCTTGAGCGCCTCAAGGACAAGCTCGGGAACCGCTCCAACGCCAGCAGCGAGGCGGAGTTCCTCGATGCCTCTGGCTGGCTGCTGGGGGAAGAGGGCGAAGGGGTACGGCAGATCCTCAAAATGGGCGGTCTGACGCGCTTTGACTGCGCGCTGGGCAGCCACGGACTGATGCGTCGGGCGCTTTCGGTGGCGCTGTACCATGCCCATCAGCGTCAAACCTTCGGCAAAAATCTCATCGATCAGCCGTTAATGCGCGAAGTGCTAAGCCGGATGGCGCTGGTGCTGGAGGGGCACACGGCGCTGCTGTTCCGCCTGGCCCGGGCGTGGGACAAGCGTGCCAATCCGCAGGAGGCCGCCTGGGCGAGGCTGTTTACCCCGGCGGCGAAATTTAGCGTCTGTAAAGCGGGCATCCCGTTTGTCGCTGAGGCGATGGAGGTGCTGGGCGGGATCGGATATTGCGAAGAGAGCGAACTTCCCCGCCTGTACCGCGAGATGCCGGTGAACAGTATTTGGGAAGGATCGGGAAATATCATGTGCCTGGACGTGCTGCGCGTGCTGGCGAAGCAGCCGGGTATTCACGACCTGCTTGCCGACGAGTTTGCGCAGGTGAAAGGGCAGGACAGACACTTCGACCGCAGCTGGCGACAGCTTCAGCAAAAACTGCGTAAACCTCAGGAGGCGCAGGGCCGGGAGATCGCGCAGCAGCTTTTCTTGCTGGGTGCCGGAAGCCAGATGCTGCGGCACGCATCGCCCCCGGTGGCGCAGGCGTGGTGCCGCATGATGCTGGACACCCGTGGCGGTACGCTGATGAGCGAGCAGGTGCAAAGCGACCTGCTGCTGCGTGCGACGGGCAGAGTTGGCTAGCCTTTTAGCTGGAACAGACTCACCAGCTGAGTCAGGTGTGAACCCTTCTCGCGCAGCGTTTGAGCCGTTTGCTCGCTGCGTGAGATGCGATCGGCATTGATATGCGACGCTTCGCCAATATGGGTCATGGCGAGGTTCACCTGGCCGATCCCGGCGGACTGCTCGCGTGAGGCATGGTTAATCTCGGTGACCAGCTGGCTGATGTTATCGATATGAATGATGATGTCATCCATCGCCAGGCGCGTCTGTTCAGACAGCGCATGACCCTCACTCACTTTTCTGAGCGTATCGCCAATTAGCTGTTCAATCTCCTTCACCGCGTTAGCGCTGCGTCCCGCCAGCGCGCGAACTTCCTGCGCGACAACTGCAAACCCTTTTCCGTGCTCGCCTGCGCGGGCCGCTTCCACTGCCGCATTCAGCGCCAGAATGTTGGTCTGGAAAGCGATGGATTCGATCACGCGCGTGATGTCTTCGATGCGTTTTGACGCTTCGCGAATGTCGTCCATGGTCGACACTGCGTGGGTGACCGTCTCACCACCCTGATGGACCGCGAGCGAGGTTTCGCCCACCAGCTGCTGCGTTTGCTCCATATTGGCGGCATTTTGCTGAACGGTGGCGGCCAGCTGCTCCATGCTGGCAGACGTCTCTTCCACGCTGCTGGCCTGCTTGTTGATCTGCTCTGAAATCTCGCCAGTGTCGGCGGCCAGCGCGTTGGTGCCCAAATGGATCTCGCCTGCTGCCTCACGAACCTGCAGGACAATTTTTTGCAGGCCGCCGCCGATGCCGTTGATAGCATCGATCAGCTGGCCGACTTCGTCCTGGCGGGTCACGGGCAGGCTGGAACGGAGATCCCCTGCGGAATATTGTCGGGCAAGATGGATAACGTTGCGCAGCGGACGGGTCAGCACGCGGCGAATAATGACCACGAACAGGCCAGCAAAAAGGATGGATAAGACCACGCCGGCCAGCAGGAAGCGATCGCGCATGGCGGTAACGCTTGAGAGCAGCACCGATTTATCCACTTCGCCCACGATAGTCCAGTTCCAGCCCGGCAGCGGGGTATAGGCCATTTTCAGCGTCCGGCCGTCGTCGCTTGTACGCTCCAGCGTGCCGGGTTTGTCGCCCAGAAGCTGCTGCTGCGTCGCGCCGTCCCACTTCGGCAGTTTTCCCTCTTCGCTGGCATGGAACAGGTATTGCCCGCGCGTTTTGCCGTTGCTGCGATCCAGCACGAAGAAGTGACCGCTCTCGCCCAGGCGGCGGTTGAGGATTTTCTCGCGCATGACGTTCCAGGAGTGGGTGATGTCCACCCCGACAAAGACGATCGCAATGACCTGTCCTTCGGCGTTTTTAACGGGCTGGTACTGGGTGATGTAGCGTTTGCCGAACAGCAGCGCCAGGCCGCGGTAGACTTCACCTTTGTTGACGGCAGCAAAGGCCGGGCTGGCGTTATCCAGAACGGTACCCATTGCCCGATCGCCATTCTCTTTGCGCAGGGAAGTGGCTACGCGAACAAAGTCGTTACCGCTGCGTACAAACAGCGTCGAAATGGCTCCCGTACGGTTCAGGAACTCGTCCGAAAGGGTGTTATTTTCATGCAGCCCGGTGTCTCCGCCTTTCAGAAGCGGAACGCTGAGCCCGTTAATCGTCCGGGTTTGGGAAGTATCAATGTTCAGGGGCTGCGGTAAAAAGGTGGTAAACAGACGGGTATAGCTCTCAACCTCTTCACTCAGGCTGGTATTAAACATCTGCACCATGTCGACCATGCCGGTGGACTGATTATGCAGATCTTCGACCGCAAGGGCTTCAAGCTGCTGGCTGGCTTTTTGGCTGAGCAGAAAAGTGAATAGCAGAAACAGCGTGGCGACACTGACGCCCGTAAGCAGTGACAGCTTCGCACCCAGGCCTGCGCGGCGAAAAACGTTGATCATAAATTGCTCATCATTGAAAAGGTATGGTTCTTCAACGGCAGAGCGGGGATTACGTTTACTGTTTTAATGTAACAAAATGTTATTTAATTGTTCTTTATTGGTTTTATATAAGATAAAAAATTTGCAAAAACGAAAAGCCACTAAAAGTAAGTGGCTTTTATCAGGAGGGAGTTTACACGTAGAGAATGGCCTGTACCCGCCAGCGATCGATATGGTTATCTTCCTGCATCTGGATGATGCGATACCATGAAGCCCCCTGCTCATCGGCCTTTAATGCCACGACACGTTCAACGTCTTGCGGGCTCCCCGAGATATTATTCACGGAGATCTGGCCAATTTCATTCAGGCCAGTCACGCAATCAGCACTGGCGAATTCTGCTGACTGCGCGGTGGTGCTCAGCAGGCCTGCTGAGAGCAACAGTGAGGTCAAAGCAAGAGTTCGTTTCATCGTCAGCTCCATTTCACATATATCCGGTATCCGCCGGGCAATCCTTCGCTAATAAACTCCCTTCCATTGATGCGGTCGTGGAGTTTATTGTGGACAGGAAAATGTCTATGGACGCAAAGCAGTGTAAATCTCGTTCAAAGGAAAACCATTATTTACGGTACAAAATGGCCTGTGAATACCACTGTCCCGTTATGATGGTTTCGTCGATCATAATGATGACGTAATAATCTGCTTTGGCGGCGACGGCCTGTGCTTTTATTGCCGATTCTGCGTCATCCGGAGAGCCGCGAACCAGCGCGGAGATGGTGCCCATTCGTTGTAATCCTTCCGTCTGATTACGACGAATCTCCTGTGGATGATCGGCGACCGGTGGAGCGGGTTGCGGCGTTCCCTGCAGCGCGCTACAGCCACTCAGCAGAAACACCAGCAATAAAGCAGCAAACCTGCGCATAACCATATCTCGTTTCCTGATAGCCATAGTGTAGTTGTCTGTGAATTTAGTTTTGGGGGAATGTTCCCGAAGTGTTATCTGGTACGTATATTTCGAATGAAAATGACGCGAAAGCGTAATCCAGTTCTCAACATTATGAATCATAGATTCGCACAGGGTCGACAATGATTGAAATTGAAATACGCCACCTCGGCGACCATGAAATTTTACACGCGATGCCAGCGGGTAAACGTGATAAACCGCTGCCTGTTGTGGTTTTTTATCATGGGTTTACCTCATCGAAGCTGGTTTACAGTTATTTTGCGGTAGCGCTGGCGCAGGCGGGTTTTCGCGTGGTGATGCCAGATGCACCCGACCACGGCGCACGCTTTACGGGTAATGAACAGGCGCGGCTGGGGCAGTTCTGGCAGATTCTGCACGGGAGTCTGACCGAGTTTGCCGGGCTGCGCGATGCGCTTTATGAGGCAGGGCTGGTGGCCGACAATCGTCTGGCGGTAGCCGGGGCATCGATGGGCGGTATGACGGCGCTGGGGATTATGACGCATCATCCTGAAGTGAAGTCTGTCGCCTGTCTGATGGGCTCGGGTTATTTTACTTCGCTGGCGAAGACCCTTTTCCCCCCTCAGGATTTAACGGAAATGACCGCGACGCTGGCAGAGTGGGAAGTGACCCGGGCATTGCCGCGCGTGGCCGATCGCCCGCTGCTGCTGTGGCACGGTGACGCGGATGATGTGGTCCCGCCCGAGGGAACCTTTCGTCTGCAGCAGGCGTTAATGAATGAAGGGCTGGACGGTAATCTGACCTGCCTGTGGGAACCGGGCGTCCGCCACCGCATTACGCCAACGGCGCTGGACGCTACGGTGGCGTTTTTCCGCCAGCACCTGTAAACGCGCAGAACTTTGACGCCCTGATCTTCCCGCTTCAGGAGGATCTCTGGGGGCTCTTTTACCGGGAGTATTCGGGAGCCATTCACTCACAAAAAAAAAGCCCCCGGGCAGGGGGCAACGTCAACTATGGCTATGTTCTCGTTGTTGGCTTTCCTGGTGCTAGCGTTAAAGCGTTATCGGTAAATATCTGCACTGGCGTGCATGTTGCCGTTGCTGCCGGGCTCACGGGTTAACATCACGTGGTAATAGGTTGCGCCCTGCGCATCGGTTTCTGCGTTTAATGCCTGATCTGCTTCACTTTCCGTGGCGAAATTATGATTGATGTAAATGACGCCCAAGCTTTGCACATCATCCATGTTTCTGGCCTGTCGGCTGTCTATCTTGATGGCTGCCATCGCGTTTGCACTGAGCAAAAGCGCCGCCATTATGGCTAATGCGATTTTTTTCATGATATGCGCTCCACGACTACGTGCTGCGAGAGGGGGGATGCTCCTTCTTTAATTCAGGCGATCTCTGATTAAAGTGTAATCACTCATCCGGCGGGGATGCGTGACCATTTCTGATGCAGTTGTTCAAAAAAACAACGCTTCCGGGTGTGACCAATTTTAAATCACCCACTTAGACCCGCTTCGCGCTTTGTGCGAATTATTTGTGCAATCAGCTTGAGTTTCCAGGGGCGCGCAAGTATTATGACGCGTCAATTTTTCAGCCGACCTTTAACACGTTCCTTGCCTCCCCGGGCCTCGGCTGACCCAGACAGGAGGCTGAATAATCCGTAAGGAGCAATTCGATGCGTCATTACGAAATCGTTTTTATGGTCCATCCTGACCAGAGCGAACAGGTTCCGGGTATGATCGAGCGTTACTCTGCTGCCATCACTGGTGCAGAAGGTACGATCCACCGTCTGGAAGACTGGGGCCGCCGTCAGCTGGCTTACCCGATCAACAAACTGCACAAAGCACACTACGTTCTGATGAACGTTGAAGCGCCGCAGGAAGTGATCGATGAGCTGGAAACTACCTTCCGCTTCAACGATGCCGTTATCCGCAGCATGGTTATGCGTACCAAAAACGCAGTTACCGAAGCATCTCCGATGGTTAAAGCGAAAGACGAGCGCCGTGAGCGTCGCGATGATTTCGCAAACGAAACCGCAGATGATTCTGATGCTGGGGATTCTGAAGAGTAATTTCTGATGACCAACCGTCTGGCGTTGTCCGGCATCGTATGCAGGGCTCCCCTTCGAAAGGTCAGTCCATCAGGAATTCCGCATTGCCAGTTCGTGCTTGAGCATCGTTCTGTGCAAGAGGAAGCCGGGTTTCACCGGCAGGCATGGTGCCAAATGCCCGTTATTATTAGCGGACACGAAAACCAGGCCATTACTCACAGTTTAACGGTCGGTAGCGCAGTAATCGTTCAGGGGTTCATCTCTTGCCACAAGGCAAAGAACGGCCTGAGCAAAATGGTTCTGCATGCCGAGCAGATTGATTTGATAGATTCTGGAGACTAGCCATATGGCACGTTATTTCCGTCGTCGCAAGTTCTGCCGTTTCACCGCGGAAGGCGTTCAAGAGATCGACTATAAAGATATCGCAACGCTGAAAAACTACATCACCGAAAGCGGTAAGATTGTCCCAAGCCGTATCACCGGTACTCGTGCAAAATACCAGCGTCAGCTGGCTCGCGCTATCAAACGCGCTCGCTACCTGTCCCTGCTGCCGTACACTGATCGTCATCAGTAATCGGGCACGGTCCATTAATACGACTTTAAGAGGATAAGGTAATGCAAGTTATTCTGCTTGATAAAGTAGCAAACCTGGGCAGCCTGGGTGATCAGGTTAACGTTAAAGCGGGTTACGCACGTAACTTCCTGGTTCCACAGGGTAAAGCTGTTCCAGCTACCAAGAAAAACGTAGAGTTTTTCGAAGCACGTCGCGCTGAACTGGAAGCCAAACTGGCTGACGTTCTGGCGGCTGCTAACGCTCGCGCTGAAGCAATCAACGCACTGGGCACCGTTACCATCGCGTCTAAATCTGGCGACGAAGGTAAACTGTTCGGTTCCATCGGTACCCGCGATATCGCTGATGCAGTTTCTGCAGCAGGCGTTAAAGTGGCTAAGAGCGAAGTTCGTCTGCCGAACGGCGTTCTGCGTACCACTGGTGAGCACGAAGTTGACTTCCAGGTTCACAGCGAAGTGTTCGCTAAACTGGTTGTTAACGTTGTAGCTGAGTAATTTTTTACTCTGCTCACGTTGAAACGCCGGCCTTGTGCCGGCGTTTTGCTTTTTACAGATCCGGGTCTTAACGCGCCCTGATGAAACTGCCGTCTGGCTGGCGGGTAAACAGTACCTGTTGTCCACTTCCCGTATCAATCGTTAACCCTGTCACCACCCCGCTGGCATTCTGGCGAATCTGTACCATCTGACCATTCTGCAGGTTACTGAGCGGTTTACCCGCACCTTCCACCTTCGCCATGGCATACACGTCGGTTGGCGGCAGGTTGTGGTCGCGGAACAGCTGTGCCAGAGTTTTACCCGGCTCTACGCGATAGGAACGCCACTGTTGCTCAATACCGGTAGGCTGTTGCGTCTGAGGCTGAGACGGGGCGGCGGCTTGATCCTGCGGCTGTTCATCCTGAATAGGTTCTGGCTCAACCGGCGCGACCTGACCCGGATCGTTAGACGGGGTAACGAGCTGCGTCTGCATCGGCTGTGCGTCAGGCTGAGGCCGCGTCTGCGACTGAATGTCCAGCTGAGCATTGCGGGTGACGGGCGCGGTATCGACATCATCGCCCCCGGAAGGAAGCAGGAAGCCCACGATCACCATCAGCGCGCCAATGATGATCCCTCTGCGATGCAGAGGAGGCAGCGGGTCCATGATGCGAAAATTGTCCGGCGCCTGCCAGATTTTCGCCAGGGTAGGTTTCAGTTCAAATCGCCCGGGCATGGCACTCCTCCTGCTCCGCGTATTTTTTATCCTGTGCCCCGAAGTATAGTTTGCTAACTGCCTGAACGGCGTAGTAAACCCGACATCCGTGACATCAGTTCGGGATTAATCCTGGTTATCTCTATTGTTTCTGTTTCGTCGCGGTTTGTCACCTTAACTTCAGACAAAGTTTTACCCATAAGGGCATGGCTGATATGCTGCCCGCTACTTTAAATGTGATGGAAGGAAAACCCATGACCACCCCGACTTTTGACACTATCGAAGCGCAGGCAAGTTACGGTATCGGCTTGCAGGTAGGACAGCAGCTGAGCGAATCCGGCCTGGAAGGTCTGTTACCAGAAGCGCTGGTGGCGGGTATCGCTGACGCGCTGGAAGGCAAACAGCCTGCCGTTCCGGTAGACGTTGTGCACCGTGCGCTGCGTGAAATCCACGAACGTGCTGACGCCGTGCGTCGCGCGCGCTTCGAAGAGATGGCGGCCGAAGGTGTGAAATATCTGGAAGAGAACCGTGAGCGTGAAGGCGTGAACAGCACCGAATCCGGTCTGCAGTTCCGCGTGATCAATCAGGGCGACGGCGCAATCCCGGCGCGTACCGACCACGTTCGCGTGCATTACACCGGTAAACTGATCGATGGTACCGTGTTCGACAGCTCCGTGGCGCGCGGTGAACCGGCTGAGTTCCCGGTCAACGGCGTGATCGCAGGCTGGATCGAAGCTCTGACCCTGATGCCAGTGGGTTCCAAATGGGAACTGACTATCCCGCATAACCTGGCCTACGGCGAGCGCGGCGCCGGCGCGTCCATTCCGCCATTCAGCACCCTGGTCTTTGAAGTCGAGCTGCTGGAAATTCTGTAATCGACTTTTCTTATTTCCTCTCCCCGGTTGGGGAGAGGAAAATAGTGTTAAAACCTATAGTTACGACGTAATCAATATTTTATCTTGCAAACGAAACTGTTGCGTGTATTTTTGTGAGCTGTTTCGCGCTGTATGAGTGATATGACACTCACTTTCAACATATTATTAACATAATATCTAAATCATAGTATTCATCCCGCCGATTCTTACCTAATATCGATAAACCCTTACAAAGGGACCGTCATTTTTTTGACGTTTTTAAAGGCCAGAAGAGCCTTAACAACACAGACAGGCATAAACAGGAAAATTACATGGTAGATCAGGTCAAAGTCGCCGCTACAGAAGAGGCGACGTCTGAACAGTCGCTACGGCGCAATCTCACAAACCGTCATATTCAGCTCATTGCGATTGGGGGTGCCATCGGTACCGGGCTGTTTATGGGGTCAGGCAAAACCATCAGTCTCGCGGGGCCGTCGATCATCTTCGTTTATATGATCATCGGTTTTATGCTCTTCTTCGTGATGCGTGCAATGGGTGAATTGCTGCTCTCGAACCTCGAATACAAATCCTTTAGCGACTTCGCTTCTGACCTCCTCGGGCCATGGGCGGGCTATTTCACCGGCTGGACCTACTGGTTCTGCTGGGTCGTCACCGGTATGGCGGACGTCGTGGCGATTACCGCCTACGCGCAGTTCTGGTTCCCGGGACTGTCGGACTGGGTCGCCTCGCTGGCGGTCATTGTTCTGCTGCTGAGCCTGAACCTCGCCACCGTTAAAATGTTCGGTGAGATGGAGTTCTGGTTCGCGATGATCAAAATCGTGGCGATTGTCGGGCTTATCGTCGTGGGTCTGGTGATGGTGCTCACCCACTTCCAGTCGCCAACGGGCGTGCAGGCGTCGTTTACCCATCTGTGGAATGACGGCGGCTGGTTCCCGAAAGGTATTAGCGGCTTCTTTGCCGGCTTCCAGATCGCGGTATTTGCTTTTGTGGGCATCGAGCTGGTGGGCACGACGGCAGCGGAGACCAAAGATCCCGAGAAGTCTCTCCCGCGCGCGATTAACTCTATTCCGCTGCGTATCATCATGTTCTACGTCTTTGCGCTGATCATCATTATGTCCGTGACGCCGTGGAGCTCCGTGGTGCCAACCAAGAGCCCGTTCGTTGAGCTGTTCGTGCTGGTAGGCCTGCCTGCCGCTGCGAGCCTGATTAACTTCGTGGTGCTGACCTCTGCGGCGTCTTCCGCGAACAGCGGCGTGTTCTCCACCAGCCGTATGCTGTTTGGCCTGGCACAGGAAGGCGTGGCGCCGAGCGCGTTCGCCAAGCTGTCTAAGCGCGCGGTACCGGCAAAAGGGTTGACCTTCTCCTGCATGTGCCTGCTGGGCGGCGTGGTGATGCTCTACGTGAACCCAAGCGTGATTGGCGCGTTCACTATGATCACCACGGTCTCTGCGATCCTGTTTATGTTCGTCTGGACCATCATCCTCTGTTCATACCTGGTGTACCGCAAGCAGCGCCCGCACCTGCATGAAAAATCGATCTACAAGATGCCGCTGGGCAAGCTGATGTGCTGGGTGTGCATGGCGTTCTTCGTCTTCGTGCTGGTTCTGCTCACGCTGGAAGATGATACCCGTCAGGCACTCATCGTCACGCCGCTGTGGTTTATCGCGCTGGGGCTGGGCTGGGTGTTTATCGGTAAGAAACGTATGGCAGGCATAAGGTAAAAGCAAAACGGCAACTTCGGTTGCCGTTTTTAGTTTTTGCACCCTCTCCCCGTGGGAGAGGGCCGGGGTGAGGGCATCAGGCCGCAGCGGCCTTTTTTATTCCCCAGCTAATGCCCGCGGGAACAGAACGTTGTTCTCAAGACTGATGTGTTCCATCAGGTCGTCGATCATTTCGTTAATGCCGTTGTACATCGCTTTCCACGTTGTGCACGCTTCTGGCGGCGGCGTGACGTTGTGGGTGGTGTGTTTGATCACTTCCAGCAGTTCACCCGCATCATCGTGCTCGCTTTCCATCACGCTGATAGGCCCCATCGCCTGGCCTCCCATTCCCTGCTTAATCATCGGGAAGAGGATCTGCTCTTCTTTCATCATATGGCTGGAAAGCTCTTCGTGCAGCAGGGTCAGGTACTTCGCCAGGCCGCGCGGTACGGAAGGTTTGTCGGCATGTACGCGCTCAACTTTGGTTGCCTGCAGGATCAGTTCCGGCAGCTGTTCACGGTGGCGGTCATGGTAACGGACGATGATATGGTCGATGATTTCAGCGAGCGGGGCGGCTCGCCAGTCTTTGTCGACGGGCTGCTCGGCCAGCAGCGCCAGCTCTGCTTCAATCACCTCAACGTCCAGCTCTTTGCGCGAGGCCGCACATGCCAGGGTTTGCTTACCGCCACAGCAGTAATCCATATCGTATTTCCGAAACAGCGCAGAAGCGCGAGGAATGGAGAGCGCCAGCTCGCCAAGGGGTTGGTCGCGAAAGGCCATAGCAGTTACCTCGTCATCAATAATATAAGATGCATATTAAATGCACCTTTAAGCCAGCGCTATAACCCTTTAGAGGCAAGGGGGAAAGTGAGAAGCAGATCACAAAAAAATACCCCGTTTAACTCTCTGAATGGACATAGGAAAGTGGTTTAGAAACTTTTTAAAGGTGTAGAAACAGTAAACAACCCGCCGCGCCTGCCGATATATCCACGTCAGACAAACCTGCATATAACAAAGGCAACGCATGTTTAAACGTATAAAAGTCATTACCCTTCTGATTTCGGTGCTGCTTGTGCTCGGTATCATGCAAGTGATTTCCGCCGGTATCTTTATCAACGCGCTGAATAACGATAAAGACAACTTCACCGTGTCGCAGCTTTCCAGCAAGAACGTGGCGGAGTTTACCGATGCGTGGATCAGTCTGAACCAGGCGCGCGTAACGCTGAACCGCGGGATGCTGCGTCTGCAAAGCAGCATGGCCTCTCAGATTAACGGTGGGCAGCTTAATGAGCTGGTCAACACGGCGAAAAATCTGCTCGCCGATGCACAGGTCCATTACGATAAATACTATGCCCTGCCAAATACGCCGGGCCTGGACGAGAACCTGGCCAAGCGTCTGGAAGAGCAGTACCGCATTTACTCTGCAACGTTGACGCAAATGAACGTTCTGCTGAGCCAGGGCAATCTGGAAGATATGTTCAAGCAGAATGCAGAGCAAAAGCAAAACGCGATGCAGACGGTTTACCGTGAATGGCGCGAAGCGCAGGCAACGCTTACCGATAAAGGCATCCAGGACAATGAAAGCGACTACAGGCGCATTCTGTGGATCCTCTCTGCGGTTATGCTGCTGGTGATTGTGGTGATTATTTCCAGCTGGGTAGCCATGCGCCGCGTGCTGCTGCTGCCTCTGGAAGAGGTGATTAACCATATTCGCGCCATTGCGGCAGGGGATTTAACCCAGCCGATTCAGGCTGAAGGTAAGAACGAAATGGCTATCCTGGCGCGCAACGTTCAGGAGATGCAGACCTCGCTGGCGAACACCGTGGGCGTGGTGCGTGAAGGCGCAGATACGATTTACACCGGTGCAGGCGAAATCTCTGCGGGCAGTAATGACCTCTCTTCCCGTACCGAGCAGCAGGCCGCGTCTCTGGAAGAGACGGCAGCCAGCATGGAACAGCTGACGGCAACCGTGAAGCAGAACGCCGATAACGCGCGTCAGGCTTCCCGTCTGGCGCTGGACGCCTCCTCAACGGCGAAGAAGGGCGGTAACGTGGTGGAAGGCGTGGTGCGTACAATGGACGAAATCGCCACCAGTTCCAGTAAAATCGCGCAAATTACTAACGTGATCGACGGTATTGCCTTCCAGACTAACATCCTGGCGCTAAACGCGGCGGTGGAAGCGGCGCGCGCGGGCGAGCAGGGCCGTGGTTTCGCGGTTGTGGCTGGGGAAGTGCGTACTCTCGCCCAGCGCAGTGCCCAGGCGGCGAAAGAGATTAAAGCGCTGATCGATGATTCCGGCGAGCGCGTGAACGCGGGCTCCCAGCTGGTTAACGAAGCCGGGGAGACGATGGCAGAGATCGTTAATGCGGTCACCCGCGTCACCGACATCATGGGCGAAATTGCCTCGGCCTCTGACGAGCAGAGCCGCGGTATTGACCAGGTAGGCCAGGCGGTAGCCGAGATGGACCGCGTGACCCAGCAGAACGCCTCGCTGGTAGAGGAGTCCGCGGCCGCGGCGGCGGCGCTGGAAGATCAGGCTGCACGCCTGAACGAAGCGGTGGCGGTGTTCAAAATCACCCGCAACCAGGCGGTAAAAGCGGCGCCGGTGAAAACCTATGTGCCAAAAGCGCAGCCCGCAGCGGCGGCGTCTGAAGGGAACTGGGAAACGTTTTAAGGACTTGCCCGGTGGCGGTTACGCCTTACCGGGCCTACGGTTTTGTAGGCCCTGCAAGCGCAGCGCCGCCGGGCAATGCTCACACCTCCGACGCCGGAACGACCCTCGGTTTTTCCGGCTTCGCTCTTACCGCCATCACCACTCCCACCACCAGCAGCGCGATCCCGCAGGCCGTAAATAGCGGCGGCACGCTCTGACGCATCAGGAAGGTATAAAGCAGTCCGGCCAGGGTTTCGAAGACAATCAGCGGCCCTAAAATCACCGTTGGCAGCTTCTGGCTGGCAATGTTCCAGCACAGCGCGCCCACCCATGAGCACAGCACCGCAATCGCAACCATCAGGCCGATAAACACCCAGGGTCTTGGCCCGAAGGGCTGGGCGAAGTCTGGCTGTTGTTGGCCTAACCAGATGCACGCCCCGGCATAGCCCACCAGCGAGACGGGCAGCGTGACCAGCGCCTGCGCCGTCGCCCACATCATCGGGTGCTTGTCCGGGTTCTCCCGCAGCCAGCGCGCGTTGCGCAGGGCATACCATGCCCAGCACGCCACGGAAATGAACGCCAGCACAATACCAGAACCGTAACGCCACAGGTCAACTTCCGCCTGCCCGTGACGCAGCTCGGCAATATTGACGCATACCAGCCCAACGGCGGTGCATACCAGCGCCGGTGACATTTTCGACCACGCCAGTTTGCCATCGCGGTGGCTGTAGAGCAGGTTAGCAAAGACGGGGATAACGACCGGCAGCGTGCCGATAATCATGGTAGATACCGGCGCACCGGTACGCTGAATGGCACTCGCGAGGCAAACGTAGTAGATAAGATTGCCCATCATGGTCAGCGCCAGCGCGGTACCCCAGTCCTGACGGCTGAGCTGACGCAGGCGCGCGCGTCCCAGCCACGCCAGAGGCAGGGCAATCAGCCCGAGCGCCAGATAACGCCCGGTCGACTGCAGTATTGCCGGATACTCGGGCACAATTAATGGGCCGACAAAAATCAGCCCCCACATCATCCCGGCCAGCAGGGCATATAACACTCCACTAATCATTTTTCCATCCACAGGTATTTACGCTGTAGGCAGTGTAGGAGGGCAAAATGCGCGCGTATTGTATGAGGTTGCGCATTAGCGCCGGGTGACCTGCTTCTGGTAGCGCACGGGCGTAATGCCGTAGCGGTGGGTAAACGCGCGGGTTAAATGGGACTGGTCGGTCAGCCCGGTCGCGGCTGCCACTTCGGCGGCGGGCATGCCGTGGGTGAGGAACGCTTTGGCGCGCCAGAGGCGAATGGCCATCAGCATCTGGTGCGGCGTAACGTGAAAATGGGCTTTGAACTGGCGCTGGAAATGGTACGGGCTGAGCGATACGACGCTGGCCAGCTCGTCCAGCGTCAGGGCGCGCATATAGTTGTCGTGCAGATACTCGCGTACGCGTTCGAAGCGGTGCGCGCCTTCCTGAATCACCGGCGCGTGATGGGCCAGCGGCCGGAAGGTCTCAATCAGATCCAGCAGTAATCCTTTTTGCGCAAGCGGATCGTCCGTGTGCCACAGGCCGTAAATCAGCCTGCCGATTTGCTGCGAGCGCAGCGGGTCATGACGCGTGACATCGCTAAACCACCAGTGCCGGAGGCCGGTCACCTCTTCCAGCAGGTCGGGTTCGATATAGACCATCCGGTAGCGCCAGCCGCCTTCGGTGGCGGATTCGCCGGTATGGATCTCGTCCGGGTTCATGGTGACGACGGATTTTTCCGCCGCGAGATGCTGGGTACCGCGATAGCGAAAGCGTTCGGCACCGGTTTCAATCGTGCCGATCCCGAAGGCTTCATGGGTGTGAGGCTCAAAGGCGTAGTCAGAAATATGCGCGTGATAAAGCTCCAGGCCCGGCAGCTGCGCCAGATGGCGAAAGCGCGCGCTGTCTCTTTCATCATTAAACTGTTCCGGTACGCCTTGCACGTTGAGCCTCCTCGTGATCATCTTTTCATTATCAGAGATGACCGGCGTTTATGCACTAAACATCTTTGCCCGGACGGTCTTACGGTAATCCCCCGGTGAAACCGTTGTTTTATGCTTAAACTGGCGATTAAAGTGCGCAATATCCTGATATCCAACCGCATTCGCGATCTCCTGAATGGAAAGATTGGTGGATTGCAGCATTGTCATGGCGGATTCAATTCTGGTGGTTAATAAATACTGCAGAGGAGACATGTCGGTGGCATTTTTAAAGCGGCGATTAAAGTTGCGCAAACTCATGCCGGCCATATCTGCAAGACTTTGCATGGATATATCCGAAGCGCAGTTAGCTTTTATCCAGATTTGAATTTGAATAACATCTTCATCCGGATGGGGCTTGTTTTCTTCACTGTAACATTGGCGTTCAAACTGGCTACGAATTTCATGGAAAAATGTCCGTTGAGTATGTGTGGCTACACGTTTCCCGTATATCGTTTCTATAAAATGGATCGTCAGGTCTGACAGGGCCTTAACGCTTGCGGCGCAGTAAATATTATCGGCCTGAGTGAGAAAATGTTTTGTTTGTAATTTTACGGCGGGGTAGTCGCGCGAGAATTGTTTGAAGTAGTGCCAGTGGGTAGTGGCGGGTTTCCCGTCGAGCAGTCCCGACTCCGCCAGAAAGCAGCAGCCCGTTCCGACGGCGGCGATGCGGGTTCCTCGCGCGGCCTGCTCGGTCAGCCATTCCAGGAGCTCAGGCTGTTGTCTGACCACTGCGCGAGGATTGCGCCAAAGGGCCGGAAGATAGATAACGTCATAGTGCCTGTCTGCGGCAAGTGTAGTATCGGCGGTAATGCTAAAGCCACTGTGCGTCAGGATGGGCTCGCTGTTTATGCCAATGGTATTCACCTTCAGAATACTCTCCGGGCGACAGAGCCTGAAGGGCGACTTCTCCTGTTTGTGCGTGTCTGCGTGAGATGTTGTTTTTTGCTCAGCTAAATAACTACTGGCTGCGGCTTTCCACATTTCAATCGGAAGACTGAGACCGGAACTTAGCATGCGTTCGCATAACACAAATCCTATTTGTGTATTTGTCATTTTTGATTAATACCTGTTTTGACTATTGTTTTTGGTAGCTCATCGTTGTCCTGGCCAAAAAAGTCAGCATTTTGGCTGGATTTGCATATTAGCTTTTGGTGGTGGTTTGTAAACTAATATCTGGAATTATCGCACTTACTTACCGAAATAAATTCACGACCACTACAGGATAAATTATGGTGAAGTTACCCGTAATAACGGCATTTGGCGGCTATGGTCCAGCTGGTCGTAGTTCTTCACATCATGCATTTCGCCGAATGATTATCGAGTCATTATCTGAAGAGGAAAGGCAGGGGACGTTATTATCGTTAGCCATTCTGATGGGCGCCCTTAAATATGATGAAAGTGGGTATCGCGATATTTCCGGTAAAATATTTACACCTGCTCAGGCTGCCGCGAGGATAAAAGACGAGGCGCTTGAGGGGACCCTTATCAGAAAAATCACGCGCGACTATTTTGATGTCGATGCTATCGCCAGCCATGCAAAATTGAATATGGTTTCAGGCGACGAGGGGCTTAGTTTTAATATCTCTGCCAGACAGTTACCTCAACCCTTACCGGCGGGATGGCACGTTGAAGAATTAGCGGATCGGCGTGTCCGTATTACCGTTCAGGGAGCGATGGACTGCAAAATTGAGGCGTTGCTGCGCACGGAGGTTCAGGCTGCAGGGCTGTTGCCGCAGGGATTCCGCCCGGGCGACCATTACAATTCGCAGTTCCATCCGCGGGCGTTACAAATGGCGATTGTCGGAGCGTCAGACGCCATCAACGCCCTGGGGATCCCGTGGCGAGAGGTACAGGCCAAAATCACGCCGGATCAGCTCGGCGTCTATTCGGGCAATATCATGGGGCAGCTCGACGATTATGGCTTTGGCGGAATGCTGCAGTCGCGCCTGAAAGGCCATCGCGTCAGCGCCAAACAGTGCCCGCTGGGCCTGAACAGCATGTGCGCCGATTTCCTCAATGCCTATGTGCTGGGTAGCGTCGGTCATACCAGCGCCACGCTGGGGGCGTGCGCCACGTTTCTGTATAACCTGCATGCGGCAGTCGAAGATATCAAAGCGGGGCGCATTCGCGTGGCCGTCGTTGGCAGCGCCGAAGCGCCGGTCACCTCAGAAGTGATTGAAGGCTTCGATGCCATGGGCGCCCTGGCAACGGAGAGCAAGCTTAAGCACATTGATGAAACGGAAACGGCCGACTGGCGCAACAGCAGCCGCCCGTTTGGCAACAGCTGCGGTTTTGTTATCGCAGAATCCAGCCAGTATGTCGTGCTAATGGACGACGAGCTGGCGCTGCAGCTTGGCGCAGAGATCCACGGTTCGGTGGGGAACGTCTTCATCAACGCTGACGGCTTTAAACGTTCTATTGCGTCGCCGGGTCCGGGGAATTACATCACCATGGCGAAAGCCGTAGCCTCTGCGGTATCGATGGCCGGGATAGAGACGGTGCAGAAGGGATCGTTTATTCAGGCGCATGGCTCAAGCACGCCGAAGAATTGCGTCTCCGAGGCGGATATTTTTGACCGCGTTGCGCAAGCATTTTCGATTCGCGACTGGCCGGTGACGGCGGTGAAATCGTATCTCGGCCACTCCCTGGGCCCCGCCAGCGGCGACCAGCTAATCAGCTGCCTCGGCGTCTTCCGCTATGGTATTTTGCCGGGAATTAAAAGCGTGTCCCACATCGCGCCGCAGGTGAATAACGCGCGCTTAACCATTCCTCTTCAGGACTGCAAATTAGAGGAAGACCAGGGACAAATCGCCTTTATTAATTCAAAAGGCTTTGGCGGTAATAATGCCACGGGGGTGGTTTACTCGCCAAAGCTTACCCATCAATGGTTGCGTAAACGCTATGGGGAAGCGGTGTTTGCGGAATATCAGCAGCGTAACCGCCAGGTGCGACGTCAGGCTAACGCGTACGACCAGGCGGCGTCACAGGGGGAACTGAATGTCATTTATCTGTTCGGACAGCAGGGAATAAATGAGGAAGATATTAAGATTGATATGAATGGCATCACTATTCCCGGATTTGAAAAACCGATAACGTACGCGACGGATAAAGAATACCCGGACTTTTAATCGTTATATCTGTTTTTATTATTAATAAATATGAGCGGGCCGGGTAAGGGAAATCACCCGGCCGCAGGAAAGAACGGTGACACCGTTAAAGAATGGCTTTAATGCTCTGCGCCAGCGGCGTAGTCGCGCGCCCGATCAGTTTGCTCAGCGTATGGCTATCGTCAAAAAGTCCCCCTTTGGACGCACCGACATCGGAGTCCGCCAGCATATCTGCCAGCCCGGCAGGCAGGCCGACGCTTTTCAGCGCGGCGGCAAAATCCGCTTCACTGAGGTTCTGATAGGTTACCGGCTTCCCGCTCTGTTTGCTGAGTTCAGCCGCCAGTTCGCTCAGCGTCCAGCCGTGGTCGCCCGCCAGTTCATAGATCTTGCCCGCGTGGCCCTCTTCTGCGATCACTTTCGCTGCCGCCGCGGCATAGTCTGCACGGGTGGCAGAGGCAATTTTGCCTTCGCCTGCCGCACCAATAAACACGCCGTGTTCCAGCGCAGGCGGCGCGCTCGCCAGATAGTTTTCGGTATACCAGCCATTGCGCAGCAGGGCATAAGGAATGCCGGATGCCGCCAGCGCTTTTTCAGTGGCAACGTGTTCAACGTGCAGGCCCAGCGGTGAGTTGTCCGCATGCAGCAGGCTGGTGTAGGCGATAAATTTCACGCCAGCCGTTTTGGCGGCGTTAATCACGTTCTGGTGCTGGGTCGCGCGCTGGCCGACTTCGCTGGAAGAGATCAGCAGCAGCTTATCCACGCCGCTCAGCGCGGCGGTGAATGCGGCTTCATCCGTGTAGTCCGCCTGACGAACCACAATTCCCTGCTGGCTTAAGGCCTGCGCTTTCGCCGGGTTACGTACGATGGCCACAATCTGGCTGGCCGGTACGGTTTTCAGAAGCTGTTCGATAACGAGATGGCCAAGCTGGCCGGTAGCGCCGGTAATCGCGATCATGATGAATCTCCTTCGTGTTTGTCTGGTGTTGTGGCACACTAGCACCATAGCTAACTTTTAGTAAGTACGTACAAAAAGGTAAGTATGAAAACAACGATACCGACGCTCAGCGAACAAATGCGCGATGGCAATCTTTTCGCGGAACAGTGTCCTTCACGCGAGGTGCTCAAACACTTGACCAGCCGCTGGGGTGTCCTGATTCTGCTGGCCCTGCGCCAGGGAACGCATCGCTTTAGCGATCTGCGCCGTAAAATGGGCGGGGTGAGCGAAAAGATGCTGTCCCAGTCACTCCAGGCGCTGGAGCTGGACGGGTTTGTCGATCGCGTGTCGTATCCGGTGGTGCCGCCGCACGTAGAGTATAGCCTGACGCCGATGGGGACTGAGGTGAGCGAGAAGGTCGCCGCGCTGGCGGACTGGATTGAGGTGAATACGCCGAAGGTGATGGCGAACAGGGACGATCGTGCGGCCTGATGTCTTCACCCTGACCTAATGCCTGCGTGGGCGACCCCCTCTCCCATAGGGAGAGGGAACAAACACCAAAAACGGCAACGCATGTTGCCGTTTTGTTTTTACTTACTCAAATCCACCTGATAAATCGCGAATCCGATATCATCCGTTGCGACCTTCTTCATCGGATACTGGGCTTTATCCTTGATAAACGCGGCTGCCTTATCGGACGGCGACGTTTCGAAGCGGATATCCAGTTTGGTATCGCTGTTGATCGGCGCGAGACGCCAGTTGTTATCCACCGCCGGATGAATTTCGCCCGCCTTCTTCGACTCCGCGCTGATCCACGCCGCCAGCACCGAGCGGTTCTCGTCCGGCGAGGCAAAGGCGATGTGGCTATCCCCCGTACCGGCAAACTTACCGCCGTAGGCGCGGTAGTTATTGGTCACGACCAGGAAGGTGGCATTCGGGTCGATCGCCTTGCCGTTGTAGGTCAGGTTTTTGATGCGCTCCGCCTGCGGGTTGATCGCCTGACACTCGCCGTCATATTTCGCCGGCTGGGTGACGTCAATCTGGTAGTTCACGCCGTCGATCACGTCGAAGTTATAGGTACGGAAGCCGTCCCAGTTAATCAGCGACTGTGGCTTACTGCTGTGCGGGTCAATCTGGTTAAACTGTCCGGCAGAGCACTCCAGCCACTCTTTCACCTCCTGGCCCGTCGCTTTTACCACCACCAGCGTGTTCGGGTAGAGGTAGAGATCGGCGGCGTTCCGGAAGGTCAGCTGGCCCTTTTCGACTTCAACATAGCTTGCCGGGTCATTCTTACGCCCGCCCACCTTGAATGGCGCAGCGGCTGACAGAACCGGCAGCTTTGCCAGATCCGGATCGCCCTGCACAAAGTGTTCGGCATAGGCTTTCTGCGCCATGTTGACGACCTGAACGGTCGGGTCGTCCTGAACCAGCGCCAGGAAGCTGTACATGTTGTCGGCGGATTTGCCGAGCGGCTTGCTGACGAATTCGCGCGTAGCGTCGTGATCGTGCTTCAGCACGTCAACCAGTTTTTTATCTTCCGCCGCCAGAGATTTTTTAGCCGCAGCGTCGTAAATCGGGCGCGCTTCGGCTTTTGACTGCGTCACCTTCCAGCTGCCGCTGTCGTTATTCAGCACCAGGTCCACCACGCCAAGGTGGTCGCCCCACATGCCCGGCATCACCGCCGGCACGCCGTTGAGCGTCCCTTTCTCAATGTCCGCCCCTTTGATGCTGGCGAAATCTTTGCCCGGGAAGACCGCGTGGGCGTGGCCGAACAGGATCGCGTCGACGCCCGGAACTTCACTCAGATAGTAAACGGAGTTTTCTGCCATGGTCTGGTACGGATCGGCGGAGAGGCCCGAGTGGGCGACAACGACGACCAGATCGGCGCCTTTTTCGCGCATTTCCGGCACGTATTTGCGCGCGGTTTCGGTGATGTCGTTAACGGTCACTTTACCGTCGAGGTTGGCCTTATCCCACGTCATGATCTGCGGCGGCACAAAGCCGATATAGCCGATTTTCAGCGTCTGTTTTTTACCGTCCTGGTCGACGACGTTGGTCTCTTTAATGAGGTAAGGGGTAAAGAGTGGCTTTTGCGTTTTAACGTCGATGATATTGGCGTTAACGTACGGGAATTTCGCACCGGCGAGCGCATCGTGCAGGTATGTCAGACCGTAGTTGAATTCGTGGTTACCGAGGTTGCCGACGGTATAGTCCAGGGTGTTCATCGCTTTATAAACAGGATGAATCTCGCCTTTTTTCAGCCCCCTGGTCGCCATGTAATCCCCGAGCGGACTGCCCTGAATGAGGTCGCCATTGTCGACCAGCACGCTGTTTTTCACTTCGCCACGCGCCGCATCGATCAGGCTTGCCGTGCGTACCAGGCCGAATTTTTCCGTCGGGGTATCTTTGTAGTAATCGAAGTCCATCATGTTGCTGTGCAGATCGGTCGTTTCCAGAATACGCAGATCTACCGTCGCCGCCTGTACGCTTGCTGCAATCAGCGTCGCCAGAAGCGTTGCACTAAACTTAATCATCAGAGGAGTCCTTTTTTCGATGCAGACCACAAAAGAGTATGTATCTATAGCTTGTTGCTTACAGAAATGTGAATCCTGACAGAAAAAAGTAACCTGAAACCGGAATTGCTTCACAGATAGCGGAATTGTTCACATTACGATATAACTAAAACAAAGAGTTAACCTCACTGCGTTAACAAAGAGGTGGAAAATGCTAGATAAAATTTGTCAGCTCGCACGGGATGCGGGAGATGCCATCATGCAGGTGTATGACGGCAGTAAACCTATGGAGGTTGTCAGCAAGGCCGACGACTCTCCGGTCACGGCGGCGGATATTGCGGCTCATAAGGTGATTCTGAAAGGGTTACAGGCCTTAACGCCGGACATCCCCGTTCTGTCAGAAGAAGCGCCGCAAAGCTGGGACGAGCGCCAGCACTGGCAGCGCTACTGGCTGGTCGATCCGCTGGACGGGACAAAAGAGTTCATCAAGCGCAACGGTGAATTCACCGTCAATATCGCCCTGATTGAGAAGGGCAAAGCGGTGCTGGGCGTGGTCTACGCGCCGGTAATGAAGGTGATGTACAGCGCCGCAGAAGGGAAGGCGTGGAAGGAAGAGTGCGGCGTGCGCAAGCAGATCCAGGTGCGCGATGCGCGTCCACCGCTGGTGGTGATTAGCCGCTCGCACAGCGACAGCGAACTGCAGGAGTACCTGCAGCAGCTGGGTGAACACCAGACTACCTCGATTGGCTCATCGCTGAAATTCTGCCTGGTGGCGGAAGGCCACGCGCAGCTCTACCCTCGCTTTGGGCCAACCAACGTCTGGGATACTGCGGCAGGTCATGCCGTTGCTGCGGCCGCCGGGGCGCATGTTCACGACTGGCAGGGCAAGCCGCTGGACTATACCCCGCGCGAATCCTTCCTCAACCCCGGCTTCCGCGTCTCTATTTACTGAGCCAGCAGCTTATGCAGCAGGTCGACAACCTGCTGCACCTCTTCCTGGGTTAACGCGCCGTCTTTCGCCCACTGTACGCGACCTTCCTTATCCAGCACGATAATCGCGGAGCTCTCTTCCTCCAGCTGCCAGGCCTTACGGGTTACGCCGTTGCTGTCGACGATAAACTGCGACCACGGATAGAGTTTTTTATTGTTCTCAAGGCTGGATCGCACAAACATCCCGGAGCCCGGAATGGCGTCATCGGTGTTAACAATGGTGGTCGTCTGGTAGCGGTCGTGAGGGAATTTTGCGGCCTTGATCGCTTCCACCAGGTTGGCATTTTTCTCTTTTGCGGATGTACGACCGGCAATATGTTGTACAACTCTCACTTTGCCCGCGAGCTGCGCGCTATTCCAGGGTTTGTAGCTAAACTTATCATTGTCGAGAATCAATTCTCCCCGGTCAGCAATGCCGACTGGCGGTACACGTTGTCCTTTTTCAATGTTGTGAGCGGAAGCCCACAGGGGCAGCAGCAGGCAGGCTGCTGCAAGGATATTACGTAGGGTCATGGCGTTTCCTTATTGTTTGCAGGTGATCCGACCACTTGGTCTTGCGCTTTTAATCATAAGTGCGATCAATGGGGTTTTCCCGCAATCCCGATGCCAGTTTGCGGGCGAACGCACATATCCATGAAAAAACGACGGCTTATACTGCTCTCAGTCACGCTTTGCAAAGATTATTCTGAATAATTGTAATCAAACGGTAAATAAACTTATGCACACTGGGTAACACCTAAGTTCTGGTCTATAGTCATTGGGCATTAAAATTTGCGCTCAGGACAGTCGGGCCGATTGTGGCACCGCAAGAGCGTATGATTCGCAGGAGATACAAGAATGAAAATTTTCCAACGCTACAACCCGCTTCAGGTGGCGAAGTACGTGAAGATCCTGTTCCGTGGACGGTTGTACATCAAGGATGTTGGCGCTTTTGAGTTTGATAAGGGCAAGATCCTTGTCCCAAAAGTGAAGGACAAACAGCACCTGTCTGTGATGTCCGAAGTCAACCGTCAGGTTATGCGTCTGCAGACTGAGATGGCTTAACCAACGTGCTATGCAGTAGTTAAAAAAACGGCTCCCAATGGGAGCCGTTGATGTTTGCGGGGGCAGGGAGTTTACGCCGACACCTTCTCTTCCGCGTCCGGCAGCTTTGGTACCAGTACGGTCGGTTTGTTGTCGATGCGCGTCACCAGCAGCTGGTCGATGCGGTAGTTATCAATATCCACCACTTCAAACTTGTAGCCGGAGAACTTCACCGAGTCGGTACGTTTCGGGATCTTACGCAGCATAAACATCATAAAGCCGCCGATGGTCTCGTAGTTACCGGACTGCGGGAACTCGTCGATATCCAGCACGCGCATTACGTCTTCAATCGGCGTGCCGCCATCAATCAGCCATGAATTATCGTCACGCTGAACAATCTGCTCTTCCAGCCCCTGGCCAACCAGGTCGCCCATCAGCGTGGTCATCACGTCGTTCAGGGTGATAATACCCACCACCAGCGCGTATTCGTTCATGATAACCGCGAAGTCTTCCCCGGCGGTTTTGAAACTTTCCAGCGCTTCTGAGAGCGTCAGGGTGTCCGGCACAATCAGGGTATTGCGGATCTGCACGCCGCTGTTGAGCGCGAGGCTCTGGTTTGCCAGCACGCGGTTCAGCAGGTCTTTGGAGTCGACGTAACCGATGATGTGGTCGATATCTTCATTACAGACCAGGAACTTAGAGTGCGGATGCTGCGCCACTTTGTTCTTCAGGCTCTGCTCATCTTCATGTAAATCGAACCAGATAATGTTCTCACGGCCCGTCATGGAAGACGGCACGGTACGGGATTCCAGTTCGAATACGTTCTCAATCAGCTCGTGCTCCTGCTTGCGCAGCACCCCGGCCAGCGCGCCGGCTTCCACCACCGCATAAATGTCGTCAGAGGTGATGTCATCTTTACGCACCATTGGCAGCTTAAAGATGCGGAAAATCACGTTCGCCAGGCCGTTGAAGAACCACACCAGCGGACGAAACACGTACAGACAGAAGCGCATCGGGTTGATGATACGCAAAGCCACAGCTTCTGGCGCAATCATACCGATGCGTTTCGGGGTCAGGTCTGCAAAGAGGATGAACAGGCCGGTTACCAGCGAGAAGGAGAGGATAAAGCTCAGCTGTTCGGCCAGTTCAACGGACACGTACTTAACAAACAGACTATAAAACGCCGGGGAAAACGCCGCATCACCCACGATACCGCCGAGAATGGCGACCGCGTTGAGGCCAATCTGCACCACGGTGAAGAACATCCCGGGGTTTTCCTGCATTTTCAGGATGCGTGTGGCATTGATGTTGCCTTCATCGGCAAGCAGCTTCAGTTTGATTTTACGGGACGCGGCCAGCGAGATCTCAGATATCGAGAAAAACGCGCTGACGGCAATCAGACAAAGTATTACTAAAATACTGTTTAACATAGTTTATCCGGCTTCTCGCCAGATCCTCAGAAGGGGAGTTGATACCATTTGTGTGAAAACACATTGAAAATCAGCTCGTAGCGTTGAGCCGATTATTTCAGCGGGTAGTATAGCGTAAAGAGATGTAAATCTGCCAGAGGTCACAATTTGGCGAAGATGGCCGGCGGGGGCGGCTAACGGGTGGTTGTTATATTATGAGACAACGCAGTCGCTTTCTTGAGCGCCACGCGGCTCGCGTGGCGCTGGGTAAGTATCAGGCCAGCTGTGGCGGCAGGCAGACGCCGATGCCCCCGATACCGCAGTAGCCGTACGGGTTTTTATGCAGATACTGCTGGTGGTCGTCCTCGGCATAGTAGAACGGTTTCGCGGTGGTGATTTCCGTCGTCACCTCGCGCGTATCGCCCGCTTCACGCATGGCCTGCTGGAAACGCTCAAGGCTGGCGCGCGCGGCGGCATCCTGCTCGGGCGTGAGCGGATAAATAGCCGAACGGTACTGTGTGCCGTGGTCGTTGCCCTGGCGCATGCCCTGCGCCGGGTCGTGGTTTTCCCAGAAGACCTGCAGGAGCTGCTCGTAGCTAATGACTGCAGGGTCATAGACCACGCGTACCGCTTCCGCATGCCCGGTTTCGCCGGAGCAGACTTCGCGATAGGTCGGATTCGGCGTGTAGCCGCCCGTGTAGCCAGCCGCCGTGCTGTAAACGCCGGGCAGCTGCCAGAAGAGGCGCTCAACGCCCCAGAAGCAGCCCATGGCGAACAGGGCGATTTCCATTCCCTCCGGCACGTTGGTCATGGAATGGTTATTGACGGCGTGTAAGGTCGCCACAGGCATAGGGGTGTTGCGTCCCGGTAATGCATCAGCTTGTGAAACCAGATGCTTTTTGTCGAATAAACTCACGATGGGGCCTCCCGGGGTGCGATGTTTCGGTTAAGGTTGTCACGAAGCGTTTAATTGAACACAATAAATGCGCTGAATGAGTCTAGATTTAATCATAAGAAATATTTGGGTGTTACACCCGTTTTCAACCCGTGATTTGGGTTTTTGGCTAACAGGCCGTATTTTGCCGCGGAGCGGCACTTCATTTGCTTCCAGGGTGGAAACAGGGATATTCAGGAGAAAACGTGACAAAAATCCGCCAGTTATGTTTAGTCAGTGTGTTGCTGACAAGCGGGATTGCCAGCGCGGCGAATGTCCGTTTGCAGGTTGAGGGGTTATCCGGGGCGCTACAAAAAAACGTGCGTGCGCAGTTGTCGACCATCCAGAGTGATGAGGTGACGCCGGACCGGCGTTTTCGCGCGCGCGTGGATGACGCCATCCGTGAAGGGCTGAAAGCGCTGGGGTATTATGAACCCACCATTGATTTCGATCTCCGCCCGCCGCCAAAGAAGGGGCGCCAGGTCCTTATTGCCCGCGTTTCGCCGGGTGAGCCGGTACTGATTGGCGGTACGAACGTCATCCTGCGCGGCGGGGCGCGTACCGACCGGGATTACCTGGACCTGCTCAGCACGCGGCCGAAAATCGGTACCGTGCTTAACCACGGCGACTACGACCATTTCAAAAAAGAGCTGACGAACGTTTCCCTGCGTAAGGGTTACTTTGACAGCCAGTTCAATAAAAGCCAGCTGGGGATTGCGCTGGATCGGCGTCAGGCCTTCTGGGATATCGACTACGACAGCGGAGAACGCTACCGCTTTGGCGATGTGACGTTTGAAGGTTCGCAAATTCGTGAAGAGTACCTGCAAAACCTCGTGCCGTTCAAAAAAGGGGATTACTACCAGTCGAGGGACCTGGCGGAACTGAACCGTCGTCTTTCCGCTACCGGCTGGTTTAACTCTGTGGTTGTCGCGCCGGAATTTGAGAAGTCTCGCAAAACGAAGGTGTTGCCGCTGCATGGCGTTGTCTCGCCGCGCACCGAGAACACCATTGAGACCGGTGTTGGCTACTCGACGGATGTTGGACCACGCGTGAGAACCTCGTGGAAAAAACCGTGGATGAACTCGTACGGTCACAGCCTGACCACCAGCCTGAGCCTCTCTGCGCCCGAGCAGCAGCTGGATTTCAGCTACAAAATGCCGCTGCTGAAAAATCCGCTTGAGCAATATTACCTTGTGCAGGGCGGTTTTAAGCGCACCGATTTGAACGACACCAAGCAGGATTCTACGACGCTTGCGGTCTCCCGCTTCTGGGATCTCTCCAGCGGCTGGCAGCGCGCCATCAACCTGCGCTGGAGCCTGGACCACTTTACCCAGGCCAACGTCACCAACACCACCATGCTGCTTTATCCGGGCGTGATGATCAGCCGTACCCGCTCGCGCGGGGGCCTGATGCCGACCTGGGGCGACTCACAGCGCTACTCCATCGATTATTCCAACTCCGCCTGGGGCTCCGACGTGGACTTCTCCGTCCTGCAGGCGCAAAACGTCTGGATCCGCACGCTGTACGACAAACACCGCTTTGTGATGCGCGGCAATCTCGGCTGGATTGAAACGGGAGACTTCGAGCGCGTTCCGCCGGATCTGCGCTTCTTCGCCGGGGGCGACCGCAGCATTCGTGGGTATAAGTACAAATCGATCTCACCTGAGAACGAAAAGGGCCAGCTGACCGGTGCGTCAAAACTGGCGACGGGATCGCTGGAGTATCAGTACAACGTCAGCGGAAAGTGGTGGGGCGCCATGTTTGTTGACGGCGGTGAAGCGGTGAACGATATCCGCCGCAGCGACTTTAAAACCGGCGCGGGCGTGGGCGTACGCTGGCAGTCACCCGTCGGGCCGATCAAGCTCGACTTCGCCGTGCCTGTCGGCGACAAAGAAGAGCACGGATTACAGTTTTACATCGGTCTGGGGCCTGAATTATGAGTTTATGGAAGAAAATAAGCCTCGGGGTGCTGATTTTTATCGTGCTGCTGCTCGGTACGGTGGCGTTTCTGGTGGGGACGACGACCGGGCTGCATCTGCTGTTTAACGCTGCGAACCGCTGGGTGCCGGGGCTGGAGATTGGCCAGGTAACGGGCGGCTGGCGCGATCTGCGTCTGAAGAACATCCGCTATGAGCAGCCGGGCGTGGCGGTGAACGCCGGGGAGTTTCATCTCGCGGTGAAGCTGGGCTGCCTGCGCGACAGTAAGCTCTGCGTCAACGATCTGTCGCTAAAAGACGTCAACGTGGCGATAGATTCGAAAAAAATGCCGAAGTCAGCGCCGGTCGAGGAAGAGGACAGCGGCCCGCTGAATCTCTCCACGCCGTACCCGATCGCGCTCTATCGGGTGGCGCTCGATAACGTCAATATCAAAATCGATGACACCACAGTGTCCGTGATGGATTTCTCCTCCGGCCTGCGCTGGCAGGAGAAAAACCTCACCCTGACGCCGACGTCCCTGCAGGGCTTGCTGATCGCGCTGCCGAAAGTGGCAGACGTGGCGCAGGAGGAGATCGTCGAGCCGAAGATCCAGAACCCGCAGCCGGAAGAGAAGCCGCTGGGCGAAACGCTGAAAGATCTCTTCTCGAAGCCTGTCCTGCCGGAAATGACCGACGTTCACCTGCCGCTGAATCTCAACATCGAGGAGTTCAAAGGCGAGCAGCTGCGCCTGACCGGCGATACCGATCTGACGGTCTACACTATGCTGCTGAAGGTCAGCAGCATTGACGGCAACATGAAGCTCGACGCGCTGGATATCGACACCAACCAGGGCTCGGTGAATGCGTCAGGGAATGCCCTGCTGCGCGACAACTGGCCGGTGGACATTACGCTTAACAGTGCCCTCAACATCGATCCGCTGAAAGGCGAAAAGGTGAAGGTCAAAGTGGGCGGTGCGCTGCGCGACAAGCTGGACGTCGGGGTGAATCTCTCCGGCCCGGTGGACATGGTCCTGCGCGCGCAAACGCAGCTGGCGGAAGCCGGGCTGCCGCTCAATCTTGAGGTTGTCAGCAAGCAGCTTTCCTGGCCGTTCACCGGCGAAAAACAGTTCCAGGCCGATGACCTGAAGCTGAAGCTGAGCGGCAAGATGACCGACTACATGCTCTCGTTCCGCACCGCGGTGAAGGGGCAGGGCGTGCCGCCCGCGAACATCACGCTGGATGCGAAGGGCAACGAACAGCAGGTCAACCTCGACAAGCTGACCATCGCGGCGCTGGAAGGCAAAACCGAGCTGACCGCGCTGCTCGACTGGCAGCAGGCGATCAGCTGGCGCGGCGAGCTGAAGCTGACGGGCATTAACACCGCCAAAGAGGTGCCGGACTGGCCGTCGAAACTGGATGGCCTGATTAAAACCCGCGGCAGCCTGTACGGCGGTACGTGGCAGATGGACGTGCCTGAAATTAAGCTCACCGGGAACGTGAAGCAGAACAAGGTTAACGTTGAAGGCTCGGTGAAAGGCAACAGCTATCTGCAGTGGGTTATCCCGGGGCTGCACGTGGCGCTGGGCCGCAACACGGCGGATATCAAAGGCGAGCTGGGGGTGAAGGATCTCAATCTGGACGCCACCATCGACGCGCCGAATCTCGACAACGCCCTGCCGGGTCTGGGCGGCACGGCGAAAGGTCTCGTGAAAGTGCGCGGTACGGTGGAGGCGCCGCAGCTGCTGGCGGACATTACCGCCAATAACCTGCGCTGGCAGGAGCTGAGCGTTGCCCGCGTCCGCGTGGAAGGGGATGTGAAATCCACCGATCAGATCGGCGGTAGCCTGAACCTGCGCGTGGAGCGCATTTCTCAGCCGGACGTGAACATTAACCTGGTCACCCTGGACGCCAAAGGAAACGAGAAGCAGCACGACCTCCAGCTGCGCGTGCAGGGCGAGCCGATCTCCGGCCAGCTGCACCTGACCGGCAGCTTCGACCGCAAGGAAGAACGCTGGAAAGGGACGCTGGATAACACGCGTTTCACTACACCGGTCGGGCCGCTGGCGCTCTCGCGATCCATTGCCCTCGACTACCGCAACGCCGAGCAGAAGATCAGCATCGGGCCACACTGCTGGATCAACCCGAATGCGAAGCTGTGCGTGCCGCAGACCATCGATGCGGGTGCGGAAGGGCGCGCGCAGATCAACCTCAATCGCTTCGATCTGGCGATGCTGAAGCCGTTTATGCCGGACACAACCCAGGCCAGCGGCGTCTTCAGCGGGAAGGCCGATGTGGCCTGGGACACCACCAAAGAGGGGCTGCCGCAGGGCAGCGTCACGCTGTCCGGGCGTAACGTGAAGGTGACGCAGGAGGTCAACGACGCGCCGCTGCCGGTGGCGTTCGACACCCTGAACCTGAGTGCCGATCTGCATAACAATCGCGCACAGCTGGGGTGGACGATCCGCCTGACCAACAACGGTCAGCTGGACGGGGAGGTCCAGATTACCGATCCGCAGGGACGGCGTAATCTGGGCGGCAACGTCAACGTCCGTAACTTCAACCTGGCGATGGTGAACCCGATTTTCGCGCGCGGGGAAAAAGCGGAGGGGATGGTGAACGCTAACCTGCGCCTGGCCGGTAACGTGCAAAGCCCGCAGCTGTTCGGCCAGCTGCGCCTCAGCGGCGTGGATATCGACGGTAACTTCATGCCGTTTGACATGCAGCCCAGCCAGATTGCGATGAACTTCAACGGCATGAGTTCGACGCTGAGCGGCTCGGTATTGACGCAGCAAGGGCAAATCAACCTGAGCGGCGACGCGGACTGGAGCCAGATCGATAACTGGCGCGCCCGCATCGCGGCGAAGGGGAGCCGGGTACGCATCACCGTACCGCCAATGGTGCGCCTGGACGTTTCGCCTGATGTGGTCTTTGAAGCCACGCCAAGCCTCTTTACGCTTGACGGGCGCGTCGACGTGCCGTGGGCGCGCATCGTGGTTCACGACGTGCCGGAAAGCGCGGTCGGCGTCTCAAGTGATGAAGTTATGCTCAATGAAAATCTGAAACCTATCGAACAGAAGAGCGCTGGCATACCGATTAATAGTAACCTTATCGTGCACGTGGGGAATAACGTGCGGTTGAATGCGTTTGGGCTGAAGGCGAGGCTTACGGGCGATCTGAAAGTGGCGCAGGATAAACAAGGGCTTGGCCTGAACGGGCAGATCACTATTCCTGAAGGGCGTTTCCACGCCTATGGTCAGGATCTGATTGTGCGCAAAGGCGAGCTGCTGTTCTCCGGTCCACCGGATCAGCCCCTGTTGAACATCGAAGCGATTCGTAACCCGGAAGCGACGGAAGACGACGTCATTGCTGGCGTTCGCGTCACCGGTTCCGCCGACGAACCGAAGGCGGAGATCTTCTCTGACCCGGCGATGTCGCAGCAGGAAGCTCTCTCTTATCTGCTGCGTGGACAAGGTCTGAACAGCGGACAAAGCGACAGTGCGGCGATGACCTCGATGTTAGTGGGTCTGGGGGTTGCACAAAGTGGGCAGGTTGTGGGTAAAATCGGCGAGACGTTCGGCGTAAGCAATCTGGCGCTGGACACCCAGGGCGTGGGTGACTCCTCGCAGGTGGTGGTCAGCGGCTATGTACTGCCGGGTCTGCAGGTAAAATATGGTGTGGGGATCTTTGACTCACTGGCAACTCTCACGTTACGCTATCGCCTGATGCCCAAGCTATATCTGGAAGCAGTGTCCGGCGTAGACCAGGCACTTGATCTGCTCTATCAGTTTGAGTTTTAGCAATGCGAATATTTGTCTACGGCAGTTTACGAACCAAGCAAGGCAACAGTCACTGGATGACCAATGCCCTGCTGCTGGGGAATTACAATATCGAGAACTACCAGTTGTACAGCCTGGGCCACTATCCAGGCGCGGTTCCGGGCGAAGGAACAGTACAGGGTGAAGTCTATCGTATTGATAACGCGACGCTTGCCGAACTTGATGCCTTGCGCACCAGGGGCGGTGAATACGCACGCCAGTTGATCCAGACGCCGTACGGAAGTGCGTGGATGTACGTCTACCAGCGTCCGGTCGAAGGGTTAACGCGGATTGTAAGCGGTAACTGGTTAGACAGAGACCAGTACTGAAAAAAAACAACGCCACCATGAGGTGGCGTTGTTTTTTTGCTCCTTCAACTCTCTTCTGTATCCCGGCGCCGGGTTAAAAACAGAGGAACGAACAGCATGATATAGGGGGCAATAAGCCATAACAAACACAGGGCGCGTGAACGGCCATAATAGTTTATGCACCGCGTATTGCTTGAAATGACGGGCAGGAAAAACAGTAAAAACAGCAGAATCGCATAATCGCTTCGATAAGGGATCCATAAGTAAAACAAAAACCAGGCAAGCTGGAATGTCATGATGCAGAGATACTGCCATTTGCTGTCTTTGCCGTAACAGTCAAACGCCTTTATGTAGCCCATCTTTATGCTTTGAAGAAAGAAACTTAGCATGTATAACGCTCACGATCGCGACGGTCAGGAGTGTGCTCGTCAGCAACGCCCCTAAAAAATAGCTGTGGGTAATATCAGTAGCACCCGAGCCTAAAGTATGTAATTTACTATATCCTCTATCTACTGCAACAAAAAGCGTATATAGCCCGATGTTAATACAGAACTGAAGCAGACAAGAAGTGACAATATTTCCTGGGATTTTTTTTAATAGAGTAAGTGACGCATAAATAATACTTGCTGATAGCGCGAAGTAAAGCCCGTTAAATAAACTGGATAGTAAAGAACTATTTATTTCGCTGAATATTAAATTATCGCTTCCATAGTACCATGACAGATATTCAACATACGTACTTCTGCCAAAGATAAAGGAGGCAACAATAAGGATAAATAGGCTCACAATATGGCTTTTCTTACTCATAATTTTGCTCCCTTAGATAGCAGTTCCTTCATCGTTTTACTGGCTTCTAGCTGATCTTTGATTATGGCAAGGTCACGAGTATTGTGGTTATATTTTGCAATAGCGGTTGGCGTACCTTTACCACCATTGTCCATAAAGAAGACAATATCCTTACGACCATAAAGAAGAACTTGTGGGATGGGATCCCGCCCATAGCTCACCGCCTGTGGCAGGGAGTGGATAGACTCTGTCGTGAGGAACCGAGGAATATTTTCATGCTCAATATTACCTAAAGGCGTTGTGGCGACAAGAGAGCCAATAAAATCGGTCGTATACACTAACGCATCTGTATCTTTGGTCGTTACTTTTGAACCCGTAATATATTTTATCTGTTGCCAAAGAGTAATATCTTTAGGGGAAACCTTAACGCCATCCATAAACATATCTTGCTTGCGCTTTAGCTGAATGACAGTACGGTGCACCTGTGTTAAAGAGGGGCTGATTTCCCCAATAGAAGGCATAAGACCATCGCGAGAATAAAGCCGTTCAATGATAAAATAAATCCCAGTTGGGCGGGCAACGTCAATGTTAATGGATGACATATGAATCCTGTAAGGAAGGGGGATTAATGTTCATCATGACAGTATGTTGCGAACAGCCTGGCTATTCAACCACTCCCACCATAAATGATAGGGCGTCTTTTCTTTTTTTTAATACCCAAATCAAAAGGAATGGGATTTTTCTTAAATAATCCGTTTGTACTGCTTTTAACCAACGAAATAAAAAAGCCCCGACCAGCGGGGCTTTCATCGATCGGCAGTAAGAATTACTTCTTAGCAGCGCGTTCGAAAGAGGCGATGATTTCTGCTTTCGCCGCTTCTGCGTTGTCCCAGCCGTCAACTTTAACCCACTTGCCTTTTTCGAGGTCTTTGTAGTGCTCGAAGAAGTGAGTGATCTGCGCTTTCAGCAGCTCTGGCAGGTCGTTCACATCTTTGATGTGATCGTATTCTTTGCTCAGCTTGGTGTGCGGTACCGCAACCAGCTTCGCATCTTCACCGGATTCGTCGGTCATTTTCAGCACGCCAACTGGACGGCAGCGAATGACGGAGCCTGGCTCCAGTGGGTATGGCGTTGGGACCAGCACGTCAACCGGGTCACCGTCCAGAGACAGGGTGTGGTTGATGTAACCGTAGTTGCACGGATAGAACATCGCGGTAGACATGAAACGGTCTACGAACAGGGCGCCGCTCTCTTTGTCCACTTCGTATTTGATCGGATCTGCGTTAGCCGGGATTTCGATAACTACGTAGATGTCTTCTGGCAGTTCTTTACCCGCTGGGACGTTGAGTAAGCTCATGTCGGTGTCCTTTAAAATGGATGGTAAACAAGTGGCAGGTATTATAGCCAACTCGCGCTGAATGTCTCCGCCTGTTTTCGCTTTCTCTCCCCGCTTTCCCCACTTTTCAGACCCTTTCCATGACAGAAAAATCCATAAACTCAGCCGCATTTTTCATGGTGAAATGAAAGCGATTACAAACTTGTGATTAACGTTTTATTCACTTTTCTGAAGTGTGATGTAACGCAATTCGTTACATATTTCATGGGCTATAGTCATTTCGCAGAACATCTTTTAACCAACAATAAACACCCCTACGAGGACGCTCATATGTGGAAGCGCTTACTTCTTGTCACAGCAGTTTCGGCAGCCATGTCGTCTATGGCGATGGCCGCTCCCTTAACCGTAGGTTTTTCGCAGGTCGGCTCTGAATCTGGCTGGCGAGCGGCAGAAACCAACGTTGCGAAAAGCGAGGCTCAGAAACGCGGCATTACCCTGAAAATCGCCGATGGTCAGCAAAAACAAGAGAATCAGATCAAAGCCGTGCGCTCCTTTATCGCCCAGGGCGTGGATGCCATCTTTATTGCACCCGTCGTGGCGACCGGCTGGGAACCCGTCCTGAAGGAAGCGAAAGACGCTGAGATCCCGGTCTTCCTGCTCGACCGTTCCATCGACGTTAAAGACAAATCCCTCTATATGACCACTGTGACCGCCAACAACGTGCTGGAAGGGCAATTGATTGGCGACTGGCTGGTGAAGCAGGTTGACGGCAAGCCGTGTAACGTCGTTGAGCTGCAGGGCACCGTCGGCGCGAGCGTGGCCATCGACCGTAAAAAAGGCTTTGCTGAGGCCATCGCTAAAGCGCCAAACATCAAGATTATCCGCTCTCAGTCCGGCGACTTTACGCGCAGTAAAGGTAAAGAGGTCATGGAGAGCTTTATTAAGGCTGAAAACAACGGCAAGAACATCTGCATGGTTTACGCCCACAACGATGACATGGTGATCGGTGCGATTCAGGCAATTAAAGAAGCGGGCCTGAAGCCGGGCAAAGATATCCTCACCGGCTCTATCGACGGTGTGCCGGACATCTACAAAGCGATGATTGACGGCGAAGCCAACGCCAGCGTGGAGCTGACGCCAAACATGGCGGGCCCGGCATTCGACGCGCTGGAGAAATTCAAGAAAGACGGCACGATGCCTGAGAAGGTGACGGTCACCAAGTCCACGCTCTACCTGCCTGACACGGCGAAAGAAGAGTTAGAGAAGAAGAAAAATATGGGCTACTAAGACCCGCGCCCCTCACCCCAGCCCTCTCCCCGGAGGGGAGAGGGAGAAAGGCAGGGCGGAGCTGGATATTAACAATTGGCACGATCAATCCCCTCTCCCCTCCGGGGAGAGGGTCAGGGTGAGGGGGAAAACCATGACCACTGAACAACACCAGGAAATCCTCCGCACAGAGGGCTTAAGCAAATTCTTCCCCGGCGTAAAGGCGCTGGATAACGTTGATTTCAGCCTGCGGCGCGGAGAGATCATGGCGCTGCTGGGCGAGAACGGCGCTGGAAAATCGACGCTGATTAAATCCCTGACCGGCGTTTATCATGCCGATCGCGGCACCATCTGGCTGGAAGGCAACGCCATTTCGCCGAAAAATACCGCCCATGCCCAGCAGCTGGGGATCGGGACGGTGTACCAGGAAGTGAACCTGCTGCCGAATATGTCGGTGGCGGATAATCTGTTTATTGGCCGTGAGCCGCGCCGTTTTGGCCTGCTGCGCCGCAAAGAGATGGAGGCGCGGGCGACAAAGCTGATGGAATCGTACGGCTTCTCCCTCGACGTCCGCGAGCCGCTGAACCGCTTTTCCGTGGCGATGCAGCAGATCGTCGCCATCTGTCGCGCGATCGATCTCTCTGCAAAAGTGCTGATCCTCGACGAACCCACCGCCAGCCTCGATACCCAGGAAGTGGAGATGCTCTTTACCCTGATGCGCCAGCTGCGCGATCAGGGCGTCAGCCTGATCTTCGTTACCCACTTCCTCGATCAGGTATATGAGGTAAGCGATCGTATCACGGTGCTGCGCAACGGCAGCTTTGTCGGCTGCCGCGAAACCCGTGAGCTGCCGCAGATCGAACTGGTGAAAATGATGCTGGGTCGCGAGCTGGAAACTAACGCCCTTCAGCGCGCAGGGCGCACGCTGCTGAGCGAGAAACCGGTCGCCGCGTTCAGCGATTACGGCAAGAAAGGCGTGATATCGCCGTTTAATCTGGAAGTCCGCCCGGGCGAAATTGTCGGGCTGGCGGGCCTTCTGGGCTCCGGCCGGACCGAAACCGCCGAGGTGATCTTCGGGATCAAACCTGCCGACAGCGGCACGGCGCTGATCAAGGGCAAACCGCAAACCTTACGATCGCCGCATCAGGCCTCCTGCCTGGGCGTCGGCTTCTGCCCGGAAGATCGGAAAACGGACGGTATTATTGCCGCGGCCTCGGTGAGGGAAAATATCATCCTGGCGCTGCAGGCCCAGCGCGGCTGGCTGCGTCCGATCCCCCGTAAAGAGCAAAACGCCATCGCCGAGCGCTTTATCCGCCAGCTCGGCATCCGCACGCCGAGCGCGGAACAGCCTATTGAGTTCCTCTCCGGCGGCAACCAGCAGAAGGTGCTGCTGTCTCGCTGGCTGCTGACCAAACCCCAGTTCCTGATCCTCGACGAACCAACCCGCGGCATTGACGTGGGCGCGCACGCTGAAATTATCCGGCTTATCGAAACGCTGTGCGCGGACGGTCTGGCGCTGCTGGTTATTTCGTCCGAGCTGGAGGAGCTGGTGGGCTATGCCGATCGCGTCATCATCATGCGCGATCGCAAACAGGTGGCAGAGATCCCGCTGGATAAGCTGTCCGTTCCGGCGATCATGAATGCCATCGCGGCATAAGGAGTAAATCGTGATGCCCCGTTCGCTTTCGCAAACCGGTGAGTCAAAGCGCCGATTCAGCTGGCCAACCGGCACGCCGCAAATCGCAGCGCTGCTGGTTGTTCTGCTGGTTGATAGCCTGGTCGCGCCGCATTTCTTCCAGATTATCATGCAGGATGGTCGCCTGTTTGGCAGCCCGATAGACATTCTAAACCGTGCCGCGCCGGTGGCGCTGCTGGCCATCGGGATGACGCTGGTCATCGCCACCGGCGGGATTGACCTCTCCGTCGGCGCGGTGATGGCTATCGCCGGGGCCACGGCAGCCTCCATGACCGTGTCCGGACACAGCCTGCCGGTGGTACTGCTGGCGGCCTTAGGCACCGGCGTGCTGGCCGGATTATGGAACGGCATTCTGGTGGCGGTGCTGAAAATTCAGCCCTTTGTCGCCACCCTTATCTTAATGGTGGCCGGGCGCGGCGTGGCGCAGCTGATCACCTCCGGACAGATTGTCACCTTTAACTCGCCGAGCCTGGCGTGGATCGGGAGCGGCAACCTGCTGTTCTTCCCGACGCCGGTGATCGTTGCCCTGGCCACGCTCGTTGTCTTCTGGCTTTTCACCCGCAAAACGGCGCTGGGCATGTTCATTGAGGCCGTCGGGATCAACATCCGCGCCGCGCGCAACGCCGGGGTCAACACCCGCCTGATGGTGATGCTGACCTACGTGCTGAGCGGCGTCTGCGCCGCCATCGCCGGGGTCATCGTCGCGGCGGATATTCGCGGGGCCGATGCCAACAACGCGGGGCTCTGGCTGGAGCTGGACGCGATCCTCGCGGTGGTGATCGGCGGCGGGTCGCTGATGGGCGGGCGCTTTAACCTGCTGCTCTCGGTGATAGGCGCGCTGATCATTCAGGGAATGAACACCGGGATCCTGCTTTCGGGGTTTCAGCCGGAACTCAACCAGGTGGTGAAGGCGGTGGTCGTGCTCTGCGTGCTGATCGTCCAGTCGCCGCGCTTTGTCAGCATCATTAAGGGGATCCGTGGCCATGATAAAACGTAATTTACCGTTGATGATCACGCTGGGCGTGTTTGTGCTGGGGTACCTCTACTGCCTCACCCAATTCCCCGGTTTTGCCTCCACGCGTGTGATCTGCAATATCCTGACCGATAACGCCTTTTTAGGCATCATCGCCGTCGGGATGACATTTGTGATCCTCTCTGGCGGAATCGATCTCTCCGTCGGGTCAGTGATCGCGTTTACGGGCGTGTTCCTCGCGAAGGCGATCGGCTTCTGGGGGATCTCTCCGCTGGTGGCGTTTCCGCTGGTGCTGGCGATGGGCTGCGCGTTTGGCGCCTTTATGGGGCTGCTGATCGACGCGTTAAAAATCCCGGCGTTTATCATTACCCTCGCGGGAATGTTCTTCCTGCGCGGGGTGAGCTACCTGGTGTCGGAAGAGTCGATTCCGATTAACCATCCGGTGTACGACACGCTCTCCAGCCTGGCGTGGAAAATTCCCGGCGGCGGCCGCCTGAGCGCGATGGGGCTGCTGATGCTGGGCGTGGTGGTGATTGGCATCTTCCTCGCCCATCGTACCCGGTTTGGCAATCAGGTGTACGCCATCGGCGGTAGCGCTACGTCGGCAAACCTGATGGGGATCTCAACCCGCAGCACCACCATCCGCATCTATATGCTCTCGACCGGCCTGGCGACGCTGGCGGGTATCGTCTTCTCGGTGTATACCCAGGCGGGCTATGCCCTTGCAGGCGTGGGCGTAGAGCTGGATGCGATTGCTTCTGTGGTTATCGGCGGCACGCTGCTCAGCGGCGGGGTGGGCACGGTGCTGGGAACGCTGTTCGGCGTGGCCATCCAGGGGCTGATACAAACCTATATCAACTTTGACGGCACGCTCAGCTCCTGGTGGACGAAGATCGCCATCGGCATTCTGCTGTTTATTTTTATTGCCCTGCAGCGTGGCCTGACGGTGCTCTGGGAGAACCGTCAAAGCTCGCCTGTTACCCGCGTAAACACATCGGTAACAGAGCGATAACACGCTGAATTTGCTTAAAGTCTAAACATTTTCCGGTAGCGGCCGATACTCTTTTTTTATGCCCAGAAATATCTCGCTACCGGAAATAATATCATGCTTAAAACGCTATCGATTCGTACCGGCTTGCTCTCTTTACTGGCCGTTATGACCCTTCTGCTGCTGATTGTCAGCGGCATTGGCATTTATGCCCTCACACAGAGTTCTTCTTCACTGCAGCGTATTAATCACCTTCAGGGTGAGCAGATGGTGCAGCTTAATTCAGGCTATACGCTGATCCTGCGCGCGCGCAATGAGGCGGGCCAGGCCGTCCGCATGATGGAAATCGGCATGCTGGACGATGCGGCCAAAGCGGTAAAAAACATCAATCAGGAAGTTGCCCTGGCCCAAAAAACGCTGAAAGGCGTAATCGACGGCGGCGTGGCTGACGAGCAGGGGCAACAGCTGCTCGATAAAGTGGCGGCCAGCCTGGCGACGTATAGCCAGCAGGGGATCAACCCGATGCTGAAAACCCTGAATGACCAGAGCGCGGACGGGTATTACGATCTGCTGGAGAAGACGCTGATTCCGGTGGCGAAGCAGTTTGATAACGATATGCAGGCGTTTCAGAAATGGAGCGAAGCGCGTGGTCAGGCGGAAGTGAGTGCCGTGCAGGCGAGTAAAACCCACGTACTGATCCTGATTATCGTCGCCGCGCTGCTGACGGCGGGCATTATCGTGCTCGCCTGGCTGGTGCTGCGCCATATGCTGCTCAAGCCGCTCTCTGCATCGATCGCTCAGCTGGAGAACGTGGCGGCGGGGGATTTAACCCATACGCTGAATGCCCCCGCGAGCCAGGAGTTTAACCGCCTCAACGCGGTGATAGAGGAGATGCGAAAGTCGCTGATGAACTCGGTTATGCGGGTACGCGATGCCAGCTCGCAAATTGACACCGGCAGCCGTGAGCTGACGCTGGGAAACCGCGATCTTGCCGAGCGTACGGAATCCACCGCCACGTCGCTTGAGCAGACTGCGGCCAGCATGGAACAGATCACCGCGACGGTGAAGCTCAACGCCGATAACGCCGAGCAGGCGCACCAGCTGGCGAAGTCGGTGTCCGACACGGCCGATCACGGCAGCGAAATGGTCTGCTACGTCATTGAAAAAATGCGCGATATCTCCGGCAGCTCGGCGCGCATCGCCGACATCCTGAGCGTGATCGACGGTATTGCCTTCCAGACCAATATCCTGGCGCTTAACGCCTCCGTGGAAGCGGCGCGAGCGGGCGAGCAGGGGCGCGGGTTTGCCGTCGTCGCGGGCGAAGTGCGAAACCTCGCCAGCCGCAGCGCCGACGCCGCGAAAGAGATCCGAACGCTTATCAGTGATTCGCAGACCCACGTTAACGAGGGCAGCGAGCTGGCCCAGCAGGCTGGCGAGACGATGGACGAGATCGCAACAGAAGTGCTGCGCATGACCAAACTGATGCGTGAGATTGCGACCGCGTCTCAGGAGCAGAGCCGCGGTATTGAGCAGGTGAATATTGCGGTAAATCAGATGGACGAAACCGCGCAGCAGAATGCGGCGCTGGTGCAGCAATCCTCCGCCGCGACCCGCTCCCTTGAGGAGCAGTCGCGTCAGCTGATGGAAGCCATGTCATCATTCAAAGTGGCGACTCAGACCGCTGCATAATATTACCCAGCCCCGGTACGTTCTGTGCCGGGGTTTTATTTTTCCCGGAATTAACTGCCGCAATATTATCGTGAATATCACCCATTAATATTTCCAGCGAGCTGGTTAAGGCTAACGCCTTTTCCGTCGGTTCAAGATATAAACCTTTGCGGAAAAATAACGGTTCATCAAAGAGTTGATTAAAACGCTTTAAGGCCAGACTCACCGCCGGACGTGACATCTCCAGACGCAAAGAGGCTTTTGCCATGCTGCCGCAGCGGACGATCTCAATAAATACAGGGATAAGATTTAAATCAATGCCGGTATTAGCACGGGAATAATTTTTCATTGCGATTCTGCTCCACGAAATATCTGTCAAACTGTTATGGAAATAATGCAGGAGCAGTGGTGAATATTAAAGCATGTTTTTTATAAACACTTATACGGTAAAATATATAAATGACCAGGGGAGCCAGAACGGCTCCCCTGTAGAGAGGCATTACGCGTCCGGGTACTCACGGATAAAACGCTCAACGTCTTCAACCATGTGGTTGTTGCCGACGAAGAATGAACGGCGCTGGTGAAGGCTTTCCGGCACGATATCCAGAATACGCTCTTTACCGTCGCTCGCCTTGCCGCCCGCCTGTTCGGCGAGGAACGCCATCGGGTTGCACTCGTACAGCAGGCGCAGCTTCCCGTCCGGGTGGCTGGCGGTGCTTGGGTAGAGGTAGATACCGCCTTTCAGCAGGTTACGGTGGAAATCCGCGACCAGAGAGCCAATATAGCGGGATGTGTACGGGCGCTGTGTCGCTTTATCTTCTTCCTGGCAGAATTTAATGTACTTCTTCACGCCGTTCGGGAATCGGATGTAGTTGCCTTCGTTGATGGAGTAGGTGTTGCCTTTCTCCGGGAAGCGCATGCGTTCCTGGCTCAGACAGAAAACGCCCAGTGACGGATCGTACGTAAAGGCGTGAACCCCGCACCCGGTGGTATACACCAGCATGGTGGAGGAGCCATAAACAACGTAACCGGCAGCAACCTGATTAATGCCCGGCTGCAGGAAATCTTCTTCGGTCACCGGCGTGCCAACAGGCGTGACGCGGCGGTAGATGGAGAAAATGGTACCGACAGAAACGTTAACGTCGATGTTTGAGGAGCCGTCGAGCGGATCCATCAGAACAACGTATTTAGCGTGTTCACACCCTTCGAAAACAACAATTTCATCTTCTTCTTCAGAGGCGATACCCGCAACGATGTCGCGCGCGCGCAGTGCAGCTTTCAATTTTTCATTTGCGAACAGATCGAGCTTCTGTTGAACCTCGCCCTGAACGTTCTCGGCACCGCTGGCACCCAGGATATCGACCAGACCGGCCTTGTTGATATCACGGTGGATGATCTTAGCGCCCAGCTTTATTGCCGACAGCAAAGCAGTGAGTTCACCGGTAGCATGAGAGAACTCGTGCTGCTTTTCGACAATAAATTCACCTAACGTTTTCATAACACTTTCCCTGCATCTTTGTGAGTAGAGCGATTGTATGTTCACTAAAACGACTAAAGCCCAACAATCTTAACAAACATTCAAATATTAGCGCAGAGGTGAATCGCGCCAGCAACATACGGATTTACCTGAAATGCGTTTCACAGCCGCTAACATGTGAGTAAAATGTGCGCCACATTGAAGAAGGATAGTGACGTATGCGCATTCATATATTGGGGATTTGTGGCACTTTCATGGGCGGACTGGCAATGCTGGCGCGCTCGCTGGGCCATGAAGTGACAGGTTCGGACGCCAATGTGTATCCGCCAATGAGCACACTTCTGGAGAAACAGGGCATCTCGTTAATTCAGGGCTACGATGCCAGCCAGCTTGATCCCGAGCCGGACCTGGTGATCATCGGCAACGCCATGACCCGCGGCAATCCGTGCGTCGAGGCGGTTCTGGAACGCAATATTCCGTTCATGTCCGGCCCGCAGTGGCTGCATGACTTCGTCCTGCGCGACCGCTGGGTGGTTGCCGTTGCCGGTACGCATGGCAAAACCACCACCGCGGGCATGGCGACCTGGATCCTCGAAGCCTGCGGCTACAAGCCTGGCTTCGTGATTGGCGGCGTACCGGGTAATTTCGACGTTTCTGCGCGTCTGGGCGACAGCCCGTTCTTCGTGATCGAAGCCGACGAATACGACTGCGCGTTCTTCGACAAGCGTTCCAAGTTCGTGCATTACTGCCCGCGCACGCTGATCCTCAACAACCTTGAGTTCGACCACGCGGATATTTTTGACGACCTGAAAGCGATCCAGAAACAGTTCCACCACCTGGTGCGCATTGTTCCGGGCCAGGGGCGCATCATCCTGCCGGAGAACGACATCAACCTGAAGCAGACGATGGCGATGGGCTGCTGGAGCGAGCAGGAGCTGGTGGGCGAGCAGGGCCACTGGCAGGCGAAAAAGCTCAACGCCGATGCCTCCGAGTGGGAAGTGCTGCTCGACGGTGAGAAAGTGGGTGAGGTGAAGTGGGGCCTGGTGGGCGAGCACAACATGCACAACGGCCTGATGGCCATTGCTGCGGCGCGTCACGTGGGCGTTCTGCCTGCGGATGCGGCCAATGCGCTGGGCTCGTTTATCAATGCCCGTCGCCGTCTGGAACTGCGCGGTGAAGCCCACGGCGTTACCGTGTATGACGATTTCGCGCACCACCCAACCGCCATTCTGGCCACGCTTGCCGCCCTGCGTGGCAAGGTTGGCGGGACAGCCCGCATCCTGGCGGTGCTGGAACCGCGCTCGAACACCATGAAGATGGGCATCTGCAAAGATGACCTCGCGCCGTCGTTAGGACGCGCCGATGAAGTCTTCCTGCTGCAGCCGCAGCATATTCCGTGGCAGGTGGCCGAAGTGGCCGACGCCTGCATTCAGCCTGCGCACTGGAGCGCGGATGTGGATACGCTTGCGGATATGGTGGTGAAAGCCGCACAGCCTGGCGACCACATTCTGGTGATGAGCAACGGCGGTTTTGGTGGGATCCATCAGAAGCTGCTGGACGGTCTGGCGAAGAAAGCGGAAGCGGCCGCCGCAGAGTAAAAAAAAGCCCGGTGGCGCTTGCGCTTACCGGGCCTACTTTCCCGTGTTTTCTCCCTCGCCCCTCTGGAGAGAGGGCTGGGATGAGGGGAAGAGATTACTCTTCGTTCTCAGACAGCTCGCGCAGATACTGGAAAATCAGGCGCGCAGACTTCGGCGGCTTATTCCCTTCTTTCTCTTTCTGCGCGTTGCGGATCAAGGAACGCAGCTGCTGGCGGTCGGCATCCGGCCACAGGTTCAGCACTTCCGGTACGGCATCATCACCCTGTTCAATCAGGCGATCGCGGATCTGCTCAAGCTTATGGAAAAACGCAACCTGCTGGTTGTGGCGGTTTTTCAGCTTGTCCAGCGCCTGGCGGATCGGATCGACGTCGCGCTGACGCAGCATTTTCCCGATAAGCTGAAGCTGGCGACGACGGCCTTCTTTCTTGATTTTCTGTGCCAGTTCAATGGCATCACGCAGATCCTGGTCGAGCGGGATCTTGTCCAGCGCGTTTTTACCCAGTTCTACCATTTCTGCGCCAAGCTGTTTTAACTCTTCGGCGTCACGTTTAATTTCACTTTTACTGACCCAGATGATCTCATCATCTTCGTCTTCGATGTCATCACCGGGAACGTCGTCGAGCCAGTCTTCGGGCTGCTTAGTCATGTCAGGCTCCTTAAAAAAAGAGGCTAATGTTACCAGTTAAGACGCGCACTGAAAAACGGTTCTCTGTTAGACTTCAGATAACTCTCTCTTACAGTATGGCATTTGCGATGAAAGTAACCTCACAAGTTGAAGCGCAGCGTAAGATTCTTGAAGAAGCCGTCTCCACCGCGCTGATGCTTGCTTCAGAAAAATCAGATGGCGCCGAAGTGGCGGTCAGCAAAACCACCGGCATCAGCGTGAGTACCCGCTATGGTGAAGTGGAGAACGTAGAATTCAACAGCGATGGCGCGCTTGGGATCACGGTGTATCACCAGAATCGCAAAGGCAGCGCGTCATCCACCGATCTCAGCCCGGATGCCATTGCCCGCACGGTGCAGGCTGCGCTGGATATCGCCCGTTATACCTCTCCGGATCCTTACGCAGGCGTGGCGGATAAAGATCTGCTGGCATTTGACGCGCCGGATCTCGATCTTTTCCACCCGGCGGAGGTGACCCCGGACGAAGCGATCGAGTTGGCCGCACGCGCCGAGCAGGCTTCCCTGCAGGCTGATAAGCGCATCACCAATACCGAAGGCGGCAGCTTCAACAGCCACTACGGCATCAAAGTCTTCGGCAACAGCCACGGCATGCTGCAGGGCTACTGCTCTACCCGTCATTCGCTCTCCAGCTGCGTGATCGCCGAAGAGAACGGAGACATGGAGCGTGACTACGCCTACACCATTGGCCGCGCGCTGGGGGATTTGCAGTCTCCTGAGTGGGTGGGTAAAGAGTGTGCCGAACGCACGCTGTCACGCCTGTCGCCGCGTAAACTCTCCACCATGAAGGCCCCGGTCATTTTTGCCAACGAAGTGGCAACCGGTCTGTTTGGCCATCTTGTGGGCGCTATCGCGGGCGGCTCGGTTTACCGTAAATCGACCTTCCTGCTCGACTCGCTGGGCAAGCAGATCCTGCCGGAATGGCTCACCATTGAAGAACATCCGCACCTGCTGAAAGGGCTGGCCTCCACGCCGTTCGACAGCGAAGGCGTGCGCACCGAACGTCGCGATATCATCAAAGACGGTATTCTGACGCAGTGGCTGCTGACCAACTACTCCGCGCGCAAGCTGGGTCTGAAAAGCACCGGACACGCTGGCGGCATTCACAACTGGCGCATTGCCGGACAGGGCCTGAACTTTGAACAGATGCTGAAAGAGATGGGCACCGGTCTGGTGGTCACCGAGCTGATGGGCCAGGGCGTAAGCGGCATCACAGGAGACTACTCGCGCGGCGCGGCGGGCTTCTGGGTGGAAAACGGCGAAATCCAGTATCCGGTAAGCGAGATTACGATTGCCGGCAACCTGAAGGACATGTGGCGCAATATCGTTACGGTCGGTAACGATATTGAAACACGTAGCAATATACAGTGTGGTTCTGTACTTCTGCCGGAAATGAAAATCGCCGGTCAGTAATACCCGTAAAGGCGTTTTAATAATAAAAAAGGAAGTGAGCAATGCGTAAACATCTGTTAGCGATCGTCGCGGCTTCAACGCTGGTTCTTGGCTCTTCTGCGTTTGCTGCCGATCTTGAAGACGACATGGGCATCCTCGGTCAAAACCTGAAGGTGGTGCAGAAAACGGACAATGCGGCTGAAATGAAAGACGCGCTGACCAAAATGCGTGAAGCGGCGCTGGACGCACAAAAAGCGACGCCTCCGAAGCTGGAAAGCAAAGCGGCAGACAGCGCAGAGATGAAAGACTACCGCCACGGCTTTGACGTGCTGGTCGGCCAGATCGACGGCGCGCTGAAGCTGGCTAACGAAGGCAAAGTGAAGGAAGCCCAGGCGGCGGCCGAGCAGTTTGTGACGACCCGTAACACGTATCACAAGAAATACCGTTAACCGATCGCGCATCTGACAAACAACCAGCGGGGGCCAGTGGCTCCCGTTTTTTTACGCGGTAATAAGTAAACCCTATCGCCATCACATTTTTGCGTCACCACGCCTGAACGTTTCGTTTCCCCGGCGCGCGTTTTGCCGCTGGAATACGTGATATTCATCACGCAAATACCGGGATTAATTCAGATTCACCGCATTTATGTGGCACAGATCACTGCTGCGGCTCGCCTTTCCACTTCGAAGTGGAAAACAACTCGCTACAAACAATTCCCCCCCAACGTTAGTTTTATTCCAGAGCCATTAACGGGGTAAGACCAGTGATTAACGGAGCGGTAATGAACGACGTTGGGGAACAGGCAGAGCAAACAGAACAGCTCGCGAACACCATGCTGCAGCAGGTTTATGCCCTGCTGGCCCGAAACAACATCATCCCCAATGCGGTACAGGAGCAGATGCTCACCTCACACGTGCGCGCAATGGCGCACCGGTCCGTGACCGGCGAGCCGCTGCCGGAGGTTGAAGCAGAGCTGTTTGACGAAATTTCACCGGATTCAATGCGGCTCGCCCGTGAAGTGGTCGCGCAGTTTGGCAATCTTCCTGATGAAGAAGCCTGGCTGCTCTCCGTTCACTTTGAAGTCGCGAAAGACAACCTTTAAGGAGCAACACATGGAACAGATTACAGTCGTGATTGGCGATCGCCTGGGTAAAGGTCAGAAAGTGGCTGCCGGTGTGGAAAAAGCAGGTGGACGCGCGGTGGTTGTGCCGGGCATGGCGGCGGACATGAAGCTCGGCGACATGATGAAGGCGGAAAACGCCACCTTCGGCATCTCCTTCTGCGGCAGCGGCGGCGCGGGTGCCATCACTGCCCAAACCAAATATGGCTACAAGGCCAAATACGGCATGCGTTCGGTGGAAGAAGGCGTGACCGCCATCAACGAAGGCTGCAACGTGCTGGGCTTTGGCTTTATGGATAAAGAAGAGCTGGGCGAGCGTCTGGTACAGGCGTGGCAGAAGAAATACGGCGCATAAGCATGAAAGAACAGTTCACAACCACGGTGAGAGTGAAGGGCAAAGGCGACGCTAAAGCGCGCGCCTTTGCTGACGCGCTCAACCACGTTCAGGCCGCGGTGATGAAAGCCTCACCGCATATCTTACTGCGTATTGAGCCACAGGATGTGCAGGTCGTTCAGGCGCAAGAAGCGGTGCGTAAAGAAGCGTTTCTGTTCTTCTTTCTGCGCCGGGAAAGACGCACCTACAGCGTGGAGCTGGATGTGACCGTCAACGTGACCGCTATCAATCTTGACCAGGTGGATTTCGTCACGCAACGCTGATTATTCATAAAAGGGCAGACTGATGTTCTTAATTATATTAATAAAATCGCTCATCATTGGCGGCCTGGTTGGCGTCGGTGTCGGAGCCGGGGCTGCACGCATGTTTCATGCGCCTACCACTCAGGGTATGGGCGCGTTTCGTACGTTGGGGGAACTGAACTCCTGTGAAGGGGATCCGGCGTCCCACTTCTCCTTTGGGTTAGGCTTCTTCTTTAACGCCTGGGCCTCTTCCGTGGCCGCAGGTGCCTTCACACAGGACGTTGACCACCGCATCATCCCGAACTGGGGTGCTGCTGCACTGATGATCAAAAACCGTAACGTCGGCGAAACGCTGCACGACCCGCGCAAAATGGCGATTGCCTGCGGCGTGATCGGCATGCTCGTCGTCACCTTCCTGAACCTGACCGCCTCCTCCGTTCCGGCAGCGCTTCAGGTCACCGCCGTCAAAGTGCTGGTGCCTGCGGCAAACCTGCTGGTGAACACCGTCATGCCGGTGATCTTCTGGCTGGCGGCCATCGACGCGGGTAAAAAATCGGGCTTCTGGGCCACCATCTTTGGCGGCGCGGCGCAGCTGATCATGGGCAACGCCGTACCGGGCCTGGTGCTGGGGATCCTGATCGGTAAAGGCGTGGAAGAGAGCGGCTGGAACCACGTCACCAAAGTGATGATGGCGGCGATCGTCCTGCTCTTCGTGCTGAGCGGCTTCTTCCGCGGCTTCGACATGAAGATGATCGAATCCTTCCATCTGACCGTGCCGAACTGGCTCGACATGATCCACAACTCGCTCAGCGGTAAATAACAGGAGCCTCTACATGGAACAGAATAAAGGTTTTTGGTATGCCGACTGGTCGTTCCCGATCTTCGTTGGCCTGCTCTCCTCCGGCGTCTTCGCCGGGACGCACATGTACTACCTCTACGGCATCGGCGCGTTTAACGAAGTGGCCTTCGTGGCGATGCTGAAAGCGGGGATAGATACCGGCGTCTACGGCGCGGTGGCGGCGTTTGGCGCGAGCTTCCTGTTCGCCCGTATTATCGAAGGCTCGCTGGTGGGGATTCTCGACATCGGCGGTGCGATCCAGACCGGCGTCGGTCTTGGCGTTCCGGCGCTGCTGCTGGGCGCGGGCATCATGTTCCCGGTGACCAACTTCATTGCCGCGCTGATTACCGGCCTGGTGATTGGTCTGGCGATTGGCTACGTCATCATCCTGGCGCGTAAGTTCACCATCAACCAGAGCAACTCCACCTACGGTGCAGACGTGATGATGGGCGCGGGTAACGCCTCCGGCCGCTTCCTCGGGCCGTTGATTATCCTCAGCGCCATGACCGCCTCCATTCCTATCGGCGTCGGTTCCCTGCTGGGTGCGCTGGTGTTCTACATCTGGCAGAAGCCGATCACCGGTGGCGCCATTCTCGGCGCAATGCTGTTGGGCTGGCTGTTCCCGGTCGCCCTTTAATACCCGCGGGCGCTCAGGCGCCCGCCTTATCAGGAGATCCTCATGTTTGATTTACTCCTGCGCCGTGCGCGCCTTGCCGACGATACCCTGACCGATATCGCCATTCAGGACGGGAAGATCGCGGCGCTGGGCGACATTGACGCCCCCGCGCATAAAACGGTTGAGCTGAACGGCGACGTGTTCGTCAGCGCAGGCTGGATTGACTCCCACGTTCACTGCTACCCGAACTCCCCGATTTACCACGACGAGCCGGACAGCGTGGGCATTGCCACCGGCGTCACCTCCGTGGTGGACGCGGGCAGTACCGGTGCCGACGACGTGGACGATTTCTACGACATCACCCGCAGGGCCTCTACCGAGGTGTTTGCCCTGCTGAACATCTCCCGCGTGGGGCTGATTGCCCAGAACGAACTGGCCAACATGGCGAATATTGACGCCGACGCGGTGACGCAGGCGGTGAAGCGCCACCCTGATTTTATCGTCGGCCTGAAGGCGCGCATGAGCAGCAGCGTGGTCGGTGAAAACGGCATTACGCCGCTGGAGCGGGCGAAAGCCATTCAGAAAGAGAACGGCGACCTGCCGCTGATGGTGCATATCGGCAACAACCCGCCGAACCTCGACGAAATTGCCGAGCTGCTGAGCTCCGGCGACATCATCACCCACTGCTACAACGGCAAACCCAACCGCATTCTGACGCCCTCCGGCGAGCTGCGCGCCTCCATTACGTCTGCGCTGAAGCGCGGCGTGCGTCTGGACGTCGGCCACGGTACGGCGAGCTTCAGCTTCGAAGTGGCGAAACGCGCCATCGCGATGGGCATTCTGCCGCACACCATCAGCTCGGATATCTACTGCCGCAACCGCATCAACGGCCCGGTGGGCTCGCTGGCAAGCGTAATGTCTAAATTCCTCGCCATCGGCATGTCGCTGCCGCAGGTGATTGACTGCGTGACTGCGAACGCTGCCGACGGCCTGCGCCTGTCGCATAAAGGCCGCATTCAGCCGGGCCTCGACGCCGACCTGACGCTGTTTACGCTTAAGCGCCAGCCGACGGTGCTGACGGATGCTGAAAACGACAGCCTGCAGGCTGAACACATTCTGGTGCCGCTTGCCGCGATCCGCGCGGGCAAGGGCTACATGACCGAACAAGGGAGCACGGAACATGCCTTCGATTTATGAGAAGTACAACTTAAAGCAGGTTATCAACACCTCTGGCCGCATGACGGCGCTGGGCGTCTCCACGCCGCGCCCGGAAGTGGTGCAGGCGGCGATGGACGGCATGAATCACTATTTCGAGATGAAGGATCTGATCAACAAAACCGGGGAATACATCGCGAAGCTGCTGGATGTGGAAGGCGCGACGGTGGTCTCCTGCGCGTCGGCGGGCATTGCTCAGTCGGTGGCGGCGGTGCTGGTGAAAGACAGCGACTGGCTGCTGGAAAACCTGCACGTGACTCCGATTGAGAACAACGAAATCGTCCTGCCGAAAGGCCACAACGTGAACTTTGGCGCGCCGGTGGGCACCATGGTGGCGCTGGGCGGTGGCAAGCTGGTGGAGGCGGGCTATGCCAACGAATGCTCTGCCGATCAGCTGGCGGCGGCGATCACCCCGCGCACGGCGGCGATCCTCTACATCAAATCGCACCACTGCGTGCAGAAAAGCATGCTCAGCGTCGAGCAGGCGGCGGTGGTGGCGCGCAAGCACGATCTCCCGCTGATCGTCGATGCGGCGGCGGAAGAAGATCTGCACGCCTACTACCGATCCGGTGCCGATCTGGTGATCTACAGCGGCGCGAAGGCGATTGAAGGGCCAACCAGCGGGCTGGTGATCGGCAAAACCCAGTACGTTGAATGGGTGAAGCGTCAGACGGCGGGCATTGGTCGCGCCATGAAAGTGGGCAAGGAGGGCATTCTTGGTCTGACCTGCGCCATCGAACACTACCTGACGGCGATCAAAGAGAGCGGGGCCGAGATGGTGGCGAAGATGACGCCGTTTATCGAGGCGCTGAACACCCTGAACGGCGTCACCGCGCGCGTGGTCTGGGACAGCGCCGGTCGCGATATCGCGCGCACCGAGATTAAGTTCGACGAAGCCGCTACGGGCGTCGGCACGGGCGATCTGGTGGCGAAGCTGAAACAGGGCGAATACGCCATTTACTTCCGTGGCTACAAGGCCAACGAAGGGATTATCGAGGCGGACGTGCGCAGCGTGAATGCTGACCAGCTGAACATCGTGTACCGCCGCATTAGTGAAGTATTAGGACAGGAGAAAAAAGCATGAAACTGACCCCCAACTTTTACCGTGACCGCGTCTGCCTGAACGTGCTGGCAGGATCGAAAGCCAACGCCAGCGCCATTTACGAGGCGGCGGAAGGTCACGTGCTGGTGGGCGTGCTCTCCAAAAATTACCCGGACGTGGCGAGCGCCGTTGCCGATATGCGTGAATATGCCGCGCTGATTGATAACGCGCTTTCCGTTGGGTTGGGCGCGGGCGATCCGAACCAGTCGGCAATGGTGAGCGAAATCTCCCGTCAGGTGCAGCCGCAGCACGTCAACCAGGTGTTCACCGGCGTGGCCACCAGCCGCGCGCTGCTGGGGCAGAACGACTCCGTGGTCAACGGTCTGGTCTCGCCGACCGGCACTGTCGGGATGGTCAAAATCTCCACCGGACCGCTGAGCAGCAACGCGCCTGACGGCATCGTACCGGTTGAAACCGCGATTGCCCTGCTGAAAGATTTCGGCGGCAGCTCCATCAAATACTTCCCGATGGGTGGCCTGAAGTGCCGTGACGAGTACAAAGCGGTGGCGGAAGCCTGCGCCCGTCACGACTTCTGGCTCGAGCCGACCGGAGGTATCGATCTGGAAAACTATGAGGAGATCCTGCAGATCGCTCTCGACGCGGGCGTGAGCAAAATCATCCCGCATATCTACAGCTCGATTATCGACAAAGCCAGCGGCGATACGCGCCCGGAAGACGTGCGTACGCTGCTTGCGATGACGAAGAAGCTGGTGCAGTAGAACAAAACCTTACCGCACACACCCAAAGGAGCCACCATGCACACCCGTACCCTGCTTGTTGCTTCACTCTCAATGTTCGCCACCGCCGCCATCGCCCAGACGCAGTACGCCTGGGTGGGCACCTACAACCCCAACGGCGAAGGGCTGTACCGCTTTACCGTTGACCCGCAAAGCGGCGCGCTGGCGAATAAAACGCTGGTGAGCAAGCTGCCGAACGCCGCGCAGCTGGCCGTCTCGCACGACGGCAAAACGCTCTATCTGGCAAGCGAGGTGGAGCAGGGCGTGGTGCAGGCGCTGCGGGTGGGGGATAACGGCGCGCTGAGCGAGCTGAATCAGGTGGCCTCCGGCGGTGCGGGGCCGGTGTATCTTTCCCTGACGCCGAACGGTCGCCATCTGCTGGTGGCGAACTACGTCAGCGGATCTATCGCAGTGCTGCCCGTTAAAGCAGACGGCAGCCTGGGTGAGGCCACGGACACACATCAGGATCGGGGCGAACCGGGCGCGGCGAAGCCGGAAGCGGCAGCGGAGGGCAGCTTTGCCATCAGCGATCATAACGGCCCCCACGCGCACATGATCGCCGCCGATCCGAGCGGGAAATACGTCTTTTCCACCGATCTTGGGCTGGATCGCCTCTACCAGTACCGTTTTGACGATCGAACAGGGAAGCTGACGCCGAACGATCCGCCGTTTATCAGCGCCTCCTCAAAAGGCGCCGGGCCGCGCCACTTTGTCTTTACGCCAAAAGGCGATGCCCTGTGGCTGATTAACGAAGAGGCGTCTACGCTCACCCATTATACCGTGAGCGCCAACGGCACCTTAAAAGAGGGCAAAACGCTTTCAGCCCTGCCGGAAGGTTACAAAGGCACCAGCTTTGCTGCCGGGCTCGCATTAAGCGCCGACGGTAAACAGCTGTATGTGGCTAACCGTTTGCATAACAGCATCGGGCACTTTACCGTAACAGCGGAGGGCACGCTGACGCATCAGGACGACGTCTGGACGCGCGGCGACTACCCGCGCACCCTGACGCTCGATAAGCAGGGGCGCTGGCTGTACGTCATGAACCAGCGCAGCGACAACATTACCCGTTTCCGCGTGGCGCAGGACGGCAAATTGAGCTTCGAGCCGGACTACATCCCGGTCGGCAGCCCATCCCAGATGGTCATTTCACCTTAAGCTGTAAGAGGACAAACCCGTGCGATTTCCGAACCAACGTTTAGCGCAACTGTTCGATCTGTTGCAAAACGAGACGCTGCCGCAGGACGAGCTGGCGCAGCGGCTGTCGGTCTCCACGCGAACCGTCCGTGCCGATATCACCGCCCTGAACGCGCTGCTGGCAGGCCACGGCGCGCAGTTTATATTGAGCCGGGGCAACGGCTACCAGCTCAAAATTGATGATGCCCAGCGCTACCAGCAGCTGCAGGCATCCCACCCGCGCGCGCTGCGTATTCCCCGGACCGGGCCGGAGCGCGTGCACTATCTGGTGGTGCGTTTTCTGACCTCGGCATTTTCTCTTAAGCTCGAGGATCTGGCGGACGAGTGGTTCGTCAGCCGCGCCACGCTGCAAAGCGACATGGCCGAAGTGCGCGAGTGGTTTCACCGCTATAACCTGACGCTGGAAACGCGTCCGCGCCACGGCATGAAGCTGTTTGGCAGCGAGATGTCGACCCGCGCCTGCCTGACCGATCTGCTCTGGGAGCTGGCGCAGCAGGACAGTCTGAACCCGCTGGTGACCGACGTGGCGCTGAATGCAGGCGTGGCGGAGCAGATGGTGCCCGTGCTGCACGAGGCGCTGACGCGTCATCACATCCGTCTGACCGATGAAGGCGAACTGTTCCTGCGCCTGTACTGCGCAGTGTCGGTGCGGCGCATCAGCGAGGGCTATCCGCTGCCGGAATTCCACGCCGAAGACGTGGAAGAGAACGTGCGCGAGGCGGCGAAGGATATCGCCGTCACTATCCAGCAGCTGGCGGGCAAAGCGCTTTCACCTTCGGAGGAGAGCTGGCTGTGCGTGCACATTGCGGCGCGGCAGATCCAGGAGATTGCCCCGAGCGCAATTAACGCGGATGACGACGAAGCGCTGGTCAACTACATCCTGCGCTATATCAACACCCACTATAACTACAATCTGCTCAGCGACGAGCAGCTGCACGCGGACCTGCTCACGCATATCAAAACCATGATCACCCGCGTGCGGTATCAAATCATGATCCCCAACCCGCTGCTGGATAACATCAAGCAGCACTACCCGATGGCGTGGGATATGACCCTCGCGGCGGTGTCGAGCTGGGGAAAATACACGCCGTACGTAATCAGCGAAAACGAGATTGGCTTCCTGGTGCTGCACATCGGCGTCGGGCTGGAGCGGCATTACAACATCGGCTACCAGCGCCAGCCGCGGGTGCTGCTGGTGTGCGACGCCGGGAATGCCATGGTCCGCATGATCGAAGCGGTGCTGCAGCGCAAATATCCGCAAATTGAAGTCACGCGCACGCTCACCCTGCGCGAGTACGAATTGGCCGACTCTATCGGCGAAGACTTCGTGATCGCCACAGCCCGCGTGAGCGAAAAGTCTAAGCCGGTGGTGACGATCGCCCCGTTCCCGACCGATTACCAGTTAGAGCAGATCGGCAAGCTGGTGCTGGTGGACCGCACCCGCCCGTGGATGCTGGATAAATACTTCGACGCGGCCCATTTCCGCATTCTCGACAAGCCCGTTGACCAGCAAACGCTGTTCCGCGAGCTGTGCGCGCAGCTTGAAGGCGAAGGTTTCGTTGGCGCGGAGTTTCTGGATTCGGTCGTCGAGCGTGAAGCCATCGTCAGCACCATGCTCGGCGACGGTATTGCGCTGCCGCACTCCCTCGGCCTGCTGGCGCAGAAAACGGTAGTCTATACCGTGCTAGCCCCGCACGGCGTCCAGTGGGGCGACGAAACCGCGCACGTCATCTTCCTGCTCGCCATCAGCAAAAGCGAATACGAAGAGGCGATGGCGATTTACGATATCTTCGTCACCTTCCTGCGTGAACGGGCGATGTCTCGGCTCTGTAGCTGCGGAGATTTTGCCGGGTTTAAGGCGGTGGCGATGGAGAGTTTGAGCCGGTTTTGAGATAAGGGCGGACGGATAACATCCGCCTTTGTTCAACGCAAATGATGCACTACCTGGTTACTGCTGCCGCGCCAGATTAGAGCCGGGTCTTTTAAATCCTGCACGAACTTGCCGTCGACCAGGACGTTAATCAGATCCACTACTTCTCTTTGCTGCGCATTGAGTTCGTCCAGTTTATATCCCGTCCAGACCCAAATATCTTTGCCTGCACATTCGCGGCGAATGCGCTTCACCAGCTTCAGGATATCCGGCACGTTTTGCGGGTGCAGGGGGTCGCCGCCGGAGAGCGAAATCCCCTGGCGTTTGATGCGCGTATCGTTCAGGTCGTTGACGATCCGGTCTTCCATTTCGGCGGTGAACGGCATGCCGGAATTTAAGCGCCAGGTGCTTTTGTTATAGCAGCCGGGGCATTCGTGGACGCAGCCTGAAACGAACAGGGTGCAGCGGGTGCCGGGGCCGTTGACGATGTCGACGGGGTAGTATTGATGGTATCGCATAGAAAATGTCCAGAGAATGTGTGCGCGCTGATGCCCTCACCCCGACCCTCTCCCACAGGGAGAGGGGTAGGGTGAGGGGGAGAACCCTGCGCAGAACTTACCCGATCTGCCCATTCCCCAAATGCTTCACGCGACGCTTCACCTCTTCTTGCTTGCCGGCGTTAAACGGACGCGCGTCCGGGCTGCCGAGATAGCCGCACACGCGACGGGTCACGGAGACGCGGGCCGCATCGTGGTTGCCGCATTTCGGGCAGGTGAAGCCTTTGCTCGTACACTCGAACTCGCCGGTAAAGCCGCACTCGTAGCACTCGTCGATTGGCGTGTTGGTTCCGTAATACGGCACGTGCTGATAGCTGTAATCCCACACGTCTTCCAGCGCCTTCAGGTTGTGCTGAATGTTCGGATACTCGCCGTAGCAGATGAACCCGCCGCTGGCGATCGGCGGATACGCCGCTTCGAAGTCGATCTTGTCGTACGGGTTCACCTTTTTCTCCACGTCGAGGTGGAAGCTGTTGGTGTAATACCCTTTGTCGGTCACGCCTTCCACAATCCCGAACTCGGCGGTGTCCAGACGGCAGAAGCGGTCGCACAGGTTCTCGCTCGGCGTGCTGTAGAGGCTAAACCCGTAGCCGGTTTCCTCTTTCCACTGGTCTACCGCGTCGCGCAGGCGCTGAACAATCGCGATGCCTTTCTCACGCAGGGCCTCGCTGTCGTACATATGCGTATCGCCCGCCAGGGCGTTGATGGTCTCGTGAATGCCGATATAGCCCAGCGAAATGGACGCGCGACCGTTTTTGAAGATCTCCGACACGTCATCGTCCGCTTTCAGGCGCACGCCGCAGGCCCCTTCCATATAAAGGATCGGCGCGACGCGGGCTTTGACCCCTTCAAGGCGCGCAATGCGGGTCATCAGCGCCTTACGCGCCAGCTGCAGACGCTCGTCCAGCAGCGTCCAGAATTCATCTTCGTTACCTTTCGCCTCCAGCGCGATGCGCGGCAGGTTCAGGCTGATAACGCCCAGGTTGTTGCGCCCGTCGTGGATCTGCTCGCCGTTTTCATCTTCGTACACGCCGAGGAAGCTGCGGCAGCCCATTGGCGTTTTAAATGAACCGGTCACTTTGACGACCTGATCGTAGTTCAGGATGTCCGGGTACATGCGCTTGCTCGCGCACTCCAGCGCCAGCTGTTTGATGTCGTAGTTCGGATCGCCAAACTTGTGGTTCAGGCCGTCGCGGATAGCGAATACCAGTTTCGGGAACACCGCCGTTTTGCGGTTCTTGCCGAGGCCGGAAATGCGGTTGCGCAGGATGGACTGCTGGATCAGGCGCGATTCCCAGCTGGTGCCCAGACCAAAACCGAAGGTCACAAACGGCGTCTGGCCGTTGGCGGTGTGCAGCGTGTTTACCTCATATTCCAGCGACTGGAAGGCGTCGTAGCACTCTTTCTCGGTGCGGGAGTGCGCGTAGCCGTCAGCGTCCGGGATCTGCCACTCTTCGGCCGTTTTACGATGCTTGTTGAAGCTTGCCGTCACGAACGGGGCCAGCACTTCATCAATGCGGTTAATCGTGGTGCCGCCATAAATATGGCTGGCGACCTGAGCGATAATCTGCGCGGTGACGGCGGTGGCCGTGGAGATCGACTTAGGCGGTTCAATCTCTGCGTTACCCATTTTAAAACCGTGGGTCAGCATGCCTTTCAGGTCGATCAGCATGCAGTTGAACATCGGGAAGAACGGCGAATAGTCGAGATCGTGGTAGTGGATCTCGCCGCGCTCGTGCGCCGACACCACGTCGCGCGGCAGCAGATGCTGACGGGCATAGTGTTTGGCGACGATACCGGCCAGCAGGTCGCGCTGGGTCGGGATCACTTTGCTGTCTTTATTGGCGTTTTCATTGAGCAGGGCGGAGTTGGTCTGCTCCACCAGGCCACGGATCTCCTGGTTCAGACGACCGCGCTTCTCACGCTGCACGTCACGATCGTGACGGTACTCAATGTAGGCGCGCGCCAGCTGCTTGTAAGGCCCCGCCATCAGCTGGTTCTCAACCGCGGTCTGGATCTCGTTGATATCAACCTGGCTGCGTTCGTTCATCTGGCTGCTAACGACTTCTGCGACGGTGGCGCAGTAATCTGCGTCATCGACTCCCGCTGCTTTAGCTGCACGCAGAATGGCTTCCTGGATGCGCTCTGATTTAAACGGCACTTTACAGCCATCACGTTTCATCACATGCGGTGTCATGATCACTCCATTTTTTGAAAACAGGTTATCCACAGAGGTGGAGAAGTATTCACCGGGCGTATTCCCCGCCGGGCCAAAGACTTCCCGCGTTCCCAGCTCGTGTTATCCACAATTCCGGCCAGCGTAAGCGCCGTCTTGTTGTTGGAATAGTAGACGATAAATACAAGATGTTGGGTCGGCGTGCATTTTAAGTGCTACATATAGTGATTTGCATCAAACATGTTTGCGATTTATTTGATGCAGAACAAAGTAAAAAGACGAGAGTACAAACGGCGGGCGCTTCAGCGATTGTAAAGGCGAGCGAGAAAAATCTGATTAATTATTCAACAAAAACAGTAAAATAAGCCGGGTGCTGAGCCGCACCCGGCAGGGAAAGTTACTCCTGCAGCCACCAGACGGCTTCAAACGGACGCAGCGACGTCGTTTGCGGTGCCGGGTAGTTACTCATCAGCATCTGCGACTTATCGCTGAGAGCGTCTGTCTGCCATTCCTGAGGCGTAGGACTCAGGTTTGCCGCCACTATCAGCGTCTGCCCCTGCCACTGACGACGGTAGCACCAAAGAGAAGGATGTTCCGGCAGGAGATCTTCATAATCTCCCCACGTCAGCACCGGCAGGGTTTTGCGCAGGCTAATCAGCGACCGGTAGGTGTAGAACACCGAATCCGGGTCGTCCAGCGCCGCACGGGCGTTCACGGTTTCGTAGTTATCGCAGACGCCAATCCACGGCTCGCCCTCGGTAAAGCCCGCATTGTGCGAGGCGTCCCACTGCATTGGGGTTCGACCGTTATCACGAGACTTACTCGCCAGAATCGCCAGCAGTTCATCCGGCTCGCGGCCGCTGGCCCGCAGTTCCGCAAACATGTTCAGGCTCTCCACGTCGCGATAGTCGGTAATGCGGCTGAAGTGCGGGTTGGTCATCCCCAGCTCTTCGCCCTGGTAGATATACGGCGTGCCCTGCATGCCGTGCAGCACCATGCCGAGCATCTTCGCGGCCTGAACGCGGTATTCTCCTTCGTCACCAAAGCGCGACACGATGCGCGGCTGATCGTGGTTACACCAGAACAGCGCGTTCCAGGCCCTGTTGTGCATCCCCTGCTGCCAGTGGCGGAAGAGGGTTTTCAGCGCCACGAAGTCCGGCTTCGCCTTCGTCCATTTTTCGCCGCCGGGGTAGTCCACCTTCAGGTGGTGGAAGTTAAAGGTCATCGACAGCTCGCGTCCGTCGAGCGAGGCGTACTGCTGGCAGTTCTCCAGCGAGGTCGAGGACATCTCGCCCACCGTCATCAGGTTGCGTGGGGTGAAGACGTCGCGGCTCATCTCCTGCAGATATTCGTGAACGCGCGGCCCGTCGGTGTAGAAGCGGCGACCGTCTCCGATGTTGTCGTCCGGGAAATCCTGGTCTTTTGAAATCAGGTTAATCACGTCGAGACGCAGGCCGTCCACGCCGCGATCGGCCCAGAACTCGCATACCTTTTTCAGCTCGGCGCGCACTTCAGGGTTTTCCCAGTTGAGATCCGCCTGCTCCGGAGCGAACAGGTGCAGGTAATACTGCTCGCTCTCGGCGTGCCAGCGCCAGGCGTTGCCGCCAAACTTGGAGCGCCAGTTGTTGGGAAGCTGCTCCGGCGTGCCGTCGCGCCAGATGTAGAACTGGCGGTACGGGCTCGCTTTGTTCAGCGATTCGCGGAACCAGGCGTGCTGCGTGGAGGTGTGGTTAAACACCATATCCAGCACGATGCGAATGCCGCGCTCGTGCGCCCGGGCAACCAGCTCGTCGAAATCATCCAGCGTACCGTAGGCCGGATCGATGGCGGTGTAATTCGCCACGTCGTAGCCGTTATCCACCTGCGGGGAGATATAAAATGGCGTCAGCCAGATGGCGTCGATGCCGAGGGTTTTCAGGTAGTCCAGACGCTGCGTCACGCCGCGCAGATCGCCGGTGCCGCTGCCGGTGGTGTCCTGGAAGCTCTTTGGGTAAATCTGATAGATGACGCCGTTCTGCCACCAGTGAGGAAGGGTATTCATAGTGCGTTCCTGCAAATGCGAAGGGGCGCAACTGCGCCCCGAAAGAAGAAGTTAAACAATCTGCAGCGAGCCCTGACGGAACTTACGCTGGTAAACCACGGTGGTGAGCGCCATTGGGACGATGATCGCGATGGCCATCGCCAGGGCAAACACCTGCCAGTAAGCGGGCTGGATGGAGAGGATGCCCGGCAGGCCGCCGACGCCAATCCCGTTCGCCATCACGCCGTTCAGACCGCACACCAGGCCCGCCAGACCGGAACCGATCATCGCGCAGAGCATCGGGAAGCGGTATTTCAGGTTGATACCGTACATCGCCGGTTCGGTGACGCCGAGGTAGGCGGAGATGGCCGCCGGAACGGAGATCTCACGCTCGTTGTGCTTGCGGCTGACGATGATGATGCCGGTAACTGCCGACGCCTGCGCAATGTTAGACAGGGCGATAATCGGCCAGACCGGCGTGCCGCCGAGGCTCTGGATCATCTGCATGTCGATAGCCAGCGTGGTCTGGTGCACGCCGGTGATCACCAGCGGGGCGTACAGGAAGCCAAACAGCGCGGCACCGACTGGCGCGAAGCTGCCGGTCATCAGGTGACGCACCGCGAAGGCTACGCCGTCGCCAATCATGCGGCCAAACGGACCGATAAAGGCGTGCGCCAGGAACACCGCCAGGATCAGCGAGCAGACCGGCACCACCACCAGATAGAGGTAATCCGGAACGATGCGCTTCAGGCGCGTTTCAATAAAGCCGAGTGCCAGACCGGCCAGAAGTGCAGGGATAACCTGCGCCTGATAGCCCACTTTGGCGATGGTAAACAGGCCGAAGTTCCACACTTCCGGCACCTGTTGCCCAAGTAAGTAAGCGTTCATTAACTGTGGAGAGACCAGCGTGACGCCCAGCACGATTCCGAGAATCGGCGTGCCGCCCATTTTGCGCACCGCGGACCAGCAAATCCCGACCGGCAGATAGAAGAAGATGGCCTCGCCAATCAGCCACAGAAAATCGTAAACGGTTTTCAGCGCCGGATACATCTGCGCCAGGGTTTTACCGTCGCTCATCGGCACATCGCCGATGACGTTACGGAAGCCTAAGATTAAGCCCCCGCTGATCAGCGCGGGCAGCAGCGGGAAGAAAATTTCCGCGAAGTGGGAAATCAGCTGCTCGTGCCACTTCATATTCTGGCGCGCGGCCTTCTTCGCCTGCTCTTTATCGGCAGAAGAGTGCCCGGTTGTCGCCAGCAGAGCCTGATAGTAATCGCCCACTTCGGTACCAATAACGACCTGGAACTGCCCGGCGTTGGTGAAGCAGCCTTTGACCATGGAAAGTTCTTCAATGGCCTTTGGATTGGCTTTGGCCGGATCGTTCAGCACGAAGCGCAGGCGGGTAATGCAATGGCTGACGGTAGCGATGTTTTCGCGTCCGCCGACCAGGACGATCAGCCGATCGATATCTGCTTGTTTGACTTTACTCATCATGAAACCTCATGACAGATGGTGAGGGGGGTGTAATGACCTGAGCGCAAGCCTACTCCTTCAGCGTGACGGCGAAAATGGGAACGTTCCCGAAATCGGGCGAAGATCACAATAATCTGTTTTAGGGGGGTTACGAAAGGTGGGCGGGAATGACGATCTGACGTGGGTCAGCGCGCCCGTTGATCTGCTCGATCAGCTGCGCGGCGGCCTGTCTGCCGGACTCGGCGTAGCCCGGATCGACGGTGATGATCTCCGGGTGCAGGAACTTCATCAGCGGCGTGCTGCCGACGCTCGCCACCTGCAGGTTATCGATGCGCTGCTCCTGCAGATATTTGCTGGCACCCAGCGCAAGGGTATCCGTGGCGCACACCAGCGCGGTGGTCTGCGGCGTCAGGACGCTGGCGACCTGCTCGTAGCCCTGCTTCATGCCCAGCCCCGGCAGGGAGGCCACGGCGGAGAGATTGTGTTTTTTGCAAAAGGCCAGGTAGGCCTCATGCCGGCGCTTGCCGGTGGTGACGTCCGCATGCGGTACCCCGAGGAAGCTGATGTGGCGATGGCCTTCGTCAAACAGGCGCTGCATCAGGGTGATAATCGCGCCTTCATCGTCGTAGCAGACGGACGCAAACCCGCTGGCATCGCGCGCCAGCAGCACCAGCGACGGCTGCCAGGGTTTCAGCATCTCGTCTTTAATGCCGGTAAAACCGAACAGCACCACGCCATCAATGTTGCGCCGCTGGAGCATACCCAGATGCTCTTCGACCAGCTGCACAGAGAACTGGCTCTCCATCATGATCGGATCATACCCCTGCTCATAAAAGGCGGGCAGCATGGTCTGCACGGCGAGGTTTTCAGACAGAGAGTCCAGGCGCGAGACAATGATGGCGACGACTTTGTCACTCTGCCCGCGCATGGCGCGCGCGGAGCGGGAGGGGGAAAAACCGTGCTGATTCATGACCGCCTCAACGCGCTCGCGGGTGCGTTCGCTGACGCCGCTTTCGTTGTTCAGCACGCGTGAGACGGTCGATTTCCCCACGCCGCTTAAACGTGCGATGTCTTTAATCGTTAGGCGGTTCTGCATGCTGTATTCCCTGTAACAACGACGATGTAGTGAATTGAGCCTAATGCTATAGCGCGATTTCGCTATGGGCAAAGTCTGGTTTACGTTCGGTTTATTTGCAGGGGAGTATAATACCGCCCGAATCGTCATAAAGGGTATGTCTAAATCCTGGACTGCGCGGCGACACCCTGTTTTTTACTTACCGGAGGCTTCATGGATCCCGATCCCACACCTCTCCTGAACGGGAGAATGCGTTCTTTCCGGTAAGCCAGCCTGTTGCTGACTCACCGGTGATGTGAGGCAGCAACGTCATAAACGTTCCTGCTTGAAAAATTGAGTGCCTCTCAGGTACGGCCTTGCCACGCCTGAAGGAATTGCTGCGTCCGCATTCGCGGATGCGGAGGAATGACTATGTTTAAAAATATCACCCGGCAGCTGCAGGCCCTGCTGAGCCGCCACCTGCCACACCGTCTTGTTCAGCGCGACCCGCTGCCAAACGCCAAAAACATGGCGGGCACCGCGATACCCGCGTCCCTGACCGAACGCTGCCTGAACGTGGCGGCGATGGATGAAAACGAAGTCTGGCGCGCGTTCGGCGGACACCCGGAAGGGCTAAACGCGGCCGAAGTGGAAAAAATCCGCGCCGTGCACGGCGATAACCAGATCCCGGCGCAGAAGCCGTCTCCGTGGTGGGTGCACCTGTGGCTCTGCTACCGCAACCCGTTCAACCTGCTGCTGACCGTGCTCGGCCTTATCTCTTACGCGACGGAAGATCTGTTTGCCGCAGGCGTGATCGCTCTGATGGTGGGTATCTCCACGCTGCTGAACTTTATTCAGGAGGCCCGCTCCACCAAAGCGGCGGATGCCCTGAAGGCGATGGTCAGCAACACCGCGACCGTCTCGCGCGTGATTAACGATCTCGGCGAAAATGCCTGGGTGGAGCTGCCGATCGACCAACTGGTGCCGGGCGATCTGGTGAAGCTGGCCGCGGGGGACATGATCCCGGCGGATTTACGCATCATCCAGGCGCGCGATCTGTTCGTGGCGCAGGCCTCCCTGACCGGGGAATCCCTGCCCGTTGAAAAGGTGGCGCGCAGCCGCGACCCGCAGCAGATGAATCCTCTTGAATGCGACACCCTGTGCTTTATGGGCACCACGGTGGTCAGCGGTACGGCGCAGGCGATTGTCACCGCCACCGGGGGCAACACCTGGTTTGGACAGCTTGCCGGGCGCGTCAGCGAGCAGGAGAGCGAGCCAAACGCCTTCCAGAAAGGGATTGGCCGCGTCAGTATGCTGCTGATCCGCTTTATGATGGTGATGACGCCAATCGTGCTGCTGATCAACGGCTACACCAAAGGCGACTGGTGGGAGGCGGCCCTGTTTGCGCTCTCCGTGGCCGTTGGCTTAACACCTGAAATGCTGCCGATGATTGTCACCTCCACGCTGGCGCGCGGGGCGGTGAAGCTCTCTAAACAGAAAGTGATCGTCAAACACCTCGACGCCATTCAAAACTTTGGCGCGATGGACATCCTCTGCACCGATAAAACCGGCACCCTGACGCAGGACAAAATCGTGCTGGAGAACCACACCGATATCTCCGGCAAAACCAGCGAGCGCGTCCTGCACAGCGCGTGGCTGAACAGCCATTACCAGACCGGGCTGAAAAACCTGCTCGACGTCGCGGTGCTGGAAGGGGTGGACGAGGAGTCCGCCCGCACGCTCTCCGGCCGCTGGCAGAAGGTGGATGAGATCCCGTTCGACTTCGAGCGCCGCCGCATGTCGGTGGTGGTGAGCGAGCAGACGGACGTGCACCAGCTGATCTGCAAAGGGGCGCTGCAGGAGATCCTCAACGTGTCGAAGCAGGTTCGCTATAACGGCGACATTGTGCCGCTGGACGACACCATGCTGCGCCGCATCAGGCGCGTCACCGATAACCTGAACCGTCAGGGGCTGCGCGTGGTGGCGGTCGCGAGCAAGTTCCTGCCCGCGCGCGAGGGTGACTATCAGCGTATCGACGAATCCGATCTGATCCTCGAGGGCTACATCGCCTTCCTCGATCCGCCGAAAGAGACCACCGCGCCGGCGCTGAAGGCGCTGAAGGCGAGCGGTATTACCGTCAAAATTCTCACCGGCGACAGCGAGCTGGTGGCGGCCAAAGTATGCCATGAAGTGGGGCTGGACGCGGGCGACGTGGTGGTGGGGAGCGATATTGAGCACCTGTCCGATGACGAGCTGGCGAAGCTTGCCCAGCGTACCACGCTGTTTGCCCGCCTGACGCCGATGCACAAAGAGCGCATCGTCACCCTGCTCAAGCGCGAAGGGCACGTGGTAGGCTTTATGGGCGACGGCATCAACGACGCGCCCGCGCTGCGTGCGGCGGACATCGGTATATCCGTCGATGGCGCGGTGGATATTGCCCGCGAAGCGGCGGATATCATTCTGCTGGAAAAGAGTCTGATGGTGCTGGAGGAGGGCGTGATCGAAGGACGCCGCACCTTTGCCAACATGCTCAAGTACATCAAAATGACCGCCAGCTCCAACTTCGGTAACGTCTTCAGCGTGCTGGTGGCGAGCGCGTTTCTGCCGTTCCTGCCGATGCTGCCGCTGCACCTGCTGATCCAGAACCTGATGTACGACGTGTCTCAGGTGGCGATCCCGTTTGATAACGTGGACGACGAGCAGATCCAGAAGCCGCAGCACTGGAACCCGGCGGATCTCGGGCGCTTTATGCTGTTCTTTGGGCCGATCAGCTCCATCTTCGATATCCTGACCTTCTGCCTGATGTGGTTTGTGTTCCACGCCAACACCCCGGAACACCAGACTCTGTTCCAGTCCGGCTGGTTCGTGGTGGGTCTGCTGTCGCAGACGCTGATTGTGCATATGATCCGCACCCGCCGCATTCCGTTCATCCAGAGCCGCGCCGCGTGGCCGCTGATTGTGATGACGGGGATTGTGATGGCGCTCGGTATCGCGCTGCCGTTCTCCCCGCTGGCGAGCTACCTGCAGCTGCAGGCGCTGCCGCTGAGCTACTTCCCGTGGCTGGTGGCGATCCTCGCGGGCTATATGGTGCTGACGCAGATGGTGAAAGGATTCTATGCGCGTCGGTATGGATGGCAGTAATTTTTTACCCTCACCCTAACCCTCTCCCTGGAAGGGAGAGGGGACCGCTCGGTGCCGCCTTTCACCCTCGCCCCTTTGGGGAGAGGGGACTGGCTTTCCTCCCAAATTCAACAACCTGTGATCTCCGTCGGCGCATTCGCTTGACGACAAATTGAGCGCATGTTAACAGAATGTTTTGCCTTTATTTGGCCCGTCAGATAAGGAACATTCATGTTACGGTACAGTCTCTTAACCGCCGGGCTGATGCTCGGCGCCTCAGCCTTTGCCGCCCCGGCAGGCGATCTCCCCTTAATGCCCTGGCCTGCCAAGGTTGAACGCCCGACGACACAGGGTGCGCTGGTGCTTAATGATAAAATCTCAGTCAGCGTCAGCGGCGACGATCTGGGCGACGCCGTCAACCGCCTGCGCCAGCGCATGGCCCTGCAAACCGGCTGGACGCTGCAGCCGCAGGCTGAAAAGCCAGACAAACCGACCATCCGCATCGCGGTTGCCAAAAAGGTAAAACCGCAGCCGCTGCCGGACAGCGATGAAAGCTATAAGCTCACGGTGGACGCCAACGGCGTCGATATCTCCGCCAACACCCGCTTCGGCGCGCTGCGCGCCATGGAAACCCTGCTCCAGCTGATGCAGAACGGGGCGGAAAACACCTCGCTGCCGTGGGTCACCATTGAAGATTCGCCGCGCTTCTCGTGGCGCGGGCTGCTGCTCGACTCGGCTCGTCACTTTATTCCGCTGCCGGATATCAAGCGCCAGATCGACGGCATGGCCGCGGCGAAGCTCAACGTCCTGCACTGGCACTTAACCGACGATCAGGGCTGGCGCTTCAGCTCGAAGCGCTACCCTAAGCTGACGCAGCTTGCCAGCGACGGGCTGTTCTACACGCCTGAACAGATGCGCGAAGTGGTGCGTTACGCCGCCGAGCGCGGTATCCGCGTGGTGCCGGAAATCGACATGCCGGGCCACGCCTCGGCGATTGCCGTGGCCTATCCGGAGCTGATGAGCGCCCCGGGGCCGTACGCCATGGAGCGCCACTGGGGCGTGCTGAAGCCGGTATTAGATCCCACAAAAGAGGCAACCTACGCCTTTGCTGACGCGATGGTCAGCGAACTGGCGGCGATATTCCCCGATCCGTATCTGCATATCGGCGGTGATGAGGTCGACGACAGCCAGTGGAAAGCGAACGCCGCAATCCAGAATTTCATGCGCGACAACAGGCTGGCGGACAGCCACGCGCTGCAGGCGTATTTCAACCGCAAGCTGGAAACGATCCTCGAGAAACACCACCGGCAGATGGTCGGCTGGGACGAGATCTATCATCCCGACCTGCCGAAAAGCATTCTGATCCAGTCCTGGCAGGGCCAGGACGCGCTGGGGCAGGTGGCGCAGAACGGCTACAAGGGCATTCTCTCCACCGGTTTCTATCTCGACCAGCCCCAGTCCACCGCCTATCACTACCGCAACGAAATTGTCCCGCAGGGGCTGAACGGCGTGGATGTGATTGCAGACACGGACAGCGTCCAGAGCTGGGCCTTTTCCATGCCGCGCCTGAAGGGCAAGCCGGTGGAGGGGAGCTTCACGCTGGTGAAAGGGGACGCAGGCTGGCGCGGGTTTATTGATTTTGCAGGGAAATCCCGCCGCGCGGTGCAGGATATTGAATGGCGTGACGACAATCAGGTCACGTTTAGCGTCGACACCTGGATGGGAGAAACGCGCCCGGTGGTCTCCGTTGATAACGACAAGCTCACCGGCTATTTCCTGGTGGGGAATACGCGTTACCCAATCAGCGGCACGCGTCTGGACGCGGTGCCGAAAGGCATTCAGCCCGTCGTGCCGGACGTGGCGAATCAGGCCAACCTGCTCGGCGGGGAAGCCGCGCTGTGGGCGGAAAACGTGGTGGCGCCGGTTCTGGATATCCGCCTGTGGCCGCGCACCTTCGCGGTGGCGGAGCGGCTTTGGTCCGCGCAGGACGTCAACGACGTCGATAACATGTACACCCGCCTGCAGGCGATGGACAGCTGGTCGACGGTGTCGGTCGGGCTGCAGCAGCATACCCAGCAGCAGGTGCAGTTCACGCGCCTTGCTGGTAATGCCGACACGCTGCCGCTGCAGATCCTCGCTCAGGCGGTAGAGCCCGCGCAGTATTACACCCGCCAGCACCTGAAGTTCCAGGCGGGAAATTATCATCAGTTCGAACCGCTCAACCGCTTCGCCGATGCGCTGAACGCCGAAAGCGCCACCGTGCGCCAGATGAAAAAATGGGCGGACCGCCTGGTGAGCGATGCGGAAGACGCGGAAAGCGCCGACGCGCTGCGCCACGTCTTTAACCGCTGGCAGAGCAACACCAGCGACGCGCTGGCGTTAAGCGAAAACAGCTATCAGCTGAAGGCGATGAAGCCGGTGATCCAGGAGGTGGATAAGCTGGCCTCGATTGGCCTGAGGCTGACGGATCTGGTGGCGCGCCAGGGCACGCTGGATGATAAAGAAATTGCGTCGATTCAGGGCGAGCTGGATAGCGCGGCGAAGGTCCAGGACGAGGTGGTGATTGCGGCGGTGTATCCGCTGGAGACGCTGCTCAGGGCGACGCGGAATCAGTAGCAAGCAACAAAAAAGGCAGCCTGGGCTGCCTTTTTTTATCGCCAAAGCGAATTAGCGACGTACCGCAATCGCTTCGATTTCAATTTTCACGTCTTTTGGCAGACGGGCCACTTCCACGCAGGAGCGCGCCGGGAAGGTTGCGTTGTGCTCGGTGAAGAACGCTTCGTAAGTGGCGTTAACGGTCGCGAAATCGTTCAGATCTTTCACGAAAACGGTGGTTTTGACGATGTCGCCCACTTTCAGGCCCGCAGATTCAACGATAGCCTGCACGTTTTCCAGCGACTGACGCGCCTGTGCCGCGACGTCTTCCGGCACCGCGCCGGTTTGTGGGTTCACCGGGATCTGCCCGGAAGTGATGATCATGCTACCCAGATCAACGCCCTGAACGTAAGGGCCGATAGCCGCTGGTGCATTTTCCGTCGCGAGTACTTTGCTCATGTTTTCTCCAGAATTACAGCGTTAAGAATGTTCCCGGCCATTATAACAGCCGGGATTTCATTACCAACCTCAATTAGTTGGCCAGCACCACATAATGAGAAAACTCTTTTTCGCAGTATTTGCATTTGAGCGCGATGTCATCGGCGCGTTTTTTCACTGCAAAGCTGGAGGAAACCGGTTCAGCATGGCTGATGCAGTTGCTGTTCGGGCAGACCAGCACGCTTTCGATGCGATCCGGCAGGCTCGGGCGGGATTTGCCCACCACTTCATACTCGTCGATGCGGTTGACGGTGGCGTCCGGCGCGTACAGCGACAGCTGGTTAACCTGCTCGTCGGTCAGGAAGGTATTCTCGATTTTGATCAGGTCCTTGCGGCCCATCTCGCCGGACGGCAGGTTCAGGCCGATGGTGATGCGCTGGTCGGTTTCGGTCAGTTTGAACAGCGTCAGCAGCTTAAAGCCCACCTGCGCAGGGATGTGGTCAATCACGGTGCCGCGCTTGATGGCTTCAACCTGGAGTTTGTTATCGTGTGTCATGGTCGTTTCCCCTTACAGTGCCAATTCGCGATTCAGAACCAGTGCCAGTAACGCCTGGCGGGCGAAGATGCCGTTTCCGGCCTGCTGGAAGTACCAGGCGTGCGGCGTTTTGTCCACGTCTGTGGTGATCTCATCGATGCGCGGCAGCGGGTGCAGCACCTTCATATTGTCGCGCGCGCCCTCGAGGTCGCTGGCGCGCAGCACGAACTGCGCCTTCACGTTGGCGTATTCGGACGGGTCCAGACGCTCTTTCTGCACGCGGGTCATGTAGAGAATATCCACGTGGCTCATCACCTCTTCGATGCTGGCGTGCAGGCTCCACTGAATGCCTTTCTCATCCAGCATGTCGAGAATGTACTGCGGCATCGCCAGCGCGTCCGGTGCGATGAAGAAGAAGCGGTTGCCGTTAAATTTCGCCAGCGCCTGGGTCAGGGAGTGGACGGTGCGGCCGTACTTCAGGTCGCCGACCATGGCAATATTCAGGTTCTCGAGCTTGCCCTGCGTCTCCTGAATGGTGAACAGATCCAGCAGGGTCTGCGTCGGGTGCTGGTTGGCACCGTCACCGGCGTTCAGTACCGGAATGCCGCCGGAAAACTCGGTCGCCAGACGCGCCGCGCCCTCCTGCGGATGACGCATCACAATCGCGTCGACGTAGGTGCTGATCACTGAAATAGTATCCGCCAGGGTCTCGCCTTTTTTACCCAGCGACGTGTTGCTGCTGTCCGAGAAGCCCACCACGCTCGCGCCCAGGCGGTGCATGGAGGTTTCAAAGGAGAGGCGGGTGCGGGTCGAGGCTTCGAAGAAGCAGCTCGCAATCACCTTGTGCTTCAGCAGCTCCGGTTGCGGATTGGCCTTCAGTTTTGCCGCGGTTTCCAGAACCAGTTCCAGCTCTTCGCGGCTGAGGTCGTTTATGGAAATGATGTGTTTTTGATAAAGCGGATTCATGTTTATCTCCTGACGCCGGGCAAAAAAAAGCCCCTCAAATGAGGGGCTCTGGGAATAGGTTTAGCAACGGGAAGAAAAACGGCAGGCCAGCGTCTGATTTCAGACGCGGTAAGACGTTATGTCGTACACGCTTGACCATGCTTCCTCCCGGCAAATTGTCGGGCATTATACGCAGCTCGCTTTTCGGATCAAGCGATTTAATGCACGCTTTACTCAATGCAAACGGTTCTTTATGAATATTAATGCGTTCTGAGTAAATAATTAATTTGCTTATGCACCAGTGCGGTGCGCTTCACGACCCGGGGCGCGACCCAGACGATACTGCTGCCAGCCACCACGCCTAAAATTTCCGGTAGCTGGTGATAATCCAGAATACGCGCCACCGCGCGGCCATATCCGGCGACGGTATGAACAAGGATAAACTCGCTATTATGCTCGACGCTGACCACCATTTCGGACACGGTACGCGCGGCGTCGGGGGCAGGGCGCAGCTGGGGATTCAGCGAATAAATCTTTAGCCCTTTGGCATTTCGAATTTTTATGACACCGAGCAATTTAAGCAGACGTGAAACGGTGGACTGGCTGATGGTCTCAAAACCACGCTCCTGCAAATCCCGGCGGATCTCCTCCTGAGAGAGATAGCTCTTTTCTGCGATCAGGCGCTGGCAGACCGTCAGCTGTAGTTGCTCTTTGGGAGAGTACTCTTCGTAATCCATCATAGTTCCCATATCAGTTCCTGAAATAACCGGTGGCACCGCACCGATCCGTAGGCCGGATAAGCGCAGCGCCATCCGGCAAATCACAACAAGGCACCCAGACTTAACGCCACCATAATCACCACCGTTAAAATGCCCAGCAGCGGCGCCACCCATTTCAGATAACGCACGTAGGGCACGCGGGCGATAGCCAGCCCGCCCATCACGACGGCAGAAGTGGGCGTGACGAGGTTAACGATGCCGGAGGCCGACTGGTAAGCCGTCACCACCAGGTCGCGGTTGACGTTAGCGAAATCGGCAAGCGGCGCCATGATCGGCATCGTCAGAACGGCCAGGCCGGATGAAGAAGGCACAAGAAACGACAGCACGACCTCCAGCCAGTACATCACGTTGATAAACGCTACCGTGGACAACCCGCTGACCAGCCCTTCCGCGCTGTGCAAAATGGTGTGGGTAATCATGCCCTTATCCATGATGACTACGATACCGCGCGCGATGCCGATAATCAGCGCGACGCCCAGCAAATCTCGCGCGCCGTTGATAAACGTCGACGTCAGCTCCTCTTCGCTCATGCGGGCAATCAGGCCGACGATAATCGCGCTGGCGAGAAACACCGCCGAGATCTCCGCCATCCACCAGCCCAGCACCGCCACGCCGTAGATCATCACCGCGAAGGCGAGGGCGAAAATCACCAGGATGATTTTGCGCACCGGGGTGAATTCCAGCGACTGTTCGCCCTTGTCGCCGAGGAAGTGGGCGCGGTTCTCTTCCTGTTTATCCGCCACGATCGACAGCGACGGATCCTGGCGCACCTTACGGGCGTAACGCATCACCCACGCCACGCAGATGATCCAGCCGATGACCAGCAGCGCCACGCGCAGGGCAATGCCGTTAGTAAAGGGGATCCCGGCAGCGTTGGCGGCGATCACCGTGGCAAACGGGTTAATGGTGGAGCCGAGCGTGCCAATCCCCGCCCCGAGCAGCACGGTAGAGGCGGCGACCACCGGATCGAACCGGGCGGCCAGCATCACCGGCACCAGTAGGGTGTAGAACGGCAGCGACTCTTCGGCCATGCCGTAAATCGTGCCGCCCGCGGCAAACAGCGCCATCAGGATCGGGATCATCCATTCCTCGCGCCCGCGCAGCCGGGTGGTGACGCGCTCGATCCCTGCGTCAATCGCCCCGGTTTTGGTGACGATCCCGAGAAAACCGCCGATGATCAGGATAAACAGCGCGACGTCGATCGCCCCGGCCTGGCCGGAGACCGGATCGTACAGCCCGGCGATGGGCGCCATCAGGACGGAAACCAGCCCCTGCGGATGTGCCGCCACGTGCGCGTACGTTCCGGCAATCGGGACTTCTTTACCGAGGGTTTCGTTCATCGCCATCTGGTACTGACCGGCGGGGACGACCCAGCTCAGCGCCGCCACAACGGCAATCAGGAAAAAGAGAATGGTGTAAGCGGAAGGAAACTTAAACTTGCCCATGATGTGCTCCTTAAACCCGGCGCACCCCGCGGCGCGCCGGGCGGTGATTAGTCGCCGAGTGTCGCCACCATGACCGCTTTAATGGTGTGCATGCGGTTCTCTGCTTCGTCGAAGACGATGGAGTTCGGTGATTCGAAGACCTCTTCCGTCACCTCCAGCCCCTTCAGGCCGTACGCCATCTCGATCTCGCGGCCCACTTTGGTGTGCTCGTTGTGGAACGCCGGCAGGCAGTGCATGAACTTGACGTTAGGGTTGCCGGTGGCTTTCATAACGTTCGCGTTGATTTGATACGGCTTCATCAGGCTGACGCGCTCGGCCCAGGCTTCCTTCGGCTCGCCCATGGAGACCCACACGTCGGTGTAGAGGAAATCGGTCCCCCGCACGCCTTCTTCCAGGTCGTCGGTGAGGGTGATGCGCGCGCCCGTCTCTTTGGCTATGGCGCGGCACTGCTCAACCAGCCCGGCTTCCGGCCAGAAGGATTTCGGCGCGACGAGGCGGATATCCATCCCCATCTTGGCCGCGCCGACCATCAGCGAGTTGCCCATGTTGTTGCGCGCATCGCCCAGGTAGGCAAAGCTCAGCTCCGGCAGGGTTTTGCCCGGCGCGTGCTCCAGCATGGTCATCAGGTCGGCGAGGATTTGCGTGGGGTGGAACTCGTCGGTCAGGCCGTTCCACACCGGCACGCCCGCGTATTCGCCCAGCTCTTCGACGATGGCCTGGCCGTAGCCTCGGTATTCGATGCCGTCATACATGCGGCCCAGCACGCGGGCGGTGTCCTTCATCGACTCTTTATGGCCGATCTGCGAGCCGCTTGGGCCGAGGTAGGTCACCTGCGCGCCCTGGTCGAACGCGCCCACTTCGAAGGCGCAGCGGGTGCGGGTGGAGGTTTTTTCAAAGATCAGGGCGATGTTTTTCCCGACCAGGGTTTGCTTTTCACGTCCGGCTTTTTTGGCGGCCTTCAGCTCGATGGCGAGGTCGATCAGGTACTGGATCTCCGCCGGGGTGTAGTCCAGCAGTTTCAGGAAGTTACGGTTTTTCAGGTTGATGGTCATGTGGGAAATCCTTTTAAAAATTTAGCTGTCTGATGCCCTCACCCCGGCCCTCTCCCATGGGGAGAGGGTGTAATCGTCCCCTCTCCCTTAGGGAGAGGGTTAGGGTGAGGGGAAAACGACTCAGTTACGAATCAACGTGCCTTTCTCGCCCGCCAGGATCTCCGCGCCGTCGGCGAGCGCGCCGATCCCGGCCATGCCGTTGCAGGCTTCAACAAACTCGCGGCAGGCGGCCACTTTCGGGCCCATCGATCCGGCGTCGAACTGCATGCCTCTGAGCAGCTCCGGCGTCACCTGCGCCAGCGGGCGCTGGGTCGGCTTGCCCCAGTCGAGGTACACCGCGTCGGCATCGGTCAGGATCAGCAGGGCGTCGGCCTCGATCTGCCTCGCCAGCAGGGCGGCGGAGAGGTCTTTGTCGATCACCGCCTCAATGCCGCGATAGCCGTTGGCGTTCTCCACTACCGGCACGCCGCCGCCGCCGTTGCAGATCACCAGGTGATCGCGCTGGATCAGCGCCGTGATGGCGTCGCTCTCGACGATGCGCTTCGGCTGCGGCGACGGCACCACGCGGCGGACGTAGCTCCCGTCGGCCCTGAACACCCAGCCTTTTTCCGCGGCCAGCGCTTTCGCCTGGGCTTCGCTGTACACCGGGCCGATGTACTTGGTCGGGTTGCGGAAGGCCGGGTCGGCGGCGTCCACTTCTACCTGCGTGAGCAGGACGCTCACCTCGCGCTGCGGCAGATTGTTTTTCAGCGCCTGCTGGAGCATGTAGCCGATCATTCCCTGGCTTTCGGCGCCGAGAACGTCCAGCGGGTAGGGCGTGACTTTGTCGTAGGCGCTGTTCTGCAGCGCTAGCAGCCCGACCTGCGGCCCGTTGCCGTGCACCAGCACCACGCGCCACTGTTCCGTCAGCCCGGCGATGGTGCGGGCGGCCTGCTCGATGTTGTGGCGCTGGATTTCGGCTTCCAGCGGCTCGCCGCGCTTGAGCAGCGCGTTGCCGCCAAGGGCCACAACCAGAGTGGGTTTTCGTTCCATGATGGCTCCTTTAAATTCCGTCGCGTTCCAGCGGGCAGCTCATGCAGCGCGCGCCGCCGCGGCCGCGTCCGAGTTCGTCGCCCGGGATGGGCAGCACGGTGATGCCCGCTTTGTCGTACTTCTCGTTGGTCCAGACGTTGCGCTCGTAGCCGATCACCACGCCCGGGCGGATGGTCAGCACGTTGTTGGCGTCGTTCCACTGCTCGCGTTCGGCTTCAAAGGCGTCGCCGCCGGTGGTGATCAGGCGCACCTGGTTAATGCCGAGCGCTTTCTCGATGGCGTGGAGCAGGTCGGTTTCCTGCGTGCGCAGCAGGCCGCCGCGTCCGTCCGGGGTGAGCGTCCAGCACTGAGCGTCCTTGCGCACCACTTCCGGGTAGACCGAGAAGGTGTCCACGTCGATGTGGGTCATCACGGTGTCGAGGTGCATGCAGGAGCGGTGTTTTGGCAGCTCAACGGCGATCACGCGCTCGGCCTGGCGGTGTTTGAACAGGCTGTTGGCGAGAAACTCCACGCCCTGCGGCGTCGTGCGCTCGGACATGCCGATCAGCACCGCGCCGCGGCCAATCACCAGTACGTCGCCGCCTTCTAACGTGGCGTGGTCGTAATTAATATTCTCGTCGCCGAAATATTTAATAAAATCGCCGTCGGCAAACGCCGGGTGCCAGCGATATATTGCCCGCAGGTTATTAGTTTCACGCTGACGGGCCGGTTTCGCCATTGGGTTAATAGAGACGCCGTTATAAATCCAGCATGAGGTATCGCGGGTAAATAAATGGTTAGGCAGCGGCTTCATGATAAAATCATTCGCCGTGTGGGTATCCACCACCATATTTTTAATCACCGCCGGAATTTCGCCGTAGGTTAATCCGCCGCTCAGTCGGCGCGCCAGTTCCCGGTGCGGCATATCCGCCAGCCAGCCGCGCACGTCGCCGGCAAAGGTTGGACCGAGGCGATAGTCGGAGATTTGGGTATCCAGCAGCCAGGCTTTCGCTTCTGCAATATCAAGGGTTTGTGTCAAAAGGTCGGTCAACAGCAGGACTTCCACACCCTGCTCGCGCAGCGTGTTGGCGAAGATGTCATGCTCCTCACCCGCCCGCTCAACCGAGAGCACGTCATCGAAAAGCAGCTCCTGACAGTTCGACGGCGTTAAACGTTTCAGACTTAAATTTGGGCGGTGCAGCATAACGCTACGCAATTGACCAATTTCAGAACCGACGTAATGCTTTTCCATAATTATTCCTTTAACTGTTTTTCAGAATAAAAAGGGCATGCGCCATGTGATTTTTTTAATTGCATGGCGGCTAAGCTCAATTGATTTCGTGATTCATACTAGGCAGTTAAATAATCCGTATTGTGATATTGCTCACGCGAAACCGGATATTAAGGGGTTTGTTTTCATTTGCATGATTCGCATCAGATAATGATTAATTTCATATTATTAAGGGGTGAATAGCTAAGCAGGATCCGCTGGCATTATTTGAGGTTGTTATTATTTTGTAGATTTTAATGTTTTGAAATGTATTGTTATATTATTGATTTTAAATGATAAATATTGATGGTGAGAATGGCTATGCAATTAACATAATTAACTATTTTTGACTTAAGAAAAATCAATAAATAATTATGGTTTTTTAGAGCAAATTATCAAAACAGTAAAGTGTGAGGCGGCAACGGGTTTTGTTAATTAGAGAGCATGATCAAGAGGTTAGAACAGCCGTGCGATAAGCGCTGATCGAGGTTATGCATAACCCCTGCATAAATGCCTGGGCAGGATTAACAGTGGGTTAACACCTTTCCCGATAAACATGCGCTCGCGCAAACCTCTTCGAAAAAGGGCTGGTATGGCAGTCTTAACTCTCGTATAAAAGATAAAAATGAAACGTTGTTTTACATAGAGGGATTTCACATGATTATCGGCAACATCCACCATCTGCAACCCTGGCTGCCTGACGCGCTGCGCCAGGCCATTGAGCACGTTAAAGCCCACGTCACCGACGCCACGCCGCTCGGCAAGCACGACATCAACGGCAGCAGCCTCTTTTATCTGGTCTCTGAAGACATGACCCAGCCGTTCGCCGAGCGCCGCGCCGAGTACCATGCGCGCTATCTTGATATCCAGATCGTGATGAAAGGACAGGAAGGGATGACCTTCAGCACATTGCCGCACGGCGCGCCGGACACCGACTGGCTGGCGGACAAAGACATCGCGTACCTGCCGGAAGGCGAGCAGGAGAAAACCGTGGTGCTGAGCGAAGGGGATTTTGTGGTGTTCTGGCCGGGCGAAGTGCATAAGCCGCTGTGCGCGGTGGGGGCACCGGCGCAGGTGCGTAAGGTTGTGGTAAAGATGCTGATCGGCTAAACGGGTTTACTCCCTCTCCCTGTGGGAGAGGGCAGGGGTGAGGGCACCAGACCGCACCCACGCATAATGTGATCCAGCTTAAATTTCCCGCACTCCCTCTTCCCTTCCCATTTACCTGCGCTTTTTCTGCGTCATAGTATGATCGTTAAATTAATGAACGCTGTTCTATAATGTAGAACAAAATGATTCAGCAAGGAGATCTCATGCCGCAGTCCGCGTTGTTCACGGGAATCATTCCCCCTGTCTCCACCATTTTTACCGCCGACGGCCAGCTCGATAAGCCGGGTACCGCCGCGCTAATCGACGATCTCATAAAAGCAGGCGTTGACGGCCTGTTCTTCCTGGGCAGCGGCGGCGAGTTCTCCCAGCTGAGCGCCGAAGAGCGTAAAACCATTGCCCGCTTTGCTATCGATCATGTCGATCGTCGCGTGCCGGTCCTGATCGGCACCGGCGGCACCAACGCCCGGGAAACCATTGAGCTGAGCCAGCACGCGCAGCAGGCGGGCGCGGACGGCATCGTGGTGATTAACCCCTACTACTGGAAAGTGTCGGAAGCGAACCTGATCCGCTATTTCGAGCAGGTGGCCGACAGCGTCACGCTGCCGGTGATGCTCTATAACTTCCCGGCGCTGACCGGGCAGGATCTGACTCCGGCGCTGATAAAAACCCTTGCCGACTCGCGCAGCAATATTATCGGCATCAAAGACACCATCGATTCCGTCGCCCACCTGCGCAGCATGATCCATACCGTCAAAGGCGCCCATCCGCGCTTCACGGTGCTCTGCGGCTACGACGATCACCTCTTTAATACTCTGCTGCTCGGCGGCGACGGGGCGATCTCGGCGAGCGGTAACTTTGCACCGCAGGTTTCGGTGAATCTTCTGAAAGCCTGGCGCGACGGGGACGTGGCGAAAGCGGCTGAGTATCATCAAACCTTACTGCAAATTCCGCAGATGTATCAGCTGGATACGCCGTTTGTGAACGTGATTAAAGAGGCGATTGTGCTCTGCGGCCGCCCGATTTCCACGCACGTGCTGCCGCCCGCCTCGCCGCTGGACGAGCCGCGCAGGGCGCAGCTGAAAACCCTGCTGCAACAGCTCAAGCTCTGCTGAGCCGGACGATAACGATGACCATTGAGAAAATTTTCACCCCACAGGACGACGCGTTTTATGCGGTGATCACCCACGCGGCGGGGCCGCAGGGCGCGCTGCCGCTGACCCCGCAGATGCTGATGGAATCCCCCAGCGGCAACCTGTTCGGCATGACGCAGAACGCCGGGATGGGCTGGGACGCCAACAGGCTGACCGGCAAAGAGGTGTTGATCATCGGCACCCAGGGCGGCATCCGCGCCGGAGACGGACGCCCAATCGCGCTGGGCTACCACACCGGGCACTGGGAGATCGGCATGCAGATGCAGGCGGCGGCGAAAGAGATCACACGCAGCGGCGGGATCCCGTTTGCGGCCTTCGTCAGCGATCCGTGCGACGGGCGCTCGCAGGGCACGCACGGCATGTTCGATTCCCTTCCATACCGCAACGACGCGGCAATCGTGTTTCGCCGCCTGATCCGCTCCCTGCCGACGCGCCGGGCGGTGATCGGCGTGGCAACCTGCGATAAAGGGCTGCCCGCCACCATGATTGCGCTGGCCGCGATGCACAATCTGCCGACCATTCTGGTGCCGGGCGGGGCGACGCTGCCGCCGACCGTCGGGGAGGACGCGGGCAAGGTGCAGACCATCGGCGCGCGCTTCGCCAATCACGAACTCTCCCTGCAAGAGGCCGCCGAGCTGGGCTGCCGCGCCTGCGCGACGCCGGGCGGCGGGTGTCAGTTCCTCGGCACGGCGGGCACCTCGCAGGTGGTCGCGGAGGCGCTGGGCCTGGCGCTGCCGCACTCCGCACTGGCACCGTCCGGGCAGGCGGTGTGGCTGGAGATCGCCCGCCAGTCGGCGCGCGCGGTGAGCGAGCTGGATAACCGCGGCATCACCACGCGCGATATCCTCACCGACAAAGCCATCGAAAACGCGATGGTGATCCACGCGGCGTTCGGCGGCTCCACCAATTTACTGCTGCACATTCCGGCCATCGCCCACGCGGCGGGCTGTACGATCCCGGACGTTGAGCACTGGACGCGCGTCAACCGCAGGGTGCCGCGCCTGGTGAGCGTGCTGCCCAACGGCCCGGACTATCATCCGACCGTGCGCGCGTTCCTCGCGGGCGGCGTGCCGGAGGTGATGCTCCACCTGCGCGATCTCGGCCTGCTGCACCTGGACGCCATGACCGTCACCGGCCAGACGGTGGGCGAGAACCTCGACTGGTGGCAGGCGTCCGAGCGCCGGGCGCGCTTCCGCCAGTGCCTGCGCGAGCAGGACGGCGTGGATCCGGATGACGTGATCCTGCCGCCGGAGAAGGCAAAGGCGAAAGGGCTGACCTCGACGGTCTGCTTCCCGACGGGCAACATTGCGCCGGAAGGTTCGGTGATCAAGGCCACGGCGATCGACCCGTCGGTGGTGGACGAAGATGGCGTGTACCGCCACACCGGCCGGGTGCGGGTATTTGTTTCGGAAGCGCAGGCGATCGGGGCCATCAAGCGGGAAGAGATTGAGCAGGGCGATATCATGGTGGTGATCGGCGGCGGGCCGTCCGGCACCGGCATGGAAGAGACCTATCAGCTCACCTCCGCGCTGAAGCATATTTCGTGGGGCAAGACGGTGTCGCTCATCACCGATGCGCGCTTCTCCGGCGTGTCGACGGGCGCCTGCTTCGGCCACGTGTCGCCGGAGGCGCTGGCGGGCGGGCCGATTGGCAAGCTGCGCGATAACGACATCATCGAGATTGCGGTGGACCGCCTGACGTTAACAGGCAGCGTGAACTTTATCGGCACGGCGGACAACCCGCTGACGCCGGAGGAGGGCGCGCGCGAGCTGGCGCGGCGGCAGACGCACCCGGACCTGCACGCCCACGACTTTTTGCCGGACGACACCCGGCTGTGGGCGGCGCTGCAGTCGGTGAGCGGCGGCACCTGGAAAGGCTGTATTTATGACACCGATAAAATCATTGAGGTAATTAACGCCGGTAAAAAAGCGCTCGGCATTTAATTATTTTAAGAGATAAAACCGTCTGCGGGAAATATTCCGCGGACGGTTTTGTCATTTCTGTTATTTATCAATATAAACAATGAGTTGAGATATATCGTCGGCGTCACAAAAGCAAAATAACGTAATTCGGAAATAAGATATGACCATTGCTGGTTAATTGAACAGCTCATTACACTCCATTAACACGATGTTGTAATTCAGCACACTACATAAGGGTGTAATTCTGATGACGCAATTAACCATGAAAGACAAAATTGGCTACGGGCTGGGTGACACCGCCTGCGGCTTCGTCTGGCAGGCCACGATGTTCCTGCTGGCCTATTTCTACACCGACGTCTTCGGCCTGTCGGCGGGCATAATGGGCACGCTGTTTTTGGTCTCCCGCGTGCTCGACGCCGTCACCGACCCGCTGATGGGGCTGCTGGTAGACCGCACCCGCACGCGGCACGGCCAGTTCCGCCCGTTCCTGCTGTGGGGCGCCATCCCGTTCGGCATCGTCTGCGTGCTGACCTTCTACACGCCGGACTTCTCCGCGCAGGGCAAGATCATCTACGCCTGCGTGACCTACATTCTCCTGACCCTGGTCTACACCTTCGTTAACGTGCCGTACTGCGCCATGCCGGGCGTCATCACCGCCGACCCGAAAGAGCGTCACGCCCTGCAGTCCTGGCGCTTCTTCCTGGCGGCGGCGGGCTCGCTCGCCATCAGCGGCGTCGCGCTGCCGCTGGTAAGCATCATCGGCAAAGGGGACGAGCAGGTGGGCTATTTTGGCGCCATGTGCGTGCTGGGGCTGAGCGGCGTGGTGCTGCTCTACGTCTGCTTCTTTACGACCAAAGAGCGCTACACCTTTGAGGTGCAGCCGGGCTCGTCGGTGGCGAAAGATCTCAGGCTGCTGCTGGGCAACAGCCAGTGGCGCATCATGTGCGCGTTCAAGATGATGGCGACCTGCTCCAACGTGGTGCGCGGCGGAGCGACGCTCTACTTCGTGAAATACGTGATGGATCACCCGGAGATGGCGACCCAGTTCTTACTCTACGGCAGCCTCGCCACCATGTTTGGCTCGCTCTGCTCCTCCCGCCTGCTGGGCCGCTTCGACCGCGTCACCGCCTTCAAGTGGATCATCGTCGCCTACTCGCTGATCAGCCTGCTGATTTTCGTCACCCCGGCGGAGCACATCGCGCTGATTTTTGCCCTCAACATCCTCTTCCTGTTCGTCTTCAACACCACCACGCCGCTGCAGTGGCTGATGGCCTCTGACGTGGTGGATTACGAGGAGAGCCGCAGCGGTCGCCGCCTCGACGGGCTGGTGTTCTCCACCTACCTGTTCAGCCTGAAGATTGGCCTGGCGATTGGCGGGGCGGTGGTGGGCTGGATCCTGGCGTACGTCAACTACTCCGCCAGCAGCAGCGTGCAGCCGGTTGAGGTGCTCACCACCATCAAAATTCTATTCTGCGTGGTGCCGGTGGTGCTCTACGCGGGCATGTTCATCATGCTGTCGCTCTACAAGCTCACCGATGCCCGCGTAGAGGCCATCAGCCAGCAGCTGATCAAACACCGCGCGGCGCAGGGCGAGGCCGTTCCCGACGCCGCGACAGCCGCATCCCATTAACCGGAGGCAATATGGAAATCACTAACCCGATACTCACCGGCTTCAACCCGGACCCGTCCCTGTGCCGCCAGGGCGAGGACTACTACATCGCCACCTCGACCTTCGAGTGGTTCCCGGGCGTGCGCATCTACCACTCCCGCGACCTGAAAAACTGGTCGCTGGTCAGCACCCCGCTGGACCGCGTGTCGATGCTGGACATGAAGGGCAACCCGGACTCCGGCGGCATCTGGGCGCCGTGCCTGAGCTATGCCGACGGTAAATTCTGGCTGCTCTACACCGACGTGAAGATTGTCGACTCGCCGTGGAAAAACGGCCGCAACTACCTCGTCACCACGCCGTCCATCGAGGGGCCGTGGAGCGAGCCGATCCCGATGGGCAACGGCGGGTTTGACCCGTCCCTGTTCCACGACGACGATGGCCGAAAATACTATATCTACCGCCCGTGGGGGCCGCGCCACCACAGCAACCCGCACAACACCATCGTGATGCAGGAGTTTGACCCGCAAACCGGCACCCTCTCGCCCGAGCGCAAAACGCTGTTTACCGGCACGCCGCTCTGCTACACCGAAGGCGCGCACCTGTATCGCCACGCGGGATGGTACTACCTGATGGTCGCCGAGGGCGGCACCAGCTACGAGCACGCGGTTGTGGTGCTGCGTTCAAAAAACATCGACGGGCCGTACGAGCTGCACCCGGACGTGACGATGATGACCAGCTGGCACCTGCCGGAGAACCCGCTGCAGAAGAGCGGCCACGGCTCGCTGCTGCAGACGCATACGGGTGAATGGTACATGGCCTACCTCACCAGCCGCCCGCTGCGCCTGCCCGGCGTGCCGCTGCTGGCTTCCGGCGGACGCGGATACTGCCCGCTGGGGCGAGAGACCGGAATCGCCCGCATTGAATGGCGCGACGGCTGGCCGTACGTGGAAGGCGGCAAGCACGCGCAGCTGACCGTGAACGGCCCGCAGGTGGCCGAGCAGCCCGCTGCCGTTCAGAGCAGCTGGCGGGACGATTTCGACGCCAGTTCGCTTGACCCGGAGCTGCAGACCCTGCGCATTCCGTTCGACGACACCCTCGGCTCGCTCACCGCGCGCCCCGGCTATTTACGGCTCTACGGCAACGACTCGCTCAACTCGACCTTTACCCAGTCGACCGTGGCGCGCCGCTGGCAGCACTTCACCTTCCGGGCGGAGACGCGGATGCAGTTCTCGCCGGTTCACTTCCAGCAGAGCGCGGGGCTGACCTGCTACTACAACAGCAAAAACTGGAGCTACTGCTTTGTGGACTTCGAGGAGGGGCAGGGCAGAACCATCAAAGTTATCCAGCTCGACCACAACGTGCCGTCGTGGCCGCTGCACGAGCAGCCCATTCCGGTGCCGGAACATGCGGAGAGCGTCTGGCTGCGGGTGGACGTGGATACGCTGGTCTACCGCTACAGCTACTCGTTCGACGGCGAGACGTGGCACGCCGTGCCGGTCACCTATGAGGCGTGGAAGCTGTCGGACGACTACATCGGCGGGCGCGGCTTCTTCACCGGCGCGTTTGTGGGGCTGCACTGCGAGGACATCAGCGGCGACGGCTGCCACGCGGACTTCGACTACTTCACCTACGAGCCGGCCTAACGGCTCAGGCCGGGTAGCCCAGCGCGCGCGAGAGCGCGAGCCCGGCCTGCTGAAGCTGCACGCGGAAATTAGCCAGCTCCGCATCGTCCACGCGGGAGGTCAGCGTCGAGAGGCTCAGTGCGGCGATGACGCGGGACTCGTGGTTCCACACCGGCACCGCCACGCAGCGCACGCCCTGCTCGTTCTCTTCGCTGTCCAGGGCGTAGCCCTGCTCGCGGGTCTGCGTCAGGGCGCTCATTAAGGCTTCGCGAGAGTCGAGGGTAGCGGGCGTAAAGGTAGTGTACTGATAGCCCTCCAGCAGGGTGTTCAGCTCGGTCTCGCCCAGCCAGGCAATCAGCACCTTGCCGATGGCGGTGGCGTGAACCGGCAGGCGGCGGCCGATGCGCGAATAGGCGATGGCGGCCAGCTTGCCTTCAATCTTCTCGATATAGACCCCTTCACGCCCGTCCAGGATCCCCAGATGGGTGGTCTGCCCGGTCCGCCGGGACAGCTCCGTCAGCCAACCTTTTGCCTTCTGGCGAATATCGATAGAGCCCACGACAAAATGGCCGCGCTCGACCAGCTTCATGCCGAGGCGATATTTGCCGTTCTCCGGGTTCTGATCGATATAGCCGTGAAGCTGCAGGGTTTTCAGCAGCGAGTGGAGGGTACTCTTGCTCAGCCCCATCAGTTTGCTGATGTCGGTGATCTTAAGCTCGGTGGCCTGCTCGTTGAACAGGTCGAGGATCTGCAACGCACGTTCAACAGACTGAATAATCGGCATAATGCTGGCATGTCCACGCTGGAATTAAGGCGAAAACGTACCTTTTTCGGGGTGAAAAATCAATGAAATGGAGCCGGTTTGCCCGGCGGCGCTTCGCTTGCACGGGCCTACGGGTTTTGTAGGCCGGGTAAGCGAAGCGACACCCGGCAAGAAGAGCGCACCGATTCATTATCATTGTCAGTACGTTGTTTGGCTCAGTTCGGTATAGTCAGGTTTCTTGAAAATTCAACTGCAGAAACCGACTGCACCTTCCATAAGTTGTTTTCTTTAACCATGCAGTCTATGACTACGTGGTCCTGCTTTTTACCGAATGCAATGTATACGTTGACACAGACTGGATCGGTATCCCCGGCTATGGCAGTTACGTTCTGCGGCCAGTCATCGCCGATGTATTGCGCTTTTAAAAATATATCGGCCTCGTAAAACTCTTCGTCTGCATAGCGAGGATCATGCGCGTGTCGGAGTTTTTTTATTGTTGATGCTGTGACATATTTATCTATTTCGTTTCCATCAGTAATGGGAAATGCATCTTTATTAATTTGATTAACGTACCAGCTGTTAAATTTTACAGCACGCTCAATCGGGTCAGAGTGGCCAGCCATTACAGAGAAAGAAAATATAAAGAGAAGCAGTAAGATATTTTTCATATCAGTAGTGCCTGTAAAGGGTTATTTTTGGCTGTATCTTCCGATATGTCTGGCCGGGATAAAGGCTGTTCTGTTTAAAATCTGAATACCAGGTACCCGATCCGTCGTAGATACATGCATGCCCATTCTGATGCGCACCTGGTAATGCGTCAATAACTGCGACATCACCCTCAATGGGTGTGCCGTACACCTTGCTGAATCCTGCCTTCTCAAGAGAGCGCCAGAAGTTTTTTGCATCAGCACCATCAATTTTCAAACCTCCGGCACGAATAGCTGCAGCGACGGCGCGAGCGCAGTAACCCGTACTGTTATGATGTGCGTGGCTGCGGGCATATGACACAGCTTCATGCTTATTCCATGACATAAAATAATCCTTATTTTATTAACGAAACGTAGTAATAAGGAAACATTACACCGAATATTTACAATGGTTTGTAATTGATAATGATCTAATATTAACCATCATCAATCTAATAAATAATGGTTAATAAAATCATAAATACATATTATGGTTGATGCTTATCTGAGGAAGCGTCAGTAAAATGATTTTTTCTGCGCGTAAACTGGAAATGATTATCTGCTGAAAATAATTCAGCAGATAATCACCATCTCAAGGTGGGAGAGGGGCTCACTCCCCAAGCGTCGCCACCATCACCGCTTTAATCGTATGCATCCGGTTTTCCGCCTGGTCGAACACGATGCTCGCCGCCGACTCAAACACCTCGTCCGTCACTTCCATCCCGCCGTGCAGATCGAACTCTTTCGCCATCTGCTTGCCGAGCGTGGTCTGGTCGTCATGGAACGCCGGCAGACAGTGCAGGAACTTCACGTTAGGGTTGCCGGTCAGCGCCATCATCTGCGCGTTCACCTGATACCCGCGCAGCAGCGCGATCCGCTCCGCCCACTTCTCTTTGGCTTCGCCCATCGACACCCACACGTCGGTATAGATAAAGTCCGCGCCCTTCACGCCCGCCGCCACGTCTTCCGTCAGGGTGATCTTCCCGCCGTGCTTCTCCGCCAGCGCGCTGCACTCCGCCACCAGGCTCTCTTCCGGCCAGCAGGCCTTCGGGGCCACCAGGCGCAGATCCAGCCCGGTCAGCGCCGCCGCTTCCAGCATCGAGTTGCCCATGTTGTTGCGCGCGTCGCCCGCGTAGACCAGCGTCATCTCGTTAAACGCCTTGCCCGGCAGGTGCTCCTGCATGGTCAGCAGGTCCGCCAGCAGCTGGGTCGGGTGGAACTCGTTGGTCAGCCCGTTCCACACCGGCACGCCCGCATACTGCGCCAGCGTTTCGACCACTTCCTGGCCGTGGCCGCGATACTGAATGCCGTCGTACATCCGCCCGAGAACCCGCGCGGTGTCCTTAATTGACTCTTTATGCCCAATCTGGCTGCCGCTCGGCCCTAAATAGGTGACGCGCGCGCCCTGGTCAAATGCGGCAACTTCGAAAGAGCAACGTGTACGGGTCGAGTCTTTTTCGAAGATGAGCGCGATGTTTTTACCGGTAAGCTTCTGTACTTCCTTGCCATTTTTTTTATCGGCTTTGAGTTGTGCGGCAAGGGTCAGCAGAGAGGTGAACTGTGCAGGGGTAAAGTCGAGCAGTTTCAGAAAGTGTTTTTTGTATAAATCGGACATTTTATCCTCGCATGGCGAACGCCACTTATTGAATTAAAATTCACCTTATATGTGTAATTATTCATTTGCAACCCCGTTTCACAATTCTTTCTTACAAAGGTGGAGGCAAACCCGTCCGTGTGTGAAAATAGAAGTATCTGCCGCACTTTAAAGAGGATTGAGCCATGGCAAACCCGGAACACCTGGAAGAGCAACGCGAAGAGACGCGTCTGATTATTGAAGAACTGCTGGAAGACGGTAGCGATCCGGACGCGCTGTACACCATCGAGCACCATTTCTCTGCGGATGATTTCGACGCGCTGGAAAAACTGGCCGTGGAAGCCTTCAAGCTGGGTTACGAAGTGACCGAGCCGGAAGAGCTGGAAGTGGAAGAGGGCGACACCGTCATCTGCTGCGACATCCTGAGCGAAGGCGCGCTGAAGGCAGAGCTGATCGACGCGCAGGTAGAACAGCTGATGAACCTGGCCGAGAAGTTTGAAGTGGAATACGACGGCTGGGGAACCTACTTCGAAGATCCGAACGGTGAAGACGGCGAAGAAGGCGACGACGAAGATTACGTCGACGAAGACGACGACGGCGTGCGTCACTAAGTGATTCAGGCGGTGGCGCGCGCCACCGCTTTTTCAAGGCAGAACCATGGATTACCCGCAGATACTCGCCCCCGTACTCAACTTCCTCCAGTGTCCGACCCCGCAAGCATGGATTGATAAAGCCCGCGACCCGGCGAACCTGCCGCTGCTGCTCACCGACCACATGGTGTGCGAGCTCAAGGCCGCCCAGACCGCGTTGCTGCTGGTGCGTAAATACGTCGCCGACGAAAGCGGTGCCGACGCGCTGCTCGACTGGCTCAAACCCTACGAACAGTTCACCTTCCGCGACGGCCCGGAGCCGGACTTCATCGCCCTGCACCGGCAGATTGGCAAAAGCGTGATGCCCAAAACCGACGACCCGTGGGGCCAGGCGCTCATCGACAGCATGGTGCTGCTGATTAAAGAGGAGCTGCACCACTTCTGGCAGGTGCGCGAGGCGATGCTGGCCCGCAACATTCCGTACGTCAAAATCACCGCCAGCCGCTACGCCAAAGGGATGCTGAAGGAAGTGCGCACCCACGAACCGCTAACGCTAATCGACAAGCTCATCTGCGGCGCTTACATCGAAGCCCGCTCGTGCGAACGCTTCGCCGCGCTGGCCCCGTTCCTCGACGACGACCTGCAGAAGTTCTATCTCTCGCTGCTGCGCTCGGAAGCGCGCCACCATCAGGACTACCTGACGCTGGCCCAGCAGGTGAGCGACGACGATATCTCACCGCGCATACAGCTTTTTGGCGAAATTGAAGCCACACTTATCTCGACACCGGACCACGAGTTTCGCTTCCACAGCGGCGTGCCGGTGTAAACCGGCACAACTCAAGGATAAGGATGCGAGATGAATAAAACGTGGACCCGTACCGTGATGGTTGTTGTGGTGGCCGCCGCCGTGGCGTTCTGGATGTTCTTCGACAGGCAGCGCGCTCCGGAACGGCAGATGGATTCCGCTCTTAACGCGATGCCCGCCTGGCAGGTGATTAAGGAGCAGGAGCCCGCGCTGCATCAGCGCATCCTCGACCAGATGGCCGCCCTGCAAAAAGCGGGCGAGCCGGAGCAGCAGATTATCGACACCATCCAGCCGCAGATCCTGCATCTGCAGATGTCGCGCCTGCAAAACGCTCCGGACGCCAATGTGGTTAACTACATGACCATTAACATGGAGCAAACCGCCGCCATCCAGAAGGTGAGCGACGACGCCTGCTTCCGCTTCCTCTACCCGACGGTGAAGGGCGGCGTGAACCCGATGCGCATGCTGGATAAAGACCTGATGGCGCGGCGCATGCAGGCCGACGCCGACATGATGCGCGCGGCCTACGGCAAAAACCGCCACACCGTGACCCCGGCCGAACGCGAGGCGGCTGTCGAGGACGTGCGACCGATTATGAAGGCACTTGCCGATAAGTACGGCGAGGACATCCAGCTGCTGCAGATGCCGGAGAAGGCGGCGGGCAAAGAGAAGCTTTCCTGCGATATGGTGCAGGAGATGTGGGCGAAGGTGCTGGCGCTGCCGGAGCAGAAGGCGGCGGGGGTGATTCGGCTGGCGGTGTCTGAGCTGGACTGACGAAGGGCGCTGGTTTTTTGGGCACTTAGCGCGGGTTTAGCGCGTCGTCGCTTGCATGGCGGCGCGCGACAGGTATAATCCACAACGTTTCCGCATCCCCTTCAGTGCCGAAGTGGCGAAATCGGTAGACGCAGTTGATTCAAAATCAACCGTAGAAATACGTGCCGGTTCGAGTCCGGCCTTCGGCACCATTAGTATGTAAATAGACCTCAACTGAGGTCTTTTTTTATGTCTAAAATCCAGCATTTACCTACCTTTCTCGCTATATTAACTCTCTCAAGGTCAACCGACTTCAACGTACATCTACCAACAGATGTTGGTACAGATGATGGTATTTCCGATTCGATAATGCTTGTACCAACAGGGAGGGGATAAGCATGGCTCTAACAGATATCAAAGTCAGAACAGCCAAGCCAATGGATAAGCAATATAAGCTGACCGATGGCAACGGTATGCATCTTCTCGTCCATCCTAATGGTTCTAAGTACTGGCGTTTGCAGTACCGTTTTGACGGCAAGCAAAAGATGCTGGCACTTGGGGTATATCCTGAAATCACATTGGCGGATGCTAGATCACGCCGCGACGAAGCGCGTAAGCTTTTGGCAAACAGCATCGATCCGGGAGATAAAAAGAAAAATGATAGGGTTGAGCTGGAAGAAGCGCGTACTTTCGAACAACTTGCTATTGAGTGGCACGCCACGAATAAAAAGTGGTCGGAAGAACATAGCCGACGAGTGCTGAAAAGCCTGGAGGACAATCTCTTTCCAGCCATTGGCAAACGTAATATAGCCGAACTTAAAACACGGGATTTGTTAGCACCGATAAAAGCCGTAGAGATGTCTGGACGTCTTGAGGTCGCATCACGGCTGCAACAGCGAACTACGGCAATTATGCGTTATGCCGTACAAAGTGGTTTGCTTGATTATAATCCGGCACAGGAGATGGCCGGTGCTGTTGCTTCAAGTAACCGGCAGCATAGGCCTGCGTTAGAGTTGAGACGTACTCCCGAACTGCTTCAGCGCATTGATAGCTATACCGGCAGGCCTTTGACTCGTCTTGCCGTTGAGTTAACCCTCCTTGTCTTCATCCGCTCCAGCGAATTGCGTTTTGCTCGTTGGTCTGAGATTGATTTTGAAACATCAATGTGGACGATACCCGCAGAGCGCGAGGCTATTGAAGGGATAAAGCACTCCCAGCGTGGCTCAAAAATGCGTACACCTCATTTGGTGCCGTTATCTCGTCAGGCGTTAGCAATCCTTAAACAGGTACACAAACTTAGTGGCGATCGCGATTTCGTTTTCATTGGCGATCACGACCATCGTAAACCGATGAGTGAAAATACGGTAAACAAGGCTCTGCGCGTTATGGGTTATGACACTAAGATAGAGGTTTGTGGGCATGGTTTCAGGACGATGGCATGTAGCTCGTTGATAGAATCGGGATTGTGGTCGAGGGATGCGGTTGAACGGCAGATGAGCCATATGGAGCGTAACTCTGTGCGTGCGGCTTATATTCATAAGGCCGAGCATCTGGATGAGCGCAGATTGATGCTACAGTGGTGGGCTGATTTTCTTGATGCGAATCGTGAGAAGGCGGTGAGTCCGTTTGATTTTGCCAAATTAAGCATGGAATGATTAGATGTATTTAAGGTATGTGTCTGATATACCTTATTTTTTTATTTAACATGGCTTCTGATGCGGTGTTCGTTTTTGTAATGAAATTTGTTGTTCAATGCCAAAAACTCATATTGTAAGCTTGGTTCAAGTGATAGGTAGTTTTACACTGTTTCATCAGAAAAGCAGCATCTGAGATTTAGCCATTCATTCAGATAGAAGCGTTCTTACTGTTACATTAAAGGCAGGAGCCATGACTAGTCGCCCACAGATGATTATTAATGTTCTTCAGGCTAATCCTGATGAGCAATTTACAGCCCGTCAGCTTGCCCAAAAAATCATTGATCACTATGGCGCAGAGCTTGCTGTAAAGCGTCAAAATCCTCGATTCGCCAGTGATGAAGATTTCTTGAGTCAAATAGCTGCTGAAGTCGGTGGGAGCAGAACCGTTCAAGCAAAAGCGATGTGTCCTCAGGTTATGACGCGTGACAAACCTCGGCCCAGGCTTTATTACTGGGGTAAGCAAATCGATAATGGCATGCAACCAGAGTCATCTTTTGATATTGCTCCGACTCCGTCTGCTGAGACGGTAGCTTTTTCTGAGCATGCTCTTTACCCGCTTTTGATTGAGTACCTTTCAGAAGAAGAAGAATTGCTTTGCCGTCGTATCGATGAAAAGCGTTCAAGCAATAACAAAGGTCTTGGGGCAAACCATTGGCTTTATCCGGATATTGTTGCTTTGCAGCCTCTTGATAAAGGTTGGGATAGCGTTGTGCAAAACTGCGTACGGTATAGCGAAGGGCGTTTAACCCGTCTGTGGTCTTTTGAGGTAAAACGTCAGCTTAACCGTAGCAATGTTCGAGAATGTTTCTTCCAGGCAGTGAGCAATTCAAGCTGGGCCCATTTTGGTTATCTTGTCGCGACCGAAATAAATGAAGATAAGCAGCGTGGTGTAGAAAGAGAACTGCAGATGTTGTGTGCATTGCATGGTATTGGTGTGATCCTTCTTAATCCGCAAGATCCCGGTAATAGTCAAACGCTGATTCCTGCACGAGAGCGAACAAGTATTGATTGGCAATCCGTCAACCGCTTGGTGGTTGAGAACAAGGATTTTAAAGAGTTTATCGATCTGGTTTCAGATTATCACCAGACAGGAAAAATACACAAAGCGCTCTGGAATAGATAATTCGCTCTAATGTTTCAATAAGAAATATGATTGCGAAACAGACATAATGTGAATGGATGAACAGCGAGGTATTTAGAATGAGTGAGATTTAGAAGTTCTTTCTGCGAATTGATGGGATAGTAAATATGATAAAGGTGAGCGTGTGCGTGCTCACCAAATGCAATAGAATAAATTTATACAAATGGGGGGTAGTTTACCAAAACTGTTCTTTTAAAAAACATGGCTTATTTTTGCGATTATTAGCTAATAAACTACAATATGCAATGTGGCAAAAAATATTACTAACTGTGATTTATATTGGGTAGTGGGGTGTTCAGAATAACCAGAGGCAAACACCCGTGCAGTGAAAGATAACGATGGTGATGTAAAGATCAATTGTGCTCTGCGCTCTGCGCTCTGCGTTCTGTGGGCTATGGCATAAGAATATGCTTTATCTACTCCGATATAACGAAAATTAGGCCTTACCAAAAAGATAAGACCTAATTTAAGAATTATATTGGGCCATACAAAGCTTCAATAAAGGGGTTAGAAGGTAATCCAACCACCAATGGTGTAATGCTGATACGAGACTTATCAATATGATTAACAATACCTAATCCAGCAAAATTCCCACGCCCACCTGAAGGTCGGAATTGGACAAAAGCAGTTGTAGTAGTAATCCAGCGAGGATCAATAATAAGCGTTGCCTTTATCCCTGAAAAATAGGTGTAGATTTGCGGATCTCTCGAAGCATCCCCACGAATAGCCTGTGCATATGCGCCTAAAGAACTGGGCATTTCTATATTCTTTGTGCGGAATTGCTGATCGAAGGCAACAATTGCCCCCCTGGCCTGATTTCCAAGCTCTACTAGCTTTTCAGCAGTAATGGCTTTTACCTCTATCTTTTTAAAGAGATTTTCAAATGCCATCATCAGGTAATTTAAATTCCATCCTAACTCGTGTAATGCAATAATTTTATTGTATTCAGACAGATCAACTTTAATGCCTGCGTGGGCGGCTAGGGTTAACAGCCTTGGAATATTTAGATAGTAAAAATTATGTAATTTGGTCTTCCAGGGATTTTCAACTTTAAATTTTTCTTCTAACCAAAGGGAATGCTCTCGTTGGATTTTATGAAGACGCTCTATAGGGAAATTGTCTACCCCAGAGTCAATTTCTGTGTGATGATTACAACAAAGAAGTAACAAGTTTGATTCATGATTCCTTTGCTTAAGATTCAGTGGTGAATCTCCTCTTGGGCCTTCTGGCTGCTCTGCAACAATATGAGCCACCTCTCCAATAAACTGAGATGATAGTCCATTTTCGTCTTCTACTAGGAGCCTTTCCCTGCAAATTGCGCAGCAGCCACCATCTCTGACCCAAACAATCCGTTTTACTCTTTGGCTAATGGGCATAGCACGTTTACCTAACTAATAGAATGGATTACCTTCCATTTTAACCTTGCTAATCAGTTTAGGTCCACTGTAAGTACACCCAATTTAGTTCCACGCGCTTGTGTTCAAGAATCTTTGGTATTTAGGTGAGTTAGATGAAATAACTCCGTAAGGGGGCCTCATGGTCCCCCTTGCGGCTAAATCTAAAACTGTCCGCCTACACCTTTAAACTTCTCAATAAAGGCACTTATCTTTTGAAAGACCGTTTGTTTTTTTGTTTTGTACTGAGGGTTTAATGGACTGAGTTTAGGCAGTGTATCATTCAGTGCCGTACCGTTTTCCGTTGCATACTCTCGCTTCAGCGAGTTTCTGATATAACGTCTGGCAGCCTCATCATTCAGGTTTTCCTCCTTGATCAAGGCTTCAGCTTCAAGCTGTTGGGCCTGCTGGGCAAAGGTATAGAAAGCTTCAATAATGCTCTCTTTGCTCGGCATATCATTGAGATTCGTCTGTTCGATAAAATTAACTATCAATCCTTCTTTTGCCCGGTTGCCTACACTTGCGCGGATTAACCGTTTCACTTCATCTTTCATTGTTGCTTTATCGGTATTCTTTTGGTGGTAGTCGTAAATTAGTCCAATAATATAATCGAGGTTAATTTCCTGCGATTTTAGCAAATCCACCTCAAAGACCACATCATCCCAGTCAACCGTGCTGTTGTCTTTTTCATTAGCCTCACGTTCACGGCGCTGCCACTCGCGGATATCGTTGTAACTTGAACGATAGTCCTGAATTTTACGCTCAGTTGGTAAGCGAATTATCTGTAGCTCAGCGAATTGCTCATCGTCCAGATAATGTTCCGCTTTAAACTCTTCTGTAGCGACTGGATCGCTGAGGTCAACGGTTTGCAAGGCTTTCAGCGTGGTAAATTCATCATAGTTTTGCAGTACGTTCTCTGCTCGCAGGTATTCTCCGAACAATTTAACGAAAGCCTTTTTCTCTTTTTCGGATTCGATACCTGCAGGGTTTGGAAAGCGAGTCTCCAGTTCGGTTACGATATCCATAAAACCGCGTCTCGCCTCGCCGGTTAAACTGTCCGTAAAGCCGTCCATGTATTCGGCATAACTTTTTTCCATCACCATGCTTCGGGTATTGCTTTTTCCGAACAGAGTGATGGCATCGATGGTCGCCTGTTCTAAGTCACGGAAGGTGACAATGTTCCCAAAGGTCTTTGTTGCATTGTAAATCCGGTTAGTGCGGGAAAATGCCTGCATCAGCCCGTGGTAGCGCAGGTTCTTGTCCACAAATAATGTATTGAGCGCTGGGGCATCAAAGCCAGTCAAGAACATGCCGACTACTATCAGCAGATCAACTTCTTGCCCCTTAACCCGTTTCGCAAGGTCACGGTAGTAGTTTTGAAAACTGTTTCCATCGGTACTGAAGTTGGTTTTAAAGGTGGAGTTATAATCTCTAATAGCCGATTCCAGAAACTCCCGAGCACTGCTGTTCATGGCAGTAACATCAAAGCTTTCATCGCTAATATCCCCGACTGCATCCTGCTCTTCATTGGCGGCATAAGAAAAGATAGTGGCAACCGTCAATGGTTTGTAGTGGTTATCTTGCTCGAGGGCTGCCTGCTGGATGTTTTTGAAGGCTTCGTAGTAAGCTTTTGCTGCATCTACACTGCTGACGGCAAACATAGCATTAAAACCTGTTGCACCAGAAAACGCTCGGTGCGTTTTTTGGCGGAAGTTTTTCAGGATATAGTGCGTAACTTCGCGAATTCGCATTGGGTGAAGCAGGGCCTGTCTATTTTCAGCTGCATTGAGTTTTCTCTCATCAGTTTCGGTTTCTAATGCTTTAAACTGCGGTCGGACATCATTGTAATCGACTTTAAATTTCAGTACTTTTTCATCCCGAATGGCATCGGTGATGATGTAAGAATGTAGCTCCACGCCGAAGACGCTTTTTGTATCTTCTGCGCCCAAAGCATTTTTACCGGCAAAAATCGGGGTACCGGTAAAACCGAACTGGTAAAAACGTTTGAATTTCTTTTTTAGGTTCTTCTGTGCTTCACCGAACTGGCTGCGGTGGCACTCATCGAAGATGAAGACGACCTGTTGTTGATAGACGGATAAGTCGGCTTCCGCTTTCATCAGGTTATTCAGCTTCTGAATCGTTGTGACGATTATTTTATTATCATTTTTATCCAGATTTCGTTTAAGGCCTGCAGTATTGTCAGAACCATTAACGCTGTCCGGCGAGAAGCGTTGATACTCTTTCATTGTCTGGTAATCGAGGTCTTTTCTGTCCACGACAAAGAATACTTTATCAATAAAATCCAGTTCGGTTGCCAGACGAGCGGCCTTAAAGCTGGTCAGGGTTTTACCTGATCCGGTGGTGTGCCAGATAAATCCCCCGCTTTCCGGTTTTGACCAGTTCTTTGCTTTAAAGGAACTGTTAATTTTCCATAAGATTCGCTCAGTGGCAGCAATCTGATAGGGGCGCATCACCAGCAGCGTCTGGCTACTGTCAAACACACTGTAGTTAAACAGCACCTTGAGCAGGGTATGCTTCTGGAAAAAAGTGGCAGTAAAGTCCTTCAGGTCTTTAATCAGCGCATTATCAGACTTCGCCCAGTTCATGGTGAAATCGAAACTGTTCTTATCTCGTTTAGTGGTATTGGCAAAGTAACGGGTATCGGTACCGTTGGAAATGACAAACAGTTGCAGGTATTTAAACAGCGAATTGTCACTGTTAAAGCTTTCCTTGCTGTAACGGTGTATCTGGTTAAAAGCTTCACGAATCGCTACACCGCGTTTTTTCAACTCAATTTGTACCAGCGGCAGGCCATTGACCAGAATGGTGACATCGTAGCGATTGGCGTGCGTGCCTGCTTGTTCAAACTGCTTGATGACCTGCACTTTATTGCGAAGGATGTTTTTTCTATCCAGCAGATAGATATTCTGAATACGGCCATCGTCGAAGACGAAATCATGAACATAATCATCATGAATCTTGCGGGCCTTTTCGACAACGCCATCGCTGGGCTTGTCCATCCAGGTTTCCACAAAGCGACGCCATTCAGCCTCCAAGAACTCCACATTGTTAAGGCTTTGCAACTGCTCCCTGACATTGGCGAGCATAGCCTTGGTGTTGTTCAGGGTTGGCAGGTATTCATAGCCCTGGTTGACTAAATCCTGAATCAGCTCACGCTCCAGATCACCTTCGCTCTGGTAGCTCTCGGTAATCTTCCAGTCCGGGTTGTATTTGTCCAAAATGATAAAATTATTGGACTCAGCAATTGGCTTGGTGCAATCAACCATTTTTTTGTTCCTGCTGCCAGAAGCCACAGTTGTTCTTCAAGTGATCGAGCAACAGTTTGACAGTCGCTTTCTCCGCTTGCGTTGGCTCCGCAACGGCTTCATTCGATAGCGTGCTGTGGCTGGTAAAATTGATTATTCTGCTCAAATAAAGCTGCTTGTCGTCAGGCAAGAGTTCAGACCATTTAGGGTAGCCCAGAAAGCTGGCCGTTTTCTCATAAAGATTGCGCAGTAACGTGAAGTGATATCTTTCAACGTTGTTGTCAGCAATTGCCTGTTCGATTGTTTGCTTTAGATGGAGATGGTAGGAAAAACTCCTGTTAGAGTCGCCATATTTTTCTGTGAGGGTAAATGTACCATCTTCAAAACTCTCCAACATGTAGCAAGCTTTACCGTTCAACTCATTGAAAAGTACATTATAAAAGATTGGGCTATGTGTCGTGATAATGAACTTCAAATCGGATTCACTGGATTTGATCAGCCCCGCAAGATTAACCGCCAGTTCAATCAAATGGTTATCATCTAGAGAGCTGACGGGATCATCAATGAATACATACTCCAGTTGATCAAATGCGGGGGTTTCGCGCGCATCTGGGTCGGCGACATTGAGAATTGTGACCACTTGATCCAGTAGGGTGTAAAACACACTCCAGATGAAGTTGCTTTCTTCACCTTTGGATAACTTGATATGGGCGGAACGCTCATCATTGCCGCGTTCCATAGAAAAAGCGACTTCGGTAAAATCTGGATTGAAGTGTGGCGTTAGCTTGTCGTTCGCATAGCGCTGGAAATAACGGACGATATTGCTATCCTGTCCCAAATCTTTTAGCAAGGTCAGCAACCAGTTTGTATAAGAATTAGGCTGCACCTTCAGCTTCGGCTCGGCGTCTTCTTGCAGATCGTTATCCCAGTAAAACAAGTCCTCAGTGAAAGCATTGTAATAAAGGATTTTTTTGCGCGAAAACTCCGACTGTTCAGCTTCGTCATCACCTTCTCCGTCAATGACTTTGGACGTAATCCATTGCTTGAAATCCCGGGAAAGACGTGTCTTGCCTGTGCCATTGAAAGCGTAGATTAACTGCACCTTTGGTACGGGCCTGGTCTCTTCAACTTCCTTTGTTTTTTCAGAGACAGTTTTCTTGACTTTCTTAGGCGTACTTAGCTGTTGGGCTATTTCCAGGAGTGTCTTGCTCATGTCACGCCTCTACTACATCCGGCTTCGGAAAGCTAAATAACATGTCACGATAATATTCGTACTGTTTCTGGCGGAGCTCGATTTCGCGAGGAAGGCCTTCAGTGATGGAGTTTGTTAATGCATCAAACTTATCGAGGATTGAAACGATCCTCTCCTTTTCTTCTGGCGGCGGATTTGGGATACGGATGCTCTCTAGGTTTTTCTTATTCAGCTTAGGTTGTGCGGCACCTGAAATGTAGGTTGTTAAGTCAATACTATTCAGATAGTACTCAACGTATCTTCTTGCTGCATAGGTATCGAATTTAAGCACATGAGCATGATTGTTCACCCAAGTCTTACCACTGATACTGAACGCTATCGGAGTATTGCGAGCCAACAGGTTTGCGCCATCTTCTGATACTAATAGAAAGTCGCCATCGAAAATATAATCTTTTACATAATCGACAATCCCTGATGCTCCGTAATAAGGTATTTTCCCTGCTTCCCTCAAACCACTAGTGATTGGCTTTCTTTTGGCGTCAAGATTCTCTGCCAACTCTCCTAATGTTTTCCACTCAGCCCCACCATCATCAAAACTCAGCAACTGCTCGCAATAGTAGTTGTACTGCTTTTTACGCATGGTAAGCTCAGCGGTAAGCTCAGCGGTAAGCTCAGCGGTAAGTGCAGTAAATGTATCCAGAATCCGGACGATTTCAGACTGGATGGCAAGGGATTTTTCCGGATTGCTCGGACAAGGGATTGGGATTTCATAGTTTAATATATCGGCTTTGCTTCCTCGTGGCATTTTTGCACCTTTTGCATGCTGCATGCTGTATGAGAAGAATGCATCAGATGATAAAATAAAATATAAAAACTTCGGATTTACGAAAGACCTGCATTCATAACGAATACGGACTGCAAGAACATCACCGCTGCACCCGCCTGAATGCGTAGCCAACCAAACTTTTTTCAAATATGGTCGAATATTACCAAGAAGAATATCCCCTGGTTCATATGCGGTCAAACGGGCAGTATTCGGCAGATAATTTGCATCGATACGCCCACCTTTGTTGGAAATGAGATTGTCCACTCCAGTGAATGAAGTAGCGTCAAGTTTAATAGCATCGACTCGGGTAGTTGAGTATTCGGCTATTTCCCTCAAAGACACCCATTCAGCGCTATCACCATCAAGCAGCTTAGTCAGATAACTCAGTTCACTCATTCCTGCACCTCACTACCTTCAATTTCAGCGACAACCGCATCAATGTCTTTACGTAACTGGTCGATTTTCCGGACGGTAGTTTTCAATTCGGCATTAAGTTCCGTAATATCAATGATTTCTCGGGTGTCTTTGGCTTCCACGTAGCTGCTGACAGACAGGTTGTAATCATTCCCGGCCACTTTTTCGGAGGGCACTGATTTCGCCAGATGGTCAACATCTGATTTGCTGCTGAAAACCTGCATGATTTGAGCGATATGGTCATCGGTGAGAATGTTGTTATTGGTTTCTTTTTTAAACAAACCGCTGGCATCGATGAATTGCACATTGGTATCTGTTTTATGCTTTGACAGCACCAGAATATTAACGGCAATGGTGGTACCAAAGAACAGGTTTGGCGCGAGTGAAATCACCGTCTCAACATAGTTGTTATCGACCAGATACTGACGGATTTTTTGCTCCGCGCCACCACGGTAGAAAATGCCAGGAAAGCAAACTATTGCTGCACGGCCTTTGGCGGACAGATAGTTCAGCGCATGAAGCACAAACGCAAAGTCAGCTTTTGATTTTGGAGCCAACATACCTGCCGGAGCAAAACGCTCATCGTTAATCAAAGTCGGATCGTCGCTGCCAATCCATTTCACCGAATACGGCGGGTTCGACACAATCGCATCAAACGGCTTTTCGTCGCCAAAGTGTGGTTCAGTCAGGGTATTGCCCAGTCTGATATCAAATTTGTCGTAGTTGATGTTGTGCAGAAACATGTTCATACGTGCCAAGTTGAACGTCGTATGGTTTATTTCCTGACCAAAGAAACCTTCTTCGATGATGTGGTTATCAAAATGTTTCTTCGCCTGCAGCAGCAGTGAGCCCGAGCCTGCTGCCGGGTCGTAGATTTTGTTAACGTGGGTCTGACCGTGCATTGCCAGTTGTGCAATCAGTTTTGAAACGTGCTGTGGTGTGAAGAACTCTCCGCCTGACTTACCGGCATTCGCCGCATAGTTGGAAATCAGAAACTCGTATGCATCACCAAACAAGTCAATCTGGTGGTCGTCAAAGTTTCCCAGTTTTAAACCTTCTACGCCTTTCAGCACGGCAGCCAGGCGGCTATTTTTGTCTTTAACAGTATTACCCAAGCGGTTACTGGTGGTGTCAAAATCAGCAAACAGGCCTTTGATGTCAGCTTCAGACGGGTAACCGTAAGCTGAGCTTTCAATGGCGACAAAAATACTGTTTAAATCAGCATTCAGCCTATCGTTAGTATTCGCTTTAGCAGCAACATTGCAGAATAGCTGGCTCGGGTAAATGAAATAGCCTTTAGTTTTGATGGCATCATCTTTAATGTCATCGGTAATGATACTGTCATCCAGCTCAGCATAGTGGATGCTGTCATCACCGGCTTCGATGTAATTGGAGAAGTTTTCACTAATAAAGCGGTAGAAAAGTGCACCAAGGACATACTGCTTAAAGTCCCATCCATCTACCGAGCCTCTGACATCGTTGGCGATAGCCCAGATTTGGCGATGTAGTTCTGCACGCTGTTGAAAGCTTGTCATTTTTTTTATCCTGAGTTCGATTCTTAGCAACTGCTGTTGACGAGATTTTACCGCAATTTGTTCACAACGACTGCATCTATATCAGATCCAGTTATGACTCTTCCGATAAGTGGTTTCACGATGGCAGAAAGGCTATGCCAGTTACCTCTATCTGTGTGCATTAGTAAAATTTGATTATTTGTTGTGCTGCAGTAATCGTTTTCTGGTCTGCCGCATTGGGCATTAGATCGTATCCTGCAGCAGATAAACCTGCATACCTGTTCAGTTGAGTCGCTGGGGAAGCCGTGGACGACCTGTCAGTGGACGCTCAGGTACTTCATTGCAGCCGTGGAGTAGCAACCCCTCCTTCTGTTGGATTTTTGTCATATAGGCGAGTACCTGCCGTATGTTGGTAATACTTCCAGGATCGTTGTAGTGAACAGGGATATTGATATTTGCTCGATAGTGTTCCTTGTATTCGCAACGGTGATGCCAGCCTTCCCTGTCTGTAATGTTGCTCCATAGCTCACCCGCTTTCGCAGCCCATGGATAGCTTATCTGGGTCCGATTACCATCTAACCAGAAGACTGCATGGGCGTGGTAGCGGTGATCCTCAGTCCACTCTATGACCCAAAAATAACCTACTACGGCTCGCAGACTCATCATGTTTTTCATTAATAATTGGATATCCAGTTCCAGTTGGTGGTGTCCGGGTTGTACATATCTTGGCGTTCCATTTTTGTAGAACAGGTCTATTCGAATAGCCCGCAGGCAAGCATACCGGTTGATCATACTATCCGTATGCCAGTTCAAGACAGACTCCAGAAACCAGTCTGGTGTCCAGGATCGTTCAATATTCATGTGGTTATTTCCTGGCCGCTGCTTGGAGCAGCCATGTAGAGGAGGGTGATCCCCCGGCAAGAAGCTGAGGGATGGATTATTAATGAGCAGATCTGTAGACAGGTTTATGAGGAATATAAAAAGGGAGTACCTATTAATTATATTAATTAACCGATATTAATTTTAACTCCCTGAACATTTCTTAGCCCTTACAGAACAAGGCTTGAGGCTCAAATCAGCGGATCGAGTACAGTACGGTAGGCAAAACAGACGTACTCATCCATCATGCTGGTAAGCATATGGTTCTCAGCCTGTCGGTCATTAACCCAGTTATTTACCTTCTCGCTTGTTTTGAACTTGAGACTTTCAATCCAGTCAGCAAGACAATTCCCCAACATCAAATCGTACCAGCACAGCCAGACAAGCTTTAGACGCAACTCAGTCCCTCTAAACTGCTGAAACAGGCTGGTGAGCTTATTTGCCAGTGAACGGTGTTTCAAACGGACACATTCGGAAAGCAGAACGCCTTCAAGCATGGGATGATGGGCCAACAAGTGCTCCTGCGTTAATAAGCTTACGCTCAGGTCATCATCTATCGATAATGATGCCGCCGTTGCCTTTCCGTAAATAAGCCGGTGTAGCCAGTGGGGCACAATAGCAATAACAGCTTCTTTACCATGAAAATTTAGACAGCCAACCGTCAGACTATGATAGTGATATATGTTTTGATGGCACATTCCGTGCCGGACAGTCAGCTTCGTAAAATCCGTCAACCAAGTCTGGTAGCATTTTTGAAGTTCTTCGTAACGCGGTTTATAGTCTTTCATCGTTTATATTCCTTCTGGCTTAAATTACAGGCAGCAGAAAATCTCCGGGGAGCCGGATAGCTGTCTTCGTACTGCAACTTTAGTTCGGATTGAGGTTATTTACGGGATTGGTTAATACGTTCCTGGAGCCAGGCTTCAACTTCGCTTTTTAGCCAGCGGGAGCTACGACCCATTTTTATTGGTTTTGGGAAAACATCATCTTTAATTAGCTTATAGAACCACTTGTCCGTTAAACCAGTCAGGTTGGTGATATATGCCATATTGACAAACTGGTCTTCTAAAAGAGAAAGATGGGTGTTCATTATTCGAATCTCCGGTTAAGAAAGGTAAGCCAGACTCGTGATGTTTGATAACGACCACGTGCTTCGGCATACCAACCCGGTAATCTGTAAAAAAGTTGAAGGTCATTGACCTCTATGCCACTACCGGCCTATAGGAAAATTGAGCCCCTAAGTGCTGCATCATAACGAACCGCCAGCTATCAGCTACTGAGTTTTCTGAACGCCACTCCATACCAATTTTTTGGCTGCCATTGAGCACTGCACTAAGGGAAATTTTTTCATTGCATGTCAAAGGTCGTTTACTGCGGGAGTGAATAAAGCATCCACTTCTTTCCTTGGCAGTTTCTGAGCAGTCAATCGAGTTAATGGTAGAAGGACGTGCCTGCTGAATTTGGCTACGATTTTTGTGCAGAACACCATGGGGTAGGTTTCTTCGTGGATTGTAAGTAGAATACTGTATTTTTGATGCTAATAAGGCTAGGTTTCATACCTAACTTATTGATATTTTGTATTGTAGATGAAATTTAACACTACACTTTTACTACGTTATTACGCTGTTTTTATATCATTTTTACCTTCAAAAAAAGCATGATTTACATCTGGGTTTGCTTCTTTTACTCTTGAGTGAAATGATGGAAAACAACCATTCTGGAGCAGGAGGGGCACCATGGAGGAGTATGAATTCGATGAACGGGAAATGCGAAAAAAGAGACTGCGACAGGCAAGTCGCCTAAAGTGGTTGAGGAAAAACCCAAGGGCAATGCATTTCTTTCTCTTTCGTTTACTAGCGAACAAAACCGTAGCACTCGCCAGTACGAACATCCGAACAAAGCTCGATATGCCACAGTTTAATATCCATGCCCCCGATGTGGTCATGTCCCCTCAAAATACGGGAAAAATAAATAATAAAGGCGAGATAAACTTCCAGGATTTAGACATAAATCTGCAGGACTTGGATCTGAATTTTTCCCCACCAAAATGTGAGCAAGCTAATGGATTAGACTTCTCCAAGGTAACTAATACGGATGTCATCCCAGATGTAATGGAAAAAATAATCGATACCATTTTGAAAATGTACCCATCGACGAGGTTAGCAGACCAGGCTATCACGGAAGTGATGGGTGATTGGGCTAATGCCAGCAATCAGTTCCCTAGAGCATTTTCATGGCTGGATAAGAATAATGAAGAGCAATGTTTATGGGTTTGGGAGCAAATGAGGAAGAAATATATTTCTATTGATACCAAACCTATTTCCTGTGAGCAACGCTACCATTTTATTATTGCTATCTTTGATAACTGGAAAGGGTGGAGTGACGAGCAACTAGGTTATCTGAAAGAAAATAAAAGAAGAAAGGATGGGAAGTTCATTTCGCATGGGTTGGGTGGTACTAGTACTTTAAGCTGCAAAGAAATATTGCTAGAAGAACTGAGTAAAGCTTGGGAGCAAAAATCCCGTAGGAAAAAGATAAAAGATACGCATCCCCCTTTGAAATTGAACAAATTATACCAAAAAAGGCTGGGTCAGATTGCTGAAAGTAAAAGCATGACGCTAGATGAGACACTCAAATGTCTTATCGACAATGAGTTATCACGCTTGAGCATGTTGAAACCTGTATAGTGTAAAATCAGATGTGATGCAGGACACTTGTTTGCACATCATTCCAAATAATTTCAGACAGATATTATCGCAGTGAATCACCTCCGACGCCTTCCTGGCTCGGGGGTTTTGTTTTTTCTGTCTGAGGTAGTTTAATGAAAAAATCAGAAGGTCTAATGGCCATTGAAAAGCCACTAGCGTCACTCCCCCATGCCATTGGCAAACATATTCTTGACCATATTCAAAAACTCACTCATTACGAACCAGTCATCGGGATCATGGGCAAAACAGGCGCGGGAAAATCATCTCTCTGTAATGCGCTTTTCCAAGGTGAGGTTACGCCCATCAGTGATGTCCACGCCTGCACCCGTGACGTACTGCGATTGCGTCTGAGCAGTGGTGACCATAGCTTGATACTAATAGACCTACCCGGAGTAGGCGAGAGCGAGCAACGGGATAAAGAATATGAATCTCTATATCGCAATATTCTCCCTGAGCTGGATCTCATCCTGTGGGTTATCAAAGCCGATGATCGAGCATTCTCTGTGGATGAACGCTTCTACCGGCGAGTGATGACTGGCTACCAACAACGGTTTCTGTTTATCGTTAATCAGGTTGACAAAATCGAGCCAAGCCATGAGTGGTATGTCACCGGCAATGCACCATCACCGCACCAGTGGGTGAATATTGAGGCCAGGCTGGCGTCTATTCGCCAGTTATTCTCACCACATCATCCGGTATGCGCTGTCTCAGCGAGAACAGAATGGAATCTCCCATCAATGATAGAAACGATGATGTGCTGCCTGCCAGACCGAGCCACCAGCCCATTGGCGACACAACTGCATGGGAGGTTATGCAGTGAGCCGGTAAAAAAGCAGGCTCGTGAGGGCTTTGGTAATGCGGTCGGGGAGGTGTTTGATTCTGCGGAAACGGCATCATTTATTCCCGCACCACTAAAAGCGGTCATTCGTACAGTCCGCGATGCCGTAGTATCCGTTGCCCGTGCAGTTTGGGACTGGATTTTCTTCTAACCTTGGCTTACCTGCGGTTATCATCGGGACACACCCTGTCCGTTCTGACGTTTTATAGGCTATCAAATTTGGTCCGCTTTCTCTTGATAGCCCGTCGTGGCTGCATTCAGCAACATTAAAAAATACGTCTTCTGGTGTCCATTCCCTGTCCTGCCCCCTGGTTAAAATAACCTTTTTATTTTCAGTTAATTATATTACTGGAGAACCTGCCTCATGGTTCAGGTTGAACGTCGTCATGATCGGCTTGCCGTCCGACTGTCGTTAATTATCAGCCGTCTGGTGGCTGGAGAAACACTGGATTTACGAGCGCTGGCAACTGAATTTAGTGTGTCGGTTCGAACTCTACGCCGGGACTTTCGGGAACGCCTGATTTATCTGGATCTGGAGTATTGCAAAGGCCGATGCCGTTTGTTATCCGGTAGCCGCCAGAGAGAGCTGGCGGTAATGACATTTGCCCGCCAGTCAGGCGTTGAAGTACTGTTTCCTGATATGGATAACCATCTGGTCAGTTCACTGTTGAGCGGACCAGGGGAGTCTCCTTGCCTTATCTGGCAGGGAACAGCCCAGTTTTCATCCCCAGACTCAGGCGTATTCACTCGGTTAGTAAGCGCGGTATCGGAGCATCGAAAGGTGACACTACTCAGTAACGGTTGCCGCTGTACAGGTCTTGCTCCCTATCGGCTGGTTCTACGTGAAGGAGAGTGGTATCTGACGGGTGAGCATCAGGCTCGAGTTACCGCATTTCCACTTGCAGATATCAGGGCTGTCACGCTCCACAATGACAGCTTTACCCCGGATACCGCCGTGCGCGACATCCTGTCCCGCACAGATTTTCTTCAGGCGTTACCTCACTTTCGCTTTTTCCATTCATTGCTTGTCGCGACTGACGACGGGCTTATACCTCAGAAGGAATAACCACGATGAAATTACTTACCACTACATTGCTGTCTACCAGCATTTGTCTGAGTGCAGTTTTTCTGGCTGACGCTGGCAATATTGTCGGCTCTGTCAAAGCCTGGGAGTACATGCAGGCTGACGGCTGGAAATCCGCTGATGGCATGGATGACAATACGCTGCACAATATGCTCTACCAGGCCAATGTTATTGATAACTACCCGTGGACGAAGCAGTTTTTGCTACGTACCCGTGGTGGTGGTGCAATTTTCCTGGCCGATAAGAAAACCCACACTATTCGTCAACTAAAACTGAATCCTGTCGGTGAAACCTACAACGATATTGAAACGGTTTATCAGGGAGATGATAAAGGGGAAGGCTGCTACTTTGCCGTTATTGATAACCAAGCTTCGGTACGTGATAAGGCTATCGATGCTCTTATATACCCCGACTGGTCTGCACCCCAAGATACGGATGCTGTTCTTAAGGCTAAGATTGCAAAAGTCAGACAACAGATAGCCCCAAAAGTCATTATGGTGATGCCAGATAATTGTGTGAATAAACAGCAGCAAGCCACATTAGCGGCTAAGCGCTCGGAAGAGGATCGGAAACTACAGCAATGGGTCGCACAGAAAAGCTTAGCGGAATTGTGTCGTCGCGCAGGCAACTGCTGAGCACTTCCCAAAAGCCACGTCCCAAATGCCACTGAAGGAAAAGAACGATGGAAAAGGATTGTCAGAAAGATATAGATATATCTTCTTTCACAATAGTAAGGGTATGGGCAAAACCTAGTTACAGCAAAATTATGCCACTCGTCAGCCGATTGGCTAAAACCTTACCTGCCATTGTCGTTTTAATGCTGTGCCATCCGTCATCTGCTTACGCAGATGAACAACGCTATATCAGTATCCGCAATACCGATACCGTGTGGACTCCCGGTAATATCTGTGTGTATCAGTTCCGTCTGGATAATGGTGGTAGCGGTGTGGGTTTTGGCCCTCTGTCAGTTTTGCTGGGGCTGAAAGACAAGGCGGGCAACACGCTGGCGATGGGAACAATGGACGTAGCCCCCTTTGGCGACAGCGATGCTACTCGTTCTCAGGAAGCTTTTCTTGAGCATGAATGTGTCGAAAACGTCAGCGCTATTGAAATCATGAATGCGACCGAAGAGCGCAACGGCCATCAGGCCAGGCTGCCACTGTCCGTTTTCGACCCTCAGTCTTATCAGCCACTGTCAGTATCGGTTGCTGTGAATAAGGCATCATAACTGGCTTAGACTTAAATCTGCCAGACCTCAGACTCACAACAACATCAGGCCATGCCTCCTTCGGGAAGCATGGCCTTTTCTTTTTTAATCGCCAAAAAAGGAATTAATCATGATCCGATTAGCCAGCCGCTTTGGTGCGGTTAATGTTGTACGCCGCGACCGCCCATTAACTCACGACGAACTGGCACATTACGTGCCCAGCGTCTTCAGTGAAGAAAAGCATGATTCCCGCAGCGACCGATACACTTATATCCCGACAATAACCCTGCTCGATAATCTGCAACGTGAAGGTTTCCAGCCTTTCTTTGCCTGCCAGACCCGAGTGCGCGACCAGAGCAAGCGCGAACACACCAAACACATGCTGCGTCTTCGTCGTGAGGGCCAAATCACTGGCAAGCAAGTTCCGGAAATTATTCTGCTCAACAGCCACGATGGCTCGAGCAGTTATCAGATGTTGCCGGGATTATTTCGTTCAGTCTGCCAGAATGGACTAATTTGCGGTGAGAGTTTTGGTGAGGTTCGTGTACCTCATAAAGGCAACGTGGTGGAGAAAGTCATTGAAGGGGCTTACGAAGTGCTGGGAATATTTGACCGTGTAGAAGAGAAACGCGATGCCATGCAGTCGCTAATGTTAACTCCGCCAGCACAGCAGGCGATGGCGAAAGCGGCATTAACCTATCGCTTTGGTGAAGAGCATCAGCCGGTGACGGATTCGCAAATCCTATCCCCGCGCCGCTGGCAGGATGAAAGTAACGACCTGTGGACCACTTATCAGCGCATTCAGGAAAACCTGATTAAAGGCGGTCTGTCTGGGAGAACGACTAAAGGCAAGCGAGCACATACCCGCGCGGTGAAAGGCATCGACGGCGATGTGAAGCTTAACCGCGCCCTTTGGGTTATGGCCGAGAATATGCTGCAGCTTGCCTCATGAGCCTTTTTATTATCCCTTCCTTCAGGCCTTGCCAATAAACCGGCGAGGTTTTTTGTTTTAAGGAGCAATTATGCCTGTATTCAATTTGTCCCCTGTATTTCCTGCAAACGAGCAACGCGTCATTCGTCGGGCATTACGCCTGCTGGAGAAATATCAGCGTCAACCGAGTGAGTCATTTACCTCCACCAGCTTCACTAAGACCTGGCTGCAATTACAGATGGCTCATCAGGAGCGTGAAGTTTTTATCGTGATGTATCTCGACAATCAGCACAGCCTGCTGGGATGCGAAACACTGTTTACCGGCACACTTAGCCATACCGAAGTGCATCCCCGCGAAGTGGTTAAATTGGCTCTGAAACACAATGCCGCTGCGGTAATTCTGGCGCATAACCATCCGTCAGGTACGACAGAAGTCAGTCAGCAGGACAAACACATCACTCAGCGGATAGTGAAAGCGTTAGCACTGGTAGAAGTGCGAGTGCTGGATCATTTGGTTGTTGGGAATGAAGTCGTTTCTTTTGCTGAGCAGGGTTTGCTTTAAACGGAGGTTTTCATGTCAATCACACCACCTCATGAATGGGGTCTACAAAGCGATATCACCCCACGATTTGGCGCGAGATTAGTTCAGGAAGGCAATCGACTGCATTACCTGGCTGACAGGGCTGGATTGACGGGGAGTTTTAGCCCGATACACCTGCAGAAACTGGATCAGGCTTTCCCGCTGTTTATAGAACAACTGGAAAATATGTTGCGCGTTGGCGAACTAAATCCACATCAGCAATATCAGGTGACCATTCAACTTGCGAGTTTAACCTGTATAGCTGATACCCGTGGTAGCTGTGGCTACGTTTACATTTCGATCTATCCAACCCAGTAACACCTTCTCTCTTCTCTTTTATCAGGACTCAACTCATGCACATTTCAGCTATACCGGCCACGGTGCCGGTTTCGTCACGTCTGTCGCCCGTGCAGGTCTGGCAGCAACTTTTAACGTATCTGCTGGATCACCATTACGGCCTGACGCTTAACGACACACCATTCCATGACGACGCGGCCATCGAGGAGCATATCGATGCAGGAATCACGCTCGCCGATGCTGTTAATTTTCTTGTGGAACGTTATGAACTGGTACGCATCGACCGCAAAGGGTTTAGCTGGCAGGAACAGACTCCGTTCCTGACCGCGACTGATATTCTCCGAGCCAGGCGAGCTACCGGATTAATAAATACTTAAATTCTTCGAGCCTCATTCCTGATTTTGGCTTCTGAACTTCCCACCTTTTTTATTCATTGCATAATGCGCCTGCCATTCCCGGCAGGCGTGTTTGCTTTTATGGACGATTAACGATGCAAACAGAACCCGACGTGTTGACGGAACACAATGAACTCATTCTTTCGACCAGTATCGAGCGTATTGTTACGGGCCACGATACCGCACTAAAACGGATCGAACAACTCATTCAGCAGCTTGATGCCATCTCACGGCTGACCTCAGAAATTGGCGGTGGTACAGCACAAGACTGGGCTATGAAGTCCGGGCACCGCTACGATAGCTGGCTGACTGAAAAGGTTGATAAAGCAATGCCTGCCGTCACCTGCAATATAGATCGCAGTATCTGGCGCGATTTGATGCTGAAGTCCGGCATGATGGCCTTGATGGATGCTCAGGCTCGCGACCAGTGGCATAAGAATCTGGAGGAGGGCGATCTTCCTGCTATCAGCGAGGCGAATATTCTCAGCACCTTTGAGCAGTTACATCTGAACAAAATGGATGTCTTCGAACGTGGCATCATCAATGTGTTCAAAGGACTGTCATGGGATTATAAGACCAACAGTCCCTGCAGCTTCGGTAAGAAGATCATCATTAACAATCTGGTGACGCATAACCGCTGGGGCTTTAGCCTTAACTGGGGTTGGCGACGGGATCAACTGGCGGATCTGGAGAGAATGCTGTTTCTGCTGGATGGCAAACCCATCCCTGACAACCGGGGTGATATCTCTACCCGATTGATGGAGCATATTCGTGATAATCCGGCTAAGAATGTTTACGAAGATGAGTTATTCAGCATTCGTTACTATCAAAAAGGTACGGCGCACTTGACCTTTAAGCGTCTGGAGTTGATTAAACGTATGAACGACATCATAGCAAAACACTATCCGGGAATGCTGGCTGCGAGGTAAGTTAGTTGTCGTATGTTTGCTGTTAAAAGTGTCGTATGTTTGCTATGATGAAGAAACGAACAAAGGAGGATGACATGACCATAAAAGCTCGTATTCAGTCACGGCTGAAGCGCTCAAAGCGTTATGTTTTCACTCGTGACGATTTCAAAGATCTTGCTGGCTACGATCAAATAGGCAGAGCACTGCGTGAGCTGATGAATGAAGGGCAGCTACTGAAAGTAGGCTATGGCGTCTATACCAAAGCGCGGCAAAATGCGATTACCGGTAAGCTGATGCCTGCTGCTCCCGGAGGTTCTGCTGCGGTAATGATTGAGGCGTTGGAACGTCTGAAAGTGGATTACCGCCTGGCAGGAGCAACAAGTGCCTACAACAGTGGTAAATCTACCCAGATCCCCGCGTCACTTGAAATCAAAACCTCCCCCCGTTTCAAGAGAACATTGTCAGTAGGGAGCAGCAAACTAAATGGATGATTTGACAAAGCTATTCCCGGACGTTGCTGATGCTCTGGGCATTGAATCAGTTGCAATTGTAGAGAAAGATTATTACATCGTTGAGTTATTGCGATTGCTCCAGCCTCTGTCCTTTGATACACATCAGCTGGTTTTTGCCGGTGGAACAGCATTGTCTAAAGCGGGTATATCTTTGAACAGGATGTCGGAGGACGTGGACATTAAGCTTGTTCCTGTCACCGGCTTTTCCATGCAATATTCCAGAAATCAACGTAAAAATATCCGTAAAGATATTATTAAGACCATCACCGAAACGATTGTAGCTTCAGGTATGTTTAGCATGGATGAGGAGTACCCAAAGGTTACTCGTGATGAAAGCCGCTATAATGAAATTCCGGTGCGCTACCCGCAGGAATATGTACAAATTCCCTGTTTAAGGCCATTTATCAAACTGGAACTGATGGAAACGGATTTGCTTGAGGCTGCGGAAAATCGTGCTATTAGCTCACTGGTAATGGACCTAACAAAGAAGGGCGAAGTAGTGAGGGCTTTTCCCTGCGCAACTATCGGCAGCACGCAGGCTGAAAAACTGATCTCGATGATGCGCAGAACGGCTGCAAGTATGCGTGATGTGGAGCGTGCAGTGGATGAGTCACTGGTGCGTCATATCTACGACAACTTTTGTATTGTCAGAGAAAAAGGTGCTGACGTTCCTGTTTTGAAGCGCTTTGTGCAGGAATGTATTGAGCAGGATATCCAACGTTACGGTGCTCAGTATCCTGAATTCTGCGAGTCGCCTGTTGAAGAACTAAAAATGGGGTTGGAAGAACTGGCGAGCAACCCTGTTTATAACGAACGCTATCTGCAGTTTGTTACACCAATGGTGTTCGGTGAAAGCCACGTTTCCTGGGAAGAGGCCTATGCCTGTTTTCGCATAACGGCATTGGATGTGATTGATGCATAGCGCCAGAGATACGCTCGATGGTGAGCATTTTCCAGGTAACCATTGCCCCGATTCGAGTCCCAAAATCAACGATTTAATGTGTTGGTATCGATGTTGGTACATTAACTAAAGATTATTTTTAATTATTTTAAAATCAAAGGATTAATCATTATGTGCGAGTCCGGCCTTCGCACTCATTCTTTAAACACCTCCTTCCTATGCCACTCCACAAACCCCTCCCTTGGATAATTCCCTTTCACCATCGGCAAAGCAATCTGCTTACCAGCAAAATCCCAGAACAACCGCCCAACAATCCCATTCCCATTCACCGCCTCTGATACCAGCACCCGCATATTCTCATCCAGCCCAATCGATCCCTTATCAAACGCCTTATGATGAATCGCACACAGCGCTAGTCCGTTCGGGATCTCACACGGTCCGCCAAACTGCTTCCACTTGATATGCGCGGCTTCAAGTCCAACAGAGGCGTTATCATGCCGCATATTGAATCCGCAAATTGCGCACTCGTAGTTATACGCACGCAATACCTGCTGGCGGAACAGCGGATCGCGAACCTTACGGTACTGCTGGATATCAAAGCCCATTTCATCCGCGATCTCTTCCTGAATGCTTTCAGGAAAGTGCGCTTCAAGGATCTGCTGCGCTAGCGAGCCGATCAGATTTTTGTTCTTATTCAGCAGCGCAAAGTGTTCTTCATCAAACCCGCCTGCGACATTATGTTCTACAAGTTCTTTAACAGGCGGTTGTTTACTGCCAGTGGTTGAGCAGAACTCAGTATTCTGAAGATCCCAGAACCCATCCCCCTTAAGCCGCCAGAAGGGCATGTTCGGGTAATGTGTCTTCCGTTGCGGTCCAAAGCGTTCTAACAGGCTAAGCAACTGCTCGTGTACCTCGGTTCCATAATCAAACAGTCGCGCATGCCCCTGCTGATAGTTCGCCAGAACGTACAGAAGCAATAAAGGCTTATGCGGCGCACGCTGTTCACCTTTGCGCCAGATGGTAATGTCGGCAATTGCCTGTTCGAGAGTTTTGCTGGAAGCCATCACGTTACGGAAGAAGGTAAATAATTGCGATGATGCTCGCAAAACCCAGACCAATCAACCCACAATCAACAAAAACATGACCTTACTGCCCACAACACTAATTCCTGAATCTCCCTCGCAAATTTCAAATTTGCCCCACCCAAAAACCGCTGTATTTATATTCAGCCCTGTATAATGAGCACCAGAAATTACGCCGAACGGCAAAGGAAGTATCAAGGAATATTTAAAGAGAGAATTCGCGATATGAAGGTGCTGCAACACCCCCATACCGCTAACCACAACCAACTATAACGGAGTTGAAAATGGCTGCGACGAATTTTAAGCCAGAGTTTACTGTTTTCAAAACAGAATCAGACGCTTTCACCGGCATGATTGAAAACCGCGAGCTGGTGCGCAAAAACAGCGCCCGCCGACTTCACGGCAACCAGCCCAACGCGGCGCCCGTCCATCCTCGCGCGGAAACGCCGCAGGACAGTGCCGCCTGCTGCGAACTGTATGCGCGCATAGATATGAAATATCTTCTTCTGGGCGGCGACTGGTTAACCCGTGCAGGCTTTATCAACGGTATGCCCGTGAAAATCCGCGCCATGAAAGACTGCATTGTGATTACGCAGCAGCATACAAGAGAATTATGGGGATGCCTGGAAGGTATGAGCGTGGTGAATATCAATAAACAGAAAGTCGCACAGTGGCTGAAGACCTTCCCGGGTGCGCTGAATGATACGGGTGATGTTCCGGTGATTAAGCGTGGCAGTGGGCAGGCTGTTTAAACTTCAAACCAGTATGCACGGGCATGTGAGCGCATTCCCGCACTACGCTAAAAGTCACTCAATCATGATGTATTTGGTCTTTCACAGTTTTAACCAGTACAGCATGGAGTTCGCCAACGGTTAAATCGCGTATCACAGGTTCCGGAATGCCTCGTAGCCTGCGAACTAAGCGGCAGATACCAAAGTAATCTATGCCCTCGGTGCTAAAAAGAAACTCGTTTTCAGCGAGGGAAAAAGTTTTCTCATAGCCATCTTCTTCAGTGACGAGCGTAACGCCAAACGCTTCCTCGCAGTCTTCAATCAGGGCATCGCCATCCATGCCGCAAATATCAAGATCGTCTTCGATTAGGTTGTTCTCAACAATAACGTATACGTTTATTAATAGATCGAGTTAACGCCTGGGACTGAACATCGAAGGTCCAAAGAAAACCAAAACAACCAACACAAACATCCCAATGATTTTTAGCGGCCAGGGTTCGAATACATCAAAGCACACAATTGCGCCTATAACTAATAGTGGTCCCCCCAATACTTCCAGTATTCCTTCTAAGATAGATAACTTATGAGGCAATACACGATTCAGTAAAAAACAAGTAAGGTGTGTACCTCCTAAAATAATGATTATAGCTAGAGTGCATTCTTTCCAGTTATCAGAGATACCTAAGCAAATGAGGCACAGTGTAATCACAAAAACACACAGTAACGTATTCAGCATGGAAATAATAAACTTACTCATATCATTTTACGCCGCGCATTAAAGATATAAAGAATCCATGAATATAGCATTCTTGAAAGAATGATAAACGACATTGGCTAATAATGGATTTAATACTTTATTTCGCCTCGTTTATTTCCGTAATAATCGATTTAGCGGCTTCGTACTCTTCCCACTCACTCCACCGCTAATTCTAACTTAACTAAACATCGGCACCCCCAGCCCAACCTTCACCGCCCTCAACGTCGCCTGCGTCACCCCCTGCGCCCGTTCCGTCCCACGCTTCAGCATCGCCATCAACTCTCCCTTGTCCTGCATATACATCGCCCTCCGCTCCCGCATCGGCGCAATCAGCTCCTGAAGGCACGCCTCCAGCTCGTTCTTGCACGCCCGGTCGCCCAGCCCGCCCGCCTGATAGTGCGCCTTCATCGCCGCCACTTTCTCCTTGTCCGGATGAAACGCGTCGAGGTACGTAAACACCACGTTCCCCTCAATCTGCCCCGGGTCGCTCACCTTCAGGTGGTTCGGGTCGGTGTACATAGCGCTGACCGCACGGTGAATGGTCTCTTCGCTGGCCGAAAGGTGCAGCGTGTTGCCCAGCGATTTCGACATCTTGGCGCTGCCGTCGATGCCGGGCAGGCGGCTGGTGTCGCTCAGCATCGCCTTGCAGTGGCGCAGCACCGGGGCAGGCAGCAGGCTGTTCATCTTGTGCACAATCTCGTTGGTCTGCTCAATCATCGGCAACTGGTCGTCGCCGACGGGCACGCACTCGGCCTTAAACGCGGTGATGTCCGCCGCCTGGCTGATGGGATAGGCCATAAACCCGACCGGCAGCGAGCGGGCAAAGCCCTTCTGCGCAATCTCGTTTTTCACCGTCGGGTTACGCTCCACGCGGGCGACGGTGACGATGTTCATATACAGCATCGTCAGCTCGGCGAGGGCGGGCAGGGCGGACTGCAGGCAGATCGTGGTCAGGTTCGGGTCGATGCCGGCGGCGAGGTAGTCGGCCAGCACTTCGGGGATGTTGTCGCGGATCTTCTGCGGGTTGCTGCCGTTGTCGGTCAGCCCCTGCAGGTCGGCAATCAGCACAAACTGGCTGTGCGTCTGCTGGAGCGCCACGCGCTGGCGCAGCGATCCGACGTAGTGGCCGAGGTGCAGCGGGCCGGTTGGGCGATCGCCGGTGAGGATGGTTGGTGCGTTCATAAAGACTCCTTAATGTGCAGTTGCCGAAAGGGGTCTTAGAAATGTGAAAGCCGCCTTTCGGCGGCTATCTGAAAATGGGGAAAACTACTCCGTGCCGCCTTTAAGAAGGCAGCCACCAGCGGTTTACGGTGAGCACGGCGTGGTTTATGTTCATCTCTTTACCGTATCACGTCCGGCGCGAAAAACAAAAGGGCACGTCATGCTGCAATCTCTCAACCACCTGACCCTCGCGGTCAGCGACCTGCAAAAAAGCGTCACCTTCTGGCACGAGTTGCTGGGGCTTGCGCTGCACGCCCGCTGGAATACCGGGGCCTATCTCACCTGCGGCGAACTGTGGGTCTGCCTGTCGTACGACGAGGCGCGCCAGCACGTGCCGCCGGAGGAGAGCGACTACACCCACTACGCGTTTACCGTGGCGGAGGCGGATTTTGAACCGTTCTCGCAAAGGCTTGAGCAGGCGGGCGTCACCGTCTGGAAGCAGAACAAAAGCGAGGGGGCGTCGTTCTATTTTCTCGACCCGGACGGGCACAAGCTGGAGCTGCACGTGGGCAGCCTCGCCGCGCGGCTGGCGGCGTGTCGCGAGAAGCCCTACGCGGGCATGGTGTTTACCTCAGACGAGGCTTGAGGCGCGCACCTTCAGCCTGCCCGCCAGCGTCACGTGCGTGGCGGCATCTTCCTGATTGCACAGGTACTCCACCGCCAGCCGTCCCAGCTCGCTGTAGGGCAGCTGGATACTGGTCAGCGGCGGAGTGAGTTGCTCGGAGATCTTCTGGTCGTCGTAGCCCGCCAGCAGCATGTCCTGCGGGATGCGCACGCCGTTCACCGCCAGCGCCTGATAGCAGCCAATCGCCAGCCAGTCGCTGGCGCAGAAGATGGCGTCCGGGCGCTCGGCCAGTTCCAGCAGGGAGGTCGTCGCGGTAAAGGACTCGCTGAACTGCCAGTTGGTCTGGCGCACCAGGCCGTCGTCGCACGCGAGTCCGGCCTGCTGTAATGCCGCCTGGTAGCCCGCCAGACGCTGGCGCGAGGCCTCCATCCAGCTCTCCCCGGTGATGTGGGCGATGCGCGTGGCCCCGCAGGCGATGAGGTGTTTAGTCACCTGAAAAGCGTTGGCGTAGTCGTCCGGAATAAACGACGGCAGCAGCGGCGAGCCGGGGTCGCGCTGGTTGAGCAGCACCAGCGGGATGCGGGTGCAGTCCTGGAAGGCCGTCATGTCCACCAGCGTGGTGACCGGAGACGCGAGAATAATCCCGATGCAGTTGCGCTTCTCCAGCTGGCGGATGATGTTCAGGGCCAGCTCGATGTCGTCGCCGTAGTCGTAGACGGTAAGCAACGTTTCGTTGCGCCACGCCGCTTCCCGCGCCTGGCTGATGGCGTCGATAAACGGGTCGAAGCTTTGCATGGAGCTGACCAGCAGGGCAATCTCCTCCTGGTTGCGCGGGGCGTGAACGGCGGGGAGGCGGTCGTAGCCGAGCTCGGTGGCGACGCCAATCACCCGCTGGCGGGTGTCGTCGCTGAGCTTGATGTTGCGGGACTGGTTAAGCACCAGCGATACCGTCGCCTGCGACACGCCCGCCGCCCGCGCAATATCGTTCATCGTCACTTTCGTTTTTCGCTTCATCCGTCCTCTCCCTTTCGCGACTTCGCATCATACCCTAACCGCACGCTTTAGCGCCGTCGATCACGTTTCTCATTCATCGAAGCGTGAACTTTGTGAGAGCCGTCGCTTTTCTAAATGCCGTGATTTGCGCATTTACCCTTCAACTAATATTTATTAGCTAAATATTATCAGTAAGAGGACGCGTAATGAAAGAGCAGTGGAGCAGGGAGCTGGCCCAGGCGTGGTATGAGCAAAAAGGCTGGCTGTGCGGGTTTAACTATCTGCCGTCGACGGCGGTGAACTGGACCGATATCTGGCAGGAAGAGACCTTTGATGCCGCCACCATCGAGCGCGAGCTGGGCTGGGCGGCGGACGCGGGCTATAACACCCTGCGCATCAACCTGCCGTTTATCGTCTGGGAGCATGACCGCGACGGGCTGATGGCGCGCATCGACCGGTTTTTGACGATTGCCGACGGTCGAGGCTTCAGCACCATGCTGACCCTGATGGACGACTGCGGCTTTTCCGGCGACGAGCCGTACCTCGGCCCGCAGAAGCCGCCCGTGCCGGGCAAGCACAACAGCCAGGCGGCGGCGAGCCCGGGGCGCGACAGGGTGTGCGATCCCGACTGCTGGGCTGACATTGAGCGCTATATCCGCGACGTTGTCCGCCAGTTCCGCGACGACAGGCGCGTCCTGCTGTGGGATCTGTATAACGAGCCGGGCAACCGCGGCATTTTCGCGACCGGCACGCAGGAGGTGCAGTACGACGCGAAGCTGGAGACCTGCGCTCACGAATTGATGAAGCTGGCATTCCAGTGGGTGCGTGAAGAAGACCCGACCCAGCCGCTCACCGTCTGCGCGTGGCGCCTGCCGCCGGAAGAGGAGGGCGAGACGTTCTTCCGGCATCCGCTGGACCAGACCGCGCTGGCGCTCTCGGACGTGGTGAGCTTCCACGCCTACACCCACACGGGCCGGATGACGGCGATTATCCAGCAGCTGCAACAGCTTGGTCGCCCGCTGTTCTGCACCGAATGGCTGGCGCGGCACGTGGGCAGCACGATGGAAGAGCAGCTTCCGCTGATGTACGCGGCGAAGGTCGCGCCGTACCAGTGGGGGCTGGTGCGCGGCAAAACCCAGACGTGGCTGCCGTGGCCGGTGGTGATGAAGGAGTCCACGGACTACTGCCGCCTCTGGTTCCACGATGTGTTCGAGGAGAACGGCATCCCGTTCTCGCGCCGTGAAATCGCATTAATGCAGCAGCTGCGCAAGATCGCCCCGTAAGTTCAGGGCTAATAATATCGACCCGGCGGACCACCGCCGGGCAATCAGGCAGGCATATAACAATGGCAACGACAATGAAAATACCGTCTCGCGAGTTGTGGTCTTATTTTGGCTATGGTTTAGGTCAGTGTTTTAGCTTTGGTTTAGTGGGTTCGTTTATTAACTATTTTTACACCGACGTGCTGGGGATCTCGGCGCTGGCGGCGAGCACCATCTTCCTGATTGCCCGCGCGTGGGACGCGGTTCACGATCCGCTGTTTGCCAGCATTATGGACACCATTAACAGCCGGTTCGGCAAGTTTCGCCACTTTTTGCTGATCGCCCCGCTGCTGATCACCGGCGTCACGCTGCTGTCGTTCTATAAAATCGAAGCGGACATGACCACCAAAATCCTCTACGCCGGGGTGACCTACATCCTGTGGGGGACGCTGTACGCCATCTCCGATATCCCGTTCTGGTCGATGTCGTCGGTGATGACCAACGACTCCGCCCAGCGCACCCGCGCGGTGACGGCGGCGATGCTCGGGGTCAACGCGGGGATTGCCTGCGCCAACATCTTCTTCCCGAAGCTGGCGGCGTTCTTCGCCCAGTACAGCAACGATAAAGGCTACTTTATGGCGGCGCTGGTGATGATGCTGGTGGGCCTGCCGCTGATGCTCAACGGCTTTATGCAGATCAAAGAGCGCGTGCCGCCGAGCCCGGAAAAGGTGACCATCCGCGACACCTTCCACAGCCTGCGTCAGAACAAGCCGCTGTTTATCGTCCTGCTGTCGTTCTTCTTCTGCGTGTTCCACAACGTGGCGGGCGGGCTGTATATCTACTTCTTTATCAACAACCTGGGCGATGGCAGCCTGCAGATGGCGATTGGCGTGATGGGGATCGTGGCGGCGGTGCTGTGCCTGGTTGCGCCGATGCTGACGCGCCGGATGCAGAAGCGGAAGCTGTTTATGATCCTCTGCGGGCTGGACGTGGCGGTGCGCGTGGTGATGTGGTTTGTCGGGTATCAGCAGGTGACGATGCTGTTTATTCTGCTCGGCCTGAGCACCCTGTTCGTGATGATGACCAACATCCTCACCTCATCGATGATTGCCGACACCATCGAGTATGCGGAGTACCACACCCACAAGCGCTGCGCGGCGATCACCTTCTCCGGGCAGACCTTTACCGGCAAGATGTCGGTGGCGGTGGGCGGTGGGTTAATCGGCGTGTTCCTGACGATGATTGGCTACGTGCCGCAGGCGCAAATTCAGAGCGAAGGCGTGCTGTCGGGGCTGTTCTTCGGGATCTGCCTGCTGCCGGCGATTGGGTCGCTGATCCGCATCGTGTTTATGTCGCGCTTTACCTTCACCGAGGAGAAGCATGCGGAGATTTGTCGGCTGCTGGCGGAGCGGAACGCGTCTGCGAAAGCGCCGGGTGGCAGCTGCGCCTTACCCGGCCTACAGGACCAGCCCTTGTAGGCCTGATAAGCGAAGCCCCATCAGGCTTCGCTTTTAAAGACTTACAGCGACTTCACAAACGCCAGCAGGTCTTCGTTGAGCTGGTCCTGGTGGGTCAGCGCGAAGCCGTGCGGCGCGTTGTCGTACACCTTCAGCGTGGCGTTTTTGATCATCTCCGCCGCCAGCTTGCCGGTGCTTTCAAACGGCACGATCTGGTCGTTGCTGCCGTGGATCACCAGCGTCGGCACGTCGAATTTGGCCATTACGCGGTGAGCCCGGGCAGAAGCATGATCCTCCGCTTACGGTGAATTGATTAAGTAGCGCCCGCGCTGCGGGCGTTTCTTAAAAAGCTACTTGATATCATGAAGCAACTTTAATAAAAGGCTATCACCGGTAGATTTAATTTTCTGAAAATAAACAGGTTCAGCTATAGGCGAATCCCATTGGTGTATCTCATCCTTCTTAAACGGGATACATTTCATAGCGGTGTTTTTTAACCGTTTTATGCGAAGGTCATATTCGTCAAAGTTGTCTGGCGTAGTTTTCAGGCTCAGCGATCTGGCATGATTGATTTGCGTAGGGCAAATAAGCTGAATGTTTCCAAGCGAGAAAATGTTTACGCCGGTGATAAAGAATCTCGAAGGGATATCTTTATAGTAACGTGTGTTCCATGTTAAACCATCAAACATCGCTGGCGGGTGAGTGTGAGTATCTATGTAATATTGATGTGTGCGCCAGTCGCTAATGCCGGAAAGGTTCATGGTCATGTTAATGATCATATTGGGGGTGGGGCGGAAAATCATTGTCAGGACAAGCATGCTGACAGGAATAATGATTAGTGTATAAATGATTATTTGCAATAAATTTTTATTTTTCTTTTCGTTTATCAGGATCATTCCTGGGAAGATACCCACAATAATCATCGCGACCGAGAGTGCAAGGAAAATGATAACCTGTAAGAACGTATTACTTTCTTCGTTAAAATCTAGCTGACCCGCGATAAAAATGAGTGGGAAGATTTGTGTAAAAGCAGGGGCAATCAATAACAGAGGCAGCCAGTTCCTGACGGCGTTTTTCTGCAAATATTTTACATCACGCGTATCATCAACATCCTTATATGACTGAACGTTGAACATAAGCTTGTAGCATAAGCCATACGATGCGGCCAGTATTATTGCTATCGCTAAGGCAAGAACGATAAAACCATTTACATGCAGAAAAAATTGTAAGCAGAACGCTCCGATAAGCACAACGCACATCACAACGCTATTACCAAAACAGACTGAGGTAAAGCTATGTGTCAAACCTTCGTATTTAACAAACTCTTTCTCATGTGCGGTGTAAATTAAGTAAGCAAGGAAAGATGAGATAAAAATGACAAGGCTGAAGCCAAGTAGTGAGACAAGGGTAAACCCAAATATTATTCCTACTGCACTACTCACGCTCAATGCATCATATAAAATATCAAGCCGGTCAATATTCGCAAGATAGAACCATATAACGCTAAATGTACAGGCTGTGACAAATGAAGAGGATGTTAAAATAGCGATGATAAACTTTCGAGTTAGCCGCTTATGAAACTGGATATTCATCTTATGTAGTCTCCCTTTGAAATGAAGGAATACTAGTCACAAGGGAGAGGGAGTTCTACGCTCAAATTTGGTATGTCCGGAAGTGCATATTCAGGCTGACGCCTTCTGGCGTCAGCCCCGGGAACTTACAGCGACTTCACAAACGTCAGCAGGTCTTCGTTGAGCTGGTCCTGGTGGGTCAGCGCGAAGCCGTGCGGCGCGTTGTCGTACACCTTCAGCGTGGCGTTTTTAATCATCTCCGCCGCCAGCTTGCCGGTGCTTTCAAACGGCACGATCTGGTCGTTGCTGCCGTGGATCACCAGCGTCGGCACGTCGATTTTCGCCATATCCGGGCGGAAGTCGGTTTCGCCGAACGCGGTCACGCAGTCGATGGTGCCCTTCAGCGACGCCAGCAGGGCGATGTTCAGCGTCTGGGTCAGGGCACCGGCGGAAACGGTCTGCCCGGCGTTGATGCCGTAGAACGGGGTGGCGAAGTCGCTGATGAACTGGGCGCGATCTTTACGCAGTCCGTCGCGAATGCCGTCGAACACGCTCTGATCCACGCCCTGCGGGAAGGAGTCGGATTTGCCGAAGATTGGCGTCACCGCGCCCAGCAGCGCCAGACCGGCCACGCGCGCGCTGCCGTAGTTGTTGATGTAACGGGTCACGTCGCCGCCGCCCATGGAGAAGCCCACCAGCGTCACGTCCTGCAGGTCCAGGGTGACGATCAGGTCGTTGATGTCGGACGCAAAGGTATCGTAGTCGTAGCCGTTCCACGGCTGATCCGAGCGGCCAAAGCCGCGACGGTCAAAGGCGATGGCGCGGAAGCCGCGCTCGGCCAGATAGTTCAGCTGGCTGTCCCACATGTCGCCGTCCAGCGGCCAGCCGTGGCTGAAGAGAACCGGTTTGCCCGCGCCGCCGTCCTTGTAGTAAATCTGCGTGCCGTCTTTTGCCTTAAACGTTGCCATAGTGTGTTCCTGTGCAGGTGATGGTTATGGTTATACCGGCGCGACCAGGTAGCGAATTGCCGGTGATGTTGTGCCCTGATGAAAAGCCAGAACGCGGCTCTGCAGCAGAAGGTCATTCATGGTGTGGCGCTCTTGTTGGCGCAGATGCTCAATCCACGAGCCCATCAGGAAGGTCTCGATAAACAGGCCGGGACGTTCGATATCCTCGTACACCGCCCAGCTCATCGCCCCGGCGCGGCGGCGCACCCGGCGCAGCTCGTGGACCGCCTCGAGGAAGGCCTTTGTGTTGTTCGGGTCGATGATGTACTCGTGCGACACCAGCACCGGGCCGCGCTCGTTGGGCAAGTCGATCTCCACGCCGTCCAGCGGCTGGCCGCTGAGGTCGAGATTCAGATCCGGATCTTTGCCCAGCTTCCAGCGGAACACCGTCGCGCTCGCCAGCACCATTCCCAGCGTGGCGACAACCAGCGAGGTCGGGGTGCCGAAGCGGGAAGCGATCTGCCCCCAGATGGCGCTGCCCGCGGTCATCGAGCCGAAGAACACCGTCAGGTAGACCGCCAGCGCGCGGGCCTTCACCCAGCGGGCGGCGCTGCGCTGCGCGCCGAGGTTCAGCGTAGAGAGCACCGCAATCCACGCGAAGCCGGTGAAAAACTCAAACAGGTTGAGCAGCCAGACGTGGCGCACGAACGCCAGCGCCAGCATGGTGAGAGCAAAGGTCAGGCTGGCGGCCACCATCAGGCGGTCGGCGTCCAGCCGCTGGCGCAGGCGCGGCAGCAGGATGGCCCCGGCAATCGCCCCCAGGCCAATGCACGCCAGCATTACGCCGTAGCCAGCCGGGCCTAAGCCCAGCTCGCGGCGCGCCACCAGCGGCAGCAGCGCCCAGCCCGCGCTGCCGAAAACGAAGAAGGCCACGGTGCGCACCAGCACGTTGCGCAGCACCGGCGCGGCGTGTACGTAGCGAATCCCGGATCGCACCGCCGAGAAGAAGTGCTCCGGCGGCAGACGCTGTATGGACGGCGCCGGACGCCAGCGCCACAGCACCCACGCCACGCCGACTACGGAGAGCGCGTTGAGGGCAAACACCATCCACGGCCCGGCGAGCGACAGCAGGAAACCGCCCAGCGCCGGGCCAATCGCCCGGCTGATGTTCACTCCGAGCGAGTTCAGCGCCACGGCGGCGCCCAGCTCCGGCTTGCTCACCAGATCGGGCACCACGGCCTGGAACGGCGGCGAGCTCATCGCCGCGCCCACGCTCAGCAGAAACGTCGCCACCAGCAGAACGGCGGGGGTGACGTGTCCGGTGAAGGAGAGCACCGTCAGCCCGGCGGCGGCGATGAACACCCACAGCTGGGAGAAGAGCAGGTATTTACGTCGGTCGACGATGTCCGCCATCACCCCGGACGGCAGGGCGAAGAGGAACATCGGCAGGCTACTGGCCGCCTGTACCAGCGCGATATCCAGCGGGTCGGCGCTCAGGGTCAGCATGCTCCAGTTGATGCCGACGTCGCTCATCCATGAGCCGACGTTAGAGACCACCGTGGCGATCCACAGCATGCGGAACACCGGCTGGCTCAGCGGCTGCCAGGGAGAAACCGTCGATGCGGGCGTCGTCTCGACGTGTGCGTCGCGAACGTCGTTAACCTGGGTCATGCGAACCTCTCCGCTGTCTTACGCTGCAGCCGCCACTGGCCCGGCCCGGTGAGGGCGAGGGTGGTGAAGATAATCAGCAGCAGCCAGCCAAACTGCCCTTCGGCAATCGACCAGTTCGGGTGGACCGCCAGCATCGCCACCAGCAGCACGGCGATAATCGGCAGACACGCCAGGCGGGTGTACACGCCCGCAATGATAAACAGCGGGCAAACCACCTCGGCGACAATCGCCGGGATCAGGCTGGCGTAAGGCCCGAAGCCGAACGGATCTTCAATGCGCGTCAGCTCTTCGCTGAAGTGCAGCACCTTCGGCAGGCCGTGCACGTACAGCAGCAGCAGGCTGCCGGTCAGGCGCAGGAAGAACAGCCCCAGGTCGACCCGGGGCGGAGCAAAGGTGTTTTTCATCAGAATGCAAAGCAGCTGCAGCCCAGCGCCCCCCAGAAAGCGTTATCGTCGGACACCGGCATCTCTGACGTGCGGGCGAAATCATGCTGGTGGCTGTGAACCCCGCACGGGCCGCTGCAGTGATGGATGGCGCTCATCCCGACGCGGGCGGCCTGCGGCGGCGCGCTGCGGTAGTGGCCCGGTACCTTCACCACCGGGGACCACTCGGGAAGAACCGGAATGGCCGGCGGCGCGAGCGGGCCAAAGCTGCCTGCGGCGTAGACGATGTCGCCGTTGACCACCGTCAGGACGGACTCGATGCCCTTGATCTCCTCTTCCGGCACGCGGAAGTAGTCTTTGCTCAGCACCGCCAGATCGGCGAGCTGGCCGACCTTAATTTGCCCCTTCTGGTTCTGCTCGCTGGAGAACCACGCGCTGCCCTGGGTCCAGAGCATCAGGGCGGTATCGCGGTCCAGACGGGCGCTGTGATCGTACATCTGCATCCCGCCGACGGTGCGGCCGGAGACCAGCCAGTAGAGCGCGGTCCACGGGTTGTAGCTCGCCACGCGGGTGGCGTCCGTCCCTAAGCCCACCGGCACGCCGGTCTCGAGCATTTTCGCCACCGGCGGCGTGTGGCGGGTAGCTTCGATGCCGTAGCGCTCGGCAAAGTATTCCCCCTGGAAGGCCATGCGGTGCTGCACGGCAATGCCGCCGCCCAGTGCTTTGATACGGTCGATGTTGGCCTGGGTGACGGTTTCCGCATGGTCGAAGAACCAGTGCAGGCCGTTGAACGGAATGTCGCGGTTCACCTTCTCGAAGACGTCCAGCATGCGGCTGATGGATTCGTTGTAGGTGGCGTGCAGGCGGAACGGCCAGCGGTGCTCCACCAGATGGCGCACCACGCGCTCCAGCTCGTCCTCCATGCCCGGCGCGAGGTCCGGGCGCGGCTCGAGGAAATCTTCAAAATCGGCGGCGGAGAAGACCAGCATCTCGCCCGCGCCGTTGTGGCGGAAGAAGTCGCTGCCCTGGCCCGGCGTGAGCATGTCGGTCCATTTTTCAAAGTCTTCCAGCTCGTGGCCCGGACGCTGGGTAAACAGGTTGTAGGCGATGCGGATGGTCATCTGCTTTTTCTCGTGCAGCTCGGCAATCACCTCGTAATCCTCCGGGTAGTTCTGGAAGCCGCCGCCCGCGTCGATGGCGCTGGTCAGCCCCAGACGGTTCAGCTCGCGCATGAACTGGCGGGTGGAGTTGACCTGCTGCTCCAGCGGCAGCTTCGGCCCTTTGGCCAGCGTGGCGTAGAGGATCATGGCGTTCGGACGGGCAATCAGCATCCCGGTTGGGTTGCCGTTGGCGTCGCGCTGGATCTCCCCGCCCGGCGGGTTTGGCGTGTCTTTGGTGTAGCCGACTACCTTCAGCGCGGCGCGGTTGAGCAGGGCGCGGTCGTACAGGTGCAGGATGAAGACCGGGGTGTCCGGCGCGGCGTCGTTGATTTCGTCCAGGGTTGGCATGCGGCGCTCGGCAAACTGGAACTCGGTCCAGCCGCCCACCACGCGCACCCACTGGGGCGACGGCGTGCGCAGGGCCTGCTCTTTCAGCATCCGCAGGGCGTCGGCCAGCGACGGCACGCCTTCCCAGCGCAGCTCGAGGTTGTAGTTCAGCCCGCCGCGGATCAGGTGCAGGTGCGAGTCGTTCAGGCCGGGGATGGCGGTATGGCCTTTTAAGTCGACCACTTTGGTGCCTTCGCAGTGGTGCTGCATCACCTCCGCGACGGTGCCCACTTCCAGAAATTTTCCGTCGCGCACGGCAACGGCTTCCGCGACGGGGTTCTCGCGATCGACGGTGTGAAACTGGCCGTTAACCAGAATGAGATCGGCTTTACCGAGGGTAACCATAAACTGCTCCTGACTGAGAGGGGAATGGTCAGGATTATGGGAACCGGTTTCGGCAAAGATCCAGTTATACAATAGGATAGGTATACCAAAGTATAACTATACCTAAGGTTAACTATACGAAGAGATAATTACGCGCAGGGACGGAAAACCGCAGGATGAGGGTGACTTTATCGTCGCGGCGCTCGCGGCGATTTCACCCTTAACCACTGGAAAATGCTATGACCTCTTCAAAGCTCGAAGTGTTAACCCCTGCGAACTGTCAGATCATCTTTATCGATCACCAGCCTCAGATGGCGTTTGGCGTGCAGTCTATTGACCGTCAGGTGCTGAAAAACAACACCGTGGCGCTGGCGAAAGCGGCTAAGGTGTTCAACATCCCGACCATCATCACCACCGTTGAGACCGAAAGCTTCTCCGGTAACACCTATCCGGAGCTGCTGGACGTGTTCCCGGGCCAGGACATTCTGGAGCGTACCTCCATGAACTCCTGGGACGACCAGAAGGTGCGCGACGCGCTGAAGGCCAACGGCAAGAAGAAGGTGGTGGTTGCCGGCCTGTGGACCGAAGTGTGCAACAACAGCTTTGCCCTGTGCGCGATGCTGGAAGGCGACTACGAAATTTATATGGTGGCGGACGCGTCCGGCGGCACCTCCAAAGAAGCCCACGACTACGCGATGCAGCGCATGATCCAGGCGGGCGTGATCCCGGTGACCTGGCAGCAGGTGATGCTGGAGTGGCAGCGCGACTGGGCGCGTAAAGAGACCTACACCGCGGTAATGGATATCGTGCGCGAGCACTCCGGCGCGTACGGCATGGGCGTCGATTACGCCTACACCATGGTGCACAAAGCGCCGTCTCGCCAGAAGAGCGAGCACCGCACCTTAGCGCCGGTCCCGGCTCGCTAAGTTCCGCTGGCGGGCTGGTCCCTCATCCGGCTCGCCGCTGCCTCTTTCTCTGGAGTTCACAATGAGTACTGGGCTGATATCCCTTGCCGCAGGCGTGTTGATTGGCCTGATGTATGCCGTGCTGAAGGTGCGCTCCCCCGCGCCGCCCGCGCTGGCGCTGATTGGCCTGCTGGGGATGCTGGCGGGTGAACAGGCGACGCGCCATCTGTTATCCCGCGACGCCGCGCCCCCTCCTCAGGCGACCGTTCCGCAGGCCAAATCGCAGACGGGAGCGTCGTCATGAAAGCATGGATAATTTCGCTGGTGTGCGGCGTGGTTGCTGGGGTAATTTACGCTCTGCTCGACGTCCATTCCCCGGCGCCGCCGGTTGTCGCCCTGCTTGGCCTGTTTGGCATGCTGGTGGGCGAACAGCTCATCCCGGTGGGACGGCGTTTACTGAGTCGCGAACCGCTTACCCTCGCCTGGTTTCGTCACGAATGCGTACCGAAAATCAGCGGCACGGCGCCTCCTGCGCCCGCGAAGGACGATCGCGACGTTTAATGATTTACCAGAGGAAAGACAGCATGACGCTGCCGTGGCGCATTGCCATCATTGATGACGAACGTTCCGTCCGCAGCGGGCTGAGTAATCTCCTGGAGTCGGAAGGCTATGCCGCCGATACGTTTGATTCGGCAGAGGTATTTCTGAGCCATCCGCTCGCCCTGTCCGGCGCGGCGCTGGTGATCGCCGATATCAAGCTGCGGGGCATGAGCGGCCTGGAGCTGTTTGACAAGCTGCGGCTGCTGGCCGTACCGCCTCCGCCCGTGATCTTTATCTCCGGTCATGCTGATGAAAATATGCAGCGGTACGCTCTTAATCTGGGCGCCGCTGCATTTTTGCGTAAGCCCATTAACATCGATATTCTGCTGGATCATATTCAGCGGGAGCTGGCCCGCCGACAATAAGGATCGCGGATGAACGAACACGAGCAGCCTGCATTCTGGCCCGCCCAGGGGAATCTTCACCAGGGGCGGGTTTTTGTCCTTAAAGAGGATGTGATTTTTACCGTGCTGGCGCAGGAGGGCGGTATCGCCTGGATGCACGCGCGACATCCTCACTCCGGCGGCTCGTTCATTATCGCCACCGCGGTGAGCGACGAAGAGGAAGAGCGGGCCACCCGGCTGCTCAAAAACGAGTTTGCGCTGCGCGACGTGCTGCAGGACAGCTGGGCCATCCGCGCCGTTGCCTCCACCCAGTACCGGGGGCGCTTCGCGCTGGTGTACGCCCCGTTTTCGTTTGAGCTGCTGGCGCGGCGCGCGGGCAGGGCGATCTCGGGCATCACGCGCTTTCTCGAGATGGCGATCCAGATCTGCGTTCCCCTGCGCCAGATGCACCTGCAAAACCTGATCCACGGCGATATCAAGCCCGGCACTATTTTTGTTCATCACGATGCCACCTGCCGTCTGGGCAGCTTTGGCCTTTCCAGCAGTCTCTCCGATGCCATCACCCAGACCCGGCTTGCCGTTTCAGGCGGTACGCCCGCGTATATGTCGCCGGAGCACACCACCCGCACCCAGCGCCCCGTCGACGGCCGCAGCGATCTCTACAGCCTCGGCATGGTGCTGTATGAGCTCCTGACCGGACGCCTGCCGTTTGAGCTGGGGGAGAACGATCGGGACAACTGGGCGCACTACCATATTGCCTCGGCACCGCTGGCCCCGGACGCGATCCGCCCGGACGTGCCGGGAATGCTGTCGACCATCATCCTGAAGCTGCTGGAAAAGCATCCCGATAACCGCTACCAGACGGTCGACGGGCTGATTGCCGACCTCCGCCGCTGCCAGGCGACGCTGACCTGCGAGGGCGAGATCGTCGCCTTTACCCCCGGCCAGCAGGACCGCACCCCGGCGATCCATCTGGCGGACTCCCTGTTCGCGACGCATCCGCAGGCGAACGACGTCATTGCCGCGTTTGAGCGGGTGGGGCAGAACCTGGTGCCGGAGCTGGTGACGATCGGCGGGCCGTCGGGGATCGGCAAATCCTCAATTATCGCGACTGCGCTCAAAACGCTGCAGCAGCGTACGGTGCTGCTGGCGGTGGGCAAAGTCGATCAGTTTTCACCGTCGCTGCCCTACGGCGTATTAAGCTCCGCGTTCCGCACCCTGACGCTGCACCTGCTGGGACTGCCCGCAGAGGACGTGGCGAAGTGGAAAATCCTCCTCTCCCGCGCCCTGGAGGGGCACGAGGCGCTGGCCGTCAGCCTGGTGCCCGAGCTGGGCCTGCTGCTTGAGAGCAAGCCGCGCTTCTCGGCGGATACGTTTTCCATTGATGCCCGGGCGCGCTTCAGCCATATGGTGCTGGCGCTGGTAAAAACCTTTGCCTCGCAGGGCTGCCCGCTGGTGCTGGTGCTCGACGATCTCCAGTGGAGCGACGCCGCCAGCCTGCACACGCTCAAATATCTGCTGATGAACTGCGGCGCCGTTCCGCTGCTGGTGGTCGCGGCCCACCGGGATATCAGCGCCGTGCCCGACGCCGCCCTGCAGGCGCTGCTGGCGTGCCTGCCGGAAGCGGCGCAAAACGCGAGCGAGATTGTCCCACAGGCGCTCTCGGTTAAGGCGGTGGCGCGCTGGCTGGCGACGGTATTTCGCACCCGCAGCGCGGCGACGACCGATCTCGCCACGCTGATCCACGAGAAGACGGGCGGCAACCCGCTCTTTGTGCACGAGTTTTTCCGCCGCATCGTCGACGACGGCCTGGTGGTGCACAACAAATATCAGGACAAGTGGCACTACGATCTGCAGGCGATCCGCGCCAGGCATTACACCGAAAACGTCGTCACTCTGGTGCTGGAGCAGCTTGAAGAGCTGCCCGACGAGACGCGCCGCCTGCTGGGCAGCATCGCCTGCCTCGGCGGCACGGGCGAGATGGAGATGATTTGCCGCGTGGTTAGCATGTCGATGGCGGAAATGCGCTATGCGCTGCACCCGGCGGTGATGGCCCAGCTCATCGTGCTGACGGAAAAAAAGTACGCCTTCACCCACGACCGGGTGCAGGAGGCGGCCTTTGCGCTGCTGGATCGGCATGAGAAAAGCCATATTCACCTGACCACCGCCAGCCTGCTGGCCGACGCCGCGCGTCAGGCGGCGGGGAACGAGCTGCTGTTCCGCGCCGTTCACCACGTCACGGCCGCGCTGGACAGCATCCAGCCCGCGCCGCAGCGGCAGATGTTCCGCGAGCTGAGCCTGCTGGCCGCGCGACGCGCGAAGCGTTCGGGAGATTACCTTTCGGCGCTCGGCTATATCCAGACCGCCAGAGCGCTGGGCAACGCCGGGACGGTGTCGGACTTTATGCTCGACATCGAAGAGGCGGGCTGCGAGTTTGCGCTGGGGCATCTGGAGCGCACCCGCGAGCTGTGCGACGCCATTCTCGGCTGCCCCGGCGGGCTGACCGAAAAGGCGCTGGCGGCCAACCTGCTGGTGGAAGTGTACATTCGCCAGTCGGACAGCCGTCTGGCGCTGGAGGCGGCGCTCTGCTGGCTGGGGATTTTCGGGATCCAGATTAGCCGCTATCCGGAAGATGCCGACTGCGACGAGGCCTGGGCGCTGTTTTGCAACCGCACGGCCGACGCGCCGCAAAGCCGCTATGCTCAGCTTTCGCGGATGGATAACCCGGAAACCGAAGCGGTGATGAACCTGCTCTACAGCGCTAGCATCTGCGCCAGCTTCATCTGCCCGCGCCTGCACTTTTTGCTGCTTTGCCGCATGATGCACCTGACCCTCGACCACGGCATTGCCGGCGCGTCCACCACGGCGATGGCCTGGTTTGGCGTGCTGATTGGCCACCGCTACGCCGAGTACCGTCTCGGGTTTCAGTACGGCACCCTGGCCCGCGAGCTGGTCAATCGCCACGGCTACGACGCCTTTGAAGCCAAAACCCTTCTGCCGCTCGACCAGCTCAGCGTCTGGACCCAGCCTTTATCGTTTACCATCGAGTGCGCGAAGGCCTGCTTCACCTCGGCGGTGACCCACGGGGATATGACGATGGCCTGCTTTGCGGCCTGTCACCAGGTGATTAACTTCCTCTCGCGGGGCGATCACCTGGACGGGGTGCTGACCAGCATCGATCGCGGCCTGGCGTTCGTGCGTAAAACCCACTTCCAGGACGTGGAAACCATTTTGATGGTCCAGCGCGGCTACGTTGAGTTTCTGCGCACGCCGGTCATCGGCACCTGGACCGCGTCGCAGGTGCTGCCGGAGGCGCTGCTTCCCGCGTCGCCGGAGCAGGCGCCGGAGAAGAACTCCACCATGCTGTTCTGGTACTGGCTGTATCGCGGCATGGCGCACTTTACCTGCGGCGAATATGCCGACGCGCAGGCGGATTTCGAGATGGCGGGCTGGTACGCGTGGTCTGCGCCGGGCCACATCCATCTGCTGGATTACCATCTCTACAGCGCCCTGGCGCTGTCACGTCAGCTGACGCCGGAGACCTTCTCGGCGAATCACCGCCGCAGCATTCATACCCACTACGACAAAATCGCCCTCTGGGCGCGAGTTAATCCCGGTACGTTCGCGGATAAAGAGGCGCTGATCTACGCCGAAATCGTGCGTCTGGACGGGATGAACAGCATTGCGCTCGAGCAGTATGAGAAGGCGGTGCGGCTCTCCCGCGAGGGCGGCTTTAACCCGATCAACGCCCTGGCCCACGAGCTGGCGGGGCGCTTTGCGCTGGCCTGCGGCTACCCGACCGCCTCGGACGCGCACTTCCGCGGCTCGATTGCCGCCTGGGGCCGCGCGGGCGCGCAGGCCAAGGTGCGCAAGCTGGAGCAGGATTTCCCGCACCTGCTGGCCTCTGGGCAGGCCAGCGCCTACGACACGGTGGCGTTCGCCCAGAACGAGACCATCCGCGATCTGCAAAGCGTCATCAAAGCCTCCCGCGCGCTGTCGGAAGAGATTAACCTTGAGCGCTTAATCGAAAACCTGATGACCATCCTGCTCGAACGCGCCGGGGCGCAGCGCGGCCTGCTGCTGCGCGTAAGCGAGAGCCTCATCCCGGAGATCGAGGCCAGCGCCTGGACCAGCACCGAGGGCGTGCGGGTGCGGATCCTGAAAGACGTGCCGACGGCGACCGACCTGCCGCTGTCGGTGCTGGCGGCGGTGATCCGCACCGGGCAGGAGATCCGCACCGGCAGGCCGGAGGAGTTCCATCCCTTCAGTCAGGATCCCTATCTGGTGACCTCGGGGGCGGCGGTTATGTGCGTCCCGATGTTCAAACAGGCGCGGCTGGTGGGCGTGCTGTACCTGGAAAACCGCCTGATGCCGGAGGTCTTCACCGCCGAGCACTCGCGCGTGGTGAGCCTGCTGGGCGCGCAGGCTGCGGTATCCCTGGAGACGGCGCGGCTGTACGCCGAGCTGCTGGCGGAGAACATCCAGCGCCGACGGGTGGAGAAAGAGCTGCGATCCAGCCAGACCTCGCTGATGCTCGGCGAGCAGATCAGCCACACCGGCAGCTGGCGCTGGGAGCTGGAGCAGGATCTGATGTTTGTCTCGGAAGAGTACGCCCGCATTCTCGGCCTGCCCGAGCGGCAAAAGATGATCTCCATGGCGGAGTTTTTGACCTTCGTTCATGAGGACGATTACGCCCGCATCAGCGCCATCGTCACCGAGAGCGTGCGCGACGGGCTCTCCATGCGCGCGGAGTTCCGCGTTAAGCGTACCGACGGCTCAACCCGCTACATCCTCGGGATTGGCGATCCGGTGGGGGTGGGCAGCGAGGTGAACGAGTATTACGGCATCATCACCGATATCACCAGCCAGCGCGCCGCGGAGGATGCCATGCGGGTCGCGCAGGCGGATCTGGCGCGGGTGTCCCGGGCCACCACCGTCGGGCAGCTGACCTCCTCCATCGCCCACGAGATCAACCAGCCGCTGATGTCGATCGTCTCGAACGCCGGGGCGAGCCTCCGCTGGCTCAACCGCGAGCCCGCCCGGCTGGATAAAGTGCGCGAAGGGCTGGAGGAGATCGCCGCGGAAGGCGCGCGGGCGGGGGAGATCATTCGCAGCATTCAGTCCCTGACGCGCAAGCAGGATCCCACCTTCTCGCGCATCGACATGCACTACCTAATCCACCATATCATCACGCTCTCGCGCAGCGAGCTGGAGCAGAGACACATTAGCGTTGATTATCTTTTAAAGGCGCAGGACAGCTTTATCACCGGCGATAGCGTGCAGATCCAGCAGGTGCTGTTGAACCTGGTGATGAATGCGGTAGAGGCAATGGCCGAGGTGAAGGATCGCGCCAGCACCATTACCCTCAGCACCGCCAACGCGGACGGGAAGGTGATCGTCGAGATCGCCGATACCGGGAGCGGCATTGAGCCCGAGCGGCTGGAGCAGATTTTTGACTCGTTCTACTCCACCAAGGCGCAGGGGATGGGGATGGGGCTGACCATCAGCGCCAGCATCATCGAGCGCCACTGCGGGAAGCTGAGCGCGCGCCGCCGGGAGCCGTACGGCACGGTGTTCGCGTTTGCGCTGCCGCTGGCGGCGCAGGAAGGGTAAAGGTTACTCCGCAGGCTGGCTATTGGTCAGGCGCTCAACGGCCCTGACCAGCTCCGCCACGGAGCGCACCTGCATTTTCTCCATCACGCGGCGACGGTGTACCTTAACCGTGATCTCGCTGACGCCCAGCTCGGCGGCAATCTGCTTGTTCAGCATGCCGCTTATCGCCAGCGTCAGCACCTCGTGCTCGCGCGGGGTGAGGGACATGTGGCGCTGCTTCAGGGCGTAGTGTTCTTTATTGCGCACGGCGTTATGTTCCGCCAGCTGAAGCGCGGACTCGATGGCGTCAATAAGCGCGGTGGATTCGACGGGCTTGGTGAGAAATTCGTACGCGCCGCCTTTAATGGCGCGCACCGACATCGGGATAGTGCCGTGGCCGGTAAGAAAAATAATCGGGATCTCGCGCCCGCTGTCCTTGAGGGCGTCAGCCACCTCAAAGCCCGAGATGGCGGGCATTTGCATATCGAGGACCACGCACGACGGCAAATCCTCAAAGCGGTGTTGAAGAAACGCTTCTGCCGATGAAAAGCCGACGGCGTTCAGGTCTGCCGAATCCAGCAGCCCGATCACGGACTGCCTGACTGCGTCATCGTCATCTACCACATACACAATGTGTTCCATTCACCGCCCCGGTGCTGATTGACATGTCGAGGATGCAAACAATCCCGACCGTTACGTAAGGGACTGTTTATGCTGACTTTCATCTTAACACATTAACTATCATTATCATTTAACAATATGATAACCGTATGAAGATGAAGTATAGCGATACGTGGCCGGGGCGGTTAAGCAACGAAACGCTGATTTTATGCACCCACAAGCTCGATGCGGTTGCCGTCCGGATCCGCGATTACCGCTTCATAGAAGCCGTCCCCGGTCATGCGCGGGGCGCTGAGCAGCGTGCCGTTTGCCTGCGCCCGCTCGGCCATGCTGTCGACCTGCGCCCTGCTGCCGACGTTGATGGCGATATGCGCCCAGCCGATAAACTCCGGGTGCGCAGGGGCGTCTGGCAGGTCCGGCAGCGTCATCAGCTCGATGGTCGGCCCGTCATCCAGCGTAATAAAGTGTGATTCAAAACCGGGACGATTTTTACTGACGTAGCGTTCGTTACTGCGGCCATTAAACACCGTTTCCCAGAACTCAACCTGCGCGTTCAGGCTGCGGGTCCAGAGTGCGACATGTGCAATATTCATATGCTCCCTCGTTATTTGTCTGTGAGGACTTTGATCGGTAAAACAGGCTACACTCTGGTTTTGAGCGCTACAAGCTGAGGAAATAACAATGCACTACACACTGAAAGAAAGCGACAAGGAAAAGGCGGAAGGGTCAAACGGCGCGGGCGCTCTGCAGCAAAAACTGCTGGAGTCCCGTTCGATTGTGATCTCTGGTGAGATCAACCAGGAGCTGGCGCAGAAGGTCATTACCCAGATGATCCTGCTGCAAAGCGTCAGCAACGATCCGATCAAGCTGTACATCAACAGCCAGGGCGGCCACGTGGAAGCGGGCGATACCATCCACGACTTCATCAAGTTCATCCGCCCGGAAGTGCACGTCATCGGCACCGGCTGGGTGGCGAGCGCCGGGATCACCATCTTCCTGGCGGCGAAGAAAGAGCACCGCTACTCGCTGCCAAATACCCGCTTTATGATCCACCAGCCGCTGGGCGGCGTGCGCGGTCAGGCAACGGATATTGAGATCGAAGCGCGCGAGATCATCCGCATGCTGGATCGCGTGAACAAGCTGATCGCCGACGCCACCGGCCAGCCGCTGGAAAAAGTTAAAAAAGACACCGACCGCAACTTCTGGATGTCTCCGGCAGAAGCGCTGGACTACGGCATCGTGGGCAAGCTGATTACCCATTATGACGAGCTGAAGCTGGATTAAGTTTTCGCGGCGTGTTTGAGTCGGGTGATACCCGACCTACACGCCCTCGTTTGACCCATGACAAGTTCCCCCTCTGCCTTCTTGCCTATAATCGCGCCTGTTTCCCCTCTCACTGGTGCTACCCATGGCGTATCAACTGAACCTGAACTGGCCGGAATTTCTCGAAAAATACTGGCAAAAACAACCCGTAGTGCTGAAAAATGCCTTCCCGAATTTTGTCGATCCGATTACCCCGGACGAGCTGGCAGGCCTGGCGATGGAGCCGGAAGTCGATAGCCGCCTGGTGAGCCATTTCAACGGTAAGTGGCAGGCCAGCAATGGTCCGTTTGAGCACTTTGACGATCTGGGCGAAACCGGCTGGTCGCTGCTGGCGCAGGCGGTGAACCACTGGCATATGCCCGCCGCAGAGCTGGTGCGTCCGTTCCGCGTCCTGCCGGACTGGCGTCTGGATGACCTGATGATCTCCTTCTCCGTGCCGGGCGGCGGCGTGGGTCCGCATATCGATCAGTACGACGTGTTTATTATTCAGGGGATGGGCAGCCGCCGCTGGCGCGTGGGTGACAAGCTGCCAATGCGTCAGTTCTGCCCGCATCCGGCGCTGCTGCATGTGGATCCGTTTGAGCCGATCATCGACGAAGATCTGGCCCCGGGCGATATCCTCTACATCCCGCCTGGATTCCCGCACGACGGCTTTACCCATGAGACGGCGCTCAACTACTCCGTCGGCTTCCGCGGGCCGAACGGTCGCGATCTGATCAGCAGCTTCGCCGATTACGCGCTGGAAAACGATCTGGGCGGCGAGCACTACAGCGATCCGGATCTGACCTGTCGCGAACACCCGGGCCGCGTGGAGCAGTACGAGCTGGATCGCATTCGTCAGATGATGTTCGACATGATTAGCAAGCCGGATGATTTCACAAAATGGTTCGGCAGCTTTGTCTCGACGCCACGCCACGAGCTGGATATCGCCACCGCCGAGCCGCCGTACGCGCCGGAAGAGGTGCTGGACGCGCTGCAGGGCGGCGAAACGCTGTCTCGCCTGAGCGGCCTGCGCGTGCTGAACGTTAACGGCAGCTTCTTTATCAACAGCGAACAGCTGGAGACGGTAGACGCGAAGGCGGCGGATGCGCTGTGCCGCTACACCGAACTCGGCCAGGCCGAGCTGGGCGATGCGCTGAATAACCCGGCGTTTGTTGAAGAGCTCACCGGGCTGATTAACCAGGGGTACTGGTACTTCGACGAGTAGTGCGGCACGGTTTTCTCCCTCTCCCTGTGGGAGAGGGCCGGGGTGAGGGCATCAGGCCGCGCTAGCCCTCCTCCATCGCAATCACAATCGCCTCACCCATCTTCTTCAACGCTTCACGATTCTTCTCCGTCGGCGGCAGCGCCACGTTGATCCGCAGACAGTTGCGGTACTTCCCGGAGGCGGAAAACAGCGACCCGGCCGCGGCCTGGATTTTCAGCCGACACAGCTGCTTGCTGACGCACACCATATCGACCTTCTCCGGCAGCTCAATCCACAGCAGGAAGCTTCCCTGCGGGCGCGTGACGCAAATCTCTGCCGGAAAATACTGCCGCACCCAGCAGGTGTAGGTTTCCATATTCTGCTGATAAATCTGACGCATACGGCGCACGTGGCGATGGTAATGCCCGTCGCGAATAAACGCCGCCACCGCCATCTGCGTGCCCGGCACGTTAAACCCGCCCGCGGCGTATTTCATGTGCATCACCCGGTCGTAATAGCGCCCAGGCACAATCCAGCCGACGCGCAGGCCCGGCGCCACGGTTTTGGTAAACGAACTGCAGAGGATCACGCGGCCGTCGATATCCATCGAGTGGATGGTGCGCGGGCGCGGGTACTCCGCCGCCAGCTCCCCGTAAATGTCATCCTCCACGATCACGATATCGTGCCGCTGGGCCAGGGCTAACACCTGCTTTTTCCGCGCTTCCGGCATGATAAACCCGAGCGGGTTATTGCAGTTGGGCACCAGGATCACCGCCTTGATCGGCCACTGCTCCAGCGCCAGCTCTAACGCCTCTATGCTGATCCCGGTCTCGGGATCGGTAGGAATTTCAATCGCCTTGATGTCAAACCCGCGCAGCATCTGCATGGTGCCGTGAAACGACGGTGACTCCACCGCCACGATGTCCCCCGGCTTGCACACCGAGAGCAGGGCGATCGACAGCGCGCCGTGGCAGCCGTTGGTGATGACAATCTCGTTCGCTGCCACGGTCGAGCCGCCGTCCAGCATCAGGCGGGCGATCTGCTCGCGCAGCTCCAGGCGGCCGTCGAGCACGTCATAGCTCAGCATTTCACCCGGATTATGCTGCGCAATGCGGCTCATCTCGCGCCACAGGGGCTTCAGGCTCGGCTGGTTAATATCCGGCGAGCCGCCGCCAAAGGAGATCATCTCTTTGTCGGCGCGGGCGTCCAGCAGCATCATCACCTCATCCCACTGGGTGACGTCCACGGGGCGCTGCACCGGGCGCGTCATGGCCGGAACCGGCGGCTGGGCCTTGCGCTGCGAGACAAAATAGCCGGAGCGCGGCTGAGGGGTGATCAGCTGGAGGTTTTCGAGGATCTGATAGGCCTGCTGTATGGTGCTGATACTCACGCCGTGCTCCTGGCTCAGCGTGCGTACCGACGGCAGACGTTCGCCGCTGCGATACAGCCCTTGTTCAATGCGTTCTGCCAGAAGGTTGGCGAGATGTTGATAGCGCGTCATGCTGTATCCTTTGTTTTCACCATACAGATTGTAAAACCAGTACAGATTGCCGTAAAAATTGGCATGCAGATACTGTTTTAGCGGATCTGTATGTTAAACAAAAGGTGTTTTTGAGTCTGTATTGCACAGGCCGATTTCCAGGATGATAACCCCACTGGTACAGTGAGGAGAGCATCATGGAATTCTATGAGAACCGTTCAAAACGTCCGTTCGTCGTGTTTGTCTGGATCGGCAAAACGATCTGCAACTGGTATCGCATCAACCGTACCCGCCGCATCCTGAGCCAGATGAGCGACGAGCAGCTCAAGGACGTTGGGCTGTCGCGGTATGATGTGTGAGCATAGGATTGCCCGGTGGCGCTTCGCTTACCGGGCTTGCTCGATCCCGTAGGCCGGGTAAGGCGTAGCCGCCACCCGGCATATAACAAGCGGATTATTCGGCAGATTTTATCGACGTGTTTTCAGCGATGCGGCGCAAATATTCGTTGTTCTTGAACGCAACCATAATCAGTTCGAACATCACTCGGCATCCGACCAGGCTGCATACCGTACCGATAAAGCCGGTGATGAGATGGTCGCTGAACATGGTATACACACCGCCTGCAAAAATAAGCAGCATGGCGATCCAGTAAAATAAGACCAGCACGCGTGGTGTTAATAAATAATCAAATCCCAAAATTGATTTCATTTTCTTTTCCTTAGAAATGTAAAAAAGCCATCAGATTATATCGATATTTTAAATCGATGCTAATTGGGCAGATATTTGATTTCAGAATAATATTTCAAGCGTCTGCCGCTTCGGCCTCTCCAGCAACGCCACCGCCTCTTCATATGATCGCACGTTGTTATAGCCCATCACCAGCCCGTAGCGTTTGCCCGAGCCGCGATACCACTCCGAAAGCGCATTCACCTGCAGCTGCTGTTCCTGCCAGCAGCGCGCCACTTCCCGGTCACCGCTTCCTCTGGTCAGAAACGCCACGATATGCATCCCGCCGTCATTTTGCTCGGTGAAAAACAGATCGCCATACACCTCGCGCAGGGCGGCAATCATCCAGTCGCGGCGGGTCTGATACAGCGCGCGCATCTTTTTCAGGTGACGGAAAAAATGCCCTTCGTTGAGAAACGCGGTGAGGATCTTTTGCGTCAGCACCGGCTGGCCGCTGGTGGTAATGTCCGCGCAGTCGGTAAAGGCCCCGACGGTGCTGGCGGGCATCACCACGTAGCCCATGCGCAGCGACGGCATGATGGTTTTACTGAATGTGCCCATAAAAATTACCCGGTCGTGCTGGTCGAGGCTTTTCAGCGACGGCAGCACCTTGCGGGTGTAGTGAAACTCCCCGTCGTAATCGTCTTCGATAATCCACGCCTCGTTCTGGCTGGCCCAGTCGAGCAGCTGCTGCTTGCGCGGCAGCGATAGCGTGACCGCCAGCGGACTCTGGTGCGACGGGGTGACGATGGCAAAACGGGCGTCGCGGTGGTGACGGAGCAGGTAGTTCGTATCGATGCCGCTGCGATCGACCGGCACCGTGTGCAGGCGCGGCACGATCCGCTTGAGCAGCTGCTGGCCCATAAAGTAGCCCGGATCCTCGAACACCACCTTGTCGCTGCGGCTGGCAAGGGTGTCGAGGATCAGCCGCAGGCTGCCGCTGTAGCCGCTGGTGATCAGTACCTGTTCAGCGGTGCAGGACAGCCCGCGCGAAATATTGAGATAGCTGGCGATGGCCTGGCGCAGCGGGTACCAGCCCAGCACCGGTGGGTTGAGCATCTCCTCCTGACGCATGGCGCGCGTCGCCTGGCCTGCCAGCAGCAGCCATTTTTTATACGGAAAGCTGTCGAGGGCCGGGATGCCGGGGCGCAGAAACCCCGCCCGCTCGCGCTGGCTGATGAGCGATGCCGGAAGCGCACCGGTAGGCTGTTCCGCAGGGGCACTCTTATCCGGCAACAGCAGATCCGGGTTGACCCGCGTGCCGCGCGCGCCCTGGCTCACCAGATACCCTTCACCCGTCAGAATGGCGTACGCCGTTTCGACGGTTTTACGCGCCACCTTCAGCTCTTCCGCCAGCACGCGGATAGCCGGGACCTTATCGCCCGGCTTCAGCACGCCGCGCGTGATGTTGTCGCGATAGCGGGAGTAAATCTCGTGATAGCCCGGCTTCATGTCCTACCTCGTTTCACGCTTTTTGTATCTTTTTACTATGTCATGAACGGCGTAGATTTGCTGCATTGCATAGCACATGCCGCACAAAAAAAAGAGGAAAGACAATGAGCACTCGCGTTAACCACCATAAAGTTACACCTGCCCTCGCCAACGCGCTGTCTGCCCTGAGCATGGAGGTGGCAAAAACCTCCATCGACCCGGCGCTGAAGCACCTGATCGACATTCGCGTGTCGCAGCTGAACGGCTGCACCTTCTGTCTGGATATGCACTCGAAAGAGGCCAAAATTGCCGGCGAGCGCGAGCTGCGCCTGTACCATCTGGCGGCCTGGCGCGAGTCCCCGCTGTTCAGCGCCCGCGAGAAAGCCGCGCTGGCATTCACCGAAGCGCTGACCCAGATTGGCGTTCACGGGGTGAGCGACGCGCTGTATCGCAGCGTGGCGGAGCACTTCTCGGACGTCGAGATTTCAGAGCTGAACTTCGCCATCGTGGCGATCAACGCCTGGAACCGTCTGGGGATCACCTCCCGCATGGCACCGGGATCGCTGGACGCGGCTTACGGGCTGAACAAGGCTAACCTGGAATAATCCCGCGCTCGCGGATCGTTGCCACCAGCGCCCGCAGGCCTGGCGGGACGTGGCGATGGCCGGGGTAGTACAGGCGCAGTCCGGCAAAGGGCTGCGCCCAGTCGTTTAATACGCTCACCAGTTCTCCCCGCTCAAGCTCTTCCCGGATATACAGTTCCGGCAAAAATCCCACCCCTAATCCCGCTTTTACGGCGCGGATCGAGGCAAAAAGATCGGACGTCGCAAAGCGCGGCGGCACGGCAAGGGCGTACGTTTCCCCCCGACGCGCCAGCTCCCAGCGGTAGATCCCGCCGTGGGCCATACGCATGCCGATCCCCTGATGCGAAAGCAGATCGTCCGGCGTCTGCGGAATGCCGTGGCGTGCAAAATAGTCCGGCGTGGCGGTGACCAGCTGGCGGATCTCTCCGGTCAGCGGCACGGCGATCATGTCCTGCGGCACGGACTCTTCAAGGCGGATCCCCGCGTCATAGCCTTCCGCGACGATGTCGATCATTCGCGCTTCGCTGATGGTGTCTACGCGCATCTTCGGGTAGCGGATCATAAAGTCGATCAGCAGCTGGTCCAGAAACAGGGCGCCGATATGGTTCGGCACGTTCAGACGCAGCGTGCCGGCGGGTTCCCCGGTGTCGCTGTGGATCTCCTCGCTGGCGAGACGGATCTCCTGCAGGGCCGGGCCGATACGCGCCACGTAGCGCTGTCCGGCGTCGGTGAGCGCCACGCTGCGGGTGGTGCGGTTAAAGAGGCGGGTATCAAGGCGGCTCTCCAGCCCGGCGATGGCGTTGCTAACCGCCGTGGCGGACATGCCCAGCTCCTGCGCCGCGGCGCGAAAGCTGCCGCGCCGTACGACGGCCATTACCACTTCCAGCTCTGTCAGACCTGAACGATGCATAGATTATCCTGAAAATCGAAACAACCCTTGCAGCATAGCGTGGATTATCGCAATGGAGAAGCCGTGCCAGACTGTGCTCACACAGCCTGAGGAGGTTTATATGCACACCATCGAACAGATCTTTATTAACGGCGAATTTTTTACCCCGCACGGCACCGAGTGGTTTGATTTGTACAACCCGGCGACGGCGAAGGTCATCGGCCAGGTTCGTCTGGCGGATGAGGTTGACGCAGAGCGCGCCGTTGCGGCGGCGAAAGCGGCGTTTCCGGCGTGGTCGCAGACCACAAAGCAGGAACGCATCGCGGCGCTAAAACGCATGCACGCCGCCGTGGCCGCTCGCCACGACGATCTGCTGGAAGCGGTTATTGAAGAGTACGGCGCGCCCGCCTCGCGCTCGGCGTGGATGGCCAGCTATCCGGCGGAGGTGATTGCTCAGGCCATTGAGGCGCTGGAGGCGTTTGAATTTGTCATCCCCGCAGGCGCAGCGACGGTGCAGATGACGCCGCTTGGGGTGGCCGGGCTTATCACGCCGTGGAACAGCGACGCGGGGTTTATCTGCGGCAAGCTGGCGGCCGCGCTGGCTGCGGGCTGTACGGCAGTCATCAAGCCGAGCGAAATGAGCGCCCTGCAAACCCGGATTGTCACCGAAGCGCTGCGCGATGCCGCGCTGCCGCCGGGGGTGTTTAACATCGTCACCGGGCGCGGCGAAACCGTCGGTGAAACCATCAGCCGCCATCCCGACGTGGCAAAAATCTCGTTTACCGGCTCGACGAATACCGGCAAGGCGATCCTGCGCAACGCGGCGGAGAGCTTTAAGCGCGTGACCCTGGAGTTAGGCGGCAAATCGCCGACGATCCTGCTGGATGATGTGGATCTGGCGCAGGCGATCCCGCTGGTGATTCAGGCCGGATTTATGAACAGCGGGCAGGCATGCGTGGCCGGAACGCGCATTCTGGTGCCGCAGGCGCGCAAGGCGGAGATCGAAACCGCGCTGGCGCAGGCCGTGGCGGCGGTGAAATCGGGCGATCCGCGCGATAACGCGACGGACGTCGGCCCGATGGTCAGCGAAAAGCAGTGGCAGCGGGTGCAGGGCTATATCCGTAAAGGAATCGAAGAGGGAGCGCGCCTGCTGGCGGGTGGTGAAGGGAGACCGGACGGCACGCGAGACGGCTGGTTTGTGCGCCCGACGCTGTTTGCCGACGTGAACAACCAGATGACGGTCGCCCGTGACGAGATTTTCGGCCCGGTGCTGTGCGCGATCCCCTATCGTGACGAGGCGGAGGCTGTCGCCATTGCCAATGACACAGAATACGGACTGAGCGCGATGGTGCTGGGAGGCGATGCGAACCGCGCGCGACGCGTGGCGCAGCAGATTGTTTCCGGTCGCGTGCTGGTGAACACCCTTGCCCATGAGCCGAAAGCGCCGTTCGGCGGGTTTAAGCATTCCGGCGTGGGGCGCGAGATGGGCGAGTGGGGGATTAGGGCATTTATGGAGCCGAGGTCGATTCTGGGTTAAAACCTGCCCGGTGGCGCTGCGCTTGCCGGACCAACCTGACACCGTAGGCCGGATAAGCGCAGCGCCATCCGGCACAATACTTCGCTCTTTGCCGAAGCATTGCGCTTTTCCATCCTGCATTCTCTCCCCAACATCACTACGGAGAGACCATCATGATTGCAGTCATTTTCGAAGCCAAAGCCGCGCCCGCCCATCAGGCGCGCTACCTGCAGCTCGCTGCCGAACTCAAACCTTTGCTGGCGGACATCGACGGCTTTATTGATATCGAACGGTTCCAGAGCCTGACGACCGACGGCAAAATCCTTTCCCTTTCCTGGTGGCGGGATGAAGAGGCCGTCCGCCGCTGGAAGCAGAACGTCTTCCATCAGGCCGCGCAGGCCGAAGGGCGGGAGTCGATTTTCGCGTACTACCGCATTCGGGTGGCGCAGCTGGTGCGGGAGTACAGTTCCGAAACCGGAGGGCACGCTGATGTATGACGTTCATGTGATTTTTAGCGACAGGCCCGGCGAGCTGGCGCGCAACGGCGTGGGGCTGGAGGGCGGCGGCGTATTTGGTACCGATGCCCATTTTCTGGTGGAAGACGGGGAAAAAGCGCGACGCGTGCTGCTCGACGCCGGGTTTACCGTGCAGGCGGTGCGTAAGCCGGTGATCCGGAAACTCAGGCAGGAACGCCCCGGCGAGCTGGGTGAAATCGCGGCGGCGCTGGCGGCACGCGGCGTGTCTATCCTTACCCAGTACAGCGACCATGCGAATCACCTAATTCTGCTGACGGATGATGATAAGCTGGCCGCAGAGATCACCGAACCCTGGGCGACATATGTTAAAAACGAGCCTACCTCCTGATAACAGCGCGGCGCTGGAACAGGCCATTGCCGCGGTGGCTGCCGCAATGGCCGATCCGTCGCGCGTAAAGATGCTGTGCGCGCTGATGGACGGGCGGGCGTGGACCGCCACCGAGCTGAGCGCGGCGGCAGATGTTGCGCCGTCGACCGCCAGCGGGCATCTCGCCCGGCTGGTGGAAGGGCAACTGATCGCCTGTCTGTCGCAGGGGCGGCACCGCTATTATCGTCTGGCAGGGCACGACGTGGCGGAACTGGTGGAGCAGATGATGGGGCTCTCCTGGAGCCGCATTACCCCGCCGGAAACGACCGCACCGAAGGCCATGCGCGAGGCCCGAACCTGCTACGACCATCTTGCCGGAACGGTTGCGGTGCAAATCTATGATTTTATGCAGGCGGAAGGCTGGCTGGAGGCTGACGGTTCAGCGCTCACGCCGTATGGCCGCGAGCAGTTTCTGAAGCTCGGCGTTTCGTTAAGCGCTCACCCGCGCCGCAAAGCCTGCTGCGCCTGTCTGGACTGGAGCGAGCGGCGGTTTCATCTGGGCGGTGAGGCGGGCGCGGCGCTGCTGATTCATCTGGAAAGCAAAGGGTGGATCCAGCGGGTGGCGGGATACAGGGAGGTGGTGGTGACGGCGTCGGGTAGGGCTGCTGTTAAGAGACTTTTTAGCCGCTAAACTTCGCTGCGGGCTGGTGCCCTCATCCTAACCCTCTCCCACGGGGAAAGAGAGACGTCGTTTCGCAATTCCTGCTCTTTCGCCTCTCGTTTCTTGATACTTACCCTGATAACTATTATCGTGGCCGCGTGTGACGAGAGGTTTCCCCATGAGCGAAGAAGAACTGTTTAGCCGCAGGCCGATGGGCATGCGGATGGCGATGATCGTGCGCCAGTGGCGTGCGGTAATCGACGACGCCATTCTCGATACCGGGTTAACCCAGTCGAGCTGGACGGTGATGATGCAGCTTCATCAGCTCGGGGATAACGTCTCCGTGAGTGAGCTGGCGGAGGTGCAGGGCATTGAACTGCCGCCGCTGATGCGCACCCTGACACAGCTGGAAAAGCAGGGTTACCTGCTGCGCTCTGTATCGCCTTATGACAAGCGCATCCGGCTTCTGACGCTGACGCCTGAGGGAAAAGCCATATTAAAAAGGCTCACTCAGGTGATTGAGACCTATCAGGCGCGCGTATCGCAAAACATCGCGCCGGAACATATCGACATTTTCAGCGCCACCCTGAATCAATTCGCCTGCAATTTGCGGACTATCCGCGAAGAAGATAACAAGACCGAAAAATAATGACCCCTGAACAAAAGTTTGCCCGCTGGGTAAGGGTGAGTATTGCCTCTTTCCTGCTGATGTTTGTCTACTTTATCGTCGCGGATATCTGGATCCCGCTGACGCCGGACTCCACCGTGATGCGCGTGGTGACGCCGGTTTCTCCGCGCGTCTCCGGCTACGTGGCGGCGGTACATGTCCACAACAACAGCCAGGTGAAAAAAGGCGATCTGCTGTTTGAGCTCGACGACACGCCGTTTCGCAATAAAGTGGAAGCGGCGCAAATCGCGCTTGAGCAGGCACGCCTGTCCAACGAACAGCTGGATGCGCAGATCGCCGCCGCGCAGGCCAGCCTGAAAACCGCCGTGCTGACCGCGCGTAACGATAAAGTGACCTTCGATCGCTACCAGAAGCTGAGCACCCTGCAGAACGTCTCGCAGGCGGATCTGGATAAGGTTCGCACCACCTGGCAGAGCAGCGAGCAGTCCGTCAGCTCCATTCAGGCCAATATCCATAACCTGCGCATTCAGCGCGGCGAGCGGGACGAGCATCGCAACGTGACGCTGCAAAAATACCGTAACGCGCTGGATGAGGCGGAACTTAACCTCGGCTGGACGAAGGTCTATGCCCAGGCGGACGGCACGGTCAGTAACCTGCAGTTAAGCCCGGGCTTTTACGCTTCCTCGGGTTCAGCCGCGCTGGCGCTGGTGAACAACCAGACCGATATCGTCGCCGATTTCCGCGAGAAGAGCCTGCGCCACACCCATCAGGGCACCGACGCCGCCGTGGTGTTCGACGCCTTCCCGGGGCACGTTTTCCGCGCCCACGTGACCAGCAGCGACGCGGGGATACTGGCGGGTCAGGAGGCCGTGAACGGTCAACTCTCCGAGCCGGAAACCTCCAACCGCTGGGTGCGCGATGCCCAACGCATGCGCATTCACGTCGCGCTGGACGAAGAATTGCCGAAGCATCTGCCGACCGGCGCGCGCGCCACCGTGCAGCTCTACAACAGCGAGGGGCCGTTTGCGCGCTTCTTCTCCGGGATGCAGATCCACCTGGTGAGCCTGCTTCACTATGTTTATTAGTTCGATGTCTATTAGCACCCTGGCGCGAGTATTTACCCCGCACGGCAACATCGTCTATACGGCAAACGACTTTCGCCAGACCCTGCGCATCGTATTTGCCGGGATGATTGCGCTGAGCATCTCCAGCTTCTACAACACCAGCTACGGCGTGTTTTTTGTGGTCTATCCGATCATGCTGCTGTCGCTGGTGCCGGTCTTTAATCGCCACGTGGCGAAGCAGTTTATCTTCAGCGCCGCGCTAAACTGCGTCGAAATGATCTTCATTATCGGCTATCTGTCGCAATGGCCGGCCATCATGACGCTGGTGGTGTTTGCCCTGTATGTGATGCGTTTTCGTTTTATGAGCAAGGGGCCGCTGTTCCTGTTTGGCTCAATGGGCGTGGTGTGCCAGAGCGTGATGCTCAACTTTATGAGCTACCCCACGACCAGCTGGCACACGCTGCTGTTTTCCAACATCGAAGCGAGCGTGATGGCGGTGTGCCTGAGCGCGCTGATGAACTACCTCCTGCCGGACGTGGAGCCCCGCAGGCCGCCGCCGCTGATTGAGAAAGACGATGCCCGGGTGCGCCACGAGTCGCTGCTCTCCGGCACCGTCGCGACGCTGATATTCGTGGTGTTTCAGATTAGCGACTTAAGCGATTCGCTTTCGGCGCTGATGGCGGGGATTTTGATCCTGTTCCCGATGCACTACCGCGGTTCGGTGATGAGCTCGATCTGGCGCGTGGTCGGCGTGGTGCTGGGCTGTCTCTACATTCTGGTGGTGCAGCTGATCCTCTACGATCACAGCAGCCATATGCTATTGATGATGCCGCTGATCGGCCTCGGGCTGGCGTTTGGCGCGCGCCTGCACGTGATGGAAAAGGTGGGCGCGGGCGTGGGATTTTCCAGCATCACGACCATCGGCATTATGTTCGGGCAGAACATGCACCCGGACACTGACCTGGTGTTCAGCGATCTGTACCGCATCACCTCCGTCACCTTTTCGCTGGTCGCAACGCTGACGATGGTCTTCCTGGTGCACCTTATCCTCAACCGCTTCGAGGCGACGCGCTACGTCATCGCGCCGCCCAAAGTAGATTAATGTCCCAGCACGGCAGGCAATTGCGAGAGTAAAAACAGGATCAGGCCAATCGTCCCGCCGACCAGCGTGCCGTTGACGCGGATGAACTGCAGGTCTTTACCGATGTTAAGCTCAATCTGGCGGGACATGTCTTTGGCGTCCCAGCTTTTGACCGTGTCGCTGATGTGGCGAGTCAGAAACGCCGCGAAATCCGGCGCGAGGCGGTGCGCGGCCTGCTCCAGATGCTCGTTCAGCGACGCACGCAGGCTGGCGTCATTAGAAAGCGTTTCGCCAAACCACAGCCCGGCGTTGGCGATGCGTTGCTTCACCCGCGAATCCTCGCTTTGCATATCCGCTTTCAGCCACTGGCGCAGGTCGGCCCACATCTCTCCCAGATAGCGGTTAAACGCCTCATCGTTTTTCAGGTAGTGCTTGATGTTGTCGGCTTTCGCCGCCATCTCCGGATCGTTTTTCAGGTTGTCGATAAGCTTCAGCGTGGCGCGGTCGAACGCCTGGCGGATCTGGTGCGTGCGGTCGTGGCTGATATCGTCCAGCAGCGCGTTCACCGCGTTCGACACCATCTCCGCGCTTTGATCGCCCAGCCACTCGGTGGGCAGCACCATCGCCTTGCGCGGGTGTTCGGTCTTCAGCCAGTGGACAATTTGATCGGCAATAAAGTCCCGCGTGCTCTCCCGCTGAATCAGGGTAATCAGACGATTGATGATCGCATCCAGCAGCACCTGGTGGCGGTTGTTTTTGGTCATGCTCTCCAGCATCACGGCGCTGGTTTCGGTGAAATCGACCTTGTCGATGGCCTTATGCACCGCCCGTTTCAGCAGGCGCTGAATGCGTCCGTCGTCGGTCAGTTCGAGAAAACCGCTCATCACCTGCATCAAGTGCAGCCCGACGCGCTGGGCGTTGTCCGGTTTGCTGAACCAGGCGCCGATCATCTGCGCAGGTTCATAGCGGCGAATCAATGCGACCAGCGACTGGGTATCAAGAAACTTCTCCTGCACAAACTGGCCGAGATTGTCGCCAATTCGGTCTTTATTGCGCGGGATAATCGCCGTATGGCGCGAGATAAACGGAATGGGCACCCGACGGAACAGCGCAACCACGGCAAACCAGTCTGCCAGCGCGCCGACCATCGCCGCCTCGGCAATGGCCTTCACGCCGCGCACCCAGAAGGTCTGCGGCAGGAACAGGGTGGTGATAAAGGCCGCGGCGGCAACCAGCAGCAGCGACAGCGCCAGCAGCTTGGCGCGTTTGAGTTCAGCTATTTTTTCCATGGGTTAAGGATAGAGGGAAGCGGGAGGAAAGTGCAAAAACCGCCACAGCACCCATCCCCCAAACCCCATCAGCACCACCCCCGCCGTGCGCTCAATCCACCACAGCGAACGGCTGAGCTTCTGTTGAACCACGGTCAACCCCATCAGCGACACCAGCGCCAGATCCCACACCAGCACCACCATTACCATCCAGACGCCGCAGGCCGATTGCTGAAGCAGCGTCACGTCCGGCCCCAGCAAGGCCGTCATTAGTGCCAGATAGAACAGAGCGTTCTTCGGGTTTAACAGCGCCGAACCGAGTCCCAGCAGGATCTGCTTTTGCAGCGACGGGAAGCGCTGGTGAGTTTCATTCAGCGCCCGCGCCTGCTGGCGGCTGCGAATCAGATGCGATCCGATCCACAGCAGGTACAGCGCCCCGCAAAGCTCGATAAGCGTAAACAGCCACGTAAACTGGCGCAGCGCGCTCCAGCCGATAATCACCAGCAGGATGTACAGCGCGTTACCCGCGGCGATGCCGAGGCACAGCCCGGCGCTACCCCGCAGCCGATAGCGCGCGGCGTAGCCCACCAGCAGGAAGAAATCCGGACCCGGGCTTAGCAGGGCAACAAAATGCGTCAGCGCCAGGGCGAGAAAAGCGGAAGGGAAGAACAGTTCCATAGCGACCTCGGTTAACAATCCGAGGTCAGAGTACGGCGCTGCAGAACCTATTTATTGTCTGATATTGATCGGCCGGTGGCGTACTGGCGCGGAGTGGCGGCGGTATAGCTGACGAAGGTCTTATGAAAATGGCTCTGGTCGGCAAAACCGCTCTGGTAGCCGACGTCGGCAATATCATCCCCGGCGCGCAGACGCGCCTTGGCGTACTCCACGCGGGAGATGTTGAGAAAGCTGCCCGGCGTCAGGCCGGTGTCCTGCCTGAAGGTGCGAATCAGCGTCTCCTTGCGCAGCGAGAAGCGTTGGGCAAGCTCGTCGAGGGAAGGCGGGCAGGTGAGATCGGAAAGAAACGCCTGCTGAATCTGCTGGCTGGTTCCGCGAAGCGCGTCAGCGTTATCCGCTGCGCGGGGAAGGGCAGAAAGCAGCGTCTCCAGTGATGCCGGAGACAGGGTCTCGACAACGTCCAGGTAATGAGCAAACAGGGTTGGGCTACGAATCACCTGTAGCGCCAGCGGAAGCCCGGTGTCGATATAGAGCATATGGTAGCTGCGCGGTTGCCCGGCGACGGGGTTACAGCTGTGCGGCGCACAGGCCGGGATCACGATGAGGTCCCCGGGGGTGAGGATGTACTCTCTGTCAAAACACACGCAGCAGGTCTGGCCCTCCACAATCGCGCCGATGGAAAGCTGAGGGTGACTGTGGCGTTTGTACGCCTGCGTACTCTGCCAGGTGCTGCGCAGCTCAAGGCCTGAGGCGCGGTGAAAAGTCTGGCGGATATGTCGGGTATCGGTCATGGGCGCTCCTTCTGAAGATTTTTTATACCACGTCAGCGAACCCTCTGGCAGCGCTTCATTAAGAACCTTCCGGATATACCCAACTTTACGTCCATAGCCAGTCATGTTGACTACCCTTAATACCCTAAGCGGTAAAACAAGGAGATTCGACATGGCTTATCAGACAGTAAATCCTGCCACTAACCAGCTCATCAAAGAATACCCCTCACATACCGACGCGGATATCGAAGCGGCGCTCAGGGCGGCCGATGCGCTTTACCATTCGGACTGGGCGAAAGGCGACATCAGCCAGCGTCTGCCGGTGCTGCATAAGCTTGCCGATCTGATCGACGAGCGCGTGGAGGATCTGGCTAAAATCGCCAGCCAGGAGATGGGTAAGCTCATCGAACAGAGCCGCGGCGAGGTGAAGCTGTGCGCGCAGATCGCCCGCTACTACGCCGACAACGCGCAGCGGTTCCTGGCCCCGGTGAAATATGATTCTGAACTCGGTGAAGCCTGGGTGGAGCATCACCCCATTGGCGTGCTGATGGCCGTTGAGCCGTGGAACTTCCCCTATTACCAGCTGATGCGCGTGCTGGCGCCGAACCTGGCGGCGGGGAACCCCGTCATCGCCAAGCATGCCAGCATCGTGCCGCACTGCGCCGAGACATTTGCGCACCTTGTGCGCGAGGCGGGCGCGCCGGAAGGGGCGTGGACCAACCTGTTTATTTCGTCCGAGCAGGTGGCGAACATCATTGCCGACGATCGCGTGCAGGGTGCCGCATTAACCGGCTCCGAAAAGGCCGGCAGCGTGGTGGCCGCGCAGGCGGCGAAGCACATCAAGAAATCTACGCTGGAGCTGGGCGGTAATGACGTGTTCGTGGTGCTGGATGACGCAGACCTTGAGAAGGCCGTGAAAATTGGCGTTAACGCGCGGCTCAACAACGCCGGGCAGGTTTGCACCGCGGCGAAGCGCTTTATTCTGCATGAAAAGATTGCGGATGCCTTCCTGCGCAAATTCACCGAGGCGTTTAAGCAGGTGAAGATTGGCGATCCGCTGGACGAAAGCACCACGCTGGGGCCGCTGTCGTCTAAAGATGCGCTCGAAACGCTGACCAAACAGGTTAACGAGGCGGTGAAAAACGGTGCCACGTTGCACTACGGCGGCAAACCGGTACAGCGCGACGGGAGTTTCTTCGAACCGACGATCCTGACGAATATCTCCCGCGACAACCCGGCGTACTTCGAGGAGTTCTTCGGCCCGGTGGCGCAGATTTACGTGGTGAAAAGCGACGACGAGGCGGTCGCGCTGGCGAACGACTCCCACTACGGCCTGGGCGGGGCGGTATTCAGCCAGAATATCGAGCGCGCGAAGAAAATGGCGTCGCGGATTGAGACCGGGATGGTGTACATCAACTGGCTCACCGATACCGCAGCAGAGCTGCCGTTTGGCGGCGTGAAGCGCTCCGGCTACGGGCGTGAGCTGTCGGATCTGGGGATCAAAGAGTTTGTGAACCAGAAGCTGGTGGTGGTGCGTAAGTAAGAGGTCATAAAAAAACCTGCCAGCCGGCAGGTTTTTTTTAAGGGATTATTGCACTTCGATCTTGTCCCAGCCGCTTTTGAACATGCAGCTGTCAACTAACGTATCCCGGCGATATTCGTTCGCGTCTTCAACCGTGTAGCTCGTGGAAATATCCTTTTTCTTGTTCTTTTTGTCCGTTTTTTCCGAGCTCGAGCCGGTCACTACGTTATCCGGGGGCAGATCGATCAGCGCCTGCGCTTCGCATTCCGTGAGCTTTTTATTCATTTCCGCATCGCTGACGCCCGGTTTCACCCATTTGTACTGGACGCAGCCGGTGAGCATCAGCGTGAGGCTCAGAACGCAAAGCGCGGTAATGCGGTGTTTCATCAGAAGGTGACTCCACCGCCTACATATGCGCCGTCAATCAGCGTGTGGCCAGGACGACCGTCTTTACCGTCCACGCTCACGTGGCGGTAGCCCACTTTCAGGGTCACTGGCGTAATTGGCGTCCAGCTTACGCCGCCGTTGGCTTCGACGTAGTTTTTCACGCTGTTGTTCAGGCCTTCTGGTGCCACATAGCCTTCACCGTACACGTGGATGCTGTCGGTCAGGGCAACGTTTACGCCGCCGCCAATCGGGAACGCCACGCCGTTATCGCCTTTTTTCGGGCCGAGGTAGATGGCTTTTGCGCCCGCATTCAGCATCACCGGGCCAAGACCCAGGTTGTAGCCTGCGCCCACGCCGCCGGTCTGGGTACCGTCATCGGTGTTTTTGAGCCAGTTACTTTCGAGATAAACACCGGATGAGGATTTACCCATTTCCAGATTGAGGTTGGTAAAGTTTTTACCCTGCTCAACGGTGCCGCCCATCGCCAGTGCGGAACCCGATACGGCAGCCAGAGCAGAAAGAAGAAGGATATTCAGTTTTTTCATGTTTTATGCCTCGTCATTAAATTCATCTGGGCGCACCTTAACAAGCGATGTTAATGACTGCAAATGTGATATAAATCGCGGTTTTATACTGATATTGTTAACTTTTTTATTGAAGTTGTTGCAATGATGTTTGATTGTCGGGGTGTCAACAGGGGATGTTTTTAGCGTTTAGGAACCGTTTAGTTTTTTGACTAAACATAAACTGAACGAGGTGGGGATAGTGATTTGAGATGAATTAATTGGGTTTCTAATAATTTCCAAAAATGTTTCGCCTGTCACACAAAACAACAAAGCCTTACATTTCGAGCGATGAATATACGTTCAATCGTGCAGGCCGGTTTCCCTTCCATGTCATTTTTCTGACACGTTTATTCTTTACGTTGTTGGCTTCACTAACTGGATGCTAACAATATGAAAAGAAAAATTATTCCTGTACTTATCGGCTGTGCGCTCTCTTTCTCTGGCCTGGCGGCGCAGCCTACTGCTGAGCGCTATGTCGTCAGCTTCCCTGAAGGCTCCCACGTGAGCTACAGCGGCGCGTTTGCCAGCGCGTTTCCGAACGGACTCCCCGTGGGCATTGGCTCCGGCCTGCTGTTTACGGGCAAGCAGGGCGACGCCCTGACCTTTGCGACCGTGACCGATCGCGGTCCAAACGCCGATGCGCCAAAAATGGGTAAAAACGAAGCCAAAATATTTGTCACGCCAGATTTTGCGCCGATGCTGATGACCATCCGCGTTCAGAACGGCAAAGCGGAGGCTGTCGATGCCCGCCCGCTGCATGATGATAAAGGCGAGATTAACGGTCTGCCGCTGCAAAGCGGCGTGATTGGTTCCACCAATGAAGTGGCGTTCAGCGACACCCTCAAGATCCTGAAGGGTGACAACCGCGGGCTGGACACGGAAGGCATCACGCCGGACGGGAAAGGCGGCTACTGGCTGTGCGACGAGTATGGCCCGTTCCTGATTAACGTCGACAGCAAAGGGAAGATCCTGGCGATCCACGGGCCGCAGGCTGCGGAAGGGGAGAAATCCATCGCGGGCGGCCTGCCAAACATTATCAAATGGCGCCAGGCTAATCGGGGCTTTGAAGGCCTGACCCGGATGCCGGACGGGCGTATTATCGCTGCCGTGCAAAGCACGCTGGATATCGACGGTAAGAGCAAAAAGCAGGCGCTGTTTACGCGTCTGGTGAGCTTCGACCCGGCAACCGGGAAAACGGCGATGTACGGTTACCCTATCGACAGCGCGGCTTATGACAAAAACAGCGACGCCAAAATCGGCGACATCGTGGCGCTTGATGACCAGCACATCCTGCTGATTGAGCAGGGAAGTGATAAAAACGACGGCATGCGTAACCTGATTTACAAGGTGGATCTCAGCAAGGCGAGCGACCTGACCGCCTTTGACAAGCCGGGCGAGTACCCGGAGTTTGATGATGAGAAAACCCTGGCGCAGCGCGGCATAACGCTTGCGGCTAAAACGCAGGTCGTGGATCTGCGCGCGCTGGGCTGGCAGCAGGAGAAGGCCGAAGGGCTGGCGCTGATCGACAGCAAAACGCTTGCGGTGGCGAACGATAACGACTTTGGCGTGAAGGTGGCGATGCAAAAACCGGTCGAGGGCAAGAAGCTCAAGGATTATCGGGTGAATGCGGAAGGCAAGCTGACGCTGGATGATAAACCGGTGGAAACCACGCTCAGCGTGAAGCCGCTGAAGAAGCCGGAGTCGGACAGCGAGCTGTGGATTATAACGCTGCCGGAAGCGGTGAAATAAGTTTACCCTTCTTGCTAAAGGCTGGGGTATCCCCACAAGATAATGCCTGCACAGACGGCTCCCTCTCCCTTGAGGGAGAGGGCTGGGGTGAGGGGGAACATACAGCTGTGGAGGTTATTCCGTTCACTCTATGTTCCTTGCTACTCTGTAACGGCATGACCTGTGAACGTGCCAGGGTGGCTCAATCGCCACCACCCTGGCGACCCGGGCTCCCGGCGGTAAATCGCCGCTTCGCGGTACCCTCAGCTTATTCCTTCAGGCTATCGGGTCGGGCATGAGCCTGCATCCCTGCAGGCCACGCCCTCTCGGCGCATCCCTGCGCCTCGCCCCGGCCTTACGGAAACGCCTCGGCGATTTACAGCCGGACCAGGGCATCGCTGTGAGCCACTAATTTTTCTGAAGCAACATTCATCGCTTCAGGTTAAAAAATTACCGGGGATCCCTCAGCCCCACAGGGGAGAGGAGATGCATAGCGGTTATTTCTTCAGCCCTGCAAACGCCGCCCGAATTTCTTCTTCCGGGAGTTGGATACCGATAAACACCATCACGCTGCGCGGCGCTTCATCGCCCCAGGGTCTGTCCCAGTCTGCGCTGTACAGGCGCTGTACGCCCTGGAACAGCAGGCGGTTCGGCTCGCCGTCAATCCACAGCATACCTTTGTAGCGCAGCAGCTTGTCGGCAAACGACAGCAGCAGGTTCTCCATCACGCGCGAAACCTCGCCGATGTCCACCGGATAGTCCAGCTCGACCACAATCGACGCCACGTCGTTTTGCTTGTCACCCATAAAGTGGAAGCGCGGTTTTGCGGTGACGTTCTCTTCCAGCATAAAGCCGTTGGTGTTGAACAGCTGAGACAGATCGATGTCGCCGTGCGTCACCGTGTAAATCGGCGCGCGGGAGTTAATGCGCGTCAGGCGCTCGCGCAGTTTTTCGCTTTCGCCCGCCACGTCGGTTTTGGTCAGCAGGATGCGGTCGGCGTAGCCCACCTGAGACTGGGCGATGGTGAACTGGTTCATCTGCTCGTCGGCGTGAACCGCATCGACCAGGGCAATTACGCCGTCCAGCAGGTAGCGCTGGCAGAGGATCTCGTGAGAGAAAAAGGTCTGAATAATCGGGCCGGGGTCGGCCATGCCGGTGCACTCGATCACCAGGCGGTCAAAGTCGATCTCGCCGCGATCGCGGCTGTCGAGCAGGTCCAGCAGGGCGTCTTCTAATTCGTTAGAGCGGGTGCAGCAGATGCAGCCGTTGGTGAGGGTTTTGATCTGGGTGGCGCGATCGCCAATCAGCTGATCGTCTACCGAGACCTCACCGAATTCGTTTTCGATGACGGCGATTTTGAAGCCGTGCTGTTCGTTCAGGATGTGGCGCAGCAGGGTGGTTTTACCGGCGCCGAGAAAACCGGTCAGCAGGGTAACGGCAATCGGGGTCATGGTCTCTCCTTTAGCAGCAGCGGACGCCGCCTTCTCCACTTCCGCCGTAGCGCGCTTCCTGACGCTCGCGGAAGAATTCGGTGTAGGTCATGTACGGCTTATCCGGATGGTTGGTCTTCATATGCTCAACGTAGTTGTCATAGTCCGGAATGCCAATCAGCATTTTCGCCGCCTGACCGAGGTATTTTTTTGCTTCGCCTAAGTTACCAAACATTGTGGGTTCCAGACAGAAAAAGCCCGGCGATGTGAGTCCGCTGGGCTTATGTTCCCCTCACCCCAGCCCTCTCCCAAAGAGAGAGGGGGAGGATTGCGGATTAATGGTGTGAAGAGGTCTTCACGCCGCCTTCCGGCACCGGCACGTACGGGGTTTCTTTATCCGTACGACCGTCGGCGTTGCGCACGTTCAGCCAGGTTTTGATGCCGTAGAAGATGATGCTGTACACCACCACCAGGAACAGAATGCTCAGACCCGCGTTGGTGTAGTTGTTCACCACGATATGGTTCATGTTGGCAATCTGCTGCGCGGTGAGATCCGCGCCACCTGCGGCAATCTTCTCTTTGTACTGGTTAGCCATGAAGAAGAAGCCTTCCAGCTGCGGGTTGGCGCTGAACAGCTTCAGGCCAAGCGCCCAGGTGGTGCAGAGCAGCAGCCACAGCGCAGGAACAACCGTTACCCAGATGTATTTGGTGCGCTTCATCTTCACGAGGACCACGGTACCGAGCACCAGAGCAACGGCTGCGAGCATCTGGTTCGAGATACCGAACAGCGGCCACAGGCTCTTCACGCCGCCGAGCGGGTCGACAACGCCCTGATACAGCAGGTAGCCCCACAGGCCTACGCAGCCCGCAGTACCCAGAATGCCCGCTACCAGAGAGTCGGTTTTCTTCAGGAACGGCACGAAGTTACCGAGCAGGTCCTGCAGCATGAAGCGGCCCGCACGGGTACCGGCGTCCAGAGCGGTCAGGATGAACAGCGCTTCGAACAGAATACCGAAGTGGTACCAGAAGCCCATGTCCGCCCACGGCAGCACTTTGTGGAACACGTGTGCGATACCGACGGCCAGCGTCGGTGCACCGCCTGCGCGGTTCAGCACGGACGGTTCGCCGATGTCTTTCGCGGTCTGCATGATCTGCTCAGGCGAAATCACGAAGCCCCAGGAGCTAACGGTCGCCGCCGCGTGTGCGCTCGCGTCCTTCAGCTGCGCCATAATCAGCGCCGCGTTGTCACCGCCCATCTCGTGCAGGTTTGGCATGGTAATGCCGAGGCCAGCAGGCGGGGTGTTCATCGCGAAGTACAGACCCGGTTCGATAATGGAGGCTGCAACCAGCGCCATGATCGCCACGAAGGACTCCATCAGCATTGCGCCGTAGCCGATCAGACGCGCGTCTTTCTCGTTCGCCAGCAGCTTAGGCGTGGTGCCGGACGCAATCAGGGCGTGGAAGCCAGAGACCGCACCGCAGGCGATGGTGATGAACAGGAACGGGAACAGGGCGCCTTTCCACAGCGGGCCGGTGCCGTCGATGTACTGCGTGACCGCAGGCATTTTCAGGTCCGGGTTAATCACCAGGATGCCGATCGCCAGACCGACGATAACGCCGATTTTCAGGAAGGTCGCCAGGTAGTCGCGCGGGGCCAGAATCAGCCAGACCGGCAGCAGCGCGGAGATAAACGCATAGCCAATCAGCGCGAAGGTAATGGTGGTGTCCTTGAAGGTCAGCGCCGGGCCCCAGTACGGGTCGTGCGCAATCACGCCGCCGAAGTAGATGGAGGCCACCAGCAGTACGATACCAATCACCGACACTTCACCCACGCGTCCCGGTCTCAGGAAGCGCATGTAGATACCCATGAACAGCGCAATCGGCACGGTTGAGCAGACGGTGAAGACACCCCACGGGCTTTCGGCCAGCGCTTTCACCACGATCAGGGCCAGCACCGCGAGGATGATGATCATAATCAGGAAGCAGCCGAACAGGGCGATGGTCCCCGGCACGCGGCCCATCTCTTCTTTGACCATCTCACCCAGAGAGGCGCCGTTACGGCGAGAAGAGATAAACAGCACCATAAAGTCCTGCACCGCACCCGCCAGCACTACGCCGGCAAGCAGCCACAGGGTACCCGGCAGGTAGCCCATCTGCGCGGCCAGCACCGGGCCCACCAGCGGGCCTGCACCGGCGATAGCGGCAAAGTGGTGACCAAACAGCACGTAGCGGTTGGTTGGCACGTAGTTCAGGCCGTCATTGTTAATGACCGCCGGGGTGGCGCGCGTCGGGTCGAGCTTCATGACCTTCTGCGCGATGTACAAGCTGTAGTAGCGATAAGCAACAAGATAGACGGAAACCGACGCGACCACGATCCACAGGGCGCTTACGTGTTCGCCCCGGCGTAATGCGACAACCGCCAGACAAAAAGCGCCGAGGATCCCGAGTAAGGCCCAGGGCACGTGCTTCAGTAGTTTTTTAGTATCCATAGTAAGACCTGGTTTTTTATGTAAAGAAAAAAGGGTCAGGGTTCGTTGTGAGGAGGTATTGATTAATGCTGGAGCGATCGTGCCAGATCCTCGCGCGTGTAAAGGACGGTAAATGAATGAGTGGTTGAAAGTGCCGGGTGAGCGGTCAAAGGGGGCGACGAGCGGTTCCGGCTCGCCGCCAGGGGGCGAAATTATGTGATTGAGATCACTTGATTATTCGGGTTACGCTCCACGGCCAGATAGTTCTCCAGCGTTCTAATCAGTTTTTCCTTCAGCCAGTTCGGTTCCAGAATCTGAATGTGGGGCAGCCAGTAGAACAGCAGCGGCAGGATCTGGTTCTCGTGCGCCGCCTGGCAGCGCAGCGTGACGCCGCCCTGTTGCTCCTCCAGCAGCTCCTGTTCCGGCAGAAGATCGCGGCGCAGGAAGTAATGTGAAATATTATCTTTGATAAATATTTTCACTGCGAAAGTATTTTCGGACACCCAGGGATCGAGGCTTTTCTCCAGCAGCTCAAGGACATTTTCTTCGGGCGTAAAGGTCGTTTTCTGAATATCAAACCAGCTAATCTGGCTCAATGAGAAGGATTTCAGGCGGCTATTTTCGGTGGCTTGTAAATACCATATATTTTTTTTGTTAATGAGTTTATAGGGATTAATCAGACGGGTTTTTCCCTTATAAACGATCTGACAAACATTATGGTTTTTAATCGATTTCTCGATTTTTGTTAAATAACGGCGAATATCACGTTCTACCGTGTGTTCTGCTTCATTCGCAAGAATAAGAATATGGTTTTCGTCAACGCGCGTTTCGAGCTTCTGCCAGAATTCCGTATTTCTTTCAGGGAAAAAGCTGTCAGCATTCAGGAAGTTAGCAAGGGTGTGATGTAAGCCTTGTCCGCCGGGCGATTGTGCAGAATGGATCAGTCGATATAGCCCGTTACCGGTATGTTCAACAATGGGGGAGAGGGCATTTAAATCCCGGTAGACGGTACGCTCGGTAATTTTAAATTTTTCCATTAGCGCACTGCGGTTTACCACACCGTTTAAATGTAGCTCAACCAGAATATCGACCAGACGTTCAGCCGAGCGGCTCCGCGTCGTTTTAGCCATAAGGTCATCCTGTATATTTAGGTATGCGCTGAATGATGCGGATGCACTGACAAAGGGTGTCAGTATTCAGTCACAGAAAATTTCTCTTATGGTTATATAACGGCGTGATTTAGCGGAAACCTTAGGAGTTTTTGTAGAAAGCGGCGCTGGCCGAAGAAAAAGGCCAGCGCGAGGGGGGGATCACACGGCGGCTTCCGCCTCCAGCATGACCGGGTGGAAGCGGCGCTTGAAGTAGATCAGACCGTGTCCCGCGTCGCTCAGAATGATATTTTTAATTTCAACAAGGTAGACAAGATGCGTGCCGATGGTTTGCACCTGGCTAATCTCGCCCTCCAGGCTGGCGAGTGCGCCCTTGAGCACCGGCTGCCCCAGCGGGCCTTTCTGCCAGCAGGAGAGGGCAAAGCGCTCCTCCATCGTCATACCGGTCATCCCGGCGAAATGGCGAGCCATGATCTCCTGCTCGTGGTTCAGTACGTTAACGCACAGCCTGCCGTTGCCCTGAAATACCGGGTTCATGGCGCTGTTGGCGTTGATGCACACCATAACCGACGGCGGGGTGTCAGTCACCGAACAGACGGCTGTAGCGGTAATGCCGCAGCGGCCCGCCTCGCCCTCGGTAGTGACCACGTTGACCGCCGCCGACAGGCTGCTCATTGCGTCGCGAAAACGCAGGCGTTGTTCATCTGAATGCATTGCAACCTCCCGCTGCGCTATTTCAGCAGCTTGTCGAGCATGTTGATATCGCTGTTGTTGTGCAGGTGCGGCACCGTCCAGCCGTGCTGGTCGTACTCGGACATGCAGCGGTCGACCATCGCCATCATCTTGTCCATGTTGCCGGAGCTTTGCGCCTGGCGCAGACACTGCAGGCGGATCTCATCCTGGCTGCCGGAGTAGTTGATTTCGTACAGCTCGTGACGGCCGCCAAACTCGCTGCCGATGGCGTCCCACATCAGCTTCAAAATCTTGATGCGTTCGACGTGATCCATGCCGTTGGAGCCGCGCACGTATTTCGCCAGATACTGGTCGATCTGCGGGTTGTTCAGATCCCGGGCGCTGGACGGCAGGTAGATCAGCCCGGACGTCACGTTACGCTCGATGATATTCTTGATCTTCGCGTAGGCCATCGGCGCCATGACGCGATAGGTTTGCAGCGCTGCGTGATCCGGCAGATACGCGCCGTTGACCCACGGGGTGGCTTCGGAACACATGGAGTCGCTCAGAGCCCAGAACATGTTGCGCCAGGCCACCACTTCGCCGAGATCCGCCTGCACGCCGCGGAACTCCAGGGTACCGGAGCACTCCAGGGATTTTTTCAGCAGGGCGGTGATGAAGTCGAGCTTCACCGCCAGACGCACGCAGGCCTGCAGCGGGTACATCCGCGCAAAGCCGCCCTCCATCGTCCAGCGACGGCAGCGGTCGAAATCGCGGTAGATCAGCACGTTTTCCCACGGGATCAGCACGTGATCCATCACCAGGATCGCGTCGTTCTCGTCAAAGCGGCTGGAGAGCGGGTAGTCGTAAGGGGATCCGGTTGCGCCTGCCACCATCTCGTAAGAGGCGCGGGAGATCAGCTTCACGCCTTCGGCATCCATCGGTGCGACGAACATCAGCGCGAAGTCCGGGTTTTCGCCCATCACCTGCGCGGAGCCGAAGCCGATCATGTTGTAGTGGGTCAGCGCCGAGTTGGTTGCCACCACTTTCGCGCCGCTGACGATGATCCCCGCGTCGGTCTCTTTCTCCAGCTTGATGTAGACGTCTTTCACCTCGTCAGCCGGCTTGTGGCGGTCGATCGGCGGGTTAACGATGGCGTGGTTGAAGTACAGGCCGGTTTCCTGAATGCGCGTGTACCAGCTGCGGGCGTTCTGTTCGAACTGGCCGTAGAAGGCCGGGTTGGCGCCGAGCGCGCAGCCGAACGCGGCCTTGTAGTCCGGCGTGCGGCCCATCCAGCCGTAGCTCAGACGCGACCACTCGGCGATGGCGTCGCGCTGCTGGCGCAGGTCGTCGGCGCTTTTCGCCACGCGGAAGAACTTATGGGTATAGCCGCCGCTGCCGGTGTCGGTGCTCCAGCAGAGGGTGTCCTGTATGTCTGGCTTGTGCAGCGCGTCGTACATCTGCGCGATGGAGGCCGCCGCGTTGCGAAACGCCGGATGGGTGGTGACGTCTTTGACGCGCTCACCGTAGATGTAAATCTCACGGCCGTCCTGCAGGCTTTTTAAATACTCTTCGCCGGTTAACGGACGTTTGGCATCAGCGCGGAAATCTTCAGGCTTCATAGGGACCTCGTATCGGAATAGGGTTGTTAAATTTATGTTTTGTTTTTGTTGTTTAATTGAAGCCTGAGAGGGGCGTAACGTGAAGGGACGATTGGGACAACGGCGGGTACTTTTCGCGAGAGATCGCAGAGTGTGATTTCCCTCACCCTAACCCTCTCCCAAAGGGAGAGGGGACGGTTACTCCCTCTCCCTTTGGGAGAGGGCAGAGGTGAGGGGAACAGGCGACACCGGTACTTTCTGCGCCCGATACGCGCTCGGCGAGCACCCCACTAAGCGATTAAAAAACCGGGCAAAATAAGCCGGATCCTTAAACCCCAGCTGCCAGGCAATCTCGCTCACCGCGCTGTCGGAGAAGAGCAGCAGCCGCCTGGCTTCGCGAAGCTGCCGGTCGAAGATCAGCCGCTTCGGCGGGCGGTTGGCGAAGCGGCGGCAGATATCGGTCAGGCGGGATTCGGTCAGGTGCAGCTCGCTAGCGTATTCTGGCACCGTCCAGTGCTGGTGGTAGTGGGCATCTATCAGCTGGGTAAAGCGCTGGAACAGCTTCAGCTCGCCGCGCATGCCGCCCGAAGCGTGGTCGTCGAGCTTCGCGTTGCGCAGCAGCAGGGTAAAGACCGCCTGCGCCAGCAGGACCAGGGTATGCTCGCGCCCCGGCAGCTGTTCCGTGGATTCCCGGGCAATCAGCTGCCAGTAGTGCTTCAGCGCCGCCAGCTCGTCCGGCCTGTCGGCCAGCGAGAGGCAGATCCCCGGCAGGCCAAACGCTTCCCGCGTGCCGGGGTAGAGCACCTCCAGCAGCGGCCAGATCAGATCCTCGCGCACCGTCAGCACGTGTCCGTCGCTGTCGGATTCGGTGATAAACGCGTGCGGCACCGACGGCGGCGTGAGGACGAACAGCGGGGCCTGCACCGAGTAGCGGTGATCGTCGAGCTGGAGCTCAATCTGCCCGGTATCAAGAAAGTGCATCTGAAAATACTGGTCGTGACGGTGCGCCTGCATGTCGCGGCCAAAAAAGGCCGCCATGCGCGCGAACGACTGGTAGTGCACGTCGTCGGTGCCCAGACTTTCGTCGTACTCCTTGCTGATGTCGATGTTGGTAATGGGGCTCTGGCACATGGCGGCTCCCTAGTGGATCTTCTGCGCCGCGACGCCCGGCTCGCGCTCAAGGCTTTCGCGCTGCGTCATCGGGATGCGCGTCAGCACCAGCGCGCCGACCACCAGCAGCCCGGCCACAAACCACAGTCCGGAGCTGAAGCTGCCGGTCGCGTCGCGCAGGATCCCAATCAGCAACGGGCTGACGGCGGATCCGACGTTGCCGATGGCATTGATCACCGCCAGCGCTACCGCGCGGGACTGCAGGCTAATCACCCGATCCGGCGTGGTCCAGAATATGGCCATGGCGGTAAAGGATCCGGTTGAGGCCATAATGATGCCAAGCAGCTGGATCAGGCTGTGATCGGTGGCCGAGGCCAGCATCCATCCCGCCGCGGCGAACAGGTACGGCAGGATGGTGTGCTTTTTTCGCTCTTTCAGCCTGTCGGAGCGGCGGCTCCACCAGATCATCCCGAGGATGGTGCAAAACTGCGGGATCGCCGCCAGCAGGCCGATGACGATATTGCTGCTCCCCGTGTTAAAGCTTTGCAGGATCTGCGGCGTCCAGATGTTGATGGCGCTGAGCGTGTTGGTCAGGCAGAAGTAGGCCAGCGTGTAGAGCAGCACCGCCGGGGTCAGCACCTCGCGCAGCGTCGAGCGCGGCGTGACGGATTGGGCAATGGCGACCTCCTGCTGGCGGGCGATCATCGTTTTCAGCGCCTGCTTTTCGTCGTCGTCCAGCCAGGTGGCCCGATCCGGCGTGTCGTTGAGGTAAAACCAGGTCACCACGCCGAGCACTACCGACGGCAGCCCCTCCAGCAGGAACAGCCACTGCCAGCCCTTCAGGTTCCACAGCCCGTCCATCGCCAGAATGTACCCGGAGAGGATCGAGCCGAGCATCATGGTCACCGGCATGGCGATCATAAACAGCGCGTTGGCGCGGGCGCGGTGATAGGCCGGGAACCACCAGGTAAGATAGACCAAAATCCCCGGCAGGAAGCCGGCTTCGGCAATGCCCACCAGCATGCGTAAAACATAGAGCGTGTGCGGACTGGTGGCGAACATGGTACAGGTGGAGGCGATGCCCCACACCACCATGATCCCGGCGATCCAGCGCCGTGCGCCGATCTTCGCCAGCATGATGTTGCTCGGGATCCCGCACAGCACGTAGGTGACGTAAAACAGCGTCGCGGCCAGGCCAAACATGGTCGACGTAAGGCCCAGATCTTTGCCCATCGTCAGCCCGGCAAAGCCGATGTTGATACGATCGAGAAACGAAAAGACAAACAGGATGAAGAGAAAGACGATCAGGCGTCGGAACAGCTTGTTAATGACGCGATGTTCAACAGCTTTATTATCATGGGTTTGCAGGGTAGAGGTCGTCATGGCGCGCTCCAGATCTTACGTTTAGTAGACGGATTTATTGTTATTAACTGACGTAACCGGTTGTTCGATAAAGCGTGCCGCCAGCGCTTCTGCGCCGCGAGCGAGCAGGGTGGTGTCGACGCCGACGGCGACAAACAGCGCGCCGAGTTCAAGGTAGCGTTTCGCCAGCGGCTCGTTCGCCATCAGGATGCCGGGCGCTTTGCCGGCGCTGAGGATCTGCGCGATCGCCTGCTCGATGGCGGCCTGCACCTCCGGGTGCTGCGGGTTGCCGGCAAAGCCCATGTCGGCGCTCAGATCCGCCGGGCCGATAAACACGCCGTCGACGCCTTCCACATCCAGGATCTGCGGCAGGTTTTTCAGCGCCTCGCGGGTTTCGATCTGCACCAGCACGCACATGGCGTCGTTGGCCTGCTGCAGGTAGTCCGGAATCCGGTTCCAGCGCGACGCTCTTGCCAGGGCGCTGCCGACGCCGCGAATGCCCGCGGGCGGGTAGCGGGTGGCACGTACCGCCAGCCGCGCTTCATCGGCGTTTTGCACCATCGGCACCAGCAGGGTTTGCGCGCCCACGTCCAGCAGCTGCTTGATCTGCACCGGGTCGTTCCACGACGGGCGCACCACCGGCTGGCTGGGATAAGGCGCGATGGCCTGTAATTGGGTTAACACGGTTTGTACGCTGTTCGGCGCGTGCTCGCCGTCGATCAGCAGCCAGTCGAAGCCTGCCCCGGCCAGCAGCTCGGCGCTGTAGCTGCTGGTGAGCCCCAGCCATAAGCCGATTTGCGGGCGTCCCGCCTGCAGCGCCGCTTTGAATGCGTTTTGCATGGTCCTCTCCTAAACAAAGCGGCAGCTGATGGAGCCCATGCTGCCGTAGTCGACGTGGAAGGTGTCGCCTCTGCTGGCGGGCACCGGGCGGGTAAAGGAACCGCCGAGGATGATTTGCCCCGGCTCAAGCTGTACGTCGTACGGCGCCAGCTTGTTCGCCAGCCACGCCACGCCGTTCGCCGGGTGGTTAAGCACGCCTGCGGCAACGCCGGTCTCTTCGATCACGCCGTTGCGGTAGAGCAGGGCGGAGATCCAGCGCAGATCCAGTTCGTCGGGCTTAATCGGGCGGCCGCCGAGGATCACCCCCGCGTTGGCGGCGTTATCGGAGATGGTGTCGAACACCTTGCGCGGGCGCTGGGTTTCCGGATCAACGTTGTGGCAGCGGGCGTCGATCAGCTCCAGCGCGGGGATGACGTAGTCCGTAGCGTTGTAGACGTCGAAGATCGTGCAGTTCGGGCCGCGCAGCGGTTTTGCCAGCACGAAGGCCAGCTCCACTTCGATGCGCGGAACGATAAAGCGATCGACGGGAATGTCGCTGCCGTCGTGGAAAAACATGTCGTCCAGCAGCGCGCCATAGTCCGGCTCGCTAATCTGCGAGCTGGCCTGCATCGCTTTGGAGGTGAGGCCGATCTTGTGGCCCTTCAGCACGCGGCCTTCGGCGATTTTCAGGCTGACCCATTCGCGCTGGACGGCGTAGGCATCTTCAATCGTAATCTCCGGGTATTCCAGCGAGATCGCGCGGATCTGCTCCCGGGTTTGTTCCGCCTGATGCAGGCGATGGGCGATCAGGGTATGGGTGTGTTTGTCGAGCATGGCGATATCCTGTTTTACGTTTTTCTCCCTCTCCCCGTGGGAGAGGGAGGCTGGCCGTGCCGGTTTTACTTAAACAACGCGTGCACGTTGTTCTGTTTGTAATTGAGCGTCGGATGCAGCTCGTCGAGCTCGAACGACAGCGCCAGATAGCGGTCGGCCATCAGCGCTGCGAAATGATCTTTAATCAACGCAAACAGCATCTCGCCCACCTGCTGGCGGCTCTCCAGGCTGCGCCCGGCACCAATCTTTAGCGTCATATGCACAAAGGCGTAGTCGTGCATGCCGTCGGCCATCTGCCAGGTATCCAGCCAGTGGGCGCGGCTGCGGATACCGCCGATGGGAAAGATGCCCGTGGCGGCGAGCGCCTCGTTGACTTTGGCGAACAGCCCCGGCAGGTCGGCCTGCTCGCGGATGTTGTCGGTACATTCAGCAATAAAGTGCGGCATGGTGGCTCCTTACGCGGGCAGCGGGAAAACGGCGTTAACCTGGCCGGTGCCGGAGCTGGCGAACAGCTCGGTGAGGAACTCCACCTTGCCGTCGTATTTGTCCCAGCCGAGCATGCCCAGCAGCATCACCGTGTCGTGCATGTTGCCCTCGCCGTAGCAGTAGTCGGCGTACTCCGGCAGCATGCTGCAAAACTCTTTGAACTGGCCCTCGCGCCACAGCTTCACCACGCGCTCGTCCATCTGGCGGTCAAACTCGCGGGTGTAGCTGTTCATCCCTTCCTCCGCGCGCTGGTCGTCGATAAAGCGGTGCGACAGCGAGCCGCTGGCGAGCACCGCCACGGTGCCGTCGTATTTTTCGATGGCGCTGACGATGGCCTCGCCCAGCCTGCGGCTGTCGGCGAAGTCGTGGACCGTGCAGAACGCCGAGATGGAGACTACTTTGAAGCGCTTATCCGCGTTCATGTAGCGCATCGGCACCAGCGTGCCGTACTCCAGCTTGAGGCTCGGGATGTTGTGCGCTTTGGCGCGCACGCCCAGCTTCACCGCCTCGTCGGCGATCAGCTGGCTGAGTTCCGGGTTGCCGTCGTAGTCGTAGGTCATGTCGCGGATAAAGTGCGGCAGCTCGTTGCTGGTGTAGACGCCCGCAAAATGGTCCGCACAGTTGATGTGGTACGCGCTGTTCACCAGCCAGTGGGTATCGAACACGATGATGGTGTCCACGCCCAGCTCGCGGCAGCGCTTGCCGATCTCTTTATGCCCGTCGATGGCCGACTGGCGGCAGCCGTGGTTTTTCCCCGGCAGCTCGGAGAGGTACATCGACGGCACGTGGGTGATTTTTGCCGCTAACGCTAATTTACCCATGGTCAGATCCCCCACTTTGGAATCGGATGGTCGCCCATGGAGATGCAGACGTTCTTCATCTCCGCGAACACTTCAAAGCTGTACTCGCCGCCCTCGCGGCCGGTGCCGGAGGCCTTCACGCCGCCAAACGGCTGGCGCAGGTCGCGCACGTTCTGAGTGTTCACGAACACCATGCCCGCTTCGATATTGCGCGCCAGGCGCAGCACCTTGCTGACGTCCTGGGTCCAGATGTACGACGCCAGGCCGTACTCCACGTCGTTGGCCAGGCGCAGGCCTTCCGCTTCGTCCTTGAACGGCAGCAGACAGGCCACCGGCCCGAAGATCTCCTCCTGCGCCACGCGCATACGGTTGTCGACGTCCGCCAGCACGGTTGGTCGCAGGAAGTTGCCGCCCTTCAGGTGCGCAGGCAGGTCGGTCGGTTTGTCCGGGCCGCCTGCCAGCAGGGTTGCACCTTCCTCGATGCCGAGACGGATGTAGCCGGAGACCTTCTCCCAGTGCTGCTGGCTGATGAGCGCGCCGATCTGGGTGTTCGGATCGTTTGGATCCCCAACGCGCAGGCGGTTGGCGCGTTCGGCAAAGCGCTTCACGAATTCCGGGTAGATGCTCTGCTGGATGAAGATGCGCGAGCCCGCGGTGCAGCGCTCGCCGTTGATCGAGAAGATGGTGAACAGGGCGGCGTCCAGCGCGCGCTCGATGTCGGCATCTTCAAAAATCAGCACCGGGGATTTGCCGCCCAGCTCCATGGAGTATTTCTTCAGCCCGGCGTTTTTCATGATGTTGCGCCCGGTGGCGGTGCCGCCGGTGAAGGAGACGGCGCGCACGTCGTGATGGCGCACCAGCGCGTCGCCTGCCGTCGCGCCGTAGCCCTGCACCACGTTGAGCACGCCCGCCGGAATGCCCGCCTCCAGCGCCAGCTCGCCCAGACGGTCGGCGGTCAGCGGGGAGAGTTCAGACATCTTCAGCACCGCGGTGTTTCCGAGTGCCAGGCACGGCGCGACCTTCCAGGTGGCGGTCATAAACGGCACGTTCCACGGCGACACCAGCGCGCAGACGCCCACCGGCTGCACCAGGGTGTAGTTGAGCATCTTGTCGTCGACCGGGTAGGTTTTGCCGTTCATCTGCTGGCACACCTCGGCGAAGAACTCGAAGTTGTGCGAGGCGCGCGGAATGAGCACGTTTTTAGTCTGGTGGATCGGCAGGCCGGTGTCGGCGGTTTCCATGGCGGCGATCTCGGGCACGTTCTGGTCGATCAGATCGCCCAGACGACGCATCAGGCGCGCGCGCTCCTTCATCGGCAGGTTGGCCCACTTCGGGAACGCCTCTTTGGCGGCGGCGACGGCCTGGTGAATTTCAGCTTCACCGCCGGAGGCGACTTCCGCTAATACCTCGCTGGAAGCCGGGTTGGTGGTGTGAAAGTACTCGCTTCCCGCGACGTTTTTACCGTTGATCCAGTGGTTAATCTTTTTCATTTTGCAGTCTCCTCGCTGACAATTCGGTTCACCAGGCGTCCCACGCCCTCCACTTCCACCACCACCTCATCGCCCGGCACCACGTCGGACAGCCCCTTCGGCGTGCCGGTGGCAATCATGTCGCCCGGCTGCAGGGTCATAAAATCGCTCAGGTACGCAATCAGGAACGGAATGCTGAAGATCAGATCCGCCGTGGTACCTTCCTGGCGCAGCTCGCCGTTGACGAAGGTGCGCAGGGCGAGGTTGTGCGGGTCGGGAATGGCTTCTTTTGGCACGATGTGGGGGGAAATGGGCGTCAGCCCGTCGCGGCTTTTTACCCGCAGGTTCGGGCGGTAGTAGTTTTCCAGGTAGTCGCGGATGGCGTAGTCGTTGCAGACCGTATAGCCCGCCACGTAGTCCATCGCCTCGGCTTCGCTGACCTTACGCGCGGTTTTACCGATGACCACCACCAGCTCCGCCTCGTAGTGCATGTATTCGATATTGTTCGGACGCACCGACGTCTGGCTGTCGCCGTTGAAGGTGTTTGGCGCTTTGATAAATACCAGCGGCTCGGTCGGTGGCTTGAAGTCCAGCTCGCTGGCGTGGTCGGCATAGTTCAGACCGAGGGCAAATAGCGTGGCGTGCGGCGGCGTGCTGTGGGCAACAGTGACGTTGCGCTCATCCACCACCGGGTTTTCCAGCGGCGGAAAGCCTTCTGCCAGAATGCGCACGCGATCGCCCGGGCGGATCTCCACGCGGCTTTGCGGCGTGCCGAGAAGGATCGCATCGCCGGGATTGAGGGTGGCGAACTCGCTCAGGGCGCTCAGCAGTTCGGCGGCGTTACGCTGAAGATCGGCCGTGCTCCAGTGGTCCGCTTCGCGGCCGTTGATTTCGGTGATGATGGTCAGGTTATCCACGTTATCAACGGCGACAAGTTCGCCCAGCGGGCAAAATCCGTCCCGGCATTTGGCCTTGATGGCCGGGCGGTAGAAGCTCTCTTCCGGCAGGCTCACCTCGTTGGCGAGCGCATATCCCGCGATGTGCTCCGCGGCGTCCTCCACGCGCACCCTGCTGGCGGTTTTGCCCACGACCAGCGCCACCGTCGCGCCGCTCAGCACTGTTTCCCCCTGCGGGAAGGGGATCGGCTCGCCCGCGCGAATCACCGTGTTGTGCGGTTTGATAAACCACACCGCCGTTTTCGGCGGCGTGCTGTAGGGGGCTTTTTCAAACGCCTCGCGCCAGGCTTCACGCTGGCTTTGATGGTTGAGGGCGACGGCAAAAACGGTACCTTTCATTCACATACTCCTCATCCCGGCGGTCCGGGTTATGATTTCATTAATATGTTAATGATCTGGTTTTATGCTTTTGCTGTTTATTTCGCAATCAGAAGTGAAAAATTTGTGATATGAATAACAATAAATTTATATATTGGTTTTTATTTATAGTTAAATCATGCAGTTAATAAAAATGAATGGTTTCTGTTAGACTTTTTGACGGAAAACGTGTTGTTTATAAAAGCATCTTTTAGTGATTGTTTACTTGTTAATGATGTGAAGGGAGAGCCTATGCATGACTCATTAACCATCGCGCTGCTGCAGGCGCGGGAAGCGGCGATGTCGTACTTCCGCCCGATCGTAAAGCGCCATAATCTGACCGAGCAGCAGTGGCGCATTGTGCGCGTGCTGGCTGAACATCCGTCGATGGATTTTCACGATCTGGCGTTTCGCACCTGCATCCTGCGCCCGAGCCTGACGGGCATTCTGACGCGGATGGAGCGCGACGGCCTGGTGCTGCGCCTAAAGCCGGTGAACGACCAGCGCAAGCTGTACGTGTCGCTGACCAAAGAGGGGAATGCGCTGTATGAACACGCCCAGGCGCAGGTCGAAGAGGCGTATCAGCAGATCGAGGCGGAATACACGCCGGAGAAGATGAAACAGCTGACGGCGCTGCTGGAAGAGTTTATTGAACTCGGAAACCGGCATAACGCAGCGCGGGAAGAAGAGTAAAAACCACAAATTCCAGGATGATTTTCGTAAAGTTTTCCCTTTCCAGGCCGAAAATTCTGTATCTGTCTGAGGAAAGAGAAAACATGTTAAACCGTATCAAGATTGTCACCAGCTTAATGCTGGTTTTAGCGATATTTGGCCTTTTACAACTCACGTCCGGTGGTCTTTTCTTTAATGCCCTTAAGAATGACAAAGAGAATTTCACCGTCCTGCAAACCATTCGCCAGCAACAATCCACGCTGAACGCCAGCTGGGTAGCGCTGCTGCAAACCCGTAATACCCTGAACCGTGCGGGTATCCGCTACATGATGGATCAGAGCAATATCGGCAGCGGCGCGACCGTTAACGATTTGATGCAAATCGCGTCTACGTCTCTGAAACAGGCGGAAAAAAACTGGGCTGCCTACGAAGCCCTGCCGCGCGATCCGCGTCAAAGCGATGCGGATGCCATGGAGATCAAGCGTAACTATGATATTTACCACGGCGCGCTGGCGGAGCTGATTCAGCTGCTGGGTGCCGGCAAAATCAACGCCTTCTTCGACCAGCCGACCCAGAGCTATCAGGACGGTTTTGAGAAGCAGTATGTGAGCTACCTGCAGCAGAATGACAAGCTGTACCAGACGGCGGTCGAAGACAGCAACAGCTCCTTCAGCCAGGCTATCTGGGTGTTGATCAGCGTCCTGATTGCCGTGCTGGTGGTGATCGTGGCCGTCTGGCTCAACATCAAGCAGACGCTGATCTCTCCGCTGAATCGTCTGATCGACAACATTCGCCATATCGCCAGCGGTGACCTGGTGAAGCGCATTGAGGTTCAGGGCACAAACGAGATGGGTGAACTGGCCGACTCGCTGCGCCATATGCAGGGTGAGCTGGTGCGTACCGTCGGCGACGTGCGTAACGGCGCGAACGCTATCTACAGCGGCGCGAGCGAAATTGCGATGGGCAATAACGACCTCTCTTCCCGTACTGAACAGCAGGCCGCTTCCCTAGAAGAGACCGCTGCCAGCATGGAGCAGCTGACGGCGACCGTTAAGCAGAACGCCGAAAACGCCCGTCAGGCGAGCCATCTTGCGCTGAGCGCCTCTGAAACCGCGCAGAAAGGCGGCAAAGTGGTGGATAACGTGGTGCAGACCATGCGTGATATCGCGGGCAGCTCGCAGAAAATTGCCGACATTATCAGCGTGATCGACGGCATTGCCTTCCAGACCAACATTCTGGCTCTGAACGCGGCGGTAGAAGCGGCGCGTGCGGGCGAGCAGGGTCGTGGTTTTGCGGTGGTGGCAGGTGAGGTGCGTAACCTGGCCCAGCGCAGCGCCCAGGCAGCACGCGAGATCAAGAGTCTGATTGAAGACTCCGTGGGCCGCGTGGAAGTAGGTTCAACGCTGGTAGAAAGCGCCGGTGAAACCATGGGTGAGATCGTGAACGCGGTGACCCGCGTAACGGACATCATGGGTGAAATCGCCTCTGCGTCTGACGAGCAGAGCCGCGGTATTGACCAGGTGGGTCTGGCGGTAGCCGAGATGGATCGCGTGACCCAGCAGAACGCCTCGCTGGTTGAGGAATCTGCCGCAGCGGCGGCCGCCCTGGAAGAGCAGGCGAGCCGTCTGACTCAGGCCGTGGCGGTGTTCCGCATTCAGCAGGAACAGATGAAAGCGCGCGAATTCGCTGCGGCTAAAGCGGTTTCCACGCCGGTGATGGCGCGTAAAACCGCGACTGCCGATTCAGGTGATAACTGGGAAACGTTCTAACCCGGTGCGTTGTGCCGGGTGGCGGCTACGCCTTACCCGGCCTACGGTTCAGGGTTTTGTAGGCCCGGTAAGCGCAGCGCCACCGGGCGATATTACAGAGGCAGGCGCATGGCGCAGCGCGTTTCATACGCGAAACCGTGCGCTGTCTCTTCTTCTCTTTTCTGACGCAGTTCAGGCGTCAGCGTCGTCATTTTTTCAAACCCCAGCCGCGCATAGAACGGCGCGTTCCACGGTACGTCCCTGAACGTCGTCAACGTCAGCGCTGTCAGCCCTCTTTTACGGGCATGGTCTGCCACGCAGGCGATGAGCTGCCTGCCGATCCCTTTTCCCTGCCAGTCCAGATCAACCGAGAGTTCGACAATAAACAGTGATGAAGGATGGGCCTCGGCAAGGATAAATCCGACGGGCTTGTCGTTCGCCAGCGCCAGCCAGCTTAGCCCACGTTCGGCATACTCAAGGTGCTGCTCAGCGGAAATGACCTCGCCGTCGGCAAGCCAGGCGAGATCCGGGCTTTCACGAAAGCGCTCGCCCGCCGCGCGTTCAATAGCGGGCAGGGCGATAATGTCGTGAGGGGTAGTGGGGCGAATGCGAATATTCATGGCGGGAAGTATAGCCTGACCCGTCGACATTATTCCGAGCAGATCAGCACCGGCGAGTAAAAATTGCTGATGACCAGCGCGTCTTCCGGCGTGCGCTCTATCGTCAGAAGCCTTTTATTGCCTAGCGTCAGGCCCGCGACGTACTTTTCAAAGACCCCGGGCGGCATGGCATCGTGGCTAAAACGCTCCACTTTTTGAATGACAATTTCATACAGTTCGCCCTCCACGTGACGCCATTTAAACATCTCCTGTCGGGAAACCTCCCAGCTGCGCGGGGCATTCACCACGCTGCCGTTTAGCGTGATGTACCCCGTTTTGTCGGGATGAAAACGCATAATGATCTCGCCGTCAAAGGTGAAATCGTGGCTGTCGCGCCTGTCGGAGAAGGTCAGGTTTCCATCGCAGGCTACCGAGAGCGGGGGCGTGTGGAAGTACCAGGCCAGCGCGGCGCCCAGCAGCAGCAGGTTGAGGATCAGGATTAGCCAAACTTTTTTGTGTTTCATATCACCACTCGTAATAGTAAAGCGTACGACAGGCGCTGGCTTTACCCCGCGTGAGGGAACACTGGGAGAGCACCAGCCGCCCTTCGTGGCCGTAGAAAAGCGTTCTCTGAATGTGCATGTAGAAGATGGAGTTTTTCAGGCACGGAAGATGGCCGTCCTGCTGAAGAGTCTGCGCCAGCCCAATCGCCTTCTCATGGAACACGTCCGCCAGCGGCGTAAAGGTGTAGACCGGACAGGTGCCGATATGCGTCAGCAGATGGATCTCCCGCTGCGAGTTTTCTGGCTTGATGAGCGCGATCCAGATGCATAGCGCAACGACGACCAGCGTGAGCGCGCCGCAGAACAGCCATTCCGGGCGAACGCGCCATGCAGGTTGCGCCGTTTCGGCGGTCGGTGGGGCCTCCTCAAGCGGGGTGACCGTGACGTCTGCGCTGAGCATAAAGCCAGTTTTCGGTACGGTAACGATAAAGAGCTCGTCGGGAAGCAGAGTCGCCAGCATCTTGCGCAAAATGCTGATGTACTGGTTTAAGGAGTTGTTAGACCCCTGGAGCCCTCGCCGATCCCAGACTTCCTGAAGAAAGGTTTCCCGTTCGACCACGTTCCCATGATGCTGAACCAGCAGCCTCAGGATGGTATTCGCCGTACAGGTGAGGAGCTGCGCATCTTCATCCGGCGCATTGATAAGAGAAACAGAACCGTCCTCGTCGTTATAGACGATGGCGTCAGCAAGCAGGTATTTCATAAGTTGTTGTAATAAAAACAGAGATAACGAATAAAAAGAGAAGGCTTACGCCTTCCGGGCAGCACTGCTGGCTATTTTAACGCCACTGTTACCGATAACATTGATCCAGACAGGATTTTGGGTGGTTTAATAAGTCAGCGTGATAATCACGTCATCAATAAATTCCCCGGTACCGGTTAGCGGCTGTGCCGGGACCTCGCCGTAAACGGTGTAGTTCTGAGTGCCGCCTGCAGGGTTGGTGACCTGCAGCGCATCGCCGCTGCTTTGATCCCCCCAGCGTTGCGTGGCCGCCTCATCCTGCCAGAGCCCGTAGCGTAGGCACTGACCCTCGCTATTGCAGAGCTGTCGCTGATTACCGCTGGCATGGTTGCCTTTGCCCATGGCAAGAGTGAACGCGGTTCCGGCCGGACAGCGCGTGGTGAGGGTGGCGGTGGATCGCGTCGGGCGCAGGGTTGCGGTGCTGGTCAGGGTGCCGAAGTTAAGCGGAGTTACGCGCTCGATGTAGCATCCCTGGCTGATTTCGGCCTGCGCGTTGGTGCCGCCCTGCACCTGCTCCCCCTCTGCTGAACCGTCCGAGCAGTTTTGCAGCGCATCCTGACGCACGGCGCTGTGCCAGGCGATGCGCAGATTCATGTTGTAGTTGTAATAGTGGTAGGCCGGAAGCTGGCTTTGCCCTGCCGGAATGGTGGCGATAAGAGGAAAGGTACCGCTGACGTTGGCATTGCTTTCCGCGGCCAGGGTCTGCTGAATCAGGTTCCCGCTGCTGGCAGGCCCCAGCTCCTGAGAACGCGCTGCGCCATTAAGCAGGCGGAAGAGGAGAGTGTACTGTTTCCCCTCCTGGTCCCCCGGCGAGATCATCTCAAAGGGCGGGGCGTCTACGCTGCTCAGGCAGACGTTGATAAATTCCGTTCTGCCCTCGTTGTCGGCCTGGCAGCTAAATTTTACCTCGGTGTTGACGGAGGTTGTGTTGCCCGCCACGACGTTGCCAAAGTTAATGGCGGGCGTGGAGGTTATCCAGCAGGCTGCCGCCATCGCCTTCACGGACAGGACGAGCAGCAATAATAACGGCGCTCTTAATGACACAGTTGTTCTCCGATATTCTGTATTGATGACGCGGTGCGCGGCTCCGAAAGCGTGACCCGGCACTCCCCCTCACCGGTCTTCACCACCAGTTCACCCGGCAGGGGCGGATCTTCAAGCCAGATAAAGCCGTCGCGTCCTACGATGGTCGCACCCTGCGGCGTTGACACGACGCTGCCCAGCGGGAGCGGCCTGCGGCGGCTGTCGACCAGCCGGGCCTGAACCGTGACGGCGTGATGGACGTTAAAATCGACTTTTACCGCGCTGCTGTTGCCCGGTCTGGCATGCATGTCGGTGACGGGAGCGATCACATCGGCGGGCAGATCGAGCGGGTTAATGCTGATTTTGCTGTTGTGGTAACGCGGCAGGTCGGTCAGCAGGAGATAACCGTCCTCATCCGTTTCACCGGCCGGGCGGTTTTCCAGCATCACCGGTACGTGCCCAATGCCGTGCGTTGACACCAGCGCCATGCCCTGCTGGATATAACGCAGCGCGTGCAGGCTGCCGTCCAGCAGCGTCAGGCTGCCTTCGGCTGAGGCGTACTGGTTGCCCTGGTTAGCACCTTGCTGCAGCCCAACGTGCCATTCGCCCGCTCGGCCCAGATAGCCTACGTCCGCATATCTTTCACGTCGTTCGCCAAAGCCCTGGCCCAGCTCCCATGACCAGCCGCCGGCCTCATCGTCCGGCTGGTGGCGGTAATCCATGCGCGGTTTATCCCGGCTGGCCTGAACGGAGAGCGTGTCCTCGCGACCCAATGGGACGGAAAGCAGCAGCTGAACGTGACTCGACGAATCCGTAAACGAGCGGGTATAGCTCAGCGTGGTGGAGATGTGTGCTGGCAGCGACAGCGACCAGGAGGCGTTGAGATAACGCTGTGTATTGCCCTGAATGTTCTGCTGTACCCAGCCTGCGCCCACGGTTCCGAAGTGGGGGACGGACTGGCTTACCCAGACGCTGTCGCTGCGTCTGACGGGCGCGGCACCGCTCATACGGGCGTTGTCGGCGAATCCCGCCCCGGTGCGGACGGTGCTGGCAGAAATGCCCGTTCCTCTCCCGTTCCACTGCCAGCCGAGGCCCCACTGAACGCCCTGTCCGTAAGGGCTGTCGCTCACGGCAACGTGCTGGCTGACCACCCCTACGGCGGGAGAGACCAGCCAGTCAGCGCCCGTGCCCACGTTGCGCAGCCTGCGCTGCTGTTCCGTATGCAGCGCCAGCGTCAGGTGATTATTCACCCCATAGCGCCAGCCCGCGTCCAGCAGAGGCGAAGCGGCATAGTCGTCGGAGTGCTGGGCGTAGTTTTCCCGCATCCAGCCGATGTCCAGCGAGCCGCTGCTGAGCCCTTCCGCCAGCATGCCCGGCGCGCCGTAGAGATCGAGCTGTACGGCGCGACGCTGACCGTTGATATCGGTAATGACCACCTCCGCCTGCCCGCTGCCGGTGAAGGAGGGCAGGGTATCCAGCAGAAAGTCTCCCGGCGTGACGCGCTGGCTGCTCTGCTTAAGGCCGTCGATATACAGTTCGACCGTGGAAGGCAGCACGGCCGTGTCGCTGTAGCGGCTGCGCGGTTCGGTATTGAGCTGGGGATTGAGCTCAAAATTACGTGCCCAGTGCAGACCGCCAAAGCGTACCTGCCGGGTCCAGCGGGTGCCGGTGGTGATGCTGTCGCCCAGCGCCAGCGTGGTCAGCGAGTCGGTATTATCCCACTGCCAGCGGGTTTCAAGACGGGTGTGGGCAGGCCGACCGGCGCTGTTTTCCTCCCCTGCATGGCTTGAAAAACTGCTGCTGAACGTTCCGGGTAACCCTCCGGACGCGGTCAGCATGGTCTGGGCGTTAAGCTGGCGCTTCCCCTGCGCATCGCTGGCGTAGAGCGAGTATCCGAGCGTATACGCGCTGACGGGCTGCGCATCAGGATAGCGGTAAAGCGGTGTGGGCTTTGAGACGGTCAGATGCTGCTGGCCCTCGAACGCCTCTGCCTCTGCGGTAATCGACACCTGCTGGGACAGCACGTCGACATTGACCTTCAGGCCCGGCAGGGAGGTCAGCTCAACCCACCCGGCGCGATCGTCCGGGGCGTGAAGCCCCAGCTTTTTCATGTCGCTGCGGCTTATCCATAGCGCATTATCCACCACCCGGCAGGCCCAGAGCTCGCCTCGCGGGGCGTGGTTCACGGTAATGGCCAGCCATTGTACGGTGTCTGCGGGTTCAGCCCGGGCTGACAGCATGAGCGGTAGCCAAAACAGGAGCGCGAGAAGCGAGCGGGCGCAGGGGTATCTGGCTGGCATGGTGGTCATCATTGAGATAGACGCGCAGCGTGCTGAGCGCGTGTCGTGAAGCCTGCTTAAGCGGTAAAAGGGCGGTTTGTCCCGGAAGCACATAGCCCGCCAGGCCTTTAATCGAGCCTACAACCTGCCCATCGGCCGTCAGGGCCTCAAGGTGGCTCAGGCGGATGTGGCGATTTCCGGCGTTAAAGCAGCGGAGGGTGGCCGGCATTTCTGCCTGCTCGCAGCTCAGTGCATCGTGGCTGGCTGGCGCGTTCTGGTTCCCGGCAATAAACACCGGAATCGAGTAGCGCAGCAGGAAGTGCACCGCGTTGGGATTGGCGGCACGGGACGTGGCGTCCGGCAGTTCGTCGATGACCAGCCGGTAACTTTGCTCTTCTGCACGGATGCCAGGCTGCATGACGATAATGCGCACCAGCTGCTGCTGGCCCGGCGCCAGTGATGTCATCGCCGGGCTGCTGACCACCTCCCCGGTGGCCACCAGAACATCTTTACCGTTTTTTTGCGTCCATTCGTACACCCGAATCTGCGCATGGATGGCCGCTTTCCCACTGTTAGTGAGATAGACCGCCGCTGCCCGCTGATTGCTCTGCAGGTCGAGCGTTACCGGGGCCACCTGAAGCGTGGCGGCCAGCGCGTAGCGCGACAGCAGCGCCAGCATCATGAGCCACAGAATGAAGCAGGGAAGGTAGCGACGCACGATCAGTACTCCAGTTTTAACGTGATATCGTCGCTGTAGGTACCTGCCTGGGCGGTGGTCAGCGCTCCGGCGTCAATGACGCCATACAGCGTTTCCTCCTGTTCCGCACCGTTGCCGGTATCGTCCAGGCCATTCGTGCCGGTGATTTGCGTCTGTTTGCCTTCGTCGGCAAAGAGTTTCCACGCAATCTTCTGCGCGCCCGTTTCGCCGTTTTCCGGCTTCAGCCAGAAGGTACCGTTTTCGCCGTCGTTGCTGGTGGCTGTGAGGGTGAAAGGCGTGCCGTTGGTACAGACGATATCGACCTGCGTTTTGGCCTGGATTTCGCTCGACTCATCGGAGCCGTGACGCGAGAAGTTGAGGTCGTTGGCTTTAAGGGTGCACGACTTCACGACCTCAAGTGATACGTGCATCGTCGCGCTTGCGGTACTGTCTGCGGCGATCGCAGCAGCAGGAAGCAGGAGAACGGAACAACATACAAGGGTGGGAATAATTTTCATGATCTTATTTCCTGACGTGAGTAACAGTGCAATTACAAAGCGAATGACTGAGCGTCCAGCAGGCAGAGTTTTCGATGGAATTCCGCCAGGCTGTGACAACAAAATTTGTTCATCGCGTTACGCTTGTGGGTGTAGATCGTTTTAGGGGACTTATTCATGATTTTTGCGATGCGAACCGGACTGAATCCTTTATGGAGCAACATGCAAACCCGCCTCTCCTGATGCGAGAGCGTGGCAGCGTTTTCGATGGCGAATGTCGTATCGCTAAAACAGTGGCTTAGCTGTGCAAACGAGAGGTTGTCCGCGACTACCCGGACCCGCTCGTTGCGCAGGCAGGCGTGAACGTCGCAGACCCGCGCGGCATCCGTAAATACCAGCCAGTTCTCTCCAGTGTGTGTATTGAGCAGCCGTTCCTGCAGGTGCAAAAGCCCTTCAGGATTAACGTCATGGATCCAATACATCTCCGGGCGAGGGGTAACGGCCGTCGAGATCATCGAAGTGAGGCCAAGCCATAAAAACGTATTCCCGCTCAGAACGATAACCTGATAACCAGCATTCGGAATGAAAGGGGTCATTTTCTACCCCACAGATAGCCCTGGCCGTAATCGGCCGCGCTGGCGCGGGCCAGCGCGAAATCACCCGCGGTTTCGATGCCTTCGATCAGCACCTTGCTGGCGACGCGCTTGCACTGGCGGGTGAGATGCAGAAACTTGGCCTGCTCGATCCGCCCGTTCCAGAAGGTATGTTTGTCAATTTTGATGCCGCAGAAGCGGATCTGGCTGGTCAGAAGATCGGGAAGAAGGTCTTCGCAGACATCGTCTGCCCATACTTCTATCCCCCACTGATGGAGCGTCGCGATGCATTTCCGCAGTGCCTGGCTTTGCGTATCCTCAAGCTGGACCATCGTATGGAGATCGGTGACCTCGATAGCAAGTCTCTCCGGGCAGGGTGTCTCTTCTTTTAGCCTGTCGAGGAAGTCCGTTTCCAGCAGTAAATCCGATGTCGCATTGAGATAATACTTGTCCCCATCCTTGCAAAACATGGCATGACGAAGCTGCGCAAAGAAGTGCGCTTTACGCTGCGTCGCGGGCATCGAGCCAAAGTAATCTTCAAGATTGACGTGGGGCTTTGCCGTAGACAATACCTCCCAGGCAATCACATTTTCACTGCGCAGTGCCCGGATGGATTCGAACTTATAGCCGGTTAGCATGATAAAAGTGCGTAACGCTCCGTTGTGATTTCAGGAGTCGCACATTTTATGAATTTGTATTTTGGCGGGATATTTATAGATAAAAATGGCTTATATAAAGTGTTTTTATCTAATTTATAAGCATAATATAGAATTATTTATTTTCATAAGCGCCCGGCAGCACGCCGGGCGCGACGCGTGTTAACCTGCTTTGCTGACGATTTTGATTTCAACCATGCCGATCCCGAGCTCGCGCGGTGAGTGCCCAAGGATATTCCCCTCGTTCGTGGACTGCGGGTCCGGCGGCACGATCACCAGGGTATTGCTGCGCGAAGGATTCTCAAAATGCAGCGTCTGCGTGCTCACGTCGTTCCCAAGCGTCAGCGTCTGCTCCCGATCGCCCACGCGCACGGGGACGGGCTTGTTAGCGTTGGGGCCATACGCTCTGGCGGTGATCACCAGGTCGAACTGTTCCGGCAGGGGATGGGCGTACTCAATTTTCACCTCGTTGCCCAGCTGCGCGTTGGACCAGCGCCCCCAGGACTCCGGACGCGAGATGCCGCTAAACTGCTTCACTTCCTCGGGCGCGCCGGCCACGTTGAAGATAAAGCTGTCCGCTTTGTAGCGAATATCGTTATCGCTGACTTTCAGCATGTCGATGTTGTGCTGATAGCGCGCGGTATCAATCACCGTATCGTTGAACGCGGTTTTGCCTTTCCACCGGGCTTTATCCACGTGCTGCACGGTTTGCTCCCCGCCGAGCTGGCCCTGAGAGACGCACCAGTCGGTAGAAAGCGCCAGCGGCTGCGACCAGAGCTGGCCCATTTTGTAACACCGGTCGACCCAGACAAAATTATCGCGAGGGGCAAAATCGGCCAGCTGATAGCGCAGCGGCGCGGAATATTCGCTTTCCGGCAGCGGCTCGACGCGCCCCTCCGACACGCGCACCAGCAGCGGCAGACGGAAGCTGCTGCCCGAGAAGGCAATCGTGTTTTTATCCCGATCGACGGTGAAGTCCTTCATCTCTTTCGGGAAGTTCCACAGGCGGATAATGTCTGGCTTCCAGGCGAGGATTTTATCCTTCATGTTGAGGAACACTTCCGACAGGGATTGCCCCGACAGCGTGCTGCGGCCCAGGCCAATAAAGTTGTCGCCGCCCAGAATGTCCAGCACGGTTGCGCCGTTATCCATGGAGTTGCGTTTGGTGGCAATTACCTCCTGCTGCGGCTGGTCGCCGCGCAGGACAAAGAACAGGTTGCTGCGATCCTGCTTGTTGAGCTGATCCCAGGCGCTGTTTTTCATCGCCAGATGGTCAGACGAAACGACGATGACGGTGTTTTTAAACCAGGGCGAGGCTTTGATTTTCTCGACCAGCGCGGCAATGTGCTCCTGACTGCAGGTCACGGCGCTGAAAGACTTGTTGTTTTTGCCGTCTACGTCATAGCTTTTGCGTTTGCAGCTGCGCGAGACGAACCCGTCCGGATGGTGGGTATCCACCGTCAGCGCAAAGAGGGAGAAGCGCTTGCCCGCGCGGGAAAGCTCCTCGAATTTCTTCCAGGTTTCGTCGAGCACCGTATCGTCATAGAAGCCCCAGTCGTTACGATAGCTCGGATCGGCAACCGTCGTTTTTAACTCTTCTGAGCCATACAGGTGGTCAAAACCGTGGGATTTCAGGAACACGTCTTTTCCGGCAAAGCGCAGGTTTGCCCCCTGCACAAAATAGTTTTCGTAGCCGGAGTTTTTCAGGATATCGCCGAGGCAAATATTCTGTGGGAAGAACGTCGACATCGAGGCTGAGGCGTTACCTTCAAAAGGCGCGAACAGCGGGATACCGCACTGGGAGGCAACCATCCCGGCAATCGTATAATCCGTGCCGGGCAGCTGCATGGTGTGGCTGAAATCGAGACCTTCATTTTTCAGCGCCCCCAGGTCCGGCGTCAGGTCAGGGAACGCATCGTTATCAAAGTACGTGCGCTCCAGGCTTTCGCCGTAGATGTAGACCAGATTGAGCTTCGGGCTGGCGATCGTTTTCGACGGTTCTTTATAGTAAGCCACGAAATCAGGATCGCCGTCGCGCGACTGGGATTTTACCAGCTCGGTGATCTGATGGAACGCCGGGCTGGCGTCGACGGAGGCCAGCGCCAGGAACAACGCCAGCAGGCTATAGCCATGATGGTGCGGGTGATGGCGACGTCGACGCAACACCCAGGCCAGAGCGCCAAAAATCGTCACCAGCGCGACGATAAGGCCGAGCCCCGGAAGAATGTACTTGCCCACACCCGCGCCCGTCAGGCTGTTCGTCAGCGTGTAGAGCACCGCATCGTTAATACCGTCACCGGTAAAGTAGTCGCTGGCGTATAAGGTAATGTTTAAAATAATAAAAATGCCGAGCACCACCAGCGTGGCGATAAACCACCAGGTGTGACGGCCGGCTTTCCAGGCGTAAACGCCGACAGAAGCCAGAAAAAGGATAAGAGACATGAATTCTGACAACAGCATATCCTCATGACGCCAGGTGCTTCGCTGGCTAACTGTTTATTTTTTGGGTCATACAATGTAATTGCGATGTCGTTAAGCTGCAATTTTAGTGTCACGAAAGTGTGCTGTTGTTAGGATTTGGTTTAGAAAATCGTTTTTATGAAGAAGGTCGCATCCTGACAAACGGACGCTGAGACGGTGGCAGGTAGGAAAAACGCTCGTTTAGCGCCGCGTTGCAAGACTATCGCATTAAACGCGGCGTGTTGTGGCAGAAAATGGGATGGATCAAGAGATGAAATTAACGCCTTGTTTCAGCACCAGATCGCAGGCTTTGGTTTTCACCTGTTTTGCCAGAGAAGAGTTGCCGAGGGTGCTCAGGTTTAGCTGCTGCCCGTTTTGCGCGTTAAGCAGGCCCTGAATGCCGTCCATATAGTTGGTGTCCGCTTTCTGCTCCTGAGTATCCAGACCCAGTTTACCCAGCACCTGGTTTTTCACGTTTTGCGCGTCGGTCACGGAGGCCAGCTTTTGCTTTGCGCAATATTCCAGAATCCCCGCCGCGTTATTCATCGTGCCCGCGCTGAGGCTCTGAGAGCTATTGCCCAGCAGGCTGGTGAGGGAAGAGGCGGAGAGTCCACCCTGAGAGCTGCTGCTCTCTTTGGTCAGCTCATTTGCCGCGCTTGACAGGGACTCCTGCCAGGACGCTGCTTGCGCCGCGCCGGTCACCAGCAGCGCGCCTAAAAAGGTGCTGATTAGAATCTGTTTTTTCATCATGGCTCTCTCAAAAAGGTCCGTTTTGGGCCGAAGGGGTTCCAGTATATACCTATGCCCTGGCGGCGATTCCTGGAACTGTCTTAATACTCTTTGCCGGTAACGCGGCTGCGGTAACTTTCCCAGTCGAAGATGACATAGAGACTGTTACCGAGCTTCATGCGATCCATAACGCGTTCACCCAGTAAGCGGGTCATCTCGTCGATATTGTGGTTCGTCAGCATGCCGGTGGGGCGCTTGGACGAGGAGCGGCGGTCGACAATCTGGTTGATGATCACTTTTTCATAGCGGGATTCTGTCTGAACGCCAATCTCGTCGATGACCAGTAAATCGACATTGCTCAGATCGTTGAGCAATTGCTCTTCGCTGGTTTCGCGGTTGCTGAACGTGTCTTTCATCGCAGACATGATATCGGCCACGGTGATGATGAGAACCGATTTACCCCGCAGAAGCAGCTCGTTGCAGATAGCGGCTGCAAGGTGGTTTTTTCCGGTGCCCGGCTTGCCGCTAAAGATAAAGCTGGCGATATTGCCGTCGAATTCATCCACGTACTGACGCGCGGCGGCAAGGGCGTGCATCTGCCCGCTGGTCTCGATTTTATAGTTATCGAACGAGCAGTTCTGGTGCAGGGGACGGATACCGGAACGGTTAAAGGTGCGCTGCATTTTCATCGCCCGGTTTTCCCGGGCGAGCGCGGCGGCGCGGATCTCACCTTGCTCTTTTTGCCACGCCAGCAGCTCTTCACCCGTGGTGAACGCGGGCTTCACGTTGGCAGGCATCATTTTTTGCAGACGTTTCATCAGGTCGCCGACGTTCTTCATTTCGCACCTCGGAATCCGCTGGGGATCTGTTTATCCGGTTCGGAAAACGCGTTGATATCGCGTTTAGGCTGGCCGTTGTTGCCGGCGCGGGTAATTTGAAGATGACGCGCGAGCTTTTGCTGCCACTGAATATGGGTGAAGACTTTACCTTCCGCCTGCCACCAGGCGGTAAACGCGGCGAGCTCTTCCGCAGTGGCCGGCTGGGTTAGCGCAATGCCCCACAGCGCGGCCTGCCGCTGAAAATCCGCATCCGGCTGCCAGCCCGCGTACAGGGCAAATTTTCCCATCGGAACGGTCACGGGGACGTTAACCGGTTCATCAAAGAACTGGTTGTCCAGCGTGATATCGCTCGCCGGGCGTGACAGTTGCGCTTCAATCTCCAGAAGCTGCGCCAGGCGTTCCGGCGTGATTGCGTAGAACGCCGGCGCGTTGTTGGCAAATACCGCAACCGTGCCGCCTTCGGCATGGGTCAACACACCGCGTGGGTCGCGCATAAAGGCATCAATGCCAGCAATGCTGGTGGTCAGAATTCTGGAGGACATAACGCTTACTCTACTGATTACTACGGGCGTGATATGGGCTTATGGTAGCACAGAGAGAGGAAAGGGAAGGAGGGGATTTCCCCGGTGGCGCTGCGCTTACCGGGGCTACAGTCATAGAACTGATAAGCGCAGCACCATCAGGCATTTATCACGCGATGATATTCAGGGTCACGTCGATGTTGCCGCGGGTCGCGTTAGAGTACGGGCAAACAATGTGCGCCGCATCGACCAGCTTTTTAGCTTCCGCAGGATCCATTCCCTCAACGTGGATGTTCAGTTTTGCCTCGATACCAAAGCCGGTTGGCAGCGGGCCAATACCCACTTCGCCTTCAATAAAGGCCTCTTTTGGCAGGGAAAATTTGTCGCGCGTGGCCACAAACTTCATCGCGCCCAGGAAGCAGGCAGAGTAGCCGGCAGCAAACAGCTGCTCAGGGTTCGTCACTTCTCCCCCCATGCCGCCCATCTCTTTCGGCACGCCCAGTTTTACGTCCAGTACGCCATCGGAAGAGGTGGCGCGACCGTCACGGCCACCGGTTGCTTTGGCTTTGGCGGTATAAACGACTTTTTCTAAAGACATGGCAGGTTCCTCATCTTGCTTAAGTGTGTGCTATTAAATAGCGTGCGATATATATGGGTAATAATCACGCGTAAAGTATAGCCTTACACGCGGTGTAGCTGTTGTCGCAAAAGTTCGAGCTGCTGTTTAAGCGCCAGCAGGGTGTCGGTATCACACTGCGCTGCGCAACCCACCGCATGGGGGATGCCCAATGCCTGCTGCTGAAGTTCACGTCCCGCTTCACTCAGGGTGACGGCGACCTGACGTTCGTCTTTGCGCGAACGGTGACGGTTTATTAACCCGGCACTTTCCAGCCGCTTCAACAGCGGCGTCAGGGTTGCAGAGTCCAGAAACAACCGTTCGCCGATGTCCGACACCGTCATGTCATCCTGCTCCCACAGCACCAGCATCACCAGGTATTGCGGGTAGGTCAGGTTCAGCGGTGCCAGCAGTTGCCGGTACAGCTTATTAAGCGCCAGGTTTGCCGAATAGAGGGCAAAGCAGAGCTGGTTATCCAGCTTGAGCGCAGCGGTTGCGTCATTCGTTTTCGCGTTCATGAGATGAATATAAATAGTGTGCGATTTAATTGCAAGCAATTTTATGGGCAGGTGTAGCGGAGCGCCACCTGAACGGCCATTTTGCGGTAGTGCTGGCGCTGAGCCTGTTCGTCCGCCCCGTCTTCAAACAGGAGCGTGAAGGTGTAACTATTGGCAACGTAGTGAAAGCTGAAGCTGCTTATCAGGCGGTGAAGATCGCGGGCGTCAACCGTCTGGCTGAAGAGCTGTTTTTCTTTGCCCCGGCGCAGGATCTCCTCCAGCAGGTCAAGCGCGCTACGGTTGACCTGGCGAAGATAGCTCGACTGCTGCATAAAGCGGCCCCGCTGCATGTTTTCCATGCAGATAATCCGGATGTAGTCCGGGTGGTCGGCATGATAGTCAAAGGTGGCTTCAACCAGGTTGACCAGCGCTTCGACGGGGGGCATTCCCGCCAGGCTTAGCGCTTTTTCACTGGCGCGAATCTGGGTGTAAACATGTTCCAGAACCAGGAGATAGAGATTCTCTTTATTTTTAAAATGGTAAACCACCATGCGTTTGGTGGTGCCCGCTTTTTCCGCGATCTGCTCCATGCGGGCACCGTTCAATCCATACTCGGCAAAAAGCGCGATGGCGCTCTGAAAAATTTTCTCTTTCAGGCTGGATTCTTCGCTGTGCTCGGGGTGTTCGCTGCCAGGGTTAGCCACATCCTTTCCTTATTTTCACCAAACTGACCAGAAGGATTATCTCCATGGCAGCGAAATAACACAAATATCAAACGCGTGGGCGTTTGCGGTACAGCCACAGCCCGGGGATCGACAGCCCGATGGAGAGCGCGCCGACGATGGATGAGGCCTTTAGAAAGTTGCTCAGGAGGAGGATCATCTGCGGCTCGGTGTAGCCAAAATGGCTGATTTTCACCGCGGAAATCATCGCCGTATACGCAGATATGCCCGGGAACATGGGGATCACGGCGGCGACAGTGAACACCTTGGGATGCGCCAGATACCAGCGCGACCACTGGATGCCGATACTGCCAACCAGCATGGAGGCCATAAATGTCGACCATTCGATGTTAAATCCTGCGGTCATCATTACCATTCGCGAGCCATGACCAATCGCGCCCAGCAGCGCACACCACCGCAGAGCGCGTTGCGGAACGTTAAACACCATCGCAAAGCCGACGGCAGGAATGGCGGCCAGAAGCATGTCCTGTGCCAGCGCCAGCAGAAAATCTATCACGCCCATCCGCGTAACCCCCAGAGTGTCATGGCCATTACTACGCCGATGCAGGTCGCCAGCGTCAGCAGGCTGGCAATAGCCCAGCGTGCCAGACCGGTATTGATGTGTCCTTTAAACATGTCGGCAACGGCGTTGATCAACGGAAAGCCCGGAACCAGCAGAAGCACGCTGGCGGCCATGGCAATCGTCGGGGTAGTGGCAAACTGCGGCAGGCGCAGCAGCAGGCCGGAAACCGTTGTGGCGACAAACGCGGTAATACAGAAGTTAATTTGCGGATGCAGCTGTCTGTGCGTCAGCAGCTGGCGAACATACATGGCGATACTGCTGGCGAAAAAGGTGACGATCGCGCCGTCCCAGCCGCCTTTATTGAGCTTACAAAAGCAGGCGCAAGACAGCCCTACCATCACCACGACAAGCCAGCGCGGATAACGTAATGGCTTAATTTGGCTGAACCGTTTTTCAATCTCCCGAAGATCGAGAAGCTTATGTTCAGCAAGGATGACGATGTGCTGCACTTCGGTCACGACGTGCATGTTAATGCCGCGGTCATGGTTTTTGCGGGTGGAGGTCAGGCACTGACCGTCTTTGATCGTGGTCAGCACGATGGCGTTGGATGAAATAGCGCTTTCAACGCTATCCATACCCAGCGCCAGTCCCAGCCGGGTGGAAAGCTCCTCAACCAATGCGCTTTCCGCGCCGTGCTGGAGCAGAAAAAGACCGCACTGAATACATAGCCGCGTGATAGCACGCTGCGTTGACCGATCTGCCTGCATGTATTGTCCTGAAGAAGGTGGAAAGTTGCCGGTTGGCCCATAGCGATTACTTTTAGCACAAAGTGCAGTGCCTCTTGCTGTGGGCCAGATCAAGGTTTATGCAAACAGTTGCTGCCCTTAAGTGCGGAAGGGGCTGGAATTAATTCATCATTTTGGTGAATTATTAATATTAAAATATAAGTTATTTATATTTAGTTATTCTAATTTTATATTGTAGTTATTTTAATGACACTGCAATTAAAATTAATTTCGCTTTGTGAGATATTACTGCTGTTTAGGCATTTCTTAAACTAAGAATACATCTCATCTTCTGCTTGTATTAACCTGCTTTACACTCAGGGACGAAAAATACTCATACGTTGATGCATTTTAACGTTACTCATCACATGAAGAATGGACACGGAGGGTCTATGTTGTCTTTGCACGGTAAGCATAGCGTTATCATTAGCCGGATACCGGTCATGCAAAACGGGTTAGGGGGCGTGATGACTCGCCATTTCCCCGATTTTGAATTGACCTATTGCAGCTCATTGCAGGAGTTAACACTGCTCCAGCTACGCCGCGCTGACGTCATCATTGCCGATATTTCAGGCGAATACTGGAATCCTCGGGGCGCGCTCGAAGAGTATTTCAGTTTATTGAATCAATACCGGAACATTCACTGGATCTTTTTAGTTTCGCGGCCGCTTAACCCTATTGCCGTTGAGTTACTTGTGCGCCCGGAAAGTACGTTGCTTTCTGATATTGAACCCATTGAAGGGCTGGTTAACGCTATTCGGGCAGGTAGCGAACGCGCAGAGCGGGTAAGCCAGGCGTTGTTAACCCCGGAACCTCAAAGTACGGGGGAAGAAGACGAACAGGTTATCGCGCTCACGCACTCCGAACGCAAAGTATTGCGGCTGTTAGGTAAAGGATGGGGGATTAACCAAATCGCCACATTGCTCAAGAAGAGCAATAAAACCGTCAGTGCGCAGAAAAACAGTGCGATGCGACGGCTGTCATTACGCAGTAATGCCGATATGTACGCCTGGATAAACAGTACACAGGGAATGCGAGAGCTGAGTTTGATGTCAGCCTATGGAGAGTTCGAGGAATGGAAAAAACCGATTCAACAAGACATATCGCCGTCGTCGAAATTTGCACGATGAGTGCTGTTGGGCTAAAGCATCTTTTTGCGATGCCCGGCCTGAATCATTATCAACTGCATCTGTTTAGTGAATTTGATAGCTTTAAGAAAGCACTTCAGCACGTCGACTTTTTCTCGCTGATCTATTCATATTCTGATGCGCGAGACGACCGTCGTAGCTGCCTGGCGCACCTGCGGGATTTTGCGTTTACGCATGGTCATATCCAGCGCATTATCCTGGTCGCTGATGAGATGGAAGCAAGATTAATTAGCCATCTTTCCCCATCACGCCTTCACGGTGTGGTGAGTAAATCGCTGAAGCTTGAACAACTGCATAAGGAACTTATGGTGTTGCTGAGCGAAACCCTGCGCATCAATGACAATATGATGAATCACTGGTACCAGAGCCAAAGCAGAATGTTAAGCCCAACGGAACGGGCAATATTGCGTTATATGTCTTGCGGCTATTCCATTCCTCAAATCGCGGCACAGCTTGAACGCAATATTAAGACCATCCGGGCGCATAAGTTTAATGCGATGGTGAAGCTGGGGGTGAACTCTGACGTAGGGTTACTCGATGCGGCGGATATTATTACCCACCTTCCGGCAAGCGAACCGCAAGGTTCGGCACTCAGTAAGCCGACCTTTTTATAACCTGCCTGTTGCGCGCCAGACAGGCTCTGGCGCAACAATCAGATGCAAACATCAACCCATTTTGCGGAGGTCAGCTCTGCCATTCTGTCAGGTGAAATACGCACGGCACTATGAATTGCGCCTGCTGCGGGCAGGACTTCGGCGTACTGCTTTAGCGAGATATCGCAGTAAACCGCGAGCGGGTTTTCCAGGCCGAACGGGCATACGCCGCCAACGGGGTGACCGGTGATGGTCACCACTTCATCACTGCTGAGCATGCGCGCTTTTGCACCAAACGTGTCTTTCAGCTTTTTGTTATCCAGGCGCGCATCGCCTTTCGCTACCACCAGAATCACCTCATTTTTCACCTTTAATGACAAGGTCTTGGCGATTTGTCCCGGTTCAACGCGATGGGCGGCAGCAGCCAACGCAACGGTAGCGGTACTCTGACTAAGTTCAATAACGTCTATATCCGGCGCGTTGTCGGCAAAAAACTGCTGTACAGACTGCAAACTCATTGTTTCCTCCTGACAAATATCCTGCGTAATCTGTCATAAGAATTTATGCTCTGTAAATATCTCTTCGGTAACAAATATCCCGAACGGCTGATTTCTGGATCCTCTTCACAATCACGGAAACCGGTTACAGTAACCGGTTGCAGAGCGTGATGCGTCGATTAATACTGAGTACGTAACGTCCCCTGTACCCAATAATAAGAGCAAATTATGAAACCATTCCGTCTGAGCAGTACCCCTGGTCCACAAGCCAGCAAGGTTGTGAAGGTGATTTATGGAACAACGTGCGGCGCAAATGTGCCCGTAACAAACGTCTGACAGGAGATCGGCCATGTCTGCCAACCATGCTGCGTTTAACCTGATATTCCGTTTTGTTGAAAATTACGTGAGCCCGATTGCCGGGCGGATCTCTTCCCAGCGTCATGTCATGGCTATCCGTGATGGGTTTATCTCCGCGATGCCATTTATGATTGTGGGTTCATTTTTGTTAGTGTTCGCATACCCGCCGTTTTCGCCGGATACCACCTGGGGTTTCGCCCGAGCCTGGCTGGATATGGCAAAGCAGTTTGAAGGTCAGATTCTGACGCCGTTTGATATGACGATGGGCATTATGTCCATTTATATTTGTGCGGCCATTGCCTACAACCTTGGTAAACACTATGTCAAATCGCACCAGTTAGACCCGTTTATGTGTGCCATGCTGTCGCTGATGGCGTTTCTGCTGGTCGCGGCACCGAAAACCAAAGGCACGCTGCCAGTCGACAGCCTGGGTGGGACGGGCATTTTTACTGCGATTCTGGTGGCGATCTACTGCGTTGAGATGATGCGTTTCCTCAAGGCGCATAACATCGGTATTCGCCTGCCAGACCAGGTACCTCCGATGATTAAAAACTCTTTTGATCTGCTCATCCCGGTGCTGGTAGTGGTGTTGACGCTTTATCCTCTGAGCCTGCTCATTCAGTCTCAGTTCGGCATGCTGATCCCGCAGGCCATTATGTCGGTCTTTAAACCTCTGGTTTCCGCAGCGGATTCCCTGCCTGCGATCCTGCTGGCCGTGTTGATTGGCCATCTGCTGTGGTTCGCCGGGATCCACGGCGCCGCCATCGTCTCCGGGATGCTGCAGATGTTCTGGCTGACCAACCTGGGTGCGAACCAGACCGCGCTGGCCGCCAGCCAGCCTCTGCCGCATATTTTTATGGAGGCGTTCTGGACGTTCTTTATCGTGATTGGCGGGTCGGGAGCCACGATGGGCTTGGTGATTTGCTATTTGCGTAGCCGTTCAGCGCATTTACGCTCTATCGGGCGTTTGAGCGTGGTACCCAGCTTCTTTAACATCAATGAACCCGTCATTTTCGGTACGCCAATCGTGATGAACCCGGTGTTCTTTATTCCGTTCCTGCTGGCACCGATGGTAAATGCCGTGCTGGCCTGGGCGGCAATGACGTTTGACCTGATTGGCCGTGTCATCTCAGTGGTCCCCTGGACGGCACCGGCACCAATAGGCGCAGCGTGGGCTCTGGGCTGGGATTTCCGAGCGGCTATTCTGGTTGTGGTTCTGGCCTGCGTATCGGCAATCATCTACTTCCCGTTCTTCAAAGTGTACGAGAAACAGCTGCTGGAGCAGGAAGCGGAAGAAGCGCAGCGTAACGCGGAAGAGGACAATCAGCAGGTGGCTTAGGTAAAAGCAAAACGGCAACTCAGGTTGCCGTTTTTAGTGTTTGTTCCCTCTCCCTGTGGGAGAGGGGCAGGGTGAGGGCATCAGGCCGTGGCCGATTATTTCAGCGTGCAATCCCCGCACTGCTTAACGTCCGGCAGGCGATAGCGCTGGCAGCAGGTGCGGCGAACCAGAAGCCCATCACGAAGCACGACAGTACGGAATAACGGGTTGTCGCGGCCATCGGAAAGCTGTTTTGCAAAGAAACAGGACTGACGCAGGGCATCAACGTTCTCATCCCCAAGCAGAGGCTTCATTTCCGTTAAATACCAGTGGATTAAATAGCCCGTATTGCTCCAGATAAGCTTCGCGTTAATCTCTCCCGTCGCTTCAAGCGCTTCTACCACTGGGATCAGGGCCTGGGTGATAAGCTGCTCCATGCGCTCCTGAGCCGTCAGGCCTTCAGAGTTCTGGTTTTCGTGCAGATCAATCCAGAAACAGGCTGCGCGCCCGGTTTCGTGAAATTCGACGTGGAAATTATCCGGCGAGAGTTCCAGCATGCTCTTCTGGGTTAACAGCGCCAGCATGAGGGGAGGCACCATCAACCCGATATACCACTGCGCCCAGAGAGAGAGCAGTGGTTTATTTTCCCGCGTAAGGGTGGGCTGATTGCGATAGATATGGTCGGAATAGGTGGCCAGCAGCGACTGCAGTTTTGTCGGTTGACGCCACTCTGAGAGAGTCATGGCGTGGTTCGGGTGCGCTTCATCAAGCCGGATAAAGTCCAGCAGGTGGGCTCGCGTCTCCGCAATCTTATCCCGTATGGCATCCGCAAGCGAAACATTCCCGCTGGTGAGGGGCGCTCGCCAGAGGAGGGGTTCGACGATGTGTGCGGTTTGCGTAGCCATAGTATAGATAGAAATCTAAATGATAATGATTGCCAATCCTAACTATTGCTCATACCAATGGCAAGACTTTTGTCCGGGTGACACCGCAGTGATGTTTATGCCGTCTGCAGCTCTTCACTCAACAGAATGTTATTGCGCCCCATATGCTTTGCTTCGTAGAGGGCTTTGTCCGCTTTTTCCAGCGCGCCTTCCACGTCTTCATCCTCGAAAATGGCAATACCAATGCTGATGGTGACGTTTGTCGCGACACTCTCATTAAACAGATGCGGGATTTTCAAATCGTAGACTTTCTGACGGATCCGCTCGGCCGTCTGGCGAGCATGTTCGAGTGAAATATTGGTCAGCAGCACCATAAACTCTTCTCCGCCAAAACGCGCCACAATATCGCGAGAACGCACGGCGTCGCGGATTGCCGCAGAAACGCGCTTCAGCGCCTGGTCGCCCATCATATGGCCATAATGATCGTTATAGGCTTTAAAGTGGTCGATATCCATCAGCAGAACAAAGTGCTCGCCATTTTCTACCGTCGGCAGGTTCTCCAGACGACTTTGCAGACCGCGACGATTATAGAGCCCGGTAAGCGGGTCCATCATGCTGAGATCGGTAAGGGTTTCTCGCTCTTCCAACAGGCGAGAGAGCAATTCCTGAGCGAAACGATCGTTACGCGTTTGCAAAATGTTATGAATAGCAATTGCCACCACAGGAAGTGCGAAAGAATAGGTCATTCTTAGCCATATATCGTGATCGCTTAGCCACAGGCAGACAATAAAGGTGGGCAATGAGTGCAGCGTAAATGCTTTGATATTACTGGCGAATGCCAGCGTTCCGATAAAAAGTACCGTTAATAGGGCGATTAACAAATACGTCGCGTGGTCGTGGGTAATTAAGGCGAATTTAGACACAATTTGCCAGGCCCACAAAATACCGAAGATCCCTGAAACCACGGGAATATTTATCTTCCGCGCGCGCTTTCTCCAGTGCCAGACGAACAGGCCGGTGCTGATGGAGAAAATAGCAATAAGTGGGGCAGATAACAGGCGTACAGAATTGAGCGGATTTGTTACCGAGAACACTGCCGAGGTTGCGTTCAGAAATAAAAATAAACGTAACGACAATTGATATTTTCTGTGAACCAAAGACCGCCAGGATTGTGATGTCATAGTCGTGCGTTTTTATTAAAATTTAATTAAAACAAATAAGTAGGTGCCGTTTCGCAATAAAACATGCAAAAAACTCAAAGAGTAATTATCAGAAAATCTTTAGATGTTGTTAACAGGTGTGCAATTTATCACCTTAGGCAATTCCTGTCATTACGGGAAAGGTAAAGGTCGATGGATTTTGATTCATTCAGCTGACAAATGATAATGTGTGTCATATGATATTGGTTATCATTATCGTTGTGAGAGGGCAGAGCATGTTGAACAGGGCGCTTGGAAGTGGTTGGGGGGTATTGCTACCGGGAGCCATTCTCGGCGGGTTGATGTTTGCCGATCTCTCCCTTGATACCTGGAAGGCGATCATTGTGTCAGGCCTGTTAGTCACGTCAGGCATGATCTGGCATAAACAGCTGCGCCACTTTGTTTTACTGCCATCATGCGTAGCACTGGTCAGTGGAATTCTGGTGATACTGATGAGTTTAAAATAACAGGGAAAACAAGAGGAACTTCAGAAGGGATGTAAGATAATTGGTGCGAGGGGGGGGACTCGAACCCCCACATCCTAAGGACACTAACACCTGAAGCTAGCGCGTCTACCAATTCCGCCACCTTCGCACAGTCATCTTACTATTGTTGATATCGCCTCGTTGGTGCGAGGGGGGGGACTCGAACCCCCACATCCGTAAGGACACTAACACCTGAAGCTAGCGCGTCTACCAATTCCGCCACCTTCGCCCAGTGCGAGCAATATCATTGTGATTTATGGTGCGAGGGGGGGGACTCGAACCCCCACATCCGTAAGGACACTAACACCTGAAGCTAGCGCGTCTACCAATTCCGCCACCTTCGCATACCATCGATACTGTAAAAGTATCGTAACCACGGAGGCGCATTCTAGATGTTTTCAGCTTTACGTCAACTGAAAAGTGCTCACCTTTTATTGATTGCTGCAAAAATGGCCGGAACGGAGACGCCTGCTTGCCGGATGACGATTGCGCTTATCCGGCAAGCAGGCGTGGAGATTACTTTTTGGCCTGACGCGTCATCACGGTACGGTAGACCTTAAAGCGGCCGGTCTGGGCGATCACTTCGTGGAAGCCGAAGGTTTCGTCCAGCACTTTCGGGTACGCCAGGAAGGCGTTCGCAACGATACGCAGCTCGCCGCCGCTGTTAAGGTGACGGGTTGCGCCACGGATCAGCGTTTGTGCCGCTTCAAGGCTGGTCTCCATACCGTCGTGGAACGGCGGGTTGGAGATAATCATGTCGAAGCGACCGGTGACGTCAGAGAAGACGTTGCTGGCAATCACCTCGCCTTCAATGCCGTTTGCGGCAAGCGTTGCGCGGCTGGCTTCTACCGCCGGGGCGCTCACGTCACACAGGGTTAAACGCACTTTTGGTGAATGGCTGGCGAGCACGGTAGAGAGCACGCCCGCGCCGCAGCCCACGTCCAGCACTTTGCCTTTGGTGTGCGGCGTCAGGGTGGAGAGCAGCAGCTTGCTGCCCGTATCCAGCGCGTCACGGCTGAACACGCCCGGCAGGGTTTTGATGGTCAGGCCGTCAAGCTGGTACTCGTCCCAGTAAGCCTGTGGGTCAAACGTTGTCTGTTTTTCCAGACGTCCATGGTACAGACCACAGCGGCGAGCGCTGTCGACTTTGTTCAGCGGCGCGTAGCCTTCCAGCATCTGTTCAGCGCTACGCACGCCGCTGCGGTTCTCACCCACCACGAAAATATCGCAGCCGACCGGCAGCAGGGAGAGCAGGTTCATCAGCTGGAACTGGGCTTCCGGCTTGTTCTTCGGCCAGTAGTAAATCAGCGTATCGCAGTCGGCGATATCGCTCTGCTCCGCCACCAGGCTAAAGCGCGCGCGCTCGCCCATCTGGCGGCTCAGCACCTGCCAGTGGTGGTAGTATTGGGTGTGGGCGCGGCTTTCAGCACAGTCGAAACGCGCAGGCAGGTCATCCTGCATATCTCCGGCAAACAGAATACGGCTTTCTTCGAAATCATCACTGTGACGCAGCAAGACTTCACTTGCCGGGGTAAATGCAGACATGAATTGTTCCTCAATAAACTCAGGCGGGGATTATAGTAGGTAGATGGCGCACTTTCGACACATTTGCTATATTTGCGCGCCTGAGAGACAGGAGTTTTCCCTATGACATCCCGACGAGACTGGCAGTTGCAGCAGCTGGGCATTACCCAGTGGGCTTTGCGTCGCCCGACGGCGTTGCAGGGCGAAATCGCCATTTCCATCCCTGCGCACGTACGCCTGGTGATGGTGGCGGAAGAACTGCCTGCCCTGAATGAACCCCTGATCGATGATGTCCTTCGCAGCCTGAAGATGACGGCCGACCAGGTTTTACAGCTGACGCCAGAGCGTGTCGCGATGCTTCCTCCTGATAGCCGCTGTAACAGCTGGCGTATCGGAGACACAAACGAGATCCCCCTCCAGGGGAGCCAGATCTGCACGCCAGCGCTGGACGAACTGAAAGCCAACCCAAAAGCGCGCAGCGCGCTATGGCAACAAATCTGCGAATATGAACACGATTTCTTCCCTCACGACGCCTGACCTAACCACAGCGTTTGCGATTGAAACACGCGCCCACGCCTTTCCGTGGAGCGAAAAAACCTTCGCCAGCAATCAGGGCGAACGGTATCTGAACTACCGCCTGGACGTCGACGGCACCATGGCCGCCTTCGCGATCACGCAGGTTGTTCTTGATGAAGCGACGCTGTTTAATATTGCGGTTGATCCCGCGTTCCAGCGCCGTGGGCTGGGAAGAGAACTGCTCGAGCACCTCATTAGCGAGCTCGAAACCCGTGACGTTTTCACCCTGTGGCTGGAGGTGCGCGCGTCGAATGTCGCCGCCATCGCGCTCTATGAAAGCTTAGGCTTTAACGAGGCGACAGTCCGCCGTAACTACTACCCCACCGCAGAGGGACGTGAAGACGCCATCATAATGGCTCTGCCGATTGGATAATAAAAAATAAGGTTGTAACGATGAAATGGGACTGGATTTTCTTTGATGCCGACGAAACGTTGTTTACGTTCGATTCGTTCGGCGGACTACAGCGGATGTTTCTCGACTATAGCGTGACCTTCACCGCTGAAGATTTTCAGGACTATCAGGCGGTAAACAAGCCGCTGTGGGTGAATTACCAGAACGGTGCCATCACCGCGTTACAGCTTCAGCACCAGCGTTTTGACGTCTGGGCGGAACGCTTAAAGGTCAGTCCGGGGACGCTGAACGAGGCGTTCCTGAACGCGATGGCCGATATCTGTGCGCCACTGCCGGGTGCGGTTTCCCTGCTGAATGCGTTGAAAGGCAAGGTGAAACTGGGGATCATCACCAACGGTTTTACCGCCCTGCAGCAGATCCGCCTCGAGCGCACCGGCCTGCGCGATCATTTCGACGCGCTGGTGATCTCCGAAGAGGTGGGTGTACCTAAACCGGATCCGCGGATTTTCGATTATGCGCTGTCGCAGGCAGGTAATCCTGACCGCGATCGCGTCCTGATGGTGGGTGATACGGCAGAGTCAGATATCCTGGGCGGCATGAAGTCAGGTCTGTCGACCGTCTGGCTCAATGCGCATGGCCGCGTGAAGCCTGAAGGCATCGAGCCGACCTGGACCGTAACGTCGTTGAATGAACTGGAGCAACTCCTGTGTAAACAATGATTGCCTGCCCCCCATTGATGGGTAAAATAGCCGCAATTTTGTATTCCATGATGCGTGGCGTGCTGCCGCGCTTATAAAAGAAGATTTAATTATGACGTTGTCTCCTTATCTGCAAGAGGTGGCCAAGCGCCGCACTTTTGCCATTATCTCCCACCCGGATGCCGGTAAAACGACCATCACTGAGAAGGTGTTGCTGTTCGGACAGGCGATCCAGACTGCGGGTACCGTTAAAGGCCGTGGCTCCAGCCAGCATGCAAAATCTGACTGGATGGAGATGGAAAAGCAGCGTGGTATTTCGATTACCACCTCCGTGATGCAGTTCCCGTATCACGACTGCCTGGTGAACCTGCTGGATACCCCAGGCCACGAAGACTTCTCCGAAGATACCTACCGTACCCTGACGGCGGTGGACTGCTGCCTGATGGTGATCGACGCCGCGAAAGGTGTAGAAGACCGGACCCGTAAGCTGATGGAAGTTACCCGTCTGCGCGATACGCCGATCCTCACCTTTATGAACAAACTCGACCGTGACATCCGTGACCCGATGGAAGTGATGGACGAAGTGGAAAGCGAGCTGAAAATCGCCTGTGCGCCCATCACCTGGCCAATTGGCTGCGGTAAGCTGTTCAAAGGGGTGTATCACCTCTATAAAGACGAAACCTATCTGTATCAGACCGGTAAAGGCCACACCATTCAGGACGTTCGCGTGGTGAAAGGTCTGGATAACCCTGAGCTGGACGTGGCAGTCGGCGAAGAGCTGGCCGCGCAGCTGCGCGACGAACTGGAGCTGGTCAAAGGTGCGTCTCACGAGTTCGACAAAGAGCTGTTCCTGAGCGGTGAAATCACCCCGGTCTTCTTCGGTACCGCGCTGGGTAACTTCGGCGTTGACCACATGCTGGACGGTCTGGTGGAATGGGCGCCGCGCCCGATGCCGCGTAAAACTGACACCCGTGAAGTGGAAGCGCAGGAAGAGAAATTCACCGGCTTCGTGTTCAAAATCCAGGCCAACATGGACCCGAAACACCGCGACCGCGTGGCCTTTATGCGCGTGGTGTCCGGTAAGTATGAAAAGGGCATGAAGCTGCGCCAGGTGCGTACCGGTAAAGACGTGGTGATTTCCGACGCGTTGACCTTTATGGCGGGTGACCGTTCGCACGTTGAAGAGGCGTATCCGGGCGACATCATCGGTCTGCACAACCACGGCACTATTCAGATCGGCGATACGTTCACCCAGGGTGAAATGATGAAGTTCACCGGTATTCCGAACTTCGCACCGGAGCTGTTCCGTCGTATCCGTCTGCGCGATCCGCTGAAGCAGAAACAGCTGCTGAAAGGCCTGGTTCAGCTCTCCGAAGAGGGCGCCGTGCAGGTGTTCCGCCCAATCGCGAACAACGACCTGATCGTTGGTGCGGTCGGCGTGCTGCAGTTCGACGTGGTTGTCGCGCGTCTGAAGAGCGAGTACAACGTGGAAGCGATTTACGAGTCTGTGAACGTCGCGACCGCGCGCTGGGTTGAGTGTTCTGACGTGAAGAAATTCGAAGAATTTAAGCGTAAGAACGAAATTCAGCTGGCGCTGGATGGCGGCGACAACCTGACCTATATCGCGCCAACCATGGTGAACCTGAACCTGACGCAGGAACGTTATCCTGACGTTCAGTTCCGTAAAACCCGCGAGCACTAATCCCCTCTCAGAGCACGGCTGCCGCCGTGCTCTTCTTTAATTCCTGTCTTATTAATCCCTTGCGGAATGTTCTTAATTCAACGCAATTTCACGCTATTCGCGCGTTTTTTACCCAATTCTGAAAGCGGCTCTGTGAGAGTGATCTATATTTAACTCAGTGTTTAACACCGGGCGTGGATAAATTAACTGTTCAATGCATGACTTTAGGTTGTCCATTTTGCCCGCGTGTTTATTCGCAATATATAAAACTACTAAGGAAGTATGTAGCCCGAATAACGGGTCAACACAGGAATAGATCGATGAATATGACAAGACTGAAGATTTCGAAAACTCTGCTGGCTGTAACCCTGGGTAGCGTTCTGGTGAGCGGTTCCGCCCTGGCGGAAAGCACCACCATGGATAAAGCACAGTCCACTGCCGATACCGCAGGGCAAAAAATCGATAGCTCTATGAATAAAGTCGGCAACTTCATGGATGACAGCTCAATCACAGCAAAAGTGAAAGCCGCACTGGTGGATGATGAATCCATCAAAAGTACCGATATTTCCGTTAAGACCGACAAGAAAGTGGTCACGCTGAGCGGCTTCGTGGAAAGCCAGGCTCAGGCCGAGCAGGCGGTGAAAGTCGCGAAGGGCGTCGAAGGTGTTGCCTCCGTCAGCGATAAGCTGCACGTACGTGACGGTAAAAACGCGTCGGTGAAAGGTTATGCCGGTGATGCCGCTACTACCAGCGAAATCAAAGCTAAACTTTTAGCGGATGACATCGTGCCGTCCCGTAAGGTGAAAGTAGAAACCACCGATGGTGTGGTTCAGCTTTCCGGTACGGTAGATTCGCAGGCGCAAAGTGAACGCGCCGAGTCCATCGCGAAAGCGATTGACGGTGTGAAAAGCGTTAAAAACGATCTGAAAACGAAGTAAATCTGGACCATTCGCCCGTCTGGCTAACACCTGCGGGCGAAATAAGAACGACTCTGGAAAAACGCCGGTGAGTGACCTGAGCGCTCACGTTTAGCGGCCGACATTAACTATGGTAAAGGAGAAGCTTATGTTTCGTTGGGGCATTATATTTCTGGTTATCGCGTTAATTGCCGCCGCATTGGGCTTTGGTGGACTGGCAGGTACAGCGGCATGGGCAGCTAAAATTGTCTTCGTTGTGGGTATTATTCTGTTCCTGGTCAGCCTGTTTACGGGTCGTAGACGTCCGTAGCAAACGCAATATTCCTTCAACAAAATAAAGCCAGTCACTGTGACTGGCTTTTTCTTATTTGCGGAACAGGTCGGGTGCGTTACTGTGGTGTTATAAAATAATCAAAAAACAGGAAAGCAGAGGTGGGGCAACGAATTCCCGTTACGCTCGGCAATATTGCGCCGCTGACGTTAAAACCGTTTCGCGCAGGTCAACTCGCGCTGGTTTGCGAGGGGGGAGGGCAGCGCGGCATTTTCACCGCCGGCGTGCTGGATGAATTTATGCGCGCGCAGTTCAACCCCTTTGATCTTTACTTAGGCACCTCTGCCGGGGCGCAGAACCTCTCTGCCTATGTTTGTAATCAACCTGGCTACGCGCGAAAGGTCATCATGCGCTACACCACGGCAAAAGAATTTTTTAATCCGGTGCGCTTTGTGCGCGGCGGCAACCTGATCGATCTCGACTGGCTACTGGAAGCGACCTCCAGCCAGATGCCGCTGGCCATGGATACCGCTGCCCGTCTGTTTGATAGCGGCAAAGAGTTCTGGATGTGCGCCAGCCGGGGCGATGACTATTCGCCGGGTTATTTTTCTCCTCAGAAGGAGAACTGGCTGGACATCATCCGCGCCTCCAGCGCGATCCCCGGCTTTTATCGTACGGGAGCCCTGCTGGACGGCATTAGCTATCTGGACGGTGGGATCAGTGACGCGGTGCCGGTGCAGGAAGCCGCCCGGCGTGGGGCGAAAACCATCGTGGTGATCCGTACCGTACCGTCGCAAATGTATTACACGCCGCAGTGGTTTAAACGGATGGAGCGCTGGTTGGGCGACAGCAGCCTGCAGCCGCTGGTGAACATCGCGAAGCAGCATGAAACCACCTACGGCGCGATGCAGCGCTTCATTGAAAAACCGCCGGGTAAGCTGCGTATTTTTGAAATCTATCCGCCTAAGCCGCTGCTGAGCATGGCCCTGGGCAGCCGCGTTCCTGCGCTGCGCATGGATTACAAGACGGGGCGGCTGTGCGGGCGCTATTTCCTGGCGACGGTAGGAAAAATGCTGGCGGAGCAACCGCCGCTTCATCGCCATAAACGCATTATTATGCCGCCTGCCATTGTCGCCAACGACGCCCTGACGATGCCGCTGGTGGATATTCCGCAGGCGAATGACGCTTTACTGGATAACGAGGATCTGGCGTGACGCACCGCTTTGTCGATACCCACTGCCACTTTGATTTCCCGCCGTTTACGGGGGATGAAGCGCAAAGCATTGCCAAAGCTGCCGAGGCAGGCGTTCAGGCCATCATTGTGCCGTCAGTGGAAGCGGCCTATTTTTCCCGGGTGCTGGATCTTTCCGCGCGACACTCCGCGCTCTATGCCGCGCTCGGCCTGCATCCGATTGTGATAGAGCGGCATCTTGATGAGCACATTGAGAGGCTTGATGAACTCCTGCAGACCGCAGGAGACAAACTTGTCGCCATCGGTGAGATCGGCCTCGATCTTTATCGTGAGGATCCGCAGTTTGAGCGCCAGCAGACGATCCTCGACGCGCAGCTCAGGCTGGCGAAGCGCCACGATCTGCCGGTGATCCTCCATTCAAGACGAACGCACGATAAGCTGGCGATGCACCTGAAACGCATCGATCTGCCTCGCAGAGGCGTAGTGCACGGTTTTTCCGGCAGCCTGCAGCAGGCGCAGCGTTTTATTGAGCTGGGCTATAAAATCGGCGTCGGTGGCACCATCACCTATCCGCGCGCCAGTAAAACCCGGGACGTAATGGCACAGCTGCCGCTGTCGGCGCTTCTGCTGGAAACCGACGCGCCGGATATGCCGCTGAATGGTTTTCAAGGCCAGCCGAACCGCCCGGAACAGGCGGCGCGCGTGTTTACCACCCTGTGTGAACTGCGAAAAGAGCCTGAAGAGGTGATTGCCGATGCGCTGCTGGAAAATACCCGTTCGGTATTTGGCATCACGCTATAGGTAAAGCGCCGGACGGATCACCGTTATCTTCTGTTTTTCCAGCGCCCGCGCCAGCGGTTCAACGTCCTCGGGCGTGGCGCTGCGCCACGACGCCGCCTCACCGTAAACGCCATGCGCATGAAATGCGTTGATGCGCACCGGCACATTCCCAAGCCTGTGGATAAAGGTCGTTAGCGGTTTGAGATGTTCCAGATAATCACACTGCTCCGGAATAACCAGCAGGCGGAGTTCCGTCAAACGGTGACGATCTGCCAGCCAGCGGATGCTCTGCTTAATCTGCGGGTTTTCGCGCCCGGTCAGGAAACGGTGATGCTCGTTCCCCCACGCCTTCAGATCCAGCATCGCGCCATCCAGTACCGGCAGCAGCTTTTGCCAGCCGGTTTCGCTTAACAGACCGTTGCTGTCTACCAGGCAGGTGAGGTGGCGCAGGGCGGGATCGGCTTTGATCGCTGAGAATAGCGTCACTAAAAACGGCAGTTGCGTTGTGGCTTCACCACCGCTCACGGTGATCCCTTCGATAAAGGGGGCGGATTTGCGGACCTGGGTGAGGATCTCGTCCACGCTGAAGCGGTGCGCCATAGGCGTTGCCTGCTGCTGGCACTGGTGCAGACAGGTGTCGCACTGCTGGCAGTCACTCTCCTGCCACCAGACGCGTCCGGCCTGAATGGTCAGCGCGTCGTGCGGGCAGTGGGGCACACAGTCCCCGCAGTCGTTGCAGCGGCCGATCGTCCACGGGTTGTGGCAGGTTTTGCAGCGCAGGTTGCAGCCCTGCAGGAACAGGGCCAGGCGGCTGCCCGGCCCGTCCACGCAGGAAAAAGGAATGACCTGACTAACTAAAGCGCATCTGCTGTTCATGGCTAACCACGCGCGGCTGTCGTTCCAGAATACGGGTATTGCGTGCGGCTTCTTCCCCCAGCCACGTGGTATTGGTGCGCGATCCGGCTTCCCGGTATTTCTCCAGATCCGACAAGCGAACCATATAGCCGGTCACGCGGACCAGATCGTTACCCGCTACGTTGGCGGTAAATTCCCGCATTCCCGCCCTGAACGCGCCCAGGCAAAGCTGAACCACCGCCTGAGGATTGCGTTTTACCGTCTCCTCCAGGGTGAGAATATCGCTGATTCCGGAGTGATAGTGTTTGTGATGCGGCGCAACGGCCAGCAGATGGCTGACAGGATCCGGCTCATCGCCGTAGGGCAGGCGCGCGCCCGGCGTGGTGCCGGAGTCGGAGCTGATCCCCGACTGCGCGTGCAGCATCGCGCGATGCTTCCAGCCGTGCTTCACCGGCGTGTTTTCCACAAACGCCGCAAGCTGTTCGCTGATGCGATAGCCCAGCGCGTTGGCCTGCTCGTCTTTTCCGTAACGGCCTTCAATGCCCTCCTTTTCACAGAGCGTATTCACCGCTTCCGCCAGGCCGTACATGCCAAACATGGGTACAAACCGATCCGCATCAATCAGCCCCTCTTTGACCAGGAAGCTATTCTCAAAGAAGCCAGATTGCTCATACAGGAAACCGCAGCGCGCGTCGATGATGGCAATTTGCTGCTGGCAGTAGTGCGGGAGCGCGCGGGTGAAGAAGTTTTCAATGGATGTGCTGCGTTCAGCAATGGCTTTGAGGTTAAGGCGCACCAGGGTGCTGCCGCCGCCTGCAAGCGGCAGGGAGTTGTAACAACTCACCACGCCGTAACGGCCTTTTGTGAAAATTTTATCATTCATCGGGCCATTAGAAATATGCGGTTTGCTGCATTCACATATGTTTTTTGCCACCTCAAGCAGCAAATCGTCCGGGGTGATATCGGGATCGTAGATAAAGGTCAGGTTCGGCGCGACCTGCTTCAGCTCTGCATCGGCACGCAGAATGGCGCGCGTGACGGGCGTATCCGCCGGGCCGATATTGGCGTGCATAAACGCATCCGGCAGCGTACGGTCGAGATAGCGCCAGAAACGTTTTATTCGGCTATCGATCTCTTCTTGTGTTAGAATTCTAACATATGGAGTTAATATCGCATCAAGCTGACCGAGATAGACCGGCATCGATGTAACGGACGGAACATGATGGTAGAGGATGGTTAACAGCGAGAGGGCGTCGTCGAGATCTTTTGCCCCTTCCAGCTCCAGCCATTCTGAACCGTTAGCCAGAAATTTTGCGTAATCCGGCAGAACGTAACGGGGTTTGTAAGGCGCATGGCCTTCGAACATGTCGCAGATAAACCCATCGTCCAGCGCGGCTCGTGCGGCCTCAGGAAGTGCCGGGTAAGGCAGGTTGTTTTCCGCTTCCAGCGCCAGAAAATGACGTTTTTGTTCCGGGGTTAACACCGGGCTTGTCACAATGTGCTGGCAACGTTGTTGCAGGGCGTCGGGGCTGGAGTGGGGCATATTCGCTTCCTTGAGTGTTCTGCGGATGATGAACGGATTGTAGGAAGCCAGCCTGTCGGGGCTTTTGATCCGACAGGGGGTATCGCTGCTTTAGTCGGCAATTTAGGCGCTAAAGTTTGAAGAAGATCTCATTACAGTAATGCAAATTTGTATGCAGTTTTCATTAACTGTGATGAATGTCGAAGTGTGGATGCGGGTGAATGTTAGAATACTCACAGACCCGCAAGGTAAAATTTATACGGCACTGCCGTTGGAGAATGTTATGACCGATTTAACTGCAAGCAGCCTGCGCGCGTTGAAACTGATGGACCTGACCACCCTGAACGATGACGACACCAATGAAAAAGTCATCGCCCTGTGCCATCAGGCGAAAACGCCGGTGGGTAACACCGCCGCCATCTGTATCTACCCGCGCTTTATCCCGATTGCCCGTAAGACGCTGAAAGAGCAGGGCACGCCGGACGTGCGCATTGCAACCGTAACTAACTTCCCGCATGGCAACGACGATATCGAGATTGCGCTGGCAGAAACCCGCGCGGCGATTGCCTACGGCGCAGACGAAGTTGACGTGGTGTTCCCGTACCGCGCGCTGATCGCCGGCAATGAGCAGGTCGGTTTTGACCTGGTGAAAGCCTGTAAAGAGGCCTGCGCGGCGGCAAACGTGCTGCTGAAAGTGATCATCGAAACCGGCGAGCTGAAAGAAGAGGCGCTGATTCGTAAGGCGTCTGAAATCTCCATCAAAGCCGGTGCGGATTTCATTAAAACCTCTACCGGTAAAGTGCCGGTAAATGCGACTCCAGAAAGCGCGCGCATCATGATGGAAGTGATCCGCGACATGGGCGTGTCCAAAACCGTTGGTTTCAAACCTGCGGGCGGCGTGCGTACCGCCGAAGACGCGCAGCAGTTCCTGGCGATTGCCGACGAGCTGTTTGGCGCCGACTGGGCCGATTCCCGTCACTACCGCTTCGGCGCGTCCAGCCTGCTGGCCAGCCTGCTGAAAGCGCTGGGTCACGGCGACGGCAAGAGCGCAAGCAGCTACTGATTGCCAGACAATGCCGGATGACGCTTCGCTTATCCGGCCTACAGGATCGTAGGGCGGGTAAGCGTAGCGCCACCCGCCACAACTCCCCCGATTCCGCATGGAGGTTACCGTGTTTCTCGCACAAGAAATTATTCGTAAAAAACGTGATGGTCATGCATTAAGCGACGAAGAGATCCGCTTCTTTATCAACGGCATTCGTGATAACACCGTCTCAGAAGGGCAGATTGCGGCTCTGGCGATGACCATTTTCTTCCACGATATGTCGATGCCGGAGCGCGTGTCGCTGACCATGGCGATGCGAGATTCAGGAACCGTTCTGGACTGGAAAAGCCTTAACCTTAACGGCCCGATTGTGGATAAACACTCCACCGGCGGCGTGGGCGACGTGACGTCTCTGATGCTCGGCCCAATGGTGGCAGCCTGTGGCGGCTACATCCCGATGATCTCCGGGCGCGGCCTGGGCCACACCGGCGGTACGCTCGACAAACTGGAAGCCATTCCGGGCTTCGATATCTTCCCGGATGACAACCGCTTCCGCGACATTATTAAAGACGTTGGTGTGGCGATTATCGGCCAGACCAGCTCTCTTGCGCCGGCAGACAAGCGTTTCTACGCGACCCGCGATATCACCGCGACCGTTGACTCTATCCCGCTGATCACCGCCTCTATCCTGGCGAAGAAACTGGCAGAAGGCCTGGACGCGCTGGTGATGGACGTAAAAGTGGGCAGCGGCGCCTTTATGCCGACCTATGAACTTTCTGCTGCGCTGGCCGAAGCGATCGTTGGCGTCTCCAACGGCGCGGGCGTGCGCACCACCGCGCTGCTCACCGACATGAACCAGGTGCTGGCCTCCAGCGCCGGTAACGCGGTCGAAGTGCGTGAGGCGGTACAGTTCCTCACCGGCGAATACCGTAACCCGCGTCTGTTTGACGTGACCATGGCGCTGTGCGTTGAGATGTTAATCTCCGGCAAGCTGGCCAAAGACGATGCAGAAGCCCGCGCGAAACTGCAGGCGGTGCTGGACAACGGCAAAGCGGCGGAGATCTTTGGCCGCATGGTTGCGGCGCAGAAAGGCCCGACCGATTTCGTCGAGAACTATGCGAAATACCTGCCAACCGCGACGCTCAGCAAAGCGGTGTATGCCGATAGCGAAGGGTTTGTCTCTGCGATGGACACCCGTGCGCTGGGTATGGCGGTGGTCTCGATGGGCGGCGGTCGCCGTCAGGCATCGGACACCATTGATTATAGCGTTGGCTTTACCGATATGGCCCGTCTGGGCGACAGCGTTGACGGCCAGCGTCCGCTGGCGGTGATCCACGCCAAAGACGAAGCCAGCTGGCAGGAAGCGGCTAAAGCGGTGAAAGCGGCCATTACGCTTGACGATAAAGCGCCGGAAAGCACACCGACTGTCTATCGCCGTATCACCGAATAGCGGTATACTGATCTGATCAATCATTTTTAAGCACTACGTACGGAGAACAATTATGAAACGTGCATTTATTATGGTGCTGGACTCATTCGGCATCGGCGCAACCGAAGATGCAGAACGTTTTGGTGACGTGGGTTCCGATACCATGGGTCACATCGCGGAAGCCTGTGCGAAAGGCGAAGCGGACAACGGTCGTAAAGGCCCTCTGACTCTACCCAACCTGACCCGCCTTGGTCTGGTGAAAGCGCATGAAGGCTCTACCGGTAAAATCGCAGCCGGTATGGACGGCAACGCGGAAGTCGTGGGCGCCTACGGCTGGGCTCACGAGCTCTCCTCCGGTAAAGACACCCCGTCTGGCCACTGGGAAATCGCCGGGGTGCCGGTGCTGTTCGACTGGGGTTATTTCTCCGATCACGAGAACAGCTTCCCGCAGGAGCTGCTCGATAAGCTGGTGAAGCGCGCCAACCTGCCGGGCTACCTCGGCAACTGCCACTCTTCCGGTACCGTGATTCTGGATGAGCTCGGCGAAGAGCACATGAAAACCGGCAAGCCGATTTTCTACACCTCTGCCGACTCCGTGTTCCAGATTGCGTGCCATGAAGAGACCTACGGTCTGGATAAACTCTACGAGCTGTGCGAAATCGCCCGTGAAGAGCTGACCGAAGGCGGCTACAACATTGGCCGCGTGATCGCGCGTCCGTTTGTGGGCGACAAAGCGGGTAACTTCCAGCGTACCGGTAACCGTCACGACCTGGCCGTTGAGCCACCGGCGCCAACCGTGCTGCAGAAGCTGGTTGAAGAGAAAGACGGCCACGTGGTGTCCGTGGGTAAAATCGCGGATATCTATGCCAACTGCGGCATCACCAAAAAAGTGAAAGCCACCGGTCTGGACGCGCTGTTCGATGCCACCATCAAAGAGATGAAAGAAGCGGGCGACAAGACCATTGTCTTCACCAACTTCGTGGACTTCGACTCCTCCTGGGGCCACCGTCGCGACGTCGCAGGCTATGCGGCCGGTCTGGAACTGTTCGACCGCCGTCTGCCGGAGCTGATGGAGCTGGTGGGTGAAGATGACATTCTGATCCTGACCGCGGACCACGGCTGTGACCCAACCTGGACCGGTACCGACCATACCCGTGAGCACATTCCGGTGCTGGTGTACGGCCCGAAAGTGAAGCCGGGCTCGCTCGGTCACCGTGAAACCTTCGCGGACATCGGCCAGACCATCGCGAAATACTTTGGTACGTCTGACATGGAATATGGCAAGGCCATGTTCTGATGTCATTGCCGGGTGGCGGCTGCGCCTTACCCGGCCTACAACACCGTAGGCCCGGATCGCTGCGCGCCACCGGGCAAAAAAATTCAAATGAAAAGGAACTGAAGATGGCAACTCCTCACATTAATGCAGAAATGGGTGATTTCGCTGACGTCGTATTGATGCCGGGCGACCCGCTGCGCGCGAAGCACATTGCTGAAACCTTCCTGGAAGACGTGCGTGAAGTGAACAACGTTCGCGGCATGCTGGGCTTCACCGGTACCTATAAAGGCCGCAAAATCTCCGTGATGGGCCACGGCATGGGTATCCCATCCTGCTCCATCTACACCAAAGAGCTGATCACCGACTTCGGCGTGAAGAAAATCATCCGCGTTGGCTCCTGCGGCGCGGTGCGCATGGACGTTAAGCTGCGCGACATCGTTATCGGTATGGGCGCCTGCACCGATTCCAAAGTTAACCGCATGCGTTTTAAAGACCATGACTTCGCGGCGATTGCTGACTTCGGCATGGTGCGTGACGCGGTTGACGCGGCAAAAGCGCTGGGCGTTGAAGCGCGCGTGGGTAACATCTTCTCTGCTGACCTGTTCTATGCCCCGGACGGCGGCGAGATGTTCGACGTGATGGAGAAATACGGCATCCTGGGCGTGGAAATGGAAGCGGCGGGTATCTACGGCGTCGCGGCTGAGTTTGGTGCGAAAGCGCTGACCATCTGCACCGTGTCTGACCACATCCGTACCCACGAGCAGACCACCGCTGCCGAGCGTCAGACTACCTTTAACGACATGATCAAAATCGCGCTGGAATCCGTTCTGCTGGGCGATAAAGAGTAATTCTGTCTCTTCCCTCCCTCTCCCTGTGGGAGAGGGCCGGGGTGAGGGCACCAGACCGCACCTAGCGCACGGCCTGTGCAATCCACGCCGACAGCTCCCGCAGCTCTTTTTCCTGCCCCGGGAAATCCCCAATCAACGCGTCGCATTCCTGCTGCAGCATATCCGCCCGGTACAAACAGCCCTGTAAACGTGCCGCGAGTGCTTCCAGCGGTGCCGGGTTCAGGCTATCGGTAAACACCTGCGTGCGGGTGATATGGCCTTTCTCCACGTCAAAATGCAGCTCCACGCCGCCCCAGGTAAAACGCTCGTCCAGCAGATGTGAAAACGCAGGAGCCTGACCGAAGTTCCACTCCCAGCTGCTCTGGCGGGCGAAGGTTTCGGCGAAGTTGGGCAGGTCCGGGATTTTTTCAGGGGAGATGACTTCTGCTTCCACTCGCTCGCCGTAATGCTCAAAGAACGCGTCACGGATGGCATCGCAAATCTGCTCGTGCGTTATCCCCGGCAGCAGCTCCACCAGATTTGCCACGCGTCCGCGCACGGAGGTAATCCCTTTCGCCTGGAGCTTTTTCTTGTCAGGATTCAGGTAGTTCGCCAGACGGCTTAGATCGGCGTTCAGCAACAGGGTGCCGTGGTGGAAGCCGCGATCCATCGTTTCGCGGTAGGCGGAGCCGGAGACCTTCCGGTCGCCCTCGGGGGTTTTCACCACCAGATCGTTACGCCCGGACGCTTCTGCCGTCACGCCGAGTGAATTGAGCGCGTTGAGGACGATGGACGTTGAGATGGTTTTATCGTACTCCGGTTTGCCCGCCATAAAGGTAAAGCAGGTATTGCCCAGATCGTGAAACACCGCGCCGCCGCCGCTGCTTCTACGTGCGAGGCGGACGTTATCCTCTTCCATACGCCGCGTGTTGCACTCTTTCCACGGGTTTTGCGCGCGGCCAATGACCACCGTATCGGCGTTACGCCAGAGAAACAGTACGCGCTGGGTAGCGGGCATCTGGCGAAAGATGCACTCTTCTACCGCGAGATTAAACCAGGGATCGTAAGAGTCAGAGATAAGCAGGCGTAACGTCGTCATGGCAAAGTTCCTTTTCCGAATCATTCGCCTACTTTATCACTAATCTTTCTTCTCGCTCTCTTCGTCTTCGGGGACGGATTTACTGGCGGTCAGCAGGAACGGGGATTGCTGCCAGCGCGAGCGCTTGCCGCGAAGCAGGGTACGCGCCAGCACAACGCCGATGGCGAGTGAAAGCAGCAGCATCAGGCGCAGAATATTGGTGGTATTATCGACCTGTTTGGCTTCAGTGGGCAGGGTGTGGGTATCGAGGGTCAGGCGCAGATAGCCCAGCGGGCCATTCTTCCCCTGAATAGGTTCGACGATCTGCTGGTTAAAATAGCCCCCGGCTTTTTTGCCGTCCAGCGCCAGCCTGTCGCGCACGTCGACGTGCTCGCCCGCGCGGGCAATCAGGTTGCCTTGCTCATCATAGACGCCGGCATCAAGAATGCGGCTGTTCTCCGTGAGCAGGCGTAAAACCTGGCCTATCCGCTTCTCGTCCGGGGTTTCGGTACGCATGGACGGCGCCACGTTGAGCGTCACCTGGCGTGCCAGCGTGCGGGCCAGCTCTTCAAACTGCGGGTTGCGTTGCCGTTGATGGTTCTGGCTAAACCACGATGCCCCTTGCATCAGCACCACTAATAGTGCGAGACAGGAAAGGACAATCACGGCGCGATGAAGCCGGAATTTCAGTTTTGCGCGAGCCATATTCCACCTGCTGAAAATTTACGGCTTAATGTTGCCAGAAGTGATGGTTACAGGGTAGCCTCATGCGTTATTTTCCCTCTGCAACCTTCCGGCGCGAACGAAATTACAGGAGCTTTAATGCCGAACATTACCTGGTGTGACCTGCCAACGGATGTCTCTTTATGGCCAGGATTGCCGCTCTCTTTAAGTGGCGATGAGGTGATGCCTCTGGATTACCACGCCGGTCGTAGCGGCTGGCTCCTCTACGGACGCGGTCTGGATAAGCAACGCCTGACCCAGTATCAAAGCAAGCTCGGTGCGGCAATGGTCATCGTCGCCGCCTGGTGCGTGGAAGACTACCAGGTCATCCGCCTGGCGGGTTCCCTGACGCAGCGCGCAACGCGTCTGGCGCATGACGCCGGGCTGGACGTCGCGCCGCTGGGTAAAATTCCGCACCTTAAAACCCCTGGCCTGCTGGTCATGGACATGGACTCAACCGCCATTCAGATCGAGTGTATTGACGAGATTGCGAAGCTGGCGGGCAGCGGCGAGCTGGTGGCGGAAGTCACTGAACGTGCGATGCGCGGCGAGCTGGACTTCACCGCCAGCCTGCGCCAGCGCGTGGCGACCCTGAAAGGGGCCGATGCCAACATTCTGCGTCAGGTGCGCGACGTGCTGCCGCTGATGCCAGGGCTGACGCAGCTGGTGCTGAAGCTGCAGTCCCTCGGCTGGAAAGTGGCGATTGCTTCCGGTGGCTTCACCTTCTTCGCGGATTACCTGCGGGAAAAACTGCATCTGACCACCGTGGTGGCCAATGAGCTGGAGATCATGGACGGCAAGCTGACCGGCCAGGTGATCGGCGATATCGTAGATGCCCAGTACAAAGCCAATACGCTGACGCGTCTGGCGGAAAAATATGAAATTCCGGTTGTCCAGACCGTCGCCATCGGCGATGGCGCGAACGACCTGCCGATGATCAAAGCCGCCGGGCTGGGCATTGCCTACCACGCCAAGCCAAAAGTGAATGAAAAGACGGAAGTCACTATCCGTCACGCTGACCTGATGGGGGTGTTCTGCATTCTCTCCGGCAGCATTAATCAGAAATAACGGTCTGCTTTGTATGCCGGGTAAGCGTAAGCGCCACCCGGCACGCAGGCCGCACAGAAATAACGAGGTAAACCGTGGCGAAAGCTCCAAAACGCGCATTTGTCTGTAATGAATGTGGTGCGGATTATCCGCGCTGGCAGGGGCAATGCAGCGCCTGTCATGCCTGGAACACCATCACCGAAGTGCGTGGTGTGGCGGCTTCGCCGAGCGTGGCCCGCAACGAGCGCCTGAGCGGCTACGCCGGTAACGCGGGCGTGGCGAAGGTGCAAAAACTTTCAGACATCAGCCTCGAAGAGCTGCCGCGCTTCTCCACCGGGTTCAAAGAGTTTGACCGCGTGCTCGGCGGCGGCGTGGTGCCGGGCAGTGCGATCCTGATCGGCGGTAACCCGGGGGCGGGTAAATCGACCCTGCTGCTGCAAACGCTCTGCAAGCTCGCCGAACAGATGAAAACCCTGTACGTCACGGGCGAAGAGTCTCTTCAGCAGGTGGCGATGCGCGCGCACCGCCTGGGCCTGCCGACCGGCAACCTGAACATGCTCTCCGAAACCAGCATCGAGCAGATCTGCATGATTGCCGAAGAAGAGCAGCCGAAGCTGATGGTGATCGACTCCATCCAGGTGATGCACATGGCGGACATTCAGTCCTCGCCGGGCAGCGTCGCGCAGGTGCGTGAAACCGCGGCTTACCTGACGCGCTTTGCCAAAACGCGCGGCGTGGCGATTGTAATGGTCGGCCACGTGACCAAAGACGGCTCGCTGGCCGGACCGAAGGTGCTTGAACACTGTATCGACTGCTCCGTAATGCTCGACGGCGACGCGGATTCTCGCTTCCGTACCCTGCGCAGCCACAAGAACCGCTTTGGGGCGGTGAACGAACTGGGCGTGTTTGCCATGACCGAACAGGGGCTGCGCGAAGTCAGCAACCCGTCGGCCATCTTCCTGAGCCGCGGCGATGAGATCACCTCCGGCAGCTCGGTGATGGTTTTATGGGAAGGTACGCGCCCGCTGCTTGTCGAAATTCAGGCGCTGGTGGACGTGTCGATGATGGGCAACCCGCGGCGCGTGGCTGTCGGTCTGGAACAGAACCGTCTGGCGATCCTGCTGGCGGTGCTGCACCGTCACGGCGGGCTGCAGATGGCGGATCAGGACGTCTTCGTTAACGTGGTCGGCGGCGTCAAAGTCACTGAGACCAGCGCAGACCTGGCGCTGCTGCTAGCGATGGTCTCCAGCCTGCGCGACAGGCCGTTGCCGCAGGATCTGGTAGTGTTTGGCGAAGTGGGCCTCGCCGGGGAAATCCGTCCGGTGCCCAGCGGTCAGGAGCGTATCTCCGAGGCGGCAAAACACGGCTTCCGCCGGGCGATCGTTCCCGCCGCCAACGTGCCGAAAAAAATCCCTGAAGGGATGCAGGTATTTGGCGTGAAGAAACTCGCAGATGCGTTAAATGTCTTTGACGACTTATAATTACGTAAATTTGATTTTGCAGGAGGCACCGTAATTTATGTCATCATTTGACTACATCAAGACCGCAATCCGCCAGAAGGGCTGCACGCTGCAGCAGGTGGCGGATGCCAGCGGCATGACCAAAGGCTACCTGAGCCAGCTGCTGAACGCCAAAATCAAAAGCCCCAGCGCGCAGAAGCTGGAAGCGCTGCACCGCTTTCTGGGGCTGGAATTCCCGCGTATGCAAAAGAATATCGGCGTGGTGTTCGGCAAGTTTTACCCGCTCCATACCGGGCATATCTATCTGATCCAGCGCGCCTGTAGCCAGGTTGACGAGCTGCACATCATCATGGGCTACGACGAAACCCGCGACCGTCAGCTGTTTGAAGACAGCGCCATGTCGCAGCAGCCGACCGTGCCGGACCGCCTGCGCTGGCTGCTCCAGACTTTTAAGTATCAGAAAAATATTCGTATTCATGCCTTTAACGAAGAGGGTATGGAGCCGTATCCGCACGGCTGGGACGTGTGGAGCAACGGCATCAAAGCGTTTATGGAAGAGAAGGGCATTGCGCCTAACTGGATCTACACCTCTGAAGAGTCCGACGCGCCGCAGTTCCGCGAGCATCTGGGCATCGAGACGGTGCTGATCGATCCGAAACGCACCTTTATGAACATCAGCGGGGCGCAGATCCGCGAAAACCCGTTCCGCTACTGGGATTACATTCCTACCGAAGTGAAGCCGTTCTTCGTGCGCACGGTAGCTATTCTGGGCGGCGAGTCGAGTGGTAAATCGACGCTGGTCAACAAGCTGGCGAACATCTTCAACACCACCAGCGCGTGGGAATACGGCCGCGATTATGTCTTCTCGCACCTCGGCGGCGACGAGATGGCACTGCAGTATTCCGACTACGACAAAATCGCGCTCGGTCATGCCCAGTACATTGATTTTGCGGTGAAATACGCCAACAAAGTGGCGTTTATCGATACCGATTTCGTCACCACGCAGGCGTTCTGTAAAAAATACGAAGGGCGCGAGCACCCGTTCGTGCAGGCGCTGATTGACGAATACCGCTTTGACCTGGTGATCCTGCTGGAGAACAACACCCCGTGGGTCGCTGACGGCATGCGCAGCCTCGGCAGCTCCGTAGACAGGCGAGAGTTTCAGACCATGCTGGTGGAGATGCTCAACGAAAACAACGTTGAGTTTGTGCATGTGGAAGAGTCGGACTACGACTCCCGTTTCCTGCGCTGCGTCGAGCTGGTGAAGGAGATGATGGGGGAGCAGGGTTAAAAAACTTACCCCTAACCCTCTCCCACAGGGAGAGGGCCGGGGTGAGGGCATCAAACCACTCAGAACTCAACCACCACTTTCCCCCGCATATGCCCCTCCAGCACCTTACGGTGCGCCTCGGTAATGCTTTCCACGCTCAGCCCGTGCAGCGTTTCACTCAGCGAACTTTCCACCACGCCGTTATCCACCAGCTTTGCCACCTCATTGAGGATCTCACCCTGACGCGCCATATCCGCGGTCTGGTACATGCTGCGGGTGTACATAAACTCCCAGTGCAGGGCGGCGGATTTGGACTTCAGCTTGTCCTGGTTCAGCGGACGTTCATTCTCAACGATGGAGCAGATATGCCCCTGCGGCGCAATCAGGTCGCTGACCGCATCCCAGTGCCCGTCGGTGTCGTTGAGGATGAAGATGTAATCCACAAAGGTGAGCCCGTGTTTCGCCAGCTCGCCTTTCAGATCGCGGTAGTTGACGACCACGTCAGCCCCGCGATCGCGACACCACTGGGCGGAATCTTCTCGCGAAGCGGTTGCGATGATTTTCACCTTGCTGTTGTGCTTCGCAAATGGGATCGCCAGCGATCCCACGCCGCCCGCGCCGCCGATGATCAGAAGCGATTTATCCGCCCCGGCATCCTGAATGTTCAGCCGTTCAAACAGACCTTCCCACGCGGTGAGAGCGGTCAACGGCAGCGCGGCGGCAGCCGCCCAGCCGAGGCTGGCAGGCTTGTGCCCGACAATGCGCGCATCAATCAGCTGGTGCGTGGTATTGCTACCCGGGCGGGTGATGTCGCCCGCGTACCACACTTCATCCCCCGGTTTGAATCCGGTCACGCCAGCCCCAACGGCTTTGACGATCCCGCTGGCATCCCAGCCGAGCACGCGCGGCGCGTTCAGCCCGTTTTTAGCAATGCCCGCGTGGACTTTGGTATCGACCGGGTTAATGGAGACGGCCTTCACCTCCACCAGCAGATCGTGCTCGCCGGGCTGCGGCATCGGCGGGGTGATTTCAATGAATGTGGACGGATTTTCTGGGTTAACGGCAATGGCTTTAACAGACATGGTGTGCTCCTCAATGGAATGCGTTTTGTTGAGGCTAGTCTATTAAGTGGCCAGCTGCATGATAAGATGGACAATCAAGAACTCAGCGTTCGTACAGGATGAACAATCATGTTTAAACAGCTGCAGGATATGGCGCTGTTCGCGCTGGTGGCGGAGATGGGCAGCTTTACCGCGGCGGCGCAGAAGGCGGAACTGCCGAAATCCAGCGTTAGCCAGCGAATTAGCCAGCTGGAGCAGCAGGTGGGGATCCGCCTGCTCAACCGCACCACGCGCAGGATCAGCCTCACGTTTGCGGGCGAGCACTATCTGGTGCACTGTCGCGAGATGCTGGCGGCCAGCGAGCGGGCGGAGTATGCCATCCAGCGACTGCGCGAAAACCCGAGCGGGCGGCTGCGCATCACCTGTCCGGCAGGGATTGGGGCGACGCTGCTGGCGCATATGAACGCCGAGTTCCAGCTTCGCTATCCTGACGTTTCGCTGGATGTGTCGATCTCTGATGACGTGGTGGATCTGGTCGAGGCCGGGTTTGACGTAGCGCTGCGCACCGGTAAGCCGCAGGACTCCTCCCTGATTGGCCGGATGATCGGGCACTGCCCGCGCTACATGCTGGCCTCGCCGGGGTATCTGGCGCGTCGGGAGCCGTTAACGCATCCCCGTCAGCTCGTGGATCACCGCTGCATTACGCACCGGGCGTGGTCGGAGTGGCTTCTGCGAAGCGAGAGCGAGGATTACCGCTACCTGCCGGATAACGCGCACATGACCGATAATCTGGTATACGCCCGCGAGTGTGCGATTGCCGGTGCGGGGATCACGCTCTTACCCGCGTTTCTGCTGGAAGATAAAATTGAAAAAGGTGCGCTGGTTCAGGTGCTGCCGGAGTGGAATGTTGAAGGTAACGATCTGTGGCTGGCCTACCCGAGCCGCAAGCTGAATTCGCCTGCGCTGATGAGCTATATCGACTTTGCGATGCAGTTTGATGAGGTGAAGCGGTATTACGTGGGCAAATAAAAAAGCCGGGGGGCGCTCACGCTTACCCGGCCTACAAAGTGTGCGGCCTGATGCCCTCACCCTGGCCCTCTCCCGTGGGAGAGGGTACAAACATAAAAAACGGCAACCGAAGTTGCCGTTTTGCTTTTATTTCGCAATACGCTTGTACTTAATACGCTTCGGCTCCAGCGCGTCGGCGCCCAGCGTGCGTTTCTTGTACTCTTCGTATTCGGTGAAGTTACCTTCGAAGAACTCCACCTTACCTTCGTCCTGGTAGTCCAGGATGTGGGTCGCGATACGGTCCAGGAACCAGCGGTCGTGCGAGATAACCATCGCGCAGCCCGGGAACTCCAGCAGGGCGTTTTCCAGCGCGCGCAGGGTTTCAATGTCCAGGTCGTTTGTTGGTTCATCGAGCAGCAGAACGTTACCGCCAACCTGCAGCAGCTTCGCCAGGTGCAGACGACCGCGCTCGCCGCCGGACAGTTCGCCCACGCGTTTGCCCTGGTCGGTGCCTTTGAAGTTAAAGCGGCCAACATAGGCGCGGCTTGGCATCTCGGTGTTGCCGATACGCATGATATCCAGACCGCCGGAGACTTCTTCCCACACGGTTTTGCTGTTATCCATTGCGTCACGGAACTGGTCAACGGAGGCCAGCTTCACGGTTTCACCCAGGGTGATAGAGCCGCTGTCAGGCTGTTCCTGACCGGACATCATGCGGAACAGGGTCGATTTACCCGCGCCGTTCGGACCGATGATGCCAACGATAGCGCCTTTCGGTACGGAGAAGGTCAGGTCGTCGATCAGCAGACGGTCGCCGTAGGACTTACGCAGGTTGGTAACTTCAACCACTTTATCCCCCAGACGTGCTCCAGGTGGAATAAACAGTTCGTTGGTTTCGTTACGTTTCTGGTATTCGGTATTGTTAAGCTCTTCAAAGCGTGCGAGACGGGCTTTGCCCTTAGACTGACGGCCTTTCGCGCCCTGACGAACCCACTCAAGCTCTTTCTCGATAGACTTACGACGCGCCGCTTCCTGAGAAGCTTCCTGCGCCAGACGCTGATCTTTCTGCTCCAGCCATGAGGAGTAGTTGCCTTCCCACGGAATACCTTCGCCGCGGTCCAGCTCCAGGATCCAGCCAGCGACGTTGTCGAGGAAGTAACGGTCGTGGGTAATCGCCACAACGGTGCCTTCGAAGTCGTGCAGGAAGCGCTCCAGCCACGCCACGGATTCTGCATCCAGGTGGTTAGTCGGTTCGTCGAGCAGCAGCATGTCTGGTTTTTCCAGCAGCAGGCGGCACAGCGCCACGCGGCGGCGTTCACCACCGGAGAGGTTAGCGATTTTCGCATCCCAGTCCGGCAGACGCAGGGCATCAGCCGCGCGCTCCAGCTGCACGTTCAGGTTGTGACCGTCGTACGCCTGGATGATCTCTTCATACTTGCCCTGCTGCGCGGCCAGCTTGTCGAAGTCCGCATCCGGCTCGGCGTATTTGGCATACACTTCATCCAGACCTTTCAGCGCGTTAACCACTTCGGAAACCGCTTCTTCAACGGATTCGCGAACGGTGTGTTCCGGGTTCAGCTGAGGTTCCTGCGGCAGGTAACCAATCTTGATGCCAGGCTGCGGACGGGCTTCACCTTCGATGTCTGTATCAATGCCGGCCATGATGCGCAGCAGGGTGGACTTACCGGCACCGTTGAGACCCAGAACACCGATTTTTGCGCCCGGGAAGAAGCTCAGCGAGATATTTTTAAGAATATGACGTTTCGGCGGGACAACTTTGCCGACACGATGCATGGTATAAACGAATTGAGCCACGTTGGACTTCGCCTCTTTTATCGTAATGAGAAGGAATTTCAGCCTCGAAGTGTAGCCTTTTTCACGTCCTAATCCCAGCCAGGAACGTCGGGAGTGTTAAAACGCGCAAGAAAGGTAAAAAAGTGTCCATGACGTGGCGCGTTGAAGGATGCCTGGTTAGCATAAGTTAATTAGACTTTGACGTGGCAAGACGCTGCAATTGACGAAAAAACAATGAGGAAGAGCTTGTGGAAAAAGCCAAACGGGTGGTCTGGCGTCTGCTGGCTGCCAGCGTATGCGTAATGGCGGTAAGCCAGGCGGTGCATGCCGATTCACTGGATGAACAACGTAACCGCTACGCCCAGATTAAACAGGCGTGGGACAACAAGCAGATGGATACCGTGCAGGCGCTGATGCCGACGCTAAAGGATTATCCGCTGTATCCGTATCTGGAGTATCGCCAGATAACCGACGATCTGATGAACCAACCCACCGTCACCGTGAATAACTTCATTCAGGCGAACCCAACCCTGCCGCCAGCCCGAAATCTCCAGTCTCGTTTTGTGAATGAGCTGGCGCGTCGCGAGGACTGGCGCGGCCTGCTGGCGTTTAGCCCTGAGAAGCCGAACGCCACCGAAGCCCAGTGTAACTATTACTACGCAAAATGGGCGACCGGCCAGCAGGAAGAGGCCTGGGCCGGAGCGAAAGAGCTCTGGCTGACCGGAAAAAACCAGCCGAACGCCTGTGATTCCCTGTTTAGCGCGTGGCGTGCTTCCGGCAAGCAGGATCCGCTGTCTTACCTTGAGCGCATCCGTCTGGCGATGAAAGCCGGTAACACGCGTCTGGTGACCACGCTGGCGGGGCAGATGCCGTCCGATTACCAGACGATCTCCACGGCGGTTATCTCGCTGGCAAACGATCCGAACAGCGTGCTGACCTTTGCCCGCAGTACGGGCGCGACCGATTTTACCCGCCAGATGGCGGCGGTGGCCTTTACCAGCGTGGCGCGTGACGATGTGGAAAACGCGCGCCTGATGATCCCGCAGCTGGTGCAGGCACAGCAGCTCAATGAGGAGCAAACCCAGGAGCTGCGCGACATCGTGGCGTGGCGACTGATGGGCACCGATGTGACCGATGAACAGGCGCGCTGGCGTGACGATGCCATTATGCGTTCGAACTCCACGTCGCTGGTGGAACGCCGCGTGCGCATGGCGCTGGGGACGGGCGATCGCCGTGGGCTGAATACCTGGCTCGCGCGGTTGCCAATGGAGGCCAAAGAGAAAGACGAATGGCGCTACTGGCAGGCCGATCTGCTGATGGAGCGCGGTCGTGATGATGAAGCCAAAGAGATCCTCCATACGCTGATGCAGCAGCGCGGGTTTTACCCGATGGCCGCCGCGCAGCGTCTGGGCGAGGAGTACACCTTCCGCATTGATAAAGCGCCCGCTAACGCAAACCCGGCGCTGACGCAGGGGCCAGAAATGGCGCGCGTTCGCGAGCTGATGTACTGGAATATGGATAACACCGCGCGCAGCGAGTGGGCGAATCTGGTGACCAGCCGTACCACCGATGAGAAAGCCCAGCTTGCCCGCTATGCGTTTGATAATCACTGGTGGGATCTCAGCGTGCAGGCGACGATCGCCGGCAAGCTCTGGGATCATCTGGAAGAGCGTTTCCCGCTGGCGTATAAAGATCTTTTCGATCGCTATACCAGCGGCAAAGATATCCCGCAAAGCTACGCGATGGCGATCGCCCGCCAGGAGAGCGCCTGGAACCCGAAAGTGCGATCCCCGGTGGGCGCCAGCGGCCTGATGCAGATCATGCCGGGCACGGCGACGCACACGGTGAAGATGTTTAATATCCCTGGGTACAGCAGCCCGTCACAGCTCCTGGATCCGGATACCAACATCAACATCGGTACCAGCTATCTCCAGTACGTGTATCAGCAGTTCGGCAATAACCGCATCTTCTCTTCGGCGGCGTATAACGCGGGGCCTGGACGCGTGCGTACCTGGCTCGGCAACAGCGCCGGACGCATCGACGCCGTAGCGTTTGTCGAGAGCATACCGTTCTCGGAAACGCGCGGCTACGTGAAGAACGTGCTGGCCTATGACGCCTACTATCGCTACTTCATGGGGCAGAAAGATACCCTGATGAGCGATGCCGAGTGGCAGAGACGTTACTGATCGGCGTGGGTTGTGTTATGCTGTACTCGCTAATGAGTACAAGAGGCAGCATAACATGACCCAGCATTCCCCGTATTCCTCGGCAATGGCCGAACAACGTCATCAGGAGTGGCTTCGTTTTGTGGAGCTGCTTCGCCAGTCTTACGAGCAGGATTTGCACTTGCCCCTTATGCAGCTGATGCTCACGCCGGACGAGCGTGAGGCGCTGGGCACGCGCGTGCGGATCATTGAAGAGCTGCTGCGCGGCGAGATGAGCCAGCGCGAGCTGAAAAATGAGCTCGGCGCGGGTATCGCAACGATCACCCGCGGCTCGAACAGCCTGAAGTCGGCACCGGTTGAGCTGCGCCAGTGGCTGGAAGCGGTATTGCTGAAAAACGCCGGATGACGGCTACGCCTTATCCGGCCTGGAAACTTACCGATAAATCGCGTTATGGAACGGGCTTAACGCCAGAATCACCGCCTGGTGGTAAACGCCTGAACGCGTCAGCGCACCTGCGGTAAAGACGCCAATCGCCCCTTCTTTACGACCAATCTCATCAATGCCGGTGTACTGCGACATCACCGGCCCGAGCGCTTCACCCGCACGGACTTTTTCCAGAATGATCTCCGGCAGCGGCAGGGTGGCCGAACGCGCTTCACCGCGCTGCTCGCGGCTTTCGATGACCACCCAGCTAAAGGTTGCGCCTTCGTCGATACCTGCTTCAATCGCTACCCAAAAGTCGGCATTCGGGGCCGCGGCCTTAGCGTTTGCCACGCGATTTCGTGCGCCAGCGCGCGTTTCCTCGCTGCCAAACGGCTGTTCAGGAACGCCGCTCTCGACGCCGATAGCCTCAATATGGCAGGATCCTGCGCCGAAGATCTCGTCAAATGCCCTTAGAATTGCCTGAATTTTGGCAGGATTAGTGGTAGCAGAGACAACATGGTGCATAATTAAGCTCGATTCAAAAAAAACTCATCGCAGTATAACGGAAAAAAAGCATGTTACAGGTATACCTTGTTCGCCACGGTGAAACGCAGTGGAACGCCGAGCGACGTATTCAAGGCCAGTCAGACAGTCCTCTCACTGAGAAGGGTGTGCAGCAAGCGTGGCAGGTGGCGGAACGCGCCAGAACGCTGGGCATTACGCACGTTATCACCAGCGATCTTGGTCGCACACAGCAGACGGCGCGCATCATCGCAGATGCCTGCGGCTGTGACGTCATGCTGGAGCCGCGCCTGCGCGAGCTGGATATGGGCGTGCTGGAAAAACGCCATATCGATACGCTGACGGAAGCGGAGGAGGGCTGGCGCCGCACGCTGGTGAACGGTACCGAAGATGGCCGTATTCCTGAAGGCGAATCCATGCAGGAGCTTAGCGTACGCATGCATGCCGCACTGGCGGAATGCCTGAAGCTTCCGGCGGGAAGCCGTCCGCTGCTGGTGAGTCACGGGATTGCGTTGGGCTGCCTGGTGAGCACTATTCTGGGATTACCGGCTTACGCTGAGCGCCGTTTGCGTCTGCGCAACTGCTCCATTTCCCGAATTGATTATCAGGAAAGCGCGTGGCTGGCGTCGGGCTGGGTAGTGGAGATGGCAGGGGACATTTCGCATCTCGATGCCCCTGCGCTTGACGAACTGCAGCGTTAACGACGTATCGGAATCAAGAATTCCATACGCAGATTGATTGGGCCTTCTTCCGGTTTGGCATCCTGCGCCGGGTAGTAGCGCTCAATGTCCTGACCTTTACGGCGATTCAGATTCAGCATCGGCATGCAGGTTCCGTAAACGGTCAGGATAAATTCCTGAACCCCCGTTCCCAGCCCTTCATAGGCGAACATCACGTATTCGCCGCCTTCCAGCACGACAGGCTTCGAACCCTGAATATACCCATTCGCCATCTCTGGCGTCAGCGCGGTGGTGTAGAACACCTCCTGCTCGTCGTCTTTTTCCTGGCTTGGGTGCGTTTCGTTGAGGCCATACAGGATCGGCGGGATCGCCGGTGCGTGGCTCAGGAAGTCGCGCCAGAACTGGACGCGCATCTGATGACGGAACTCAGAAATCTGCTCCAGTGAACAGGAGTAGCTCTGGGTTGTGCCGATCAGATGGGTTTCCGGCAGCGCGACAATTTCATATTTCGGCATCGCGAACTCACCCAGACGCAGCGGCGGACGCATGCCAAACGAGCTCCAGTCAGGCGAGCGACGATAAAGCGCTGGCGTCAACGAGAACTGTTTTTTAAAGGCGCGGGTGAAGGTCTGCTGTGAATCGAAACGATACTGCAAGGCAATATCCAGAATCGGCCGCGCGGTCAGGCGCAAAGCCACCGCAGATTTTGATAAACGACGTGCGCGAATATAGGCCCCGATAGCATGACCGGTGACATCCTTGAACATCCTTTGCAGATGCCACTTGGAATAGCCTGCTTTAGCCGCCACATTATCCAGTGACAAAGGCTGGTCGAGATGACCTTCCAGCCAGGTGAGCAGGTCGCGAATAATTCCAGCCTGATCCATATACTATCCTCATCCTTAAAACAGCAGGTGCCTGATAACAGGTTAGCGGATAATAGCATTTTTTGATGTTTTAGCATTCAGTGTTTTTTTTGCGCATTCATGCTTTTTAGAGCACATTACAGGCAGATATATTCTAATCCTGTGATCTTGCTACATTTTTGTCTAAAGTGTTGAATAATCGCTCAGTGTAATTTTAAAGAATGGTAACAATATGAAATACAAGACTTTGATCTTCACCGCGCTGATGCTTGTGGTCGGGCGCGCGGCGCAGGCAGAACAGATTGGCTCCGTCGATACCGTGTTCAAAATGTTCGGCCCTGACCACAAAATCGTGGTGGAGGCGTTTGACGATCCGGACGTGAAAAACGTCACCTGCTACGTCAGCCGCGCGAAAACGGGCGGTATCAAAGGCGGGCTGGGGCTGGCGGAAGATACCTCCGATGCGGCGATTTCCTGTCAGCAGGTGGGGCCGGTTGAGTTGAGCGATAAAATTAAAAACGGTAAAGCGCAGGGCGACGTGGTATTCCAGAAACGGACCTCGCTGGTGTTTAAAAAACTTCAGGTGGTGCGTTTCTATGATGCCAAACGCAACACCCTGGCGTACCTTGCCTACTCTGACAAAGTGGTGGAAGGCTCGCCGAAAAACGCCATCAGCGCGGTGCCGATTATGCCGTGGCATTAATTCAGGGATGAACCATGCAACAACCTGTGGTCTGGCTGGTTGAAGACGAAACCAGTATCGCCGATACGCTGATCTACATGCTTCAGCAGGAAGGATTCGCAGTAAAGGCGTTTGAGCGCGGTTTACCCGTGCTGGAGGCGGCGCGGCGGCAGGCTCCGGCGCTCGCCATTCTGGACGTCGGGCTGCCGGACATCAGTGGATTTGAGCTTTGCCGCCAGCTGCTGGCGCAGCATCCCTCACTGCCCGTGCTGTTTCTGACGGCGCGCAGTGATGAGGTAGACAAGCTGCTTGGCCTGGAAATGGGCGCTGATGACTACGTTGCGAAACCTTTCTCACCTCGTGAAGTCTGCGCCCGGGTGCGGACGATTTTACGGCGCATGCAGAAATCCGCCGCACCATCAGAAACGTTGCGTATCGGGCAGTTTGAACTGAACGAGCCTGCCGCGCGAATTAGCTGGTGCGGTGAAGCACTGCCCCTGACCCGCTACGAATTCTTGCTGCTCAAAACCTTGTTGCAGTCCCCCGGGCGGGTCTTTTCTCGTCAGCAGCTCATGGACAAGGTATGGGGTGAAGACGGCGACAGCTTCGATCGTACCGTGGACACCCACATCAAAACCCTGCGCGCCAAGCTGCGGGCGGTGAACGAGGAACTCTCACCCATCAGCACCCATCGCGGTATGGGCTACAGTCTGGGCCTTTACTGATGCGCATTGGGATGCGGCTATTGCTGGGGTACTTCCTGATCGTGGCAATCGCCGCGTGGTTTGTGCTGTCGATCTTTGTTCAGGAAGTAAAGCCCGGCGTGCGCAGGGCAACCGAGGGCACATTAATCGATACCGCGACCCTGCTGGCTGAAATTGGGCGTGATGATTTGCTTTCGGGCCATGCGCAGCAGGGTAAACTGGCGCAGGCCTTTTCTCAGCTTCATCAGCGCCCCTTCCGCGCCAATATCGGCGGGATTCATAAAGTGCGTAACGAGTACCACGTCTACATGACCGATGCGCAGGGTCGCGTCGTGTTTGATTCCGCCGGTCTGGCCGTGGGGCAAGATTACTCGCGCTGGAACGACGTCTGGCTGACGCTTCGCGGCGAATACGGCGCGCGCAGTACCCAGAGCCATCCTGACGATCCGGAGAGCACGGTGATGTATGTTGCTGCGCCGGTTGTGGATCAGGGCAAGATTATCGGCGTGCTGTCGGTCGGGAAACCTAACAGCGCGATGGCACCGGTTATCCATCGCAGCGAGCGGCGGATCCTGTGGGCAGGCGGGGCGCTGCTCGGCATTGCCCTGCTAATTGGCCTCGTTGTGGCATGGTGGATCAATCGATCTATCGCGACGTTATCGCGCTATGCCGACTCGGTGACCACGGATACGCCTCTCCCGCTGCCTAATCCTGGCAGCAGTGAACTGCACAAGCTGGCCCTGGCGCTGGAGAATATGCGCATTCGCCTGGAAGGGAAAAACTACATTGAACACTATGTCCATGCGCTGACCCACGAGCTGAAAAGCCCCATCGCCGCCATACGCGGCGCGGCAGAAATTCTCGCCGAGCAGCCGCCGCCGCAGGTGGCCGCGCGGTTTATCGATAATATTCTGGTGCAAAACGCGCGCATGCAGTCGCTGGTTGAAAAACTGCTCACCCAGGCGCGGCTTGAAAATCGGGTCGAGATTACGCCTCAGACCGTCCGCGTCGATCTGCTGTTTACGCGTCTTGCCGACGCCCGCTCGGCGCTGCTGGCGGCAAAAGAGATTGGGCTGACCCTCCAGCCCGCTTCGCTTCATGTTGAAGGCGATCCCGACCTGCTCGAACAGGCGCTCGGTAACTTGCTGGATAACGCTATCGATTTTTCGCCGCAGGGTGGCGCTATTGAACTGGCGGCCAGGGAAGAGCAGGGGCAGATAAAGATTCTCGTCGCCGACAGCGGAAGCGGGATCCCGGATTACGCGCTGGAGCGTATTTTTGAACGCTTCTATTCCCTGCCGCGCGAGAACGGGTTGAAGAGCAGCGGACTCGGGCTGGCGTTTGTCCAGGAGGTGGCGCGTCTGCATCAGGGAGAGATTACATTGCGTAATCGTGATGAAGGCGGCGTGATGGCCACGCTGACGCTTCACCGTCTCTTCACATAACTTCAAACTGACCCCACACGGCCTGGTTACGCTCTCCTCATCACAAAGGAGACGTAATGATGAAATCCCCCCTGTTCTGGAAAGTAAGCACCCTGCTGGGGTGCATCCTGCTGCTGTTAGTCCCGCTTTTTATGGTCAGTAACCTGATATCAGAGCGGGAGAGCTACCGCAACGATGTTGAAAATACGCTACGCCAGAGCACCAGCGGGCCGCAAAAGCTGGTCGGCCCGATGATTGCGATTCCGATGACGGAGATCTTTTACAAGATAGAGGACGAGAAGAAGGTCGAATACAAGAAAAGCTATATGCATTTCATTCTGCCGGAATCTCTGGTTGTGGAAGGAAACCAGCGCGTGGAGTCCCGCAATATTGGCATCTACGACGGGCAAATCTGGAACACTGACCTGAAGATAAAAGCGCAGTTTAATACCGAAGAGCTGAAGCAGCTGAAAGGGGAAACGATCGCGATAGGGCAGCCGTTTATCGTGACGGGCGTTGGCGATGCGCGGGGTATTGGCACGGTCAGTATCTCTAAAATCAATGGTGAGACGCTAAGCGTGGAACCCGGCTCAGGCGTCTACGGGGCGCTTGCTGGGATCCACATCCCGCTGACCGACAAAGCGCTGGAAGCCAAAACGTTTGCGCTTGAGATGTCCCTCAGCCTGGCAGGAACCGGCAGTTTTGCGGTGGTGCCGGTAGGGCGTAATAGCGAAATGACGCTCAACAGCAACTGGCCGCATCCGGGTTTTATGGGCGATTATCTCCCTGTTAAGCATCAGATAGGTGAGTCTGGTTTCCAGGCGAACTGGCAGAGCAGCTGGTTTGCGAATAACCTTGAGAGCTGGTTCTACGACAAGGAGTCGCCGGAGTGGGAGGCGCTCCCGGCCTTTAGCGTCACGGTAGCCACGCCCGCCGATCAGTATCAGCTGACTGACCGTGCGATCAAGTACGCCATTTTGCTGATTGCGCTGACGTTTATGGCCTTCTTCGTCTTCGAAACCTTAACCGGATTACGCCTTCACCCGATGCAGTATCTGCTGGTGGGGCTGTCGCTGGTCCTGTTCTATCTGGTGCTGCTGGCGCTGTCTGAACACGTCGGGTTTACGCCAGCCTGGGTTGTTGCAAGCCTGGTTGGCGCAGCGATGAACGGAATGTACCTGCAGGCCGTGCTGAAAAGCTGGAAGCGCAGCGGGCTGTTTGTGCTGGCGCTGCTCGGGCTGGATGTGGTGATGTGGTTCCTGCTGCGATCGGAGGACAGCGCGCTGCTGCTGGGGTCAGCGGTTCTCGCGCTGGCGCTGTTCGCCGTGATGTACCTGACCCGGCATTTCGACTGGTACTCGCTCTCTCAGCCGAAGCGACCTCAGCCACCCGCAGCACCGGATGACGATACGATGCGGATCTGGAAATAAAAAAAACGGCGCAAATGCGCCGTTTTTTAATGCGTTAACTGCGGGATTACTCCTGCAGATCGCCACAGAAACGATACCCTTCACCGTGGATCGTGGCGATGATTTCCGGCGTATCTGGCGTAGATTCGAAATGCTTACGAATACGACGAATGGTCACGTCTACGGTACGGTCGTGCGGTTTCAGCTCACGGCCGGTCATTTTCTTCAGCAGCTCTGCACGGGACTGAATTTTGCCCGGGTTTTCGCAGAAGTGCAGCATCGCGCGGAATTCACTGCGCGGCAGTTTATACTGCTCACCGTTCGGGCTAATCAGCGAACGGCTATTGATATCAAGTTCCCAGCCGTTGAATTTGTAGCTGTCTACGCTACGACGCTCTTCGCTGACCGTACCCAGGTTCATGGTGCGGGACAGCAGGTTGCGTGCACGAATGGTTAACTCGCGAGGATTGAACGGCTTGGTGATGTAGTCATCCGCACCGATTTCCAGGCCAAGAATTTTATCAACTTCGTTATCACGGCCCGTCAGGAACATTAACGCGACGTTCGCCTGCTCGCGCAGTTCGCGCGCCAGAAGAAGACCGTTTTTGCCCGGCAGGTTAATATCCATGATCACCAGGTTGATATCATTTTCAGAAAGGATCTGATGCATCTCTGCGCCATCGGTCGCTTCAAAGACATCGTAGCCTTCTGCTTCGAAAATGCTCTTTAACGTGTTGCGTGTTACCAACTCGTCTTCAACGATAAGAATGTGCGGGGTCTGCATGTTTGCTACCTAAATTGCCAACTAAATCGAAACAGGAAGTACAAAAGTCCCTGACCTGCCTGATGCATGTCGCAAATTAACATGATCGGCTTAACGTGACTAAAGTACGTAATTGCGTTCTTGATGCACTTTCCATCAACGTCAACAACATCATTAGCTTGGTCTTGGGTACTTTCCCTTTGGACCCGACAGTGTCAAAAACGGCTGTCATCCTAACCATTTTAACAGCAACATAACAGGCTAAGTGACACCAGACACCCAATAAAACTACGCTTCGTTGACATATATCAAGTTCAATTGTAGCACGTTAACAGTTTGATGAAATCATCGTAGCGGAATGCTAGCCTTTGTCACAATTTTTCAATAAACCAACTAGTTGCGGACATTGATTTATAAACGAAGCGAATCCAATCAGAATAGGGTATTCATGTTGCTATTATCATTATAAAACATAGGGATAATAGTGTTCTGTTAACATTCTAACTGATTGTTCAGACAAGGAATAGTTTAGCGTTTTTAATTTATTATGAAACGCTATTTCGGTGATTTGTGTTGCAATTTTGTAAATTCGCGCTGCGTAATATGTTGAAGTGCATCACATTTTTACCCGCTAACTGATTAAAAAGAGAGCATAAATGCATCTGTCGATTGTACTGGTTGCCCCAGCCAGAGCCGAAAATATAGGCGCTGCCGCGCGTGCCATGAAGACTATGGGGTTCACCGATTTACGTATCGTGGACAGCACGGCCCACCTGGAGCCTGCGGCTCGTTGGGTTGCGCACGGATCGGGCGATATCCTAGATAATATAACCACTTACGCTACGCTTGCTGATGCGCTGCACGACATTTCGTTTACCGTTGCGACCACCGCGCGTAGCCGTGCGAAGTTCCATTATTATGCCACGCCAGCGGAGCTGGTGCCGATGCTGAGCGAGAAAAGCCAGTGGCTGGAGAAGGCCGCGCTGGTGTTTGGTCGTGAAGATTCCGGATTAACCAACGAAGAGCTGGAGCTAGCGGACGTTCTTACCGGTGCGCCGATGGTAGCCGATTACCCCTCCCTGAATTTAGGCCAGGCGGTCATGGTCTACTGCTATCAATTAGCCTCCCTAATACAAATCCCCCAGCCTCCGGCAGAAGGGGCAAATGAAAATCAGCTGGCTGCGCTGCGGGCACGCGTCGAGCAGCTGTTATCTCAGCTGGGGGTGGCGGACGATCAAAAAATGGCTGACTGGCTGCAGCAGCGTTTGGGGCGTCTTGAGCAGCGGGACACCGCAATGCTGCACCGTTTGCTGCACGATATTGAAAAAAAACTGGCCGAGTAAAACACTGCCATAAGTTTTCACTATGGCGAATAAGTCTGTCCAGAAGGGTTGCGCTTGGGCGAATCGGATGAAAATAAATCTGCAAGCAGCGGGACGTGAGAGTCTCCCGAATTGTGATCAAATTAAAAATTCGTTGACTTAAGGTGCCCGATCCTTTAACCCTAAAAGAATACAGCACAGACAGATAATAATTACAGAGTACACAACATCCATGAAACGCATCAGCATCACCACCATTACTACAACCATCATCATTACCACAGGTAACGATGCGGGCTGACGCGTACAGGAAAAACAAAAAAAAGCCCGCACCTAGACAGTGCGGGCTTTTTTTTCGGCTAAAGGAAACGAGGTAGAACCATGCGAGTGTTGAAGTTCGGCGGTACATCAGTGGCAAATGCAGAACGTTTTCTGCGTGTTGCCGATATCCTGGAAAGCAACGCCAGGCAGGGGCAGGTTGCAACCGTGCTCTCTGCCCCGGCAAAAATCACGAACCATCTGGTGGCGATGATTGAAAAAACCATCGGTGGCCAGGATGCACTCCCGAACATCAGCGACGCAGAGCGTATCTTCGCTGACTTACTGCAAGGGCTGGCAGAGGCGCTGCCTGGCTTCCCGCACGCTCAGCTGAAGTCCTTCGTTGAGCAGGAATTCGCGCAAATCAAACACGTCCTGCACGGCATCAGCCTCCTCGGCCAGTGCCCGGACAGCATCAACGCGGCGCTGATTTGCCGGGGCGAAAAACTCTCAATCGCCATCATGGCGGGCGTGCTGGAAGCGCGCGGCCATAGCGTGACCGTAATTGACCCGGTTGAAAAACTGCTGGCGGTGGGCCACTACCTCGAATCCACCGTTGATATTGCCGAATCAACCCGCCGTATCGCCGCGAGCAAAATTCCCGCTGACCACATGATCCTGATGGCAGGCTTCACCGCCGGTAACGAGAAGGGCGAGCTGGTGGTGCTGGGCCGTAACGGCTCCGACTACTCCGCCGCCGTGCTGGCCGCCTGTTTACGCGCGGACTGTTGTGAGATCTGGACCGACGTCGACGGCGTTTATACCTGCGACCCGCGCCAGGTTCCGGACGCCAGGCTGCTGAAGTCGATGTCGTACCAGGAGGCGATGGAGCTTTCCTACTTCGGCGCCAAAGTGCTTCACCCGCGTACCATCTCCCCGATTGCCCAGTTCCAGATCCCTTGCCTGATTAAAAACACCGGTAACCCGCAGGCGCCGGGTACGCTGATTGGCGCGAGTACCGATGAGGACGGTTTGCCGGTCAAAGGCATCTCCAACCTCAACAACATGGCGATGTTCAGCGTCTCCGGTCCGGGGATGAAGGGGATGGTCGGCATGGCGGCGCGCGTCTTTGCTGCTATGTCCCGCAACGGTATCTCGGTGGTGCTGATTACCCAGTCTTCTTCCGAATACAGCATCAGCTTCTGCGTGCCGCAGGCCGATTGCCTGCGCGCCCGCCGCGCGCTGGAGGAAGAGTTCTATCTGGAGCTGAAAGAAGAGCTGCTGGAGCCGCTCGCCATTCAGGAACGCCTGGCGATCATCTCCGTGGTCGGCGACGGCATGCGCACGCTGCGCGGTATCTCCGCCAAGTTCTTTGCCGCGCTGGCGCGTGCCAATATCAATATCGTGGCGATTGCCCAGGGCTCGTCAGAGCGTTCAATTTCTGTTGTCGTGGACAACGATGACGCCACCACCGGCGTACGCGTGGTTCACCAGATGCTGTTCAACACCGATCAGGTTATCGAGCTGTTCCTGATTGGCGTCGGCGGGGTGGGCGGCGCGCTGCTGGAGCAGGTGAAGCGTCAGCAGGAGTGGCTGAAGAAGAAACATATCGATCTGCGCGTCTGCGGGGTTGCCAACTCCAGAGCGTTGCTGACTAACGTTCACGGTCTGAACCTTGAAAACTGGCAGGCCGAGATGAACGAGGCGAAAGAGCCGTTCAACCTGGGCCGCCTGATCCGCCTGGTGAAAGAGTATCATCTGCTTAACCCGGTGATCGTCGACTGTACCTCTAACCAGGCGGTGGCCGACCAGTACGCCGACTTCCTGCGCGAAGGGTTCCACGTGGTGACGCCGAACAAAAAGGCCAACACCTCGTCGATGGATTACTATCACCAGCTGCGTCTGGCGGCGAGCAAGTCGCGCCGCAAGTTCCTGTACGACACCAACGTGGGCGCGGGGCTGCCGGTTATCGAGAACCTGCAAAACCTGCTGAACGCGGGCGACGAACTGCAGCGTTTCTCCGGCATTCTCTCCGGCTCGCTGTCGTTTATCTTCGGCAAGCTGGATGAAGGGATGAGCCTGTCGGAAGCCACCCGCGCCGCGCGCGAGCTGGGCTATACCGAGCCGGACCCGCGTGACGACCTTTCCGGTATGGACGTGGCGCGAAAGTTATTGATCCTCGCCCGTGAAACGGGCCGTGAGCTTGAGCTTTCGGATATCGTGATTGAACCCGTGCTGCCGGCAGAATTTGACAGCAGCGGTGATGTCGCTGCATTCATGGCAAATTTGCCGCAGCTTGACGATGCTTTTGCCGCTCGCGTTGCGAAAGCCCGTGATGAAGGTAAGGTATTGCGCTATGTTGGCAACATTGAAGAAGATGGCGTGTGCCGGGTGAAGATTGCCGAAGTGGATGGCAACGACCCGCTGTACAAAGTCAAAAACGGCGAAAACGCCCTCGCGTTTTACAGCCACTATTATCAGCCACTGCCGCTGGTGCTTCGCGGCTATGGCGCAGGGAACGATGTTACGGCGGCGGGTGTGTTTGCCGATCTGCTGCGTACCCTGTCATGGAAGTTAGGAGTTTAACATGGTCAAAGTTTATGCCCCGGCTTCCAGCGCGAATATGAGCGTCGGATTTGACGTGCTGGGTGCGGCGGTGACGCCGGTGGATGGTTCGCTGCTGGGCGATACGGTTACGGTGGAAGCGGCAGACAGCTTCAGCCTGAATAACGTGGGCCGCTTCGCCAGCAAACTGCCGTCCGACCCGCGCGAGAATATCGTCTATCAGTGCTGGGAACGCTTCTGTCAGGAGATCGGCAAAAACGTGCCGGTCGCCATGACGCTGGAAAAAAGCATGCCGATTGGCTCGGGACTGGGTTCCAGCGCCTGTTCGGTGGTCGCCGCGCTGGTGGCGATGAACGAGCACTGCGGCAAGCCGCTGAACAACAACCGCCTGCTGGGATTGATGGGCGAGCTGGAAGGGCGCATCTCCGGCAGCATTCACTATGACAACGTGGCGCCGTGCTTTCTCGGCGGCATGCAGCTGATGATCGAAGAAAATGGCATCATCAGCCAGCAGGTGCCAGGGTTTGATGAGTGGCTGTGGGTGCTGGCCTATCCGGGCATTAAGGTCTCTACCGCGGAAGCGCGTGCGATCCTGCCTGCGCAGTATCGTCGTCAGGACTGTATCGCCCACGGGCGTCATCTGGCGGGCTTTATTCATGCCTGCTACACCCGTCAGCCGCAGCTGGCGGCGAAGCTGATGAAGGACGTCATTGCCGAGCCGTACCGCACGAAGCTGCTGCCTGGCTTTAACGAGGCGCGACAGGCATCGATGGATATCGGCGCGCAGGCGTGCGGCATCTCCGGCTCCGGCCCGACGCTGTTCGCCCTGTGCGACAAGCCTGACACCGCGCAGCGCGTGGCGGACTGGCTCTCTAAACACTACCTGCAAAATCAGGAAGGCTTTGTTCATATTTGCCGTCTGGACACGGCTGGCGCACGAGTACTGGGATAATTAATGAAACTCTATAACCTTAAAGATCATAACGAGCAGGTCAGCTTCGCGCAGGCGGTAACTCAGGGGCTGGGCAAAAACCAGGGGCTGTTCTTCCCGCATGACCTGCCGGAATTCCAGCTGACCGACATCGACGAGCTGCTGAAACAGGACTTCGTCACCCGCAGCACCAAAATTCTGTCTGCGTTTATCGGCGACGAAATTCCGCAGGAGCTGCTGGAAGAGCGCGTGCGTGCGGCGTTCGCTTTCCCGGCGCCGGTGAAGCAGGTTGAGCCTGACGTTGGCTGCCTGGAGCTGTTCCACGGCCCGACTCTGGCGTTTAAAGACTTCGGCGGCCGTTTTATGGCCCAGATGCTGACCCACATCAGCGGCGACAAACCGGTGACCATTCTGACCGCGACCTCCGGGGATACCGGTGCGGCGGTGGCGCATGCGTTCTACGGCCTGAAAAACGTCCGCGTGGTGATCCTCTATCCGAAAGGCAAAATCAGCCCGCTGCAGGAAAAACTGTTCTGTACGCTCGGCGGCAACATTGAAACCGTGGCAATTGACGGCGATTTCGATGCCTGCCAGGCGCTGGTGAAGCAGGCCTTCGACGACGAAGAGCTGAAGGTGGCCCTGGGTCTGAACTCTGCTAACTCCATCAACATCAGCCGTCTGCTGGCGCAGATCTGCTACTACTTCGAAGCGGTGGCGCAACTGCCGCAGGAAGCGCGCAACCAGCTGGTGATCTCCGTGCCGAGCGGTAACTTCGGTGACCTGACGGCGGGTCTGCTGGCGAAATCCCTGGGTCTGCCGGTGAAACGCTTTATCGCTGCGACCAACGCCAACGACACCGTGCCGCGCTTCCTGAAAGACGGGAAGTGGGCGCCGAACGCCACGCAGGCGACGCTCTCCAACGCGATGGATGTGTCACAGCCGAACAACTGGCCGCGCGTGGAAGAGCTGTTCCGCCGTAAGATCTGGCGTCTGGGCGATCTGGGCTACGCTGCGGTGACGGATGAAACCACCAAAGAGACGATGCGCGAGATGAAAACGGTGGGGTATACCTCTGAACCGCACGCGGCGATTGCCTACCGCGCGCTGCGCGACCAGCTGAACCCGGGTGAATATGGCCTGTTCCTGGGCACCGCGCATCCGGCAAAGTTCAAAGAGAGCGTAGAAGCGATCCTGGGCGAAACGCTGCCGCTGCCGAAAGAGCTGGCCGAGCGCGCCGACCTGCCGCTGCTGTCACATGAGCTGCCCGCAGATTTTGCCGCGCTGCGTAAGCTGATGATGACGCGTGCGTGAATGTGTTGCCCGGTGGCGGCTACGCCTTACCGGGCCTACAACGACCACGATGACCTAATCGTAGGCCGGGTAAGGCGAAGCCGCCACCCGGCTTTTTTTATGGAGAAATTAAGGAGGAAAAAAGCAGGAAAAAAGCAGAAATTCCCAATAAATGCGGTCACTTAGCGTTTAGGGTTGCAGAGAATAACATCCCCCGTTCCCCTCGCGTACTCTCCTTACATCGGCCCACGTTGGGCAAGAAGAATAAGGAGTCACCTGTGTCTAAACTGAAACCTGCACTCATCGCGCTTTCACTGATGCTGGCCGCCCCCATGGCGGTTCAGGCATCTGAAATTACTCTCGTACCTGCGGTAAAACTGCAGATTGGCGACCAGGATAATAACGGGCATTACTGGGACGGCGGCCGCTGGCGCGACCACGACTGGTGGAAGGCGCATTATGACTGGCGTGATAACCACTGGCGTCCACATGATGAGCATCGTAAACACGACGATCGTCACGATGACCATCACCACGATGACCACCGCGACGATCGCGGCCCGGACTGGAAACACCATTAATGCAAAACCCCGCCATCTGGCGGGGTATGTTTTTACTGCTCGTGGCGCTTAAACACCAGCTCGCCTTTCCCCGAAGACGCCTCGTCAAAGAAATAGCCTTCGCTGTTAAAGGCGGTCAGCTGCTCCGGCTTCGTCAGGCGGTTCTGGATGATGTAGCGGCTCATCAGGCCGCGCGCTTTCTTGGCGTAGAAGCTGATCACTTTGAACTTACCGTTCTTCTCGTCAAGGAAGACCGGTTTGATAATCTCTGCATCCAGCTTTTTCGGTTTCACCGACTTGTAGTACTCATCGGATGCCAGGTTAATCACCACGTTATCGCCCTGCGCGCGCAGCGCCGCGTTCAGCTTGTCGGTAATGATATCGCCCCAGAAATGGTACAGGTCTTTACCTTTGGCGTTTTCCAGGCGAATCCCCATCTCCAGACGATACGGCTGCATCAGATCCAGCGGGCGCAGCACGCCGTACAGACCCGACAGCATGCGCAAATGCTGCTGAGCAAAATCGAAATCGGCTTCGCTAAAATCTTCCGCCTGCAGGCCGGTATAGACATCGCCTTTAAAGGCCAGAATCGCCTGGCGAGCGTTAGCCGGGGTGAAATCCGGGTGCCACTCGTGAAAGCGGGTCGCGTTCAGGTCGGCCAGCTTGTCGCTGATGCTCATCAGCGAGGCGATTTGCGGCGCAGAGAGCTTACGCGCTTCGCGGATCAGCTGCTGCGAGTAGTCCAGCAGTTCAGGCTGGGTATAGCGCTCGGTGGCGAGCGGGCTCTGGTAGTCGAGCGTTTTTGCAGGTGAAATCAGAATCAGCATATCCAGTCCTTGCAGGAAATTTAGAGCACTTTAGCAAAAAATCGCCCTGAATTGATCGATAGCTGTTATTGCCGCGGCAAATCATCCCACGTGCCGGGGGCAAGCTGCGCCTTAATATCGGGATAGCGGGCGGGATCAAATACCGGCGGAACGCCGAGTTTGCGCTGACGCAGATAGTCTCTGGCAATCAGGGTCACAACGGGCGAAAGCAGCAGGATCGCCGTGAGGTTCGTGATCGCCATCAGCGCCATAATGATATCGGCCAGCTGCCAGACCAGCGGCATACTGAGCAGGGAGCCTGCTATCACCATCAGTATGACCCCCAGGCGAAGGGTTCCGATTGCGGCGCGGGAGTCGAGCTTCAGGAAAATAAGGTTATTTTCGGCGTAGAGGTAATTCACCACAATCGAGCTGAAGGCAAATAAGATCAGGATGAGCGAGACAAACCCTGCGCCCCAGCCGCCGGTCAGGTTCACCAGCGCCTGCTGGAGAAGCTGTATCCCGGCGGTTCCTGAGGAATGCGGTACGGGGCCTGCCAGCAGCAAAATCATGGCGCTGGCGGAACAGATGATAATGGTATCGGTAAAGACGCCAATCATCTGCACAATGCCCTGTGCGGCCGGGTGAGGCGGCCAGGAAGAGGCGGCGGCTGCCGCGTTGGGGGTTGATCCCATACCGGCTTCATTGGAGAACATACCCCGCTGAAAACCCGCCATCAGCGCCTGGCTGAAGGTGTAGCCCAGCGCCCCGGAGGCCACCTCGCGCCAGCCAAACGCGCTTTTGACGATGGTCGCAATCACGCCCGGCACCAGGTCGATATGCAGTGCGGCGACGAACAGACTCGCGGCAACCCAGAGCAGCGCCATAATGGGAACCAGCCACTGCATCAGGCGGGCGATACCCTTAAGACCGGCAGAAATGGTGAGCAGAACGACGAGGGCTAAAGCAATACCGGCGACCCACTCCGGGCAGGAGAAGGCGTAGCTCAGGGCATTGGCGACAGAATTTGCCTGGACGGTATTAAAAATAAGACCGTACGCGAGCAGTAAAAAAAGCGAGAACAGGACGCCCATCCAGCGCATCCCTAAGCCACGCGCCATGTACCAGGCAGGACCGCCGCGAAACTGGCCGTTTTTATCTTTCTCTTTATAAAGCTGGGCGAGCGAACTTTCGGCAAAGGAGGTGGCCATTCCGAGTAGCGCCGTCACCCACATCCAGAAGACCGCGCCTGGCCCGCCGGCGCTGATGGCCAGCGCAACGCCCGCCAGATTACCGCTGCCGAGTCGTGCCGCCAGGCTGGTACAGAGGGCCTGGAACGACGTTAATCCACCCGGCTGGGGCGTAACGCTGTTTTTCAGACTTCTGCCAAACTTGCGAATATAACGAAACTGGATAAACCCACTGCGTAGCGTAAACCAAATACCTGCTCCCAGAAGCAGGTAAATCATTATCGAACCCCAGAGGACTTCGTTAATAAAGAAAAAGAAATCAGGCATTAACGTCCCTCTTGTTGATGCCAATGTGAATATGTAAGCGCTACCACTGATTGGGCATGCTGTTGCTTAGCAGCCTGTTAATCTTCCCAGTTTACCATACTCTGCCTAAGCGCACTGTCTGCGGTTGCGCTACCCCTCCGTCGTGTTATCATCAGGGCAGACCGGTTACATCCCCCTAACAAGTAAACCTGTCATTTTTCCGCTGCAGGCATGCTGTCGGTAGCGTGAATTATCCAGGGCACGTTAAAAGAGAAACACTATCATGACGGATAAATTGACCTCCCTTCGTCAGTTCACCACTGTCGTAGCTGACACCGGAGATATCGCGGCAATGAAGCTGTACCAGCCGCAGGATGCCACAACTAACCCTTCTCTGATCCTTAACGCCGCACAGATCCCTGAGTATCGCAAACTGATTGACGACGCAGTGACCTGGGCGAAAGCACAGAGCAACGACCGCGCGCAGCAGGTTGTGGATGCCACCGACAAGCTGGCAGTGAACATCGGTCTGGAAATACTGAAGCTGGTTCCTGGCCGTATCTCTACCGAAGTGGATGCGCGTCTCTCCTACGACACCGAAGCGTCTATCGCCAAAGCGAAACGTCTGATCAAAATGTACAACGACGCTGGCATCAGCAACGACCGTATCCTGATCAAACTGGCTTCCACCTGGCAGGGTATCCGCGCGGCAGAGCAGCTGGAAAAAGACGGTATCAACTGTAACCTGACCCTGCTGTTCTCCTTCGCGCAGGCGCGTGCATGTGCGGAAGCGGGCGTATACCTGATTTCTCCGTTCGTGGGCCGTATTCTGGACTGGTACAAAGCCAACACCGATAAGAAAGAGTACGCACCGGCTGAAGATCCAGGCGTGGTTTCTGTTACTGAAATCTACGAATACTACAAACAGCACGGCTATGAGACCGTGGTTATGGGCGCAAGCTTCCGTAACATCGGTGAAATCATCGAGCTGGCTGGCTGTGACCGCCTGACCATCGCGCCTGCACTGCTGAAAGAGCTGGCTGAAAGCGAAGGTACCCTGGAGCGTAAACTGTCCTACACCGGTGAAGTGAAAGCACGCCCAGAGCGCATCACTGAATCCGAGTTCCTGTGGCAGCACAACCAGGATCCAATGGCTGTAGACAAACTGGCGGATGGTATCCGTAAGTTTGCTGTTGACCAGGGCAAACTGGAAAAAATGATCGGCGACCTGCTGTAATCATTCTGCGTGACCGGGCTTCCGGTCACGCGTCTTACCCCCGCCTCTGTCTGAATTTCCTCTCTGCGTGTATCATTCCCTTTAATCAGTACTCTTTGAATGGAATGGATATGAATACCTTACGCATCGGCTTAGTGTCGATTTCTGACCGCGCCTCCAGCGGTGTTTACCAGGATAAAGGCATCCCCGCTCTGGAAGAGTGGCTTGGCAGCGCGCTGACCACCCCCTTTGACATTCAGACCCGCCTGATCCCTGACGAACAGCCGATCATCGAGCAGACGCTCTGCGAGCTGGTGGATGAGATGAGCTGCCACCTTGTTCTGACGACGGGCGGAACCGGCCCCGCGCGCCGCGACGTGACGCCGGACGCAACGCTGGCGATTGCCGATCGTGAAATGCCGGGCTTCGGCGAACAGATGCGCCAGATAAGTCTACACTTTGTTCCGACGGCCATCCTTTCCCGCCAGGTGGGGGTGATCCGCAAGCAGGCGTTGATCCTGAACCTGCCGGGCCAGCCGAAGTCGATCAAAGAGACGCTGGAAGGGCTGAAGGCGGAAGATGGCAGCGTCCTCGTGCACGGCATCTTTGCAAGTGTACCGTATTGTATACAGCTGCTTGACGGTCCGTATGTGGAAACTGATGAGAAAGTGGTAGCAGCTTTTCGCCCGAAAAACGCACGTCGCGAAATAATATCCTGAAATTAATCAATATGTGACATTAGCTGAAGCGGCGATAGCGTGGTAAAGCTTTTACGGTATAGTAATTTTTTCTTTACGATTGCTGTAAAAATAAATCCACAACACACGCACAATGGTTCGCTATGTCACATAACACCCGACCTCTGAATCGACAGGACTACAAAACCCTCACGCTCGCGGCCTTAGGCGGCGCGCTGGAGTTTTACGATTTCATCATCTTCGTCTTCTTCGCCGCCGTGGTGGGAGAACTCTTCTTCCCGGCGAATATTCCGGAATGGCTGCGTCAGGTGCAAACCTTCGGCATTTTTGCCGCCGGGTATCTGGCGCGTCCGCTGGGCGGCATTATCATGGCCCACTTTGGCGATCTGGTCGGGCGTAAGAAGATGTTTACCCTCAGCATCCTGCTGATGGCCGTGCCGACGCTGGCTATTGGTCTGCTGCCCACCTATGCCTCGATGGGCATTCTTGCTCCGTTGCTGCTATTGCTGATGCGCGTCCTTCAGGGCGCGGCGATTGGCGGCGAAGTGCCGGGCGCATGGGTGTTTGTCGCGGAGCATGTTCCGGCGCGCCGCATTGGTATCGCCTGCGGAACCTTAACGGCGGGGCTGACCGTCGGAATCCTGCTCGGCTCGGTGGTCGCAACGATTGTGAACACCAGCATGACGCAGCAGGCCGTGCATGACTGGGGCTGGCGTATTCCGTTCCTGCTGGGCGGAGCGTTTGGTCTGGTCGCGATGTACCTGCGCCGCTGGCTGCAGGAGACGCCGATTTTCCTCGAGATGCAGCAGCGCAAAGCGCTGGCGCAGGAGCTGCCGGTGAAGGCGGTCGTGGTACGCCATAAAAAAGCGGTGGTGGTGTCGATGCTGCTCACCTGGCTGCTCTCGGCGGGCATTGTGGTGGTGATATTGATGTCCCCGGTGTGGCTGCAAAAGCAGTACGGCTTCGCCCCTGCCGTGACGCTTCAGGCGAACAGTATCGCGACAATCATGCTCTGCTTTGGCTGTCTCGCCGCCGGGCTGGCGGCAGATCGTTTCGGCGCCAGCGTTACCTTTATCGTCGGCAGCCTGTTACTGGCCGCATCAAGCTGGGCGTTTTACCATCTGGCGGGCAGCCATCCTGAACAGCTGTTTCTGCTGTACGGCGTGGTAGGGCTGTGCGTGGGCGTTGTCGGGGCGGTACCGTACGTGATGGTCCGCGCGTTCCCGCCGGAGGTACGCTTCACCGGGATCTCATTTTCCTATAACGTGTCGTATGCCATTTTCGGCGGGCTGACGCCGATTGCGGTTACCGTGCTGATGGGCGTGTCGCCGATGGCGCCAGCCTGGTATGTACTCGCGCTCTCGCTGATGGGGCTGGTATTAGGATTTTGGCTGCGTCAGGCGGGGGGATGTCGTGCCCGCGAGGCGGGCACGACAGAGGGATCAGTGTTTTTCACCAATCGGTAGAATGGTGCGGTCAAACTGCTCGTTCAGCACTTCACCCATTGCGAGGTAGATAGCGCTTGCGCCGCAAACCAGACCAATCCAGCCTGCAATATGAACGATGCCTTCGTTATCCACCAGGTGCCCAATCGCCAGCAGGGCGAACAGCACGGTCAGGCTCAGGAAAACGAACTGCAGCATGCGGTTACCTTTCAGGGTACCGAAGAACATGAACAGGGTGAAGACGCCCCACAGGCCCAGGTAAACGCCCAGGAAATGGGCGTTTGCCGCGTCTGCCATGCCCATTTTAGGCAGCAGCAGAATGGCAACCAGGGTCAGCCAGAAAGAACCGTAAGAGGTGAAGGCGGTTAAGCCGAAGGTATTGCCTTTCTTATATTCCAGCAGGCCCGCGAAGATTTGCGCGATACCGCCGTAAAAAATGCCCATCGCCAGGATGATGCCATCCATCGGGAACATCCCGATATTGTGCAGGTTCAGCAGGATAGTGGTCATGCCAAAACCCATCAGGCCCAGCGGAGCCGGATTAGCCAACTTAGTGTTGCCCATAAGTCCTCAAAAAAATCATCATTAATATGGTGAAATGGTTAAACCCGCGTCAGTTCTCCCTGACTGGGCGCGGCATCATAATGGGCGCAATCGATGGCGTCTATGATCTCATCAGGGTGAAATTAAAATTTTTTTTATGCTTGCCCCTTGATGGATGCCGTCGCGACCCCATCTTGTAGTCAACCGCAGTGTGTGGACCTGAAAAAAATCAAATCTGGGCAGTTGAAAAAGCACGTTCTGCCCTTATTACAGGTACACAACCACATGTTGACTGAATTTTTAGTGGAGACGTTTAGATGGGTAAAATTATTGGTATCGACCTGGGTACTACCAACTCTTGTGTAGCGATTATGGATGGCACTACTGCACGCGTGCTGGAGAACGCCGAGGGCGATCGCACCACGCCTTCTATCATTGCTTATACCCAGGATGGTGAAACTCTGGTTGGTCAGCCGGCTAAACGTCAGGCAGTGACAAACCCGCAAAACACCCTGTTTGCGATTAAACGCCTGATTGGTCGCCGCTTCCAGGACGAAGAAGTTCAGCGTGACGTTTCCATCATGCCTTACAAAATCATCGCGGCAGATAACGGCGATGCATGGCTTGATGTGAAAGGCGCTAAAACTGCACCACCGCAGATTTCTGCTGAAGTGCTGAAAAAAATGAAGAAAACCGCTGAAGATTACCTGGGTGAACCGGTAACTGAAGCTGTTATCACCGTACCTGCCTACTTCAACGATGCTCAGCGTCAGGCAACTAAAGATGCTGGCCGTATCGCAGGTCTGGAAGTAAAACGTATCATCAACGAACCAACCGCTGCTGCACTGGCTTACGGTCTGGATAAAGAAGTTGGCAACCGTACTATCGCGGTTTACGACCTGGGTGGTGGTACCTTCGATATCTCTATTATCGAAATCGACGAAGTTGATGGCGAAAAAACCTTCGAAGTTCTGGCAACCAACGGTGATACCCACCTGGGTGGTGAAGACTTCGATACTCGTCTGATCAACTACCTCGTTGACGAGTTCAAGAAAGATCAGGGCATTGACCTGCGTAACGACCCGCTGGCCATGCAGCGCCTGAAAGAAGCCGCTGAGAAAGCGAAGATCGAGCTGTCTTCCGCTCAGCAGACCGACGTGAACCTGCCGTACATCACCGCAGACGCGACCGGTCCTAAACACATGAACATCAAAGTGACCCGTGCGAAACTGGAAAGCCTGGTAGAAGACCTGGTGAACCGTTCTATCGAGCCGCTGAAAGTTGCTCTGCAGGACGCTGGCCTGTCTGTATCTGACATCCAGGACGTTATCCTGGTTGGTGGTCAGACCCGTATGCCAATGGTTCAGAAGAAAGTGGCTGAGTTCTTTGGTAAAGAGCCACGTAAAGACGTTAACCCGGACGAAGCGGTCGCAATCGGTGCTGCGGTTCAGGGTGGCGTACTGACCGGTGAAGTTAAAGACGTACTGCTGCTGGACGTTACCCCGCTGTCTCTGGGTATCGAAACCATGGGCGGTGTGATGACTGCGCTCATCAACAAAAACACCACCATCCCAACGAAACACAGCCAGGTGTTCTCTACCGCTGAAGACAACCAGTCTGCGGTAACCATCCATGTGATTCAGGGTGAGCGTAAGCGTGCGGCGGATAACAAATCTCTGGGTCAGTTCAACCTGGACGGTATTAACCCGGCACCGCGCGGCATGCCGCAGATCGAAGTGACCTTCGACATCGATGCTGACGGTATCCTGCACGTGTCTGCGAAAGACAAAAACAGCGGTAAAGAGCAGAAGATCACCATCAAGGCATCTTCTGGCCTGAACGAAGCAGAAATCGAAAAAATGGTTCGCGATGCCGAAGCTAACGCGGAATCCGACCGTAAGTTCGAAGAGCTGGTTCAGACCCGCAACCAGGGTGACCATCTGCTGCACAGCACCCGTAAGCAGGTTGAAGAAGCAGGCGATAAACTGCCAGCGGAAGACAAGACTGCTATCGAAGCTGCACTGAGTGCGCTGGAATCCTCACTGAAAGGTGAAGACAAAGCGGACATCGAAGCGAAGATGCAGGAACTGGCGCAGGCTTCTCAGAAGCTGATGGAAATCGCTCAGCAGCAGCACGCTCAACAGCAGGCGGGCGCTGACGCTTCAGCGAACAACGCGAAAGACGACGACGTTGTCGACGCTGAGTTCGAAGAAGTTAAAGATAAAAAATAATCGCCCTGATGCAGGGTAATTAATCGGCACGGGCGTAGGAGAATTCTCCACGCCCGTGCTCGCATGTTAAGGGGCTTAAAAAAACCAATGGCAAAGCAAGACTATTACGAGATTTTAGGCGTTCCAAAAACTGCGGAAGAGCGTGAAATCAAAAAGGCGTATAAGCGCCTGGCCATGAAATTCCACCCGGACCGTAACCAGGGTGACAAAGAGGCTGAAGCCAAATTTAAAGAGATCAAAGAAGCCTACGAAGTCCTGACCGATGCACAAAAACGTGCGGCCTATGACCAGTACGGTCACGCAGCCTTTGAACAGGGCGGCATGGGCGGCGGTGGATTCGGTGGCGGCGGCTTTGGCGGCGGCGCTGACTTCAGCGATATCTTTGGCGATGTATTTGGCGACATCTTCGGCGGCGGTCGTGGTCGTCAGCGCGCGGCGCGCGGCGCTGACCTGCGCTACAACATGGAGCTGACGCTGGAAGAGGCCGTTCGCGGCGTAACCAAAGAGATCCGTATCCCTACGCTGGAAGAGTGTGACGTTTGCCACGGCAGCGGCGCGAAAGCGGGTACGCAGCCTCAGACCTGTCCAACCTGTCACGGCTCTGGTCAGGTACAGATGCGTCAGGGCTTCTTCGCGGTACAGCAGGCCTGTCCTCACTGTCACGGTCGCGGCACGCTGATCAAAGATCCATGCACCAAATGCCACGGGCACGGTCGCGTTGAGAAAACCAAAACTCTGTCCGTTAAGATCCCGGCTGGCGTCGATACGGGCGACCGCATCCGTCTGGCAGGCGAGGGCGAAGCAGGCGAGCACGGCGCACCGGCAGGCGATCTGTACGTTCAGGTGCAGGTGAAACAGCACGCCATCTTTGAGCGTGAAGGTAATAACCTGTACTGCGAAGTGCCGATCAACTTCGCGATGGCGGCACTCGGTGGTGAAATCGAAGTGCCTACGCTGGACGGTCGCGTGAACCTGAAAGTGCCTGGGGAAACCCAGACTGGCAAGCTGTTCCGCATGCGCGGGAAAGGCGTTAAATCCGTTCGCGGTGGTGCCCAGGGCGACCTGCTGTGCCGCGTCGTTGTGGAAACGCCGGTTGGCCTGAACGACAAGCAGAAACAGCTGCTGAAAGAACTGCAGGAGAGCTTTGGCGGCCCGACGGGTGAGAAAAACAGCCCGCGTTCCAAAAGCTTCTTCGATGGCGTCAAAAAATTCTTCGATGATTTGACTCGCTAATTCGTTAGCTGGTTTTCATCTTCGAAAAGCCCGGAAGCGATTCCGGGCTTTTTTATTGGCGTGTATAGCTCGGTTAAACTGAGTCTATACTCAACATTAATCTGTTTTTGCCGAGCTATTTGGCTTGGTATTATGGTTTTATCGAGGTATTGTTGTAAAAGAGAGAACTTAAATGAAATTACTACACCGTTTCTTTAGCAGTGAGGCGTCCGGTGGCGTGATCCTGATTATTGCCGCAGCGGCAGCGATGGTGCTGGCTAACCTTGGCATCACGCAGGAATTCTACCATGCATTTCTGGAAACGCCCGTTGAGCTGAAGGTCGGGGCGCTCGAAATTAACAAGAACATGCTGCTGTGGATCAACGATGCGCTGATGGCGGTGTTCTTCCTGCTGGTGGGGCTTGAGGTTAAGCGCGAGCTGGTACTGGGCTCGCTTGCCAGCCGCCAGCGCGCGGCGTTCCCTGTGATTGCCGCGCTCGGTGGGATGGTGGTGCCGGCGCTGCTCTTCCTGGCGTTCACCTGGCAGGATCCTGTTGCGCGTGACGGCTGGGCGATCCCGGCCGCGACGGATATCGCCTTTGCGCTCGGTGTCTTAGCCTTGCTCGGTAGCCGCGTGCCGGTGGCCTTGAAAATCTTCCTGATGGCGCTGGCGATCATCGATGATCTGGGCGCCATTGTGATTATCGCGCTGTTCTACACCAGCGATCTGTCCATCCTGTCCCTGAGCGTCGCCGCCGGGGCGATTGCGGTGCTGGCGCTGCTTAACATCTTCAATGTTCGCCGCATCGGTATCTATATCCTGGTGGGGATGGTGCTGTGGACGGCGGTGCTGAAATCCGGGGTGCACGCCACGCTGGCAGGCGTGATTGTGGGCTTCTTCGTGCCGCTCAAACCGCAGGACGGCAAGTCGCCAGCCAAACAGCTGGAGCACGTGCTGCACCCGTGGGTTGCCTTTATGATCCTACCGCTGTTTGCGTTTGCCAACGCGGGCGTTTCCCTCGGCGGCGTGACGCTGGACGGGCTGACGTCCGTGCTGCCGCTGGGCATCATTGCCGGGCTGTTTATTGGGAAGCCGTTGGGCATTAGCCTCTTCTGCTGGCTGGCGACGAAGCTGAAGCTGGCGTCATTGCCGCACGGCACAACCTTTGGTCAAATTATGGCCGTCGGCGTGCTGTGTGGAATCGGGTTTACGATGTCGATCTTTATCTCGACGCTGGCGTTTGGTGCACATGCGCCTGAGCTTATCGTCTGGGCTAAACTCGGCATTCTCATCGGGTCATTACTGGCCGCGGTAATCGGTTATACCTTGTTGAAGGTGAAGTTGTCCGGACAGGCCGTCCAGGCATAGCGGAACACCGGGAGGAGGCGATCCTCCTCCCGATACACACTCAGGGAGAGAAGACGCGATGTCTCATTTAAATTACAACCATCTGTACTACTTCTGGCACGTTTACAAACAGGGCTCGGTGGTGGGGGCGGCAGAGGCGCTCTACCTGACGCCGCAAACCATCACCGGGCAGATCAAGGCCCTGGAAGAGCGCCTGCAGGGCAAGCTGTTCAAGCGTAAAGGGCGTGGGATTGAACCCAGCGAACTGGGTGAACTGGTGTTCCGCTATGCGGACAAAATGTTCACCCTGAGCCAGGAGATGCTGGATATCGTCAACTACCGCAAAGAGTCGAACCTGCTCTTTGACGTGGGCGTGGCGGATGCGCTGTCCAAGCGGCTGGTGAGCGGCGTGCTGGATGCGGCGGTAGTCGAAGATGAGCAAATCCACCTGCGCTGCTTTGAATCCACCCACGAGATGCTGCTGGAACAGCTGAGCCAGCACAAGCTGGACATGATTATCTCGGACTGCCCGATTGACTCCACCCAGCAGGAAGGGCTGTTCTCGGTGAAGATTGGCGAATGCGGCGTGAGCTTCTGGTGCATTAATCCGCCGCCGGAGAAACCGTTTCCCGCGAGCCTTGAAGAGCGCCGCCTGCTGGTACCTGGGCGACGTTCCATGCTCGGACGCAAGCTGCTGAACTGGTTTAACTCGCAGGGGCTGAAGGTAGAAATCCTCGGAGAGTTCGACGATGCGGCGCTGATGAAAGCCTTTGGCGAAGCGCATAATGCGATCTTCGTTGCGCCGACGCTGTACGCGCACGATCTCTATTCAGACGACAAGATTACGGAGATAGGCAGAGTGGACAACGTGATGGAGGAGTACCACGCCATATTTGCCGAAAGAATGATTCAGCACCCGGCGGTGCAGCGAATCTGCAATCGTGACTACGCGGCGCTGTTTACGCCACCGGCAAACTGAAGGCATAAAAAAACCCGCGTTAAGCGGGTTCTTTAAACAAGCAACAACAAGTAGCGATTAAGCCAGTTTGTTGATCTGCGCGGTCAGGTTTGCTTTATGACGCGCTGCTTTGTTTTTGTGGATCAGACCTTTAGCAGCCTGACGATCCACGATTGGTTGCATTTCGTTAAATGCGTTCTGCGCTGCAGCTTTGTCGCCTGCTTCGATTGCTGCGTATACTTTCTTGATGAAAGTACGCATCATAGAGCGACGGCTTGCGTTGTGCTTACGAGCCTTTTCAGACTGAACGGCACGTTTCTTAGCTGATTTGATATTAGCCAAGTCCAACTCCCAAATATGTTCTATGTGGACAATTCAAAGGCCGAGGAATATGCCCTCTTTGCCTTCTTTTGTCAATGGATTTGTGCAAATAAGCGCCGTTAATTAGCGACGCTACGTTACGTAGTGATGGCGCAGGATTCTACCAGCTTGTCTTCCCTGAATACAGCCTTTCGGCATAAAAATCGCAGTTCAGGAGCAGATTTTTTCGCTGCGAAAGGTCAGCCTGATGAAATCATTACGGCTTTCTGTTTTGCGCGAACAATCGCCGGTTAACCTTAACCGCTGTACAAGGTATACTTTGGCGATTTTCACTGTTTTGAGCCAGACATGAAGCTGATACGCGGCATACATAATCTCAGCAGCGCGCCACACGGGTGCGTGCTGACTATTGGTAATTTCGACGGCGTGCATCGTGGTCATCAGGCGCTGTTGCAGGGATTGCGTAAAGAAGGGGAGGCCCGTGGCCTGCCCGTTGTAGTGATGATTTTCGAGCCGCAGCCGCTGGAGCTGTTCGCGGGCGATAAATCTCCCGCCCGACTCACTCGCCTGCGCGAGAAATTGCGCTATCTGGCGGAGTCCGGCGTGGACTATGTATTGTGTTTACGTTTCGATCGTCGCTTTGCCGCGCTGACAGCACAAAATTTCGTCAGCGACCTGCTGGTTAAGCGTCTTGGCGTACAGTTTCTCGCCGTGGGGGATGATTTCCGCTTTGGCGCTGGTCGTCAGGGCGATTTCTTGCTATTACAGAAGGCTGGTCTGGAGTATGGATTTGACGTCACCAGCGCGATGACCTTCTGCGAAGGCGGCGTGCGCGTCAGCAGCACGGCGGTGCGTCAGGCGCTGGCTAATGATGACCTGGACACGGCAGAAACCCTGCTGGGGCATCCGTTCACCATCTCTGGCCGCGTGGTCCATGGCGATGCGCTGGGCCGCACGATAGGCTTCCCGACGGCGAATATACCGCTGCGTCGTCAGGTTTCCCCGGTTAAAGGGGTGTATGCGGTGGAAGTAGCAGGACTGGGCGATAAGCCGTTCTTCGGCGTCGCCAACATTGGCACGCGTCCGACCGTCGCCGGTGTGCGTCAACAGTTAGAAGTGCACCTGCTGGACGTTGTAATGGACCTTTATGGTCGCCATATAGATGTGATACTGCGTAAAAAAATACGCAACGAGCAGCGATTTGGTTCGCTGGATGAACTAAAAGCGCAAATTGCGCGAGATGAATTGACGGCCCGCGAGTTTTTTGGGCTTTGAACCCGGCTTAACTGCCTACGTGATAAATACGGAACCGAGAATCTGATGAGTGACTATAAATCAACCCTGAATTTGCCGGAAACAGGGTTCCCGATGCGCGGCGATCTCGCCAAGCGCGAACCGGGAATGCTGGCGCGTTGGACCGATGATGACCTGTACGGCATCATTCGTGCAGCCAAAAAAGGCAAAAAAACCTTCATTCTGCATGATGGCCCTCCATATGCGAATGGCAGCATTCATATTGGTCACTCGGTTAACAAGATTCTGAAAGACATTATCGTGAAGTCCAAAGGCCTCACGGGATATGACTCGCCTTACGTTCCGGGCTGGGACTGCCACGGTCTGCCGATCGAGCTGAAGGTAGAGCAAGAGTTTGGCAAACCGGGTGAGAAGTTCACCGCCGCCGAGTTCCGTGCGAAGTGCCGCGAATACGCAGCCACGCAGGTTGACGGTCAGCGCGCTGACTTCATCCGTCTGGGCGTGCTGGGCGACTGGTCGCACCCGTACCTGACCATGGACTTCAAAACTGAAGCCAACATCATCCGTGCGCTGGGTAAAATCATCGGTAACGGCCACCTGCACAAAGGCGCTAAGCCGGTGCACTGGTGCGTGGACTGCCGCTCTGCGCTGGCAGAAGCGGAAGTTGAGTATTACGACAAAACCTCTCCATCTATCGACGTGGCGTTCCATGCCGTCGATCAGGATGCGGTGAAAGCTAAATTTGGCGTCTCCTCGGTAAACGGCCCAATCTCTTTGGTTATCTGGACCACCACCCCGTGGACCCTGCCAGCCAACCGCGCGATCTCCCTGTCCGGTGAGTTCGAATACGCGCTGGTGCAGATTGACGGTCAGGCGGTTATCCTGGCGAAAGATCTGGTTGAGAGCGTGCTGAAGCGCGCGCATATCACCGATTACACCGTACTGGGCACCGTGAAAGGCGACGCGCTGGAGCTGATGCGCTTCAAGCACCCGTTCCTGGACTTCGACGTTCCGGCGATCCTGGGCGACCACGTGACGCTGGAAGCGGGTACCGGTGCGGTGCATACCGCCGGTGGCCACGGTCCTGACGACTACAACATCAGCCTGAAGTACGGTCTGGAAATCGCTAACCCGGTTGGCCCGGACGGATCTTATCTGCCTGGTACCTACCCGGCGCTGGACGGTATCAACGTCTTCAAAGCGAACGACATCATCGTCGACATGCTGCGCACCAGCGGCGCGCTGCTGCACGTTGAAAAAATGCAGCACAGCTATCCGTGCTGCTGGCGTCACAAGACCCCGATCATCTTCCGTGCGACCCCGCAGTGGTTCGTCAGCATGGATCAGAAAGGCCTGCGCGAGCAGTCTCTGAAAGAGATCAAAGGCGTGCAGTGGATCCCTGACTGGGGCCAGGCGCGTATCGAATCCATGGTGGCTAACCGTCCTGACTGGTGTATCTCCCGTCAGCGCACCTGGGGCGTGCCGATGTCTCTGTTCGTACATAAAGAGACGCAGGAGCTGCACCCGAACACCCTGGAACTGATGGAAGAAGTGGCGAAGCGCGTCGAAGTTGACGGTATTCAGGCGTGGTGGGATCTCGACTCCCGCGACATCCTGGGCGCTGACGCAGACAACTACGAGAAAGTGCCGGATACCCTGGACGTGTGGTTCGACTCCGGGTCTACCCACTCCTCCGTGGTTGACGTGCGTCCGGAATTTGCCGGTCACGCTGCCGATATGTATCTGGAAGGGTCTGACCAACACCGCGGCTGGTTCATGTCATCTCTGATGATCTCCACCGCCATGAAGGGTAAAGCGCCTTACCGTCAGGTACTGACTCACGGCTTCACCGTGGATGGTCAGGGCCGTAAGATGTCCAAATCTATCGGTAATACCGTTTCTCCGCAGGATGTGATGAACAAGCTGGGCGCAGACATTCTGCGTCTGTGGGTGGCCTCTACCGATTACACCGGCGAAATGGCGGTGTCTGACGAGATCCTGAAGCGTGCTGCCGACAGCTATCGTCGTATCCGTAACACCGCGCGCTTCCTGCTGGCGAACCTGAACGGGTTCGATCCGGCAAAAGACATGGTGAAACCGGAAGAGATGGTGGTGCTGGATCGCTGGGCGGTAGGCTGCGCGAAAGCGGCGCAGGAAGATATCCTGAAAGCCTATGAGTCTTACGACTTCCACGAAGTGGTGCAGCGCCTGATGCGCTTCTGTTCCATCGAGATGGGCTCGTTCTACCTCGACATCATCAAAGACCGCCAGTACACCGCGAAAGCGGACAGCGTGGCGCGTCGTAGCTGCCAGACCGCGCTGTTCCACATCGCAGAAGCGCTGGTGCGCTGGATGGCACCGATCATGTCCTTCACCGCGGACGAAATCTGGGGCTACCTGCCGGGCGACCGTGAGAAGTATGTGTTCACGGGCGAGTGGTACGAAGGTCTGTTCGATCTCTCCAGCACCGAAGCAATGAACGATGCCTTCTGGGACGAACTGCTGAAAGTGCGTGGCGAAGTGAATAAGGTTATCGAGCAGGCGCGTGCAGACAAGAAAGTCGGCGGCTCTCTGGAAGCGGCAGTCACGCTGTACGCCGAACCGGAGCTGGCGGCGAAGCTGACGGCGCTGGGCGATGAATTACGATTTGTCCTGTTGACCTCCGGTGCGAAAGTTGCGGATTATGCCGATGCTTCTGCTGATGCTCAGCAGAGCGAACTGCTCAAAGGACTGAAAGTCGCGTTGAGCAAAGCCGACGGTGAGAAATGCCCGCGCTGCTGGCATTACACCACCGATGTTGGCCAGGTGGCGGAACACGCAGACATCTGCGGACGCTGTGTAAGCAACGTCGCCGGTGACGGCGAAAAACGTAAGTTTGCCTGATGAGTAAAACTCTCTGTTCAACAGGACTGCGCTGGCTGTGGCTGGTTGTTGTGGTGCTGATTATCGATCTGGGCAGCAAGTTCCTGATCCTCCAGAACTTTACTCTGGGGGAGACGGTTCCGCTGTTCCCGTCGCTTAATCTGCACTACGCGCGTAACTACGGCGCTGCGTTTAGTTTCCTTGCCGACAGCGGTGGCTGGCAGCGCTGGTTCTTTGCGGGTATCGCTCTCGGTATCTGCGTGATCCTCGCGGTGCTGATGTACCGCTCGAAGGCCACGCAAAAGCTGAATAACATTGCCTACGCGCTGATCATTGGCGGCGCCCTGGGCAACCTGTTTGACCGCCTGTGGCACGGCTTTGTGGTCGATATGATCGACTTCTACGTCGGCGACTGGCACTTCGCGACCTTTAACCTGGCCGATACGGCAATTTGTATCGGTGCGGCGTTAATCGTGCTGGAAGGCTTCTTGCCTAAACCGGCCGCGAAAGAGCAGGCGTAACATACTCGCCCGGTGGCGTAATGCTACCGGGCAAAACAAGCGAGCAATTTGCATGTCTAAATCCGTACAGAGCAACAGCGCGGTTCTCGTTCACTTCACGCTGAAGCTGGATGACGGCTCCACGGCCGAATCCACCCGCAATAACGGCAAACCGGCCCTGTTTCGTCTTGGCGATACCTCCCTGTCTGAAGGTCTTGAGCAGCAGCTTCTGGGCCTGAAAGAGGGTGAGAAAAAAGCCTTTTCGCTGGAGCCGGATGCCGCGTTTGGCGTGCCGAGTCCGGACCTGATCCAGTATTTCTCGCGCCGCGAGTTTATGGACGCGGGTGAACCGGAGATCGGAGCGATTATGCTCTTTACCGCAATGGACGGCAGCGAAATGCCTGGCGTGATCCGCGAAATCAACGGCGACTCTATTACCGTTGACTTCAACCATCCGCTTGCCGGGCGTACCGTTCATTTTGATGTTGAAGTGCTGGAAATCGATCCTGCACTGGAGGCCTGAAATGCAGATCCTGTTGGCTAACCCGCGCGGCTTCTGCGCCGGTGTAGACCGCGCTATCAGCATTGTTGAAAACGCGCTGGAGATTTACGGCGCGCCGATTTATGTGCGTCACGAAGTGGTGCACAACCGCTACGTGGTCGACAGCCTGCGCGAGCGCGGCGCCATCTTCATTGAGCAGATCAGCGAAGTGCCGGACGGTGCGATCCTGATCTTCTCCGCGCACGGCGTCTCTCAGGCGGTACGTAACGAAGCGAAAAGCCGCGACCTGACCGTATTCGATGCCACCTGCCCGCTGGTGACAAAAGTGCATATGGAAGTGGCGCGCGCCAGCCGCCGCGGTGAAGAGTCGATTCTGATTGGCCATGCCGGTCATCCGGAAGTCGAAGGCACCATGGGTCAGTACAGTAACCCGGAAGGGGGGATGTATCTGGTTGAGTCGCCGGACGATGTCTTTACGCTGAACGTGAAAAATGAAGCCCGTCTGTCGTTTATGACCCAGACGACGCTCTCCGTAGACGATACCTCAGACGTGATTGACGCCCTGCGCCAGCGCTTCCCGAAAATCGTCGGTCCGCGTAAGGATGATATCTGCTACGCGACCACTAACCGTCAGGAAGCGGTGCGCGCACTGGCTGAACAGGCGGACGTGGTGCTGGTGGTCGGCTCCAAAAACTCGTCTAACTCCAACCGTCTGGCCGAACTGGCGCAGCGTATGGGGAAAATGGCTTTCCTGATTGATGACGCGTCGGATATTCAGGAAGAGTGGGTTAAACACGCGGCCTGTGTCGGCGTGACGGCCGGGGCGTCTGCGCCAGATATTCTGGTACAGAACGTCATTTCCCGTCTGCAGGAGCTGGGCGGCGGCGAAGCGGTGCCGCTGGAAGGACGTGAAGAGAACATCGTTTTCGAAGTCCCGAAAGAACTGCGCATCGACGCCCGCGAAGTCGAATAGACCTTTTTCTGATGAAAGGCCAGCACCTCCTGTGCTGGCCTTTTTTTTACCCGTTACTTTATCGTGACGACAAAATCATGTCTTTTACTGATATTTAAGTCGGTTTCACGTTAAATTCTAATTATCGGTGTTTTCAGTTGGCAGTGCTTCTCAAGGCTGGTTAATCTGAAAACGGTTTACATCATTTTAACGTAAGAGAATAACTATGCATGATGCACAGATCCGTGTCGCCATTGCGGGCGCGGGTGGACGTATGGGCCGTCAGCTTATTCAGGCGGCACTTCAGATGGATGGCGTCGCGCTTGGCGCGGCTCTGGAGCGTGAAGGTTCTTCACTTCTGGGGACCGATGCCGGTGAGCTGGCGGGCGCAGGCCACACGGGCGTTACCGTGCAAAGCAGCCTGGAGGCGGTAAAAGAGGACTTCGATGTATTCATCGATTTTACCCGCCCGGAAGGGACGCTCGCGCATCTGGCGTTTTGTCGCCAGCACGGCAAGGGGATGGTGATCGGCACCACCGGTTTTGACGATGCGGGTAAGCAGGCTATCCAGGATGCATCAAAAGAGATTGCGATTGTCTTCGCCGCAAACTTCAGCGTGGGCGTGAACGTCATGCTGAAGCTGCTGGAGAAGGCCGCGAAGGTGATGGGCAACTATACCGATATTGAGATCGTAGAAGCTCACCACCGTTACAAAGTTGATGCGCCATCAGGTACGGCGCTGGCGATGGGCGAAGCGATTGCTCATGCACTTGATAAAGATTTAAAAGATTGCGCGGTTTACACCCGCGAAGGTTACACCGGCGAACGCGTGCCGGGCACCATTGGTTTTGCAACCGTGCGAGCAGGTGACATCGTCGGCGAACACACGGCGATGTTCGCCGATATTGGTGAGCGCGTCGAAATTACGCATAAAGCCTCCAGCCGAATGACGTTCGCCAACGGTGCGGTACGTTCCGCTTTGTGGCTTAAAAACAAGAAAAATGGCCTTTTTGATATGCGAGACGTGCTCGATCTCAACAATTTGTAAGCATTATTACCCATCGTGATGTGGTTATTGCAGTCGTAATTGTTTGATTGCATAGGGCAATATTTTATTGCCCTTTTATTTTATCTGTTTCATGTTGAGTTTTAGTCAAAAGCCATAAATGTCTATATAAAGTAGCATTATAGCGTTACTGAAATGTAAATTTTGACCATTTGGTCCACTTTATTCTGCTCCATCGCATTATTTTTTATTAAACCAGGCGCGCAAGCGTTTTCCGCAGTGATTTACCTGATCTTTTTGTCGCTTAAGCCGCATTCCACTCGTCAGACTTGCAAAAGAGTAAACAAAATATCCGTTTTAAGTTGACTTTTACCCACCAAATACCCAGAATGCCGCCGTTTGCCAAAAATCCGCTGGCAACACATTTGCATTGATCCATGACATGCTATGAATTAATATGCAAATAAAGTGAGTGAATATTCTCTGGAGGGTGTTTTGATTAAGTCAGCGCTATTGGTTCTGGAAGACGGAACCCAGTTTATCGGTCGGGCCATAGGGGCAACGGGTTCGGCGGTTGGGGAAGTCGTTTTCAATACTTCAATGACCGGTTATCAAGAAATCCTCACTGATCCTTCCTATTCTCGCCAAATCGTTACTCTTACTTATCCTCATATCGGCAATGTCGGCACCAATGCGGCTGACGAAGAATCTTCTCAGGTACATGCGCAAGGCCTGGTCATCCGCGACCTGCCGCTGATTGCCAGCAACTTCCGCAATACCGAAGACCTCTCTTCTTATCTGAAGCGCCATAACATCGTGGCGATTGCCGATATCGATACCCGTAAGTTAACGCGTCTGCTGCGCGAGAAGGGTGCACAGAACGGCTGCATCATCGCGGGTGATAACCTCGATGCGACGCTGGCGCTGGAAAAAGCGAAAGCCTTCCCGGGCCTGAACGGCATGGACCTGGCGAAAGAAGTGACGACCGCTGAAGCCTACAGCTGGACTCAGGGTAGCTGGACGCTGGAAGGCGACCTGCCGGAAGCGAAAAAAGAGAGCGAGCTGCCGTTCCACGTGGTGGCCTACGATTTCGGCGCCAAGCGCAACATTCTGCGCATGCTGGTTGACCGCGGCTGCCGCCTGACGGTGGTTCCGGCACAAACGTCTGCCGAAGACGTGCTGAAGATGAATCCGGACGGTATTTTCCTGTCCAACGGCCCTGGTGACCCGGCGCCGTGTGATTACGCCATCGCCGCTATCAAGTCCTTCCTGGAAACCGACATCCCGGTATTCGGCATCTGCCTCGGTCATCAGCTGCTGGCGCTGGCGAGCGGTGCGAACACCGTTAAGATGAAGTTCGGCCACCACGGTGGTAACCACCCGGTGAAAGACATCGATAACAACACGGTGATGATCACCGCGCAGAACCACGGCTTTGCCGTCGATGAAGCCTCGATGCCGGCTAACCTGCGCGTGACCCATAAGTCGCTGTTCGATGGCACCCTGCAGGGTATCCACCGTACCGATAAGCCAGCATTCAGCTTCCAGGGTCACCCGGAAGCCAGCCCGGGCCCACACGACGCCGCGCCGCTGTTCGATCACTTCATCGAACTTATCGAGCAATACCGTAAGACCGCTAAATAATCAGGAGCCGAGAAGACAATGCCAAAACGTACAGACATAAAAAGCATCCTGATCCTTGGCGCTGGCCCGATCGTCATCGGCCAGGCCTGCGAATTCGACTACTCCGGCGCGCAGGCGTGTAAAGCCCTGCGTGAAGAGGGTTACCGCGTAATCCTGGTAAACTCTAATCCGGCAACCATCATGACCGACCCGGAAATGGCCGATGCAACCTACATCGAGCCGATTCACTGGGAAGTGGTGCGTAAAATCATCGAGAAAGAGCGTCCGGACGCGGTGCTGCCAACCATGGGCGGCCAGACGGCGCTGAACTGTGCGCTGGAGCTGGAGCGTCAGGGCGTGCTGGAAGAGTTCGGCGTGACCATGATTGGTGCGACCGCCGACGCGATTGATAAAGCAGAAGACCGTCGCCGCTTCGACGTGGCGATGAAGAAAATCGGCCTCGACACCGCGCGTTCCGGTATCGCACACAATATGGAAGAAGCGCTGGCCGTCGCGGCTGACGTGGGCTATCCGTGCATCATCCGTCCATCGTTCACCATGGGCGGCACCGGCGGCGGCATCGCCTACAACCGCGAAGAGTTCGAAGAGATTTGCGAGCGCGGTCTGGCTCTCTCTCCAACCAAAGAGCTGCTGATTGATGAATCGCTGATTGGCTGGAAAGAGTACGAGATGGAGGTGGTGCGTGATAAAAACGACAACTGCATCATCGTCTGCTCCATCGAAAACTTCGATGCGATGGGTATCCACACCGGCGACTCCATCACCGTTGCGCCAGCCCAGACCCTGACCGACAAAGAGTATCAAATCATGCGTAACGCCTCGATGGCGGTACTGCGTGAAATCGGCGTGGAAACCGGCGGTTCTAACGTGCAGTTCTCGGTGAACCCGAAAACTGGCCGTCTGATTGTTATCGAAATGAACCCGCGCGTGTCCCGTTCCTCCGCGCTGGCCTCTAAAGCGACCGGCTTCCCGATTGCGAAAGTGGCGGCGAAGCTGGCGGTGGGTTACACCCTCGACGAGCTGATGAACGACATCACCGGTGGCCGCACGCCTGCGTCCTTCGAGCCGTCCATCGACTACGTTGTCACCAAAATTCCACGCTTCAACTTCGAGAAGTTCGCAGGCGCGAACGACCGTCTGACCACCCAGATGAAATCTGTCGGTGAAGTGATGGCGATTGGCCGCACGCAGCAGGAATCCCTGCAGAAAGCGCTGCGCGGCCTCGAAGTGGGCGCGACCGGCTTCGACCCGAAAGTGAGCCTGGACGACCCGGAAGCGCTGACCAAAATTCGCCGCGAGCTGAAAGACGCTGGCGCAGAGCGTATCTGGTATATCGCCGATGCCTTCCGTGCGGGCCTGTCCGTAGACGGCGTGTTCAACCTGACCAACATCGACCGCTGGTTCCTGGTGCAGATTGAAGAGCTGGTGCGTCTGGAAGAACAGGTCGCTGAGCTGGGCATCACCGGCCTGGACGCTGACTTCCTGCGCGTGCTGAAGCGTAAAGGCTTCGCCGACGCGCGTCTGGCTAAGCTGGCGGGCGTGCGTGAAGCGGAAATCCGCAAGCTGCGCGACCAGTACGACCTGCACCCGGTCTACAAGCGCGTGGACACCTGTGCGGCTGAATTCTCGACCGACACCGCCTACATGTACTCCACCTATGAAGACGAGTGCGAAGCGAACCCGTCCGTCGACCGCGACAAGATTATGGTGCTGGGCGGCGGTCCAAACCGTATCGGCCAGGGCATCGAGTTCGACTACTGCTGCGTACACGCCTCGCTGGCGCTGCGCGAAGACGGTTACGAGACCATCATGGTCAACTGTAACCCGGAAACCGTCTCTACCGACTACGACACCTCTGACCGCCTCTACTTTGAGCCGGTTACCCTGGAAGACGTGCTGGAAATCGTGCGCATCGAGAAGCCAAAAGGCGTTATCGTGCAGTACGGCGGCCAGACCCCGCTGAAGCTGGCGCGCGCGCTGGAAGCAGCAGGCGTGCCGGTTATCGGCACCAGCCCGGACGCGATTGACCGTGCGGAAGACCGCGAGCGTTTCCAGCAGGCGGTTGACCGTCTGAAGCTGAAACAGCCGGCGAACGCCACCGTCACCGCCATTGAAATGGCCGTTGAGAAGGCGAAAGAGATTGGCTACCCGCTGGTGGTGCGTCCTTCCTACGTGCTGGGCGGCCGCGCGATGGAAATCGTTTATGACGAAGCCGACCTGCGCCGCTACTTCCAGACCGCGGTAAGCGTGTCGAACGATGCGCCAGTGCTGCTCGACCGCTTCCTCGACGATGCGGTGGAAGTGGACGTGGACGCCATCTGCGACGGCGAAATGGTGCTGATTGGCGGCATCATGGAGCACATTGAGCAGGCAGGCGTGCACTCCGGCGACTCCGCCTGTTCTCTGCCAGCGTACACCCTGAGCCAGGAGATTCAGGACGTGATGCGCCAGCAGGTGCAGAAGCTGGCCTTCGAGCTGCAGGTTCGCGGCCTGATGAACGTCCAGTTCGCGGTGAAAGACAACGAAGTCTACCTGATTGAAGTGAACCCGCGTGCGGCACGTACCGTACCGTTCGTCTCCAAAGCCACCGGCGTACCGCTGGCGAAAGTGGCGGCGCGCGTGATGGCGGGCCAGACGCTGGCGCAGCAGGGCGTGACCAAAGAGATCATTCCACCGTACTACTCGGTGAAAGAAGTGGTGCTGCCGTTCAACAAATTCCCGGGCGTTGACCCGCTGTTAGGGCCAGAAATGCGCTCTACCGGGGAAGTGATGGGCGTGGGCCGCACCTTCGCAGAAGCGTTCGCGAAGGCGCAGCTGGGCAGTAGCTCCACCATGAGAAAATCAGGCCGTGCGCTGCTCTCCGTTCGCGAAGGCGACAAAGAGCGCGTGGTTGACCTGGCCGCCAAGCTGCTGAAACAGGGCTTCGAGCTGGATGCAACCCACGGTACGGCGATTGTGCTGGGCGAAGCCGGCATCAACCCGCGTCTGGTGAACAAGGTGCATGAAGGTCGTCCGCACATTCAGGATCGTATCAAGAATGGCGAATACACCTACATCATCAACACCACCGCAGGCCGCCAGGCGATTGAAGACTCCAAGCTGATTCGCCGCAGCGCGCTGCAGTACAAAGTGCACTACGACACCACCCTGAACGGCGGTTTCGCAACGGCCATGGCGCTGAACGCGGATGCCACCGAGAAGGTGATTTCAGTGCAGGAAATGCACGCGCAGATTAGCAAGTAAGTCAAAATGCCCGGTGCCGTTCGGTTGCCGGGCATTCTCCCATCTTCAGAACCTTCTGGTTTTTCATCCGCTTTCAGTCAGTTAGCCTAAAATGGTTAGGTCGATAACGAAATTCAACTGAGAGCAGGGGAAAACACCATGCAAAATAAATTACTGATCGCTTCCGTTCTGGCTGCCACGACAATGTTTACCGTTGCGGGCTGTTCGTCTAATCAGGCCGTAAAAACCACCGATGGCAAAACCATTGTCACCGACGGCAAACCGCAGGTAGATGACGATACCGGTCTGGTGTCGTACAAAAACGCCGAAACCGGTCAAACCGAGCAGATCAACCGTGACCAGGTGAAATCCATGGGCGAGCTGGATAACTAATTCAGAATTCTGACGTAAGCCCGTCAATAATATTCACTATTAGCCTGTTGAATTACTGACTACACTCTTTTGTTAAAAGAAAGCAGTAACAACAGGCTAATCAATGATTCTGATAATATATGCCCATCCTTATCCGCAGCACTCACATGCGAATAAGCGGATGCTTGAGCAGGTAAGGACGCTTGATAACGTAGAGATACGTTCCCTCTATCAACTCTATCCCGATTTTAATATCGATATCGCCGCCGAACAGGAGGCGCTTTCCCGTGCCGATCTGATTATCTGGCAGCATCCCATGCAGTGGTACAGCACGCCCCCGCTCCTGAAGCTGTGGATTGATAAAGTCTTCTCCCACGGCTGGGCGTATGGCCACAACGGCAATGCGCTAAAAGGGAAAAGCCTGATGTGGGCAGTCACCACCGGCGGTGGGGAAAGCCATTTTGATATTGGTTCCTTCCCGGGTTTTGACGTTCTGGCGCAGCCGCTGCAGGCGACTGCGCTCTATTGCGGTCTGAACTGGCTCCCGCCGTTTGCGATGCACTGCACGTTTGTTTGCGACGATGAAACGCTGCAGGCGCAGGCTCGTCATTATAAACAACGCTTACTTGAGTGGCAGGAGACGCACCATGGATAGCCATACGCTGATACAGGCGCTGATTTACCTCGGCGCGGCGGCGCTGATTGTGCCCGTGGCGGTACGCCTGGGGCTGGGCTCGGTGCTCGGCTACCTGATTGCGGGCTGCGTCATTGGGCCGTGGGGCTTTCGACTGGTCACGGATGCCGAGGCGATTCTCCATTTCGCTGAAATCGGCGTGGTGCTGATGCTGTTTGTGATTGGCCTGGAGCTCGACCCGCAGCGGCTGTGGAAGCTTCGCGCCTCGGTATTTGGCGGCGGGGCGCTGCAGATGGTGGCCTGCGGCCTGCTGCTGGGTGGGTTCTGCATCCTGTTGGGCATGGACTGGAAAGTGGCAGAGCTCATCGGCATGACGCTGGCGCTCTCCTCAACGGCCATTGCCATGCAGGCGATGAACGAGCGAAATCTGACGGTCTCCCAGATGGGACGCAGCGCGTTCTCCGTGCTGCTGTTCCAGGACATTGCTGCTATCCCGCTGGTGGCGATGATCCCGCTGCTGGCGGCCAGCGGTTCCTCTACCACGCTGGGCGCTTTTGCGCTGTCGGCGCTGAAGGTGGCGGGCGCGCTGGCGCTGGTGGTGCTGCTTGGTCGCTACGTAACCCGCCCGCTGCTGCGGTTTGTTGCCCGCTCTGGCCTGCGCGAAGTGTTCAGCGCCGTGGCGCTGTTCCTGGTGTTCGGCTTTGGTCTGCTTCTGGAAGAGGCCGGGCTGTCGATGGCGATGGGGGCGTTCCTCGCAGGCGTTCTGCTGGCGAGCTCAGAATACCGTCACGCGCTGGAAAGCGATATCGAGCCGTTTAAAGGATTGCTGCTGGGGCTGTTTTTCATCGGCGTCGGGATGTCCGTCGACTTCGGCACGCTGGTGACGCACCCGCTGCGGATCGTCATCCTGCTCGTCGGCTTCCTGGTCATTAAAATGGTGATGCTGTGGCTGATTGCTCGCCCATTGAACGTGCCGGGCAGGCAGCGCCGCTGGTTCGCCGTGCTGCTGGGGCAGGGAAGTGAATTTGCGTTCGTGGTCTTTGGCGCCGCGCAGATGGCAAACGTGCTCGATCCCGAGTGGGCGAAAGCGCTGACGCTGGCGGTAGCACTGTCGATGGCGGCGACGCCTGTGCTGCTGGTGGTGCTGACGCGCCTGGAAAAATCTGGCAGCGAGCAGGAGCGCGAAGCCGATGAGATTGACGAGGAGCAGCCGCGCGTCATCATCGCCGGATTTGGCCGCTACGGGCAGATCGTCGGCCGCTTACTGCTGTCGAGCGGGGTGAAGATGGTCATCCTCGATCACGATCCCGACCATGTCGATACCCTGCGTAAATTCGATATGAAGGTGTTTTACGGAGATGCAACCCGCGTCGATCTGCTGGAATCCGCCGGGGCGGCAAAAGCCGAGGTATTGATTAACGCCATTGACGATCCGGAAACCAGCATGCAGATGGTGGAGCTGGTAAAAGAACATTTCCCGGCGCTGACCATTATTTCCCGCGCGCGCGATGTGGATCACTACATCCGGCTGCGGCAGGCGGGCGTAGAGGCGCCAGAGCGTGAAACCTTCGAAGGTGCGCTGAAGTCTGGCCGCATGGCGCTGGAAAACCTGGGGCTCGGCGCTTATGAAGCGCGCGAGCGCGCGGACCTGTTCCGCCGCTTTAATACCGAGATGGTTGAAGAGATGGCGGCGATGGCCGGCAGTACGGCCACCGAGCGTGCGGCGGTGTTCAAACGCACCAGCGCGATGCTGACGGAAATCATTAACGAGGACCGTAACCACCTGTCGCTGATCCAGCGCCATGGCTGGCAGGGCACGGAAGAGGGCAAGCATACCGGCGATCCGGCTGACGAGCCCGAGAGTAAACCTTCCGCGTGAAGTGGAGTTGCCAGCAATATTAAAAAATTTCTTTATCTTTACCCTGCCGCCAGTCGACGAAAGATTAAGCTTTCCGTATAGTGGCGGCAATTTTTTGCATCCGGGAAATTTTCAATGATCAGTCTGATTGCAGCGCTGGCGGTGGACCGCGTTATCGGTATGGAAAATGCCATGCCGTGGAACCTGCCTGCCGATCTCGCATGGTTTAAACGTACTACGTTAAACAAGCCGGTAGTGATGGGCCGCCTGACCTGGGAGTCGATTGGTCGTCCATTGCCGGGCCGTAAGAATATCGTTATCAGCAGCCAGCCGGGCACTGACGATCGCGTCGAATGGGTAAAATCAGTAGACGAGGCGATTGCTGCATGCGGCAATGCCGAAGAGATCATGGTGATTGGCGGTGGTCGCGTGTACGAGCAGTTCCTGCCAAAAGCGCAGAAGCTGTATCTGACCCACATTGATGCAGAAGTGGAAGGGGATACCCATTTCCCGGACTACGATCCTGACGAGTGGGAATCGGTATTCAGCGAATTTCACGATGCGGATGCACAGAACTCCCACAGCTACTGCTTCGAGATTCTGGAACGTCGTTAAGTGATTTTCCCTCTCCCGGTCGGGAGAGGGAATAGCGTATCAGGAGGCAACGGCCTCGCTTTCCCCTAAGTCCAGCTGTCGGTTGGACGGCTGCACAAAGTAAGCTTTATCTTCCCAGCGTAAGCAGGTTAACTCTCCGCCCCAGCAGCATCCGGTATCCAGACCGTAAATCCCTTCCGGTGTGCCTTTTCCTTCCAGCGCAGCCCAGTGACCAAAGACCACGCTGTACTCGCTTGTCACCGGTCCCGGAATGGCAAACCACGGTTTCAGCGGGGCGGGCGCGCTTTCCGGCGTCTCTTTGGAATACATGTCTAGCTGTCCGTTCGGGAAGCAGAAACGCATGCGGGTGAACGCGTTGGTGATAAAGCGCAGTCGCGCCAGACCGCTAAGTTCCTCGCTCCAGTGGTTCGGCATATCGCCGTACATGGCATCGAGGAAGAAAGGATACGAGTCGCTCGCCAGCACCGCCTCAACGTCACGCGCGCAGGTTTTCGCCGTCTCAAGATCCCATTGTGGCGTGATCCCGGCATGCGCCATGACCAGCTTTTTCTCTTCGTCGATCTGTAGCAGGGGTTGACGGCGCAGCCAGTTAATCAGATCGTCCGCGTCCGGCGCATCCAGCAGTGGGGTGAGGCGATCTTTAGGCTTGTTGCGGCTGATCCCGGCGAAAACCGCCAGCAGATGCAGGTCGTGATTACCCAGCACCATGCGGACGCTATCGCCCAGCGATTTGACGAAACGTAATACTTCAAGGGAGCCGGGGCCACGCGCGACTAAATCGCCCGTCAGCCAGAGCGTGTCCTGTTCTGGCGTAAAGTCGACCTGTTTTAACAATGCGATCAGTTCATCGTAGCAACCGTGAACGTCGCCAATCAGATATGTAGACATTAGATTAATGAATGAGTGTGGTTACGGCGAGACGGAACACAGGAATGGCAACGCGGAAATCATTGCCATCGACGTCGACCATTTCATAATGGCCTTGCATGGTACCCATCGGCGTTTCAATCACCGCGCCGCTGGTGTACTGGTACTCTTCGCCAGGGGCGATGTGGGGCTGTTCACCAACCACACCTTCGCCCTGAACTTCGATTTCGCGGCCATTGCCGTTAGTGATAAGCCAGTAGCGCCCGCGCAGCTGCACGGGCATCCGCCCCAGATTGCGAATGGTCACGGTGTAAGCGAAGACAAAACGTTCTTCGTCCGGTGAGGACTGTGATTCAACATAGACGCTTTGTACATGGACACATACGCGGGGCGAATCAATCATGGCTTAACTCTCCTTCGGCGGCGCATTATCGCTGATGTAATTAGCCAGCTTGCAGTACTGCTCTACGGAAATGTTCTCCGCACGCATTGCCGGGTCGATCCCCAGCTCGGCTAAAACCTCAACGGTAAACGAATTGCTCAGGCTGTTACGGATCGTTTTACGGCGCTGGTTAAAGGCTTCTGTGGTAATGCGGCTCAATACGCGCAGATCTTTAACCGGATACGGTTTCGTCTTGTGCGGCACGAGGCGCACAACCGCTGAATCCACTTTCGGTGGTGGTGTGAACGCTGACGGCGGTACTTCGAGTACCGGGATCACGTTGCAGTAATACTGTGCCATCACGCTTAAACGACCATACGCTTTACTGTTCGGGCCTGCAACCAGACGGTTAACAACCTCTTTTTGCAACATGAAGTGCATGTCGGCAATGGCATCAGTATAGCTAAAGAGGTGGAACATGAGCGGCGTGGAGATGTTGTACGGCAGGTTGCCGAAGACGCGCAGCGGCTGGCCCATTTTTTCCGACAGCTCGCCAAAGTTCATGGTCATGGCGTCCTGCTGATAGATGGTCAGCTTCGGCCCGAGGAACGGGTGGGTTTGCAGGCGTGCGGCCAGATCGCGGTCCAGTTCGATGACGGTCAGCTCGTCGAGGCGTTCGCCTACCGGCTCGGTCAGCGCGGCAAGGCCTGGGCCGATTTCGACCATCGCCTGACCTTTTTGCGGATTAATAGCCGAGACAATGCTTTCGATCACGAACTGATCGTTAAGGAAGTTTTGCCCGAAACGTTTGCGGGCTAAGTGGCCCTGATGGACTCGATTAGTCATTGAGTATTAACAATCATTTTGATGGCGAGATTAAGCGCCGTAATAAAACTGCCGACATCCGCTTTCCCCTGGCCTGCCAGATCCAGCGCAGTACCGTGGTCAACGGACGTTCGAATAAAGGGTAAACCGAGGGTGATATTCACCCCGCGGCCAAAGCCCTGGTATTTTAGCACGGGCAGACCCTGATCGTGGTACATCGCGAGCACGGCGTCGGCATTATCCAGGTATTTCGGCTGGAAAAGGGTATCCGCAGGCAGCGGCCCGCTGAGGTTCATCCCCTTCGCCCGCATTTCGTTGAGCACCGGAATAATGGTGTCGATCTCTTCGGTGCCCATATGCCCGCCTTCTCCGGCGTGCGGATTCAGGCCGCAGACCAGCACATGCGGCTGCGGGATCCCAAACTTTGTCTGCAGATCGTGGTGCAAAATCCCGATGATCTCGCGCAGGAGTTCAGGGGTGATCGCATCAGGAATGGCCTTGATCGGCAGATGGGTGGTCACCAGCGCAACGCGCATTTCCTCCGTCGCCAGCATCATCACCACTTTCGGGCTGTGCGAGCGCTCTTCGAAGAACTCCGTATGCCCGGTAAACGGTATACCCGCTTCGTTGATAACGCCTTTGTGGACGGGGCCGGTGATCAGGGCGGCAAATTCGCCCTTCAGACAACCGTCGCAGGCGCGCGCCAGGGTTTCAACGACATAGTGGCCGTTTTCCGTGCTGAGCTGGCCCGGGATGACCGGCGTACGAAGGGGAACTGAAAGGAGAGTGAGCGTACCGGCTTGCTGCGGTGCAGGCTGTTGGCCTTCAACGTAAGGGATGAGCGTTAAAGGCAGACCGAGCAGCGTTGCCCGGTCTTGTAACAGTGTTGCATCGGCGCAGACAACCAGTTCTACCGGCCAGCTGCGCTGGGCGAGCTGGACAACGAGGTCAGGCCCAATCCCGGCGGGTTCGCCGGGCGTGATAACAACACGATGCTGTTTCATTAGTTGCTCAGAACTTTCACGTAAGCGCTGGCGCGTTGTTCCTGCATCCAGGTTGCTGCTTCTTCAGAGAACTTACGGTTAAACAGCATACGGTAGGCTCTGTCTTTCTGTGCCGCATCCGTTTTATCAACGTTACGGGTGTCCATCAGCTCGATCAGATGCCAGCCGAATGAAGAGTGGACCGGCGCGCTGATCTGGCCTTTGTTCAGCTTCATCAACGCATCGCGGAATGCAGGATCGTAAATATCCGCAGCCGCCCAGCCCAGATCGCCGCCCTGGTTAGCAGAGCCTGGATCCTGAGAGAACTCTTTTGCTGCCTTCGCAAATGAGGTTTTACCGCTCTTAATGTCTGCTGCGATCTGTTCCAGCTTCACACGCGCCTGATCGTCAGTCATGATCGGTGACGGTTTCAGAAGAATGTGGCGAGCGTGAACTTCGGTGACGGAGATATTTTGGCTCTGGCCGCGCAGATCGTTCACCTTCAGAATGTGGAAGCCCACGCCTGAACGGATAGGACCGACGATATCCCCTTTCTTCGCCGTGCTCAGAGCCTGGGCAAAGATGGATGGCAGCTCCTGAATACGTCCCCAGCCCATCTGGCCGCCTTTCAGCGCCTGTTGGTCAGCGGAGTAGGTAATTGCCAGCTTGCCAAAGTCGCCGCCGTTACGCGCCTGTTCAACAATAGAACGCGCCTGGCTTTCGGCTTCCGCGGCCTGATCGGACGTTGGGTTCTCTGGCAGTGGGATCAGAATGTGGCTCAGGTTCAGCTCTGTGCTCGCATCGTTCTGGTTACCCACCTGTTTTGCCAGCGCGTCCACTTCCTGAGGCAGGATGGTAACGCGGCGACGCACTTCGTTGTTACGCACTTCCGAAATCAGCATCTCTTTACGGATCTGGTTACGGTAGGTGGCGTAGCTGATGCCGTCATAGGCCAGACGGCTGCGCATCTGGTCTAAAGACATATTGTTCTGCTTCGCGATGTTAGCGATCGCCTGATCGAGCTGCTCGTCAGTGACCTTCACACCCATTTTCTGCCCCATCTGCAGAACGATCTGATCCATGATCAGACGCTCCAGGATCTGGTGGCGCAGCGTGGCGTCATCCGGAAGCTGTTGACCGGCTTCGCCCGAATTGAGCTTCACCGATTTCATCAGACCGTCAACGTCACTTTCAAGCACGACGCCGTTGTTAACCACAGCAGCGACTTTATCAACAACCTGGGGGGCCGCGAAGCTGGTATTCGCAACCATAGCGACACCGAGCAGCAGCGTTTTCCAGTTCTTCATACTTTTTCCATTTCAATTAACCGCAAAGCGGATTACGTTGCAAATCAAGCACATTACAAGGCGCTACTGTACGGCAGAATATTCGAGCGCAGCATTTTCTGCGTACCCAAACCGTAGTTGGAACTCAGGCCGCGTAACTCGAAGTTAAAGCCAATCACGTTATCGTATTTGCTCTGATTGTTTTGAGTATCCCAGCCGTTAAGCTTGCGTTCGTAGCCGACACGCAGCGCGTAACAGCAGGAGTTATATTGCAGACCCACCATCTGGTCAGCAGGTTTATTGGCGTTAGTGTCGAAGTAGTATGCGCCTACGATTGACCAGCGGTCGGCGATTGGCCAACTCGCTGCGCCACCCACCTGCGAAATACCGTCTTTATACTGCTCTGCAGTACCATAGTTTGGTAGCGTCGCCTGAATATATTCCGGGCTGGCATAACGATAGGTCAACTGCACCATACGATCTTCATCCCGGCGATACTCAATGGCCGCCGTACTGTTGGCGATATTGTCCAGACGGGTGTCATATTGCACGCCACCGCGAAGACCCCAACGATCGGTCATACGCCAGTAGGTGTCACCAGCCCAAATCAGGGAACCTGTCTTGTTATCTTTCTCCCACTTAATATTGTCATCGCCCGTGCGAGACTCGGTGAAATAGTAGATTTGACCAACAGAAACGTTAAAACGTTCAACGGCAGCATCATCATAAACACGTGTTGTGACGCCGGTCGTTAACTGGTTAGCGGACGCAATGCGATCAAGACCGCCGTAAGTACGGTCGCGGAACAGGCCGCTGTAGTCAGATTGCAGTAAAGAAGAATCGTAGTTATTGATGTTGCTCTGGTCGCGATAAGGCACGTACAGGTACTGCATACGTGGCTCCAGCGTCTGGGTATAGCCGTCCGCCAGAAGTCCCATATCGCGTTCGAAAATCAGCTTACCGTCCATTTTGAACTGTGGAAGCGTACGGTTTACGCTTTCATCAAGATGGGCGTTGTTGCTGGTGTTGTAATCATCAATATTTTTTTGCTGATAGTGTGTCGCCATCAGCTTGGCTTCCGTGTTCAGGCTTGCCCAGTCATTCGACCATGGCAAGTTGATGACGGGCTCCAGGTGAACTCGGGTGGCTTCCGGCATACTGGAACTGGTATTTACAAAATGCACGGCCTGACCATAAATACGGGTGTCGAACGGACCCACGTCATTCTGGTACCAGTTAACGTCCAGCTGCGGCTCGGCGCCATAGGTACTCGCCGTCTGGCTGGAGAACACCTGGAACTGCTTGTTGGTTACCGTCGCATCGAAGTTCTGCACCGCATAGCCAACACTGAAGATCTGCGTTGCATAACCATCGGTACTCGAACCGTATTTTGACGAGAAATCGTTGAAGTAGCTCGGGTCACTGACCTTGGTGTAGTTAACGTTGAAACGCCAGACCTGATCCATCACCCCGGAATGCTGCCAGAAATACATCCAACGGTGCTTGTCGCCTTCGGTCGGATGCTCGTCCTGGAAGACTTTATCCGACGGCAGATAATCCAGCTCCATCAGACCCGCACCGGCGTGGGTCAGATAGCGGAACTCGTTCTCCCACATGATGTTGCCGCGCTTGTGGATATAGTGCGGCGTGATCGTCGCATCCATGTTTGGCGCGATGTTCCAGTAATACGGCAGATAGAACTCAAAGTAGTTCGACGTGCTGTATTTGGCATTTGGGATCAGGAAACCGGAGCGACGTTTGTCACCGACGGGAAGCTGCAGATAAGGGCTGTAGAATATGGGAACAGGGCCCAGCTTAAAGCGGGCGTTCCAGATCTCTGCGACCTGTTCTTCGCGGTCATGGATAACCTCGCTCCCGACCACGCTCCAGGTATTTGAACCCGGCAGACATGACGTGAACGTACCGTTTTCCAGGATCGTATAGCGGTTTTCACCGCGCTGTTTCATCAGGTCAGCGTCACCGCGCCCCTGGCGACCCACCATCTGGTAATCACCTTTCCAGACGTTAGTATCTTTCGTATTCAGGTTTGACCAGGCTTTCGGACCTTTCAGGATAACCTGATTGTCGTCATAGTGCACATTACCCAGCGCATCCACCGTTCGTACCGGCTCAGCCGCACCTTCCGGCTGCTTCTGGTGCAGCTGCACTTCGTCTGCCTGCAGGCGGCTATTGCCCTGGTTAATATCTACATTGCCCGTAAACGTGGCATTGTCAGGGTAAGTCCCTTTCGAACTGTCGGCAGTAATGGTTACCGGCAAGCTATTTGTATCGCCACTCACCAGTGGGCGATTATAACTTGGGACGCCAAGCATACACTGCGAGGCGAGATCGGCCGCCAGCCCCTGTTGACTGTACAGGGCGGAGCCAATCATTGTGGCCAGGAGGGTGGGGATACGTTTTTTCATACGTTGTATTTTATTGTTCCGTCATCAGTGGCTACGGCTTACAAACGCTCAGAGACTATCTTACTCATCTGCGCAGTACCAGCGTTAATCCTGCCCGTTTGCGTGCCAGAGTGTTAGGCTCGCTATCGAATGACGAGTATGATAAAGCAAATTATAGGCGATGTCCTTCAATTGACCGTGACTTGAACACAGTGATGATGACGTTGCGTCGGCCAGGAATATGACTATCCGGGGAGTATATGCAGTATTGGGGTAAAATAATCGGCGTTGCGTTCGCCATCATCATGGGTGCCGGGTTCTGGGGGATTGTGCTTGGGCTTATTATCGGCCATATGTTTGATAAGGCGCGCAGCCGCAAAATGGCCTGGTTTGCCAATCAGCGCGAGCGTCAGTCACTCTTTTTCTCCACCACCTTTGAGGTGATGGGGCACTTAACCAAATCCAAAGGGCGTGTCACAGAAGCCGATATTCAGATTGCCAGCGTTTTTATGGATCGCATGAATCTGCACGGTGAATCTCGTGTGGCTGCGCAAAATGCGTTTCGCATCGGTAAATCGGATAATTATCCGCTTCGCGAAAAAATGCGTCAGTTCCGCAGCATCTGCTTCGGACGTTTTGATTTAATTCGGATGTTTCTGGAAATTCAAATCCAGGCGGCCTTCGCCGACGGTTCGCTTCACCCTAATGAACGTGACGTGCTGTACGTCATTGCGGAAGAGCTGGGCATCTCCCGCATGCAGTTCGACCAGTTCCTGCGCATGATGCAGGGCGGGGCGCAGTTTGGCGGCGGCTATCACCAGCAGTCGTCCGGCGGTACCTGGCAGCAGGCGCAGCGTGGTCCGACGCTGGAAGATGCCTGCAACGTGCTTGGCGTTAAGCCCTCTGACGATCAGACCACGGTTAAACGTGCCTATCGTAAGCTCATGAGCGAGCATCATCCGGACAAGCTGGTCGCGAAAGGCCTGCCGCCAGAAATGATGGAGATGGCGAAGCAAAAAGCGCAGGAAATCCAGAAGGCGTACGAGCTCATTAAAGAGAAGAAAGGTTTCAAATAAGAAAAAGCCCGACGGTGTCGGGCTTTTTTTTTAGAAGTCCACCGGGGCTTTAAACGTCATCGCGTTACCGAAGGCCGGATGGGTGATGGTGAGCGTCTGGGCGTGCAGCTGCAGACGTGGCGCTAAGGCCAGCGCTTCAGGCGGCGCGTAGAAGCGGTCGCCCAGAATCGGATGACCCAGGGCGAGCATATGCACGCGCAGCTGGTGTGAACGTCCGGTAATCGGCTTAAGCAGGACGCGCGCGGTATTATCCGGCGCGTACTCCAGCACTTCATACTCGGTCTGCGCGGCCTTGCCGGTTTCATAACACACCTTCTGCTTTGGCCGGTTCGGCCAGTCGCAGATCAGCGGTAAATCCACCAGGCCTTCCGCCTGCGCGGGGTGGCCCCAGACGCGGGCGACATACTGCTTTTTCGGCTCGCGCTCGCGGAACTGGCGCTTTAACTCGCGTTCCGCCGCTTTATTCAGCGCCACCACAATCACGCCGCTGGTGGCCATATCCAGGCGATGGACGGACTCCGCCTGCGGATAATCGCGCTGAATGCGCGTCATCACGCTGTCTTTGTGCTCGTCCAGACGCCCCGGCACGGACAACAGGCCGCTGGGCTTGTTGACCACCATAATGTGTTCATCCTGATAGAGAATGACCAGCCAGGGATCCTGCGGCGGATTGTAAGGCTCCATCACCATCTTGCGCTCCGTTTACTGATGCGTCACAACGATAAGACGCAGGGCATCCAGACGCCAGCCAGCCTGATTCAGGCTTTCCAGCACCTGCTGACGGTTGCTTTCAATCGCCGCCAGCTCGTCGTCACGGATGTTCGGGTTGACGGCTTTTAACGCTTCCAGACGGGACAGCTCCGCAGACAGTTTCTCGTCTGCTTCGCTGCGCGCGGCGTCAATCAGCGCTCTGGCCGCTTTTTCAATCTGGGTTTCGCCCAGTTGCAGAATGGCGTGCACATCCTGCTGTACCGCGTTCACCAGCTTGCTGCCCGTATGGCGGTTTACCGCGCTCAGCTGTCGGTTGAAACTCTCGAATTCAACCTGTCCCGCCAGGTTAGTGCCGTTTTTGTCCAGCAGCAGGCGGACGGGCGTTGGCGGCAGGAAGCGGGTGAGCTGCAGCTGTTTCGGCGCCTGCGCTTCCACAACGTAGATCAGCTCCACCAGCAGGGTGCCCACCGGCAGCGCCTTGTTTTTCAACAGGGAGATGGTACTGCTGCCGGTATCGCCGGAGAGGATCAGGTCCAGCCCGTTGCGGATCAGCGGGTGTTCCCAGGTGATAAACTGGGCGTCTTCGCGGGACAGCGCCACGTCACGCTCAAAGGTGATGGTACAGCCATCTTCCGGCAGGCCCGGGAAATCCGGAACCAGCATGTGATCGGACGGGGTCAGGACAATCAGGTTCTCGCCGCGGTCGTCCTGGTTGATGCCGACGATGTCGAACAGGTTCATGGAGAAGCTGATCAGGCTGGTGTCATCATCTTGCTCTTCAATGCTCTCGGCAAGCGCCTGCGCTTTTTCACCGCCGTTGGAGTGGATCTCCAGCAGGCGGTCGCGGCCCTGCTCCAGCTGTGCTTTCAGCGCATCGTGCTTCTCACGGCATGACTTGATCAGCTCATCAAACCCTTCCGCGTTTTCCGGCGCGGCCAGGTAGCCGATCAGATCGCCATGCACCTGATCGTAAATGGTGCGGCCCGTCGGGCAGGTATGTTCAAACGCGTCCAGACCTTCGTGGAACCAGCGTACCAGCACGGACTGCGCGGTTTTTTCGAGATACGGCACGTGGATCTGAATATCATGCGCCTGGCCGATACGATCCAGACGGCCGATACGCTGCTCCAGCAGATCCGGGTTAAACGGCAGATCGAACATCACCAGGTTGCTGGCGAACTGGAAGTTACGGCCTTCAGAGCCGATTTCCGAGCACAGCAGAACCTGTGCGCCGCTGTCCTCTTCCCCGAACCACGCCGCAGCGCGGTCGCGCTCGACGATGGACATGCCTTCGTGGAACACGGCGGCACGAATACCTTCGCGCTCGCGCAGGACCTGCTCCAGCTGCAGCGCGGTGGCCGCTTTGGCGCAGATCACCAGCACTTTCTGAGAGCGGTGCGCGGTCAGGTAGCCCATCAGCCACTCCACGCGCGGATCGAAGTTCCACCAGGTGCCGGTATCGCCTTCAAACTCCTGGTAGATTTGTTCCGGATAAAGCATGTCGCGGGCGCGCTCTTCCTGGGTTTTGCGCGCACCCATAATGCCGGAGACTTTAATCGCCGTCTGATACTGCGTCGGCAGCGGCAGCTTAATCGTATGCAGCTCGCGTTTCGGGAAGCCTTTGACGCCGTTACGGGTGTTACGGAACAGCACGCGGCTGGTGCCGTGGCGGTCCATCAGCATGTCGATCAGCTCTTTACGCGCGGATTCCGCGTTGTCGCTCTCGCTGTTCGCAGCCTGCAAAAGCGGCTCGATGTCCTGCTCGCCAATCAGATCGCTCAGGGTGTTGAGTTCGTCATCAGAAAGACGCTTGCCCGCCAGCAGCATGGCGACGGCATCCGCGACCGGACGGTAGTTATTCTGTTCTTCCACGAACTGCGCAAAGTCGTGGAAACGGTTTGGATCGAGCAGGCGCAAGCGGGCAAAGTGGCTTTCCAGGCCCAGCTGCTCCGGCGTTGCGGTCAGCAGCAGGACGCCAGGCACGCGCTCGGCAAGCTGCTCAATAGCCATGTATTCGCGGCTCGGCGCGTCTTCGCTCCAGACCAGATGGTGCGCTTCGTCAACGACCATAATGTCCCACTCGGCATCGCACAGGTGCTCAAGACGCTGCTTGCTGCGGCGCACGAAGTCCAGGGAGCAAATGACCAGCTGTTCGGTTTCAAACGGGTTGTCGGCGTCGTGCTGCGCTTCGGCATAGCGTTCGTCATCGAACAGAGAGAAACGCAGGTTAAAGCGGCGCAGCATTTCAACCAGCCACTGGTGCTGCAGGGTTTCTGGCACCACGATCAGCACGCGCTCTGCAGCGCCGGAAAGCAGCTGTTGATGCAGGATCATGCCCGCTTCGATGGTTTTACCCAGACCCACTTCATCTGCCAGCAGCACGCGCGGCGCGTGGCGACGGCCCACGTCGTGGGCGATGTTCAGCTGGTGGGGGATCAGGCTGGTGCGCTGGCCGCGCAGGCCGCTCCACGGCATGCGGTACTGTTCACTCTGGAACTTACGCGCGCGATAGCGCAGGGAGAAGCGATCCATACGGTCGATTTGCCCGGCAAACAGGCGGTCCTGCGGCTTACTGAACACCAGTTTGCTGTCGAGCAGCACTTCGCGCAGGACGACATTGGTCTCGTCGGTGTCCAGACGAGTCCCGATGTAGGCGAGCAGTCCATTCTCTTCTTTTACGTCTTCAATCTTGAGCTGCCAGCCGTCATGGCTGGTCACGGTGTCACCCGGATTAAACATCACGCGGGTTACAGGGGAGTCATTGCGAGCGTACAGACGGTTTTCACCGGTGGCAGGGAAGAGGAGGGTAACCATACGCGTATCGATTGCTACGACGGTTCCTAATCCAAGTTCGCTTTCTGTATCGCTGATCCAGCGTTGACCAAGTGTAAAAGGCATAGTTGTTCGGCTCTAATCTTTAATTGCAGGCAATAGTTCGACTACCGTCAAAAAAGACGGTCATCGAAAAATGGGTCCGGGAATGGAAAGGGCGCTATGGTACTGGATGGCAGCCATTTCGTCACGCGTCAAAATAGGCCAAGTTGCCCTGTCACTAGTGTAGCAAAATCATCGTCGATGAAGGGCAAAATTCCGTCGGCAACCGGCTGAAGCTGACGCGTCAGATAGTGTTCGTAATCCAGATGAGAATGCTGATAATCCACGGGTTCCGGGCCGCTAATGGTCCAGACGTATTTAATGGTTCCCCGGTTTTGATACTGCGGCGCGCGGCCACGGCGTACGTTTTCTTCATCCGCCAGACGCGCGGCGCGTACGTGCGGAGGAACGTTACGCTGGTACTCCGCCAGCGGGCGGCGCAGGCGCTTGCGGTACACCAGCTGCGCGTCAAGTTCACCCGCCATCAGGCTGGCTATCGTCTCGCGCACGTAGTCCTGATACGGCTCATTGCGAAACACCCGCAGATAGAGCGTCTGCTGGAACTGCTGCGCCAGCGGCGTCCAGTCGGTACGCACCGTTTCCAGCCCTTTAAAAACCATCCGCTGCGCGTCGCCTTCCTGAATCAGCCCGGCGTAACGCTTCTTGCTGCCCTGATCGGTACCGCGAATGGTCGGCATTAAAAAGCGGGCGAAATGGGTTTCAAATTCCAGCTCCAGCGCGCTGGTTAATCGCTCTTTCTGCAAATGTTCCTGCCACCAGTCGTTCACGAAGGCGACCAGATCGTTGCCGATGCGGGCGGCGTCGTCTTCAGAGTGCGCGCCCTTAAGCCACACAAAGGTGGAGTCGGTGTCGCCGTAGATGACGTCATAGCCCCTGGACTCAATCAGCGCTTTGGTCTGGCGCATAATCTCGTGCCCGCGCATGGTGATCGAGGAGGCCAGACGCGGGTCAAAGAAGCGGCAGGCGCTGGTGCCCAGCACGCCGTAAAAGGCGTTCATGATGATTTTTAGCGCCTGAGAAAGGGGCTTGTTGCCGTGGCGCTTGGCCTCATCGCGGCCGTGCCAGATGTTTCCCACGATTTCAGGCAGACAGTGTTTTTCCCGCGAGAAGCGTGCGCCGAGGAAACCTTCGGTGCTGTGTTCATCATCCGGCTGGGCCATGCCTTCAACCAGCCCGACGGGATCGATCAGGAAGGTGCGGATAATCGACGGGTACAGGCTTTTGTAATCCAGGACCAGAACGGAGTCATACAATCCTGGTCGGGAGTCCATGACATATCCGCCGGGGCTTGCCTGCGGCGGCACGTCTCCGAGGTTAGGGGCGACGTATCCCGCCCGGTGCATCCGCGGAAAATAGAGGTGGCTAAAGGCCGCTACGGAGCCGCCGTGCCTGTCGACCGCCAGGCCGTTCACCGTCGCGCGCTCCAGCAGGAACGGCATAATCTCGGTTTTGTGGAAAATCTGCGTGACCAGCTCGCAGTCTTTCAGGTTATAGGTGGCAAGCGCCGGTTTATCTTCATTAAAGCGCCGGTCGATCTCGTCCATTCTGTCCCAGGGGTTGTCGATGGATTTACCCTCGCCAAGCAGCTCCTGCGCGACCGCTTCCAGGGAGAAAGAGGAGAAGTTCCAGAAGGCGGACTTAAGCGCCTCGATGCCGTCGATAATCAGGCGACCGTTAGCCTGCGCGAAGAAAACGCCGTTCTTAAAACCGTGTTCGCGCCATTCCAGCTCGCTGTTTCCGCGCCCCAGCATCAGCGGGATGCGGTAGCGCTCGGCGTGTTTTTGCAGGACGCGCAGGTCAAACTGCACCACGTTCCAGCCGATCAGAACGTCGGGATCGTAGTCGGCAAACCACTGGTTAAGCTTGTCCAGCAGCTGCGGGCGGCTGTTGACGTACTCAAGCCGGAAATCCAGCGCGGACGCATCGCCATTCGGCGGCCCGAGCATATAGACAACCCGATCGCCGCAGCCTTCCAGACCGATGCAGTACAGTTCGCCGTGGCGGGTGGTTTCGATATCCAGTGAGACCCACTTCAGCGGTGGGCGGTAGTGCGGATTCGGCTTCAGGCGCGCGTTAACGACGCCGCCGTTTTGTTCGATGCCATCAACCCAGACGGGGGCGGTAATGAACCGCTCCATCAGAAAGCGTTCAGGTGGGCGGATATCCGCTTCGTAGAGCGTCACGCCCGCCTCGCGGAGCAGCTTTTCATAGCGCATCAGCTGGCGATGGGCGCGACAGTAGAGGCCGTAAACCGGCTGGCGGTGGAAATCTTTCAGCTCAAGCGGCGTGATGCGCCAGCCGTTTTCGCCGCGCAGCAGCTGCTTCACCTTCTCGACGTGGGCTTCAGGAATAAAGGCCACGGATTCCTGCGGGGGCAGCGTAACGTGCAGCGGACCGCTGTCGGTTGCCAGCCAGAACGCGACCTCGGTGCCCTGAGGGGTATCCCGCCAGTGTCGGGTCAGTAAAAAGCCTTCTTGCGCCTGCGCCACGCCGTTATCCCATAAAATAAAACCAGGCTTGATTATAGCCTGGTTGAATATTTTATGCTGGGTATATATACAGCTTACTGCCCGTAATAGGCCTTCGCGCCGTGCTTGCGCAGGTAATGCTTATCCAGCAGGGTTTGCTGCATATCCGGCAGCTGCGGCGCCAGCTGTCGGCAGAAGATCCCCATATAGGCGACCTCTTCGAGCACGATCGCATTATGTACTGCGTCTTCCGCATTTTTACCCCACGCGAACGGGCCGTGGGAGTGCACCAGCACGCCGGGCATCTGCGCCGCGTCGATCCCCTGTTTTTCGAAGGTTTCGACAATCACGTTGCCCGTTTCCCACTCGTACTCACCGCCGATCTCCGCATCGGTCATCAGACGCGTGCAGGGAATGGTGCCGTAAAAGTAGTCCGCGTGGGTGGTGCCGGTCGCCGGGATGGACTGGCCCGCCTGCGCCCAGATGGTCGCATGACGCGAATGGGTATGCACGATGCCGCCGATGGTCGGGAATGACCGATACAGCAGGCGGTGAGTCGGCGTATCGGAGGACGGTTTTTTCTTACCTTCGACCACTTCGCCGGTCTCGAGGCTGACAACGACCATATCGTCCGCGGTCATCACCGTGTAATCCACGCCGGAAGGCTTAATCACGAACACGCCTTTTTCCCGGTCAACGGCGCTGACGTTGCCCCAGGTCAGGGTGACCAGATTATGTTTCGGCAGCGCCAGGTTGGCTTCGAGCACCTGACGTTTGAGATCGTCTAACATAGTTGTCTCCTGCCGGATGGCGCTTCGCATATCCGGCCTACGGAACCGTAGAACCGGTAAACGCAGCGCCACCGGGCATTCAGGGCTTAGCGTTTTGAACCGTAATAGACTTCGTTCCAGCGCAGCGCGTCTTTGAAGGCGGGCAGGCGGGTATCGTTATCAATCACGGTCAGCTCGATATCGTGCAGCTCGGCGAACTGACGCATGTCGCTCAGATCCAGCGCGTGGCTGAACACCGTGTGGTGCGCGCCGCCGGCCAGAATCCAGGCCTCAGAGGCGGTTGGCAGGTCAGGCTGTGCTTTCCACAGAGCGTTAGCGACCGGCAGTTTCGGCAGGGAGTGCGGCGTTTCAACGGCATCGACGCAGTTCACCAGCAGGCGGAAACGATCGCCGAGGTCGATCAGGCTGGCGTTGATGGCCGGGCCCGTACGGGTGTTGAAGATCAGACGCGCCGGATCGGCTTTGCCGCCGATGCCGAGGTACTGCACGTCGAGGATCGGTTTCTCTTCCACGGCGATCGTCGGGCACACTTCCAGCATGTGCGAGCCGAGCACCAGATCGTTGCCGTTTTCGAAGTGGTAGGTGTAGTCCTCCATGAAGGAGGTGCCGCCCTGCAGACCGGTTGACATCACCTTCATGATGCGAAGCAGAGCGGCAGTTTTCCAGTCGCCTTCGCCCGCAAAGCCGTAGCCCTGCTGCATCAGACGTTGAACCGCCAGACCCGGCAGCTGTTTCAGGCCGTGGAGGTCTTCAAAGGTCGTCGTAAAGGCGTGGAAGCCGCCCTGTTCCAGGAAGCGCTTCATGCCCAGCTCGATGCGCGCCGCGTCCAGCACGTTCTGGCGCTTGTCGCCGTTGATTTGTGCCGCAGGCGTCAGGCGGTAGCTGCTTTCGTACTCGTCCACCAGCGCGCTCACGTCGCCGTCGCTGATTTCATTCACCACCTGCACCAGGTCGCCCACGGCCCAGGTGTTCACGGAGAAGCCGAACTTGATCTGCGCGGCCACTTTATCGCCGTCCGTGACCGCCACTTCACGCATGTTGTCACCGAAACGCACCACTTTCAGATGGCGGGTGTCCTGCTTAGAGACCGCCTGACGCATCCATGAGCCGATACGTTGTTGAGCCTTGCCATCCTGCCAGTGGCCGGTGACCACCGCGTGCTGCTGACGCATACGCGCGCCGATGAAGCCGAACTCGCGGCCGCCGTGCGCGGTCTGGTTCAGGTTCATAAAGTCCATATCGATGCTGTCCCACGGCAGGGAGGCGTTGAACTGGGTATGGAACTGCAGCAGCGGTTTGTTGAGGATAGACAGGCCGTTGATCCACATTTTGGCCGGTGAGAAGGTGTGCAGCCACACCACCAGACCGGCGCATTTATCGTCGTAGTTGGCGTCGCGGCAGATGTGGGTAATTTCGTCCGGCGTTGTGCCCAGCGGTTTCAGCACCAGTTTGCACGGCAGTTTAGCTTCCGCGTTCAGCGCGTTAACCACGTGCTCCGCGTGTTTCGTCACCTGCTGCAGCGCTTCCGGTCCGTACAGATGCTGGCTGCCAATCACAAACCACACTTCATAGTTATTAAAAATGGTCATCATCGTGTCCTTAATGGGTCAGGGTTGCCGTAGTGTCCGCGGTGCTTTTGGCCGGTGCGGCGACAGGGAAATAGTGAAGTTCGGCGCTTTTTGCCCATTGCTGGTAGCGCTGATAAAGCTGTTCAAAGCGTTGTGCCTGCTGGGCACGCGGCTGGAGCGTGTTTTCGACGGCGCTCGCCATATGCTGCTGCGCGGTCGGGATGTCGGCATGGACGCCTGCGGCCACGGCAGCGAAAATCGCCGCGCCCAGCGCGCAGCACTGATCGGAGGCCACAATCTGCAGCGGACGGTTCAGCACGTCGCAGCAGGCCTGCATGATCACCGGGTTTTTACGGGCGATGCCGCCCAGCGCCATCACGTTGTTGACGTCGATGCCCTGTCCGGTGAAGCACTCCATAATGGCGCGGGCACCGAAGGCCGTTGCGGCAATCAGACCGCCGAACAGCGCAGGGGCGTCGGTCGCCAGGTTGAGATCGGTAATCACCCCTTTCAGACGCTGGTTGGCAAACGGCGTGCGGCGGCCGTTAAACCAGTCCAGCACCACCGGGAGGTGATCGAGAGACGGATTTTTTGCCCAGGCTTCGGTGAGTTGCGGCAGAAGCTGTTTTTTGCTGTCGGCTATCTGGGTTTTCAGTTCAGGATACGCCGCCGCCAGCTGGTCCAGCGGCCAGCCGAGCACGCGACCAAACCAGGCGTAGATATCGCCAAACGCGGACTGACCGGCTTCGAGGCCGATAAAGTCCGGCACCACGCTGCCGTCAACCTGGCCGCAGATGCCTTTCACCGCGCGGTCGCCGACGGTGGCTTTATCCGCCGTCAGGATGTCGCAGGTGGAGGTCCCGATGACTTTGACCAGCGTGTTTGGCTGTGCGCCCGCACCCACGGCGCCCATATGGCAGTCAAAGGCGCCGCCGGAGATGGCCACGTTCTGCGGCAGGCCGAGGCGCGTCGCCCACTCTTCGCAGAGGGTGCCGACGGGAATATCGGCGGTGAAGGTGTCGGTAAACAGCGGGTACGTCAGGCTCTTGTTGAGGATCGGGTCGAGCTCATCGAAGAACGTGGCCGGAGGCAGGCCGCCCCAGCTTTCGTGCCACAGGGATTTATGCCCGGCGCTGCAGCGACCGCGGCGGATGTCCTGCGGGCGGGTGGTGCCGGAGAGCAGGGCAGGCACCCAGTCGCACAGCTCAACCCATGACGCCGCAGCCTGTGCGACGGAGGCGTCGGCACGGGTGACGTGGAGGATCTTGGCCCAGAACCATTCGCTGGAATAAATCCCGCCGATGTAGCGCGAGTAGTCTGTTTTGCCCGGCTGGTGGCACAGGCGCGTAATGGCTTCGGCCTCTTCCACGGCAGTGTGGTCTTTCCACAGCACGAACATGGCGTTCGGGTTGTCGGCGAACTCCGGGCGCAGCGCCAGCACGCGGCCTTCGGCATCCACAGGGGCAGGCGTGGAGCCGGTGCTGTCGACGCCAATCCCGACAATCTCAGCCCGCTGGGCGTCGGTCAGTTCGGCCAGGACGGTTTTGATCGCCGCTTCCATCGACTCTATATAGTCACGCGGGTGGTGACGGAACTGGTTGTTAGGCGCATCGCAGTAGCGCCCCTCTTGCCAGCGCGGGTACCACTCAACGCTGGTTGCTATCTCCTGGCCGGACGTACAGTCCACTGCCAGCGCGCGAACCGAATCGCTGCCAAAATCGAGGCCAATCGCAATTGCCATGGTGTTGCTCCATCGAAAAAACAGGTATGGATGAACATTAGAGACTGGGGAAAAAAGTCGTCAGGCAGGATCCGCTAATCTTATGGACTAAATTGCTGTTACAACGGAAAGTGTGACGCCGTGCAAATATTCAATGTGGACATTTCTGCCGCACTTATAGACACTTTTGTTACTGGTTATCTGCCTGCTCTGGCGGAGAAATCAGGGGGAAAGGCTGAAACATGGCGGACGTAAAAGCGGCGTGATGCTTTTTGGATCTTTTCGCGGGCCATTTTTAACCTGCTTTTAATGATATGGACAATTGGTTTCCTTCAGGACCCTTGGGAGAACTGAATCTATGGCCGAAACGCAAAACGATCCCCTGCTGCCGGGATACTCGTTTAACGCGCACCTTGTGGCGGGACTGACCCCTATCGAGGCTGAGGGATATCTCGACTTTTACGTCGACCGACCGCTCGGCATGAAAGGGTATATCCTCAATCTGACCGTGCGGGGGGAAGGGATCATCAAGAACGGTGACCAGCAGTTTGTCTGCCGCCCCGGCGATATACTGCTGTTCCCGCCGGGGGAGATCCACCACTATGGCCGTCATCCCGATGCCAAAGAGTGGTATCACCAGTGGGTCTATTTCCGTCCGCGCGCCTACTGGCAGGAGTGGCTTTCGTGGCCAGCTATTTTTGCGCACACCGGTTTTTATCGCCCGGATGAGGTTCATCTGGCGCAGTTTCGTGAGCTTTTTGCGCAAATTATCGAGGCGGGACAGGCCGGTGGTCGCTACGCTGAACTGCTGGCGATTAACCTGCTTGAACAGCTGCTGCTGCGACGGATGGAGGCGATTAACGAGTCGCTTAATCCCCCGCTGGACAACCGCGTTCGCGACGCCTGCCAGTACATCAGCGACCACCTGGCCGATAGCCAGTTTGATATCGCCAGCGTTGCTCAGCACGTCTGCCTGTCGCCGTCGCGGCTGTCGCATCTGTTCCGGCAGCAGCTGGGCGTCAGCGTATTGAGCTGGCGCGAGGATCAGCGCATCAGCCAGGCGAAGCTGCTGCTCAGCACCACCCGGATGCCGATCGCCACCGTGGGGCGCAACGTGGGCTTTGAGGATCAGCTCTATTTCTCCCGGGTATTTAAAAAATGTACCGGAGCCAGCCCGAGTGAATTCCGCGCGGGATGTGAATAAACGGTAAAAAAAGATAAACAAACAGGTGAATGCAGAAAGCAACCTGTAAACTATTCAGACAATTGTTGCCTTGACGCGGTGCGGGGCGCTAAGCAGAATCGCTGATTCGTTTTCTGACCGGAATAGTTATGCAGGCATTGCTGGAACACTTTATTACCCAGTCCGTTATGTACTCGCTCATCGCCGTGGCGCTGGTGGCGTTTCTGGAATCGCTGGCGCTGGTTGGACTGATCCTGCCCGGCACCGTGATGATGGCAGGGCTTGGGGCGCTGATTGGCAGCGGCGAGGTTAATTTCTGGCAGGCGTGGCTGGCCGGGATTATCGGCTGCCTGCTGGGCGACTGGATCTCCTTCTGGCTGGGCTGGCGCTTTAAGAAGCCGCTGCACCGCTGGTCTTTCATGAAAAAGAACAAAGCCCTGCTGGATAAAACCGAGCATGCGCTGCATCAGCACAGCATGTTCACCATCCTCGTCGGCCGCTTTGTCGGGCCAACGCGTCCGCTGGTGCCGATGGTGGCGGGGATGCTGGATCTGCCCGTCGCGAAATTCGTGGTGCCGAACATTATCGGCTGCGTCTTCTGGCCGCCGTTCTACTTCCTGCCGGGGATCCTCGCGGGTGCTGCGATTGATATTCCTGACGGTATGCAAAGCGGCGAGTTTAAGTGGCTGCTGCTGGGCACGGCTGTGCTGCTGTGGCTGGCGGCATGGCTCTGCTGGCGGCTGTGGCGCAGCGGGAAAGCGAATATCGATCGCCTGACGCGCTATCTTCCGCGTACTCGCCTGCTCTGGCTGGCCCCGCTGACGCTGGGTGTGGCCGTGGTGGCGCTTGTGGCGCTGATTCGCCACCCGCTGATGCCGGTATATGGCGAAATTCTGCTGAAGGTGGTGAGCCGTTAAGGTTTATTCCCTCTCCCCGTGGGAGAGGGCCAGGGTGAGGGCATCAGACCGCACGAATGCCCAACAGCGAAGACGCCCCCGCCTTACCGCTCAGCAGTTCTTCTGTACTTCCATCCCACAAAATACGCCCTTCGGCAATCACCACCGATCGCGGCGCGATGCGAGCGGCATCTTCGATACTGTGCGACACCATCAGCATCGTCAGCTGCTGGCGCTGACAGACATCCTGCACCAGCGCCAGCATCTCCTGGCGCAGTGCGGGATCGAGCGCCGAGAACGGCTCATCCAGCAGCAGGATCGGCTGCTCGCGGACCAGACATCGCGCCAGCGCCACGCGCTGACGCTGACCGCCGGAAAGCTCGCCCGGCAGCCTGTCGATGAACTCGTTGATCCCCATCTGGGCGGCAATGATCTCCAGCTTCTGGCGCTGGGCATCGTTCAGCCTGAGTCCCGGATGCATTCCCAGCGCGATGTTTTGCCGCACCGTCAGGTGGGTAAACAGGTTGTTTTCCTGAAACAGCATGGAGACAGGACGTTTAGCGGGCGGCGTGTGGGTATGGTCTTGATTGTTAATGACGATCGCGCCGCTTGCCGGCTGCAGAAAACCCGCAATCAGATTAAGCAGCGTGCTTTTTCCCGCGCCACTTGGGCCAAGCACGGCGATCGTCTCCCCCTGACGCACGGAGAGCGTGAAGCGCATCGGCAGATGCTGGTAAAGCCAGGTTACATCAGTCAGTTTTAACATCACGCCCCGGAAGTTTTTCGATAACGGTAAATAAGGCAAAGCACAGCAGCAGCAGTAACAGCGCGGTGACCGCGCCGTCCTGACTGCGATAAGAGCCGATCTGCTGATAGAGCCAGTATGGTAGCGTGCGGAAATCGTCATTGCCAAAGAGAGCCACCACGCCAAAATCCCCAATCGACAACACGCAGGCAAACGCCAGCGCCTGCGCCAGCGGGCGTTTTAGCGCGCGGAGTTCGACCACCTTCAGCCGCTGCCAGCCCTGCATGCCCAGCGACTGGCACAGCAAACCGTAGCGGCTGTTGACGTCGCGCATCGGATTTTCCAGCACTTTGAGCGCGTAAGGGACGGCCATTAAGGCGTTGGTAAAAATCACAATGCCATCGGCCCTTTCCGGCAGGCCGACGGTGCTGTTGAACAGTAAAAAGAAGCCCGTCGCCAGCACGATGCCCGGCATCGCCAGAATCAGCATGCCCGTCAGCTCCAGCGCCTGTCCGGCCTTTTGGGCCTGCCGCGCGTAGAGTTCGCGGCTGCTCCACAGCAGCATCATGGTCAGCATGACGCACAGTAACCCAGCCGCCAGCGCGATACGCAGCGAGGTCCAGGTCGCCTGCCAGAGGACGGGCTGTTGCAGGACGGAGATGAGATTGAGGTTCAGTCCGTCAACGATAACGGCCATCAGCGGCGGCAGCAGTAGCAGAAGCGCCAGCGCGATTAGGATAAAATCGGTGACGCGACTGTGCAGGCTGTCCTGTGGATCGCGCCAGCCGGTTATTTGATTGCTGCCAGGGGGAATGGCTTTACTCAGCCGCTGGCTCAACAGCACCAGCACAAGGCAGCACGCCATCTGCACCATCGCCAGCAGCGCGGCGCGACCGGGATCGTAGTCGTAACTCAGCGCCTGGTAAATCGCCAGCTCAATGGTGGTGGCCTGCGGCCCGCCGCCGAGCGACAGCACGGTGGCAAAGCTGGCAAAGCAGAGCATAAAGATTAACGCCGCGACGGGCGGGATCTGGCGGCGCAGCCACGGCCATTCGACAAAGCGGAAGAACGACACGCCGCGCATGCCGAGCTGGGCAGCAATCTGGCGCTGTTCGCCGGGAATATTCTCCAGCGCCTGCAAAAAGAGGCGCGTTGCCATCGGCATATTGAAAAACACGTGCGCCAGCAGAATGCCCTGCAGGCCGTAAGGAGAGAATGACCATTCCAGACCAAGCAGGCCACACAGCGAAGCCAGCCAGCCCTGGCGACCGTAAACGCTCAGAATACCAAATACCGCCACCAGCACGGGCAGGATCAGCGTCATGGCGCACAGGCGCAGCAGTGCCAGCCTGCCGGGAAAACGCCGCCGATACAGGGCGCGCGCAAGAAAAATAGCCGGGAGCACCGACAGCAGGGCTGAAAGAGACGCCTGCCAGAAGGAGAACCGGATAACGTGCCAGAGGTAGCCGTCGTGCCAGAGGGCGAGCAGGTCGCTCTCTGGCGCGTTGAACCACAGTGCAAGAAAAGCCCCCAGGCTGACCACCACCATCACTGTGGCGGCGAGCAGCCCGGGAAGTAACCAGCCGGGAATCAACGGCTGACGGCGCGTTGCCATTCACTTACCCATGCTGCACGCTGCGCGGCGACCTGCTGCGGCGTAAACTCCAGCGAGGTGTTTGGTTTGGTCAACTGCTCGAAACCTGCGGGCAGGGTAACGTTAGTGACCGGATACATCCAATTACCAGCCGGGATGGCATTCTGGAACCCCGGTGAAACCATAAACTTCAGGAACTTCTCGGCCAGCTCCGGCTGTTTGCTGGCGGCGGTACGCGCGGCGACTTCCACCTGCAGATAGTGCCCTTCAGCAAAATTAGCGGCAGCATAGTTATCTTTCTTCTCGGCGATAATGTGGTAGGCCGGAGAGGTGGTATAGCTCAGCACCAGGTCGCTTTCGCCTTTCAGGAACAGGCCATAGGCTTCGCTCCAGCCCTTGGTCACGGTGACGGTTTTGGCGGCCAGCTTCTGCCACGCTTCCTGCGCTTTATCCCCGTAGACTTTTTGCATCCACAGCAGCAGGCCCAGGCCCGGCGTGCTGGTGCGCGGATCTTCATAAATCACGCGCCATTTCTGGTCACTTTCGACCAGCTCTTTCAGGCTCTTCGGCGGGTTTTTCAGCTTATTTTTGTCGTAAACAAAAGCAAAGTAGCCGTAGTCGAACGGCACAAAGGTGTCGTTTTTCCAGCCGCCCGGCACGTTAACGGCATCTGCCGCTACGCCGCTTTTGGCAAACAGTTTGGTTTGCGAGGCGGCTTCCAGCAGGTTGTTATCCAGCCCGAGCACCACGTCGGCCTTACTGTTTTTCCCTTCCATGCGCAGACGGTTGAGCAGCGAAACGCCATCTTCCAGCGCCACGAACTTCAGCTCGCAGTTACAGTCCGCTTCGAAGGCTTTTTTGACCACAGGGCCAGGGCCCCAGTCGGCAGAGAAGGAGTCATAGGTGTAGACCGTCAGGACGGGCTTCGCAAAAGCAGGCAGCGCAAACAGCGCCAGCAGGGGGAGAACTTTTTTTAACACTTTGCACCTCAAAGTTGAGTGGCAAAGGATTTTGAGCGACAGCCTCAAATCCCTTCGCCGGCGTTATCCGGATCAGGTTCGACGGGTATTATCTCAGCGCACATCTGTGATGCAGCACCCCGTTGAGAACGGCGCTATTGTAATGATTTGGTGAATATTACGAAAGCGTTATGGCTCCGGCGGCGCAAACCAGGCGGATTTAAAATCAAACCAGCCCAGGGTATTCATCCGCAGGCCGCGCATGCTGCGCTGGCCCTGGATCATCAGCCAGTGGTGGATCAACGGTACGATCGCCTGCTCGGCCAGCAGCTGCTGGCACCACGCTGCAAGATTCATTTCGCCCGCGCGCCACAGGGCGGCGTCCTGCTGCCAGTCACGGTCGATGCAGTGCTGGATCAGCGGGACTTCATACAAATGCGAGAAAAGGGAAAAATCGAGCGGCAGGGTAAAGTTGGCGCTGTTGAGCCAGATATCACTGGCGATTTCCCCCTGATGCCATTCGTCATAGTCCACTTCCCTGACCTCTAACCTGACCCCCTCGGCTGCCAGCAGCCGGGTCATGATTCTGGCGATAAAACGATGCTCCACGTGCTCGCGGTAGTAGGTCAGGGTGATGGACTCCAGCCCTGCGGGTTTGTCGCAGTGAACCGGGCGGGCGTGGTGCCAGCGCGGCAGCAGGCCGTACGCCGGGAACCAGTATGTCTGGTACTGCTCTTCCGCATGGTAAATCAGATTGGAAGGGGACAAAACGTGGCTAACCCACTTGCGGACGGCCTGATTTGCCCCACGGTGGGTGCGACGGTCAAACAGGAGATAATAGCATCCCTCCTCCAGGCGACTCTCCACGGCTTTTTCTCCCGTGGTGGGGCCTTCCAGCGTCAGCCCGCAGCTCAGGTCTTCATTGAGATCCGGTAATACCCAGACGTTCACTTCGTCGATCAGCGCCCGATAGCCAAAGTAGTCATCGAATGCGCGGATTTTCAGCTGGTTGCTGTTATTGCGGGACACGGAGTAAGGCCCGGTGCCAATCGGCAGGCTGGCAAAGTTGTTCATTGATTCCCACTCGCCGGGCAAAATCATCGACGGCACGTAGCCCAGCAGCCAGGGAAGCCATTTATCCTGCTGCGACAGCTCAATATCCAGGGTCCAGGCCGTGGGCGAGTGGACGCGGGAGATATGCGAGTAGAGCGGGAGCTTGCGGGCACGTTCCAGAGAGGCGATGACGTCGTGCATTTCCAGCTCACGGCCGTGATGAAAGTGGATGCCGGGGCGTAAAAAGAAGCGCCAGTGGCGCGGGGAAAGCTGCTGCCAGTGGTGCGCGATATCCGCTTCCAGTTCCCCGTTTTCCTCATTTATGCGCGTCAGGCCGCTGAAGATTTGCCGGGCCATATGAGTTTCTGAGCGGCGTAAGGCCGTGCCGGGCAACAGATTTTTCATCGGACGGTAGTAGAGCACCCGCAGAATGTGTCGGCCCTGACGAAAGCTGCGCCCGAGATGGGAAACCAGCATCTGGCGCACGGCGGCTTTGTCGCCCACCAGCTGTACCAGCTGATCGATGCGGTCCTGCTCCAGCAGGTCTTCCGCGCGCTGCTGCTGCAGCGCCAGCCCGGTATAGAGGAAAGTCAGCCGCGAGCGTTTGCCGCGTCCCGCCTCCGCTTCCCAGCTTAACCAACCCTGCTGCTGCATGGTGTTGAGCAGCGTGCGCATATGGCGGCGGGAGCAGCTAAGCAGGTCAGCCAGCTCGTTGAGCGTGGTCTCCTGCGATTGCCCCTCGCAGCACTGCCAGAGGCGGATAAACTGTTGTTGCAGACGACCGGAAGGCATAAAAGGGGAACTCCTGACAAAAAACCAGCAATTTATTTATCCCTATATTAGGCCAATAATTCTCCTCGATGAAGCGAGGAGGTAAATTATGAAGAGGTCTACCGCACGTCAGTTTTATCAGCAGTACTTTTCAGCGACAAAGGGATCGTCCTGGCTGGCCCGCCGGTGTGCAGAGCAACGGCTGAAAACGTTAGAAGAATTGATGCAGTGGGACGTTACAGCCCCGACCTCTTCCCGCTAACTCGCCTCGATCATGTGTGACTGAGTATTGGTGCTTATCACCCGCCAGCAAAATGTTTTTGCTGGCTTTTTTCGTTTACTATTCACCCAATTTCGATTCGCTTTCACAAGGACTTGCGCATGCTGTGGTTGATGACGATGGGGCGACGCCTGAACGGCGTGTATGCCGCTTTTATGCTGGTGGCCTTTATGATGGGCGTGGCGGGGGCGCTGCAGGCGCCGACGCTGAGCCTGTTTCTCAGCCGCGAGGTGGGGGCGCAGCCGTTTTGGGTCGGCCTGTTTTACACCGTTAACGCCATTGCCGGGATCCTGGTCAGCCTCGTGCTGGCGAAACGATCGGACAGCCAGGGCGATCGCCGCAGGCTGATCCTCTTTTGCTGCGCCATGGCCGTGGGTAACGCGCTGCTCTTTGCCTTCAACCGTCATTATCTGACGCTCATTACCTGCGGCGTGCTGCTAGCGTCGCTGGCGAACACCGCCATGCCGCAGCTGTTCGCGCTGGCCCGTGAATATGCGGATAACTCGGCGCGTGAAGTGGTGATGTTCAGCTCGGTGATGCGCGCCCAGCTTTCGCTGGCGTGGGTCATTGGCCCGCCGCTGGCCTTCATGCTGGCGTTGAACTACGGCTTTACCACCATGTTTTCCATCGCCGCCGGGATTTTTGTCATCAGCCTGGTGCTGGTTGCCTTCGCGCTGCCGTCCGTGGCGCGCGTCGAACAGACGACGGATAAACCTGTCACCGAGGTGAGCGGCTGGCAGGACAAAAACGTCCGCATGCTGTTTATTGCCTCCACGCTGATGTGGACCTGCAACACCATGTACATCATCGATATGCCGCTGTGGATCAGCAGCGATCTGGGCCTTCCGGACAAGCTTGCGGGGATCTTGATGGGAACTGCCGCCGGGCTGGAAATCCCGGCAATGATTCTGGCGGGTTACTACGTTAAGCGCTTTGGAAAGCGCAGGATGATGATCGTCGCCGTGGCGGCCGGGGTGCTGTTCTACGCGGGGCTGATCCTTTTCCATTCGCGGGAAGCGTTGCTGGCGCTGCAGCTGTTTAACGCCGTGTTTATTGGGATTGTTGCCGGGATCGGCATGCTCTGGTTTCAGGATCTCATGCCCGGTCGTGCCGGCTCGGCGACCACGCTTTTTACCAACAGCATTTCAACCGGGGTGATTCTGGCGGGCGTTATTCAGGGGGCGCTGGCGCAAAGCTATGGGCATGCGTCTGTCTACTGGATGATTGCGGCGCTATCCGTCGTGACGCTTCTGCTGACCTGCCGCGTAAAAGACGTGTGATCGGATGAACGAAACGGAGCCCGGGAACGCCGGGCCCTGCGAACCGTTTTATTCTGAATACTGATATTTACGCTGCGCGCGTAGCGTCAGGTACATATGAACGAGGCCCATGAAGCCGTGTGCCCAGAAATATGTCTCAATAAAGACCGTCAGGAATTTATGCAAATCTAAGACGGATTCCGTGACGGACGAAACCGGCCCGAGCGTGGCGTTCAGCACGAACCAGGCCGCGCCGCAGAGTGCAACGCCCAGCAGCGCCAGCACGCCCAGACCTTGCACCGTTGCCGCCATACCGCCGGCATGCGCGTCAGGAAGCTGACGCTGCGCGAGGGTGCGAATATCGTCAACAATTCCGCGAAAATCCAGCGCCAGCCAGGCGAAGTAATACTTAAATCCGCGCTGGGTTAACATCCATGCCATCATGGCAATCCCACAAAAAATTAAACCAAATCCGGAGATAACATGGATCCAGGTGACGATTCCGTTCAGCCCGGATTCGTGGAGGGCTTCACTTTCGGTGAAATTAGAATTGATAATCTGGGCCAGGACCAGTACGGCCACGAGAATGTGTAGTATGCGAAGAAAAGGCGTTTCTTTATGGGGAAGCGTATCGCGTAATGTTGGGTTCATCGCTTTTTACCTCAATAATGAGAGTGCTGATACGATGCAGTGTGACGCAGATTAATTAACGAAACCTTAACGATGGATTGCGTCACACTGTATTTATGCGTTTCGATTAGTGGGATGGATCAATATGCGTCATCACGTTCAGCACATTGAATTTTTGCATCACATTATTTCTGGCATTAACGGCAATCTGATGTCCTTCTTTTACGCTTAATTCGCCGTTTACTTCCAGATGAACATCGACAAGAGCTAAATCACCCATCTTGCGGGTTTTTAAATCATGGAGTCCGGTGACGCCCTCGGTTGCGAGAAGACACGTTTTGATGTCGTGCTCCAGCTCGGGCTCAAGCGAACGGTCCATCAGATCGTGCAGGGCATCGGCAGAAAATTTGTAACCCATGTGGGCGATGAATACTCCGACAATCAGGGCCGCAATGAGGTCCATCGCGTGAAAGCCCACTAAATTCCCGGCAATGCCGATGGCGACAACCACTGACGACGCTGCGTCAGAACGGGCATGCCAGGCATTGGCTATCAGCAGCGAGGACTGAATTCGTTTTCCCGTGGCAAACATGTATCTGAACAAGCTTTCCTTTACCACCAGCGCCAGAATCGCCACCCACAACGCGGCCCCTTTCACCAGCTGATGCGTCTCGGGGTGAAGCAGTTTATTGCCTGCGGACCAGAGCATCCCGCCCCCCACAAGCAGCAGAATAGCGCCAATAATGAGCTTTGCACCGTTTTCGAAACGCAGATGACCGTAATGATGATCGATATCAGAAGCTTTCTGACTCTTTTTATTCGCAACCAGAACGACAAAGTCGGAGGATAAATCGGAAAGAGAATGAATCCCATCAGCAATTAAACCCTGTGAGCCGGAGAATATTCCTGCAACTATCTGAAAGGCTGTGAGTAAACTATTTATTATCACGCTTACTAATGTGCATTTATGTATTTCCCGAGAACGGATATGAGACTCATTGCCATTTTTCTTTTCCATGATTATTTCCGCTGCCAGCTGATTGAGCGGTTATTCTGCGCAGGAAACATTAAATTGACATTAAATATAACGTCATTATTGGCTGGGTTTGGGGAGTATTTACAGAAGGAGGCGGATATCGGGATAAAACGCGGCCTGCAGAATGGACTGCAGGCCGGAGGATTATTTCATAAATGCGGGTTGTTTGTTTTCGTAAGTGGCAATCGCCGCTTCGTGCTGAAGAGTTAAACCAATGCTGTCCAGACCGTTCAGCATGCAGTGACGGCGGAAGGCATCAATGCTGAAGCTGTAGGTCTTATCTCCGGCTTTCACCACTTCGGCTTCCAGATCCACTTCAAACGAAATGCCCGGATTCCCCTTAACCAGCGCGAACAATTCATCGACCTGTTCATCGCTCAGCGTCACCGGCAGCAGCTGGTTGTTGAAGCTGTTGCCGTAGAAGATATCCGCGAAGCTTGGGGCAATGACCACTTTAAAACCATAGTCGGTGAGTGCCCACGGCGCGTGCTCACGGGATGAGCCGCAGCCAAAGTTTTCGCGTGCCAGCAAAATGGAGGCGCCTTTATATTCCGGGAAGTTCAGAACGAATTCCGGATTAGGCACTTCTCCCTTATCGTCCACGAAACGCCAGTCGTTAAACAGATGTGCGCCGAAACCGGTACGCGTTACTTTCTGCAGAAACTGTTTAGGAATAATAGCGTCAGTGTCGACGTTAGCGGCGTCCAGCGGGACAACACGGCCCGTATGTTGGGTAAATTTCTCTGCCATGATTGTCTCCTTATTTCAGGCTGCGAATATCGGCGAAATGGCCGGTGACTGCCGCAGCGGCGGCCATTGCCGGGCTGACCAGATGGGTGCGCCCACCGCGGCCCTGACGGCCTTCAAAGTTACGGTTGCTGGTAGAGGCGCAGCGCTCACCCGGATTGAGGCGATCGTTGTTCATGGCCAGACACATGGAGCAGCCAGGCAGACGCCACTCGAAGCCCGCTTCGATAAAGATCTTATCCAGACCTTCGGCTTCCGCCTGGGCCTTCACCGGACCGGAGCCAGGTACCACCAGCGCCTGTACGCCTGGTGCCACTTTGCGGCCTTTGGCAATCTCGGCGGCGGCACGCAAATCTTCGATACGGGAGTTGGTGCAGGAACCGATAAAGACTTTATCAATGGCAACATCGGTCAACGGTACGCCGGGCTTCAGTCCCATATAGGCCAGCGCTTTTTCAGCACTGGCGCGCTCGACCGGATCGGCGAAGGAGGCCGGATCGGGGATGGCGTCATTGACGGAAATTACCTGACCCGGGTTGGTGCCCCAGGTTACCTGAGGCGCAATCTCTTCTGCCTGCAGCGTGACAACGGTATCAAACGTTGCCCCATCGTCGGTTTTCAGGGTTTTCCAGTACGCGACCGCGTCGTCAAAATCCTGACCTTTCGGCGCGTGCAGACGACCCTTCACGTAGTTGAAAGTGGTTTCGTCCGGCGCGACCAGACCGGCTTTTGCGCCCATCTCAATGGCCATATTGCACAGGGTCATGCGCCCCTCCATGCTCAGCGCCTGGATGGCCTCCCCGCAGAACTCAACAACATGACCGGTGCCGCCCGCGCTGCCGGTTTTACCAATGATGGCCAGCACGATGTCTTTTGCGGTAATACCCGGTGCGGCTTTACCCTTCACTTCGATCTTCATGGTTTTGGCGCGGCCCTGTTTCAGGGTCTGCGTTGCCAGCACATGTTCCACTTCGGAAGTGCCAATCCCGAACGCCAGGGCGCCAAACGCGCCGTGGGTCGCCGTATGGGAGTCACCGCAGACGATGGTCATGCCCGGCAGGGTGATCCCTTGCTCAGGCCCCATCACGTGGACGATGCCCTGGTACGGATGGTTGAGGTCGTACAGCTCAACGCCAAACTCGTTGCAGTTCTTAATCAGCTCCTGCATCTGGATACGCGCCATCTCACCCGAGGCATTGATGTCTTTGGTCTGGGTGGATACGTTGTGATCCATCGTCGCGAAGGTTTTACCCGGCTGACGTACCGGGCGCTTGTGCGCGCGCAGGCCGTCAAATGCCTGAGGAGAGGTCACTTCGTGCACCAGGTGGCGGTCAATGTACAGCAGCGGAGTTTCGTTTGGCGCCTCGTACACAACGTGCGCATCAAACAACTTTTCATATAACGTCTTAGCCATGATTACACCCCTTCAGCGACATAGCGGGCAATAATGTCGCCCATTTCATCGGTACTGACTGCTGCCGTGCCGCGTGCCAAATCGCCGGTACGGACGCCTTCTTCTAACGCCCGGTTAATGGCGTTCTCAATTGCGGTTGCTGCCTCGCCTGCATCCAGGCTGTAGCGCAGCAGCAGGGCCAGGGAGAGGATCTGCGCAATCGGGTTGGCAATGTTTTTGCCTGCGATATCCGGCGCGGAGCCGCCCGCAGGCTCGTACAGCCCAAAGCCTTCTTCATTCAGGCTTGCGGAGGGCAGCATGCCCATCGAGCCTGTGATCATCGCGCACTCGTCAGACAGGATATCGCCGAACAGGTTGGAGCACAGCAGCACGTCAAACTGGGACGGATCTTTAATCAGCTGCATGGTCGCGTTGTCGATGTACATGTGCGACAGCGCGACGTCCGGGTACTGCTTAGCCACTTCACTGACGATCTCGCGCCACAAAATGGAAGACTGCAGCACGTTCGCTTTATCAATGGAGGTCACTTTATGGCGGCGTTTGCGCGCCGACTCGAACGCGATGTGGGCGATACGTTCGATTTCGAAACGGTGATACACCTCGGTGTCGAACGCTTTCTCGTGTTGTCCGCTGCCTTCGCGCCCTTTTGGCTGACCGAAATAGATCCCGCCGGTCAGTTCACGCACGCACAGAATGTCGAAACCGTTGGCGGCGATATCCGCGCGCAGCGGGCAGAACTCTTCCAGACCCTGATACAGCTTCGCCGGACGCAGGTTGCTGAACAGCTTGAAATGTTTACGCAGCGGCAGCAGCGCGCCGCGCTCTGGCTGCTCTGCCGGCGGCAGGTGTTCCCATTTCGGGCCACCGACGGAACCAAACAGCACGGCATCGGCATTTTCGCAGCCTTCCACGGTCGCTTTCGGCAGTGGCGTACCGTGGTTATCAATCGCAATACCGCCCACGTCGTAGTGGCTGGTGGTGATTTTCATCGCAAAACGCGCGCGAACGGCTTCCAGTACTTTCAGCGCCTGTGCCATCACTTCCGGACCAATACCGTCGCCCGGCAACACAGCAATATGGTAATTCTTCGACATTACACGGTTTCCTTGTTGTTCTCTTTATTCTGAGCTTTGCGTTGCAACTCTTTTTCGACTTCGGCGGCGCGCCAGATGTTGTTCAGAACATGCACCATCGCTTTCGCGGAGGATTCAACGATATCGGTCGCCAGGCCCACGCCGTGGAAGCGGCGGCCATTGTGGGTAACAACAATGTCGACCTGACCCAGTGCATCTTTGCCGTGGCCCTTGGCCGTCAGGTCATACTTCACCAGCTCAACGTCGTACTCGGTGACGCGATTAATCGCCTGGTAGATGGCATCGACAGGGCCGTTACCGTTAGCGGCCTCTGCTTTAATTTCATTACCGCAGGCCAGTTTGACCGAGGCAGTGGCGATGTCGCTGGAGCCGGACTGCACGTTGAAGTAATCCAGACGGAAGTGCTCAGGCTCTTCCTGCTGCTTGTTAATAAAGGCCAGCGCTTCCAGGTCATAGTCGAACACCTGACCTTTTTTGTCGGCCAGCTTCAGGAAGGCGTCGTACAGCTGATCCATGTTGTAATCACTGTCCTTATAACCCATCTCTTCCATACGGTGTTTAACCGCGGCGCGGCCGGAACGGGAGGTCAGGTTCAGCTGCACCTGATTCAGGCCGATGGATTCCGGGGTCATGATTTCGTAGTTTTCACGGTTCTTCAGGACGCCATCCTGGTGAATACCGGAGGAGTGTGCGAAGGCGCCGGTGCCGACAATCGCTTTGTTAGCCGGAATCGGCATGTTGCAAATCTGGCTGACGGTCTGGCTGGTGCGCCAGATTTCGTTGTGATTGATGCGGGTGTGCACGTCCATGATGTCTTTGCGCACTTTGATCGCCATGATCACTTCTTCCAGCGAACAGTTGCCCGCGCGTTCGCCGATACCGTTCATCGCGCCTTCAACCTGACGTGCACCTGCGTGGACGGCGGCGATCGCATTACCCACGGCCAGACCCAAATCATCGTGGGTGTGGACGGAGATAATTGCTTTATCAATATTTGGCACGCGGTCATACAGGCCGGTGATGATGTTGGAGAACTCAAACGGCATGGTGTAGCCGACGGTGTCCGGGATGTTGATGGTTTTCGCGCCCGCGTTGATGGCGGCTTCCACAACGCGCGCCAGGTCTTCGATTGGCGTACGGCCCGCATCTTCACAGGAGAATTCAACGTCATCGGTATAGTTGCGTGCGCGCTTAACCATGTAGACCGCGCGCTCAATCACCTCATCCAGCGTGCTGCGCAATTTGGTTGCGATGTGCATAGGCGAGGTGGCAATAAAAGTGTGGATACGGAACGCTTCGGCGACCTTCAGCGACTCGGCGGCGACGTCGATGTCTTTCTCTACGCAGCGTGCCAGGGCACAGACGCGGCTGTTTTTAATGGTGCGCGCAATGGTCTGTACGGATTCGAAATCACCCGGGGAAGAGACAGGGAAACCGACCTCCATCACGTCGACACCCATACGTTCGAGAGCCAGCGCGATCTGCAGTTTCTCTTTTACACTCAGGCTTGCCTGTAATGCCTGTTCACCGTCACGTAAAGTAGTATCGAAAATAATGACTTGCTGGCTCATGGGTTAGGTCCTTGTCAGTCTTAGGGCGCCTTGCTACGAGCATAAAAAAACCCGCGCAGTGGCGCGGGTTTTTAGTCTTACTGGTGACGATTCAACGCTGAATTTCGCCCGCCAGTCTACCGCGCACAGTGGATGCGTTTAGTAGTAGTAGACCGGTGAAACGAATGGTGCGTGTCATGAATCGTGCTCCGTTAAATTCAATATGCTTTTAGTGGTACTGGATACGGCTGTTCATGTCAACCCCTGAGAATGAAAACGGGCCCGACAGAAGGAATCAACAGGATATTCACTTTAGCTAATTGTGCTGGTTTTAGCTTTACTGACCAAACTAATTGTCTAATTTTGGACTTAAAAAAAGAGTTGCAGAAACAAATAAAAATAATTGTTTAAAAATGAGTGAAATGTCTTGAAAAGGATGCTTTGTGCTTAAAGAGTTTGGATATCATTAAGTTATAAATGCAGTGAATCTATTTCTGAGTGCTAAAAAACGAACGGAGATAACAGGTTGTTAACTAAATGTAGGGAGATAGCAATAACAGTTTAATAATGCTTAAGTCATCATTAACCTGTTGGCAATTGTATATTTGTTTGGTTTATGGTTTCATTCAGATCCTAAAGTCAAACATATCATTTTTGCTCATTAATTTTCGTTAATATAGAGTCTTTATATATTCCGAATTTTAAATAATTCTCTTTCGCTGATCGTATTTGCATGATAAATCATATTTTTCGAGATTATTACAGTACGTTGGCAAAGGAGTGTAGCGTGACAGTGGAGTCAGAAGTGCCAGAAAATAATATTAAACAGTCTCAAGCTACTGATGGGATTAAACCGCAGTTACGCACGGTGGATCTGAATCTTCTGACGGTGTTTGATGCGGTCATGCAGGAACAGAATATCACCCGCGCGGCTCAAGCGTTGGGGATGTCACAACCTGCGGTGAGTAATGCCGTTGCCAGACTTAAGCTCATGTTTAACGACGAATTATTTGTTCGTTACGGGAGGGGGATCCAGCCTACCGCACGCGCATTCCAGCTGTTCGGCTCCATCCGTCAGGCGTTGCAACTGGTCCAAAATGAGCTGCCGGGATCGGGCTTTGAACCTTTAAGCAGCGAGCGCGTATTTCATCTTTGTGTCTGCAGCCCATTAGATAATTATTTAACGTCAATTATCTATAATAAAGTTGAAGAGATCGCACCAAATATCCATCTTGTTTTTAAATCATCTCTGAATCAAAACACGGAACATCAGTTACGCTATCAGGAGATCGAATTTGTTCTGGGATATGAAGAGTTCCGTCGTCCGGAATTTTCCTGCGTGCCGCTGTTTAAAGATGAAATGGTTCTGGTCGCCAGTAAAAAACACCCGCGCCTGAATTCTCCGCTGCGAGAAAACGATGTTTATAACGAGCAGCACGCCGTTGTTGCGCTCGACAGATATGCTTCCTTTAGCCTGCCGTGGTATGACACTGCGGATAAACAGGCGAGCGTGGCTTATCAGGGCATGGCCATGGTCAGCGTATTAAACGTGGTTTCCCAGACACAGCTGGTGGCAATTGCGCCGCGCTGGCTGGCAGAAGAGTTTTCTGCCCCTTTAAATCTGCAAATTTTGCCTCTGCCGCTCAAGCTAAATAGCCGTACCTGTTATCTTTCCTGGCATGAAGCCGCGGGCCGGGATAAAGGACATCAGTGGATGGAAGAGTTGCTGGTTGGCATCTGCCGCCGGTAAACGCATCAGGATAAATCGCATCGGTTTATGTGGTTTATCCTGAGTTTTTTTAGATAATTGCTATTTTGTTCTGTGAGGCTTTTTTTCGTGCTGCTCTCCGGCGCGCAAAAATAGATGATTTCCTGCATTGTCGCGGTTTTCAGCGATGATTTATCACCCCATCCTCTATTCTCAGAGGAATTAACCATATCTTCTGATAACAGCTGCTTTTTCTGCTTTACACACCGTTTATCTCACCGGGTTTGCTAATTGCCTGCCTCATAACGAGCGGTTAAGGTAAAGAACACTCTGCAAAATATAAGATTGGTTTATCCCAATCGTAAGACGGTGCGGAAATGAATTCGGCAGTCCGTCTATAACAAAATGCCTGGAGGCAAAGCATGGAGATGTTGTCTGGCGCGGAAATGGTCGTTCGGTCGCTGATCGATCAGGGCGTAAAGCAAGTGTTCGGCTACCCTGGCGGTGCGGTCCTCGATATTTATGATGCGCTGCATACGGTTGGGGGCATTGACCATGTTCTGGTACGTCACGAGCAGGCGGCGGTACACATGGCTGACGGCCTGGCACGTGCGACGGGTGAAGTGGGCGTGGTATTAGTCACGTCCGGCCCCGGTGCGACAAACGCCATTACCGGCATTGCGACGGCCTATATGGACTCCATTCCGCTGGTGATCCTCTCCGGGCAGGTGGCAACCTCACTGATTGGCTACGATGCGTTTCAGGAGTGCGACATGGTCGGGATTTCGCGTCCCGTTGTGAAGCACAGCTTCCTGGTCAAGCAAACAGAAGACATTCCCGGCATACTGAAAAAAGCCTTCTGGCTGGCGGCGAGCGGACGCCCGGGACCGGTGGTGGTCGATCTACCTAAAGATATTCTCAACCCGGCAAACAAGCTGCCTTATGTCTGGCCGGAATCGGTAAGCATGCGCTCTTATAACCCCACAACGCAGGGGCATAAAGGTCAGATCAAGCGAGCGTTGCAAACGCTTCTGGCGGCCAAAAAACCGGTGGTCTATGTCGGTGGCGGGGCGATCAACTCTGCCTGTGAAGCCCAGCTTCGTGAACTGATTGAAAAGCTTAACCTTCCCGTTGCGTCGTCGCTGATGGGGCTGGGGGCGTTCCCTGCCACCCATCGTCAGGCGCTGGGGATGCTGGGTATGCACGGCACCTATGAAGCCAACATGACAATGCATCATTCCGATGTGATCTTTGCCGTCGGCGTGCGCTTTGACGATCGCACCACCAACAACCTGGCGAAGTATTGTCCGAACGCCACCGTGCTGCACATTGATATCGATCCAACGTCAATTTCAAAAACGGTGTCGGCTGATGTGCCGATCGTCGGCGATGCCCGTCAGGTTCTGGAGCAAATGCTGGATCTGCTGACCCAGGAGAGTGCAACCCAGCCGCTGGATGAGATCCGCGACTGGTGGCAGCAGATTGAACAGTGGCGCGCGCGTCAGTGCCTGAAATATGACACGCAAAGTGAAAACATTAAGCCGCAGGCGGTCATTGAAGCGGTGTGGCGTCTGACGAAAGGTGAGGCGTACGTGACCTCAGACGTGGGACAGCATCAGATGTTTGCCGCGCTGTATTACCCGTTTGATAAACCGCGACACTGGATCAACTCCGGTGGTTTAGGAACGATGGGCTTTGGTCTGCCTGCCGCGCTGGGCGTGAAGCTGGCGCTGCCGAATGAAACCGTCGTCTGCGTGACGGGGGACGGCAGTATTCAGATGAATATTCAGGAGCTGTCTACCGCGCTGCAATATGAACTGCCGGTACTGGTGCTGAACCTGAATAACGGGTATCTCGGTATGGTCAAGCAGTGGCAGGATATGATCTACTCTGGCCGCCACTCACAGTCCTACATGAAATCGCTGCCAGATTTTGTTCGTCTTGCTGAAGCTTATGGCCACGTAGGCATGCGGGTGACCGATCCGGCCGAGCTGGAAACGAAGCTCGCACAGGCGCTTGAGCACGTTAAAAACAACCGCCTCGTCTTTATGGATGTGATTGTTGATGGAACCGAGCACGTTTATCCGATGCATATTCGTGGTGGTGGTATGGATGAAATGTGGTTAAGCAAAACGGAGAGAACCTGATATGCGCCGGATATTATCTGTTTTACTGGAAAACGAGTCTGGCGCACTGTCGCGCGTCATTGGCCTTTTTGCGCAGCGCGGCTATAACATTGAAAGCCTGACCGTTGCCCCGACGGAAGACCCGACGCTGTCGCGCATGACGATCCAAACCGTCGGCGATGCCAAAGTACTTGAGCAAATTGAAAAACAGCTGCATAAGCTGGTCGATGTACTGCGTGTGAGCGAGCTGGGGCAGGGGGCCTACGTTGAACGTGAGGTCATGCTGGTGAAAATCCAGGCCAGTGGCTACGGGCGTGATGAAGTCAAACGCAATGCGGATATTTTCCGCGGACAGATTATCGACGTCACGCCTTCTCTTTATACGGTTCAGCTGGTCGGGACAAGCGACAAGCTGGATGCTTTCCTGGCGTCCGTGCGGGACGTCGCAAAAATTGTCGAGGTCGCGAGATCGGGTGTTGTGGGTCTGTCACGCGGCGAGAAAATCATGCGTTAGTTGTCAAAAAGGTTCGCCTCTTTCTGCCCGGTCACCAAAGCCGGGCTTTTTTTTGCGTAATCAGCCGACAACGCAGATAAAAGCGGTTGCCGCGAAGGCTTTTCTGCGTTTAGATGTTAAAAGATTTAACCATAACCTTGACAGGGCCATGGACTCTTTTCTTTTTTTAAGGGGCAATTGTGAAACTGGATGAAATCGCCCGGCTAGCCGGCGTGTCACGAACAACGGCCAGCTATGTGATTAACGGTAAAGCAAAGCAGTACCGTGTCAGCGACAAGACCGTTGAAAAAGTTATGGCGGTGGTTCGTGAGCATAACTACCATCCGAATGCTGTCGCAGCCGGTCTGCGTGCCGGGCGTACCCGCTCTATTGGTCTGGTGATCCCTGACCTGGAAAACACCAGCTATACCCGTATCGCCAACTATCTTGAACGTCAGGCGCGCCAGCGCGGCTATCAACTGCTGATTGCCTGCTCGGAAGACCAGCCCGACAACGAGATGCGCTGCATTGAGCATCTGCTCCAGCGCCAGGTGGATGCCATCATCGTGTCGACCTCCTTGCCGCCAGAGCATCCGTTCTACCAGCGCTGGGCGAACGACCCGTTCCCAATCGTTGCGCTGGATCGCGCGCTCGATCGCGAGCATTTCACCAGCGTCGTGGGTGCGGATCAGGATGATGCAGAAATGCTGGCCGCAGAGCTGAGAACATTCCCCGCTGAGACAGTGCTGTATCTTGGCGCGTTGCCTGAGCTTTCCGTGAGCTTCCTGCGCGAGCAGGGATTCAGAACCGCCTGGAAAGACGATCCGCGCGAGGTTCACTACCTCTATGCCAATAGCTACGAGCGTGAAGCCGCGGCACAGCTGTTCGAAAAATGGCTGGAAACGCACCCGATGCCTCAGGCGCTGTTCACCACGTCGTTCGCGTTGCTGCAGGGCGTTATGGATGTGACCTTACGCCGTGAAGGTAAACTGCCCTCCGATCTGGCGATTGCCACGTTCGGGGATAACGAGCTGCTCGACTTCCTCCAGTGCCCGGTGCTGGCGGTAGCACAGCGTCACCGCGATGTGGCTGAACGCGTGCTGGAGATTGTGCTGGCAAGCCTGGATGAGCCGCGCAAACCGAAGCCGGGCCTGACGCGGATCAAACGTAATCTCTACCATCGCGGAATTTTAAGCCGCCAAAAATGAAATGACTGGGGCGGCGAAATCTGCCCCATTTTGTTGCGATAATTCGTTCGCATAATTCCCGGAGAGAAATTAGGATAATTCTTGAGAGATCCTAATCACCTATTTTCTTAATTCATTCCGGCTTTTAAATTGGCCCTTTAAAGAACGTCCGGGCGATTTTAAACAGCTATCTTTGTATTAATTTGTTACAAACCCTCTTCGGCCGATGAATATTCAGACGTTTTTTCTCCTCCTTTGCCAGCTTCCGTGGCAACCGCCGCGCTTACCGGGTGCCCGAGTGAATCTGGCGCTGTTATCCCCTGAGAATCTGTCATAAAATGCTGCCCGCGTCGCAAACTGACACTTTATATTTATCTGCGATGATATTGAGTGAGCTTTAACGCTAGTGTGCATATTCGGTTTTTTTCTTACAAATATTCATAACGTTAATTTTGCCTCGCCAGTTGTGCAGTTATTAACCAGGACTGTTTATCTCTGTAAATAGAGGGCTTTCGAGTCCTTATAGGGAGAGTCCTGGCTTGACAAGCTTTTCCCTCGCTCCGTAAACTCCTTTAGGTGGGAATTTGTGGGTTAAAGTGGTGAGGAGGGGTGAGACTGGCATGTTCCGTGGAGCTACGTTAGTCAATCTCGACAGCAAAGGGCGTTTATCGGTACCAACCCGATACCGCGACCAGCTGATTGAGAACGCTGCGGGTCAAATGGTTTGCACCATTGACATTAACTCCCCCTGCCTGCTGCTTTACCCCTTGCCTGAATGGGAAATTATTGAGCAAAAGCTGTCGCGACTGTCGAGCATGAACCCGCAGGAACGCCGCGTGCAGCGGCTGTTATTGGGACATGCCAGTGAATGTCAGATGGATAACGCAGGGCGATTACTGATTGCGCCTGTGTTGCGGCAACATGCCGGTCTGACCAAAGAAGTGATGCTGGTCGGGCAGTTCAACAAGTTTGAACTGTGGGATGAAACGACCTGGTATCAACAGGTCAAGGAAGATATCGACGCTGAGCAGTCTGATTCCGCGACATTATCGGAACGGCTGCAGGACTTGTCTCTATAAATATGATGGAAAATTATAAACATAAAACGGTGTTACTGGACGAGGCCGTTAACGGTCTGAATATTCGTCCGGATGGCATCTACATTGATGGCACGTTTGGTCGCGGTGGTCACTCGCGTTTGATTCTCTCCCAGCTTGGAGAGGAAGGACGTCTGCTGGCAATCGATCGCGATCCGCAGGCAATTGCCGTTGCACAGACCATCAATGATCCACGCTTTTCCATCGTGCATGGACCTTTCTCTGCGCTCGCGGAATATGTAGCTGAGCGCGGCCTGACGGGCAAGATCGACGGGATTCTTCTCGATCTTGGCGTCTCTTCACCCCAACTTGATGATGCTGAACGTGGTTTCTCCTTTATGCGTGATGGTCCGCTGGACATGCGTATGGACCCGACGCGCGGTCAGTCTGCCGCTGAGTGGTTACAGACCGCTGACGAAGCCGATATTGCATGGGTCATCAAAACGTTCGGCGAAGAGCGCTTTGGCAAACGTATTGCGCGCGCCATCGTTGAGCGCAATCGCATTGAGCCAATGACCCGCACCAAAGAGTTGGCTGAGGTGATCGCGGCGGCGACACCGGTGAAGGATAAGCACAAACATCCCGCGACCCGTACCTTCCAGGCGGTTCGCATCTGGGTAAACAGTGAACTGGAGGAAATAGAGCTGGCGCTAAAAAGCTCGCTCGACGTGCTGGCCCCGGGTGGGCGGTTATCCATCATCAGCTTCCATTCGCTGGAAGACCGTATTGTGAAACGCTTTATGCGTGAACAAAGCCGCGGTCCACAGGTGCCAGCGGGGCTGCCGATGACGGAAGAACAACTCAGGAAGCTGGGTGGCCGTCAGTTGCGAGCATTAGGCAAGTTGATGCCGGGCGAAGAAGAAGTGGCAGAGAATCCACGCGCCCGTAGTTCAGTGCTGCGTGTTGCAGAGAGGACGAACGCATGATCGGCAGAGTGACAGAGACCCTAAGCAAAGTTAAGGATTCGTTAGGAAGCAACGAGCGCCATGCCTTGCCTGGCGTGATCGGCGACGATCTTTTGCGGTTTGGGAAACTGCCACTCTGTCTGTTCATTTGCATCATTGTCACGGCAGTTACGGTGGTGACCACCGCCCACCATACACGTTTATTGACTGCGCAACGCGAGCAGATGGTACTGGAACGCGATGCGCTGGATATTGAATGGCGAAATCTGATCCTTGAAGAAAACGCGCTCGGCGATCACAGCCGGGTTGAACGGATCGCAACGGAAAAGCTGCAGCTGCAGCATGTTGATCCTTCGCAGGAAAATATCGTAGTACAAAAATAAGGGAAAACGCGACGCATGAAAGCAGCGGCAAAAACGCTAAAACCAAAACGTCAGGAAGAACAGGCCAACTTTATCAGTTGGCGTTTTGCGTTGCTTTGCGGCTGCATTTTACTCGCTCTGGGTTTTCTGCTGGGACGCGTGGCCTGGCTGCAAATCGTCGCCCCTGACATGCTGGTGCGCCAGGGCGACATGCGCTCCCTGCGCGTCCAGGAAGTGTCGACATCCCGCGGGATGATCACCGACCGTTCGGGTCGTCCGCTGGCCGTGAGTGTGCCGGTGAAGGCGATCTGGGCCGATCCGAAAGAGCTGCACGACGCTGGCGGTATCACGCTTGATAACCGCTGGAAGGCGCTTGCGGACGCGCTGAAGATGCCGCTGGACCAGTTAGCTTCACGCGTGAATACGAACCCGAGAGGGCGTTTTATCTATCTGGCGCGTCAGGTGAACCCTGACATGGCGGACTACATCAAAAAATTGAAGCTGCCGGGGATCCATCTGCGTGAAGAATCCCGTCGTTACTATCCTTCCGGAGAAGTAACCGCTCACCTCATTGGCTTTACTAACGTCGATAGCCAGGGGATTGAAGGCGTTGAAAAAAGCTTTGATAAATGGCTCACCGGCCAGCCCGGCGAGCGCATTGTGCGTAAAGACCGCTATGGTCGCGTGATCGAGGATATTTCCTCAACGGACAGCCAGGCCGCACACAACCTTGCACTGAGTATCGATGAGCGGTTACAGGCGCTGGTTTACCGCGAGCTGAACAACGCCGTGGCCTTCAACAAAGCGGAATCGGGCAGTGCCGTGTTAGTCGACGTCAACACGGGTGAAGTGTTGGCGATGGCCAATAGCCCTTCCTACAACCCTAACAATCTGACCGGTACGCAGAAGGATGTTATGCGTAACCGTACCATCACCGACGTGTTCGAACCGGGTTCGACCGTTAAGCCGATGGTGGTCATGACTGCACTTCAGCGCGGTATCGTCAATGAAAACACCGTACTGAATACCATTCCATACCGAATTAACGGCCACGAAATTAAAGACGTGGCGCGCTACAGCGAATTGACCCTGACCGGGGTGTTACAGAAGTCGAGTAACGTCGGTGTTTCAAAGCTGGCGTTAGCGATGCCGTCCTCAGCGTTAGTAGAGACTTACTCACGTTTTGGGCTTGGAAAGGCGACCAATTTGGGGTTGGTCGGAGAACGCAGTGGCTTATATCCTCAAAAACAACGGTGGTCTGACATAGAGAGGGCCACCTTCTCTTTCGGCTACGGGCTAATGGTGACACCGTTACAGTTAGCGCGAGTCTATGCAACGATCGGCAGCTATGGCGTTTATCGTCCGCTGTCGATTACCAAAGTTGATCCACCGGTTCCCGGCGAGCGTATCTTCCCGGAATCAACCGTCCGTACTGTTGTTCATATGATGGAAAGCGTAGCGCTGCCCGGCGGCGGCGGCGTGAAGGCGGCAATCAAAGGTTATCGCATCGCCATCAAGACCGGTACGGCGAAAAAAGTAGGGCCGGACGGCCGCTATATCAACAAATACATTGCCTATACCGCAGGCGTTGCGCCTGCAAGCAATCCGCGTTTTGCGCTGGTGGTCGTGATAAACGATCCACAGGCGGGTAAATACTACGGCGGCGCCGTCTCCGCGCCTGTGTTCGGGGCTATCATGGGCGGCGTGTTACGCACCATGAACATTGAACCGGATGCGCTGGCGACGGGCGAAAAAAGTGAATTTGTAATTAATCAAGGCGAGGGTACAGGTGGCAGATCGTAATTTGCGCGACCTTCTCGCTCCGTGGGTGCCAAATGCACCGGAGCGAGCACTGCGAGAGATGGTACTGGACAGCCGCGTGGCTGCTTCTGGCGATCTTTTTGTGGCGGTGGTCGGTCATCAGGCGGACGGGCGTCGTTATATCCCGCAGGCGATTGCGCAAGGTGTGGCTGCCATTATTGCTGAGGCGAAAGATGAGGCAACCGACGGTGAGATCCGTGAAATGCACGGTGTGCCGGTTATCTATCTCAGCCAGTTGAACGAGCGTCTTTCCGCGCTGGCGGGACGTTTTTATCACGAACCTTCCGACCAGCTGCGTCTGGTTGGCGTGACGGGTACCAACGGTAAAACCACTACCACTCAACTGATGGCGCAGTGGGCCCAGCTGCTGGGTGAAACCGGTGCGGTGATGGGTACCGTGGGTAACGGCCTGCTGGGCAAAGTGAGCCCGACGGAAAACACTACCGGCTCGGCGGTAGACGTACAGCATGTGCTTGCCGGTCTGGCAGGGCAGGGGGCAACCTTTGCTGCGATGGAAGTCTCTTCGCACGGTCTGGTTCAGCACCGCGTCGCGGCGCTGAAATTTGCTGCTTCCGTGTTTACCAACCTGAGCCGCGATCATCTTGATTATCACGGTGATATGGAGCATTACGAAGCCGCGAAATGGCTGCTGTTCTCTACTCACCATTACGGACAAGCCATCATCAACGCCGACGACGAAGTGGGCCGCCGCTGGCTGGCGAAGCTGCCGGATGCGGTTGCGGTGTCGATGGAAGACCATATCAATCCGAACTGCCACGGCCGCTGGCTGAAGGCGGTTGAGGTGAATTATCACGACAGCGGGGCGACAATTCGCTTTGCCTCTTCCTGGGGTGAAGGTGAAATTGAAAGCCGCCTGATGGGCGCGTTTAACGTCAGCAACCTGCTGCTGGCCCTGGCAACGCTGCTGGGGCTGGGTTATCCGATGGCTGAACTGCTGAAAACCTCAGCGCGTCTGCAGCCTGTATGCGGCCGTATGGAAGTGTTCAGCGCGCCGGGCAAGCCGACCGTTGTGGTTGATTATGCCCACACGCCGGATGCGCTGGAAAAAGCGCTGGAAGCGGCGCGCCTGCACTGCACAGGGAAGCTCTGGTGCGTGTTTGGCTGCGGCGGCGATCGCGATAAAGGCAAACGCCCGCTGATGGGGGCTATTGCCGAGCAGTTCGCAGATATTCCAGTTGTGACCGATGACAACCCGCGTACCGAAGAGCCGCGCGCCATCATCAATGACATTCTGGCGGGCATGCTGGACGCGGGCCGCGCTCGCGTGGTGGAAGGCCGTGCGGAAGCCGTGACCAACACCATCATGCAGGCGCGGGAGAATGATGTTGTCCTGCTGGCGGGTAAAGGCCATGAAGATTATCAGATCGTTGGCAATCGCCGTCTGGACTACTCGGACCGCGTAACGGCAGCACGCCTGCTGGGAGTCGTGGCATGATTAGCATCACGTTAAGCCAGGCCGCTGCTATTCTGCAGGGCGACCTGCACGGGCAAGACCTGACCATTGATGCCGTAACGACGGACACCCGCAAAATCACCGCAGGCTGTCTGTTTGTGGCGCTGAAAGGCGAGCGTTTTGACGCGCATGATTTCGCAGAACAGGCCAAAGAGAACGGTGCCAGTGCGCTGCTCGTCAGTCGCAGGCTCGATATCGATCTGCCACAAATTGTGGTGAAAGATACGCGTCTTGCGTTCGGTGAGCTGGCCGCCTGGGTTCGTCAGCAGGTCCCTACTCGCGTTGTCGCCTTGACCGGATCATCAGGCAAGACGTCGGTGAAAGAGATGACGGCGGCGATCCTCAGCCAGTGCGGGAATACGCTTTATACCGCGGGCAACCTCAATAATGACATCGGCGTGCCGATGACATTACTCCGCCTGACCAAAGAACATGAATTTGCGGTGATCGAGTTAGGGGCAAACCACCAGGGCGAAATCGCCTGGACCGTGAGCCTGACTCGCCCGGAAGCCGCGCTGGTGAATAACCTCGCGGCGGCGCATCTGGAAGGTTTTGGTTCGCTGGAAGGCGTGGCGAAAGCCAAAGGTGAGATTTACACCGGCCTGCCGGATGACGGCATCGCCATTCTGAATGCCGATAACAACGACTGGCTGAACTGGCAAAGCATCATCGGTTCGCGTAAAACCTGGCGCTTCTCGCCGAATGCGGCCAACGGTGATTTTACCGCGACCAATATCCACGTGACGTCGCACGGTACGGAGTTCACCCTCACCACCCCAACGGGTGGCGTTGATGTGCTGCTGCCGCTGCCGGGTCGTCATAACATCGCCAATGCGCTTGCGGCGGCGGCGCTGTCGACGGCGGTGGGCGCGTCGCATGAAGCGATTAAAACCGGGCTGGCGAACCTGAAAGCCGTGCCGGGACGTCTTTTCCCGATTCAGCTTTCGGAAAACAAGCTGCTGCTGGATGATTCCTACAACGCGAACGTTGGCTCAATGACGGCGGCGGTGCAGGTTTTATCTGAAATGCCGGGCTACCGCATCATGGTGGTTGGCGATATGGCTGAGCTGGGCGACGAAAGCGAAGCCTGCCATACGCAGGTCGGTGAAGCGGCGAAAGCGGCGGGGCTGGACTGCGTGCTGAGCGCAGGAAAACTGAGCCAGGCGATTAGCCATGCCAGCGGCGTAGGCGAGCATTTTGCTGATAAAACCGCGTTGATAGCGCGCCTTAAGGCGTTGATTACAGAAAAACAAATTGTGACTGTGTTAGTGAAAGGTTCACGTAGTGCCGCCATGGAAGAGGTTGTGCACGCATTACAGGAGAACGGGACATGTTAGTTTGGCTGGCCGAACATTTGGTCAAATATTATTCAGGCTTTAACGTCTTTTCGTATCTGACGTTTCGCGCCATCGTCAGCCTGCTGACTGCGCTGTTCATCTCGTTGTGGATGGGCCCGCGCATGATTGCCCGTCTGCAAAAACTCTCTTTCGGCCAGGTTGTGCGTAACGACGGTCCGGAATCGCACTTCAGCAAGCGCGGCACGCCGACGATGGGCGGGATCATGATCCTGACCGCCATCGTCGTTTCCGTGCTGCTGTGGGCGTATCCCTCCAACCCGTACGTCTGGTGCGTTCTGACGGTACTGGTGGGTTACGGGATCATCGGTTTTGTTGATGATTACCGCAAAGTCGTCCGCAAAGATACTAAGGGCCTGATCGCGCGCTGGAAATATTTCTGGATGTCGGTGATCGCGCTGGGCGTGGCCTTCGCGCTGTATCTGGCCGGGAAAGACACGCCAGCCACCGAGCTGGTCGTGCCGTTCTTTAAGGACGTGATGCCGCAGCTGGGGCTGTTCTACATCCTGCTGGCCTACTTTGTGATTGTCGGTACCGGTAACGCCGTTAACCTGACCGACGGTCTGGATGGTCTGGCGATTATGCCAACCGTCTTTGTGGCTGCCGGTTTTGCGCTGGTGGCGTGGGCGACCGGTAACATGAACTTTGCAAATTATCTGCACATCCCTTATCTGCGTCACGCGGGTGAGCTGGTGATCGTCTGTACGGCGATTGTCGGCGCGGGGCTGGGCTTCCTGTGGTTCAACACCTATCCGGCGCAGGTCTTTATGGGGGACGTCGGTTCTCTGGCTTTGGGCGGTGCGCTCGGCATTATCGCCGTACTGCTGCGTCAGGAGTTCCTGCTGGTGATCATGGGCGGCGTGTTTGTGGTTGAAACCCTGTCGGTGATTTTGCAGGTCGGTTCCTTCAAGCTGCGCGGTCAGCGCATCTTCCGTATGGCGCCGATTCACCACCACTATGAACTGAAAGGCTGGCCGGAGCCGCGCGTGATTGTGCGCTTCTGGATTATTTCGCTGATGCTGGTGCTGATTGGCCTGGCAACGCTGAAGGTACGTTAATCATGGCAGATTACCAGGGCAAAAAAGTCGTTATCATCGGGTTGGGCCTCACGGGGCTCTCCTGCGTGGACTTTTTCCTCGCACGCGGCGTGACGCCACGCGTGATGGATACGCGTGTCTCTCCGCCGGGTCTGGACAAACTGCCGGAACAGGTTGAACGCCACCTTGGTGGTCTGAATGATGACTGGCTGCTGGCAGCCGATCTGATTGTCGCCAGCCCGGGTATGGCGCTGGCGCATCCTTCGCTGAGCGCTGCCGCGGATGCGGGCGTTGAGATTGTCGGCGATATCGAGCTGTTCTGCCGCGAAGCGCAGGCACCCGTTATCGCCATTACCGGTTCTAACGGTAAAAGCACCGTCACCACCCTGGTGGGTGAAATGGCGAAAGCGGCGGGAATGAACGTCGGCGTTGGCGGTAACATTGGTTTACCTGCTCTGATGCTGCTGGACAAAGGCTGCGAGCTGTATGTTCTTGAGCTTTCCAGCTTCCAGCTGGAAACCACCTCCAGCCTGCATGCTGCGGCTGCGACGATCCTCAACGTGACTGAAGATCATATGGACAGGTATCCATTTGGTCTACAGCAGTACCGTGCCGCCAAGCTCCGCGTTTATGAAAATGCCAAAGTCTGCGTTGTAAACGCCGATGACGCGCTGACCATGCCCGTACGCGGTGCAGACGATCGCTGTATTAGCTTCGGTATCACGATGGGGGATTACCACCTGAACCGTCAGCTGGGCGAAACCTGGCTGCGCGTGAAAGGTGAGAAAGTGCTGAACGTGAAAGAGATGAAGCTCTCAGGTCAGCACAACTATACCAATGCCCTGGCGGCGCTGGCGCTGGCGGATGCAGTAGGGCTGCCGCGCTCCTCCAGCCTGAAAGCGTTAACCACGTTTTCTGGTCTCGCGCACCGTTTCCAGCTGGCGCTGGAGCACAACGGCGTGCGCTGGATCAACGACTCCAAAGCCACCAACGTGGGCAGCACCGAGGCCGCGCTCAACGGTCTGCACGTTGACGGCACCCTGCATTTGCTGCTGGGCGGCGACGGTAAATCAGCTGATTTCTCCTCCCTGAAGCCGTATCTCGCCGGAGATAACATCCGCCTGTACTGCTTCGGCCGCGACGGCAGCGAGTTGGCTGAACTGCGCCCTGAGGTTGCCGAGCAAACCGAAACCATGGAACAGGCGATGCGGCTGATTGCTCCTCGCGTGAAGCCAGGCGATATGGTGCTGCTCTCTCCGGCCTGTGCCAGCCTCGATCAATTCAAGAATTTCGAACAGCGTGGTGATGTCTTTACCCGCCTGGCGAAGGAGTTAGGCTAATGCGTTTATCTCTCCCTCGCCTGAAAATGCCGCGCCTGCCAGGATTTGGGATCCTGGCATGGGTGTTTGCGGCGCTCAAAGGCTGGGTGATGGGCTCTCGTCAAAAAGATAGCGACAGCCTGGTCATGTACGATCGCACGCTGTTCTGGCTCACGATGGGGCTGGCGGCGGTCGGCTTCATTATGGTGACGTCAGCCTCAATGCCCGTCGGGCAGCGTCTGGCGAACGATCCATTCCTGTTTGCCAAGCGTGATGGTCTTTACATCATCCTGGCGTTCTGCCTGGCGCTGGTGACCTTGCGTCTGCCGATGGAGTTCTGGCAGCGGCACAGTACGGCGATGCTGATCGCCTCGATTATTATGCTGCTGATCGTACTGGTGGTGGGGAGCTCTGTTAACGGGGCATCGCGCTGGATCGCCTTTGGCCCTCTGCGCATTCAGCCTGCGGAATTTACCAAGCTCTCCCTGTTCTGCTACCTGGCTAACTACCTGGTGCGTAAGGTTGATGAAGTGCGTAACAACCTGCGCGGCTTCTTAAAACCGATGGGCGTGATTCTGGTGCTGGCGGTATTACTGCTGGCGCAGCCTGACCTCGGTACCGTTGTCGTGCTGTTCGTTACCACTCTGGCGATGCTGTTCCTGGCGGGCGCGAAGCTGTGGCAGTTCATCGCTATCATCGGGATGGGTATTTCGGCGGTTGTACTGCTGATCCTCGCCGAGCCTTACCGTATTCGCCGTGTGACCTCATTCTGGAACCCTTGGGAAGATCCGTTCGGCAGCGGTTATCAGCTGACGCAGTCGCTGATGGCCTTTGGTCGCGGTGAAGTCTGGGGGCAGGGGCTGGGTAACTCGGTACAGAAACTGGAATATTTACCGGAAGCGCACACTGACTTCATCTTCTCCATTATTGCGGAAGAACTGGGTTATATCGGTGTGGTATTAGCGCTATTAATGGTATTCTTCGTCGCTTTCCGCGCCATGTCCATCGGCCGGAAAGCGCTGGAGATCGATCACCGCTTCTCAGGATTCTTAGCCTGCTCAATTGGTATCTGGTTTAGCTTCCAGGCATTAGTTAACGTCGGGGCCGCAGCGGGTATGCTGCCGACCAAAGGTCTGACGTTGCCGTTGATCAGTTATGGTGGTTCCAGTCTGTTGATTATGTCGACGGCCATCATGTTTTTGTTGCGCATAGATTATGAAACGCGTCTGGAAAAAGCCCAGGCGTTTACACGAGGTTCACGATGAATCAACCGAAGCGGTTAATGGTGATGGCAGGCGGTACCGGTGGACACGTGTTCCCGGGACTGGCGGTTGCGCACCATTTAATGGATCAGGGCTGGCAGGTACGCTGGCTGGGAACCGCAGACCGCATGGAGGCCGACCTGGTGCCGAAGCACGGTATCGAGATCGACTTTATTCGTATTTCCGGCCTTCGGGGCAAGGGCCTCAAGGCAATGCTGCTGGCACCGGTGCGTATTTTTAACGCCTGGCGTCAGGCGCGCAACATCATGAAGCGCTTTAAGCCCGATGTGGTGCTGGGCATGGGCGGCTATGTCTCGGGTCCTGGCGGGCTGGCGGCGTGGTCGTTAGGCATTCCCGTTGTGCTGCATGAACAGAACGGTATTGCCGGACTGACCAACAAGTGGCTGGCGAAAATCGCTACCAAAGTTATGCAGGCGTTTCCCGGCGCGTTCCCGAAAGCGGACGTGGTGGGTAACCCGGTGCGTGTGGACGTGCTGGCGCTGCCGCTGCCGGATGCTCGCCTGACGGGCCGTGAAGGGCCGGTTCGAGTACTGGTTGTCGGGGGCTCTCAGGGCGCGCGTGTCCTAAACCAGACGATGCCGCAGGTTGCCGCAAAGCTGGGGGGTACCGTGACGATCTGGCACCAGAGCGGAAAAGGCGCTCAGCATACCGTTGAGCAAGCTTACGCCGAGGCGGGGCAGCCGCAGCATAAAGTTACAGAGTTTATCGACGACATGGCGGCAGCGTATGCCTGGGCCGATGTCGTGGTTTGTCGTTCAGGCGCGCTGACGGTGAGCGAGATTGCCGCCGCGGGTCTGCCGGCCCTGTTTGTGCCGTTCCAGCACAAAGACAGACAGCAGTACTGGAATGCGCTGCCGCTTGAGAAAGCCGGAGCCGCGAAGATATTTGAACAGCCACAATTTACCGCCGACGCGGTCGCCACCACCCTGGCGGGCTGGAACAGAGACGCACTGCTGGAGATGGCGCAACGCGCGCGCGCGGCCGCTATCCCTGATGCGACGGAACGGGTGGCAAAAGAAGTGAGCCTGGCAGCCCAGGCTTAACCCTCGCAGCGCGTGTTGCGCTGCACGAATTTTAAGTAGTCGATGGCGTTTAGAGAATGAATACACAACAACTGGCAAAACTGCGTTCAATCGTGCCCGAGATGCGTCGCGTCCGGCACATTCACTTTGTTGGCATCGGTGGTGCTGGCATGGGCGGTATTGCCGAAGTGTTAGCTAACGAAGGCTATCAGATCAGCGGGTCTGACCTGGCGCCAAACCCTGTAACGCAGCAGCTGGCGTCGCTTGGGGCGACTATCTATTTCAACCATCGCCCGGAAAACGTGCGCGATGCGAGCGTGGTGGTGGTCTCGAGCGCTATCTCCTCTGACAACCCGGAAATCGTTGCCGCGCATGAAGCGCGCATTCCGGTGATCCGCCGTGCAGAAATGCTGGCGGAACTGATGCGTTTCCGTCACGGCATCGCCATTGCCGGGACCCACGGTAAAACCACGACCACGGCGATGGTCTCCAGTATTTATGCGGAAGCGGGTCTCGACCCGACGTTCGTCAACGGCGGTCTGGTCAAAGCAGCGGGCGTACATGCGCGTCTGGGCCACAGTCGTTATCTGATTGCCGAAGCGGATGAGAGCGACGCGTCGTTCCTGCACCTGCAGCCGATGGTGGCGATTGTCACTAACATCGAAGCTGACCATATGGATACCTACCAGGGCGACTTCGAGAACTTAAAGCAGACCTTCATCAACTTCCTGCACAACCTGCCGTTCTATGGACGCGCGGTGATGTGCGTAGACGATCCGGTGATCCGCGAGCTGCTGCCGCGCGTGGGTCGTCAAATCACCACTTACGGCTTCAGCGAAGACGCTGACGTCCGCGTGGAAGAGTACAAACAGATTGGTGCGCAGGGGCATTTCACGCTGGCGCGTCAGGACAAAGAGCTGCTGCACGTCACGCTGAATGCGCCGGGGCGCCATAACGCCCTCAATGCCGCAGCGGCAGTGGCCGTCGCGACGGAAGAAGGCATTGATGATGATGCGATTCTGCGCGCGCTGGAAAGCTTCCAGGGCACCGGTCGTCGTTTCGATTTCCTCGGTGAATTCCCGCTGGACGCCGTTAACGGTAAAGCCGGCACAGCGATGCTGGTGGACGACTATGGCCACCATCCGACCGAAGTGGACGCCACCATTAAAGCCGCGCGTGCAGGCTGGCCTGACAAAAATCTGGTGATGATCTTCCAGCCGCACCGCTTCACGCGTACGCGCGATCTGTACGACGATTTCGCCAGCGTCCTGTCACAGGTAGACACCCTGTTAATGCTGGACGTGTACGCCGCAGGCGAGACGCCGATTCCGGGTGCTGACAGCCGTTCCCTGTGTCGTACCATCCGTGGACGCGGTAAAGTTGACCCTATTCTGGTTTCTGACCCTGCACAGGTGGCGGAAATTCTGGCACCGGTCCTGACAGGTAATGATTTGATTCTGATTCAGGGCGCGGGAAATATCGGCAAAATCGCCCGTACCTTAGCTGAAATCAAACTGAAGCCGCAAACCCAGGAGGATGAGCATCATGGCTGATAAGATTGCTGTCCTGTCTGGCGGCACCTCCGCCGAGCGCGAGGTTTCCCTGAATTCCGGCGCTGCTGTGCTGGCGGGCCTGCGCGAAGGTGGCGTCAATGCGCACCTGGTTGACCCAAAAGAGGTCGACGTGACGCAATTAAAAGCCATGGGCTTCGATAAAGTCTTTATCGCTTTGCATGGTCGCGGCGGTGAAGACGGCACCCTGCAGGGGCTTCTGGATTTGATCGGCATGCCGTACACCGGCAGCGGCGTGATGGCCTCCGCTATCTCTATGGATAAACTGCGCAGCAAGCTTCTGTGGCAGGGCGCGGGGTTGCCCGTTGCGCCATGGGTAGCACTGACGCGTCGCGAATTTGAATTGGGCCTGCCGGATAGCGTTAATACACGCATTGCTGAACTGGGCTTACCGGTTATTGTAAAGCCCAGCCGGGAAGGCTCCAGCGTGGGAATGTCCAAAGTCGACAAAGCTGAAGATCTTTCGTCCGCTTTAGCACTGGCATTTCAACATGATGAAGAAGTTCTGATTGAAAAATGGCTCAGCGGGCCGGAATTTACCGTCGCGATGCTTGGCGAAGAAATTTTACCGTCAATCCGTATCCAACCGGCCGGAACCTTCTATGATTATGAGGCGAAGTATCTCTCTGATGAGACGCAATATTTCTGCCCTTGTGGTCTTGAAGCTGAGCGTGAAGCAGATTTACAGTCCCTGGTGCTTAAAGCCTGGCATGTTCTCGGTTGTCAGGGCTGGGGACGCATCGACGTGATGCAGGACAGTGACGGACAGTTTTATCTGCTGGAAGCGAATACCTCTCCGGGAATGACCAGCCACAGCCTTGTGCCGATGGCCGCGCGTCAGGCGGGGATGAGTTTCTCGCAGTTAGTCGTACGCATTCTGGACCAGGCGGGCTGATATGTCTCAGGCTGCATTGAACACGCGCAACCGCGATGACGAGGACGAATACGCCTCTTCACGCCGCAGTAATGGAACGCGTCTTGCAGGCATCATTTTCCTGCTGGGGGTGCTGTGCACCGTGTTTATCAGCGGCTGGATGGTCCTGGGCTGGATGGAAGATGCGCAGCGGTTGCCGCTTTCTAAGCTGGTGGTCACCGGTGAGCGTCACTACACGCGTAACGACGATATTCGCCAGTCAATACTGGCGCTGGGCTCGCCTGGAACCTTTATGACGCAGGACGTCAATATTATCCAGAGCCAGATAGAACGTCTGCCATGGATAAAACAGGCGAGCGTAAGAAAGCAATGGCCTGATGAATTGAAGATTCATCTGGTTGAATATGTGCCCATTGCGCGTTGGAATGATCAGCACATGGTTGACGCAGACGGAAATTCCTTCAGCGTCCCGGCCGATCGTGTCAACAAGCAAAATTTACCGATGTTGTATGGCCCGGAAGGTAGCGAAAACGAAGTATTACAGGGTTTTCGTGAAATGGGTCAGGTGCTGGCGAAGGACAGGTTTACGTTAAAAGATGCAGCCATGACGGCGCGCCGTTCCTGGCAGCTGACGTTAACGAACGGCATTAAGCTCAACCTGGGACGCGGCGACACAATGAAGCGTCTGGCGCGTTTTGTCGAACTTTACCCGGTTTTACAGCAGCAGGCACAGACTGACGGCAAACGGATAAGCTACGTTGATTTGCGCTATGACTCAGGCGCAGCAGTCGGTTGGGTACCGGCTCCGGTCGAGGAACCTAATCAGCAACAGAATCAGGCACAGGTACAGGCAGAACAACAATGATCAAGGCGACGGACAGAAAACTGGTAGTTGGACTGGAGATTGGCACCGCGAAGGTTGCCGCTTTAGTAGGGGAAGTTCTGCCCGACGGTATGGTCAATATCATTGGCGTAGGCAGTTGCCCGTCCCGTGGTATGGATAAAGGTGGGGTAAACGATCTTGAATCGGTGGTGAAATGCGTTCAGCGCGCCATCGATCAGGCTGAATTGATGGCAGATTGCCAGATTTCTTCTGTCTATCTGGCCCTTTCTGGCAAGCACATTAGCTGCCAGAACGAAATTGGTATGGTGCCGATTTCCGAAGAAGAAGTGACGCAGGAAGACGTTGAAAACGTCGTGCACACGGCGAAATCCGTGCGTGTCCGCGACGAGCATCGCGTGCTGCATGTCATTCCGCAGGAATATGCGATTGACTATCAGGAAGGGATCAAGAACCCGGTCGGTCTTTCTGGCGTGCGTATGCAGGCAAAAGTGCACCTGATCACATGTCACAACGATATGGCGAAGAACATTGTAAAAGCCGTTGAACGTTGTGGCCTGAAAGTTGACCAACTTATTTTCGCCGGTCTGGCGGCAAGTTATTCCGTACTGACCGAAGATGAACGTGAACTGGGTGTCTGTGTGGTCGATATTGGTGGTGGTACAATGGACATCGCCGTGTATACCGGCGGTGCGTTGCGCCACACGAAAGTGATCCCTTATGCCGGGAACGTTGTGACCAGCGATATTGCTTACGCTTTTGGTACGCCGCCGAGCGATGCAGAAGCGATTAAAGTGCGACACGGCTGTGCGCTGGGATCTATCGTTGGCAAAGATGAGAGCGTTGAAGTGCCGAGCGTCGGTGGTCGTCCACCGCGTAGCCTGCAGCGCCAGACGTTGGCAGAGGTCATTGAGCCGCGCTATACCGAGCTGCTCAACCTGGTCAACGAAGAGATTTTACAGCTACAGGAACAGCTTCGTCAGCAGGGCGTTAAACATCATCTTGCGGCGGGGATTGTATTAACCGGCGGTGCAGCGCAAATTGAAGGTCTTGCGGCCTGTGCTCAGCGCGTATTCCATACGCAGGTGCGTATTGGTGCGCCGCTGAATATCACCGGTTTAACGGATTATGCTCAGGAGCCGTATTATTCAACGGCTGTGGGCCTGCTCCACTACGGGAAGGAATCTCATCTCAGTGGTGAAGCAGAAGTGGAAAAACGCGTCTCAGTGGGGTCGTGGGTCAAACGACTGAACAACTGGTTGCGAAAAGAGTTTTAATTTTTTTAAGAGACCGGAGAGAATTAGCGGTCTCGGGCGACAGGCACAACGGAGAGAGAAATTATGTTTGAACCTATGGAACTGACCAACGACGCGGTGATTAAAGTCATCGGCGTCGGTGGCGGCGGCGGTAACGCCGTAGAGCATATGGTGCGTGAACGCATTGAAGGTGTTGAATTCTTCGCAGTTAACACCGATGCGCAGGCACTGCGTAAGACGGCTGTAGGCCAGACTATCCAGATCGGCGGTGGTATCACCAAAGGGCTGGGAGCAGGGGCTAACCCGGAAGTCGGTCGCAATGCGGCTGAAGAAGATCGTGAAGCGCTGCGCGCTGCACTGGAAGGTGCGGACATGGTCTTCATCGCAGCAGGTATGGGTGGCGGTACCGGTACCGGCGCAGCACCTGTTGTGGCTGAAGTGGCAAAAGATTTAGGTATCCTGACCGTTGCTGTCGTGACCAAGCCTTTCAACTTTGAAGGCAAGAAGCGTATGGCCTTCGCGGAGCAGGGTATCACCGAGCTGTCCAAGCATGTGGACTCGCTGATCACCATCCCGAACGACAAGCTGTTGAAAGTTCTGGGTCGCGGTATCTCCCTGCTGGACGCATTCGGTGCAGCAAACGACGTGCTGAAAGGCGCGGTTCAGGGTATCGCTGAACTGATTACCCGTCCTGGCCTGATGAACGTTGACTTTGCAGACGTTCGCACCGTGATGTCCGAAATGGGCTACGCGATGATGGGCTCTGGCGTTGCCAGCGGTGAAGACCGTGCAGAAGAAGCGGCTGAAATGGCTATCTCTTCTCCACTGCTGGAAGATATCGATCTGTCTGGTGCGCGCGGCGTGCTGGTCAACATTACCGCTGGCTTTGACCTGCGTCTGGATGAGTTCGAAACCGTGGGTAACACTATCCGTGCGTTCGCCTCTGACAACGCTACCGTGGTAATCGGTACTTCCCTTGACCCTGAAATGAACGACGAACTGCGTGTTACCGTTGTTGCGACCGGTATCGGTATGGACAAACGTCCTGAGATCACCTTAGTGACCAACAAGCAGACTCAGCAACCGGTAATGGATCGTTACCAGCAGCACGGTATGTCTCCTCTGACTCAGGAGCAGAAACCGGCCGCGAAAGTGGTGAACGACCCAACGCCGCAAACGGCGAAAGAGCCAGATTATCTGGATATCCCGGCGTTCCTGCGTAAGCAAGCTGACTAAGAATTGGCTGGAATTAGGGGATTTGCGCTCTTTGTGCTAAACTGGCCCACCGTTAGTGATATACACTCTCGGTTGGATAGTTAATTTGGCGAGATTATACGATGATCAAACAAAGGACACTTAAACGTATCGTTCAGGCGACTGGTGTCGGTTTACATACCGGCAAGAAAGTCACGCTGACGTTACGCCCTGCGCCGGCCAATACCGGGGTCATCTATCGTCGCACCGACTTGAATCCACCGGTAGATTTTCCGGCCGATGCCAAATCTGTGCGTGATACTATGCTCTGTACTTGTCTGGTGAACGAGCATGACGTGCGGATTTCTACCGTAGAGCACCTGAACGCCGCCCTGGCGGGTCTGGGTATCGACAACATTATTGTTGAAGTCGATGCGCCAGAAATCCCGATTATGGATGGCAGTGCTGCACCGTTCGTCTATCTGTTGCTGGATGCCGGCATCGAAGAACTGAACTGCGCGAAGAAATTTGTACGCATCAAAGAGACCGTTCGCGTCGAAGATGGCGACAAGTGGGCTGAATTCAAACCGTACAATGGTTTCTCGTTGGACTTTACCATCGACTTTAACCATCCGGCGATTGATTCCAGCACCCAACGCTATGCGATGAACTTCTCTGCTGATGCGTTTATGCGCCAGATCAGCCGAGCCCGTACATTTGGCTTCATGCGTGATATCGAATATCTGCAGTCCCGCGGCCTGTGCCTGGGCGGCAGCTTCGATTGTGCCATCGTTGTTGACGATTATCGCGTACTGAACGAAGACGGCCTGCGTTTCGAAGATGAATTCGTTCGTCACAAAATGCTGGATGCTATCGGCGACCTGTTCATGTGTGGTCACAACATCATTGGTGCATTTACCGCGTTCAAATCCGGTCATGCGCTGAACAACAAACTGTTGCAGGCCGTCCTGGCAAAACAGGAAGCCTGGGAATATGTGACCTTCGAAGACGAAGCTGAACTGCCGCTGGCTTTCAAAGCACCAAGCATGGTTCTGGCGTAACGGTTCAAACCGTTTCGTAAAAAACTCGACTGGTTAACCTGGTACTCTCTCCGACCAGGAAGACCAGTCGTTTTTATTTTTACCCCTCTTCGTTTGCCCCAGCATTATCTCTCGTCTGTCTTACGCAGAAAATGTGTGCGTTAGCTGCATTCTTGACCGTTTTTACCCGCGGCGGCACCTCATTCCTGCTGATGTATATTGGCTTTAGTGGTACTATCTGGGCGCTAAAAAGAATAACTGAACTCAGCCTCTGCAAGGCTGGCTTATTGGGTGGAGCAGGTGAGCGGAATACTGACGCGCTGGCGACAATTTGGCAGACGTTACTTCTGGCCGCATCTCTTATTAGGGATGGTCGCGGCGAGTTTCGGCTTGCCTGCGCTCAGCAACAGTGCCGAAGCGGCGACGCCCGCAAAAACCTCCACCACCAAACACAATCTCAACACGCGGGTTAACTTCACTAACCTTGCGTGGCTTGAAGCCAGTCGCCGCCCAAACTTCTCCGTCGATTACTGGCACCAGCACGCTATCCGCACGGTTATCCGCCATCTGTCCTTTGCGATGGCACCGCAGGCCATGCCTGTTGCGGAAGAGGCGCTGCCGGTGCAGGCTCAGCATCTTGCCCTGCTGGACACGCTCAACGCGCTGCTTACGCAGGACAGCCAGCCGCCAGTCATGGTTCGCCAGACGACACAGCGTGCGTTGGTTTCACCGGTTTCATTCTCTGTTTCAACCTGGATTAGCCAGGCCCACGGCATTCGCGCCGGGCCGCAACGCCTCAGCTAAATTAACTTTTTCAATACCTTAATTTATCTGCCCACACTGGGGCGTTTGAGAATTTATTATGCTAATCAAATTGTTAACTAAAGTTTTTGGTAGTCGTAACGATCGTACCCTGCGCCGTATGCGTAAAGCTGTTGCCGTCATCAACGGTATGGAACCGGCGATGGAGAAGCTCTCTGATGACGAGCTGAAAGCGAAAACGGCGGAATTCCGCGCGCGTCTGGAAAAAGGTGAAACCTTAGAAAGCCTGATCCCAGAAGCGTTTGCTGTCGTGCGCGAAGCGAGTAAGCGCGTATTCGGCATGCGTCACTTCGACGTCCAGCTGCTGGGTGGTATGGTGCTCAACGAGCGCTGCATCGCTGAAATGCGTACCGGTGAAGGTAAAACCCTGACCGCAACTCTGCCGGCTTACCTGAACGCGCTGACCGGTAAAGGCGTTCACGTCGTTACCGTCAACGACTATCTGGCACAGCGTGACGCCGAAAACAACCGCCCACTGTTCGAATTCCTCGGTATGACCGTCGGCATCAACATGTCCGGCCTGCCTGCGCCAGCCAAGCGCGAAGCGTATAACGCGGACATCACCTACGGCACCAACAACGAATACGGCTTCGACTACCTGCGTGACAACATGGCGTTCAGCCCGGAAGAGCGCGTACAGCGTAAGCTGCACTATGCGCTGGTGGATGAGGTTGACTCCATCCTGATTGATGAAGCGCGTACTCCGCTGATCATCTCCGGCCCGGCTGAAGACAGCTCCGAGATGTACCGTAAAGTCGACAAAATCATTCCACACCTGCTGCGTCAGGAGAAAGAGGACTCGGATACCTTCCAGGGTGAAGGCCACTTCTCCGTAGATGAAAAAGCGCGCCAGGTGAACCTGACCGAACGTGGTCTGGTGAAAATTGAAGAACTGCTTGTGGCTGAAGGCATCATGGAAGAGGGCGAGTCCCTGTACTCCCCGACCAACATCATGCTGATGCACCACGTGACCGCTGCACTGCGCGCCCACGCGCTGTTCACCCGCGACGTCGATTACATCGTTAAAGACGGCGAAGTGATCATCGTCGATGAACACACCGGCCGTACCATGCAGGGACGTCGCTGGTCTGACGGTCTGCACCAGGCTGTGGAAGCCAAAGAAGGTGTGGATATTCAGAATGAAAACCAGACGCTGGCGTCTATCACCTTCCAGAACTACTTCCGTCTGTACGAGAAGCTGGCGGGGATGACCGGTACTGCTGATACCGAAGCGTTTGAATTCAGCTCCATCTACAAGCTGGATACCGTGGTTGTTCCAACCAACCGTCCAATGATCCGTAAGGATATGCCGGACCTGGTGTACATGACCGAAGCGGAAAAAATTCAGGCAATCATCGAAGATATTCGCGACCGTACTGCGAATGGTCAGCCAGTTTTGGTGGGGACCATCTCCATCGAGAAATCCGAAGTGGTTTCTCACGAGCTGACTAAAGCGGGTATCAAACACAACGTTCTGAACGCCAAATTCCACGCAAAAGAAGCGGACATTGTTGCGCAGGCGGGTTATCCCGCTGCCGTGACCATCGCCACCAACATGGCGGGTCGTGGTACCGATATTATGCTGGGCGGTAGCTGGCAGGCTGAAGTGGCGGAGCTGGAAAACCCAACGCCAGAACAGATTGCGCAGATCAAAGCCGACTGGCAGGTTCGTCATGACGCCGTTCTGGCTTCCGGCGGTCTGCACATCATCGGTACAGAGCGTCATGAATCTCGTCGTATCGATAACCAGCTCCGTGGCCGTGCGGGTCGTCAGGGTGATGCCGGTTCATCCCGCTTCTACCTGTCTATGGAAGATGCGCTGATGCGTATTTTCGCCTCCGACCGCGTGTCCGGCATGATGCGTAAGCTGGGGATGAAACCAGGCGAAGCCATTGAGCACCCGTGGGTGACTAAAGCGATCGCTAACGCACAGCGTAAAGTGGAAAGCCGCAACTTTGATATTCGTAAGCAGCTGCTGGAATATGATGATGTGGCTAACGATCAGCGTCGTGCGATCTACACCCAGCGTAACGAACTGCTGGACGTGTCCGACGTGAGCGAAACCATCAACAGCATTCGTGAAGATGTGTTTAAAGCCACCATCGACGCGCATATTCCACCGCAGTCTCTGGAAGAGATGTGGGATATCGAAGGCCTGCAGGAACGTCTGAAAAATGACTTTGACCTCGATCTGCCAATCAAAGAGTGGCTGGATAAAGAGCCTGAGCTGCACGAAGAGACCCTGCGTGAACGTATCTTTGAAACCGCGCTGGACGTTTACAAGCGTAAGGAAGAAGTCGTAGGCGAAGAGATGATGCGTCACTTCGAAAAAGGCGTGATGCTGCAGACGCTGGACTCCCTGTGGAAAGAGCACCTGGCGGCGATGGACTACCTGCGTCAGGGTATTCACCTGCGTGGCTATGCGCAGAAAGATCCGAAGCAGGAATACAAGCGTGAATCCTTCTCCATGTTTGCCTCTATGCTGGAGTCACTGAAGTATGAAGTGATCAGCACCCTGAGCAAGGTTCAGGTGCGTATGCCGGAAGAAGTGGAAGCGATGGAGCAGCAGCGTCGTGAAGAAGCCGAGCGTCTGGCACAAATGCAGCAGCTGAGTCATCAGACCGACGACAGCGAAGCCGCAGCGGCGATTGCCGCACAGACCGGTGATCGTAAAGTGGGTCGTAACGATCCGTGCCCATGTGGTTCCGGTAAAAAGTACAAGGCGTGCCACGGCCGTCTGAGCTGAGTTCATAAAAAAACAAAAAGGCGCAGATTTCTGCGCCTTTTTTATGGAAGTGACAATATGAAAATACTGCAAATTGCCGTCGGGATTATTCGCAACCCGCAAAACCAAATCTTTATCACCCAGCGCGCTGCCGACGCCCATATGGCGAACAAGTGGGAGTTTCCGGGCGGTAAAATCGAGTCAGGAGAAACGCCGGAAGAGGCGCTGGTTCGGGAGCTTCAGGAAGAGGTGGGGATCACCCCGCTTGGCGCAACGCTGTTTGATAAGCTTGAGTACCAGTTTCCGGACAGGCACATCACGCTGTGGTTCTGGCTGGTGGAAAACTGGGAGGGTGAACCCTGGGGAAAAGAGGGACAGCCGGGTAGCTGGGTGGAGCTTAAGGCAAGTGATGCCGAAAAATTCCCGCCAGCTAATGAATCCGTGATCCTGCGGTTAGTCGCGCAACCGTAGGCCTGCTGAGCGAAGCGCCAGCAGGCTTTACAGATTACTGCTGGGTTTCACTCCAGTCATCGCTGTCCGAGAGATCGCCTTCGCTTGGAATGCGTTTCTCTTCCGCCGCCCATTCGCCCAGGTCAATAAGCTGACAGCGCTTGCAGCAGAATGGGCGAAACGGACTCACTTCGCCCCAGACAACGGTTTTGCCACAGGTTGGGCAGCTTACGGTGGTGACATCAGACATCGGCACTCCTTAACAACAGGCCAGTTCAAAATCGAGACGTTCCGGCACGGTGCCATTTTCACTGTCCAGCGGCATAAAGCGAATCGCAAAGCGGCTCTTATGCCCGGAAATCTGTGGGTAAAGCTGTTCGCCAAGCGACAGGTTGAGACGCAGAAGATCGGCATCATCACCGTTATCCTGGAAGAAACCATTCAGGCTGGTTTGCTTGCGGAACGGCGCAGAATTACGGATCAGATCGAGGATCAGCGACAGCGTCTGGTGCATTGGCTCCAGGCTTGCCAGCCAGCTGTTCACCTGTGCGTCACGCTGCGCCTGTGGCATATGTAGCCACATATGCAGCGTCGGCAGGTCGAAGCTGCAGCAGCCGCCAGGAATGCTCAGACGCTGGCGCACCAGGCCAATCAGGCGGTCTTCACGCAAAAACTGCCCGACGCGCGGCGCGGCCATCAGGACGGTGCTACTGCTTTTCAACTGCTGGCGGAGCGCGTCGATACGGCTCTGATCTACGCCGGGGACCTCTGTCCATGCCTGCAATTTACGCTGCTGGCGCTCCAGCTCTTTGAGTAATTCTGTGCGGACATCGCCGCGTTCAATTACATCCAGCAGATCGCCCACGTTGCGGAAGAAGTGCAGCGCCGTGGCATGATCGTTAACAGGCAGATGTTGTGAAAGTTGTTGAATAAGAAATTCGATGCGCAGCCAGGTGCGCATTTTTTCGTTGAGCGGATGCTCAAAAAGGATGTGTGTCGACATTATGGTTTTTCCTGTGCAACGGCCTGCGCGGCGAACGTCAGATACTGCGCGTGCAGACGGGCAACATCCGATGCAATGGCATCTGGTGCGCCGTTATTATCAATAACATCATTCGCCACGGCAAGGCGCTGAGCGCGCGTAGCCTGAGCGGCAAGAATTTGTTCAGCATGCTCCCGCGAGACGCGATCGCGCGCCATGGTTCTCTGGATTTGCGTTTCGGGTGCGACATCAATCACCAGCACACGATCGGCTTTCTTCTGCAGCTGATTTTCAACCAGTAGCGGAACCACCCACAGGACATAGGGCGAGCGGGCTGCGGCTATCTGACGTTGAGTTTCCTGGTGGATGATGGGGTGGAGCAGGGCATTAAGCCAGGCTTTTTCCGCAGAATCAGAAAAAATGCATTCGCGAAGCTGACGGCGATTCAGTGTGCCATCGGCATTGATGACTGCCTGACCAAAATGTTCTGCGATGACCTTTAGCGCGGGTGTATTGGGCTCTACCACCTGGCGGGCAATGATATCGGCATCAATAATCGTGATACCCAAACGAGAGAACGCGTCCGCAACGGTACTTTTGCCACTACCGATGCCGCCGGTTAATGCGACGATATACCCCATTAATTCAAATCCTGGGAATTATTCATTATTAAAATCAGTTGATTAAAACTCTTAGGTGCGCCAGCAACTGTTTGGTCCTGTTTACCGGCTTTTTACCAGGTAAATTTATAGGATTGTAGCGTAAAAAAAGAGAATTTCGCAGTCTTGCGGAGCAGGTATTAGTGCGTATGATAACGTCACTGGAGTTGTGCTTTTAACATATTTGCCTCTAACCCCAGGAATCCGCACATGCGTATCGAAGAAGATCTGAAGTTAGGTTTCAAAGACGTTCTTATCCGCCCTAAACGCTCTACACTGAAAAGTCGCTCAGACGTTGAACTCGAACGTCAATTCACCTTTAAGCATTCCGGTCAGACCTGGTCTGGCGTGCCGATCATCGCTGCCAACATGGATACTGTGGGAACCTTTGAGATGGCAACCGCCCTGGCACAGTTCGACATTCTCACCGCCGTTCACAAACATTACAGCCCTGAAGAGTGGAATGCGTTTGTTGCGTCCGCGTCTGCTGACGTGGTGAAGCATGTGATGGTCTCCACCGGTACCTCCGATGCCGATTTCGAGAAGACCAAACAGATCCTGAATGCTAACCCGGCGCTCAACTTCGTTTGTATTGACGTGGCGAACGGTTACTCCGAACACTTCGTGCAGTTCGTCAGCAAGGCGCGTGAAGCCTGGCCGACGAAAACCATCATCGCGGGCAACGTGGTGACCGGTGAAATGTGTGAAGAGCTGATCCTTTCCGGCGCAGATATCGTGAAAGTGGGTATTGGCCCTGGCTCCGTGTGCACGACACGCGTCAAAACCGGCGTCGGTTATCCGCAGCTTTCCGCCGTCATTGAATGCGCCGATGCGGCGCACGGTCTGGGCGGTCAGATCATCAGCGATGGCGGCTGTACCATGCCGGGCGACGTTGCGAAAGCCTTCGGAGGCGGCGCGGACTTCGTGATGCTCGGCGGTATGCTGGCAGGCCACGAAGAGAGCGGCGGTACCGTTGTTGAAGAGAACGGCGAGAAATTTATGCTGTTCTACGGCATGAGCTCTGAATCCGCGATGACCCGTCACGTCGGTGGCGTGGCAAAATACCGTGCGGCAGAAGGCAAAACCGTTAAGCTGCCTCTGCGCGGCCCGGTTGAATACACCGCGCGCGATATCCTCGGCGGCCTGCGCTCGGCCTGCACCTACGTTGGGGCATCCCGCCTGAAAGAACTGACTAAACGTACGACGTTTATTCGCGTTCAGGAACAGGAAAACCGCGTATTCAATAGCCTGTAATGGCTTCGGCTGGCGCATGCCCGTGCGCCAGCACTGTTCAACTACCCCGCGCTCATCGCATCCCCCAGATGGAAAATCGGCAGGTACATTGCCACCACTAGCGTGCCGATGATGACCCCTGTCACAATCAGAAGCACCGGCTCGAGAAGTGCCGCCAGATTATCTGCCCGCTGAAAGGTCTGTTCCGTGTGATGCCGGGCGAGGTTTGCCAGCATGATGTCCAGCGCACCTGACATTTCACCGGTTCGTAAAAGCTGAATACACAGCGGGGTAAAGATGGCTGCTTTCTGAAAGGATGACCAGACGGGGAGACCTTTTTCAATGTCCTCCCGAACGCAGCAGAGTACCCCCCGCCAGTAACAACTTTCAACGGTCTCCTCTGCGCTCTCCAGGCCCTGTAAAAAGGGGATACCGGCCTGCTGCGTGAGCGACAGCACGGTAAAGATGTGTCCCAGTTTTTGTCCTTTTGCCAGCGCGCCCATCACGGGCATGTGCATCAGCATGCGCTGCCAGCGAGGGTTCTGCCGCAGTACCCAGGCGGCGGCTAAGGGCGTTAATAACGCGGCGAACAACGCGAGGGCATAGGACTGGATAAATGCGGCCATCCCCATGACCATTTGCGTCAGCAGCGGGAGCGGCGTGTTAAACGTTTTGTAGATCGCGGCAAACTCGGGCAAGACCAGAATGACCATCGCCAGCACCACGAGTACGGCCAGCGTCAGGACGATCGCCGGGTAGCGCAGGGCCTTTTTCACCTTCTCTCTGAGCTGCTGCTGCGCTTTTTGCTGCTGCGCGAGCTGGCGGCAGCACTCCTCCAGTTTCCCTGTGAGCTCACCGGTTTTCACCATAGAGACATGCAGCGGGCTAAACACCGCTGGCCACTTTTTTAGCGACGCAGAAAAGGGGGAACCCTCACTGAGCTCATCGGCAATGCTTTGCAGCAGCGCCTGCCATGGTTTTAACGGATGTTGCTCTGCCAGCATCTGCAGGCTGTGGGACAACGTCAGCCCCGCCTGAAGAAGCGTTGCGAGCTGGCGAAACATCTCGCAGCAATGATGCGGCCGCCAGCGGTGTCGCTGAGCGCATCGGGTCAGCGCCAGAGGATGGAGATCGCTACGCATCAGCCTGGTGAAGGCGGCAGTGCGGTCTGTGGCCCAGAGCGTTCCGCTTCGGAGTTCTCCTTCTTTGGTGAGCGCTCGCCAGCGCCAGAGCTGATTAGCAGCCATCCGGCATTCCCAGCACGCGCACCAGCTCTTCGATCGTGGTCAGCCCTTGTTCGACGGCCATGCAGCCGTGCTCAAAAAGAGAAATCATTCCCGCCTGCCGGGCACTCGCCTCTATCACTTCGATTCCCGCCCCGCTGGCAATGGCCTGACGCAGGTCATTGTCGATCGCGAGCACTTCAAAAATGGCCACGCGGCCATAAAAACCATGATAACAGCGATCGCAGCCGGTGGGCAGCCAGCGAGGAAGTGGTCTGGACCATACGGCGCGCGGTAATTCAGCATGCTCGCTGGCTTCCCGGCGACAGTGCGGACACAAACGCCGGACCAGTCTCTGGGCAATCACCATCGACAGCGCGGAAGATATCATCCAGCGCGCGACGCCCATCTGCTCCAGGCGAATCAGGGTTTCCGTCGTCGAGTTGGTGTGCAGCGTTGACAGCACCAGATGACCGGTCTGAGCGGCATTAATGGCAATTTCTGCCGTTTCGCCGTCACGGATTTCGCCGACCATAATGATGTCTGGATCCTGACGCAGCAGCGCCCTCAGCACGCTCTGGAATGTTAAACCCGCCCGGGGATTAATCTGCGTCTGGTTTAATCCCGCAAGGGGGATCTCAATGGGATCCTCTACGCTACAGATGTTGACGTCAGGGGTGTTACGCGCCTGCAGCGCGCTGTACAGCGTCACGGTTTTGCCGCTGCCGGTAGGGCCGGTGACCAGAATCAACCCCTGCGGCTGGTGGAGGACCTCATTAAAACAGGCCAGTTGTTCTGCACTCATACCAAGCGCTTTCGGCTCAAGAGCCTGCTGAACCTGATGCAGCAGACGCAGCACAATTTTCTCACCACCGCTGCAGGGAAGCGTCGCGATCCGAAACGAGACCGGCGCGTTTGCCAGCTCAATCGTAAACTGACCGTCCTGAGGTAAACGACGTTCTGCAATATCCAGATTACCCAGCACCTTTAAACGAGCGCTGAACAGGCTGGCCAGCGAGGCGGAAAGCGGAGGCTGGGGGCAAAGAACCCCGTCGATGCGCAAACGGATCTGGCATGCGTGCTCCATCGGTTCGATATGAATGTCGGAGGCGCGTTGGCTGATTGCCTGCTGCAGCGTGTAATTGAGGATATCCACCGTCGAGTGTGTTTGCGAAACGACGGGCAGATGCGATTGCGACGTTAGCTGCCGGTGTTTTTCCATGCGCTCAGCGCTCCAGCACTCAATATCAATCCGTTTCTGGGTCGCGAAGCGCAGCGCCTCCATGAGTTCAGCCGCGGGGCTGCCCACGACGGCGATGCTGACCATGTCACTGTCGCTGGTGAGCAGCAGAGCGTGATGGCGCTGACAAAGCGCCACGAGTTGATCGGTATTCATTATCCGCTCCTCAGTTATTGTCGAAGCGGAAAACGTCTTCGCAGGCCTGTTTCAGGGCGCTGTCCGCGCTGATATTGCAGTCACGCGTCCAGCCCGTCATACCGTTGCCGTCGCTCCACCGTGGCGTCATGGTTACCGTCAGCCCGTTAAGACTCTCCTGTCCTGTTAAGGTCACGGTCCCTTTTGCCACGTTCATTCCCGAAACGTAGCGCGTCGTGGTGGGGGAAGGAATACCGTTACTGCCGGCGTCGCAGCTCTCCACGCCACCGTGATCCAGTGCGCAAAGCTCAATGGCCGTACGGTAGGGAACAAAGGTTTGCAGCATATCGGTCAGCGCCGCCTTGCGCAGGTAGTTCTGATAGGCGGGAACGCCGATGGCGCTCAGAATCGCAATGATGCCAATGACCACCATCAGCTCAATGAGTGTGAATCCTTGTTGTCTGTTCATATCCGCTCCTTATGCAAAGTGGCGCTACTTTGTCAGCGGGAAAGAGCAGAAACGAGAGGCAAAAAAGGGAACGGGAAGAAGGCTTCCGAGAATTTTTTCAGTGTTGCAGGGCAGAACAGTGGATCTGCGAGCGGGGCTGTAATTCCCCTCTCCGGGTGGAGAGGGGAGAATGCGTTACTTGAAGCGCATTGAGAGGTCGAGGGCGCGAACGTGTTTGGTCAGCGCGCCGACGGAGATGTAATCCACGCCGGTTTCGGCGAATTCACGGATCGTTTCGAAAGTGACGTTCCCGGACACTTCAAGCTGGGCCCGGCCGTTAGTCAGTTTTACCGCCTCGCGCATCTGCTCTGTTTCGAAGTTATCGAGCATGATGATATCGGCCCCGGCCTTAATCGCCTGCTCCAGCTCTTCCAGGCTTTCGACTTCCACCTCAACAGGCACATCCGGGTGCAGCCAGAAGGCTTTCTCAACTGCCTGACGCACGGAGCCAGAGGCAATAATGTGGTTCTCTTTAATCAGGAAGGCGTCGGATAAGCCCAGGCGATGGTTTGCGCCGCCGCCGCAGAGCACCGCATACTTCAGCGCGGTGCGCAGGCCCGGCAGCGTTTTACGGGTATCCAGCAGCTGGGTGCGGGTACCGGCCAGCAGGTCAACGTAGCGACGCACTTCACTGGCCACGCCAGAGAGCGTTTGTACAAAATTGAGCGCGGTACGTTCGCCGGTCAGCAAGACGCGGGAAGGACCGTCCAGTTCGAACAGCGGCTGGTTTGCCGTAATTGCATCGCCGTCTTCAACGTGCCAGATAATCTGCACATCATCACCCGCCAGCTGGGTAAAGACCTCTTCAACCCAACGCTTGCCGCAAAAAACGCCCTCTTCACGGGTGATAATAACCGCGTGCGAGCGCGTCTCTTTTGGCAACAATTGTGCGGTAATATCCTTATCAGCATTAACGTCACCGCCCAGATCTTCTTTCAAAGCATGGGAGACGCTTGCCGGAATATCCATATTAATACGTTCCAGAAGCGCTTCACGTCGGTGGTCGGGGTTGTAGCGGCGAGGCGGCATGATAAAACTCCAAATTGGTAACGAATCATAATATTGAAACATGCTACTCTGAACCGAGTCATTGCACCATACAGAAGGAGTTCCAGCATGTTGTTAGAAAACGGATGGCTGGTGGATGCGCGGCACGTGCCCTCGCCGCACCACGATTGCCGCCCGGAGGATGAAAAGCCCACACTGCTGGTGGTTCATAATATTAGTCTCCCGCCGGGTGAATTTGGCGGCCCGTGGATCGATGCGTTATTCACGGGAACGATTGATCCCGATGCTCATCCCTTCTTTGCTGAAATTGCACATCTGCGCGTATCGGCTCACTGCCTGATTCGTCGCGATGGTGAAGTGGTTCAGTATGTTCCCTTTGATAAGCGCGCCTGGCATGCCGGGGTGTCGATGTATCACGGGCGCGAACGGTGCAACGATTTTTCTATCGGGATTGAACTGGAAGGCACGGATACCACGCCCTACACCGATTCACAGTATCAACAGCTAGCGGCAGTGACCCGCACGCTTATCGGCCTCTACCCGGCTATCGCCGACAATATCACGGGACACAGTGATATTGCCCCGGAGAGAAAAACCGATCCCGGCCCGGCCTTTGACTGGCCTCGGTTTCGCGCCATGCTCACCGCGTCGTCAGAATAAGGAGATACCATGACGTTGTTTACCATGCTGCTGGTTATCATCGCTGAACGCCTGTTCAAGCTCGGTGAGCACTGGCATCTGGATCACCGGCTGGAGGTGTTGTTCCGCCGTATCAAACATTTTTCCATGCTGCGCACGCTGCTGATGATGGCAGGGGTGATGGTCATTACGTTCCTGCTCCTGCGCTCGCTGTACGGACTCTTTTTCAACGTGCCGCTGCTGGTGGTGTGGATCCTGCTTGGAGTGCTGTGCATTGGCGCGGGCAAGGTGCGTTTACATTATCACGCATACCTGAAAGCCGCATCCCGTGACGATGCCCATGCGCGCGGTGCCATGGCGAGCGAACTGACCATGATCCACGGCGTGCCGCCGGACTGTGACGAGCGCGAATTTCTGCGCGAGCTGCAAAACGCGCTGCTGTGGATTAACTTCCGCTACTACCTGGCACCGCTGTTCTGGTTCGTGGTGGGCGGCCCGTGGGGGCCGGTACTGCTGATGGGGTATGCATTCCTGCGCGCCTGGCAGACCTGGCTTGCCCGTTATCTGACGCCGCATGAACGCCTGCAGTCAGGCATTGATGCCATCCTGCACGTGCTCGACTGGCTTCCGGTGCGTCTGGTAGGCGTGGTGTACGCGTTAATTGGTCACGGTGAAAAAGCGCTGCCCGCCTGGTTCGCTTCTCTTGCCGATCGCCATACGTCGCAGTATCAGGTGCTAACGCGTCTGGCGCAGTTCTCGCTGGCGCGTGAGCCGCATACCGACAAGATTGAAACGCCGAAGGCCGCTGTCTCCATGGCGAAGAAAACGTCGTTTGTGGTGGTGGTGATCGTGGCGCTGCTGACGATTTACGGCACGCTGGTGTAGGCCAGCGCGCCGCAAAGGCTAAAGCGTATCCGCGGGCGGGATGCCGAAATCAGGCATCCCGTTTTCATTCCAGCGGACGCGCTTCAGGCGTGTATGGCGGTTCGGATCGTACAGCGGGTCGCCCTCAATTTCGGTGTAATTGCGCGCGTGATACACCAGTACATCTTCTCCTTCCTGCGTTTGCGTAAAGCTGTTGTGTCCCGGGCCAAACTGGCGGTTCTCATAGCTGGTAACGAACACCGGACGCGGGGATTTGTGCCAGTTTGCCGGGTTTTGCGGATCGGCATTCAGGTCTATCCACAGTAGCCCCATGCAGTAGTTCTCGTCGGTGGCGCTCGCGGAATAGCTGATAAACAGCTTATCACCGTGAACCAGCACCGCCGGGCCTTCGTTGACCCAGAACCCACGACGCTCCCAGTCATACTCCGGCTTGCTGAGCATCACCGGCTCGCCTTTCAGTGTCCAGGGATTCTCCATTTCGCACAGATAAAGATTGGAGTTGCCGGTGATATCCGGCGCTTTTTGCGCCCACAGATACCAGCGTTTACCCTGATGAACAAAGGTGGTGGCGTCCAGGGCGAAGGTATCGAAAGGCGTTTTGATTTGCCCTTTCTCAACCCACGTGCCGGTGAGCGGATCGCCGTCGGCACATTCAATGGCAAACATACGGTGCTGGAACATCCCGAGCGCGTCGAGCGCCTGGGTGTGCGTCGCAGCAAAATAGATGTACCACTTCCCGTCAATGTGATGCAGTTCCGGCGCCCAGATCAGCTGGCTCATTGGGCCGATGTCGGGCTTGCGCCAGACCACCACTTCTTCGGCATTACGTAAGCCTTCCAGCGAGTCCGCGCGGCGGATCGCCAGCCTGTCGTACTGCGGCACAGAGGCGATGAAATAGTACCGCCCCTCATGGCGTAAAATGTACGGGTCGGCACGTTGTTCGATAAACGGGTTTGGCCAGGTTTGCATTCGGCTTTCCTTATTTAGTCTCAGCGGCTTTGAGTTCCTGATAATCATTCAGCTCGCGGTAGTTGCTGCGGCGTTTTTCCAGATCGGACTGGATCTGCTTCATGGTTTCGCGGTCCACTTTCAGCAGGCGCACCACGCCCGCGGTAATCAAGTATCCAACGCCGGGAATAACGGTAAACAGCAGCACGATCCCGTTGATGGCGTCCGCGCTCTGCGCTTTTGCGCCCGCGTCATAGCCGTACCAGGAGAGCAGGAAGCCGACCATCGCCCCGGCAATCGCCAGCCCCAGCTTCAGGAAGAAGATGTTGCCGGAGAAGCTGATCCCGGTGATGCGCTTACCGGTCTTCCACTCGCCGTAGTCGTCCACGTCGGCCATCAGCGACCAGTGCAGCGGAGACGGGATCTGGTGCAGGATGTTCAGCAGGAAGTAGAGCACCACGATGGTGACGGTGGCTTTCGGGTCGAAGAAATAAAAGGCGGTTGAGAAAATCGCCAGAACGATATTGGTCCAGAAGAAGACCTTGAGCTTACACCAGCGGTCGGTCAGCACTTTTGCCAGCACGCTGCCGAGCATCATGCCGACCACGCCCAGGCTGATAAACAGCGTGGCGAAGTGGGTGCTCTGGCCCATCACCCAGGTGACGTAATACATGGTGGCCGCCATGCGGATAAAGCCCGGGCAGACGTTGCACAGGGTCAGGAGCAGAATGCGTACCCACTGGTCGTTCTTCCACACGTCTTTGAGATCGTTTTTCAGCTCGTCGTTGGTCTGTACCGCCGGGCGCACGCGCTCGCGCACGGTGGCGAAGCAGAACAGAAACATGCAGGTCCCAATCAGCGCCAGCACGGTCATCGCCATCTGATAGCCTTTGGCCTTATTGTCCCCACCAAACCAGTCGGCCATCGGCAGTAGCGTTAATGAGAGCAGCAGCGTGGCGATCCCGACCAGCACGAAGCGATACGACTGGCAGGCCACGCGTTCTTTTGGATCGTTGGTGATTACCCCTCCTAAGGAGCAGTAAGGGATGTTGATGGCCGTATAGGTCAAAGAGAGCAGGAAGTAGGTGACAAACGCATAGATAACTTTGCTGTTATAGCTCCACTCCGGCGTGGTGAACATCAGGATGCTGAACAGCGCGTAGGGGAAGGCGATCCACAGCAGCCATGGACGAAATCGGCCATATTTACTGCGGGTACGGTCGGCAATCGCGCCCATAATTGGGTCCGTTACGGCGTCAATTACGCGGACGGAAAGCAGCAGCACGCCGACCAGCGCAGGGGCGAGGCCAAAAATATCCGTATAAAAATAGTTAACAAACAGCATGATGGCGCCGAAGATGATGTTGCATCCCGCGTCGCCCATCCCATAGCCGATCTTTTCTTTTACTGACAGTGTGTTGTTATCCATCGACAGCTCTCCGGTTTACGGTATGGAGAGAATTATTTGCTGGCAAAGGAATATATGCGTTGCAGTATCAGGGCGGTGATATGGATAAATGCGCTGTGGGCGTGAAAGTGTGAGGGAGATAACAACGCGCGGCACCCGCAAAAGCAGGCGCCGCGGAGAGAGGCTTAGTGTGCTTTCATAGCATTACGGCTTTTCTGGCTGAACAGATAGCCCACGCCAAGGATCGCAATCCAGACCGGGATCAGGTAGACGGAAATCGCCATACCCGGGGTGATCAGCATGATCACCAGCACAGCCGCCATGAACACCAGGCACACCCAGTTGCCCAGCGGGTAAAGCAGGGCAGGGAAGCGGGTGGTGACGCCCTGCTGCTGCTTGGCGCGGCGGAACTTCATGTGCGCCAGGCTGATCATCGCCCAGTTGATGACCAGGGCAGAGACCACCAGCGCCATCAGCAGGCCAAACGCCGATTCCGGTGCCATATAGTTAATGAGCACGCACAGCGCGGTCACAACCGCCGAAACCAGAATCGTGTTTACCGGCACGCCGCGCTTATCGACGTTGAGCAGCGCTTTTGGCGCGTTGCCCTGCTGGGCCAGGCCGAACAGCATCCGGCTGTTGCAGTATACGCAGCTGTTGTAAACGGAGAGCGCTGCGGTCAGAACAACCACGTTGAGTGCGTTTGCTACAAAGGTATCGCCCAGCTCGTGGAAAATCAGCACAAACGGGCTGGTGTCGGCGGTCACGCGCGTCCACGGCAGCAGGGAGAGCAGCACGGCCAGCGAGCCCACATAGAAGATCAGGATGCGGTAGATAACCTGGTTAGTGGCTTTTGGAATGCTCTGCTCCGGGTTGTCGGCTTCCGCGGCGGTGATGCCCACCAGCTCCAGGCCGCCGAAGGAGAACATGATAATGGCCATCATCATCACCAGGCCGGTCATGCCGTGAGGCAGGAATCCGCCCTGTTCCCAGAGGTTGCGCACGGTTGCCTGCGGGCCGCCGTTGCCGCTGAACAGCAGCCAGCCGCCGAAGATGATCATCGCCACTACGGCAATCACCTTAATAATGGCAAACCAGAACTCCATTTCACCGAACACTTTTACGTTGGTCAGGTTAATGGCGTTAATAATGACGAAGAAAGCCGCTGCGGAGGCCCAGGTTGGGATCTCGGGATACCAGAACTGAATGTATTTCCCGACGGCGGTAAGCTCAGCCATGGCAACCAGAACGTACAGCACCCAGTAGTTCCAGCCCGATGCAAAACCGGCAAAGCTGCCCCAGTATTTATAGGCAAAGTGGCTGAAGGAGCCTGCGACCGGCTCTTCAACGACCATTTCACCCAGCTGGCGCATAATCAGAAAGGCAATAAAACCGGCTATCGCGTAACCCAAAATAATGCCGGGACCGGCTGACTGGATAACGGACGCGCTGCCCAGAAACAGGCCGGTACCAATCGCACCGCCCAGTGCGATGAGCTGTATATGGCGGTTTTTAAGCCCGCGCTTTAGCTGATCGCCGTGCTGTTGAGCTTCCATTTGAAACCTCGTGTGTGGTTGTTATGTTCACGCTGTGCGTGTGTAATTATGAAAATCCATATCTGTATTTATTTCTTTACGGTTAACGAGACCGAAAAAAGCGGAGATGACTTCCGTAAGCGCAAGAATAGTGGTAAGCGCCAGCGAATGCACCTGCTTTATGAAAGGGTGATGACGACTTGAATAAAAAGAAAGCATTTGTAAATCGGCCCGCTTATTCGTACTAACCCAACCTATAGAATAGAAATGCGCCATAAGTGGGCGAATTTTCATTATTTGCCTTGTTGAATCGCTTCAGATTGCAAAAACCCTCGTTTCATTATGGTTAAAACTCCCTCTTAAGGAGTAATCAACTCATTTGTGCAAAGTTACATTTCTGAAACGTTATTTCTGTAAGGTTGTTAAAATGTGCAGGGTTTACTGATTTCAATCAAAACCAATATGGACAGAAGGTGAATACTTTGTTACTTTAGCGATACGAAATAGAAATTGGTAAGACCAATTGACTCCGGGCAAAAAGGCGTAAGACAGGGAATATGGCCTACAGCAAAATTCGCCAACCAAAACTATCTGATGTGATTGAGCAGCAGCTGGAGTTTTTAATCCTCGAAGGGACTCTGCGCCCGGGTGAGAAACTTCCGCCAGAACGCGAGCTGGCAAAACAGTTCGACGTTTCACGTCCCTCTCTGCGTGAGGCGATTCAACGTCTCGAAGCAAAGGGCTTGCTGCTTCGTCGCCAGGGCGGCGGAACCTTTGTGCAAAACAGCCTGTGGCAGAGCTTCAGTGATCCGCTGGTAGAACTTCTCTCTGACCACCCAGAATCCCAGTTTGACCTGCTTGAGACCCGTCACGCGCTTGAAGGTATTGCGGCCTATTACGCCGCCCTTCGCAGCACTGATGAAGATCGCGTGCGTATCCGCGAACTGCATCAGGCCATTGAACGGGCACAGCAGTCCGGCGACTTAGACGCCGAGTCCAGCGCCGTCGTCCAGTATCAAATTGCCGTCACCGAAGCGGCCCACAACGTGGTGCTCCTCCATCTGCTACGCTGCATGGAGCCCATGCTGGCCCAGAACGTTCGTCAGAATTTTGAATTGTTGTATGCCCGTCGGGACATGCTCCCACTGGTAAGCAACCATCGCACCCGAGTATTCGAGGCGATAATGGCCGGGGAACCGGAGCAGGCGCGCGAAGCGTCGCACCGCCATCTGGCTTTCATTGAGGAAATCTTGCTGGACCGCAGCCGTGAACAATCGCGTCGCGAACGTTCATTACGCCGCATACAGCAACGAAAGGATTAAGCGCCAGGTACTTTTAGAGCGCGGCAACTAAACGCAGAACCTGTCTTATTGTGTTCTTGCCCAAGAGCACAATGGGACAGGTTCCAGACAAATCAACGTATTAGATAGATAAGGAATACCCCCATGTCAGAACGTCTCCAAAATGACGTGGATCCGATCGAAACTCGCGACTGGCTACAGGCGATCGAATCGGTCATCCGTGAAGAAGGTGTTGAGCGCGCTCAGTATCTGATTGATCAGCTGCTTTCTGAAGCCCGCAAAGGCGGTGTGAAGGTTGCTTCAGGTGCAGGGGCTAGCAACTACGTAAACACGATTGCCGTCGAAGACGAACCGGAATACCCGGGCAATCTGGATCTGGAACGTCGTATCCGTTCTGCAATCCGCTGGAACGCCATCATGACCGTTCTGCGCGCATCCAAGAAAGACCTGGAACTGGGTGGCCACATGGCGTCCTTCCAGTCTTCTGCGACCGTTTACGAAGTGTGCTTCAACCACTTCTTCCGTGCAGCGAACGAGAAAGACGGCGGCGATCTGGTGTACTTCCAGGGCCACATCTCTCCGGGCATCTATGCACGTGCATTCCTGGAAGGTCGTCTGACTGAAGAGCAGATGAACAACTTCCGTCAGGAAGTACACGGTAAAGGTCTGTCTTCTTACCCGCACCCTAAACTGATGCCTGAATTCTGGCAGTTCCCGACCGTATCTATGGGTCTGGGCCCAATCGGTGCGATCTATCAGGCTAAATTCCTGAAATACCTGGAACACCGTGGTCTGAAAGACACTTCTGAGCAGACCGTTTACGCCTTCCTGGGCGACGGCGAAATGGATGAGCCAGAATCCAAAGGTGCGATCACCATCGCAACCCGTGAGAAGCTGGACAACCTGTGCTTCATCATCAACTGTAACCTGCAGCGTCTGGATGGTCCGGTAACCGGTAACGGCAAGATCATCAACGAACTGGAAGGCATCTTCGCAGGTGCTGGCTGGAACGTGATCAAAGTCATGTGGGGCGGTCGTTGGGATGAGCTGCTGCGTAAAGACACCAGCGGTAAACTGATCCAGCTGATGAACGAAACCGTTGACGGTGACTACCAGACCTTCAAATCCAAAGACGGTGCCTACGTTCGTGAGCACTTCTTCGGCAAATATCCTGAAACCGCAGCACTGGTTGCAGACTGGACTGATGAGCAGATCTGGGCTCTGAACCGCGGTGGTCACGATCCGAAGAAAGTCTACGCTGCACTGAAAAAAGCGCGTGAAACTAAAGGTAAAGCGACTGTAATCCTGGCCCATACCATCAAAGGTTACGGCATGGGTGATACCGCAGAAGGTAAAAACATCGCTCACCAGGTTAAGAAAATGAACATGGACGGCGTGCGTTATATCCGCGACCGTTTCAACGTTCCAGTGACCGATGAGCAGGTAGAAAACCTGTCTTACATCACCTTCCCGGAAGGTTCTGAAGAGCACAAGTACCTGCACGAACGTCGTCAGGCGCTGAAAGGCTACCTGCCAGCTCGTCAGCCTAACTTCACCGAGAAGCTGGAACTGCCAGCGCTGGAAGACTTCTCTCAGCTGCTGGAAGAGCAGAACAAAGAGATCTCCACCACCATCGCTTTCGTTCGTGCCCTGAACGTGATGCTGAAGAACAAGTCGATCAAAGATCGTCTGGTTCCAATCATCGCCGACGAAGCGCGTACTTTCGGTATGGAAGGTCTGTTCCGTCAGATCGGTATCTACAGCCCGAACGGCCAGCAGTACACCCCGCAGGACCGTGAGCAGGTTGCATACTACAAAGAAGACGAGAAAGGTCAGATCCTGCAGGAAGGTATCAACGAGCTGGGCGCAGGCGCATCCTGGCTGGCTGCTGCGACCTCTTACAGCACCAACAACCTGCCGATGATCCCGTTCTACATCTACTACTCCATGTTCGGGTTCCAGCGTATCGGTGACCTGTGCTGGCAGGCAGGCGACCAGCAGGCTCGCGGCTTCCTGGTAGGCGGTACCTCCGGTCGTACGACTCTGAACGGTGAAGGTCTGCAGCACGAAGATGGCCACAGCCACATTCAGTCTCTGACTATCCCTAACTGTATCTCTTACGATCCGTCTTACGCGTACGAAGTGGCAGTCATCATGCATGACGGTCTGCAGCGCATGTACGGTGAAGCGCAAGAGAACATTTACTACTACATCACCACCCTGAACGAAAACTACCACATGCCGGCAATGCCAGCAGGTGCCGAGGAAGGTATCCGTAAAGGTATCTATAAACTCGAAACCATCGAAGGTAGCAAAGGTAAAGTTCAGCTGCTGGGCTCCGGCTCTATCCTGCGTCACGTACGTGAAGCAGCGCAGATCCTGGCGAAAGACTACGGTGTGGGTTCCGACGTGTACTCTGTGACTTCCTTCACTGAACTGGCGCGTGATGGCCAGGATTGTGAGCGCTGGAACATGCTGCACCCAATGGAAACCCCACGCGTTCCGTACATCGCTCAGGTGATGAACGATGCGCCAGCGGTGGCGTCTACTGACTATATGAAACTGTTCGCAGAGCAGGTTCGTACTTACGTTCCAGCTGATGATTATCGCGTACTGGGTACTGACGGCTTCGGTCGTTCTGACAGCCGCGAAAACCTGCGTCACCACTTCGAAGTTGATGCTTCTTACGTGGTTGTAGCAGCACTGGGCGAACTGGCTAAACGTGGCGAAATCGATAAGAAAGTGGTTGCGGACGCAATCACCAAATTCAACATCGATGCAGAAAAAGTTAACCCGCGTCTGGCGTAAGAGGTAAAAGAATAATGGCTATCGAAATCAATGTACCGGACATCGGGGCTGATGAAGTTGAAATCACCGAGATCCTGGTCAAAGTAGGCGACAAAGTTGAAGCTGAACAGTCGCTGATCACCGTAGAAGGCGACAAAGCCTCTATGGAAGTCCCGTCTCCTCAGGCTGGCATCGTTAAAGAGATCAAAGTCTCTGTTGGCGATAAAACCGAGACTGGCAAACTGATCATGATTTTCGATTCCGCCGACGGTGCAGCAGCTGCTGCACCTGCGCAGGAAGAGAAGAAAGCCGCTCCGGCCGCCGCTGCTCCAGCAGCTGCCGCGAGCGCGAAAGAAGTGAACGTGCCTGACATCGGCGGTGACGAAGTTGAAGTCACTGAAATCCTGGTGAAAGTGGGCGACACCGTTGCGGCTGAGCAGTCACTGATCACCGTAGAAGGCGACAAAGCCTCTATGGAAGTGCCGGCGCCGTTCGCGGGTACCGTTAAAGAGATCAAGATCAACACCGGCGACAAAGTGTCTACCGGGTCGCTTATCATGATCTTCGAAGTGGCGGGTGCTGCACCTGCTGCCGCGCCTGCGCAGGCCGCTGCTCCGGCTCCGGCTGCTGCACCAGCAGCTGCTGGCGGCGCGAAAGACGTTAACGTACCGGACATCGGCGGTGACGAAGTTGAAGTGACCGAAGTGATGGTGAAAGTGGGCGACAAAGTTGCCGCTGAACAGTCACTGATCACCGTTGAAGGCGACAAAGCTTCTATGGAAGTCCCTGCGCCGTTCGCGGGTACCGTTAAAGAGATCAAAATCAGCACCGGCGACAAAGTGTCTACCGGCTCTCTGATCATGGTCTTCGAAGTGGAAGGCGCTGCGCCTGCCGCAGCACCGGCTGCCGCGGCTGCTCCAGCACCGGCTGCTGCACCGGCTCAGGCTGCTAAACCAGCCGCTGCCCCTGCTGCTAAAGCAGAAAAATCTGAGTTCGCTGAAAACGACGCTTACGTCCACGCGACCCCGCTGATTCGTCGCCTGGCGCGCGAATTCGGTGTGAACCTGGCGAAAGTAAAAGGAACCGGCCGTAAGGGTCGTATCCTGCGCGAAGACGTTCAGACCTACGTGAAAGACGCGGTGAAACGCGCCGAAGCTGCACCTGCTGCACCTGCTGCAGCCGCTGGCGGCGGTATCCCGGGCATGCTGCCATGGCCGAAAGTGGACTTCAGCAAGTTCGGCGAAATCGAAGAAGTGGAGCTGGGCCGCATCCAGAAAATCTCTGGTGCTAACCTGAGCCGTAACTGGGTGATGATCCCGCACGTTACGCACTTCGATAAGACCGATATCACCGATCTGGAAGCATTCCGTAAACAGCAGAACGCTGAAGCAGAGAAGCGTAAACTGGACGTGAAATTCACCCCAGTAGTCTTCATCATGAAAGCCGTTGCCGCTGCCCTTGAGCAGATGCCACGCTTCAACAGCTCCCTGTCCGAAGACGGCCAGAAGCTGACGCTGAAGAAATACATCAACATCGGTGTTGCGGTTGATACGCCAAATGGTCTGGTTGTTCCGGTCTTCAAAGACGTGAACAAGAAGAGCATCACTGAGCTGTCCCGTGAACTGACCGTGATCTCCAAGAAAGCGCGTGATGGTAAGCTGACTGCCGGCGAAATGCAGGGCGGCTGCTTCACTATCTCCAGCATCGGCGGCCTGGGTACCACCCACTTCGCACCGATTGTTAACGCGCCGGAAGTGGCTATCCTCGGTGTGTCCAAGTCCGCGATGGAGCCGGTGTGGAATGGCAAAGAGTTCGTGCCGCGTCTGATGATGCCAATCTCTCTGTCCTTCGACCACCGCGTGATCGACGGTGCTGATGGTGCGCGCTTCATCACCATCATCAACAACATGCTGAGCGACATTCGCCGCCTGGTGATGTAATCGAAAAGCCGGCCAGTCGGCCGGCTTTTTTCTGATAATCTCATGGTGTTTGTGAGGTTATTGGCGAAAGCGACAATTCGTGAGCCGTTTGTTGTTTCAAAATTGTTAACAATTTTGTAAACTGCGGGCGGATAGAACGACCCGGTGGACGACGGGTATAAATTAAGAGGTCATGATGAGCACAGAAATCAAAACTCAGGTCGTAGTACTTGGGGCAGGCCCGGCAGGTTACTCCGCAGCATTCCGTGCAGCGGATTTAGGTCTGGAAACCGTCATCGTAGAACGTTACAGCACCCTCGGCGGTGTTTGTCTGAACGTCGGCTGTATCCCTTCTAAAGCGCTGCTGCACGTAGCGAAAGTTATCGAAGAAGCCAAAGCGCTGGCTGAACACGGTATCGTCTTCGGCGAGCCGAAAACCGATATCGACAAAATTCGTACCTGGAAAGAGAAAGTTATCACTCAGCTGACCGGCGGTCTGGCGGGTATGGCCAAAGGCCGTAAAGTGAAAGTGGTAAACGGTCTGGGTAAATTCACCGGTTCGAACACCCTGGAAGTGGAAGGCGAAAACGGCAAAACCGTGATCAACTTCGACAACGCGATCATCGCGGCAGGCTCTCGCCCAATCGAACTGCCATTCATTCCGCATGAAGATCCACGCGTGTGGGATTCCACCGATGCGCTGGAGCTGAAAACCGTTCCTAAGCGTCTGCTGGTAATGGGCGGCGGTATCATCGGTCTGGAAATGGGTACCGTGTACCATGCTCTGGGTTCAGAGATCGACGTGGTTGAAATGTTCGACCAGGTTATCCCGGCTGCCGACAAAGACATCGTTAAAGTCTTCACCAAACGCATCAGCAAGAAATTCAACCTGATGCTGGAAACCAAAGTGACTGCCGTTGAAGCGAAAGAAGACGGTATTTACGTTTCCATGGAAGGCAAAAAAGCCCCATCCGAACCACAGCGTTACGACGCCGTGCTGGTGGCTATCGGCCGTGTGCCGAACGGTAAAAACCTCGACGCGGGCAAAGCTGGCGTGGAAGTGGACGACCGTGGCTTTATCCGCGTTGACAAGCAGCTGCGCACTAACGTGCCGCACATCTTTGCTATCGGCGATATCGTTGGTCAGCCAATGCTGGCGCACAAAGGTGTTCACGAAGGTCACGTTGCCGCTGAAGTTATCGCCGGCATGAAGCACTACTTCGATCCGAAAGTTATTCCATCTATCGCATACACCGAGCCAGAAGTGGCATGGGTGGGTCTGACCGAGAAAGAAGCGAAAGAGAAAGGCATCAGCTACGAAACCGCCACCTTCCCGTGGGCTGCTTCTGGCCGTGCTATCGCTTCCGACTGCGCTGATGGTATGACCAAACTGATCTTCGACAAAGAGACTCACCGCGTCATCGGTGGTGCGATTGTCGGTACCAACGGCGGCGAACTGCTGGGTGAAATCGGTCTGGCTATCGAAATGGGCTGTGACGCTGAAGACATCGCGTTGACCATCCACGCTCACCCGACTCTGCACGAGTCCGTGGGCCTGGCGGCAGAAGTGTTTGAAGGCAGCATCACCGACCTGCCAAACGCGAAAGCGAAGAAGAAATAAGTTTCTTCAGATGAAAAAAAAGCGGCCAATGGCCGCTTTTTTTATGCGCTGCGTTTAGGGGGCCACGGGCTGCCAGGTTTTATCAGGGCTATAGGCGGCTAGCGCCCGGGCTTTCTGCTCTGAATCGCTGCCGAGATCGGACTGATACACCTTGTCGTCCTGGTTTATCACAAAGCTCATGACGCCCGTCTGACCGTAGCTGACCGGCCAGGCAACCATCGCGAAACCGTCATTATCCGGCAGGATGCGGAAGCGATAGCCGTGATAGCCGGTACCCGGCTCTTTCGGGCTAAATGCCGGGCCGAGCGGGCTGGGCGCTTCGCCGGGCGAGGCTGGCCAGTACAAACCGTCTTTTTTGCCTTTCGAGCTGACAATCTTCTGCGCATATTTCTGGTTCATCGCAAAATAGCTTTGCTGCGCATCAACATAGGCATGTAAGGCTTCAATGGCGGCGAGCTCGTTACGCCCGATTTCACGGGTCAGGATCTCTTCAGCCCCTTCTTTGATGTCGAACTGCCAGCCGGCAGAGGTTTTGATCACCGGGATGGGAAGCTGCCAGCCGCTGTCTCCGACAACCAGATGCGCCGTATCCCCTTCAACAACCGTGTTGTGACGGACGTTCCAGTCGCGCAGGAAGCGATCGACAGCATCCGGATCAACGCCCTCAGGGGGCAGAAAATCGCGCCAGTTCTCTCCGAGCAGGTCGGTCATCGCGCTCTCATTTTGCTCACTGATGGCTTTGGTCAGCGCATCGGTTGCCTGAGCGGGCGTGCTAAAAGACTGCTGCGCCATCACCGAGGCCGAAAGCATGAACAACACCATTCCGCTGAGTAGTTTACGTTTCATGTCGGTTCCCTTAGCGATGTCGAATTTCACGGCGTTCAGCACGTCCACCAGACGCCTGACGCGGCTGCTGCTGGCGCGCAGCGAGCTGTCTGCTTTGCGCACCGCGCTGCTGCTGCGCCTGCCAGTTCGCCGAGCGGCTGTCGTTACCGCTCAGCGCATTGGCCCGGGGCTGGCTGCTTCGCTGCTGGAGAGAGCGTTGCTGCGCGGGCTGTGCAACCCGCTTCTCTTGTCTCTGCGCGGTGGTCTGGCGGTTTTCTCGCTGCTGCGTGGTGCTCCGCTTCGCCGTCTGCGGTTTAGTGTCGTAGCCACGGTAGTTATTGCGCTGCGAAATCTGCTTCAGCTGTTCGCCTGAGGCCTGACGCTGCACGTCTTTCGTTCCGGTGCGCGCCGTTTGGGGGAAGGTTTTACCCGTGGATTTCTCCATCTGGCTCAGCGCGGCCTGACGCTGGCTATCGCGGTTAACCGGTTTTTGCTGCGCTGAGCTGAGCCCTGTTGCCGTGTTGGTGGAGTGGAAGCGAGTGTTGAGCTGGTTAGTCGGGTAGGGCACGCCTTCCCGGTAGGCCGGGTTGTGCTGCCAGTTGCGGTTGGCGTCCGTCAGACGCTGTCCGCTGATTTTATTGAAGTTCTCAACGTTGATATTGATATTGTTATCACCGTTGCGGTTATAGCCGCCGTGATTATCCCAGTCGCCATGGTGATGATCCCAGTCATCGTCATCATCCCAGTCGATGCTGCTGAAGATGGCATAGGTTGTGGCGACGCCCAGGCTGAAGCCTAAACCGTTTACGAAGCTGTTGCCAAACTGCTCCCCGGGTGTAGGCGGGAGATAGGTGGGCGGATAGGCGGCGTTTGGCCAGGTCCCGTAAACCGTATTGGGGTTATAGGTGGGGACGTAAACAACCTGCGGATCGGCAGATTCAATTTTGATTACCGTTGGGGCGGGCGCGGACGTCGTGGTTGTCGTTGCCTCAGCGGTGCTGGTTTTCGCTGGCGCCGGTTTTGTCACGGTGGTGACCGTCTGCTGGGGCGTGGATTGTAAAGCGCCGGTCTTCTGCGCCAGCGCGCGCAGGCGCTGAACGGAATCCATCACGTCCTTCGGCTGCGCGAGAAACGCATCACCCAGATTTTGTACCCACGGCGGGTTTTCACCCATCAGGGACATAAGCTGAGGAAACGCGACCAGCGATTTTACGCTGGGATCCCAGGGCTGGCTGGCAACGGCCTGAATCGCGGCGTCCCCTTCCATTTTAGGGTTGTCTTTGGACCACTGCGCCGCCTGGATCACGTTGGCCGGATAGGTCGATGCCATTAAAATTTGCGACAGCAGGGCATCCGGGTAGAGCGCGATGGGAGCAACCCATTGATCGATTTGCGCGGCAGTGTAGGCTGGCGCGACAAAAGGGGCGGGCTGGGCTGCGGCAGGCGCTGCCGGTGCAGCCGGTTGTTGTGCGACGGGGGCCGGCGCTGCGGGCTCCGTGGCGCGGCCTTTGACAAACATGACGCCCGAGGCGGCAAACAGCCCGGCACTGCACAAAAGGACGAGCAGATGTGGCTTAAAGGGCAACTTCATAAAATGACTCCAACGAGACAAGCGCTGTGCCGTGAGGCGTTACGGTTGGCGTGAGTATTATTCACCCGTCTTTTACTGTTTTGACTTTTATTGGGAAGCGTCCGGGGCGTCCGGATAAAGAGTGTGAGTATTTATTACACAATTATATCTGATGAAGAAAAAACTGAAGCGTCACGGTGCAGAAGATATCGCAAAAAGATGCCCTGAATCCCCGCTACACCATGCTTAACGATTCAGCAAATTTTTTAATGTTGCTTTTTTGTAAACGGATTAACACTGTGCAGAAATCCTGCTATGCTGCCCGACGCGGTATCGGGCATTTACCCTACAAACTGCTGTCTCACAGGAGCGTGAAGAGAACGCCCGCCGCATATGACAATGAGAGCGAGGAGAACCGTCGTGCTAGAAGAATACCGTAAGCACGTAGCAGAACGTGCCGCCGAGGGAATTGTACCCAAACCTTTAGATGCAACCCAAATGGCCGCGCTCGTCGAGCTGCTGAAGAACCCGCCCAAGGGCGAAGAAGAATTCCTGTTAGATCTGCTGATCAACCGCGTACCGCCTGGCGTAGATGAAGCTGCCTACGTAAAAGCCGGATTCCTTGCTGCTATCGCCAAAGGCGAAGCCTCCTCCCCACTGGTTACTCCTGAAAAAGCCATTGAACTGCTCGGCACCATGCAGGGTGGTTACAACATTCATCCGCTGATTGACGCGCTGGATAACGACAAGCTGGCACCGATTGCCGCTAAAGCGCTCTCTTCCACGCTGCTGATGTTCGATAACTTCTACGACGTAGAAGAAAAAGCCAAAGCAGGCAACGTCTATGCGAAGCAGGTGATGCAGTCCTGGGCTGATGCGGAATGGTTCCTGAACCGTCCTGCTCTGGCTGAAAAAATCACCGTGACCGTCTTTAAAGTGACCGGTGAAACCAACACCGATGACCTCTCACCGGCACCGGACGCGTGGTCTCGCCCGGATATCCCTCTGCACGCCCTGGCGATGCTGAAAAACGCCCGTGAAGGCATTGAGCCGGATCAGCCGGGCAGCGTCGGCCCGATCAAACAGATCGAAGCCCTGCAGGAGAAAGGTTACCCGCTGGCCTACGTGGGCGACGTTGTGGGTACCGGTTCTTCCCGTAAATCCGCAACCAACTCCGTGCTGTGGTTCATGGGTGACGACATCCCTCATGTGCCAAACAAGCGCGGCGGCGGCCTGTGCCTCGGCGGTAAAATTGCACCGATCTTCTTCAACACCATGGAAGATGCGGGCGCACTGCCAATCGAAGTTGACGTGAATAACCTGAACATGGGCGACGTGATTGACGTTTACCCGTTCAAAGGCGAAGTGCGCAACCACGAGACCAACGAGCTGCTGGCAAGCTTTGAGCTGAAAACCGACGTGCTGATCGACGAAGTGCGCGCCGGTGGCCGTATCCCGCTGATCATCGGTCGTGGCCTGACCACCAAAGCGCGCGAAGCGCTCGGTCTGCCGCACTCAGACGTGTTCCGTCAGGCGAAAGACGTGGCGGAAAGCGACCGCGGCTACTCTCTGGCGCAGAAAATGGTGGGTCGCGCTTGCGGCGTAGCCGGTATTCGTCCAGGCGCGTACTGCGAACCGAAAATGACCTCCGTGGGCTCTCAGGACACCACCGGTCCAATGACCCGTGACGAACTGAAAGACCTGGCGTGCCTGGGCTTCTCTTCTGACCTGGTGATGCAGTCCTTCTGCCACACGGCGGCCTATCCGAAGCCGGTTGACGTGACCACGCACCACACGCTGCCAGACTTCATTATGAACCGTGGCGGTGTGTCTCTGCGTCCGGGTGACGGCGTCATCCACTCCTGGCTGAACCGCATGCTGCTGCCTGATACCGTCGGTACCGGCGGTGACTCCCATACCCGTTTCCCAATCGGTATCTCTTTCCCGGCGGGCTCCGGTCTGGTGGCGTTTGCTGCAGCGACCGGCGTGATGCCGCTGGATATGCCGGAATCGGTGCTGGTGCGCTTCAAAGGTAAAATGCAGCCGGGTATCACCCTGCGCGACCTGGTTCACGCGATCCCGCTGTATGCGATTAAACAGGGCCTGCTGACCGTTGAGAAGAAAGGGAAGAAAAACATCTTCTCTGGCCGCATCCTGGAAATTGAAGGTCTGCCTGATCTGAAAGTAGAGCAGGCGTTCGAGCTGACCGATGCTTCCGCCGAGCGTTCTGCGGCGGGCTGTACCATCAAGCTGAACAAAGAGCCGATTATTGAGTATCTGAACTCTAACATCGTGCTGCTGAAGTGGATGATTGCAGAAGGCTACGGCGACCGTCGTACGCTGGAGCGCCGTATCCAGGGCATGGAAAAATGGCTGGCCGATCCGCAGCTGCTGGAAGCCGATGCTGACGCAGACTACGCGGCGGTGATCGACATCGATCTGGCGGATATCAAAGAGCCAATCCTTTGTGCACCGAACGATCCGGACGACGCGCGTCCGCTGTCTGAAGTGCAGGGCGAGAAGATCGACGAAGTGTTTATCGGTTCCTGCATGACCAACATCGGTCACTTCCGTGCTGCCGGTAAGCTGCTGGATACCCACAAAGGCCAGCTGCCAACCCGTCTGTGGGTGGCACCGCCAACCCGTATGGACGCGGCACAGCTGACCGAAGAGGGCTACTACAGCGTGTTTGGTAAGAGCGGTGCGCGTATCGAAATCCCTGGCTGTTCCCTGTGTATGGGCAACCAGGCGCGCGTAGCCGATGGTGCGACGGTGGTCTCCACCTCTACCCGTAACTTCCCGAACCGTTTAGGTACCGGTGCGAACGTCTTCCTGGCCTCTGCGGAGCTGGCGGCGGTTGCGGCGCTGATTGGCAAACTGCCAACGCCGGAAGAGTACCAGACCTTTGTGGCTCAGGTGGATAAGACCGCGGTGGATACCTATCGCTATCTGAACTTCGACCAGCTCTCTCAGTACACCGAGAAGGCCGACGGGGTTATCTTCCAGACGGCAGTATAAACAGCAAAACCGTCTCTACGAGACGGTTTTTAGTGTTTGCACCCTCTCCCGTGGGAGAGGGACGGGGTGAGGGCATCAGGCCGCAGGGTCTTGCTCTCACCTTTTTATTTTCATTCCTCCCACCTCTCACGCTTTTTTTCTTCCTCGCTGCTGCGATAATTACCTTAATGGCTTTGCAGAGGAAAACACTATGGATTACGAATTTCTGCGCGACATCACCGGAGTGGTGAAAGTGCGTATGTCGATGGGCCACGAAGCCGTTGGACACTGGTTTAACGAAGAGGTGAAAGAAAATCTCGCACTTCTTGATGAGGTTGAACAGGCGGCAAATACGGTGAAAGGCAGTGAACGCTCCTGGCAGCGCGCCGGGCATGAATACACGCTGTGGATGGACGGTGAAGAGGTCATGGTGCGTGCCAACCAGCTCGAGTTTTCAGGTGACGAGATGGAAGAGGGGATGAGCTACTACGACGAAGAGAGCCTGTCGATGTGCGGCGTAGAGGATTTCCTTCAGGTGGTAAATGCCTACCGCGACTTCATGAAACAGAAATAACAGACCGGAGCATCCCTGCTCCGGTTTGCTTTTACACGGCCGGAATATTGCGGCCGTAGTAGATTTCGCGCATCTCTTTCCAGAGCAGGTCAGTAATTGCCTTACGCTCTTCTTCGCTCAAATCTTCCGGCTTCGTGTGGAACATATAGTGCTTAAGGTCGAACTCCTTAAGTAACATCTTGGTATGGAAAATGTTTTCCTGATACACGTTCACGTCCATCATGTCGTAAAGCGATTTCATGTCGTCGGACATAAAGTTCTGGATGGAGTTGATCTCGTGGTCGATGAAGTGCTTCATGCCGTTAATATCGCGGGTAAAACCACGCACGCGATAGTCAATGGTGACGATGTCCGATTCCAGCTGGTGGATTAAATAGTTCAGCGCGTTCAGCGGGGAAATCACGCCGCAGGTCGACACTTCGATATCGGCGCGGAACGTACACAGCCCGCCTTCCGGGTGACTCTCCGGGTAGGTATGTACGCAGATATGGCTTTTATCAAGATGGGCTACAACCACTTCCGGCAGCGGGCCCGGATGCTCCGTTTTGTCGATAAGCTTAGGATCGACCGGCTCTTCGCTGACCAGTATGGTCACGCTGGCGCCCTGGGGTTCATAATCCTGTCGGGCGATGTTCAGGATGTTTGCGCCGATAATGGAACAGGTTTCTGACAGGATCTCGGTCAGACGGTTGGCGTTGTAGAGTTCGTCGATATAGGCGATGTAGCCATCGCGTTCTTCCGCTGTTTTGGCATAGCAGATATCGTAAATACAAAAACTCAGGCTTTTCGTCAGGTTGTTAAAGCCATGCAGTTTAAGCTTTTTCAATTAGCTCACCCCCTTAGTGGATAATGCGTCCTGCAGGTACTGCGGCAGGGCAAACGCTGCGGTGTGAATTGCCGGATTGTAGTATCGGCACTGAAGACCGGCCTGATGGAAGCGGGCCTGAATAATTTCGGTAGAGAGATGGCGTAATACGTCGTTATCCGTCGCCCAGGCAAAGGTCATGATCCCACCGTAATACGTCGGAATGGCCGCCTGATAGAAGCTGACATCATCGAAATAGGTGCTGAGCTTACGATGGCTGTCGAGCGCCTCATCCTGCTGCAGGAAGCAGACGCCGTTTTGTGCGACGAAGATCCCGCCAGGATTCAGGCAGCGCTTGCAGCCTTCGTAGAATGAGGAGGTAAACAGCGACGCGCCGGGGCCGATAGGGTCGGTGCAGTCGGAGATAATCACATCAAACGTTTGCGTGGTCTGGTTAACAAAATTGACGCCGTCGTCAATCACCAGGCTAAAGCGCGGATCGTCATAGCTACCGGCATTGTGGTTGGGCAGGTACTGGCGGCAGAAAGAGACGACACCCGCGTCGATTTCCACCATGGTGATGGTTTCAATGGAACGATGGCGGGACACTTCACGCAGCATTGCGCCGTCGCCACCGCCGATAATCAGGACATGCTTCGCGTGACCGTGCGCCAGCAGCGGGACGTGGGTCATCATCTCATGATAGATAAACTCATCTCGCTCGGTCGTTTGCACGACGCCGTCCAGCGCCATGACGCGGCCAAAGGCGGCATTCTCGAAGATGATGAGATCCTGGTGATCGGTTTTCTCATGATAGAGCACGTTATCAACGGCAAAGTACTGACCAAACTGGTCATGCAGTGTTTCATGCCACAACGTGTGGTCGGCCATAGCGAACTCCTCCTGTGTAAACATCCATTACGCTCACTAAAAATGAGCGAAACATGATAGCTAACTCTAACCGTGCTTGCACGGCCAGAGGTTCAACAGGGGGCGTCGGGAAGGTTATTTGACGTAGGCGAGCAGGCTGAGTGAATCACGAGCCAGCGCTTTGCATTTTTTGGCCGTGGGAATACCAATACCGCTTAGGTCACGGTAGCTGTCTTCGCCGAGCGCCTTCATGTCGAAGCTGTCGTAGTTGCTGAGATCCCACTGGTTCTGCTGGGCAAAAAAGACCAGCGCGCGGCGAATTTGCCCGTTGGGTAAATTCTGGTAGCCACAATCATTTTTCAGGAATACAAAAACCGCCGTTAAATCGGCCATATCTTCCGCTTCATTTTCACTTAGCGCATAGCTGTTCGCACACATCGCCATCAGGCTACCGAACAAAATTGTCCTGAAAAACATCTTCATTGCTTCTACCACTTCTTCACGGAAAATTAACGTTAGCATACTTGGTGCCGGTGCGACGATCTTTATTATTGCCGCTTGACTTGACCTTCCGGTAAGGGGAGGGTTTATGCTCAAAAGATCGCCTGCTGGAAATAAGGAAATGAACATGCAACGTCGTGATTTTTTAAAATATTCCGCTGTGCTGGGGGCTGCCAGCGCATTACCTCTCTGGAGCCGCGCGGTTTTCGCGGCTGACAGGCCCGCCTTACCCATCCCTGACTTAGTGACCGCCGACGCGCGAAGCCGTATCCAGCTTGTGGTGCAATCGGGCAAAACGACCTTTGGTGCAAATACCGCCACAACCTGGGGCTATAACGGAAATCTCCTTGGCCCGGCGCTCCAGCTGCGCAAAGGAAAAACCGTTACCGTCGATATCCATAACACGCTGTCGGAAGAGACGACGCTGCACTGGCACGGGCTGGAAGTGCCGGGCGAGGTGGACGGCGGGCCGCAAGGCATCATCAACGCGGGCGGTACGCGCAGCGTCACCTTTACGCCAGACCAGCGCGCGGCGACCTGCTGGTTCCACCCGCATCAGCATGGCAAAACGGGCCATCAGGTGGCGATGGGGCTGGCGGGGCTGGTGCTGATTGAAGACGACGAAAGCCGTCTGCTGCGCCTGCCGAAACAGTGGGGCATCGACGATGTACCGGTGATTGTGCAGGACAAGAAATTCAACGCTGACGGGCAAATTGACTACCAGCTGGACGTGATGAGCGCGGCGGTAGGCTGGTTTGGCGACACGCTGCTGACCAACGGCGCCATTTACCCGCAGCATGCCGCGCCGAAAGGCTGGCTGCGCCTGCGCCTGCTCAACGGCTGTAACGCACGCTCGCTCAATTTCGCCGCCAGCGATAAGCGCCCGCTGTACGTGGTAGCGAGCGACGGTGGCCTGCTGCCGGAGCCGGTGAAGGTGAGCGAGCTGCCGATGCTGATGGGCGAACGCTTTGAGGTGCTGGTGGACATCAGCGACGGCAAGCCGTTTGACCTCGTAACCCTGCCGGTTAGCCAGATGGGGATGGCGGTCGCACCGTTTGATAAGCCGCATCCGGTGCTGCGTATTCAGCCATTGCTGGTGGCCGCTTCCGGCACGCTGCCTGATACGTTAACCACGCTGCCAGCGCTCCCGTCGCTTGACGGGCTTACGCAGCGCAAGCTGCAGCTCTCCATGAACCCGATGCTTGATATGATGGGCATGCAGGCGCTGATGGCGAAATATGGCGATAAGGCGATGGCGGGGATGCAGCACGGCCAGATGATGGGACACATGAATATGGACCACGGCAAAATGGGCGGCATGGGGAACATGAATCACGGCGACCATGGCTTTGATTTCCACAACGCCAACATGATCAACGGCAAAGCGTTCGACATGAATACACCGATGTTTGCTGCGACAAAAGGGCAGTTTGAGCGCTGGGTGATTTCGGGCGAAGGGGACATGATGCTGCATCCGTTCCATATCCACGGCACACAGTTCCGCATTCTCACAGAGAACGGTAAAGCGCCTGATGCGCATCGCGCGGGCTGGAAAGATACGGTGAGAGTGGAGGGCGGCGTCAGCGAGGTGCTGGTGAAGTTTGACCACGACGCGCCGAAGGAGTTTGCCTATATGGCGCACTGCCACCTGCTGGAGCATGAGGATACGGGGATGATGCTCGGGTTCACTGTTTAAAACAGTGCGGCCTGATGCCTCACCCTGACCCTCTCCCACAAGGAGAGGGAACAAACACAAAAACGGCAACCGAAGTTGCCGTTTTGCATCTTTCCGTAGGCCGGGTAAGGCGTAGCCGCCACCCGGCTTTTTCAGTTACTTGTTTTCGTCAGGCAACGCATACGCGACGATGTAGTCGCCCATCTTCGTGCCAAACGAACCGTGACCACCCGCAGAGATGACAACGTACTGCTTGCCATTCACTTCATAGGTCATCGGCGTGGCCTGTCCACCAGCCGGCAGACGGCCCTGCCACAGTTTTTCACCGTTGGTCATGTTGTACGCGCGCAGGTAGTTATCTGCGGTTGCCGCGATGAACAGCACGTTACCGGCGGTGGAAATTGGGCCACCCAGCATTGGCATACCCATATTGAACGGCACCGGAACCGGCATTGGGAACGGCATGCTGTCCTGTGGCGTACCAATACGTTTTTTCCACACGATCTGGTTGGTTTTCAGATCCAGACCGGAGATATAACCCCAGGCAGGCTGTTTACACGGTAGACCAAACGGCGACAGGAACGGGTTCAGCGTTACGCCAAACGGCACGCCGTACTGCGGCTGAATGCCGGCTTCGGTACCGCTGCCTTTCGCGTCTTTCGGCTGCTCCATTGGGTTGCCCGGACCGCGTGGGATCAGGCGGGAAACGAACGGCAGCGCCATCGGGTTGGCAATCGCCACCTGACGGTTAGGGTCGACGGAGATCCCGCCCCACTCGAACATCCCCAGGTTACCCGGGAAGACCAGCGTGCCCTGCTCAGACGGCGGCGTGAAGATGCCTTCGTAGCGCAGCTGGTGGAACATCACGCGGCACACCAGCTGGTCAAACATGGTGGCGCCCCACATGTCCGCACCGCTGAGGTCTTTCTTCGGACGGAAGCTCAGGTCAGAGAACGGCTGGGTTTTGCTGACGTAATCGCCTTTCGCCGCGCCCTGCGGAACCGGTTTTTCCGGTGCAGGCACAACCAGCTTACCGTTGCTGCGATCCAGGACGAAGATGTTGCCCGTCTTGGCCGGAGCGTAGATCACCGGAACGGTTTTGCCGTCAACGGTAATGTCCGCCAGCGTCGGCTGGGACGGCATATCCATATCCCACAGATCGTGGTGAACGGTCTGATAGCTCCACGCCAGCTTGCCGGTGGTCGCGTTCAGCGCCACGATAGCGCTCGCATAACGCTCCTGCTCCGGCGTGCGGTTACCGCCCCAGATATCCGGTGTGGTCACACCCATTGGCAGGTAGACCAGGTCCAGCTTCGCGTCATACGCTGCTGGTGCCCAGGAGTTTGGCGAGTTAAAGGTAAAGGTGTGCTCGTCCGACGGAATCGCGTTGGGATCTTTCGCGCCCGGGTCGAAGGCCCACAGCAGTTTACCGGTGTTCACGTCGAAACCACGGATAACGCCGGAGGTTTCACGCGTGGAGAAGTTGTCCGTTACCGAACCGGCAATCACGATAGTTTTATCGGTGATGATTGGCGGCGAGGTTGGCTCATACAGACCCGGCGTGGTGTCAGGCATGTTGGTCTGCAGGTTCAGGATACCTTTGTTGGCAAAGGTTTCACACAGCTTGCCCGTTTCGGCATTGATAGCGAACAGACGGCCATCGTTCACCGGCAGCATGATGCGGCGAGGACAGTCGGCAACCACTTCCGGGCTGGCATTCTCGGCGCGCGCTTCGTGGTAAGAGACGCCGCGACAGGTGACGTGCTGGAAGGACGGGTTGGAGTTCAGCTGCGGATCGAAGTGCCATTTCTCTTTACCGGTGGCCGCGTCGAGCGCGAACAGACGCTGGTGCGCCGTACACAGGTAGAGCATATTGCCGACTTTAATCGGCGTGACTTCGTTGGTCAGCTCGCCCGGATCGTTCGGCATCTTCACATCGCCGGTACGGAATACCCAGGCTTCTTTCAGGTTCTTCACGTTGTCCGCGTTGATCTGCTTCAGCGGAGAGTAGCGTTGACCTTCCTGGTTACGACCATACGCAGGCCAGTCGCCGTCCGCCACCTGAGAGATAGCCGCAGCAGGCGTGGATTCCGCGTTCAGCGTACCGTTGATCTCCTGTGGGTCGTTAAAACCGGCCCAGGTCAGGATGCCGCCGGTAATCAGCAGGGCAACAACCAGGCCCGCCACCGCACCGCTGGAAGGCACAATCAGGCGACGCCAGACGAACGGCAGGATCAGCCAGATGCCAAAGAATACCAGGATGTCGCTCCGCGGCGTCAGTGCCCAGAAGTCAAACCCGACTTCCCAGACGCCCCAGATCATGGTGGCAAGAAGGAGGGCGGCATACAGCCACAGTGCAGATTGTTTTCTACGCAACAGCAGGACGGTTACGGCAACCATAACCAGACCCGCTATCGGGTAGTACCAGGAGCCGCCTAAAGCGACCAGCCAGACGCCACCGATTAACAGATACAGCGCGCAGAAGGCTGCGAATGCGGCTGTTAATGTCACCAGTAGACGCGGCTGTTTAGAGTTTGTTTCAGCCATAGAAAGTGTACTCGTCAGTTTTTGTTAATAATTTGCTAGCAACTAATTATAGGTATTAACAAGTGTGATCGGAATCACAATATTTGCTTTTTATAACTCATACGCCAGGGTTATCCATTTGCTGATATAATGGCGGGCTTGCGTATCGATGCCGGAGATGAATTCACCAGCATTGAGAGATTTTCATTAAAATCATTTGGTTAGTAATATGAAACATACTGTTGAAGTGATGATCCCGGAAGCCGAGATCAAAGCGCGTATCGCCGAACTGGGTCGTCAAATCACCGAACATTACAAGGACAGCGGCAGCGAAATGGTGCTGGTCGGTCTGTTGCGCGGCTCTTTCATGTTCATGGCAGACCTGTGCCGTGAAGTGCATGTGCCCCATGAGGTCGATTTTATGACCGCCTCCAGCTACGGCAGCGGCATGTCCACTACCCGTGATGTGAAAATCCTGAAAGATCTGGATGAAGATATTCGTGGCAAAGATGTGTTGATCGTTGAGGACATCATCGACTCCGGCAACACGCTGTCAAAAGTGCGCGAGATCCTGAGCCTGCGTGAACCAAAATCTCTGGCGATTTGTACGCTGCTGGATAAACCTGACCGTCGTGAAGTGCAGGTGCCGGTTGAGTTCGTGGGCTTCTCGATTCCGGACGAATTCGTCGTCGGTTACGGCATTGACTACGCGCAGCGTTATCGTCATCTGCCGTATGTTGGGAAAGTGGTATTGCTGGACGAGTAATGGCGGGCTGATGCCCTCGCCCCGGCCCTCTCCCACAGGGAGAGGGAGAACATCCCCGGCTTTATTTATGGTTCACATGCTTAAGCTGAAGGTTGGCAATCCCCGAACGGTAGCGCTGCTCCAGCGTTTCGCGGTTGGTGGCGGTCACTTCCAGATTGCGCAGCAGGCCATCGTGAATACCGTACGCCCAGCCGTGGATAGAAACCTTCTGCCCGCGTTTCCACGCTGATTGCATGATCGTTGAGTGGCCCAGGTTATACACCTGCTCCATCACGTTAAGTTCGCAAAGGGTATCCATGCGACGCTCCTGCGGCATTTCGCCCAGCAGTGAGCTATGTTTGAACCAGATATCGCGGATGTGCAGTAGCCAGTTATCAATGAGCCCCAGCTCCGTGTTTTCAACCGCCGCCTGCACGCCGCCGCAGCCATAATGGCCGCAAATGATGATGTGCTCGACTTGCAGAACGTCCACGGCATACTGAACAACAGAAAGACAGTTGAGATCGGTGTGAATCACGAGATTGGCGACATTGCGGTGAACAAACAGTTCGCCGGGTTCAAGGCCGGTCAGGCGCTCCGCCGGTACGCGGCTGTCGGAACATCCAATCCAGAGAAAGCGTGGGTTCTGCGCCTGCGCGAGTTTTCCAAAAAATCCGGGGTCTTCCTCCACCAGCATTTTTGACCATAGTGCATTGTTGCTGATGAGTGTATCTATGTTGTTCATGGAGGTTAGCGACCTGTAACCGAGTTATTGCGTTGCGCTACTATAGGGTAACCCGACTTTTAATGAAACCACACAACGTGTGTAAGAACTGAAGGTAAGTTAATTTCATGGCAATTGCACTGGAGCTTGAGCAGCTTAAAAAAACCTATCCGGGTGGCGTTCAGGCGCTACGCGGAATAGATCTTAAAGTAGAGGCCGGTGATTTTTACGCGCTTCTGGGGCCGAACGGGGCGGGGAAATCGACCACCATTGGGATTATCAGCTCGCTGGTCAATAAAACGTCCGGCCGGGTGAGCGTTTTTGGGTACGACCTGCAAAAAGATGTGGTGAACGCCAAACGCCAGCTGGGGCTGGTACCGCAGGAGTTCAACTTCAACCCGTTCGAGACGGTGCAGCAGATCGTAGTTAACCAGGCGGGCTATTACGGCGTTGAGCGTAAAGAGGCCCTGGAGCGTAGCGAAAAATACCTTAAGCAGCTCGATCTGTGGGAAAAGCGTAACGAACGCGCGCGCATGTTGTCCGGCGGGATGAAGCGCCGCCTGATGATCGCCCGTGCGCTGATGCACGAGCCAAAGCTGCTGATCCTCGATGAGCCGACTGCGGGTGTCGATATCGAACTTCGTCGTTCCATGTGGGGCTTCCTGAAAGATCTCAACGACAAAGGTACCACCATTATTCTGACCACCCACTACCTGGAAGAGGCTGAAATGCTGTGCCGCAACATCGGCATCATTCAGCACGGCGAGCTGGTGGAAAACACCTCGATGAAGAATCTGCTCTCCAAGCTGAAATCCGAAACCTTCATTCTCGATCTGGCGGCGAAAAGCGCGCTGCCAAAACTTGAAGGTTACAACTATCGTCTGGTGGATACCTCGACGCTGGAAGTGGAAGTGCTGCGCGAGCAGGGGATTAACAGCGTGTTCTCACAGCTGAGCGCGCAGGGGATTCAGGTTTTAAGTATGCGTAACAAAGCGAACCGACTGGAAGAGCTGTTTGTCTCTCTGGTACATGACAAACAAGGAGACAAGGCATGACGCATCTTTACTGGGTCGCGCTGAAAAGTATCTGGGCGAAAGAGATTAACCGCTTTATGCGTATCTGGGTGCAAACCCTGGTGCCGCCGGTTATCACGATGACGCTCTATTTCATTATCTTCGGTAACCTGATTGGTTCCCGAATTGGTGAGATGCACGGCTTTACCTATATGCAGTTTATCGTGCCGGGCCTGATCATGATGGCGGTGATCACTAATGCCTACGCCAACGTAGCGTCATCGTTCTTTAGCGCCAAGTTCCAGCGCAATATTGAAGAGCTGCTGGTCGCACCTGTGCCGACGCACGTCATTATCGCGGGCTATGTCGGCGGCGGCGTGGCGCGCGGGCTGTGCGTGGGGATCCTGGTCACGGCGATTTCGCTGTTCTTCGTGCCTTTCCAGGTCCACTCGTGGCTCTTTGTCGCGCTGACGCTGCTCCTGACGGCGATCCTGTTCTCGCTGGCCGGTCTGCTGAACGCCGTGTTCGCCAAAACGTTTGACGACATCAGCCTGATCCCGACCTTCGTGCTGACGCCGCTGACCTATCTCGGCGGGGTGTTCTACTCCCTGACGCTGCTGCCACCGTTCTGGCAGGCGCTGTCGCACCTGAACCCGATTGTCTACATGATCAGCGGGTTCCGCTTTGGCTTCCTCGGCATCAGCGATGTGCCGCTGTTTACCACGGTGGCTGTGCTGGTGGTGTTTATCATCGCCTTCTACCTGCTCTGCTGGTCGCTGATCCAGCGCGGACGCGGGCTGCGCAGCTAATCTTTTGCCCGGCGACGCTCTGTTTGCCGGGCACTTTCTTTGACAGTTATCACCGTAAGCTAACCTTCACTCCGCTAAACTACTTGCCTGCTAAGGAGGGAGTTATGCTGGGATGGGTTATCACCTGCCACGATGAACAGGCGCAGGAAATGCTGGATAAGCTTGGAGCCAGATTTGGCCCGCTGGTGCAGTGCCGGGCGGTAAACTACTGGCGCGGGTTGAGCACCAACATGCTGAGCCGCATGATGTGCGATGCCCTGCATGAAACCGACACCGGCGATGGCGTGATTTTTCTTACCGATAAATCGGGCGCGGCGCCTTACCGCGCAGCCGCGTTGCTGAGCCATAAGCACGCGTGCTGTGAAGTGATCTCGGGTATTAACCTCTCCCTGCTGGCCTTAATGTATCCGCAGCGTGGATCCTTAAGCAGCGCTGAGTTTCGCCAGGCCATCGTGGCGCAGGGCGTTCCGGGCGTCAGCAGCTTGTGGCATCAGCAGCAAAAAAATCCTCCTTTCGTCCTGCTCCACGATTTGTATAAGAATTAAACGTTGGTATTGATGTCTCATTTGTTACAATAGCGGCAGTTTTCCGCACCGATTAAGACACCATGCTACCGCGCATTCTTTTCTTGCTATTGATGCTCATTTCCGGCGTCAGCTCAGCCAGTTTACTCAGTCAGCAAACGCTGCCTGCCCAGTACATGCAAACTACCGAAGACGCGGCGATCTGGGCGCAGGTGGGGAACAGCGTGATCAACGTCGGTAACGTGCGCGCCGGGCAGATCCTGGCCGTTGTGCCCGCGGCGGCGGACTACTACGAATTTCGCTTCGGTTTTGGCACGGGGTTTATCGATAAGGGGCACCTGGAGCCGGTTCAGGGGAAACAGCGCGTCGAGGACAGCCTCGGGGATCTCAATAAGCCCCTGAGCAATCAGAACCTCATTACCTGGAAAGACACGCCGGTGTATAACGCGCCGTCGAGCGGCAGCGCGCCTTTCGGCACGTTAAGCGCCAATCTGCGCTATCCGATACTGAATAAACTGAAAGACCGTCTGAATCAGACCTGGTTCCAGATCCGCATCGGCAATCGTCTGGCGTGGATCAGCAGCCTGGATGCGCAGGAAGATAATGGGCTTCCGATTCTGACCTACCATCATATTCTGCGTGATGAAGAGAACACTCGTTTTCGACATACGTCCACGACCACCAGCGTACGTGCGTTCAACAACCAGATGGCCTGGTTACGCGATCAGGGTTATACCACCCTGACGATGTACCAGCTTGAAGGGTACGTGCGTAACAAAATGAACCTGCCTGCAAAATCGGTGGTGATTACCTTTGACGACGGCCTGAAATCCGTCAGCCGCTATGCCTATCCTGTGCTGAAAGAGTACGGCTTCAAGGCTACCGCGTTTATTATCTCTTCCCGTATAAAAGGCCATCCGCAGAAGTGGGATCCAAAATCGCTGCAGTTTATGAGCGTGCAGGAGATTAAGGGGATTCAGGATGTGTTCGATATTCAGTCTCACACCCACTTCCTGCACCGCGTAGACGGGTATAAACACCCGATTTTACTGAGCCGCAGCTATCACGTGATTTTGTTTGATTTTGAACGCTCGCGTCGCGCGTTGGCGCAGTTTAATCCACGCGTGCTCTATCTTTCCTATCCGTTTGGCGGCTACGACAATAAAGCGATAAAGGCGGCGAATGATGCCGGTTTTCATCTGGCGGTGACGACGGTGAAAGGGAAGGTGAAGCCGGGGGATAATCCATTCTTACTGAAACGCCTGTACATCTTAAGAACGGATTCGCTGGAGACAATGTCGCGGCTGATCAGCAATCAGCCGCAGGGATAGTGCTTAAGCAACCTGAACCGGAATCGCCTTCGCGGTACGTTTCATGTCGTTGTCGCCTTCAAAGTAGGCAACTTTCGGCTGCCAGCGGCGTGCTTCTTCATCAGACATCATCACGAAGCTGGCGATAATCACAATATCGCCCACGTCCGCGCAGTGCGCTGCCGCGCCGTTAACGGAGATGATTTTAGACCCGCGCTCGGCGGCGATGGCGTAGGTTGAGAAACGTTTGCCGTTGTTAACGTTCCAGATATCAATCGCTTCGTTTTCAAGGATGCCCGCAGCATCAAGGAAATCCTGGTCGATGGCGCAGGAGCCTTCATAGTGCAGGTCGGCCTGGGTGACTTTCACACGGTGAAGCTTACCTTGCAGCATTTTGCGAATCATTACGTTTACCTTTCATCTTCCGGGTAGAGAAACCTACGCCAGTTCAACCACTTTGTTGTCGATTAGGCGGGCCTGACCAAGCCATGCCGCCACCAGAATGACCGCACGTTTGCTGGTCTGTGTAAGCTCCAGAAGCGTGTCGGCATTGCGAATTTGAATATCATCAGCGCGGAAGCCTTTATCGTTCAGCGCCTGTTCGGCCAGAGCAATAATCTCTTCGGCCGTTAACTCTTTCGCCAGCAGCTGTTCTGCCATGGTGTTCATGACCTTGCTTAAGCCCGGCGCGATTTTACGCTGGTCGGCGGTCAGGTAGCCATTTCGCGAGCTGAGCGCCAGACCGTCTTTCGCGCGTACAATCGGTACGCCAACAATCTCGATATCGTAGCCCATGTCCGCAACCATCTTGCGGATCAGCGCCAGCTGCTGGAAATCTTTCTCACCGAAGCACGCAACGTCCGGCTGCACCAGGTTGAACAGCTTGCTGACGATGGTCGATACGCCGCGGAAATGACCCGGGCGGCTTGCGCCTTCCAGCATGGTGGAAATGCCCGGTACGTCAACGTAAGTGGCCTCATCGGTACCCTGAGGATAGACATCCGCCGGTGCCGGAGAGAAGACAATATCCGCATGGCGTTTTTTGAGCTTCTCGCAATCTTCCTGCAGGGTGCGCGGATAGCGTGCCAGATCGTCAGCGCGGTCAAACTGCATTGGGTTAACGAAGATACTGACCACCACGATATCTGCACGGGCTCTTGCTTCGTCAACCAGCTTCATATGGCCGTCATGCAGGTTGCCCATGGTCGGGACCAGTGCGATACGTTTACCTTCCTGACGCGCGCGACGGATATGCTGGCGCAGCAGCGGCAGGGTTTCAATGATTAGCACAACGAGACTCCTTAATGGAAACTGTGTTCTTCACCCGGGTAAACACCGGATTCAACGTCGGCAATATACTGCCTGACCGCAGCGCGCATGTCGCCCGCTTCGGTGAGGAAATTTTTGGCAAACTTCGGAATATGCCCGCCGGTGATGCCAAAGGCGTCGTGCATCACCAGGATCTGACCGTCGGTCACGTTGCCTGCGCCAATACCAATCACCGGAATCGACAGGGCTTCAGTAATACGCTTCGCCAGCTCAACCGGCACGCACTCCAGCACCAGCAGCTGGGCGCCTGCGGCTTCCAGCGCCAGGGCATCATCAAACAGCGTCTGGGCGGCGTCACCGCGGCCCTGCACTTTATATCCACCAAAGATGTTGACGGACTGCGGCGTCAGGCCCAAATGGCCGCACACCGGCACGGCGCGTTCGGTGAGCATCTTCACCGTATCCACCAGCCAGGCGCCGCCTTCAATTTTGACCATGTTAGCGCCAGCACGCATGACCGCTGCCGCGTTTTCGAATGCCTGCTCCGGCGTGGCATAGGCCATAAACGGCAGATCGGAAAGCAGCAGGCAGGCTGGAGCCCCACGGCGCACCGCACGCGTATGGTAAGCGATATCCTCAACCGTGACCGGCAGGGTGGAATCATGTCCTTGTACCGTCATCCCTAACGAATCTCCGACCAGCATGACGTTGATACCCTCTTCGGCAAAGAGTTTGGCGAAGCTGTAGTCATACGCGGTGATGGTGGCGAAGCGTTTTTTTTCCTTTTTGCATTTCTGCAGTAAGGAGATGGTGGTTGGTTTCATACTGTTTCCTGATAGCCCAAAAGCGAATCTTTGCGCATTCTAACAGTAACATTCGGGGGAACAATGATTTTAGGTAGCCTGTTAGCCACAATTATTTTGAGGTTAATCGGCAGGGGAACCGGATCACCAGCGGGCGGGTCTTTCCGCGTTGAGGTTGTCCAGAATGGTCCTGAGTGGGATGCCATCCGGGAAGATGAGATCGGGGGCGACTTCAAATAGCGGCCAGAGCATAAACCCGCGATTTTTCATGTCGTAATGCGGAACGGTGAGACGTTCAGTGCTAATGGTCTCGTGACCAAACAGCATAATGTCGAGGTCCAGCGTGCGCGGTCCCCAGCGTTCTTCTTTGCGTACGCGGCCCTGCTGCAGTTCGATGCGCTGGGTGTTATCCAGCAGCGTTTCGGCATTCAGAGCAGTTTCAAGCACCACGGCGGCGTTCAGATAATCAGGCTGATCCTGCGGACCCAGCGGCGGCGTGCGGTAGAAAGAGGAGACCGCCACGATCTGGCTTTGCGGGATATCCCCCAGCGCCTGTACGGCAGCGTTCACCTGCTCCAGCGGAGAGGCTAAATTGCTGCCGATGGCGATATACGCGAGGGTCATGCTGTCCCTTCACGACGCGGCGCGCGCTTACGCGGACGACGATGGCGGCGACGCGGTTCCGGCTCTTCATCCAGCCCGGTGAGCATATCTTTTTGCTCCGGCGGTGCGGAAACCTGGAATTCGGCCCACCACTGCGCCAGGCGCTGCAGCTCCTGGTTGCGTTCAATTTCAGCACGCAGCGACAGCAGATCGAAGGCGGCGCGGAATTTTGGATGCTCCATCAGCTTCCAGGCGCGTTTGCCCTGACGACGGGACATGCGCAGCTGAAGCTGCCAGATATCGCGCACCAGCGTGGTAATACGTTTTGGAATAGCGAGCGTACGGCATCCTTCGTCCAGCACGTCGTTTGCGGCCAGCGCGAAGGCATCATAGTAGGCAAGCCCGCTCTCCTGGGTAATTCGCTGGGCCGTTTCCAGCAGCGGATACCAGAACATCGCCGCAAACAGGAACGCCGGATTGACGCGCATGTCGTTGCGAATACGGGTATCGGTATTTTTCAGCACCTGCGCAATCATCCGCTCCATTGGGCTGTCACCGCTTTCGGTGAAGTAGCGGGTAATGGTCGGGAACAGCGGCTGGAACAGGTTGTATTCGCGCAGCAGATTGTAGGTTTCAAAGCCGTGGCCAGCCTGCAGCAGCTTCAGCGCCTCTTCGAACAGGCGGGCAGGCGGCACGTCGTTAATCAGCGTAGCCAGACGCGGAATCGGCTCTGCCGTTTCCGGGCTGATGCGCATATCCAGCTTGGCGGCGAAACGCACGGCGCGCAGCATACGCACGGGATCTTCACGATAGCGCGTTTCCGGCGTGCCGATCAGACGGATCAGACCTTCTTTCAGGTCCTGCATGCCGCCGACGTAATCGCGCACGGTGAAATCCGCCACGCTGTAGTAAAGGCTGTTGATGGTGAAATCGCGGCGCTGGGCATCTTCTTCGATAGAGCCGAAGATATTATCGCGCAGCAGCATGCCGTTCTGGCCCTGCTGGGACGTCGTGCGATCCGATACGCCCACTTCGTGATGGCCGCGGAAGGTCGCCACTTCGATAATTTCCGGCCCAAACATGACGTGAGCCAGACGGAAACGGCGGCCAACGAGACGGCAGTTGCGGAATAATTTGCGCACCTGCTCAGGCGTGGCGCTGGTCGTCACGTCGAAATCTTTTGGTTTTTTGCCCAGCAGTAAATCACGTACTCCACCGCCCACGAGATAGGCCTCGTAGCCCGCTTTATTCAGACGATAGAGCACCTTGAGGGCATTTTCACTGATATCTTTGCGGGAAATAGTGTGCTGCTCACGCGGAATAACCGACATGTGTGGCTGTGCAATAGCATCGTTCGCCATGCTCTCTTCGCGGCTTAGCACTTTACGGCAAAAATTAGCGACTCGGGTAAAAATGGTACACCTCGTAGTGTGTTTTGTTATGAAAAAAGCGGCTAATCATAGCTCAGCGCAACGCATTTGAGAATGCTGGATTTTTGGCACTGCCGCGAGCGTCCAGTTGGCAACGGCCATTTTCAGCAGTTCGTCAATACGCAGATCCTGCCATTCGTTGGTTACATTCTGGTTGAGAAATCGCAGCGCGTCGATCAAAACAGGACGCGGATCGCCGTCTGGCAGGGCCGGGGCGTGGTTCTGCTTTGACAATTTAAAGCCCTGCGCATTGACCGCCAGCGGCAGATGAATGTAGTCCGGGGCCGTCCAGCCAAACTGGTGATACAGCGATATTTGTCGCACGGTCGGTTCGACCAGATCCGCCCCGCGCACAATTTCCGTCACGCCCTGAAAACGATCGTCGACGACCACCGCCAGGTTATAGGCAAACAGGCCGTCACGGCGGTGAATAATAAAATCCTCACGCGCCAGACGTTCATCGGCATGAATCTCACCGGAGAGGAGATCGGTAAAGCGCGTCACCGGGGAGCGCTGCTTTATACGTACGGCGGCATTTTCCGGGGGAAGATTAAGCGTGCGGCAGTGGCCGTCATAGACCCCTCCCACGCTCTGGATACGCGCGCGGGTGCAGGTGCAGTTATAGGAAAGCCCCCGATCGCGAAGCCAGGCCAGACGTTCCCGATAGGCCTCGTGACGTTTTGACTGCCAGAGCACCTCGTCATCCCAGTGAAGACCGTAATGTTCCAGCTGACGCAGAATCGTGTCTGCAGCACCGGGAACTTCACGCGGGGGGTCAATATCTTCAATGCGGACAAGCCATTTTCCCAGGCGGGCGCGAGCCTGCAGGTAGCTGCCGAGCGCGGCAATTAATGAGCCGAAGTGTAATTCACCGGAAGGAGATGGCGCGAAGCGCCCAATATAGTGTGATTCAGACATATCAACAGTAACAAGGCGGGAGAGACTCCCGCCTTTGGAGTGTGTAAACAGCGCTGGTATTAACCGGCCATCTGTTTTTCGCGGATTTCGGCCAGCGTTTTACAGTCGATGCACAGATCGGCGGTTGGACGCGCTTCCAGGCGACGAATGCCGATTTCAACACCGCAGGATTCGCAGTAGCCAAAATCTTCGTCTTCGACTTTTTTCAGCGTTTTCTCGATCTTTTTGATCAGTTTGCGTTCGCGGTCACGGTTACGCAGTTCGAGGCTGAACTCTTCTTCCTGAGCGGCACGGTCTACCGGATCCGGGAAGTTAGCAGCTTCATCCTGCATATGAGTAACGGTGCGATCGACTTCATCCCTGAGTTGATTACGCCATGCTTCAAGAATACGCTTGAAGTGCGACAGCTGGGCTTCGTTCATATACTCTTCGCCCGGCTTCTCTTGATATGGCTCCACCCCAGCGATGGCGAGAATACTCAGGGACGATGTTTTACGGTTTTGCCCTTCTTGCATGTTGCTTCTCCTTAACACGCACTATCGATCCCCGTGTTGGGGGAAAAATCAGGTCGCTATAAATAGCAGATGCTTTTCCGTATGGCAATTATCTAAACGTAACACTTGACAAGCCTGTGAGGAAAAGCGTATTTGCGCACGCGGCCAGAACACTTATTCGTCAATGTCTAATCCCTTATAAGACAATGGGAAGAGACGATCTCAGAGTCATATTATCGGCAGAAAGTTCCGCTTTATAAGCGAAAACCTCTACCCCCTGCTTTTGTGCCTCATTCAACAATTGCGCGTATTTAGGATCAATATGGCGGGCAGGTGAGAAACGTTCAATGGCTGAATGCAACACCGCAAACAGCAATACGGCGCGTTTGCCCGCCGCCGCAACACTCATTAGCTCTCGCAGATGCTTCTGGCCACGTAGCGTTACCGCATCCGGGAAGTAGCCATTTTCCTGTTCCGCTAACGTCACTGATTTTACTTCAATATAGCACTCGGGCCTGTCTTCCGCCTGTAACATGAAGTCAATTCTGCTGCCTTCATCGCCATATTTCACTTCACTTTTATGCGTGCCATATCCCACCAGTTCGGGAATGGTGCCAAGGGTCAGCGCTTCCTTAACCAGCTGATTTGCGCGCTGGGTATTGACGCAAATAAATGCCCCGTTTTGGGTTTCGGTCACTTCCCAGGTATGGGCATATTTGCGTTTACTATTTTCTGATGTGGAATACCAGACTCTGTCACCCGGCGTCGCACACCCCGTCATGGCGCCGGTATTGGGGCAGTGCAGGGTGAGCTGAATCCCTTCGGGGGTAATCACGTCGGCGAGGAAGCGTTTGTAGCGTTGGACAAGCGTGGCGTGCTGCAGGGGAGGACTAAACTTCATCGGAATTCCTTTCGGTGTTGCCCAGCGTCCAGCGCTGTAGCGGCGTATAGCGGGTGCGTCCCTGTGCAAAGACGGATTCGTAAAGCGCGAATGCGTTGACCGGAAAGGCCCAGTGAAAACCCGGCGGCGGGATGGCAACGGCCTGACCGGCATCGCGCAGCAGCGTGATATGTGGATGAAACGGCTGTGGGCTCTGATAACAGCCGCTGCGCGCCGCCTGGGCGCGCAGCATATTCGCCAGCTGCAATAATCCGCGCGGCGGCTGGCGCGTTCCCAGCCACACCACGCGCGAACGCGGCCACTGACCCGCGTCGTCGAGGTGCAGCGTAAATTCCGGCTGGGCAATACGCCCGGCCATTGCGGCTAACGCCCGCTGTTTTTCGGCACTGACGTCGCCCAAAAAGGCCAGCGTCAGGTGCAGGTTGGCAGCCGCGACAGGGCGGCCCGCTTCAGGCGGAAAGCAATCGGCGCGCCAGCGAACAATTTGACGCTGTATTGTGGTGGGCAATTCAATGGCAAAAAACAGCCGTTTCGACTCAGGCATACGGAGGACTCGGTAATGATATGCGCCGATGCTACAATGTACGCCGACTAATGTTAACCCTCTGGAGCTGTTAGTGTCCTCATTGCCGGTCGCCGTCATTCTTCCTGAGCTTCTCGCTGCCTTACACCATGCCCCGCAGGTTTTGCTGAATGCCCCTACGGGCGCGGGGAAGTCCACCTGGCTGCCGCTGCAGATTCTGAAAGACGGAAATATCCGCGGGAAAATTATCCTGCTGGAGCCGCGCAGGCTGGCCGCGCGCAACGTGGCGCAGCGTCTGGCGGAACTGCTGAATGAAAAACCGGGCGAAACGGTAGGTTACAGGATGCGTGCCGAGACCTGCGTTGGCCCGACCACGCGTCTTGAAGTGGTCACCGAGGGCATTCTCACCCGCATGCTGCAAAACGATCCGGAGCTGAACGGCGTCGGGCTGGTGATCCTCGATGAATTTCACGAGCGCAGCCTGCAGGCGGATCTGGCCCTCGCCCTGTTGCTGGATGTGCAGCAGGGGCTGCGCGACGATCTCCGGCTGCTTATTATGTCGGCTACGCTGGACAACGAGCGGCTACGGCAGGCGTTACCCGATGCGCCGGTCATCAGCTCAGAGGGGCGGGCGTTTCCGGTTGAACGCCGCTATCAGCCGCTTCCCTCCCATCAGCGTTTTGACGAGGCCGTCGCCATTGTCACGGCTGAGCTGCTGCGCCAGGAAGCCGGTTCCCTGCTGCTGTTTTTGCCGGGCGTCGGTGAAATTCAGCGCGTGCAGGAGCAGCTTTCTACCCGCGTAGGCGGCGACGTGCTGCTTTGCCCACTCTACGGCGCGTTGTCGCTGCAGGATCAGCGTAAAGCGATTCTTCCGGCACCGGCGGGGCAGCGCAAGGTGGTGCTGGCAACCAACATTGCTGAAACCAGTTTGACCATTGAAGGCATTCGCCTGGTGGTGGATAGCGCGCAGGAGAGGGTGGCAAGCTTTGACCCGCGTACCGGGCTGACTAAACTCCTGACGCAGCGCATTAGCCAGGCGTCGATGGTGCAGCGCGCGGGCCGCGCGGGGCGTCTTGAGCCGGGCATATGCCTGCATTTGACCAGCGCGGAGCAGGCTGAACGCGCTGCACAGCAAAGCACGCCGGAAATTTTACAAAGCGATTTGTCTGGTCTGGTGATGGATTTGCTCCAGTGGGGCTGCCCGAACCCTGAACAGCTCACCTGGCTTAATCCTCCTCCTGTCGTAAACCTCACCGCTGCGCGCACGTTGCTGACGCAGCTTGGCGCGCTGGAAGGCGAGCGTCTGACGGCGCGCGGCCAGAAAATGGCGGCGCTGGGCAACGATCCGCGTCTGGCCGCGATGCTGGTGGCCGCGCAAGGGGATGATGAAATTGCCACGGCGGCAAAACTGGCGGCTATTCTTGAGGAGCCGCCTCGCGGTGGCAGCAGCGATCTGGGTCAGGCGTTTTCGCGCAGCCAGGGGAACTGGCAGCAGCGGGCGCAGCAGTTGTGCAAACGCCTGAATAGCCGGGGAGGTGCGCCTGACAGCGATAAGATTGCCTTCCTGCTGGCCCAGGCCTTCCCGGACAGGATCGCGCGTCGGCGCGGGCTGGACGGTCGCTACCAGCTGGCAAACGGCATGGGGGCGATGCTGGACAGCGATGATGCGCTGACGCGTCACGAATGGCTGATCGCCCCGCTGTTGCTGCAGGGCAGCCATTCTCCGGATGCGCGCATCCTGCAGGCGATTGCCGTAGAGATTGACGCCCTGACGCGTGCCTGTCCGCAGCTGCTTCAGCAATCTGATATCGTGGAATGGGATGACGCCCAGGGCACGCTTAAGGCCTTTCGTCGCAGCCAGGTTGGTAAGTTGACGTTAGGAACGAAGCCGCTGGCGAAGCCGTCGGAAGACGAGCTTCATCAGGCGATGCTGAACGGCATTCGGGAAAAAGGGCTGAGCGCCCTGAACTGGACGCCGGAAGCGGAGCAGTACCGCATTCGTCTGCACTGCGCCGCGAAGTGGCTACCGGACTATAGTTGGCCCGCGGTGGATGACGAGACGCTGCTCGCTACGCTTGAGCGCTGGCTACTGCCGCAAATGAGCGGCGTACACTCTCTGCGAGCCCTTAAGGCGCTTGATGTTAAGACAGCGTTACAGAATTTACTGGACTGGTCATTACGTCAACGTCTGGATAGTGAACTGCCAGGGCATTACACTGTGCCGACCGGAAGCCGGATTGCCATCCGTTATCATGAGGATAATCCGCCGGCGCTGGCGGTTCGGATGCAGGAGATGTTTGGTGAAGCCACCACGCCGTCTATTGCGGAAGGGCGCGTGCCGTTAGTGCTTGAGCTGCTGTCGCCTGCGCATCGTCCATTACAAATCACCCGAGATCTGGGGGCGTTCTGGGCGGGAAGCTACCGTGAAGTGCAGAAAGAGATGAAGGGGCGATACCCCAAACATGTCTGGCCGGACGATCCGGCGAATACGGCGCCGACACGGCGAACGAAGAAGTATTCGTAAAAGGGGAGTGCGGCCTGATGCCCTCACCCCGGCCCTCTCCCACGGGGAGAGGGAGAAAACAAATTTTGAGAGATTTCTTCTTTCACAGGCCTGTGAAAGAAAAGAAAATCTGGCCTTTGCGCCTGAAAGTTGCGGAGAAAAAGCATGGCGGGGAATGACCGCGAGCCAATAGGACGTAAGGGAAAACCAACGCGTCCGGCGAAAGAAAAGGTAAGCCGTCGTCGCCTCAGAGATGAGGACTATGACGATGACTATGAAGACGATTATGAGGATGAAGAACCGATGCCGCGTAATGGAAAAGGCAAAGGGCGTAAGCCTCGGGGCAAGCGCGGCTGGTTCTGGCTGCTGCTGAAGCTGTTTATTGTTTTTGTCGTGCTGATGGCGATTTACGGCGTGTATCTGGATCAGAAGATCCGCAGCCGTATCGACGGTAAAGTCTGGCAGCTACCTGCGGCAGTGTATGGCCGTATGGTGAACCTTGAGCCAGATATGTCCATCACCAAGAACGAGATGGTCAAACTGCTGGAAGCCACCCAGTATCGTCAGGTGTCTAAAATGACCCGTCCTGGCGAATTTACCGTGCAGTCCAACAGCATTGAGATGATCCGTCGTCCGTTTGATTTCCCGGACAGCAAAGAGGGGCAGGTGCGCGCGCGTCTGACCTTTGACGGCGATCGTCTGGACACCATCGAGAACATGGATAACAACCGTCAGTTCGGTTTCTTCCGTCTCGATCCGCGTCTGATCACTATGCTTTCGTCGGCAAACGGCGAGCAGCGCCTGTTCGTGGCGCGTAACGGCTTCCCGGATCTGCTGGTCGATACCCTGCTGGCAACCGAAGACCGTCACTTCTACGAGCATGATGGCATCAGCCTCTACTCGATTGGTCGTGCGGTACTGGCTAACCTGACTGCCGGTCGTACCGTGCAGGGAGCGAGTACGCTGACCCAGCAGCTGGTGAAGAACCTGTTCCTCTCCAGCGAACGCTCTTACTGGCGTAAAGCGAACGAAGCCTACATGGCCGTGCTGATGGATGCGCGCTACAGCAAGGATCGTATCCTTGAGCTGTACATGAACGAGGTGTACCTCGGTCAGAGCGGCGATAACGAAATCCGCGGCTTCCCGCTGGCGAGCCTGTACTACTTTGGCCGTCCGGTAGAAGAGCTGAGCCTGGACCAGCAGGCGCTGCTGGTGGGCATGGTGAAAGGGGCGTCCATTTATAACCCGTGGCGTAACCCGAAACTGGCGCTGGAGCGTCGTAACCTCGTTCTGCGTCTGCTGCAACAGCAGCAGGTGATTGACCAGGAGCTGTACGACATGCTGAGCGCGCGTCCGCTCGGCGTTCAGCCGCGCGGTGGCGTGATTTCGCCTCAGCCTGCGTTTATGCAGCTGGTGCGTCAGGAGCTGCAAAGCAAGCTCGGTGATAAGGTCAAAGATCTCTCCGGCGTGAAGATCTTCACCACCTTTGACTCCGTGGCGCAGGATGCGGCCGAAAAAGCGGCGGTGGAAGGCATTCCGGCGCTGAAGAAACAGCGTAAGCTGAGCGATCTGGAAACCGCGATGGTGGTGGTTGACCGTAACACCGGCGAAGTTCGCGCCATGGTGGGCGGTGCCGAGCCGCAGTTTGCAGGCTACAACCGCGCCATGCAGGCGCGTCGCTCAATCGGCTCTCTGGCAAAACCTGCAACCTACCTCACTGCCCTGAGCCAGCCAAATCAGTATCGCCTGAATACCTGGATTGCGGATGCGCCGATCTCCCTGCGCCAGCCTAACGGCCAGGTCTGGTCACCGCAGAACGATGATAAACAGTTCAGCGGCCAGGTCATGCTGGTGGATGCGTTAACCCGTTCCATGAACGTGCCAACGGTGAACCTGGGCATGTCGCTGGGACTGCCGGCGATTGTCGATACCTGGCAAAAACTGGGCGTGTCGAAAGATCAGCTGCACCCGGTGCCTGCGATGATCCTCGGTGCGCTTAACCTGACGCCGATCGAAGTGGCGCAGGCGTTCCAGACCATTGCCAGCGGGGGCAACCGCGCGCCGCTGTCTGCCCTGCGCTCAGTGATTGCCGAAGATGGTTCCGTGCTGTATCAGAGCTTCCCGCAGGCGGAGCGTGCCGTTCCTGCTCAGGCCGCCTATATGACGCTGTGGACGATGCAGCAGGTCGTGCAGCGCGGCACCGGGCGTCAGCTGGGCGCGAAGTATCCGGGTCTGCATCTTGCGGGTAAAACCGGGACCACCAACAACAACGTCGATACCTGGTTTGCCGGTATTGATGGCCGCGAAGTGGTGATCACCTGGGTAGGCCGCGACAACAACCAGCCGACCAAGCTGTACGGCGCGAGCGGGGCGATGTCGATTTACCAGCGCTATCTGGCGAATCAGTCTCCTGTGCCGCTGAATCTGGTCGCGCCGGAAGATATCGTCGATATGGGCGTGGACAGCTCCGGTAACTTCGTCTGCGGTGGCGGAATGCGTACGCTGCCTGTCTGGACCGCAAACCCGGACTCGCTGTGCCAGCAAAGCCAGCCAGAACAGCCAACGGGTAACCCGTTCGACCAGTCTTCTCAACCACAGCAGCAGCAGCAGCAACAGCCGCAGCAGCAGAATGAGAAGAAAGACAGCGACGGTGTCGCGGGCTGGATTAAAGACATGTTCGGCGGTAACTAACCTTTTAAAGCCCTCTTCCCTGGAAGGGGGCTTTTTTTACCCGTAAACCTCATTTCGTTAACCCTCGCTTTAACTCTGATTAACCCTTCGTTTTCTCTTGATGATTTCTTAAACCCTTAATTCTCATAGGGCCGCTTACTGCTTGCTATGCAACCAGCGTTTCGCATATTATTCTGGCGCTCATAATAATAATTCTCGTTTACGTTATCATTCACTTTCACATCAGAGATTCAACATGGCGCTTTCCAATACTGCTCAGCCAATGAATACGTCGCTGCGTAAGCTCGCGGTCGTCGTCGCCACAGCGGTTGCCGGCATGTCTGCTTATGCTCACGCGGCCGAAGCCCCGAAAAAAGAAGAAACCATTACGGTAACCGCAGCACCTGCGGCACAGGAAAGTGCCTGGGGCCCTGCTGCGACCATCGCCGCACGGCAATCCGCGACCGGGACCAAAACGGATACCCCTATTCAAAAGGTTCCGCAGTCTATTTCTGTGGTCACGGCCGAAGAGATGGCGCTGCATCAGCCGCGCTCGGTGAAAGAAGCCCTGAGCTATACGCCGGGCGTTGCGGTAGGCACGCGCGGCGCGTCTAACACCTATGACTATTTGATCATTCGCGGCTTCGCGGCCGATGGCCAGACGCAGAATAACTACCTCGACGGCATGAAAATGCAGGGGAACTTCTATAACGACGCGGTGATTGATCCTTATATGCTGGAGCGCGCCGAGATCATGCGCGGTCCGGTTTCCGTTCTGTACGGCAAAAGCAGCCCGGGCGGTTTGCTGAACATGGTCAGTAAGCGCCCAACAACCGAGCCGCTGAAAGAGATCCAGTTCAAAGTCGGCACGGATAGCCTGTTCCAGACCGGGTTCGACTTTAGCGATGCGATCGACGACGACGGCGTTTACTCTTATCGCTTAACGGGCGTTGCGCGTTCTAATAACGCTCAGCAGGAGCGTGCTGAAGAGCAGCGTTACGCCATTGCGCCATCGTTCTCCTGGCGTCCGGATGATAAAACTACCTTCACGTTCCTCTCCTACTTCCAGAACGAGCCTGAAACGGGCTACTACGGCTGGCTGCCTAAAGAGGGAACGGTTGATCCGCTGCCGAACGGCGATCGTCTGCCGACGAACTTCAACGAAGGCGCGAAGAACAATACCTATTCCCGTAACCAGAAAATGGTGGGATACAGCTTCGACCACGAGTTCAACGATACCTTTACCGTGCGTCAGAACCTGCGCTTTGCCGAGAACAAAACCTCGCAAAACAGCGTATACGGTTATGGCGTTTGTACCGACCCGGCAAACAGCGGCAACAAACAGTGTGCCGCGTTAGCGCCATCGGACAAAGGCCATTATCTGGCGCGTAAATACGTTGTTGATAACGAAAAGCTGCAGAACTTTACCGTTGATACCCAGCTGCAGAGCAAATTCTCAACCGGCGAGGTGGACCACGTCCTGCTGACCGGCGTTGACTTTATGCGCATGCGGAATGACATCAACTCCTGGTTTGGTTACGACGACTCTGTTCCGCTGCTGGATCTCTACAATCCGGTGAACAGCGATTTTGATTTCAGCTCAAAAGATCCCGCGACCTCTGGCCCATATCAGATCCTCAACCGTCAGAAACAGACGGGGCTGTACGTTCAGGATCAGGCGCAGTGGGATAAAGTGCTGGTAACCCTGGGCGGTCGTTATGACTGGGCCGATCAGGAATCCTACAACCGCGTAACGAACACCACCTCCAAACGTGATGATACCCAGTTCACCTGGCGCGGCGGCGTTAACTATCTGTTTGATAACGGCGTAACCCCGTACTTTAGCTACAGCGAATCGTTTGAACCGGCTTCGCAGAGCGATGCCCAGGGCAAGCTGTTCGCGCCGTCTAAAGGCAAACAGTACGAAGCGGGCGTGAAATACGTGCCGAACGATCGTCCGATCGTCGTCACCGGCGCGTTGTACCAGCTGACCAAAACCAACAACCTGATGGCGGACCCGGCGGGCTCCTTCTTCTCGGTTCAGGGCGGTGAAATCCGCGCGCGTGGCGTAGAGGTGGAAGCGAAAGCGGCCCTGTCTGCGAGCGTTAACCTGGTGGGTTCTTATACCTATACCGATGCAGAATACACCACGGACACCACCTACAAAGGCAACACGCCTGCTCAGGTGCCAAAACACATGGCATCGTTGTGGGGCGATTACACCCTGTTTGACGGTGCGCTGTCTGGTCTGACGCTGGGTACCGGCGTGCGTTACACGGGCTCAAGCTATGGCGATCCGGCGAACTCCTTCAAAGTGGGCAGCTACACCGTTGTCGATGCGCTGGTCAGATACGATCTGGCACGCGTTGGCATGGCTGGTTCAAACGTGGCGCTGCACGTGAACAACCTGTTCGATCGTGAGTACGTTGCCAGCTGCTTCAATACCTACGGCTGCTTCTGGGGTGCTGAACGTCAGGTTGTTGCCACCGCGACCTTCCGCTTCTAATCTCTCTTCGGGCACGGTTCGCCGTGCCCTTTTTATTTAAGTTGGCTGATATGCAGGATATTCAAACGCAACCCGACACCACCTTTACGCTCAACCATCTCTCCTTTCGCGTACCCGGGCGCACGCTGCTGCATCCGCTCTCTCTGACGTTCCCTGCCGGTAAAGTGACGGGCCTGATTGGTCACAACGGCTCCGGTAAATCCACGCTGCTCAAGATGCTGGGGCGCCATCAGCCGCCTTCAGAAGGCGATATTCTGCTGGATGACCAACCGCTGGATAGCTGGAGCAGTAAAGCCTTTGCCCGCAAAGTGGCCTATCTGCCGCAGCAGCTGCCGCAGGCGGAAGGGATGACGGTGCGTGAGCTGGTGGCGATTGGGCGTTATCCGTGGCACGGTGCGCTTGGGCGCTTTGGCGTCGCCGACAGAGAGAAGGTGGAAGAGGCGATTGCGCTGGTCGGGCTAAAACCGCTGGCGCACCGTCTGGTGGATAGCCTGTCCGGCGGCGAACGTCAGCGCGCGTGGATTGCGATGCTGGTGGCGCAGGACAGCCGCTGTCTGCTGCTGGATGAACCGACCTCTGCGCTGGATATCGCGCATCAGGTCGACGTCCTGGCGCTGGTGCATCGCTTGAGCCAGCAGCGTGGCCTGACGGTCATTGCGGTCCTGCACGATATCAACATGGCCGCGCGCTATTGTGACTACCTCGTCGCGCTGCGCGGGGGCGAGATGATTGCCCAGGGGACACCGGCAGAGCTGATGCGCAGCGAAACGCTGGAACATATTTACGGTATTCCGATGGGTATTCTGCCTCACCCGGCCGGGGCTGCACCGGTGAGCTTTGTCTACTGATGCTCGATAACACACGCATTAGCCGCCGTCGCCTGCTGACGGCGATGGCGCTCTCACCGCTGCTGTTCAAAATGAATACGGCGCGTGCTGCCGCCGTCGATCCGCACCGTATCGTGGCCCTGGAATGGCTGCCGGTCGAACTGATGATGGCGCTCGGCGTCACGCCCTATGGCGTGGCGGACATTCCTAACTATAACCTCTGGGTGAATGAGCCAAAGCTGCCGGACTCGGTGATCGACGTCGGTCTGCGAACGGAGCCAAACCTTGAGCTGCTCACCCAGATGAAACCCTCGTTCCTGTTCTGGTCCGCGGGCTACGGCCCGTCAGAGGAGACCCTGGCGCGCATTGCGCCGGGACGTGGTTTTGCCTTCAGCGACGGTAAAAAACCGCTGGCCGTGGCGAAAAATTCGATTAACGAGATGGCGCATTTCCTCAACCGCGAAGCGGAGGCCAAAAGGCATCTCGACGAATTTGATGCCCTGATAGACTCCCTGAAGCCGCGCTTTGCTCACCGGGGCGATCGTCCGCTGCTGATGGTGACGCTGCTGGATGCCCGCCATATGCTGGTCTTCGGTAAAAACTGTCTGTTCCAGGAGGTGCTGGACAGCTTCGGCATTCGCAACGCCTGGGAAGGGGAGATGACCTTCTGGGGCAGTACCACCGTGGGTATCGATCGTCTGGCGGCGTTTCGCGATGTGGACGTGCTCTGTTTCGACCACGGTAACGAACGCGACATGCAAACCCTGATGGCGACCCCGCTCTGGCAGGCGATGCCGTTTGTGCGCGAGAGGCGCTTCCAGCGCGCCCCGGCGGTCTGGTTCTACGGTGCGACGCTGTCGGCCATGCATTTTGCCCGCGTGCTGGATAACGCCCTGGGAGGTAAAGCATGAGTACGCGTATCGCCCGCTTCCCGGCGCTGCTGCTATCCCTGCTTTTTCTGGTTGCGCTGGTATTAACCGGATTCAACCTCTCCACGGCCTTACCACGCGTGCAGTGGGGGGCCGCTCTGGCCTCGCCGGATATCGACAATATTCAGCAGATGCTGTTCCACTACAGCCTGCTGCCGCGTCTGGCGATCTCCCTTTTGGTCGGGGCCGGCTTAGGGCTGGTAGGCGTGCTGTTCCAGCAGGTTTTACGTAACCCGCTGGCAGAGCCAACCACGCTCGGCGTCGCGACCGGCGCGCAGCTTGGGATCACTATCACCACGTTGTGGGCGCTGCCGGGAGCGCTAACCTCTCAGTTTGCGGCACTCGCGGGGGCGTGCGTGGTGGGGGCGCTGGTCTTTGGCGTGGCCTGGGGCAAGCGCCTTTCTCCTGTGACGCTTATTCTGGCCGGGCTGGTGGTGAGCCTGTACTGCGGGGCGATTAACCAGCTGCTGGTGCTGTTCCATCACGATCGGCTGCAAAGCATGTTCCTGTGGAGTACCGGCACGCTCACCCAGACCGACTGGAGCGTTGTAGAGCACCTCTGGCCGCAGCTGGCTGGCGGCGTCGTGCTGACGCTGCTGCTCCTGCGCCCCCTGACGCTCATGGGGCTGGATGATGGCGTGGCGCGTAACCTGGGGCTGGCGCTGTCGCTGGCTCGTCTGGCGGCGCTGACGCTGGCGATTGTATTGAGTGCCCTGCTGGTAAACGCGGTCGGCATCATCGGGTTTATCGGCCTGTTTGCGCCGCTGCTGGCGAAAATGCTCGGAGCGCGTCGCCTGCTGGCGCGTCTGATGCTGGCGCCGCTGATTGGGGCGCTGATCCTCTGGCTTTCCGATCAGCTTATTCTCTGGCTGGCGCAGGTCTGGAGGGAAGTCTCCACCGGCTCGGTGACCGCGCTTATCGGGGCGCCGCTGCTGCTGTGGCTGCTCCCGCGCCTGCGCAGCATGAGCGCACCGGCGATGGACGCGGGCGATAAAGTTTACGCTGAACGTCAGTCGGTGCTGTGTTTTAGCCTTGCCGGTCTGGCGGTGCTGATTATCGCTTCGTTTGCGGCGCTCTCATTTGGACGCGATGCCGTGGGCTGGCACTGGGCGACGGGTGATTTACTCAATGAACTGGTGCAGTGGCGCTGGCCGCGTATCTTCGCTGCGCTGATCGCAGGGGTGATGCTGGCGGTGGCGGGGTGCATTATTCAGCGTCTGACCGGCAACCCGATGGCAAGCCCGGAAGTGCTGGGGATCAGCTCTGGCGCAGCCTTTGGCGTGGTGCTGATGCTGTTCTTTGTGCCGGGGAATGCGTTTGGCTGGCTGATGCCTGCCGGCAGTATCGGCGCGGCAGTCACGCTGATGATTATCCTGGTTGCCGCCGGTCGCGGCGGATTTTCGCCGCACCGCATGCTGCTGGCCGGGATGGCGCTCAGCACCGCATTTACCATGCTGCTGATGATGCTGCAGGCCAGCGGCGATCCGCGTATGGCGAAGATTCTGACCTGGATTTCCGGCTCGACCTACAACGCCACCGGCAGCCAGGTGGTCTGGTCCGGGATCGTGATGCTCGTGCTGCTGGCGATGGTGCCGCTGTGCCGCCGCTGGATGACCATTCTGCCGCTCGGCGGCGAAACCGCGCGTGCGGTGGGAATGGCGCTGACGCCAGCGCGCGTGGCCTTGCTGCTGTTGGCGGCGGGCCTGACGGCGACGGCAACCCTGACGATTGGACCGCTGAGTTTTGTCGGGCTAATGGCGCCGCACATTGCCAGAATGATGGGGTTCCGCCGGACGATGCCGCATATCGTGATGTCGGCCCTGACGGGCGGGGTGATGCTGGTGTTCGCGGACTGGTGCGGAAGAATGGTGCTGTTCCCGTATCAGATCCCGGCGGGTCTGCTGTCGACCTTTATCGGCGCGCCGTACTTTATTTATCTGTTGAGAAAGCAGAGCCGGTAATAAAAGTAAACGGCAATCCTTAGATTGCCGTTTTAGTGTTTGCTCCCTCTCCTCGTGGGAGAGGGTTGGGGTGAGGGCATCAAGCCGCACAATCTTACAGCTTCGCAAACACCTTGCGCGCCGCGTCGATGGTGTTGTTGATATCTTCTTCGCTGTGCGCCACGGACATAAAGCCCGCTTCGAACGCGGAAGGCGCGAGGTACACGCCTTCTTCCAGCATCAGGTGGAAGAAGCGCTTGAAGCGTTCAACGTCGCACTTCACCACGTCCTGATAGCAGGTCACGGTTTTCGCATCGGTGAAGAAAATCCCGAACATGCCGCCCACGTGGTTAACCACCAGAGGGATACCGGCCTCTTCTGCCGCTTCCAGCAGACCGTTTGCCAGCTGCGTGGTCAGGTCGGTCAGGGTTTCGTGAATGCCTGGCTGAGCCACTTCGGTCAGGCAGGCAAAGCCCGCCGCCATGGCGATGGGGTTACCGGAGAGCGTGCCCGCCTGGTAAACCGGACCGGTTGGCGCCAGGGCTTCCATCACGTCCTTACGACCACCGAATGCGCCGACCGGCATGCCGCCGCCGATGATTTTGCCAAGGCAGGTCAGGTCCGGCACGACGTCGTAGTAAGACTGGGCACCCGCCAGCGCCACGCGGAAGCCGGTCATGACTTCATCGATGATCAGCAGCGCGCCGAACTCGTCGCACAGGGCGCGCAGGCCCGGCAGGAAGTCAGGCTGCGGTGGGATACAGTTCATGTTGCCGGCAACCGGCTCAACGATGATGCAGGCGATCTCCTGCGGATACTGCTCGAACGCCGCGCGAACGGTAGCAAGATCGTTGTAGGTGCAGGTCAGGGTGTGCTTCGCGAAATCTGCCGGTACGCCCGGGGAGTTCGGCTGGCCGAGCGTCAGCGCGCCGGAACCGGCTTTCACCAGCAGGCAGTCCGCATGACCGTGGTAACAGCCTTCAAACTTGATGATTTTATCGCGACCGGTAAAACCGCGCGCCAGGCGGATGGCGCTCATAGTGGCTTCGGTACCGGAGTTCACCATACGCACCATGTCCATGGTAGGCACCAGTTCAGTCACCAGCTCCGCCATTTTCACTTCCATTTCGGTTGGCGCACCGAAGCTCAGGCCGCGCTGGGCGGCTTCAATTACCGCGTTACGAATGGCCGGATGGTTGTGCCCCAGCACCATCGGTCCCCAGGAACCCACATAATCGATATAGGCTTTGCCATCGACATCATACAGATACGCGCCGTCAGCACGTTCGATAAACAGCGGCGTACCGCCCACGCCGCTGAAGGCGCGCACAGGTGAGTTCACGCCACCCGGAATAAGCTCGCGGGCTGCACTGTAGAGGTTTTCAGACTTGCTCATGGCGTCGTTCCTGGTTCGAATAAAATGGTTAAGCCCACTATTCTATGTGATTCGGGGAAGGTTATGAAATTTTTAGCCGGGCAATGCTTTAAGATTTGTTAAGTAATTTTCAGGAGACGGTGGGGCCGTCTCTGGTAAAATCCTCGCGGCTTTTTGTGTGACAAATAAGAACAGGACATGAAATCAGATTCTCCGTCTTTTGAAGAACAACAATTTACGCGCGCCCAGCACCGAATCAGCATTCGGCGCCTGCTCAATCGCGATAAAACGCCGCTGGCGATCCTGCTGGCCGCTGCCGTGGTGGGCACTCTCGCGGGCCTGGTTGGCGTAGCGTTTGAAAAAGCGGTTAATGCCGTACTCAACTGGCGAGTGGGCACCGTGGCCGGTTTCGCCGACAGCGAATGGCTGGTCTGGGTGTGGGCATTCGGGCTGTCCGCGCTGTTTGCCATGGTGGGGTATTTTCTGGTGCGAAAATTCGCGCCGGAAGCGGGGGGATCGGGCATCCCGGAAATTGAAGGTGCACTGGAGGAGCTGCGTCCGGTGCGCTGGTGGCGGGTGATTCCGGTTAAATTCATCGGCGGCATGGGGACCCTGGGCGCGGGCATGGTGCTTGGCCGGGAAGGGCCCACGGTACAGCTGGGGGGAAACGTCGGCCGCATGGTGGGCGATCTGTTTCGGATGCGAAGCGCCGAAGCGCGCCATACGCTGCTGGCAACCGGCGCAGCGGCGGGGCTTTCCGCCGCGTTTAACGCGCCGCTGGCGGGCATTTTGTTCATTATCGAAGAGATGCGCGCGCAGTTCCGCTACAACCTGATCTCAATTAAAGCGGTATTCACCGGCGTCATTATGTCGAGCATCGTGTTTCGCATCTTTAATGGCGAGGGAGCGGTCATTGAGGTGGGTAAACTCACCAACGCGCCGGTCAACACCCTGTGGCTTTACCTGATCCTCGGCATGATTTTTGGCGTGGTGGGGCCGCTGTTTAACACCTTTATCCTGCGCGCTCAGGATATGTTCCAGCGCATTCACGGCGGGAACACCACGAAATGGGTGCTGATGGGCGGTCTGCTGGGCGGAATGTGTGGCGTACTCGGGTTTATCGAGCCGAATGCCGCAGGCGGCGGGTTCGGGCTGATTCCCATTGCGGCGGCGGGGAATTTCAGCGTGGGTCTGCTGCTCTTTATGTTCATCTCCCGGGTTATCACGACGGTACTGTGCTTCTCTTCCGGCGCGCCCGGGGGGATTTTTGCCCCGATGCTGGCGCTGGGTACGCTGCTCGGGACCGCGTTTGGTATGGCGGCTGAAGTGGGCTTTCCCGCCTATCACCTTGAAGCCGGGACCTTTGCGGTGGCCGGAATGGGGGCGCTGCTGGCCGCGTCCCTGCGTGCGCCCTTGACCGGGATCGTGCTGGTGCTGGAGATGACGGACAATTACCAGCTCATTTTGCCAATGATCATTACCTGTCTCGGCGCGACACTATTAGCCCAGTTCCTGGGTGGAAAACCGTTATACTCCACCATCCTTGCGCGTACCCTGGCGAAACAAGAGGCTGAACGGGCCGCCACGCAGAATACTTGAATGAATTACCAGGGTATTAGATAATGAGACAAAGAATTGGGTGAATTTTACCCAATAGCAGTATTCATGGGAGCATAAGATGAGTGATGACGTAGTAGCTGTACCGCTCGAATTTACCGAAGCAGCAGCCAACAAAGTGAAAGTCCTGATTGCCGATGAAGACAATCCGGATCTGAAACTGCGTGTCTATATTACCGGTGGCGGCTGCAGCGGCTTCCAGTATGGTTTTACCTTTGACGATCAGGTTAACGATGGCGATATGACTATCGAGAAACAGGGCGTCGCGCTGGTGGTTGACCCGATGAGCCTGCAGTATCTGGTGGGTGGTTCGGTGGATTACACTGAGGGTCTGGAAGGTTCGCGCTTTGTGGTCACTAACCCGAATGCGACAAGCACCTGCGGGTGTGGATCTTCGTTCAGCATCTAAGAGAGTGCGGGCTGATACCTTCACCCCGGCAAAATGCTAAAAACGGTAACCTTGCGGTTACCGTTTTGCTTTTACCTGCCATTATCATCCAGCGCAAACGTCGGCAGCTTCAGGTGCCAGCGTATCGCCGCTAAACGTATCACCAGCGTCACGACCATCCCCAGCATCGCGGCATTTTCCAGCGGGAGGGCAAAGGTGTAGTACGCGGTAGCGTGAACAATCCCGCCCACAATGCAGGCCGTCGCGTAAATTTCAGTACGCAGGATCATCGGCACTTCACGCGCCAGAATGTCGCGTATGATCCCGCCGCCCACGCCGGTTAATACGCCCATGCAGATTGCCACCATCGGACCGGTACCCGCATTAAACGCCTTATTAACGCCGATACCGACAAACACGGCCAGACCCACGGCATCCAGTACCGGCAATATCCACTTGGGTAAGCGGCGGGGCTGGCGAACCAGCACAATGGTTAACAGGCAGGTAACCATCGCGACCACCAGATCGGTAGGATCTTTCACCCAAAACACCGGCCCATTCGCCAGCGCCATATCGCGGATAGTCCCGCCGCCGACGGCGGTCACGACGCCCAGCACCAGCACGCCAAACGGATCCATGCGTAGTTTTCCAGCGAGCAGAACGCCGGAGATAGCAAAAACGGCTGTGCCAAGAATATCCAGCCAATAAACGAGCATCGTTAAATCCTCGAAAAGGGTCTTATGTTAGTGACTCTCTGCCAGCGCGGCACAGAGCTGTTTTGCGGCGAGGATAATACGCGGGCTGGCGCGTTCAAACCAGTCGCTGTTGAGGGGTATTACCGGTATTTTTAGCTGCTTTTGCCAGAATTGCTCAATTTTGGGAATTTCGCTCGCATTTCCGACCACGACGATGGCCTGCGGCTGGCGCGCCAGGACCTGTTCACGGCTGACCTGAGGCCAGGGCACCCGGCTGGCAGCAAAGATATTTTCACCGCCGCAGACTTCCAGCACCTGGTTCTGAATCGACCCTTTTCCGGTGGTAAACAGCGGCTGGCTGCCAAACTGCAGGAAGATGCGCTTTTTAACAGGGGTATCGTATTGGGATTTCAGCGCGGCATAGTCGCTCAGCATCTGTTTCGCCGCAGCCTCGGCTTTTTTGGGCGTAGGGCTATAGGGTGCCAGAGCGCGTAGCGCCTGAGCGACCTGCTCAATGCTGACGGCATCAATCCACATCACTTTTATGCCAAGCGAGGTGAGCTGGTTGACCTGCCGCTCGGCGTTGCCGCCGCGCCAGGCCAGTACGAGATCCGGTTTAAGCGCCACGATGCGCTCAAGGTTCATCCCCTGCCAGGTTGCCACCTGTTCAATACCCGCGGCCTGCGGTGGGTAATCCGAAAAGCTACTCACGCCAACGGGCGTGATCCCGGCGGCAAACGCCAGTTCCGTATTCGCGGGAGAGAGCGTAATCACACGCGGTACAGCATAGAGCCACAGCGGTGCGAGAAGAAGCAGGGCGGCCAGCGCCCTGACGGTATGTTTAGCCACGTGCCAGATTCTGCACCAGGCGTTCCACCATCACGGTGGACTGTTTTGCCGCAACGGTCAGGAACTCGTCGAAGCTGATGTGGGACTGCTGGTCTGCCACGTCAGAGATGGCGCGAACCACCACGAAGGGTACGCTGAAGTTATGGCAAACATGAGCGATCGCGGTCGCTTCCATCTCAACGGCCACCGCCTGAGGGAAGTTATGACGGATTTTCGCAAGACCAACGGAGCCGTTGATGAAGGCATCACCGCTGACAATCAGACCGCGTACCGCGTTGAGGTTGAGTTCTGCGATGCAGGTCTCTGCCGCCGCAATCAGCTTGTCGTCAGCTTTAAATCCCGCAGGGCAGCCCGGAAGCTGACCGTACTCGTAACCGAACGCGGTGACGTCGGCATCGTGGTAACGCGCTTCGTCGGAGACAACGATATCACCCACTTTCAGCGTCGGCGCCAGGCCGCCCGCAGAGCCGGTATTCACGATCACGTCCGGCTTGCAGCGCTCAAGCAGCAGGGTTGCACCCAGCGCAGCAGCCACTTTACCGATGCCTGATTTCAGCAGAGCCACGTCAACGCCGTTCAGCTGGCCGGTGTAGATCTCACAACCACCAAGAGAGAGAGTCTGACGGTTCTCAATTTTGTCACGCAGCAGCGTAACTTCTTCTTCCATTGCACCAATAATGCCGATTTTCATAGATTTACTCGCGATGTGCCTTGTTAAGATGCATAGTCTATCATGCGGTTAAGGGGAAACGCATTCTCACGCGGGGGAGCATATGTCACCAATCGATTTTCGCACCAAAATTAACTGGCACCGACGTTTCCGTTCGCCGCAGGGCGACAAGAGCGAACATGAGATCCTGCGTATCTTCGAAAGCGATCGCGGGCGGATCGTTAACTCGCCCGCCATCCGGCGTCTGCAGCAAAAGACCCAGGTGTTCCCGCTGGAGCGTAACGCCGCGGTACGCACGCGCTTAACCCACTCGATGGAAGTGCAGCAGGTCGGACGATACATTGCCAAAGAGATTTTGAGCCGTCTCAAAGAGCAGCGTTTACTGGAAATCTATGGTCTGGACGAGCTGACGGGTCCCTTCGAGAGCATCGTTGAGATGGCCTGCCTGATGCATGACATCGGCAACCCGCCCTTTGGGCATTTCGGCGAGGCGGCGATCAACGACTGGTTTAAGCAGCGGCTTTATCCTTCGGATGCGGTAAGCCAGCCCCTCAGCGATGACCGCTGCATCGTACGCGATTTACGCCTGCGTGAAGGTGAAGAGCGGCTGAACGACCTGCGCCGCAAAGTGCGCCAGGATTTGTGTCACTTCGAGGGCAACGCGCAGGGGATCCGGCTGGTTCATTCCCTGATGCGCATGAACCTGACCTGGGCCCAGGTCGGCTGCATTCTGAAATATACCCGCCCAGCGTGGTGGATGGGGGAGACGCCCGCGTCCCACAGTTATTTAATGAAAAAACCGGGCTATTACCTTTCCGAAGAGGCCTATATTGAACGGTTACGTAAAGAACTTTCATTGACGCCAAACGGCCGCTTTCCATTGACCTGGATTATGGAAGCCGCCGATGATATTTCCTATTGCGTTGCCGATCTGGAAGATGCCGTCGAGAAAAGAATCTTCAGCGTCGAGGAGCTTTATCAGCATCTTTATGCGGCCTGGGGTACCCATGAAAAAGGCTCGCTGTTTGCGCAGGTGGTCGAAAATGCCTGGGAAAAATCGCGCTCAAATACATTAAGCCGAAGTACGGAAGACCAGTTCTTTATGTATTTGCGGGTCAATACATTAAATAAACTGGTGCCGTATGCGGCGTCACGCTTTATTGATAATTTGCCGCTCATCTTCAGCGGGGAATTCAACCACGCGCTGCTGGAAGATGACAGCAGCTTCAGTCAACTCCTTGAGCTTTATAAACATGTGGCGATGCGGCACGTATTCAGCCATCCGGATGTCGAGCAGCTAGAGCTGCAGGGCTATCGGGTAATCAGTGGGTTACTGGAAATTTATTCCCCGTTGCTCCGGCTGTCGGTCGACGAGTTCAGCGAGCTGGTGGAACACGAGCGCGTGCGCAGAATACCCATCGAATCGCGGCTTTATCAAAAACTCTCTACCCGGCATCGTCTGGCGTATGTCGAAGCGATTGGCAAGCTGGAACGCAATTCTCCCGAATGGCCGGTGATGGAATATTATTATCGCTGCCGTCTTATCCAGGACTATATCAGCGGCATGACGGATTTGTATGCCTGGGATGAATACCGCAAGCTGATGGCGGTGGAATAATTCCGGAGTTTTGTAAAGACGGCCAATAAATTTTTACCTTTTCCATAAACTTATCGCCGGAACTAAGCGGTATAAAACGAATCTGAGTTACACAGCAATTTTGCGTTACCTGTAAATCGAGATTGAGAAACATGAAAAAAACCACATTAGCAATGAGTGCACTGGCTCTGAGTTTAGGTTTAGCGCTGTCTCCTCTGACTGCTACTGCAGCCGAGACCGCGTCGTCGGCAGCAACCGCGCAGCAGATGCCAAGCCTGGCACCGATGCTCGAAAAAGTGATGCCATCGGTGGTGAGTATTAACGTTGAGGGCAGTACGACCGTCAATACGCCGCGTATGCCGCGTAACTTCCAGCAGTTCTTCGGCGACAACTCGCCGTTCTGCCAGGACGGTTCGCCATTCCAGAGCTCTCCGTTCTGTCAGGGCGGCGGTGCCGGGGATGACAGCCAGGGCGGCGGCCAGCAGCAGAAATTCATGGCGCTTGGCTCGGGTGTAATTATTGATGCGGCAAAAGGCTATGTCGTCACTAACAACCACGTTGTCGATAACGCTAACAGCATTAAGGTTCAGCTGAGCGATGGCCGCAAGTTTGACGCCAAAGTGGTGGGTAAAGACCCGCGCTCCGATATTGCGCTGATTCAGATTCAGGATCCGAAAAACCTGACGGCGATTAAAATTGCCGACTCTGACGCGCTGCGCGTGGGCGATTATACCGTGGCGATCGGTAACCCGTTCGGTCTGGGTGAAACCGTGACATCCGGTATCGTCTCAGCGCTGGGTCGTAGCGGCCTGAACGCGGAAAACTACGAAAACTTCATCCAGACGGATGCGGCGATCAACCGCGGCAACTCCGGCGGTGCGCTGGTGAACCTGAACGGTGAGCTGATCGGTATCAACACCGCGATCCTGGCACCGGACGGCGGCAACATCGGTATCGGTTTTGCTATCCCGAGTAACATGGTGAAAAACCTGACCTCGCAGATGGTGCAGTATGGCCAGGTGAAACGCGGCGAGCTGGGTATCCTCGGGACTGAGCTGAACTCCGAACTGGCTAAAGCGATGAAAGTTGACGCCCAGCGCGGGGCATTCGTCAGCCAGGTGATGCCGAATTCCTCTGCGGCGAAAGCGGGCATTAAAGCGGGGGATGTGATCACCTCCCTGAACGGTAAACCGATCAGCAGCTTTGCCGCCCTGCGTGCCGAAGTGGGCTCGATGCCGATTGGCAGTAAAGTGACCCTCGGCCTGCTGCGCGACGGTAAGCCGGTTAACGTGAGCCTGGAGCTGCAGCAGAGCAGCCAGAATCAGGTGGATTCCAGCACTATCTTCAGCGGCATTGAAGGTGCCGAGATGAGCAATAAAGGCGCAGATAAAGGCGTGGTGGTGAACAACGTGAAAGCGAATTCACCGGCAGCCCGTATCGGCCTGAAAAAAGGCGATGTGATCATGGGCGCTAACCAGCAGCCGGTGAAGAACATCGCTGAACTGCGCAAGATCCTCGACAGCAAGCCTTCCGTGCTGGCGCTGAATATCCAGCGTGGTGACACCTCGCTTTATCTGCTGATGCAGTAATCCTCTAAAGCCCCTGTTCGCAGGGGCTTTCTCTTTTCTGTGATTCTTGCCACAACTCCATACTTCTCCCTCTCTCTTTGTGCATTCGCACAATGCAGCCGTCGCTGAACTTCCCTATGCTTGAGCTCTGCTCACGGGAGGTTTACATGGCTGGCTGGCATCTTGATACCAAAATGGCGCAGGATATCGTGGCGCGCACCATGCGCATCATTGATACCAATATCAACGTAATGGATGCCCGCGGGCGCATTATTGGCAGCGGCGATCGCGAGCGTATTGGGGAATTGCACGAAGGTGCGCTGCTGGTGCTTTCCCAGGGGCGGGTCGTGGATATCGACGATGCGGTAGCGAAACACCTGCACGGCGTACGCCAGGGCATTAATTTACCGCTGCGCCTTGAAGGCGAAATTGTGGGGGTAATCGGCCTTACCGGCGAGCCCGAGTCACTGCGAAAATACGGTGAGCTGGTCTGTATGACGGCTGAGATGATGCTGGAGCAGTCGCGCCTGATGCACCTGCTTGCCCAGGACAGCCGCCTGCGTGAAGAGCTGGTGATGAACCTTATTCAGGCGGAAGAGCATACGCCTGCGCTCAGCGAATGGGCCCAGCGTCTGGGGATCGATCTCAACCAGCCGCGCGTGGTGGCGGTCATTGAGGTCGATAGCGGCCAGCTTGGCGTGGACAGCGCCATGGCCGAACTGCAGCAGCTGCAAAATGCGCTGGCGACCCCGGAGCGCGATAACCTGGTGGCGATCGTTTCTCTGACGGAAATGGTGGTCCTCAAACCGGCGCTCAATGCGTTCGGCCGCTGGGATGCAGACGATCATCGTCGTCGCGTGGAGCAGCTGATCTCCCGGATGGAGGAGAATGGTCAGTTGCGTTTTCGCGTTGCGCTGGGCAACTACTTTACCGGGCCGGGCAGTATCGCCCGCTCCTGGCGTACCGCGCGCACCACTATGATGGTGGGCAAGCAGCGGATGCCGGAGAGCCGCAGCTATTTCTATCAGGATCTGATGCTGCCAGTGCTGCTCGACAGTCTGCGCGGGGGCTGGCAGGCCAATGAGCTGGCGCGGCCATTAGCGCGTCTGAAAGCCATGGACAACAACGGCCTGCTGCGCCGGACGCTGCAGGCGTGGTTCCGGCATAACGTGCAGCCGCTGGCGACCTCAAAGGCGCTGTTTATTCACCGCAATACGCTTGAGTATCGGTTAAACCGGATTTCGGAGCTGACGGGGCTGGATCTGGGAAACTTTGACGACAGGCTGCTGCTGTATGTGGCGCTGCAGCTGGATGAACAGAGATGACTGAGTGCGGTCTGGTGCCCTCACTCCATCCCTCTCCCACGGGGAGAGGGCGCAAACACTAAAAACGGCAATCAAGGATTGCCGTTTTGCTTTTATTTCCGCGTTAATTTCTCAAGATCCGCTTCAATCTCGCTGATCTTATTCGTTACAACGCTTTCAAGGTGACGCAGATCGTCAAGGATCTTACGCTTGAGATCGACTTCGGTGCGGTCGCGCTGGCAGATCTGATCGAGTTCATCGATCACATAGCGCAGGTTAGGGCTGATTTCCTGTACTTCTTTGTAGCCCTGTCCTACACCGTCAGCCACAACGGTCTTACGCTGGCGTGGATATTTAAACTTCACGCTTTTGGCGAAAAACTCTCCTTTGTCCTTGTGAAAATAGATTTTCAGAATATCGTTATTGGCTTCCTGACGGAGGCTGTAACGATCAATTTCATCAGGATTGGTAATGCCCAGACTTTTCAGATTATCGTACATAGCGGTACCCTTGATCTCAACATAACCTTTGAATAATTAACGAAAAAATCTATTTTCGCCACCCTCAGATATAAAAAAAGCGGGGTTGCCCCCGCTTTTTGTTATACCGGATTAATCGATGGTGCGCAGCAATTCGTTGATGCCCACTTTACCGCGCGTTTTCGCATCCACTTTCTTCACGATAACCGCACAGTACAGGCTGTATTTGCCATCTTTTGACGGCAGGTTGCCGGAAACCACCACGGAGCCCGCCGGAACGCGACCGTAGTGAACTTCGCCGGTTTCACGGTCGTAAATACGGGTGCTCTGACCGATGTAAACGCCCATGGAGATCACGGAGCCTTCTTCAACGATCACGCCTTCAACCACTTCAGAGCGCGCGCCGATGAAGCAGTTGTCTTCGATGATGGTCGGGTTAGCCTGCAGTGGCTCCAGAACACCACCGATGCCCACGCCGCCGGACAGGTGAACGTTTTTACCGATCTGCGCGCATGAACCGACGGTCGCCCAGGTGTCAACCATGGTGCCTTCGCCAACGTAGGCACCGATGTTCACGTAGGATGGCATCAGCACGGTGTTGCGTGCGATGAATGCGCCCTGACGCACTGCCGCAGGCGGTACCACGCGGAAGCCTTCTTTCTGAAAACGCGCTTCGTCGTAGTCAGCGAATTTCATTGGCACTTTATCGAAGTAGCGGCTTTCTGCTCCGTCGATAACCTGGTTATCGTTGATACGGAAAGAGAGCAGCACGGCTTTCTTCAGCCATTGATGAGTGACCCACTGACCGTCGATTTTTTCTGCCACGCGCAGCGCGCCGGAATCCAGAAGGGAAATCACCTGGTTTACCGCTTCACGGGTCACGGTATCCACATTTGCCGGGGTAATCTCGGCGCGACGCTCAAAAGCGGACTCAATAACGTTCTGTAACTGCTGCATTGTTTACTCTTTCCATTTCACTAAAAAACATATCACCCTTTATCGTTTGGATTGAGGGCTGCTGTCAACCGTTGTTGCACTTCAAGCTGCAGGTCATTATTAAGGGCACGCCGGTCCGCTGTCGCGATTATAAATAAATCTTCTACTCGCTCGCCAATCGTTGTAATTCGGGCCCCATGGAGCGAAATTCCCAGATCGGCAAAAACCTGGCCGACGCGGGCAAGCAGCCCCGGCTGGTCGAGCGCGATCAGCTCCAGGAACGATTTACGGTCGGTGTGGGTCGGCAGGAAATTGACCTCGGTATCGACGGTAAAGTGGCGCAATTTCGCCGGCTGTCGACGCGGCTGCGGGGGCTGCCAGCTGCGCTGGGTAATTGCCTGCTCCAGACCAAAACGTATCCCTTCATGCCTGTCCGACGAGAGCGGGCTGCCGTCCGGCTCAAGCACGATAAAGGTGTCCATCGCCATGCCGTCGCGGGTGGTGAAAATCTGCGCGTCGTGAACGCTCAGGTTACGCCTGTCCAGCTCGGCGCAGACCGCAGCAAACAGGTAAGGTCGGTCTGGGCTCCAGATGAAAATCTCCGTCCCGCCGCGGGTGGCCTGCGGGCTCAGGAGGATCATCGGCTGGGACAGATCGTGCTTGAGCAGATGCCGCGCGTGCCACGCAAGCTGGTTTGGGCTATGGCGGACAAAATAGTTGGCGCGGCAGCGGGCCCAAATCTGATGCAGTGCCTCTTCATCAATATTATCCATCCGCAGCAGCGCCAGCGCCTGAAGCTGGTGATGGCGCACGCGCTCGCGCATGTCCGGGGTGTTTTGCATCCCGCGACGCAGCTGTTTTTCGGTGGCGAAGTACAGCTCGCGCAGCAGGCTCTGCTTCCAGCTGTTCCACAGGGTCTCGTTGGTGGCGCAGATATCGGCCACCGTCAGGCAGACCAGATAGCGCAGACGGTTTTCCGTCTGAACCTCTTCCGCGAACTGCTTGATCACTTCCGGATCCTGAATGTCACGACGCTGCGCGGTGACCGACATCAGCAGGTGATGGCGCACCAGCCAGGCCACCAGCTGCGTTTCACGCGAGTTCAGGCCGTGCAGTTCGGCAAATTTCAGCACGTCCTGTGCGCCCAGCACCGAATGGTCACCGCCGCGACCTTTGGCGATATCGTGGAACAGGGCGGCAATCAGGATCAGCTCCGGATGGGTCAGGCGCGGCCACAGCTCTACGCACAGCGGGTGGCGGGAGCGCGTCTCTTCTTTCGCAAAGCTTTCCAGCTTGAGCATCACGCGGATCGTGTGTTCATCCACCGTGTAGGCGTGGAACAGATCGAACTGCATTTGCCCGACAATGTGCGACCACTGCGGCATATAGGCCCACAGCACGCTGTGGCGGTGCATCGGCAACAGGCCGCGGCTGACGGCGCCCGGGTGGCGGAGCATGCTCAGGAACAGCGAACGCGCTTCCGGGATATAGCACAGCGGCTGCGTCAGATGACGGCGGGCATGGCGCAGATGGCGCAGAGTGGTGGAGTAGATCCCGGTGATGGTGCTGTTACGCACCATGGTATAGAACATCCGCAGAATCGCTTCCGGCTCGCGGATGAACAGCGTTTCGTCGCGCAGATCGATAAGCGTGCCGCGAAGCTGGAATTCGTCATCAATCGGGCGCGGTTTTTCGTCCGCCGTCAGAGCCAGAATGGCCTCGTCGAACAGCTGCAACAGCATCTGGTTCAGCTCGGTCACCCGGCGGGTGACGCGGAAGAAATCCTTCATCATGTGCTCAACCGGCTCGTTGCCTTCGCCCTGATAATTCAGGCGCTGAGCCACGCTGAGCTGGCGGTCAAACAGCAGGCGGTTATCGTAGCGGGTGACTTCCAGATGCAGGGCAAACCGGATGCGCCACAGCAGGTGCAGGCACTCGTTCAGCTCGTTACGCTCGGCCTCGGTTAAAAAGCCGAAGCCGACCATCTCGTCCATCGAGGTGGCGCCAAAATGGCGGCGGGCGACCCACTGCAGGGTGTGGATGTCGCGCAGGCCGCCGGGGCTGCTTTTAATATCCGGTTCAAGATTATAGCTGGTGCCATGGTAGCGCTGGTGGCGCTGATTTTGCTCCTCGACCTTCGCGGCGAAGAACTTTTCTGACGGCCAGAAGCCGTCGCTGAAGATGTGTTTTTGCAGCTCCAGGAACAGGGCGACGTCACCAATCAGCAGGCGGGTTTCAATCAGGTTGGTGGCGACGGTCAGGTCCGATAACCCTTCCAGCAAACACTCTTCCAGAGTGCGCACGCTGTGGCCGACTTCCAGCTTTACGTCCCAAAGCAGCGTCAGCAGTTCGCCAATTTTTTGCGCCTGTTCATCCGGCAGCTTTTTGCGGCTTAAGATCAGCAGATCGATATCGGAAAGCGGATGCAGCTCACCGCGGCCATAGCCCCCGACGGCAACCAGCGCAACATCACTGATTTGCCCAAACCCGTAATCGATCCACAGGCGCTGCAGCAGCTGGTCGATAAATTCGGTGCGCGCTTCAATGAGCTGCTCGGCCGACACGCCCGCGTCGAACGCGCTGCCCAGCCAGCGATGGAAAACATCCATATGGGCTTTAATATGCGCGCAGGTCAGCTCGTGCGAAGGCCAGACTCCCGGGTTATCGGGCTGGTCGGGGAGGGTGGGAAGTGCTGTGTTAGCATACTGTTCGGGTAAAAGATTACTCATCGTGCGCCACCCATAAGAAAAAGCTATAGCCATTAAAAAAGCCGGCATTTGCCGGCTTTTTTATCATTCATCGTGCGTCAGTATCGCCGGGATGGTGTCATCCTTGCGCAACGTCATAATTTCGCAGCCGTTGTCTGTTACCACAATAGTATGCTCGTACTGCGCAGACAAGCTTCTGTCTTTGGTTTTCACCGTCCAGCCGTCTTTCATGGTACGGATGCGGTAATCACCCGCGTTGACCATCGGCTCAATGGTAAAGGTCATGCCTTTTTGCAGCACCACGCCGCCGTCATCTGCATCATAGTGCAGGACCTGCGGCTCTTCATGGAAGACGCGACCAATGCCGTGACCGCAGTACTCGCGCACCACGGAGAAACCTTCTGCTTCCACAAACTTCTGGATTGCCGCACCGATGGTACGCAGGCGAATACCCGGTTTAACCATTTTCAGCGCCAGGTAGAGGCTCTCTTGCGTCACTTTGCACAGACGCTCGCCAAGAATAGTCGGCTTGCCAACGATGAACATTTTTGAGGTGTCACCGTGGTATTCGTCTTTAATAACGGTCACGTCGATGTTGACGATGTCGCCATCTTTCAGCAGTTTTTCGTCATCAGGGATGCCGTGGCAAACCACTTCATTAATAGAGATGCAGACGGATTTCGGGAAACCGTGGTAGCCGAGGCAGGCGGAAACCGCGTGCTGCTCGTTCACGATATAGTCGTTACAGATACGGTCCAGTTCACCGGTGCTGACGCCCGGCTTCACGAACGGCTCGATCATTTCCAGCACTTCCGCGGCCAGACGACCGGCGACGCGCATCTTTTCAATTTCTTCAGGTGTCTTAATAGAGATAGCCATGTAATCTGTCCATCGGTGTCGATTTTTTCGACAATACTAGTCTAAGTGTCGTCAATGGTATCAGTCAGGCACGCTCCGTGCCAAATTGAGAATCATTAACAGCACACTCCGCCAACAACTGTTGGTTTCTGGTCGTGTTTTGTGGTATAAAGCGCGCCGGACTTCCGATCCATCTCAGATACACAGGCTGGACGGAAGCGACAAATCTCACTTTGTGTAACAACACACACGTATCGGCACATATTCCGGGGTGCCCTTCGGGGTCGGTAATATGGGATACGTGGAGGCATAACCCCAACTTTCAATATAGAGGTTTTAAACATGGCAACTGTTTCCATGCGCGACATGCTCAAGGCTGGTGTTCACTTTGGTCACCAGACCCGTTACTGGAACCCGAAAATGAAGCCTTTCATCTTCGGCGCACGTAACAAAGTTCACATCATCAACCTTGAGAAAACTGTACCAATGTTCAACGAAGCCCTGGCTGAGCTGAACAAGATCTCTTCCCGTAAAGGTAAGATTCTGTTCGTTGGTACCAAGCGCGCTGCAAGCGAAGCTGTGAAAGATGCTGCTAACAGCTGCGACCAGTTCTTCGTGAACCATCGCTGGTTGGGCGGCATGCTGACCAACTGGAAAACTGTTCGTCAGTCCATCAAACGCCTGAAAGATCTGGAAACCCAGTCTCAGGACGGTACTTTCGACAAGCTGACTAAGAAAGAAGCGCTGATGCGCACTCGTGAACTGGACAAGCTGGAAAACAGCCTGGGCGGTATCAAAGATATGGGCGGCCTGCCAGACGCGCTGTTCGTAATCGATGCAGACCACGAGCACATCGCAATCAAAGAAGCTAACAACCTGGGTATCCCGGTATTCGCTATCGTTGATACCAACTCCGATCCGGACGGTGTTGACTTCGTTATCCCGGGTAACGACGACGCAATCCGTGCTGTTAGCCTGTACCTGAGCGCTGTAGCTGCTACCGTTCGTGAAGGCCGTTCCCAGGATCTGGCTTCTCAGGCGGAAGAAAGCTTCGTAGAAGCTGAATAATAAGGTTTTACCCCTTATTAGTACCGTGTATGAATAGGGGCCCATTACCGGCCCCTTTTTTCAATTTACACTGTTTGGCCCCCGGCCGGGCAGTTCACATCTCCCGAGGATTTAAGAATGGCTGAAATTACCGCATCCCTGGTAAAAGAGCTGCGCGAGCGTACTGGCGCAGGCATGATGGATTGCAAAAAAGCGCTGACTGAAGCGAACGGCGACATCGAGCTGGCAATCGAAAACATGCGTAAATCCGGTGCGATCAAAGCAGCTAAAAAAGCAGGCAACGTTGCTGCTGACGGCGTGATCATCACTAAGATCGACGGCAACTACGGCATCATTCTGGAAGTTAACTGCCAGACTGACTTCGTTGCTAAAGATGGCGGTTTCCAGGCATTTGCTAACAAAGTTCTGGACGCAGCTGTTGCTGGTAAAATCACTGACGTTGAAGTTCTGAAAGCACAGTTCGAAGAAGAACGTGTTGCGCTGGTTGCTAAAATCGGTGAGAACATCAACATCCGTCGCGTATCTTCTCTGGAAGGCGACGTTCTGGGCTCTTACCAGCACGGTGCACGTATCGGTGTTCTGGTTGCGGCTAAAGGCGCTGACGAAGAGCTGGTTAAACAGCTGGCAATGCACATCGCTGCAAGCAAACCAGAATTCGTTAAGCCAGAAGACGTGTCTGCTGAAGTGGTAGAGAAAGAGTACCAGGTTCAGCTGGACATCGCGATGCAGTCTGGTAAGCCAAAAGAAATCGCAGAGAAAATGGTTGAAGGCCGCATGAAGAAATTCACCGGCGAAGTTTCTCTGACTGGCCAGCCATTCGTAATGGACCCAAGCAAGTCTGTTGCTCAGCTGCTGAAAGAGCACAACGCTGACGTAACTGGCTTCATCCGCTTCGAAGTGGGCGAAGGCATCGAGAAAGTTGAGACTGACTTCGCAGCAGAAGTTGCTGCAATGTCCAAGCAGTCTTAATGATTGAAAAGGAGCCGCCTGAGGGCGGCTTCTTTTTGTCACCCGTCACAGGAAATCAGACAGGCTCCAGTATCGCTGTGCTGATTTGCGGCATATCATGTCGCCAGAATTAACCCCCATCTTAATCGTTGACAGTCTCAGGAAAGAAACATGGCTACCAATGCAAAACCCGTGTACAAACGCATTCTGCTTAAGCTGAGTGGCGAAGCGCTGCAGGGATCGGAAGGCTTCGGTATTGACGCAAGCATCCTTGATCGCATGGCACAGGAAATCAAAGAACTGGTCGAACTGGGTATCCAGGTTGGCGTGGTCATTGGCGGTGGCAACCTTTTCCGTGGTGCTGGTCTGGCGAAAGCGGGGATGAACCGCGTTGTGGGCGACCACATGGGTATGCTGGCAACCGTCATGAATGGCCTGGCAATGCGTGATGCACTGCACCGCGCCTATGTGAATGCCCGCCTGATGTCCGCGATCCCGCTGAATGGCGTTTGCGATAATTACAGCTGGGCAGAGGCCATCAGCCTGCTGCGCAATAACCGCGTGGTGATCCTCTCCGCCGGTACGGGTAACCCGTTCTTTACTACCGATTCCGCTGCCTGCCTGCGCGGTATCGAGATCGAAGCCGATGTGGTACTGAAAGCGACCAAAGTAGACGGCGTGTTTACTGCCGACCCGGCAAAAGATCCTTCTGCCACCATGTACGATCAGCTGAGCTACAGCGAAGTGCTGGATAAAGAGCTGAAAGTGATGGATCTTGCCGCCTTCACGCTGGCTCGCGACCACAAACTGCCGATCCGTGTCTTCAACATGAACAAGCCTGGCGCACTGCGTCGCGTGGTCATGGGCGAAAAAGAAGGCACTTTGATCACGGAATAATTTCCGTTGACGATAAATACAGGTAAGATTCCGCTTTATTTTGTAGTGGTATCTTACCCGGGCGCGCCTTTGGCGTTGTCATGAATTAAACGCGACTATACTTAGCACACCTGTAGCGCTGTGCTGGCGGATAGTCTGCCTGAGACAAGTTTTCAAGGATTCGTAACGTGATTAACGACATCAGAAAAGATGCTGAAGTACGCATGGACAAATGCGTAGAAGCGTTCAAAAACCAAATCAGCAAAATCCGTACTGGCCGTGCTTCCCCGAGCCTGCTGGATGGCATCATCGTAGAATACTACGGTACGCCAACTCCTCTGCGTCAGCTGGCGAGCGTCACGGTAGAAGATACCCGTACGCTGAAAATCAACGTCTTCGACCGCTCTATGAGCCCGGCCGTTGAGAAAGCGATTATGGCCTCTGACCTCGGACTGAACCCTAGCTCTGCGGGCGCTGACATCCGCGTTCCACTGCCTCCGCTGACGGAAGAGCGTCGTAAAGATCTTATCAAAGTGGTTCGTGGCGAAGCTGAGCAGGGTCGTGTATCCGTGCGTAACGTCCGTCGCGACGCGAACGATAAAGTGAAAGCACTGCTGAAAGAAAAAGAGATCAGCGAAGATGACGATCGTCGTTCTCAGGACGATATTCAGAAAATGACCGACGCGGCCATCAAGAAAATTGATGCGGCGCTGGCAGAAAAAGAAGCGGAACTGATGCAGTTCTGATTTCTGTCGTACACTGATAAACGCCGTTCAGAGGGACTTCGGGTCTTGCTGGCGGCGTTTTGCTTTTATCTGGTCTAACTTTTTTCGGGCATCTCATGAAGCATTTAACACTCCTCGGCTCAACCGGCTCTATCGGTTGCAGCACTCTCGACGTCGTTCGCCATAATCCTGAACTTTACACCGTGACAGCGCTGGTGGCCGGTAAGAATGTGCAGCGAATGGTCGAGCAGTGCCTGGAGTTTGCGCCCCGCTATGCGGTGATGGATGACGAAGAGAGCGCGCGTCTGCTGAAAGCACGGCTGCGTGAAAAGGGCAGCCGAACCGAAGTGCTGAGCGGCCAGCAGGCGGCCTGCGAGATGGCGGCGCTGGACGAGGTGGATCAGGTGATGGCGGCCATTGTCGGCGCGGCAGGGCTGCTGCCGACGCTTGCTGCGATTGATGCCGGTAAGGATGTTTTGCTGGCCAATAAAGAGTCGTTGGTCACCTGCGGACGCCTGTTTATGGATGCGGTGAAGCAGCGTGGCGCGCGTCTTTTGCCGGTCGACAGCGAGCACAACGCGATTTTTCAGAGTTTACCGCAACCTTTTCAACAGAACCTGGGGTACGCTGACCTGGAGCAGAATGGCGTGGTGTCTATTCTGCTTACCGGGTCTGGTGGCCCGTTCCGTGAAACGCCACTGTCTGAACTGCGTGCGATGACACCGGATCAGGCGTGCCGTCATCCGAACTGGTCGATGGGGCGTAAAATCTCCGTTGATTCTGCCACCATGATGAACAAAGGTCTGGAATACATTGAAGCACGCTGGCTGTTTAATGCGTCAGCGAAACAGATGGAAGTACTGATTCACCCGCAATCGGTGATTCACTCGATGGTGCGTTATCAGGATGGCAGCGTGCTGGCACAGCTGGGCGAGCCGGATATGCGTACGCCGATTGCCCATTCAATGGCGTGGCCAAATCGAGTGAAATCCGGCGTGAAGCCGCTTGATTTCTGCAAGCTAAGTTCCCTGACGTTCAGTGAACCAGACTACGACCGCTATCCTTGTCTGAAGCTTGCGATGAATGCCTTTGACCAGGGGCAGGCGGCGACGACGGCACTTAATGCAGCCAATGAAATTACCGTTGAGGCATTTCTGAATCAGCAAATTCGTTTTACCGATATCGCGTCGTTAAATTTATCGGTACTGGAGATGATGGATTTGCGCGAACCACAAAGCGTGGAAGAGGTGCTGGCGGTGGATGCAGCTGCGCGTAATATTGCGCGCCAACAGGTGACACGTCTCGCAAGCTGGTGATAAAGCAAGCACTAGTCGTCGTGCTATTTGTTAGCGTTGGGCTTCAGTGATATAGTCTGCGCCACCTGATCGCAGGTATTTGACTTAATGTGGTCAGGTGAGCCGTGGTTTGACACGGCTTTTTTATGTATAGGCTTCAGTATTCCTGAGTACCGTTAAATCCTTTTCAGGGACAAAAAACGCGTTATGTTGTCTGCGAATCAACCAATAAGCGAAAATTTGCCAGCTCATGGCTGCCGTCATGTAGCAATCATTATGGATGGCAATGGCCGCTGGGCGAAAAGACAAGGGAAGATACGAGCCTTTGGGCATAAAGCGGGGGCGAAATCCGTTCGCCGCGCCGTTTCTTTTGCCGCCAACAACGGCATTGATGCGTTAACGCTCTATGCTTTTAGCAGTGAAAACTGGAATCGACCTCTGCAGGAAGTGACTGCGTTGATGGAATTGTTTGTATGGGCGCTAGACAGCGAAGTAAAAAGCCTGCACCGCCACAACGTCCGCCTGCGTATCATTGGCGATACCAGTCGTTTCAACTCACGTTTGCAGGAACGGATTCGTAAAGCAGAAGCGCTGACGGAAAATAATACCGGTCTTACGCTGAATATTGCGGCGAATTACGGCGGACGCTGGGATATTATCCAGGGCGTTCGGCATCTGGCCGAACAGGTTCAGGAAGGGCTGTTGAGACCCGACCAAATTGATGAAGAGGCGCTGAGCAAGCAAATCTGCATGAATGAACAGGCACCTGTGGATTTGGTAATTAGGACAGGGGGGGAACATCGCATAAGTAACTTTTTGATATGGCAAATTGCCTATGCCGAACTTTACTTTACGGATGTTCTTTGGCCCGATTTTGATGAACAAGACTTTGAAGGTGCGCTGCATGCCTTTGCCAATCGAGAGCGTCGTTTCGGCGGCACCGAGCCTGGTGGCGACAAAGCCTGATGGGGGTAGCTTTTGCTGAAGTATCGCCTGATTTCCGCTTTTGTATTAATACCCATTGTCATTGCGGCGCTGTTTTTACTGCCCCCGGTGGGATTCGCTATCGTCACGCTGGTGGTGTGCATGCTCGCTGCGTGGGAATGGGGACAGTTTAGCGGCTTTACCTCGCGCACTCAGCGAGTATGGCTTGCGGTACTTTGTGGTTTTATCCTGGCCATAATGCTGTTTACGTTGCCTGAATATCACCATGATATTCATCAGCCCCTGGTTGCCGGTTCCTTGTGGATATCGTTGGCCTGGTGGGTTGCCGCGCTGTTGCTGGTTCTTTTTTATCCGGGTTCAGCGGCATTATGGCGTAATTCAAAAGTGCTGCGACTGATTTTTGGCTTGCTCACAATTATTCCTTTTTTCTGGGGTATGGTTGCGCTGCGAGCCTGGCACTACGACGAAAACCACTACAGCGGTGCGATCTGGCTGCTTTATGTGATGATTCTGGTCTGGGGGGCTGACTCCGGGGCCTATATGTTTGGTAAACTGTTTGGCAAACATAAGCTGGCACCGAAGGTTTCCCCGGGCAAAACCTGGCAAGGATTCATCGGCGGCCTGTTTACGGCAGCGATCATCTCCTGGGGCTACGGCGTCTGGGCGAATCTTGAAGTGGCACCGTCAATACTGCTGGTGTGCTCGATTTTTGCTGCGCTTGCCTCCGTGCTCGGTGATTTAACCGAAAGTATGTTTAAGCGTGAAGCAGGGATTAAGGACAGCGGACACCTGATTCCAGGGCATGGCGGTATACTGGATCGCATTGATAGCCTGACAGCGGCTGTTCCAGTGTTTGCGTGTTTGCTTTTACTGGTATTCGGGACGATTTAACGGAAGGTTTTATGCTGAGCATTCTCTGGAATCTGGCGGCGTTCATTGTTGCACTGGGTGTACTGATTACCGTGCATGAATTTGGCCATTTCTGGGTTGCTCGCCGCTGTGGCGTGCGCGTAGAGCGATTTTCCATCGGTTTTGGTAAATCACTCTGGACGCGCACCGACCGCCACGGCACGGAATTTGTCATCGCCCTTATCCCGCTGGGCGGCTACGTCAAAATGCTCGACGAACGCGTCGAGCCTGTCGCTCCTGAGCTGCGACACAGCGCATTCAACAATAAAACCGTTGGACAACGCGCCGCCATCATTGCTGCCGGACCGGTAGCCAACTTCATCTTTGCGATTTTCGCTTACTGGCTGGTGTTTATCATCGGCGTCCCTGGCGTACGTCCGGTGGTGGGTGAAATTGCCCCCAACTCCATCGCGGCGAGTGCGCAAATTACATCCGGGATGGAACTTAAAGCGATTGATGGCATCGAAACCCCTGATTGGGATGCCGTGCGACTGCAGCTGGTAGCCAAAATTGGCGATCCGCAGACCACCATCAGCGTATCGCCGTTTGGTTCAGATACGCGTCAGGACAAAGTACTCGATTTACGTCACTGGCGTTTCGAGCCAGACAAAGAAGATCCCGTCGCTGCGCTGGGCATTCGTCCACGCGGTGCGCAGATTGAGCCGGTATTAGCCGAAGTACAGGCAAATTCGGCGGCGAGCAAAGCGGGTTTGCAAGCGGGCGACAGGATCGTTAAAGTCGATGGTCAACCATTAACAGAGTGGATGACCTTTGTTACTCTGGTGCGCGATAATCCGGGAACGTCTCTCGCGCTGGAAGTTGAAAGGCAAGGCAGTCCGCTTTCGCTGACGCTGATCCCGGATACGAAGTCGGTCGGCAAAAAGGCAGAAGGGTTTGCAGGCGTTGTGCCAAAAGTGATCCCGCTGCCAGATGAGTACAAGACAATACGCCAGTATGGGCCGTTCAGCGCCATCCTTGAAGCCACGGATAAAACATGGCAACTGATGAAGCTGACGGTCAACATGTTGGGGAAATTGATAACCGGTGACGTGAAACTGAACAACCTCAGTGGGCCAATTTCGATTGCTCAGGGGGCTGGGATGTCAGCGGAATTCGGGGTGATTTACTATCTCATGTTCCTCGCGCTCATTAGCGTGAACCTTGGGATAATCAACCTGTTCCCGCTTCCCGTTTTAGACGGGGGTCATCTGCTGTTTTTGGCGATTGAAAAGCTAAAAGGCGGACCGGTATCCGAGCGAGTTCAAGACTTTAGTTATCGCATTGGCTCGATTTTGCTGGTGCTGTTAATGGGGCTTGCACTTTTCAATGATTTCTCTCGGTTGTAAGAGAGTGTTAGGAAGAACGCATAATAACGATGGCGATGAAAAAGTTGCTCATAGCGTCGCTGCTGTTTAGCAGCGCCACCGTATACGGTGCTGACGGGTTCGTAGTGAAAGACATTCATTTCGAAGGCCTCCAGCGTGTCGCCGTTGGTGCGGCCCTCCTCAGTATGCCTGTACGCCCCGGCGATACGGTTAATGATGATGATATCAGTAACACCATCCGTGCTCTGTTTGCCACCGGCAACTTTGAGGACGTCCGCGTCCTGCGCGATGGTGATACGCTGCTGGTACAGGTAAAAGAACGTCCGACGATCGCCAGTATCACTTTCTCCGGTAACAAGTCGGTGAAAGATGACATGCTCAAGCAGAACCTTGAAGCATCCGGTGTTCGTGTGGGTGAATCCCTGGACCGCACAACCCTTTCAGACATTGAAAAAGGTCTGGAAGACTTCTACTACAGCGTCGGTAAATACAGTGCCAGCGTGAAAGCGGTTGTCACTCCGCTGCCGCGCAACCGTGTTGACCTGAAGCTGGTCTTCCAGGAAGGTGTTTCTGCGAAGATCCAGCAGATCAACATTGTCGGCAACCACGCGTTCAGCACCGACGAACTGATCTCCACCTTCCAGCTGCGCGATGAAGTGCCATGGTGGAACGTGGTAGGCGATCGCAAATACCAGAAACAGAAACTGGCGGGCGACCTTGAAACCCTGCGCAGCTACTATCTCGATCGTGGCTATGCACGTTTCAACATCGACTCGACTCAGGTCAGTCTGACTCCGGACAAGAAAGGCATCTACATTACGGTTAATATCACTGAAGGCGAGCAGTACAAGCTTTCTGGTGTTGAAGTGAGTGGTAACCTTGCGGGGCATTCTGCTGAAATCGAATCGCTGACCAAAATTCAGCCGGGCGACCTGTACAGCGGTTCCAAAGTAACCAAAATGGAAGACAGCATTAAGAAGCTGCTCGGCCGCTATGGTTATGCTTATCCGCGCGTACAGACTCAGCCGGAAATCAATGACGCGGATAAAACCGTTAAGCTGCACGTGAATGTTGATGCGGGCAACCGTTTCTACGTGCGTAAGATCCGCTTCGTCGGTAACGACACTTCCAAAGATTCCGTTCTGCGTCGCGAAATGCGTCAGATGGAAGGCGCATGGTTGGGAAGCGACCTTGTTGATCAGGGTAAAGAGCGTCTGAACCGTCTGGGCTATTTTGAAACGGTGGATACCGATACCCAGCGCGTACCGGGCAGCCCGGATCAGGTTGATGTCGTATATAAAGTGAAAGAGCGCAACACCGGTAGCTTCAACTTCGGTGTGGGCTACGGTACTGAAAGCGGCGTCAGCTTCCAGGTCGGCGTGCAGCAGGATAACTGGCTGGGTACGGGTTACTCTGTCGGTATTAACGGCACCAAAAACGATTACCAGACCTACTCTGAGTTCTCTGTGACTAACCCATACTTCACCGTAGACGGTGTGAGCCTGGGCGGTCGTATCTTCTATAACGACTTTAAAGCAGATGACGCGGACCTGTCTTCATACACCAACAAGAGTTACGGTGTAGACGGTACGCTTGGCTTCCCGGTTAACGAATACAATACCCTGCGTGCAGGCTTGGGTTACGTGCATAACGACCTGTCCAACATGCAACCGCAGGTGGCGATGTGGCGTTATCTGGACTCTATCGGCCAGTCAACCAGTAAAAATGGTAATGACAATGGCTTCGCGGCGGATGACTTCACCTTTAACTACGGCTGGACCTATAACCGTCTCGACCGTGGTTACTTCCCAACGGAAGGTTCTCGCGTCAACCTGAACGGTAAAGTTACCGTGCCGGGTTCCGATAACGAGTTCTATAAGGTCACGCTGGATACCGCGTCCTACTTCCCGATCGATGACGATCACAAGTGGGTGGTTCTGGGTCGTACCCGTTGGGGCTATGGTGATGGTCTGGGTGGCAAAGAACTGCCGTTCTATGAAAACTTCTATGCGGGTGGCTCCAGCACCGTTCGTGGTTTCCAGTCCAACAACATTGGTCCTAAAGCGGTTTACTACGGCGGAAACGACAAAGATAACTGTAATAAGACTTCCTCGTCCGAAGTCTGTAGCTCCAATGACGCGGTGGGCGGTAACGCCATGGCCGTTGCCAGCCTGGAGTTCATCACACCAACGCCGTTTATCAGTGATAAATACGCGAACTCGGTCCGTACGTCCTTCTTCTGGGATGCCGGTACCGTATGGGATACCAACTGGCAGAATACTGCCCAGATGCGCGCAGAAGGCATTCCTGACTACAGCGATCCGAGCAATATTCGCATGTCTGCCGGTATCGCATTACAATGGATGTCACCGCTGGGGCCGTTGGTCTTCTCCTACGCCCAGCCGTTTAAGAAATATGATGGAGATAAGTCGGAGCAATTCCAGTTTAACATTGGTAAAACCTGGTAATAATCCGCTGCAAAGGAATGCGTTGGCAGTGTAGCGCTGACAACTGGCGATCGGTAACACGGTCGCCTTGCCACGCAAAGAACGGTACCTTCTGGTGCCAATGGGATGGTAAGGAGTTAATTGTGAAAAAGTGGTTATTAGCTGCAGGTCTCGGTTTAGCGATGGCAACTTCTGCTCAGGCAGCAGACAAAATTGCAATCGTCAACATGGGTAATTTGTTCCAGCAGGTTGCACAGAAAACGGGTGTTTCTGCGACTCTGGAAAACGAATTCAAAGGCCGTGCAAGCGAACTGCAGGGTATGGAAAACGATCTTCAGTCCAAAATGCAGCGTTTGCAGCGTGATGGTTCTACCATGAAAGCAAGCGACCGCAGCAAGCTGGAAAAAGACGTAATGGCTCAGCGCCAGGCGTTCTCTCAGAAAGCGCAGGCTTTCGAGCAGGATCGTCAGCGTCGTTCTAACGAAGAACGCGGTAAGCTGGTGACTCGCATTCAGACCGCTGTTAAATCAGTGGCTGCCGATCAGAACATCGATCTGGTTGTTGATGCGAACGCTGTAGCTTTCAACGGCAGCGATGTTAAAGACATCACCGCTGATGTTCTGAAACAGGTTAAATAAGTAATGCCTTCAATTCGACTGGCTGATTTAGCTCAGCAGTTGGATGCAGAATTACACGGTGATGGCGATATCGTCATCACCGCTGTTGCGTCCATGCAATCTGCTAAAGCTGGCACGATTACCTTCATGGTAAGCCCTAAGTACCGTGAGCAACTGGCTCAATGCCAGGCGTCAGCTGTTGTTCTGACGCAGGACGATCTTCCATTTGCCACTGTAAGCGCGCTGGTAGTGAAAAACCCCTACCTGACATATGCACGCATGGCTCAAATTCTTGATACTACGCCGCAGCCGGCCCAGGACATTGCTGCCAGTGCAGCGATTGACGCGACGGCCAGGCTTGGTAGCAACGTCGCCGTTGGCGCAAATGCGGTTATCGAATCCGGCGTAGTGCTGGGCGATAACGTCGTCATTGGCCCGGGCTGCTTCGTTGGGAAAAATACGAAAATCGGCGCCGGGACCCGTTTATGGGCCAATGTGTCCGTTTATCATGATGTTGAAATTGGCGAAAATTGTCTTGTCCAGTCCAGCACCGTAATTGGTTCTGACGGCTTTGGTTACGCTAACGATCGCGGTAACTGGGTTAAGATCCCGCAGCTTGGTCGCGTTATTATTGGCGATCGCGTAGAGATCGGCGCCTGTACTACCATTGACCGTGGCGCGCTTGACGACACGATCATTGGCAATGGTGTTATCATCGATAACCAGTGCCAGATTGCGCATAACGTTGTGATTGGCGACAATACCGCGGTTGCGGGTGGCGTCATCATGGCTGGCAGCCTGAAAATTGGCCGTTATTGCATGATTGGCGGCGCGAGCGTGATTAATGGCCATATGGAAATATGCGACAAGGTCACTGTGACGGGAATGGGCATGGTAATGCGTCCAATCACTGAACCTGGCGTCTATTCCTCAGGTATTCCGCTACAACCCAACAAGGTATGGCGTAAAACAGCAGCTCTGGTGATGAATATTGATGATATGAGCAAGCGCCTCAAGTCTCTTGAGCGTAAGATCGATCAACAAGATTAAGCGTCATCCGTTGAACGCTATTTTTCCCGGCCTGTCGGCTTTCTAATAAACCGGCAGGCCGTGTTATTATTGTTATCAGTACATTTTGACAGGAAGAGTATTTTGACTACTGACACTCATACTCTGCATATTGAAGAGATTTTAGAACTTCTGCCGCACCGCTACCCGTTTCTGCTGGTAGACCGTGTGCTGGATTTTGAAGAAGGTCGTTTTCTGCGCGCAGTGAAAAATGTTTCCGTGAATGAGCCGTTCTTCCAGGGGCACTTCCCTGGTAAGCCTATCTTCCCGGGTGTGTTGATTCTGGAAGCGATGGCTCAGGCTACCGGTATTCTGGCGTTTAAAAGCGTCGGCAAACTGGAGCCAGGTGAGCTGTATTACTTCGCGGGTATCGATGAAGCGCGCTTTAAGCGCCCTGTCGTGCCTGGTGATCAGATGATCATGGAAGTCACTTTTGAAAAAACGCGTCGTGGCCTGACTCGCTTCAAAGGCGTAGCGCTGGTTGACGGCAAAGTTGTTTGCGAAGCGACCATGATGTGTGCTCGTAGCCGGGAGTCCTGATACGTGATTGATAAATCCGCCTTTATTCATCCTACCGCTATTGTGGAAACTGGTGCCATCATTGGCGCTAACGTCCACGTTGGCCCGTTTTGTATTGTTGGACCCCATGTCGAAATTGGTGAGGGTACAGTACTGAAATCTCACGTTGTGGTGAATGGTCACACGACCATTGGCTGCAATAACGAGATCTATCAGTTCGCCTCCATCGGCGAAGTTAACCAGGATCTGAAATATGCTGGTGAGTCGACCCGTCTGGAAATTGGCGATCGTAACCGTATTCGCGAAAGCGTCACCATTCATCGTGGAACAGTACAGGGTGGTGGGTTGACGAAGGTGGGCAGCGATAACCTGTTTATGGTTAATGCGCATATCGCGCACGACTGTACCGTGGGTGACCGCTGTATTCTTGCCAACAACGCAACGCTGGCAGGACACGTATCGGTTGATGACTTCGCAATTATTGGCGGCATGACCGCAGTCCATCAGTTCTGCATCATTGGTGCGCACGTGATGGTAGGCGGTTGCTCCGGTGTGGCGCAGGACGTTCCACCGTATGTGATTGCGCAGGGCAACCATGCCACGCCGTTTGGCGTGAACATCGAAGGCCTCAAGCGTCGTGGTTTTAGTCGCGAAGCGATTACTGCCATCCGCAACGCGTACAAACTGCTGTACCGTAGCGGTAAAACGCTGGAAGAGGCGAAGCCGGAAATTGCCGAGCTGGCGAATAAGCACCCGGAAGTGAACGCGTTCATGGAATTCTTTGACCGTTCAACAAGGGGTCTGATTCGTTAATGGTCGACAGTCGTCCGCTTACGATAGCCCTGGTCGCCGGAGAAACCTCCGGCGATATTCTTGGTGCCGGTCTCATCCGCGCGCTTAAGGCGCGTGTACCCAATGCTCGCTTTGTCGGCGTTGCTGGCCCGCTGATGCAGGCCGAAGGCTGTGAAGCCTGGTATGAAATGGAAGAGCTCGCCGTGATGGGCATCGTTGAGGTGCTGGGACGGCTACGCCGTTTGCTGCACATCCGTGCCGATCTCACCCGCCGCTTTACCGAACTCAAACCCGATGTGTTTGTCGGTATCGATGCGCCTGATTTCAACATTACCCTCGAAGGGAATCTGAAAAAGCAGGGTATCAAAACGATTCACTACGTCAGTCCGTCCGTCTGGGCGTGGCGACAGAAACGCGTTTTCAAAATCGGACGGTCCACCAACCTGGTGCTGGCTTTCCTGCCTTTCGAAAAAGCGTTTTACGACAGATTTAATGTTCCGTGCCGTTTTATCGGTCATACCATGGCGGATGCGATGCCATTGGATCCGGATAAAAACGCGGCGCGCGACGCGCTGGGCATCCCGCATGATGTGCACTGTCTGGCACTGCTGCCAGGCAGCCGTGGCGCAGAAGTTGAGATGTTGAGCGCCGATTTTCTCAAAACAGCGCAAATTCTTCGCCAGACCTATCCGGATCTTGAAGTGGTTGTTCCGCTGGTAAATGCCAAACGCCGCGAGCAGTTTGAGCGCATCAAAGCGGAAGTCGCCCCGGAGCTTCACGTCCGTCTTCTGGACGGGAAAGGGCGGGAAGCGATGTATGCGAGCGATGCCGCGCTGCTGGCCTCCGGTACGGCGGCGCTGGAATGTATGCTGGCGAAATGCCCTATGGTGGTCGGTTATCGCATGAAGCCGTTCACCTTCTGGCTGGCAAAACGTCTGGTGAAAACGGATTATGTCTCCCTGCCAAACCTGCTTGCCGGGCGCGAGCTGGTGAAAGAGCTGCTGCAGGACGAGTGCCAGCCGCAGGCGCTCGCCGATGCGCTACTGCCGCTGCTCGCCAACGGCAAGACCAGCCACCAGATGCACGATACCTTCCGCGAACTGCATCAACTGATCCGCTGTAATGCTGATGAGCAAGCGGCTGATGCGGTGCTGGAGCTAGCAAAATGATGGAATTTGTTTATCCTCACACTCGCCTTGTGGCGGGCGTGGACGAAGTGGGTCGTGGCCCGTTGGTCGGGGCCGTAGTGACTGCCGCGGTGATCCTCGATCCGGCTCGCCCGATTATCGGGCTGAACGACTCTAAAAAATTGTCTGAAAAGCGCCGTCTGGCGCTGTTTAGTGAGATTCAGGAGAAGGCGCTGGCCTGGAGCCTGGGGCGCGCTGAACCGCATGAAATAGACGAGCTGAATATTTTGCATGCCACGATGCTGGCGATGCAGCGTGCGGTAGCAGGCCTGAAAATTTCCCCGGAATATGTCCTGATTGACGGCAACCGCTGTCCGGCATTGCCCATGCCTTCAATGGCGGTCGTCAAAGGCGATAGCCGGGTCGCAGAAATTAGCGCAGCTTCTATTATTGCCAAAGTGACGCGCGACGCCGAAATGGCCGCGCTGGATCTCACTTACCCTCAGTATGGTTTCGCCCAGCATAAGGGGTATCCCACACCTTTCCATCTGGAAAGGCTGGCTGAACATGGCGCAACCGAACACCACCGTCGCAGCTTTGGCCCGGTGAAGCGCGCGCTGGGACGGGTGTCCTGAATCAATACGCAAGCAATTAAGTAACGCGGAATCTGAAGATGGCTGAACCACGTTTCGTACACCTGCGGGTGCATAGCGACTACTCCATGATCGATGGGCTGGCGAAGACCGGGCCGCTGGTAAAAAAGGCGGCCTCCCTTGGCATGCCCGCGCTGGCGATCACCGATTTTACCAACCTGTGTGGCCTGGTGAAGTTCTACGGAACGGCGCACGGCGCGGGAATAAAGCCCATCGTCGGGGCGGATTTTCATGTGCAGAGCGATCTCATCGGCGATGAAATGACGCAAATCTCCGTGCTGGCGATGAACAACACGGGCTATCAAAACCTCACTCTGCTTATCTCAAAAGCCTACCAGCGCGGATACGGTGCGCTGGGCCCGTGGATCGACCGCGACTGGCTGGCTGAACTCAACGAAGGGCTGCTGCTGATCTCCGGTGGCCGTATGGGCGATGTCGGTAAATGCCTGCTGCGCGGCAATAGCGCGCTGGTGGATCAATGCGTCTCGTTCTATGAAGAGTATTTCCCGGATCGTTATTATCTGGAGCTGATCCGCACCGGTCGCCAGGACGAAGAAAACTATCTGCATGCAGCGGTCGCACTTGCGGAAGAACGCGGTCTGCCTGTTGTCGCGACAAACGATGTGCGGTTCCTCGAGCCGGGAGATTTTGACGCTCACGAAATTCGCGTGGCGATCCATGATGGCTTCACGCTCGACGATCCGAAACGACCGCGTAATTACTCCTCTCAACAGTACATGCGCAGCGAGGAGGAGATGTGTGAACTCTTCTCTGATATCCCCGAAGCGCTGGAAAACAGCGTAGAAATCGCCAAGCGCTGTAACGTTACCGTTCGCCTCGGCGAATACTTCCTGCCGCAGTTCCCGACGGGTGATATGACCACGGAAGATTTCCTGGTCGTGAAATCAAAAGAAGGTCTGGAAGAGCGTCTGGAATTCCTGTTCCCGGATGAGGCCGTTCGCAAAGAGAAGCGGCCGCCGTACGATGAGCGCCTGGATATTGAACTCCAGGTAATCAACCAGATGGGCTTCCCGGGCTACTTCCTGATCGTAATGGAGTTTATCCAGTGGTCGAAGGATAACGGCGTACCGGTCGGACCGGGACGTGGCTCCGGTGCAGGCTCGCTTGTGGCCTATGCGCTTAAAATTACCGACCTCGACCCGCTGGAATTCGACCTGCTGTTCGAACGTTTCCTTAACCCGGAACGTGTTTCCATGCCCGACTTTGACGTCGACTTCTGCATGGAGAAACGCGACCAGGTGATCGAACACGTCGCCGATATGTACGGCCGTGATGCGGTATCGCAGATTATTACGTTCGGTACGATGGCGGCGAAGGCGGTTATCCGCGACGTTGGCCGCGTGCTGGGCCACCCGTACGGGTTTGTCGATCGTATTTCTAAGCTGGTGCCGCCCGATCCGGGCATGACGCTGGCAAAAGCGTTTGAAGCCGAACCTCAGCTGCCGGAAATCTACGAAGCCGACGAAGAAGTCAAAGCGCTGATCGACATGGCGCGCAAGCTGGAAGGCGTCACGCGTAACGCCGGCAAGCATGCGGGGGGCGTGGTTATCGCCCCGACCAAAATTACCGACTTCGCGCCGCTCTACTGTGATGAAGCGGGTGAGCACCCTGTTACTCAGTTTGATAAGAACGACGTGGAATACGCCGGGCTGGTGAAGTTTGACTTCCTCGGCCTGCGTACGCTGACGATCATCGACTGGGCGCTGAAGATGATCAACCCGCGCCGGGAAAAGCAGGGCCTTGAGCCGATAGACATTGCCGCCATCCCGCTGGATGACAAGAAAAGTTTCGACATGCTGCAGCGCTCGGAGACGACAGCCGTCTTCCAGCTTGAATCCCGCGGTATGAAAGACCTGATTAAACGTCTGCAGCCCGACTGCTTCGAAGATATGATCGCACTGGTCGCCCTGTTCCGTCCGGGCCCACTGCAGTCAGGGATGGTAGATAACTTTATCGACCGTAAGCACGGTCGCGAAGAGATTTCTTACCCGGACGTTCAGTGGCAGCATGAAAGCCTGAAGCCGGTACTGGAACCAACCTACGGCATTATCCTGTATCAGGAACAGGTCATGCAGATTGCTCAGGTGCTTTCCGGCTATACGCTCGGCGGCGCGGACATGCTGCGTCGTGCGATGGGTAAGAAAAAGCCGGAAGAGATGGCCAAGCAGCGTTCCATCTTTGAAGACGGGGCGAAGAAAAATGGCGTTGACGGCGAGCTGGCGATGAAAATCTTCGACCTGGTGGAGAAATTCGCCGGGTACGGATTTAACAAATCCCACTCCGCCGCCTATGCTTTGGTGTCGTATCAAACGCTGTGGCTGAAAGCGCACTATCCTGCTGAATTTATGGCGGCGGTAATGACGGCCGATATGGACAACACCGAGAAGGTGGTTGGCCTGGTGGACGAGTGCTGGCGCATGGGGCTTAAGATCCTGCCGCCGGATATTAACTCAGGGCTCTACCACTTCCACGTCAACGACGACGGAGAGATCGTTTACGGGATCGGCGCGATCAAAGGCGTGGGCGAAGGTCCGATCGAGGCGATCATCGAAGCGCGTAACAACGGCGGGTATTTCCGCGAGCTGTTCGATCTTTGCGCCCGTACCGACACCAAAAAACTGAACCGTCGCGTGCTGGAAAAACTGATCATGTCCGGCGCGTTTGACAGGCTGGGGCCGCACCGCGCCGCGCTGATGAACTCGCTGGGCGACGCGCTGAAAGCGGCGGATCAGCATGCAAAAGCGGAAGCCATTGGTCAGGCGGATATGTTCGGGGTGCTGGCGGAAGAGCCAGAGCAGATAGAGCAATCTTATTCCAACTGCCAGCCGTGGCCAGAACAGGTGGTACTGGATGGGGAGCGTGAGACGTTAGGCTTGTACCTGACGGGGCACCCGATCAACCAGTACATCAAAGAAATTGAGCGCTATGTCGGCGGCCACAGGCTTAAAGACATGCATCCGACAGAACGTGGTAAAATCACCACGGCTGCGGGGCTCGTGATTGCCGCAAGGGTTATGGTCACCAAGCGCGGCAATCGTATCGGCATCTGTACGCTGGATGACCGTTCCGGGCGTCTGGAGGTGATGTTGTTCACCGACGCGCTGGATAAATACCAGCAATTGCTGGAAAAAGACCGCATACTTATCGTCAGCGGACAGGTCAGCTTTGATGACTTCAGTGGGGGGCTTAAAATGACCGCCCGCGAAGTGATGGACATTGACGAAGCCCGGGAAAAATATGCTCGCGGGCTTGCTATCTCGCTGACGGACAGGCAAATTGATGACCAGCTTTTAAACCGACTCCGTCAGTCTCTGGAACCCCACCGCTCGGGGACAATTCCAGTACATCTCTACTATCAGAGGGCGGATGCACGCGCGCGGTTGCGCTTTGGTGCAACGTGGCGTGTCTCTCCGAGCGATCGTTTACTGAACGATCTCCGTGGCCTCATTGGTTCGGAGCAGGTGGAACTGGAGTTTGACTAATACAGGAATACTATGAGTCTGAATTTCCTTGATTTCGAACAGCCGATTGCTGAGCTGGAAGCGAAAATCGATTCTCTGACAGCGGTAAGCCGTCAGGATGAAAAACTGGATATTAACATCGACGAAGAAGTGCATCGTCTGCGCGAGAAAAGCGTAGAGCTGACGCGCAAAATCTTTGCCGATCTCGGCGCATGGCAGGTGGCCCAGCTGGCTCGCCATCCACAGCGTCCGTACACCCTGGATTATGTCCGCCTGGCGTTTGACGAATTTGACGAACTGGCAGGCGATCGCGCATACGCTGACGATAAAGCTATCGTTGGCGGTATCGCGCGTCTGGACGGACGCCCGGTGATGATCATTGGTCATCAGAAAGGTCGTGAAACCAAAGAGAAAATCCGTCGTAACTTCGGTATGCCAGCACCAGAAGGCTACCGTAAAGCCCTGCGTCTGATGGAGATGGCTGAGCGTTTCAACATGCCAATCATCACCTTCATCGACACCCCGGGTGCATACCCTGGCGTGGGCGCGGAAGAGCGCGGTCAGTCTGAAGCCATCGCGCGCAACCTGCGCGAGATGTCTCGTCTGAAGGTGCCGGTCATCTGTACCGTTATCGGTGAGGGTGGTTCCGGCGGTGCGCTGGCGATTGGCGTGGGCGATAAAGTGAATATGCTGCAGTACAGCACCTATTCCGTTATCTCTCCGGAAGGCTGCGCATCCATTCTGTGGAAAAGCGCCGACAAAGCGCCGCTGGCTGCAGAAGCCATGGGCATCATTGCGCCACGCCTGAAAGAGCTTAAGCTGATCGACTCTATCATCCCGGAACCGCTGGGTGGTGCGCATCGTAAGCCGGAAGTAATGGCGGCTTCTCTGAAAGCGCAGCTGCTGGCTGACCTGGCAGATCTGGACGTGCTGAGCAAAGAAGATCTGCTCAACCGTCGTTACCAGCGTCTGATGACCTACGGTTACGCGTAAGCTTCACAATTATCTGAAAAGCCGCACAATGTTGCGGCTTTTTTTATACCTGCGGTTTAGCCGGACTATGCTTAGCTAATGTTTTTTAGGGAGGAAGCCCATGAATATCATTGCCATTATGGGGCCGCACGGCGTCTTTTATAAAGATGAGCCAATTAAGGAGCTGGAGCAAGCCCTGCAGTCGCGCGGGTATCAGCTAATCTGGCCGCACAACAGCGCCGACCTGCTGAAGTTCATCGAGCATAACCCGCGTATCTGCGGCGTGATCTTCGACTGGGACGAATACGATCTCGAACTGTGCAGCGATATCAACAAGCTGAACGAATACCTCCCGCTGTACGCGTTTATTAATACTCACTCAACCATGGACGTCAGCGCCAATGATATGCGTATGGCGCTGTGGTTCTTTGAATATTCGCTCGGCGTGGCTGAAGATATTGCGACCCGAATTCAGCAATATACCGGTGAATATCTCGATAACATCACTCCGCCGTTTACACGCGCGCTCTTCACCTACGTGAAGGAGGGCAAATATACCTTCTGTACGCCAGGTCATATGGCGGGAACGGCCTATCAAAAAAGCCCGGTGGGCTGCCTGTTCTATGATTTCTTCGGTGGCAACACGCTGAAAGCGGACGTGTCGATTTCAGTCACCGAACTAGGCTCTCTGCTGGATCACACCGGCCCGCATCTTGAAGCCGAAGAGTATATCGCCCGCACCTTTGGCGCCGAGCAGAGCTATATGGTGACCAACGGCACTTCGACCTCGAACAAAATCGTCGGGATGTACGCTGCGCCTGCTGGCAGCACCTTGCTGATTGACCGTAACTGCCATAAATCGCTGGCACATCTGCTGATGATGAGCGACGTCGTACCGCTCTGGCTGTCGCCCACGCGTAACGCGCTCGGTATTCTTGGGGGTATTCCGCGCCGGGAGTTCACCCATGACGCCATTGAACGTAAGGTTGCGGCAATTCCTGGCGCAAGCTGGCCTGTCCATGCGGTGATCACCAACTCCACCTACGACGGTCTGCTGTACAACACGAACTGGATCAAAAAGACTCTCGACGTGCCGTCGATCCACTTCGATTCCGCATGGGTGCCGTACACTAATTTCCATCCGATTTACGCCGGCAAAAGCGGCATGAGCGGTGAACGCGTGCCGGGTAAAGTGTTCTTCGAAACGCAGTCGACCCATAAAATGCTGGCGGCGTTTTCCCAGGCTTCGCTTATTCACATCAAAGGCGAGTACGACGAAGACACGTTCAACGAAGCCTTTATGATGCATACAACCACCTCACCGAGCTATCCGCTGGTAGCCTCCATAGAAACGGCCGCAGCGATGCTGCGCGGCAATCCGGGCAAACGACTCATCAACCGTTCGGTAGAACGCGCGCTGCATTTCCGCAAAGAGGTGCAGCGGCTGAAAGATGAAGCCGACGGCTGGTTCTTTGATATCTGGCAGCCGGAAGAGATTGATGAAGCAGAATGCTGGCCCGTCTCGCCCGGAGAAGACTGGCATGGCTTCCGGGATGCCGATAGCGACCATATGTTCCTCGACCCGGTAAAAGTGACGATCCTGACGCCGGGCATGGATGAGCAGGGCAAGATGAGCGATGAAGGTATTCCGGCCGCGCTGGTCGCGAAATTCCTTGATGAACGTGGCGTGGTGGTGGAGAAAACCGGTCCCTATAACCTGCTGTTCCTGTTCAGCATCGGGATCGACAAAACCCGCGCGATGGGGTTGCTGCGCGGCCTGATGGAGTTTAAGCGCGCCTACGATCTCAACCTGCGGGTGAAGAATATGCTGCCGGATCTTTACGCGGAAGATCCTGACTTCTATCGAAATATGCGCATTCAGGATCTGGCCCAGGGGATCCACAGGCTGATCCGTCAGCACGATCTGCCGCGTCTGATGCTTCAGGCGTTCGATGTCTTACCGGAGATGAAGTTTACCCCGCACAAGGCATGGCAGCGCCAGGTGAAAGGGGAGGTCGAAACCGTCGAGCTGGAAAACCTGGTCGGGCGCGTATCGGCTAACATGATCCTGCCTTACCCGCCGGGCGTTCCGCTCCTGATGCCGGGAGAGATGATTACCGAAGAGAGTCGGGCCGTGCTCGATTTCCTGCTGATGCTCTGCTCTGTCGGGCGCCACTATCCCGGTTTTGAGACTGATATCCACGGTGCGAAGCGCGACGAGAACGGCGTTTACTGGGTGCGAGTCCTAAAATAAGGGTGACTGCTTGCCAGGTGCGGGTTTTCGGTTGTAACGTTCAGGCATCATAAAAAGGAGAAGCTATGCTGGGTTTAAAACAGGTTCATCATATTGCGATCATTGCGACCGACTACGCGAAAAGTAAGGCCTTCTACTGCGACATCCTGGGCTTTACGCTCATGAGCGAGGCCTACCGCGAGGAGCGTGACTCCTGGAAGGGCGATCTGGCGTTAAACGGGCAATATGTGATTGAGCTGTTCTCTTTTCCTTTTCCGCCTGCGCGTCCGTCCCGCCCGGAAGCCTGTGGCCTGCGTCATCTTGCCTTCAGCGTCGATGACCTGGATAGCGCGGTAAAACATCTGGAGGCGCACGGCGTGACGTGCGAAGCGATTCGCGTCGATCCGTTCACCGACAAGCGTTTTACCTTTTTCAACGACCCGGACGGCCTGCCGCTGGAGCTTTATCAGCAGTAATGATTGTCCTGTGTGATAATGCCCGCTCAGTTCGGGCATTTTTTATGTGTAATCTCCTATGACCTTACCCGCTATCGCACAAGCCGTTTCACCGTACCGCCAGCTGCTGGTGGGGTTTAGCGGTGGCCTGGATTCTACCGTGTTGCTGCATCGCCTTAAGCGCTGGCGCGATCGGGAACCTGACGTCCAGCTTCGGGCGATGCATATTCACCACGGATTAAGTCCTCACGCAGAGGCGTGGGTGGCGCACTGCGAAGCCTTGTGTGCGGCCTGGGCGATCCCGCTCATCGTTGAGCGCGTCACGCTTGCGGAGGAAGGGCTGGGCATCGAGGCGCAGGCGCGTAAAGCCCGCTATGCTGCATTTGCCGGGGCATTACGTCCTGGAGAAGCGCTGCTCACGGCCCAGCATCTGGACGATCAGTGTGAAACCTTTCTGCTGGCCCTTAAGCGGGGTAGCGGGCCGGCGGGACTTTCTGCCATGCCGGCGCGTTCTGAATTTGCCGGCACAACGTTACTGCGTCCGCTGCTTGGCGAGACGCGTGCCTCACTGGAAAACTGGGCGCGAGAACATCAGCTGAACTGGATCGAAGATGAGAGTAACCAGGATGACGGCTATGACCGTAACTTCCTGCGCCTGCGCGTCCTCCCGCTTTTAGGCGAGCGCTGGCCGCATTTCGCCGACGCGACGGCAAGAAGCGCCATGCTGTGCGCCGAACAGGAGTCGTTGCTGGATGAGCTGTTGAGCGACGAGCTGGCTGGACTCATTTCTGCCGACGGGGCGTTGGCGATCGCACCGATGAAAGCGATGAGCCCGGTACGTCGCGCCGCGCTGCTACGACGCTGGCTGGCCTTTCATCGCGCCGCGATGCCGTCGCGGACAATGCTGAGTCGTATCTGGGACGAAGTCGCCCTGGCGCGGGATGATGCTTCCCCGTGCGTCCATCTGAACGGTTTTGAGGTGAGACGCTATAAGGGCGAACTCTGGTGGGTAAAATCCACGCCCTCGCTGACCGATGTGGTGCTCGACTGGCTTTCTCCTGACGCACCGCTGCCATTGCCCTGTGAGTCAGGACGCGTCTCTCTCCTGCCGTCTGGTCATGTGCGGCTGCCGAAGCCCGGTGAACCGGTTACCGTGCGCTTTAAGGCTGGCGGCATGCTGCATATCGTCGGGCGCAACGGGGGACGGAAGCTGAAGAAAATATGGCAGGAGTGTAACGTGCCGCCGTGGCTGCGCGACACCACGCCGCTACTGTTCTACGGTGAAACGCTTATCGCTGCGGCAGGGGTTTTCATCACGGAAGAGGGGTGGTCAGAAGAGGGTGTCCGTTTTGAGTGGCAAAAAGCGTAACGGGCAGCCAGGCTGCCCGTTAGTGTCATCAGGATTCGCTCACCACGACGGTGCCGATTTGCGGGTGGCTGAAGCTGGCTATTTTGTCCAGACGCAGCTCACGCGTCGCACCGGCGTCTTCCACTATCAGGTATTCCACATTCTTTCGTGAAACCAGATCGCTGGCTTTCGCCTTCAAAACTTCGCCATCTTTTAGCTCCAGCGTCAGTAATAAATGATGCTGGCAGGCGAGTTCGAGGTTGTCATAGTCATCACAATTGATGGGTTGATAAGTATCATTCATCGACATAATCGCTCACCAGTAAATTCGCCGCAGCATACGCTGCTTTTTCCCTGACCGACTCTGAAAGGCTCTCATCAGAGGCCACTTCATTAAGCACTTTCAATACACAGCCCAACGCGTCCGGGACATACCCCAGATCTCCGCTGGCGATTTCCGCATACCGTTTGCGAATTAACTCACAATAATTATTCACATCCCCTCCCGCCAGCGCACTGACTTACTGTGAGATATCATTAAGCCTACGAAGATAAACTCGGTTTAGCAAGGTGACTATACCATACTCATTTAAGCAATATCAGAGCCTTGATAGCGGTGTATTTAACACCCTGTAACAGCCTTTTGCCGCGGTTTTCGCTACAATGTGCGCCTGATTCGAATGGAGTTCTCTCATGGCGCTGAAAGCGACAATTTATAAAGCAGTGGTCAATGTGGCCGATCTGGATCGCAACCAGTTCCTCGACGCGTCGCTTACGCTGGCACGCCACCCCTCCGAAACCCAGGAGCGCATGATGCTGCGCCTGCTGGCGTGGATTAAGTATGCCGACGAGCGCCTGCAGTTTTCCCGTGGGTTAAGCGCAGAAGACGAACCTGAAGCTTGGCTGCGCAACGATCATCTGGGTATCGATTTGTGGATCGAACTCGGCCTGCCGGACGAGCGCAGAATTAAGAAGGCCTGCACCCAGTCCGCTGAAGTGGCCTTATTCGCGTATAATCAGCGCGCTGCGGAGATCTGGTGGCAGCAAAACAAGAGCAAGTGCGGACAGTTTAAAAATCTCACGGTCTGGTATCTGGATGATGAGCAGCTGGCGCAGTTGAGCGAGTTTGCCAGCCGAACCATGGTTTTGCAGGCGACGATTCAGGATGGCGCCATCTGGCTCTCTGATTCTCAGAATAATCTGGAAATTCATTTAACGGCGTGGCAACCCGCGTCATGATCGTCTTGTCCCGAAACGTCAGCATTCCTGACAACGAGCTGGAGATCACCGCCATCCGTGCGCAGGGGGCTGGCGGGCAGCACGTCAACAAGGCGTCGACGGCTATCCATTTGCGTTTTGACATTCGGGCCTCAAGCCTGCCAGAGTATTATAAAGAAAGCCTGCTTGCCGCCAGTCATCATCTGATCACCAGCGATGGCGTGATTGTGATCAAAGCCCAGGAGTACCGCAGCCAGGAGCTCAACCGGGAAGCGGCGCTGGCCAGACTGGTGGCGGTCATCAAAGAGTTAACGACGGTACAAAAAAGCCGCCGGGCAACGCGGCCAACCCGCGCATCGAAAGAGCGTCGGTTGTCCTCGAAGGCCCAAAAATCCACAGTGAAAGCACTACGCGGTAAAGTTCGTCGCCCGACAGAGTGACGAAAGGGAACACACTTTTCATAAGGAATTCATTGTGAAAAAAGTATTATGGTCAGCGCTGGCAGCGAGTACGCTGTTTGCGCTTTTTGGGTGTAACAACCGCTCCGAAACGCAGGTTTTACAACCCACGCAAACGGAAGAATTAAAACCAATGCAGCAAAGCTGGCGCGGCGTATTGCCTTGCGCGGACTGCGAAGGCATTGAAACGTCTCTGTTCCTGCAAAAAGACGGCACCTGGGTGATGAATCAGCGCTATCAGGGCGCTAAAGAGCCTTCTTCTTTTGCAACTTATGGAACATGGGCGCGCACGGCGGAGAAGCTGGTCCTGACGGATACCACCGGTGAGAAAACCTTTTTCCGCGCCAAAGGTGAGGGGATGGAGATGCTTGACCGCGAAGGCAACCCGATTGAATCCCAGTTCAACTACACGCTTGCGCCGGTAAAAGCGGCTCTGCCTGCCACGCCGATGGCAATGCGGGGAATGTACTTCTATATGGCGGATGCGGCGATCTTTACCGACTGCGCAACCGGCAGGAAGGTCAGCGTGGCAAATAATGCGCAGCTTGAACGTGATTACGCTGTGGCACGCGGCAATGACAGCAAGCCGGTATTGCTTACGGTTGACGGTCACTTTACGCTGGAGCCAAACCCGGATAGCGGGGAGATGGTGAAAACGCTGGTGGCAGATAAAGACGCGAAGTTTGTTGCGGGTAAAGACTGTAACAGTAAATAAGCTGACGCTGTGCCATTAAAAAACCCCGCCTGAGCGGGGTTTTTTGTTTAGCCTTTGATGGCTTTCACCAGGTAATCAAGAATGTCGCCGGTCTTGATCATCTGTTTTTCGCCGCTGCGACGGTATTTGTATTCAATCTCATCGCTGTCGAGGTTACGGTCGCCGATGACGACGGTGTGCGGGATACCGATCAGTTCCATATCGGCGAACATTACGCCTGGACGCTCTTTACGGTCATCCATCAGCACTTCGATACCCTGTGCGCGCAGCTCGGCATACAGCTTCTCGGCCAGCTCCTGCACGCGGTAAGACTTGTGCATGTTCATTGGCAGAATGGCTACCTGGAACGGCGCAATATTGTCCGGCCAGACGATGCCGCGTTCGTCGTAGTTCTGCTCAATTGCCGCAGCTACCACGCGCGTCACCCCAATACCGTAGCAACCCATGGTCAGGATCTGGTTACGGCCATCTTCACCCTGAACAGCGGCGTTCAGCGCGCGAGAGTATTTATCGCCCAGCTGGAAGATGTGACCGACTTCGATGCCGCGCTTAATCATCAGGGTACCCTGACCGTCCGGGCTTGGATCGCCTGCAACCACGTTACGGATGTCAGCCACTTCCGGCGTCGCCACGTCGCGATCCCAGTTGATGCCGAAGTAGTGTTTACCGTCGATGTTCGCACCTGCGGAGAAGTCGCTCATTGCAGCAACCGTGCGGTCAATAACAACCGGCACCGGCAGGTTGACTGGACCCAGTGAACCTGGACCCGCATTCACCACGGCGCGGATTTCCGCTTCCGTTGCGAAGGTCAGCGGGCTGGCTACCTGCGGCAGCTTCTCGGCTTTCACTTCGTTCAGCTCGTGATCGCCACGCACCAGCAGGGCAACCAGCGGGTAAGCGCTACCTTCGGTGGATTTCACCAGCAGCGTTTTTACGGTTTTTTCGACTGGCAGATTGAACTGCTCAACCAGCTCGGCGATGGTTTTCGCGTTTGGCGTATCAACCAGCGTCATCTCTTGCGTTGCCGCGCCGCGCGGTTCTTTTGGCGCCAGCGCTTCTGCAAATTCGATGTTCGCCGCGTAGTCTGAAGAGTCAGAGAAGATCACATCGTCTTCACCGCTCTGTGCCAGTACCTGGAACTCATGGGATGCGCTACCGCCGATGGAGCCGGTATCAGCCTGCACAGCACGGAAATCCAGACCCATGCGGGAGAAGATTTTGCTGTACGCCGCGTACATTGCGTCGTAAGTCTCTTGCAGTGATTCCTGAGAGGTATGGAAAGAGTAGGCATCTTTCATCAGGAATTCGCGAGAGCGCATAACGCCGAAACGTGGGCGAACTTCGTCACGGAACTTGGTCTGGATCTGGAAGAAGTTCAGCGGCAGCTGTTTGTAAGAGCTCAGCTCATTACGAATCAGGTCGGTAATGACTTCTTCATGCGTTGGGCCGAGAACGAAAGGACGCTCGCCGCGATCGACAAAGCGCAGCAGTTCAGGACCATATTGTTCCCAACGGCCGCTCTCCTGCCACAGGTCAGCGGGCTGAACCACAGGCATGGACACCTCGATAGCACCGGCGTTGTTCATCTCTTCACGCACGATGTTTTCGACTTTTTTCAGGACGCGCACGCCGGTCGGCAGCCAGGTGTATAACCCGGAGGCCAGCTTGCGGATCATCCCGGCGCGCAGCATCAGCTGATGGCTGATCACTTCGGCGTCGGCAGGCGTCTCCTTCAGAGTGGAGAGCAGATATTGGCTAGTACGCATGTTGTTACGGTTCCATTTCGACGATTGGAACAGGCTGAAACACCAGCCTGACACAAAAAAAGTGGTTTAGTTTACCAGTGTGGCAAAGATGCCAAAAGAGAGGAGAACAAAATTACCTGGGTTCAAGGGCAAACACTTCAAAACCTGCCCCGGTGACGCGCCAGCGAACGTTGAAATCGAACAGCCAGACGGCGTACGTTTTTCCTTCTTCCTCTTCTTTACGGTAGGCCGGACGAGGGTCCTGTGCCAGAACTTCAGTGATGAAATCCTGTAAGCGAGGATAGCGTTTCTCCAGCTGACCGAGCTGCGCGGTTATCTCAGGCGTAAAATAAACAGGCATGTCCGCCTGCGGTGCGTCCTGAGCATAGCTTGCACGCGCGTCCGGGAGGGCTTCGGCGAAGGGCAGATAGGGTTTGATGTCGATTACCGGCGTGCCGTCTACCAGGTCCAGGCTACCTAACTCCAGTATCACCCGATCTTTCTGGCAGCGTATGCCTTTCAGTTCAACCAGCGACATGCCAACCGGGTTTGGGCGGAAGGTCGAGCGAGTCGCAAACACGCCCATTCTCGCATTTCCGCCAAGACGAGGAGGACGCACGGTAGGTCGCCAGCCGCCTTCCATCGTCTGGTGAAACACGAACACCACCCATAAATGGCTGAAAGCCTCGAGCCCGCGTACCGCATCGGCCTGATTGTAAGGCGCAATCAGGTGAAGTTCACCGCTTCCGCTGGTCACAAGACCGGGCTGGCGGGGGACGGCGAACTTCTCTTTATAAGGAGAGTGGATAACGCCTATCTGCTCGAACTGAAATGCACTCATTTAGCCGTGATGTTCAGCGCAGAACCGATGCAAACCGCCTGACGATAGCAGCCTGGCGTGCCGCTGGTGACTTCGCAGCTGTGCAGCAGAACCGCGTTGGCTTTCATTTTTGCGGCATTAATCTGCATGCGTTTACGCGCTGTCGGAATATTCGGTGGTGAGTCCTGATTGGTCGCCTGACAGGATTCGCCGCTCACTTCGCCCAGTTCACGGAACGGTTTACCGACGAGTTCGTCTGCTTTCGTGATAATGCGAACCGGCGCAGGGCGAACCACTTTCGGTTTCGCAGGCTCGGTTTTTGGCGGGGTTGCCGTGCTTTGAACAGGTTCAACGGGAGATCTGCTTAGCATAGAACAGCCGCTCAGCATGAGTGCTAAAAGACAGATCGGTAAAGCACGCATAATAGTTCCTCAATGGATAATCAAAACGTCAGATATTGAATCAGTTGATTGCACAAATGACAAGACGGGCATAAGCCCGTCCTGATGATATTACACTGAGGTGAGATTACCAGCCTTTAACAGCGCCGCCGTTAAACACTTTGTTGGCTTCCTGGTAAACTTCATCAGACTGATAAGCCTGAACGAATTTCTTCACGTTTTCCGCGTCCTTGTTGTCTTCGCGAGTCACGATCAGGTTAACGTACGGGGAGTCTTTATCTTCTACGAAGATACCGTCTTTGGCTGGCGTCAGGCCAATCTGGCTGGCGTAAGTGGTGTTGATAACGGCCAGGGCAATCTGCGCATCGTCCAGAGAACGTGGCAGCTGCGGTGCTTCCAGTTCAACAATTTTCAGATTTTTCGGGTTCTCGGTGACATCCAGAACGGTTGGCAGCAGGCCAACACCGTCTTTCAGTTTGATCAGGCCCACTTTCTGCAGCAGAAGCAGGGAACGACCAAGGTTGGTTGGGTCGTTAGGCACGGCAACCTGAGAGCCCGGCTGCAGCTCGTCCAGAGATTTAATTTTCTTCGAGTAACCGGCAATTGGATAAACGAAGGTGTTACCGACGCCCACCAGTTTATAGCCACGATCTTTGATCTGCTGATCCAGGTATGGCTTATGCTGGAAGGCGTTAGCGTCGATATCGCCTTTGCTCAGCGCTTCGTTCGGCAGAACGTAATCGTTGAAGGTCACCAGCTCAACGTCCAGGCCATACTTCTCTTTCGCCACTTTCTGAGCAACTTCAGCAACCTGTTGTTCTGCACCCACAATAACGCCCACTTTAATGTGGTTTGGATCTTTTTCGTCCTGACCGCAACCCACCAGTGCCAGAGAGCCGATCAGCGCGCCTACTGCTGCAAAGGTCTTTAATTTAAACGCCATGTTTTATCCTTAACTCGTAGAGTTTGTGTTGTGTGTAACGTTATTTGTGAGTAACGGTCCGGACGATGCGATCGCCAGAGAACTGGATTAAATAAACCAGAACAACCAGCAATACCAGAACGGTATTCATCACGGTAGCGTTATATCCAATATAGCCGTACTGGTAACCAATCTGGCCTAAACCGCCAGCGCCAACTGCACCGCCCATCGCGGAATACCCGACCAGCGTGATAAGCGTGATGGTTGCCGCGTTCACCAGGCCTGGCAGTGCTTCCGGGAGCAGAACTTTGCGGACGATCTGCATCGGTGTTGCGCCCATCGCGCGGGAAGCCTCAATCAGACCTGTCGGGATTTCCAGCAGGGCATTTTCCACCATACGGGCGATAAACGGCGCTGCGCCTACGGTCAGCGGAACGATGGCCGCCTGCAGACCGATAGACGTTCCGACTATCACGCGGGTAAACGGAATCATCCACACCAGCAGAATAATGAAGGGAATAGAACGGAAGATGTTCACCAGCGCAGAGAGCGTACGGTACAGCTTCGCGTTCTCAATGATTTGACCCGGACGCGTCACGTACAGCAATACGCCGACCGGCAGGCCAATCACAAAACCAAAGAAGCCAGAGACAAAGGTCATTGCCAGCGTTTCCCAAACGCCTCGAACCAGCAGCCACATCATCGGCTCAGACATAACCCAGTACCTCTACTTTTACATGGTGTTCTTGCAGCCAGGCAATCGCGGCCTGGGTTTCTTCTTGTGTGCCGTGCATTTCTGTCAGCATAATGCCGAACTTCACGCCACCGGCGTAATCCATCTGCGCGCTGATGATGTTGTTGTTCACGTTAAAGCGACGCGCGGTTTCGGAAAGCAGGGGAGCGTCAACGGACTGACCGGTGAACTCCATGCGCAGCATCGGGACGCTGTCTGCCGTCGGTTCGGTTTTCAAACGCTCCAGATAATCTTCCGGAATATCCAGATGCAGCGTGGACTGGATGAACTGCTGTGCCAGAGGCGTCTTCGGATGCGAAAACACTTCACTTACCGTGCCCTGCTCGATCAGTTCACCGTTGCTGATGACCGCCACGCAGTCGCAGATGCGTTTCACCACGTCCATCTCATGTGTAATAAGGAGGATCGTCAGGCCCAGGCGACGGTTAATGTCTTTTAGCAGTTCCAGAATTGAACGCGTGGTTGCCGGATCCAGTGCGCTGGTGGCTTCATCGCACAGCAGTACCTTAGGGTTGCTTGCCAGCGCGCGGGCAATGGCCACACGCTGCTTTTGACCGCCGGACAGATTGGCCGGGTAGCTATCATGCTTGTCGCCCAGACCCACGAGGTCGAGCAGCTCGGTAACGCGACGCTTCACTTCTTCTTTCGGCGTGTTATCCAGCTCAAGCGGCAGGGCAACGTTGCCGAACACGGTGCGGGAGGCCAGCAGGTTAAAGTGCTGGAAGATCATGCCAATCTGACGACGCGCTTTGGTGAGTTCTTTCTCTGAGAGGGCGGTAAGTTCCTGGCCGCCAACTTCTACGCTGCCCTGGGTTGGGCGCTCAAGCAGGTTAACACAACGAATCAGCGTGCTTTTACCTGCACCCGATGCGCCAATGACGCCATAAATTTGACCAGCAGGAACATGCAGGCTGACGTTGTTCAGCGCCTGAATGGTTCGGTTCCCCTGCTGGAACACTTTGGTGATATTGGAAAGTTTAATCATTAGATTATTTTTATCGTATGTAAGTTAGCCGTGGCATTTTCTTCTGCCAGATACGGGTGATGACCGTAAACAAAACGGATGTTAAGGCATCCAGACGTCTAAATCAATCCAACTCTGTACGATGAGCACTTTATTGCGCTGCGATTCATGAGATACTAGTCGAACATGCCTTTTTCAGGAGCAAACCGGTGGCAAAATCAGTACCCGCAATTTTTCTCGATCGTGACGGCACTATTAATGTGGATCACGGTTATGTCCATGAGATTGATGAGTTCGAGTTTATCGAGGGCGTAATAGATGCCATGCGCCAGCTGAAAGAGATGGGCTATGCGCTGGTGGTGGTGACGAACCAGTCCGGTATTGCACGCGGTAAATTCACCGAAGCGCAGTTCGAAACGCTGACGGAATGGATGGACTGGTCGCTGGCCGACCGAGGCGTGGATCTCGACGGTATCTACTATTGTCCGCACCACCCGCAGGGAACGGTAGAAGCGTATCGCCAGACCTGTGACTGCCGTAAGCCGCATCCGGGGATGTTCATCTCTGCGCAGGAGTTCCTGCACATTGATATGTCTGCTTCTTATATGGTGGGCGATAAACTGGAAGATATGCAGGCAGCCGCCGCAGCGGGTGTAGGGACCAAAATATTAGTTCGCACCGGTAAGCCAGTGACGCCAGAAGCAGAAAATGCAGCGGATTGGGTGATTAATAGTCTGGCCGATCTGCCAAAAGAGATTAAAAAGCACCAAAAATAGCCTTTTTGGCGAAAAGATGAGCGGTTGAAATAAAAATGCATTTTTCCGCTTGTCATTCCTCGGCGGCTCCCTATAATGCGCCTCCATCGACACGGCGGATGTGAATCACTTCACACAACAAGCGGTTCGGTTGAAGAGAAAAAATCCTGAAATAACGGGTTGACTCTGAAAGAGGAAAGCGTAATATACGCCACCTCGCAACGGTGAGCGAAAGCCGCGTTGCAACTGCTCTTTAACAATTTATCAGACAATCTGTGTGGGCACTCAAAGTGACATGGATTCTTAATGTCTTCGGACAATAAATGAATACCAAGTCTCT